>CAVTUR010000012.1:0-13358 GCA_963737945.1 Blastocatellia bacterium | reverse complement strand
TAGAGTTTCAGAGTGAGAGTTTCAGAGTGAGAGTTTCAGAGTGAGAGTTTCAGAGTAAGAAAGAGTTTCAAAGTCAGGAAGGGTGGCTTGCCCCCGCCGGCCTTCGGCACAATCCCCAAGTTCAGAGCAAGTTCCGACTGCTTAGTTTATTCAGAATTCCCTGTACCAGCGACACTTCTCATGTTATCATCTCGCCGTGGCTCGCAAATGGTCCAACCGCAATCTACCCGGCGCGTTACATTTCTTGACCGGCAACATTGTTCGCCGTCTCCCGGTGTTTGAACAGACGGCATGCTGCGTCCTTTTGAGATTCTCGCACAGCTTACAGCAGCGTCCCTCAAGCTGATTGCATACGTGTTGATGCCCGATCATATCCACGTGATCGTCAATCCAAGGGATGGCCGCATTCGCGAATTGGCCGGAACACTGAAGAGTCTAGCTGCCCACCGCATCATAGATGAGGCGAAAGCCCTGTCGTTCTTGAGGGAGAGACCGGATGCTGACGGTTCGGTCAATCAGGTCTGGCAAGAGAGTTTCAAGACTCTCCCACTCTGGAGCGAATGGCTCACCTGGCAGAAGATAAACTACATTCACAACAATCCGCTACGGTCCGGTCTGGTAGCAACTGCAGCCGACTATCGCTGGTCAAGTTTCCGTTCGTTCTACCTTGGTGAGTCTAATCCGATCAGGGTAGATAAAGAGTGGTGGTGGCCGGATGACGTAAAGAAGCTCGCGAAAGCCGCGGCTGATTGGTCATCAGAATTGGCAAGAGAAAAGCGGCAAAAGTAAGCATCCACTCAGCGAGCGCAAGCCACCCTTCCTGACTTTGAAACTATTCCTTACCCTGAAACTTGGGGATTGTCTTGAGGGTGGCGGGCAGCCACCCTTCCCGACTCTGAAACTTGGGGATTGTCTTGAGGGTGGCGGGGCAACCACCCTTCCCGACTCTGAAACCCTTTCTTACTCTAAAACCCTTCCATATCTGAAACTCTTCCTCACTCTGAAACTCTTCCTCACTCTGAAACTCTTCCTCACTCTGAAACTCTTCCTCACTCTGAAACACTGAGGAATTGCCAACGGCGGGCGGGGGCAGCCCTTCCTCACTCTGAAACTTATCCAGAGTGCTGTTTCATTTGGTATCCCCAAAGCGGACGTGCCACCATTTCCGGCTGGACACTGATTCACTTCTGCGACACGATCAACTGCTGAACCACCTGCGGTAGCTCGTGAATCTCGCTCTTTGAAAAGCCCGCATTCTTGAACATCCGATCAAACTCGGCGAACGTGTAAGCGTCCCCGCTCGGTGTGCCTGCAAGCATCACCAGGCTGAATCCCGCCACGCCCAGGGGCGAGACGCGATCATCGTTAGGGACAAATTCGAGCGTTACTGCTCGGCCACCGTCCGCCAACGCCGCGTAAACTTTCTCAACAGCTTCTCGTTGGTCGGCGGATCGAAGTGGTGAAGGAAATTCGTCAGGAGCACCACATCGTAGCCCTCGCCGTAGTCCACATCGAACGCGCTTCCAGCGATCGTCCTGTAACGATCCGCAACGCCCGCGGCTTTCGCGTTCTCTACTCCAGTTCAAGCACATTCGCCCAATCAACCGCGACTATTTCGGCATTTGGGTTTCGCGTGGCGAAGGCCGAACCGAATGCGCCGTGGCTCGACGCTATGTCGAGAACCTTGATCTTGCGATTCGCATCCGGGTCTATGAGCTGCGCAATCGCCGCCGCCGGAGGACGCATCATTGGCGCCATCGCACCAGCAAACTTGATCCACACCGGATGCTCGGGCGCGAGCGTGCCCTCATCTGGCGTGGCTGTCCCGCCATTGCGTACGGCGTCAGTCAGGTGTTTAAAGCTCTCGATGATGTGACCGACATTATGAATTCGACCGCGCTTCCATATCGGCGGGCGATCGCCGTCCAGAAACACCGCCGAGTCCTGGGTTAGTCCGTAGTTGTCTCCCTCTTTCGTCAGAAACCCGTCCATAGCCAGGTAGTCGCAGAGGATTCGGGCACCACGCTCCGAGGCCTGGCATCGCTCGGCGATCTGCGAAGCAGTGTGATTGCCCTCACCGATCGCGGTAAATAACTCGAGATCGATCGCGGCCTTCATCGCGTTGCTGCGTTGATAGGCTGAGATTGATTGAAGAAAAGCGTTGGTGTTGGTTGCTGTGCTTGAGCTGTCATTGATAGGAGGTTCTCCTTTCGAGATGAATCTTGAGCGCAATTAGCTTAACTTCGGATTCTCTTTGGTTCAAATCCTTGACCGGCAGGGAGCTCTAATTAACACCTCACTTTGCGTTGAGGTGTCGGGAATAGTCCGCAATCGGCAGAAGTCAGATGTCTCTCGCTTATGAACCGCCGGGAGGCCGGTAACCCGGTCGCGCGCGGATCACCACGTTCTTACGCTTGGTTCGAACCTGGATCTTGCGATAGCTTCCATCCTTTGCCGAGTTCGTAGGGTAATAGCCAATCGCGTATTGCGTGCGCAACTCCGCCGCGATTCGGGCAAACGCAGCGGGAAGCGAGTACAGCGTCTCAGGAAAAGACAAATTGCCACCGGATTTCGCGGCCAGCTCGCTCAATAGTGGTCCGCGAGCGCGTACACAGCATCAAGGTCCCGACTCAACGAGTCACCGCGGCCGGGATCTTGGATCAGAACTGCGGCCGTCAGGAGTACGATCCTGCGAAATCGGCTATCAGGAAGGCGATCGTCCGGTATGCGACTACCTGGGTTCGGGGTGTTTCGCGGAGATGGCCCGGGCGGTGGACCGACCGGCGGAATTCGAGGATCGCGTGTCGTAGGTCCGCCAAGCGGTGGGAGCTGCGGGCGATCGCCACCGGGGACGGTTGTCGGCGTCGTGCCGACGGGCGGGCGTTTGATGATCCCGCTCTGGTTTCTTAACATCGCCTCCGTCTCGGCGCGTGTGTTGTAGCGAATCGGATATACGATGACACCGGATTCTTCGACAGCGTTGATGTTGTCATTGTAACGCGCGGTGTCGCTGGTCCTGTCTGCGCCGTCGGTGAACAGCACGATTGCCTTGCGCCCTTGAATCGGCCGCAGTTCACGCAGCGCCAGCGCAACCGCGTCGTAGAGCTTTGTGCCCTGTCCGGGTTGCGTTCGATCAACTGCGCGAGCAAGTTCTACTCGATCATTGGTGAATTCGCACAGATCGCGAACCTGGTCATCAAAAGCGATGACCTTTAGCCGGTCGGCGGGTTTGAGCTGCTCGATAAAAGTAGCCGCGGCGCGTTTGATTTGACCGAGTTTATCGAGTGTGCTCGCGCTGGTGTCCAGCATCAGCACGACGTGAAACGGTTCGTTGACCGTTCCGAAAAAAACAATCTCCTGTTTGGTTCCGTCCTCGTGAATGGTGAAATCCTCCCGTCTCATATCGGGGATGTACTTTCCATCGCGGTCCATAGCGATCACCGGAACGGTCACAAGAGTCGCCTCGAGCTTTATGGCTTGATCGTGTTGGTCGTGCTGCTCCTGGTTGTTGCTCTGTGGCTCAGGCACTGCGGGTTGAGTCTTTTTTGCCGGTACGCTTTGCGGCGGCTTGCCCGTTGCTTGACCAAAGCAGAGCGTCGCAAGGATCAGGATCAGTGCGGGGATGCGAGCCGACGGGTTCGGTGACGGTTTGGATAATCGCATTGTATTACTCTGCTTTGAGTTTCTTCCTTAGCCGCCACATCATCCGAGGCATCATCACCCAGGATGAACTCGGAAGCCGCGAAAGCGATTCCTGGAGCACTCCACGCTCGGTGTCATCGAGCTTGATCTGACAGGTCCACGCGGCCAGCCGCTCATTGACATGCTGGAGCTTCATCGGGTCGTCAACCGAGGGCGATTGCATCCCATTAACCGCAGCCATCAACTCAAACATCCCGCAATCAATCATCGCTTCGCGGATATGATTGTTCAAATGTCTTACGAGTTGCGCTTGACGATCGAGCTGGCCTCCGCAAAGCAGCTCTTCCATGCTTTCAACAACAGGACAGGCTTCTTCACAGGACGCCGGATCTGGCACCGGCGCCGCATCGCCACCCTGAAGCGCAAACAGCAGCAGGCTGATCTCATCGTGTGAGAGTGTTGTTGTGGTCGATTTTCCTCGTTCCATAATCAGGACGCTCAATGCATGCCCACCAAAAATCCGCTGATGCCCGTCAAGAATCCTCGTCTCGGCGGCGCGATTCACCTCCATCGTCTCTACCCCGCGCTCGAACGTTCCGCCTAGTATGATTCCGTCGCGCCGGGGAAACATGTAAAGCCCTCGGCCTATCATCGCATAATCGACTTCGGGTTGAGGAATCAGTACATGAAGCTGGCCCTTGATAGGCATAAGCTCTCGGTCGCCAAACAATTCGCGAGCACCCAGACCCGTGCAGTTGACGACGACTGGCTCCGACAATGTTGAAATCTGGCTGGGCTCTGCAAATGCCACTCGACGGATACGCCCTCCGGCCGTGTAGAAATCGCGCACCAACGTGTTCAGGTAGATCGACGGCTCGATAAACATTGTGTTGAGGACGCTGACGTACTTAGCCGGAAACGGGTGCTCGGACGGCCCGAGTTTGCGCGACGCCGGGAACAGATCGTGCAGCATCTCGTGATCCCAATTGTCTCCGTAGTCAGCGTCGCTCAATGAGTATTGCTCGCGCCAGCGTACGGCGTATTCGTCTCCGGCCAACAATTGAAACGAGCGATGCGCGAAACGCGCGGCTCGTTCAAACTGCGAGTCCCACGCCGGCGTTCGCTTGTCTTCATCGATGACCGACGTAGGAGACCAGCTTGCGCCGGCAATATTCGAAGTGGTCTCCGGAGGCATGTCCTTCGTGTAAATGGTGACGTCAAAACCACGCCGCTGTAGGGTTCGCGCGCTTGCAAGACCGATGACTCCGCAGCCTATGACCGCAGCCGCTCCTGTTCGCCCTGATTCGGAAACCAGATCAGCCGCAAGTTTCGCTGTTCCCCACGAAAGGGTGACGCCCCCGCCACCGTGACCGTAGTTGTGAACCAGCAGCTTGTCCCCGAGCGATTCGGCTCGCACAACGAAACCGGAAGGCCGAAACGGCCGAAGGCCAACAACTGTCCGGATCACTCGATCGCGAGCGACGTTCACCGGCGTGAAATGGCGCGCGCGGCGTCCGGGGCCGACCGGATCGATGACGTACGGCCGGACTCGGCGCGCGCAGGCCGAGTTGAGCATAACGCCGCCCGCGAGCAACCCGACCGCTTTGAGCGCCTCACGCCGGCTCAAACCGATTGTTTCCACGAGCGATACCTCCGTTTTTGGGTCTGCTTGATCACGAAGTCTTGAAAAGACGTGCTAGAAGTTTTCAGAAGTAGCGCAGACCAAGCTCTTCTGCGGTTGTTTTGCGCGCCTCAGCCAGCGCTCGCGCCGTCTCGACTACGTAAGCCGGTTCATTCCGGCGTCCGCGATATGGCACGGGCGCAAGAAACGGCGCGTCGGTCTCGATCAATATTTTGTCAATCGGCAGTCTCCGGGCCGTCTCGCGAAGGTCCCCGGACTTTTTGAAAGTAACCACACCCGAAAACGAAATCAAGAAGCCTCGCTCTACCGCGGATTCTGCGAACGCACGCGTGCCGGTGAAGCAATGAATGACTCCGCCCAGTCTCGAGTCTTTCCATTCTTCATCGAGGATCGCAAGGGTATCGGCTTCGGCTTCGCGAGTGTGAATCGAGACCGGAAGCCCGCGCTCGCGCGCAAGTCGCAACTGTTTCCTGAAGCCTTCGCGCTGCGCATCGCGCGGAGAATTGTCGTAGTGATAGTCGAGTCCGATCTCGCCCCACGCGATCACCTTCGGATGCATCGACAGTTCTTTGAGTTGCGCGTATAGGTTGTCGTCGAGCAATCGAGCTTCGTGCGGATGGACCCCGACTGTGGTGTAAATGAATGGGCACTCTTCCGCGATGCGAAACGCGGCTGCGTGTGAGTCGGCGGCCACTTCGCCGTCACCCACGCACACGATGATCTCGATCCCGGCGGCGAGCGCCCGCTGAATGACGGCTTCGCGATCGTGGTCAAACTCGCTTCCTTCAATGTGCGCGTGCGAGTCGATGTACATCGGAAAGGGATGATAACACAGGGTTCGCGCGTCGCAGGAAAGAGGATCCCTGCAATCGCACCGTTTCTCGCTTTGACGGATTCAATCCACTGCTGCTTTCGTGTATTATGTGGCCACCATGTACAGACTCAACCTCACTTTCGGACTCATCGCGCCGGTCTTGCTTGCCGGACTCGGCCTGAGCGCTCCGCCGGCCGGTCAGCCGCAGGCTCATGGATCGACGACCCGTGTGTATGTCGCTAATTCCAAGGGAGACGACGTCACGGTAATCGATCCCGCCACGATGAAAGTCATCGCATCGATCAGGATCGGCGCTAACCCGCACGGCCTTGTTGCCTCGCCCGATCGGCGCACGCTCTATGTCAGCGTAGAAGGGACCGACGAGCTGGCGGCGGTAGACATCGCGACAAATCAGGTGACTCGCCGTGTAAAAGTGGGGCGCGCTCCGAACGAAGTGTCGATCACTCGCGATGGCCGTCAGGTGTTCGTGCCGCTCCGCAGCGATGCGGCGATCGACGTGGTAGACACAGCCTCGATGAAGGTCATCGACCACCTGAAGGCACCTGAGTGGCCGCACAACACTTATGTGTCGGCAAACGGGCGGCATCTCTATCTCGGCACGATGACCGGTTCGCGAATCACGATCTATGACACCGATACGCACAAGCAGATTGATGAGATCGCGCCGGGCGACTGGGTAAGGCCAATTGCGCTTTGCCGAGATGAGAAGCTCGCTTATGTTGCGCTCTCAAAGCTGCACGGGTTCGCGGTGGTGGATCTAAAACAAGGAAAGACGATTCGACGAGTCGAACTGCCTTCGCTGCCACCCGGGACCGAGATACCGCCCTACGACACCCTCACCCACGGTCTCGCGCTGACTCCCAACGAACGCGAGTTGTACGTGACCAGCATGGCCGGCAAAGCGATTTACGCTTTTTCTGTTCCTGAGTTGAAGCGGCTGGCGAAGATAGACGTCGGCCGTTATCCCGAACTGGATCACGATAAATCCGGACGGCCGCCTGGTCTGGGTAAGCAATCAACTGGACGACACGGTTTCGGCGATCGACACCAAGACCAGGAAAGTCGTGGCTACGATTCCGGTCGGCCACGAACCTAAGCGATTGCTCGCAGTCGACATCAACCCTGGCGCCAACGATCGGCCCCCAAATCCGCCCCAAGACGAATCGAAGGATTCGTGGCAATGAATCATGAGTCGTGCTGACCTCTAGCTGGTTGAACCCGCTTGAACCCTCCGGCGTTATTGTCTTCTCGCGAGGGCAGTTCCCCTGCAAGGACGAAGCAAGCGGGTCGAGCCACGCCCTTATCAGTCCGCCTCTGATGGGGCTTCGGATACTGGTTCAGTGGGCTGGTTGCGCGATGCCTCCCCAACCGAAGACGCTGCTCACGATCGGCACCAGCCGATGTCCGGTGATGATGTTTAGGAAGAACATCTCGTGCTCTTTTTCTACCCGGGCCATCGCCAACAAGTCGGTTTCGAACTCTTTCAGGCCCAGCGCTCCGGCGTGCGATGCGGCGACCTGGTATTCGATCACGTTCCCGCTTTCAAGCCTTCCAGCGAAATACATCGGGAGAAACCAGCCGATCACATGACACGCCGCGCCGATCGTTCGCCCTATCATCCACAACTTCGCCTCACGTAGTTTTAGTGGCGCGCTGTCAAGCACGGCCAACATCTCGCCTACGCGCTTGCGATGGATCCATTCTTCGCTTTCGATCTTCTGAATCGCGGCGCGCTCGTCCCGGTTCTTTACGGATTTCCAATGGCCTCGATAGGCGAATCCGGCGGCGAGTTCGCCCGAATACGCCCCTGAAGAATGTGAACGAGCAGTCGACGGTGGTCTTCGCGATCCATTCTGCCTCCAACGCAAGTGTAACCGCCAATGCGGATCCGCGCGAACCCGAGCGCGCATTTGATTGCCAGAGAAGAAAGCTGCGCCGATAATGATCGACGATCTCTGGCGCCCGCAGCCGGGCTGGACCCTGCCGCTAAAGAAACAACCGCGGGCCGGTTAATAGAAGATCGAAAGCAGAATCGAAAAAGGAGAACATGCATGTCGAAACGAATGCTCGTTAAGGCTCTGGTGATGCTCAAAGCGAGTCTGGCGAAACCGACCGCCACGGCTGCGATTCTGTGCTTAGCGACGATGTCCGTTCCGGCGCGGGTCCGGACAAGCCCGTTGCAAGATCGCAAAATCGAGATGGGACCTTCTACCTGTGCCTTCTCGTGAAAGGACCGAAATTCAATCAGGCCAAGTCGCCCGAGAACGAAGCACTTACCCAAGCGCACATCAACCACATCCTCAGTCTGATTGAATCGGGGAGCGCGGCGATTGCAGGCCCGCTCGGCGATGACGATCGAATCCGCGGGTTGCTGGTGCTGACCTCGGCTTCAGCGGAGGAAGCGCGATCAATTGCGGAGGCCGACCCGGCGGTTAAGTCTGGCCACCTGGCTGTCGAAGTCCTGAAGTGGTTCGCCGCCAGGAACGTGATGAAGAAGCCGGACGCACCGCTTGATATGATCACTTACTATTTCGCCCTGTTGAGAGCGGGACCAAAACCGGTCCCCGGTAAGAGTCCAGAAGCAGCCGCGCTTCAGGCGGCGCATATGAAGAACATCCAGGCGATGGCGGCGGCGGGAAAGCTGGTCATCGCCGGCCCCTTCATAAACGCGCAGCCATACGCCGGGGTGTTTGTGTTCAAGGTGAGCTCACTCGACGAAGCGAAGGCGCTGGCAGAGGCCGATCCCGCGGTCAAGGCCGGGGACCTCGCGTTCGAGATTCATCCGTGGTGGGTCCCTCGCGGTTCGCTGCCGTGACAAGAAGATGGACAGCGGCTAGAGCGGCGGCGAACTTTCGCGGTCGCCGTGTTCGAGCGTCCGGCAAGGGCGATCCGAGGTCAACCGCTGGCCAGGGCAAGCCTGGTAAACGCGCCGCCTCCCTGAGATTGACCCACATCTCGAACGTGGGAACGACGAGCGCGTTTGCCGAACCTCTCAGCACTTTGGCGCAGGGGATGATCCCGACACGAGCGCCGGTTGCTGCTATATACCCAGGCCACCGAGCTTACCGGTGACACGGCGGACCGTTGCGGATCAGCTCGGCCTTCGGTGACGCCGTGCCCATCCGCGAGAGTCGAATCAGAACCGAGGCCGGAAAGAGGCAGCCAGGCGCAAAGTAAGTACGCGGGCCGTCGCCTTTCCGCAACCAGGAATCGATTGTCGTATCGGCCAGACAGAAACTCACTTTGCGTCCGGTACGAATCGGGTCATCGGGCGGCGGGTTCTGATGATGACCGCGAAATTCGTGTCGCCGCGTCCGAATCGGCAGTGAATCCAGGTGATTCCCGAACGAATCGCCGCCCCAAGAATTTCGACAATTCGATATGGAAGCATTTTATCGACGGTCAACATCCGCCGCCGCCTCCCTTGTACACCACTTGCCAATCTACCGCCTTTCTCTTATAGATCGCGTATTCCCATGCTTCAGAACCTGACACCTGGGTGATCACCTCACCAATGCCATCTCCATCCAAATCAACCTCATCAACAAAATCCTCTCCCTTCTCGAGGCCTTCATCGTATCTTTGGAGCGCGATTCTGTAGTTTCCTCGGTGCTTTCCTACTATCAGAAAAAGAATGTATGCCTTTTGGTCAAGCTCTATCCTGAAGCTACCTACTAATTCAGGATTACTATCGTGATCCAAGTCAACTGCGGTCAAGTTGGTCACTGTTATGCTGTTGATTAGCGACGCTGGCACACCCCTTTGACGGTAGGTTCTCTTGGCTAGTTCGAGAACCGTTGAGCGCTCAGCTGGTGTGGGAGCACCACGCGAGCTTTCAGGAGATCCGATTGAATCAGAATCCGTAGCCAAAGCTCTGACCCAGCCGCCTATCTTCTGCGAGGTCTGAAGCTGCATGTTGGCCGCCAACGAAATGCACGCCAGACTTGTCCGCTTGATAACAGCAGCCGTCCCAGCTTTGCCTCCGCCAAACAGGAGATGGTATGCGTGCCCCGGACGATAGTACTCAGCCGCAAACTTTGAGGATTGCGGTGTATCTTTGAAACGCCCGGCTTCTTGTTCTATTCCTTCAGGCGGCTTTACAAAGCGCCCTCGATCAATGATGACAATCGGGTCAATCTTAATTCCATCGCCTCCAGATACGGCAAAGATCACCGTGCGAGAGTTCGTCGGCGGTTTGCTAATCTGAGCGCTGTTGCCCGACGGTGCATCTATGAAGAGTAAGAGAAGAATCAGAAGAATGGGACGACTCCTACAAAAGCGCATAGCTGTTACCCCCGCATCGGAATCGCCACCCGCAGCTTCGACACGCCTTGTAGGTACGCTTCTCGCTCTGCGAGCCGCTCTCCACTCGTACGGTGAAGCGGAAGATGGAGTAGTGTATCCGTTCGTGCAAGCGTCTCCAGCAATCCGTTTCGGCTCTTCATCGCCACCGATGCCCTGATACCCGCACTGGTCTCGAAGACCTCTGAACAGGCTCAGGGGGTCGCAGAAGCTTCGTAGTCATGCCTCAGTTTGGAGATTGTCATCCCCTTCCCGTCTTCGTCCCGGAGACCGAGGTTGAGGCTGGGGCCGCGACAATTCGAAATCCGAGGTCGTTGACGCGCTCCTTTGCGTCATTGGCGCCTCGCTGGGTGGAACGGCACGAGAAGGCGCTGACAAACCAGGACCCGCCTCGGTCGACCCTAAGATCCGCGCGGCCTCCTTTCCATACGACGCCTTCGGCAGGAGCGCCAGCGTAGTCTGAGTGATAGCGATCGATGCACCATTCCGAGACATTGCCGTGCATGTCGAGGAGACCAAACCAATTGGGAAATCCCAGGGTGCCAACCGGCAGCGTTTGCTTCCGGTCTCATCCCCTTAGGACCCGCCTTGTACCGATACGTCCCGTCGTAGTTCGCCAGCTCCGGAGTGATCGTTTCTCCCAACCAAAAGGGGGTAGTGGTCCCTCCGCGGCACGCATACTCCCACTCTGCCTCGCTCGGAAGGCGATATGTCTTGCGGGTAGCTTTGGACAGACGCGCGCAGAATTCCATCGCGTCGTACCACGAGACCTGCTCCACGGGCCGATTGTCGCCTTTAAATACGAGGGATCAGGATTCATGTCCCGGCTTACCCTGGGTAAACTCGCCACCGACTTCCACTGCGCCTGCGTCACTTCGTTCTTACCCATGAAACCTCGAGACTTTGACTCGTGGACTGGTTCTCGGGGGTATAGCCACTTGAGCCCATCCTGAATGACCCTTCGGGGATGAGAACCATATCGAGACTGACTCCGTTTATGTTCTCTACATAATACCGTGCGAACCCTTTCCGGCGAGCCGTAATCGCGCCGCTTGGATCCACCGCCGTGGTCTCAAACTCGTAGGGCGCGAGGGAAGATCCTCCGGGTTCGGCTCCATACCTCCGCATCGGTGGGTGGTTTCATCTCAGCCTGTTTTGCGATGGCCGTTGAATCGACTGCGGCCCTTGTCTTCGGCTTACCCTGTCTGGATCTGTTCGGCGGAGTAGAGTCGGCGTTTGGGTATGTCAAGACGCCGACCAGGCTTTCATTCATAGGGTACTTTGGGTCCTTACCGTAGTGAAAATTGACGAAGAACCAGCGACCGTCTTTAAACGATAGCTCCGGAGCCACATCAGGCTTGGTGCGCCGCGGGCCAGCCGCGTAAGGCCATATTCCATAGACGTCGGCTAGGAAAGTGGCGCCTTTGCGCGCGACCTTGCGCACAGAATAGCGCGGCGCCCAATCCTGGCCGTTGACAAACGGATCGAAGTCGAGCCCCTCGCCCTCCTCGCCATTGTCGACTTGCGTATCCTTCAACAGCCGAAAGAGCTCAGGACTGAATGCATCGCGCTTGTATCTGAGTGTTTCTTCGAGGTGCGAATCTTGTCCTTTCCACGACATACCAATTATAGAAGGCTTGCACGAAGTTTCGCATGATTGGATGTCCTGGGAGCCTGCCTTGTGTGTGTGGAAACGAGCTGGACGCCGCCAGAAAGAAGCATAGACCCAGGCTGACAACCTTCGTGGAGATTCTCATCGACTCACCTTTTCTGGTGCGGGGCGCTCTAAGAGGCTCTTTCAGTTCTGTTTCTCGGCGTTGTTGACGAATTCGCTGATGACTTCGGACTGGGATCAAGGTCGAACTCCTTTCGAGAGCTGCCAATCTCGCGCTATTTCACTTGAGGACGGCTTGCTTTCGTCCGCTTCTTTGATCCGGGTTGGCTATTCCTCGCAGGAGTCTTCTTCACCCACTTATAGACTCCGTCGACGAGTTTCAATTCCTGGTCGTTGTCGTCCTGAACCTCGGAAGCTCTCAGCGGACCATTGGCGATTACGCGTGAGAGTATCACCGGGTAGTAAACGTAGAACGTTCCCCCGATCGCTTTCTCCGACTTGTAGAGTAAAACATCTTCAACGCCATCACCGTTGAAGTCGCCGAAGGCCTTGATCTCCAGTTCGATTCTTGCAGCGTCCGGCTCCTCGACGCTTATCCAGTTCGCACCTTTATTCAGCAGCTTCAATTCAGGCTTGAACTTTTTCCACGATTGCCCCTTTCGCTCTGCCTCATCAGCCCTCTCTTCGAGTTCGCCAACGGGAGCGAACGACAGAGACGGTGGGAGCAGATCGAGCGCAGCCTCATTGAGCTTGAAGTTCTTAATATAACTGACGCGCGATGGTTTCGCGGCAAGAATCAGCAGCGTCGCGTCGCACTGATCCTTGAAATATGATTCCGTAGCCCTTTCGTAACCATTGGCATCGTTCCTCCACCCGTTCTTTTTTGCGCGAGCATAGTCGGCGCACGTGCGAATCTCGCGCTCCCGTCCGGTATGCTCGTAGATCTTTTGCGTCGCCGGGCGGTTCACAGGCCGCGTGAGCTTCGCCTGAAGCGACTGACGAGAGGGTGGACCCACCTCCCTTGGCCATCGGACAGGATATCGGGCTTGCGGCGACTGCTGGGGAATCGTGACAAGAATGAGCAGGAGCGGGATGATGGGATTCCTCCGGAGAATTGTTGTTTAGCATTCACAACTTACTTTGCAGATTTCGGCTTGCGTATTCTGTGAGCAACCAGTTTTTTCAAGTTTCCAATTTGCTTTTGCTGCAATTTGATTTGATGTTGCAGTTGTTCGATTTCGGTTTGTTGTTCCTTGAGGGCATTGACCAACACGGTTGTGACTTGCCCGTACTTGACGCCTTCGATCTCGCCCTTGTCGTTG
>CAVTUR010000011.1:0-607922 GCA_963737945.1 Blastocatellia bacterium | reverse complement strand
CCCCACAAGCATCGGATAGTTCCTGTAAAAGAGGGATGTGTGAGCCCGGAAGACAGAAAGGCTCGGTCCGAAACCTTGCTCCTGGGAACGTGGGGTGCCGATCTTGGCCTCTCTCCCTTGTGTGGAATCCGAAGAAGAAACAACGATTCGAGATCGCGAAGAAGTAGGGAAGCGGATTATCTGTTTGTTCTGCCTGGCGGCCACCGGGTCTGATCCGGAGGATTCGGAATTCATCGAGTATCTGAAGGAGAACGATTTTTGGCAGTATCTAACTCGTGAAGAGGTTAGCTACCTGAGCAATCCTAAAGGCCACGAGCAGGCTCGAATCAACGCAACCTGGCGTACGGAAGCGCTCTTCCTCCTTCTGTGGGCGGTTAATGTGATCCCCGAGCTGCCGTTTCCTGTTAAAGAATCCAAGCCACAAGATTTCATCGAACGGATGCCCCAACCTCACGAATCCCCGTGGCCGTTTATTCGGTCGCTAGAATTGCGGCCCGTTTCCGAGATCCTCGATGCTTCGGATCTGATATATCGCTTGCACTGGGCCACTCGGGAATACGGTGAGAAAGCAAATGCGAATGGCGGCGTAGTTCAAGAATGGCATCACGCTGTGAATTGGCTAACCAACTACGACGACGGCGAAAAATGGGACTGGGTTAGCACTGACACGTAAGGCGATAGCAATAACGATTGACGTGGTTCTGCGGCGCCCAGACAGATTGGAAATGCGCTGACCTCCTCGCATTGCTTCCCGCGCTAATCGTTTTGGAATGGAGGTACGGTGATGTCTTCGCCCGAACCGGGCTACTCAGGTATTCACCTTCAAAGCTGCACTATTTGCTTTCCCTCAACTGCTCGGCGACGCGCTCTGCAACGGCGGCGATGAAACGGTCGTCCTCGACGAGCGACGACCGAGTTTGAGGTGCGGTTGCCTCGATGTCACCGCGAAGGATGCGGTTTATCTGACTCTCAAAAGCGGAACCCGATTCCGCCGCGAGTTCCTTGAAATGCTGAACGATGTCGGCGTCTAGCTGAATAGTTACCGTGACTTTGCAGTTGCGAGGATCTGTATCACCGGGCTTAATCTTGCCGGCGTACCGTCCCCTCTGACCCTTGCTAAAGTCATATTCGCTACGCATCGCTGCTTCCTCACTATCAACCGTTTTCATAATAGTGTTGCTCGCTGCGCGTCGGAATGTCGCGCGCTGAAGATTCGGATCATATCATCCCGTTCTGTGTAGGAAACGACTAGCAGACGGTGCTGGCTCGACTCACCGAGAAGCAACAACCTGAACTCGTCCATCGAATGATCTGGATCAGGGAGGGCAACGGCAAGATCGTCGTCAAATACTGTTGCGGCCTCGATGAAACTGATTTCGTGCTCTCGTTCATTGATGTCTGCTTTGTCATAGTCCCACTCAAATCGCACGATGTGATTATACATTGGGAACTGGCTTTCAAGAACCCGGGCGTATTGTCACCAATCAGAGAATCAGAGAAGCTTTGATGAAGCTTCGGCCCCCATCATGCTATAATCCCGCCGCTCGCTTCCCGTGCCAATCGTTTCAGAATGGAGTCACGGCGATGTCTTCTCCCCCGCCAAACTATTCAGGCATGCACGTCAAAGGAGGCTTGCTCCGAGCCCGATTCCTCTTTGTCGTTCTCAACCACGGCGCCGATACCTGGGCCCGCGTCCTGAATGCGCTTCCTGCCCAGGAAAGCGAGTCACTCAAAGACATCGTCGTAGACAACTGGTATCCGCTCAGCAACCTGGATCTGGTTGATCGCGCGATTGCCGAACAACTAGGGGACGGGGACAAGGAAGACGAAGTGTTCGACAAGCTCGGGGCGTTCTCGGCGACATCCAGCCTGTCCGGGCCTTACAGCAGCCTGATCAACTCGGATGTCCATAGCTTTCTCTCGCAATCGGCCTTGATCCATCACGCCTATCAGGATTTTGGCACCGCCTCTTATAGTCCTCTCAGTGAAACCAGCGGTCTGCTCACGATCCAGTACGACAAGGCGCCGCCGCCGAGTTTTTGCGCAAGCGGTTCGGCCTATTTTCGACACGCGGTCGAGTTGTGCGGCGCTCGCTCGGCTCGAGTAACCCACACCCGCTGCCGAAGCCGCGACGACGAAGTTTGTGAGTTCTACTTCACCTGGCAGCCGTGAGAAGAATCCCGTCGTCAGTCTGAGAATCCTTGCGCTTGTCGAATCGGTCCGCGTGGACAACCAAACAAGCGAAAACAGATACCAAGCAGTCGCCTGTAGACGATCAACGTGATTGGGACACAGCGTTGCGTTTTTGACTTGGCCTGCCGGTCGCCATATAATCCGGCGGTCGTTGCCGCTCCAGTTGGAGGCTGGTCCCCCGGTGCAGTTGCGCGTCGCTTCCACGTTTGTATTACTGATCGCGTGCGCGTCATTCGCGGCGTGCGGTCGGCCGTCTCAGGCACACAACACCAGAGCCCAACCCCTCGCCGACGCGTCTGCCGATTCCGACGGCGATGGCATTCCCGATAGTGCCGAGCTGCGCTCATTCGATGACCGGCAGAGCTTCAAACGCTGGTTCGCGGCGATAGCCGAGATGCAGTTCTATCGACTCAGCGATGAATGGAACGCCGGGCAGCGCGATTGTGCGGGGTTGATCCGGTTCGCCTGGCGCGAGGCGCTGCGCAAGCACGACCGGCCCTGGTTCCAGAAGATGGGCGCGGAGTACGAACCCGTCGCACCAGATGTGCGAGCCTTCAACCTCGACACCAGCCCTCTCGGCGAAAAACTATTTCGCACTGAGTTCGGTTCGTATCAAGATGGCGACCTCGCGAGCGGCAAGTTCGCCGAGTTCGCGGACGCGCGCACCCTGAAGAATTTCAACTGCGTCTTCGTCAGCCGCGATCGCCGGCTCGCCGAACGTGGCGATTTGCTTTTCTTTCATCAGCCGTGGGTCCAGAAGTTCCCCTATCACACGATGATCTTTATTGGTGAGCCGGCGCGCGACGGCGAAGGCGCAGCGGACTGGGTTGTCTATCACACCGGGTCTTCGCCGGCCGACGACGGAGCGATGAAAAAGGTGCGACTAAGCGTGCTGGATCACCATCCGGACAAACGCTGGCGGCCGATCGAAAACAATCCGAACTTTCTTGGCTTCTATCGACTCAAGATGCTCGATTGAAGGAGTCATCAACGTGATCAAAGATTAT
This sequence comes from Blastocatellia bacterium, assembly GCA_963737945.1. GTDB lineage: Bacteria > Acidobacteriota > Blastocatellia > UBA7656 > UBA7656 > Onstottus_A. The sequence continues at coordinate 604,722 of CAVTUR010000011.1, read as the reverse complement.
TCACATAGTCATCGTGCTCTGATAACCATATCCGTCTATCTGCTTGTTATGGCGGGAGCGCTTTCGATATCAACGTTGCGGCTCCGCGCTCAAAGTGGAGCCGTTGAGACGGCGACTTCGGAACCCTCCACCACCACCACTTACAAACCTTACTTTTCGTTATCTACCAATAGGACCTATGGAACCGCCGACCGACCGCGAGTGTGGATCAACTACCTCGGCATCGACCAAATGGACTTTCGGGTTTATCGAGTCGATGACCCGGTCAAATTCTTCAAGAATCTCGAGGACCCTCATCAGATGGGTGAAGGCGAGAAGACTCAGATCATATCCGGTCTGAAGAAAGATCCGTCCGCGTTGGAGAAGGTCCGCTCGTTCAAGGTGTCGATTTTCAAGTCGATCAAGGATTATTTCCGCAACCAGCTCCGCCGGGGCACCCGCGAATCGCTCAACCAAAAACTCAACCGCGAGGGCGATCGCCAACCTCTCAACGTAGCAGACTATGCGCGAGTTCCATTGCTAAACCCCGATCAGCTGGTCAGCAGTTGGCGTGAAAAACTGACGCCGCTCGATAACGTCTACGACACCCGGATGGTGATGCTTGGCAAGCGCGACCCTGGCGTCTATCTGGTCGAAGCAGTCAACGGCGATCTCCGCGCCTACACAGTTGCGATCATTACCGATCTGACTATGATCAACAAAACCGCACCAACCGGTGAAATGTTGATCTACACCGCCGACCGCAAATCGGGCGCGCCCCGCGAAGGCGTAAAGATCGAAATCATCAAGGCCAGAAAAACGGTGGGCCAGGGCACAACCGATAAGAGCGGATTGCTACGGACCCGGGTTGAGAGGCCTAAGCCCGCGCCCGAGCAGGGTTCGGAGGACGTCGATCCGGAAAGCGAAAGCGCCCGGGACGAGAATAGCTCTTATGTCGTCACCGCTCGCGATCGCGACCACTTCGCGATCTCGGATCTCGCGGCCTATTACTTCGGGGTGTACGGGGCGAGGGCGAAGAAGGCGAAAGCGAAGGCGGCGCCGGACTCACCGGTTACATTTACACCGATCGGCCGGTGTATCGTCCGGCGCAAAAGGTCTTTTTCCGAGGAATCCTCCGTACCGCGGGTGATCGCGGTTATGAATTGCCTGGCGGTTCGGTCAAAACGACGATCGAAGATCCAAACAGCGGCAAGGTTCTGGAGACAGAATTGAAGCTGACGCCTCGTGGAACCTTTAGCGGGTCAGTCGATATTGCCGCAGGCGCGCCGCTGGGACAGTACCGCATCGTCGCAGTCGCGGGCGCCGCGAGCGCCAGCGAATACTTCGAAGTCCAGGAATATAAGAAGCCCGAATACAAAGTCTCAGTCACAACTCCCAAAAAGTTTGTCGAGACGGGGCAGAAGGTAAAGTTCTCGATTGAAGCTCGCTACTTTTTTGGCGAACCGGTGAAGGGGGCAGATGTGCAGTACTACATCTACCGCAGCCGCTATTATCCGTGGTGGTGGGCCGACGAGGAGGATGCCGAAGCGAGCGACTCCGAGAGCGAAGACGAGGGCGGTTATGGCTACGGCAACGACATGGTAAAAGACGGCGAGGGAGCGCTGAACGCCAATGGCAAGCTCGATGTCGAATTTGAAGTCCCCGCCGCAGATGAGAAAGACTCTTCAGATTACACCTATCGCCTCGAGGCTCAGGTAACCGACGAGGCGCGCCGAACGATCGAGGCAAAAGCCAGCTTTGTCGGCACGCGCGGCAACGTCGTCGCCAACACCCGCACCGATCGGTACGTCTATTACGAAGGGGACACGGCGAAGATCAAGGTCAGCACAAGCGACTACGAGGGCAAGCCTCTTGCCGCCGGCGTCACGCTCAAGTTTGTCGAGCGTCACTGGGATGCAACTCCAACAGAGGACGAGTCGGGCAAGACGCGCTACGAATACACGATGCGTGAGCGCGAGCTCGCTTCAGCCGATGTCACTACCAACCAACAGGGCGAAGCCAGCTACGACTACAAGGTTGCCGGGCCTGGCAGCATCAACATCCGCACGATAGTCAAAGACGGCAAAAAGCAATACCCGTCAAACGAAGACTATCTTTGGGTTGCCGATCGCAAAGGTCAGTGGTCGGACTTTTCTTACGGCGACGATCAATCGATCAAGCTGGTCGCCGACAAGAAGTCCTACCAACCGGGCGAGACCGCTCACGTGCTGGCGATGTTGCCGACCGACAAAGCCCACCTGTTGGTGACAACTGAGCTGACCGGAGTGATGACGGCTCGGATCGTCGATGCGCCGTCGCGCGCGGTGATGATCGACGTGCCTATCGAACCTCGATACTCGCCGAACGTCTACCTGAATGTCGCTTACATTCAGGACGGCGAGATGTACACACACGACCGATTCTTGAGCGTGCCGGCAAAGAGCAAGTTCCTGGACATCGAGGTCCTGGCAGACAAGAAGGAGTACAAACCGCGCGAGACGGCGAAGTACACCATACTGGCACGCAACTCGGACGGCTCCGCCGCCGCCGGAGCCGAGTTGAGTCTCGGCGTTGTCGACGAAGCCATCTACAGCGTTCGCCCCGACACGACCCGCGACATTCGAAAAGCGTTTTACGGACGGCGCTACAATCAGGTGCAGACAAGCTTCACCATTTCTTACTACTTCAAAGGTCACTCGGGCGAGAAACCGCTGAACATATCCGCCAATAGACGCGCTTATCAGTTGGCGGACTTCAAGAATGAAGGCCAGTACGCCGAACCGACGATTCGAAAAGACTTCAAAGACACAACCTTCTGGCAACCCGATATTGTTACCGGCGCGGACGGAAAGGCTACCGTTAACGTTCCCTTGCCGGACAACCTGACGACCTGGCGGGCCACGGTTCGCGGCGTCACAGCGGACACCCGCGTGGGTTCAGCGATCTTGAAGTTTGTCGCGCGCAAGAACCTGATACTTCGACTCGAGACGCCGCGCTTCCTGACCGAAGGCGATACTGTCACGCTATCGGCGATCGTTCACAACTATCTCGACGCCGCCAAAGCGGTTCAGATTTCAATCGACGTGACCGGCGCTCGATTGTTGGACGCAGCATCGCAGACGGTCACGATTCAAAAGCAAGGGGAGCATCGGATCGACTGGCGCGTCGCCGCGAACCAGGTCGGCGATTTGAAGCTGGTCGCGAAGGCGCTGACCGATCAGGAATCAGACGCCGTCGAGATACCGCTCGAGGTTGTGCCTCACGGATTAAAGCAAAGCACCGGCGGCGCTGTGACGCTTTCGGGTGACAACGACGAGAAAACGATCTCGCTCAACCTGCCTTCCGATGCGCATGCCCAGGCGCGCGCACTTCGAATCGAAGCGTCGCCGTCCGTTGCCGGGACCCTGTTTGGTGCGCTCGACTACCTGACGGCATACCCGTACGGGTGTACCGAGCAGACTATGTCCAGTTTCCTGCCGAATGTAATCGTCGCCCAGGCCCTCAAGGACATAAAGACCACGACGATTCGCGGGACAAACGATCTCGGAACAAAGGTGCAGCGCGGAATGGACCGCCTTTACGGGTTCCAACACGGTGACGGAGGCTGGGGGTGGTGGAAGGATGACAAGACCGATCCGTTCATGACCGCTTATGTCGTAGACGGGCTGACGCTGGCGTCACGCGCCGGATACACGGTTGATAAAGCACGCATCACAAACGGTCGCGACAAGCTCATGCAGATGATCGGGAGCGGTAAGAGCGATGACGGACAAGCCGTCGATCCGGAGACTCGCGCTTACATGATCTACACGCTCGGTGAGAGCGGCAACGTCGACGTTTCGATTATCAACGATCTGTTTGCAAAACGAGGGGAGCTGCAAGCGTACGGCAGGGCCCTCCTCGCGCTCTCGTTGAAACAGCACCGAGACGACGCCCGCGCAAAGCAGGTCGCCGGCGAGATCGAGCAGTCGGCCCGCACAAACGAGTTCGACGCGCATTGGGAATCCAAGCACACCTCACACGGATATCAGGTCGAAAACGATACCGAGGCAACAGCGTTGTCGTTAAAGGCGTTGACTCGGATAAACCCTCAGAGCGGTCTGCTTTCGAAAGCCGCAAGGTGGCTGGTTGGAACCCGGCGCAACGGTTACTACTGGGAGTCGACCCGGCAGACGGCGTTCGCGATCTTCGGGCTGATTGATTACGTGAAGATCAGCAAGGAGCTTTCTCCGGACTACTCGGTTCAGGTTTATCTAAACGGCGAGCAGATCATCTCGAAGCAGGTGACTGCCGCGGATGTCTCCTCGGCGCAGGCATTCCTCATCGAGCGCAAGGGGGCCCAGCTCGCCGGTTCAAATCAGGTGCGGGTGGTTAAGACAGGTAAGGGCGCGTTGTATCTCTCGACTTCTTTGAGCTACTTCACCCGCGACGAGGAGATTCCGGCGCAGGCAACGCCCAATCTGACGCTGACTCGCGAGTACCTGCGGCTCAAGGTGGTACAGAACGGCGAGCAGTCGCGGTGGGAGATCCAGCCCCTCGCTGGCGAACTGAAATCGGGTGACCTGATCGTGTCGCGGCTTCATGTAAAGGGATCCAGAGCTCAGTACATGATGATCGAAGACCCGATCCCCGCGGGCTGCGAACAGATTGAACGAATCAGCGGGCTCGATCTGACGTACACCGAAGGCACGGGCTCACAACGCTGGGGGGATTATTACAGTTCGCGCGAGTTCCGTGATCAGAAGACTGCGCTGTTCGTGGACTATTTTGACGGCGACGCCACGTTCCAGGTGGCGTTGCGGGTTCAGGTACCGGGTGAGTTCCGAGTGGCGCCGGCTCGTGCGGAGTTGATGTATCAGCCGACTGTGCAGTCAAACACCGCGGGCGCGCGGTTGAGTTTTCTGGATAAGAAGTGAGCGAGTCGAAACCATGAATAGCATACTCGCGGCGCATCCGATCGAGGAGAGAGCGGGTTTTTGGAGACGTCAGTTTGATGCCTCCCCCACCTCCGGGCAAGTCGCCTTTGATGTTGTCTTTGGCGTTTTGATGCCTCTGTGTTGCTTTTACCTTGACCCCGGAATCGTTCGTCGGGGCTTTTCCACTCCGCTTGGCGAGCTGAGCATCTTCATCTATGCGTTCAGCGGGTTCGCAATCCTTACACTATCTATCTGGCTTGTCTTTGGACATCGAATGCGTTTACTAACGGCGATGTTTGGCGGCGTGCTGCTCGCGGGCGCCGTCATTTCGTTTTCGATCGGAGTGATCATACTGCCCCTGACGCTCATAGGCATTCTCTTTGTCATCGGAGTGCTTGGGCTCGTCCCCTTCATTACTGGCTTTGTCTATCTGCGAAATGGAGTGAGAGCGATTGACCCCGCTAGTCTGCGAGCAACTGGTTCAAGTCGCGTCGCGATCGTTGTGTTTAGTGCGGCGATCGCCGTTGCGCTACCCGGTGCTGCGCAATGGCGGATCAGCGAAACGGTAAGACAGTCTATTGCTCAAATACTCGACGAAAACGTGGCCTCCATTGACGAGCCGATCGCGAAAATCAAGCGGCTACATGTCGTTGTCGATACGGATCGACTAGTTCGCGCGTACGAAAAGGAAGAGGCTCCGGTACGCAGGGAGAGGCTAGCGCATGCCTACAAAGAAATCACCGGACAGGAAATCGAGAAGCGACTTCGCGTTTTGAACGATTGATTCACTAACATTCTTACGGTACTGGCCAGGAATAAGGCATGAAAAGAATTGTTCACCCATTCACTTCAGCCTCTCGCGAACTGTTTCGCCGCTGGGGCGCGCTGCTCATTCTGTTGGCGCTCTACCTTGCAATGCTCGGCTCGGTCTATCAGTTCTTCGCCACGCGGGAGGCAACGGTAGGCCAGTTGCTCTTGTCGCTGCTGTTTGCGCTCGCGGCGCCAGTTCTGTTTCTGATCATCCAGACGATGGCCGCGAGATACAATCAAAGAGACAAGCAGCCAGGGATGTCTGCGGTCCCGGGACCATGGGCGTTGCTTGGAGGCTCGCTGCGCGACTTCTGGAAACTGCTCGTGATTTCGTTGCCTCTTATTCTAGTAGCGGTGCTTGCGATTTACCTCCTGGGCAAAGTCGAACCGAGCGCACCGGCAACCGCTGTTCGCGAAGCCGTCCGAGCGCAACCGGCTCCTCCCCGGTCTGTCACGCCGAAGCCTCAGCCAGTAAGCTGGCAAGCGGTCGCCGTGACCACGATCGAGTATCTCCTCTTCTGTTTGGTTTTGCCGCTCGCCGCGGTTCATCTGTGGATCGGGACCGCGCGCGATGGTCTCAATCAAACGATTAAGCGCTCGCCGCGCCTTCTTGCCCGAGCGTTCGCGCCTCAATCCGTAGTCATCTACGCAATCGGTTTTGTGTTCTTCGCCGTCATCCCTTATTTCTTGATTGTGACAAAGACATCAGTAACCGGCGTGTGGCTCGACGCCGGATTGTTAGGCGCGAGATTGCTTCTCTCGGTCTTGTTCTCGCTCGTCGGGTGGGTTGTAACCGTGGGCGCGCTCGGAGAACGAGGCGAGGCGACCGGTACAGCCAGCGTCGCTCAACCGGGCGAAGGGGCCGGTCATGTTCCGGTTGAAGCATAAGCGGCGCAGCCGAGTGGCGGCCGTGGTTGCGTTGCTTTTGGCGGCGCTTCTTTGTTCCTGCGCGCAGCCAAATCAAACCGCAGAGGACGCAGGAAACGCCGGCGAAGGAGAGAGAGAAACCCACCGCAAACATAGCAGAGATCGACCGAGCGCTGTCACGGGCCGCGATCGAAGCGCTCGGTGATCGCGAAGGCGCGGTTCTTGTGATGGACCCTCACACCGGCCGTCTGCGCGCGGTGGTCAATCCCCGACTCGCGTTCGAACAGGCTTTCCCGCCCGGCTCGACGATCAAGTCCTTCACCGCTCTCACCGCGATGCGCGCGGGGTTGATCGATCGCGAGTCGCGGACGATGTGCCGCGGACGATTCAACGGCGGCGGTCTCGACGTCATCTGTTCTCACCCAAAAAGCAAAGCGCCGTTCACACTTCCTCAGGCGCTCGCGTACTCCTGCAATTATTTCTTTGCGACGCTAAGCGGCAGGCTCAGTTTTGACGCTTTCAAGGCGACGCTGGCCGGGGCGGGACTGGGCTCGAAGACCGGCTTGAATGCGGGCGGCGAGTCGGCGGGCATCCTTCGCTCTGCCGATTGGCGGGTCCGCGACCTGCTCGGGGAAGGCGACAACCTGCTGGTCACGCCAATTCAGTTGCTTACCGCATATTGTGCCCTGATGAACGGCGGGCACGTGTACAGACCGCAGGCATCCGGCGCTGAGAAGTTCGTCGGTGAGGAGCGAACGAATCTCCACGTAGAAGCCTCGCAAAGAACGGCTTTGATTGAGGGCATGCGTGGCGCAGTTGTGTACGGAACGGCTGAGAAGGCCGGGCTAAGCGCGCTTCCGATCTTTATTTTCGGTAAGACCGGCACATCTACTTCGAGCAACGGGTTTCGACGACAAGGTTGGTTTGTAAGCTTTGCCGCTGATGCAAACTCGGCTGCCGATGCAACACCTGAATCACTCGAGCTGGCTGTGCTGGTGTTCATCAAGCGCTCGCACGGATCGGAGGCGGCAGTCGTTTCTCATCGCGTGTTCGAAGAATACCTGAAGACGAGACGAGGAGGAGACGAAGACCGCGGAAACGACGTCGAGACGGAAAAAGCCGGAGAGGTTTCGAAGGTGCGCGTGAAAATCCTGAGTGAGAATAGGGTTGCGGCGGTCTCGGTCGAAGACTACGTGCTCGGGGTTCTCTCTATTGAGGCGTCAGTCGAGGACGAGCTCGAAGCGCTCAAAGCGCAGGCGATCGTCAGCCGCACATACGCGCTCAGGAATATCGGGCGTCACGCAAGCGAAGGCTTCGATCTGTGCTCGAACACTCACTGCCAGCAGTATGCCGGCGATGATGCGCGCGTCTCGGAGAAGATGCGTCGCGCGGTTGCCGAGACCGAAGGGGAAATACTGAGCGAGGCGAATGGACGGCCGGCGGACGCATACTTCCATGCGTCTTGCGGCGGGCACACGGCGGACTTCGAGATCACTCTGGGGCAGGCCCGGGCCAGGGCTATCTGCGCGGCGTTCGCGATGACGACTGCGCGACAATGCCGAATCACGATTGGACTGATGAGATTTCTGTCTGCGCAACTCGCCAAGGCTCTCGCGAGCGACCCGCTGACCGACGCTGGACGAAGGATCGCCGATGTCGTCAGTGACCAGGAGAGACGCGACGGGCCGAGCGGAGATCATCTCGATCGAAGGCGAGCGCCGTCGGCAGGTTCGCGGATGGGATTTCAAGCTCATCGTCGGCCGCGCGCTTGGATGGAACGTGCTAAAGAGCTCGCGGTTCAGCGTGACCCGAAGAGGTTCGATGTTCATCTTTCGCGGCAGCGGGTTCGGTCATGGATTGGGTTTGTGTCAGAACGGAGCGCACGTGATGGCTCGGCGCGGCGGCACGGCGGGACAGATTCTCGATAAATACTTCCCCGGAGCACGCATCTCTGGTGAGCCGTTGCGTGCAAAGGCGCATAAGCCGCAGAGAAGCACCTCTTGAAACTGACTCAGGGAGGCGAACAGCCGAAGGCTTTGCGGACGAAACCAACGCATTGTCCGTCGGGTCTTTGCAGCTCTGCGCCGTTGAGTTGATTCAACGCCAGACTCTATCCGGCGAACACTTTCATGTCAGCTACCCGGTTCGAACCCAACGCGCCGAAGTTGAAGGAGTGCTTCGAACGCTCGAGGCGGCGCGTCTGGATATGTTCGCTCGCGCCGGCCCGGCGTCGCTGAAGGTCCCTGACGCCGCGATTGACGTCGTCATTCACGAAACAACGCAACGTTTCATGGCTGCGACCGGACGATCATGGTGGGTGGCCGGTGTTACGCACGGCCGGCGCATAGAGCTGCAGCCGCTCAACGTGCTCAGACGGCGGCGAATTCTCACGTCGACACTTCGACACGAGTATGCCCACTCCGTGATCGAAGCCAACGCCAGGAGCGATGTTCCTCGTTGGCTAATCGAAGGGCTGGCCATTACCTTCGCCGGAGAGGGCCGGATGCTCCCAGGGTTTCAAGGGAAAACAAGAATGCCGCTCGACGAACTCGAACGAAGGCTTGCCCACCCATCCTCCTCTGCCGAGATGCGCGCGTTGTACGGTGCTGCTTATTACGAAGTGCAGACATTGATTCGCAAAGAAGGTGAGCCGAGCGTGTGGCGCCGCGTGGGAACGTGGTTAACATCACGCGTGGCGATCTTTGCGGTTCTTGGCGTCTTTGCGCTGAGAATTCCCCGCGCAAAGACGCTAAGGAACGCGAAGACCGCTAAGGGACCGTTTTCCGGGGCGTTGTCGTCTATCCCCGAGCTATCGCAAAGCTACTTCATCGACTAGTAATCACACCCAGAGTCTAGTTTGAATCTACAACCCACGTGCGCTTCCAGGTTTGTTGCTGCTAGAATCAGTCTTTCCAAATCAGGAGAAATGAATGAGTGAATCAGCAGCAACAACGGGCGGCAGCGGCGAACCGCTATTTGAAGCCTTCTTGAACCGGCACGACGATAACTCATGGCGCGAAATCGTTAACACCCTTAAACCTTCCATACACGAAGTCGACCGCGCGGCTACCGAGATCTGGTTTTATTTCTTCCCTCTCACGCTTCTGCGAGCCCTGCAGCAGTCGGACGACCCGCAGCAGCTCGCGAGGAACCTGTCGATCGAGGGCAACTTCTTGCTCAAGGACCAGATCGACGGTTCACACCAATTCCTCTACGGTCATCGCTTTTGGCCCCAGGTCAAAGCGGCAGTCAGCGAGTTGGCGGCTTCGACAAATGCACCAACGAGTCTAGATCTCGCGACTCAGATACGCGGACTAGCCGAGACCGTCGCAAACCGCCTAAGAGTTGACTCGTCGCTCGTCACGGGAATCGCGGCTGTTGCGTTTATGACCCTCCAACAAGTTGGAGCGGCAGCCTTCAAATCCGCGCCGGGAGCCATCCGCAAGCTAACCGAGAAAACGCCCAACCAGATCGTCAAAGACCGGTCCCAGGATGATAAGCAACCATTTCTCACATCTCTGTTTAATCCCGACAAGATTTTCTCGATTGTCTTTGATGAGCGCGACCCCGCGGCAAAGTTCAAGCTCATAAACACACAGCACCTGACGACTGCGGCCGCCAACGATAAACGCGACCATCATTCGCGTGATCCCCGCTGCGTGCGCGGAGAAGGACCAATTCCAGTTCGAGTGCCGTTCGGCTGCGTGCGGCACCTGCTGGGTCGGCGTGCTGGCGGGTTCAGAGAAACTTTCGGAGGTCGCCGAGCTGGAGTGGCGAAAGATCAATGACTTCGGCTACATCGATACCGACGAGCCGCGCCCGCTGATACGGCTCGCTTGCCAGGCCCAAGCCTTTGGCAACGTAACGATTGTGATCCCACCCTGGAACGGCGTGTTTGGAAAGTTCATTCGCGCTAAACAGGAGGCGAGCGAAGCGGAGCAAGGGAGCCCGGCGATCTGAGCCGGATTTCCTGCGTTGCGATCTGATCCGGCAAAGTATTCATCTGCCGGGTCCCTGACACCCACCGAATGTTCCTGCTAAGCAAACCTTCCGACCAAAAGATTCGACGTTTTCTTGCGTCACAACGGTATAAGCCCGTCTCAAATCCAGACCTGCTAATTTTGGAGCGACCAGTTCCTCCCGGCTACAAAGCGGATCACAACCGCATCAGGCTCGGGGAAGGATCGCAGGTCTTCGCAAACGCGGTCGAGGCAGTAAAGCGATGGGAGATGTTCAATATCGGCTGGCTGCACCTGTGCTATCCGGATGCGCCTATAGAAGTGGGCTCTGAGGTAGCAGTGCTCGCTCATCATCTCACCTTTTGGTCGCTTAACGCCTGTCGGATAGTGCGCGTGATTGACGAAGACGGAGACAGCCGTAGGTATGGTTTTGTTTACGGCACTCTACCCGATCACGCGGAACGCGGCCACGAGCAATTCACGATCGAGTGGCAACACAAAGACGATTCGGTATGGTACGACATCCTGGCTTACTCGAAGCCGAACCAGCTCCTTCCCAAAGTCGGATATCCAGTGACTCGAATGCTCCAGAAGCGCTTTACGCGTGATTCGATGCGAGCGATGTTACGGGCGGCCTAACGCCTGGGAGCGCACACCCGGCAGCGCAGGCATCCCTGCCTGCCTGGCGTTTCCCGAGAAAGAGAAATCGCCGGATGCGCAAAGATGCAGGCAGGGATTCCCGCGCCCCAGGGCTGTTTACCTTGCCCGGCGACAGTCATATAATCCTCGCTCGCTATCTCAGTGGAACCTTTCCAAGCTAACAGGAGAATTGCAATGTTAAGAACTCGAGCACGCTTCATGCTGTGCGCGCTACTGCTTGGCTACGCGCCCGTTCTTGCGCAGGACGCCGCGGACATCGATGCGCGGATACGAAAAGAAGAGACAGACAATTCGCAGATCATGCGGACGATGCACTTTCTCACTGATGTGTATGGACCGCGATTGACCGGCTCTCCCAATCTGAAAGCCGCCGGCGAATGGGCGATCAAACAGATGACCGCGTGGGGATTTGAGAACGGCCATCTCGAGCCGTGGGACTTCGGGCATCCCGGATGGATGAACGAGCGCTTCTCAGGATTTATCACCGCGCCGGTCAAAGACACCCTTACCTGCGAGGTGCTGTCGTGGACTCCGGGCACCAACGGGGCGGTGACCGCGAAGACCCATCAAATGATCCTTCCCGAAAAACCCACGCAGGAGGAATTTACAGCGTATCTCGCCACACAAAAAGACAAGGTAAAGGGAAAGATTGTGCTTGCTGGCAAGCCGCAAATCGTGCCGGTAACGTTGACGCCGCCTGCGCGCAGGCAAGACGACAAGCAAGCGAAGGAACGCTACGATCCGAACAATCCGAACGCGGGTCAGGGCCGTGGAGGGCCTCGCAGACAGCAGCAGCAGCCAGAGCCGGGCAAGCTCACCGCGCGTCAAATCGATGAGCAACTCGATCAGTTTCTCATTGCCAGCGGAGCGCTGATCAGAGTCAACGACGCCGGCCGCGAGCATCGGCAGATTCGCGCTTTCAATAACCGAACCTTCGACGCGGCGAAGGCGCTGCCAACCGTGGTAATGAGCAACGAAGATTACGGCCGGATTTCTCGCATCCTCGCGGACGGCACGGCGGTCGAACTCGAATTCAACATCGTCAATCGCTGGTACCCCGAAGGCAAGACGGCTTACAATACCGTCGCCGAGATTCCGGGCACCGACAAGAAAGACGAAGTGGTGATGCTTGGCGGGCACCTTGATTCCTGGCATTCGGCAACTGGCGCGACTGACAACGCGATCGGCTGCGCGGTGATGATGGAAGCCGCGAGAATTCTCAAAGCGATCGGCGTAAGACCTCGGCGCACGATTAGGGTTGCGTTGTGGGGCGGCGAAGAGCAGGGGCTGCTGGGCTCGCAGGCTTACGTAAAACAGCACTTCGGAACATTCGAGGAGCCAAAGCCTGAATACGCGAAGTTCGGCGGGTATTTCAACGTCGATTCGGGCACCGGACGAGTGCGTGGCGCGAGCGTGTTCGGCCCGCCGGAAGGCGCGGCCGTTCTTCGCCAGGCGCTTGCGCCGTTTGAAGACCTCGGCGTGATGGGGGCGATTGCTTCGAAGAGCCGCGCGCTTGGCGGCACAGACAGCACATCGTTTAGCCAGGCGGGGCTTCCGGGGATAGGGCTCGGCCAGGATCCGATCGAGTACAACTCGGCAACGTGGCACACGAACCTGGACAGCTACGAGCGGATCATCGAAGAGGACGCAAAGAAGTCAGCCATTGCTGTCGCCGCGGCCCTATATCAGCTTGCGATGCGAGACGAGTTGCTGCCGCGCTTTTCAGAAGGAGACGATGCCACCGCTTCCTCCGAGAGAGGGAACTCCAGCACCGGCGGCAACGCCAACTCCGCAAGCAAAGCCGGGGAAGAACTGAACCTTCGGTTCGGGGTTCGGGGTTCAGGGTTCAGGGTTCGGGGTTCAGGGTTCAGGGTTCAGGGTTCAGGGTTCAGAGTACAAGCTTTAGCTTGCGTCTGGGCCGTGAAAAGAGCAACCTAGCCGCAGAAGAGCAACCTAAAGGTTGTACTCTGAACTCGGAACCCTGAACTCGGAACTCGGAACCCGAACCCTGAACCCTGAACCCTGAACCCTGAACCCTGAGGCACCATTTTTATGAGTGAACTCAAACGACTCAACGACCAACTCAAGCGAGCCTTCGAAGGCAAAGCCTGGCACGGGCCATCTGTCTCTGAAGTACTCGCAGGCGTCACCGCCGAGCAAGCGGCAGCGCATCCGATCGAAGGCGCGCACAGCATCTGGGAACTTACGCTGCACATTGCGACATGGGAGCGCGTCGGCCGCATGCGTATCGAAGAGGCCATTCCGATCGATGTCTCAGACGAAGAGGACTGGCCTGCGGTCGAGGACACAAGCGAGGAGGCCTGGAGCAGCACGCTTGAGGAGCTTCGTCGCAACCACGAAGCTCTGCGGGCAGCGATTCGCGCTATGGATGAAGCGCGGCTCGACGGACATTGTGCCGGGGACGCAGTACTCGGTGTACTTCCTATTGCACGGCGTGATTCAGCACGATCTTTATCACGCGGGGCAAATTGCGCTGTTGAAGAAGGTTGATCTCCCGAGCATTGGCTGATTAACAGATCGGCCGTCATTCGCGTTGAACTCAGCTGACTATTAGGCCACAATTAACGACGCCGCTGTGCCCGCAGACGTATTGAGCCTTCTGGCCTGATTTCGATCCGGTGTAAAGCAATGAACGAAGTTAACTACAAGCTTAGAATCAAAGGTCTTCAGACGCCGAAAGGGACAATATCAATAAGAGCCCTTCGAGACGTTCTCGAAATCATCTCAGAGGGTTCAGAGCGGGGCCTAAGACTCGCAGTTCAAGGCGAGAGCATAAAGAGGGGCAAACCCCCGGCGTGGCTTTCCAAGTCGGTCAACTTCACGATTACTGGCATTGAAGACGGCTCGACGGTTATCGACTTCGCTGCCCCGCAATTGGGACAAACGGCGGCCGATCAAATCAGGGATCAAGACCTTTGGTATACGAAGCCTTTACCCCACGACACGGCCATAACCCTCTTTTGCAGGTCCGTGAATGATACGACTGCCGAGGACTTGGAAAGCGACACGTACGATGCCGGCGTGCTTGAAGGCCTTATGGCGTTTCAGCCCTTCCTTAAAAGCTTCGCTCAGTGTGTTGAGCTCGAGTCCGCGGACCGGCCCACGGAGCAGTTTCACATCAGCACCGACGAGATAGAAAAGGTCCGCCGGCTAAAGGCAAGTACCCCCGAACCAAGGGCACTTGTTCTTGCGGGCGAACTCGACACAATCGAGCACAGCAGGCGACGCTTCCTACTTCGCTTGAGCGACGGGCAAACAATCCCGGGCACTATTGATCCCGAGTTTCTCGATGTCGAGAGCATGCGACAGTGGTGGGGCAGCACAGTCACGATTAAAGGTCTAGTGCACTTCCGGCCGTCGCGAAAGGTGCGGCTCCTTGAGGCACAGGTCATCAAGCCGATGGCTGCGGGTGAAGAAGTCTTCGATCACTTACCGGAGTCTCTGACAACCATCGAGATGTTTGAAGATTTGCGGCGGCAAGCGCCATCCGGTAGTCCGCTCACGGAAGTGTGGGGACAGTGGCCTGGAGATGAGTCGATTGAAGAAATCCTTGCCGCCCTCAAACAGTAAATAAGTGATGTCCCTTTTTGTACTCGACACCGGCATTCTTGTCGGCTACATTCGTGGCAGCGGTTATGCCGAATACGTCGAACGAAAGTATCAGGCTAGTCAACCTCCAAACCTGGCTGTGGTTTCGATTATTAGCAAAGGCGAACTGTACTCGCTTGCAATCCAATTTGGTTGGGGCGAAACCAAAAAGAATAAGCTCGAGGAGCTTTTGCGGAGACTTCCTTTAGCTGAGATCAACAATGAGCAGATCATTCGGCGCTACGCAGAGATTGACGCTTACAGCCAATGCAAAGATCCCACGAGGCCCAATCGGCCTGAGATGTTTGCCCGGAACATGGGCAAGAACGACATCTGGATCGCGGCAACGGCCTCAGTCTTGAATGCGACACTCCTGACCACCGATCATGACTTCGATCACCTGAATAAGATCTTCTTGACCGTCGCGTACATTGATCAGAATTTGACCGCCTCTGATGCGTAGCCGCGCTTCCCGGTCAGCGATGTGGGATCTCGCATGGATTGGTTTCTCCGACGCAGGTGGTAGCGGACTGGGAGGGTCAATTCCCGCGAGAATCTTTTTCATTCTCTCCCGGTTTCAACGCGACATGCCCAAATCTCCACCTGCTGCATCAAATGTTCCCCCGGCGTGTCCTTCAAACAGCCCAAGGAGAGCAACCCAACATTAGGACACCTCCTCCGGTTGTGAACCTTCACACTCAGGCCGCATACTAATTTACTTCCAGACTCTTACGAATCGGAGGCACACAGCAATACTAATGAGCAGCGCACCAAACAAGATAATCTACTCAATGGTTGGCGTCGGGAAATACTACGACAAGAAACCGGTCATCAAGGACATCTACCTCTCCTACTTCTACGGCGCGAAGATCGGCGTCCTCGGTCTCAACGGCTCGGGCAAGAGCTCGCTGCTTCGAATCATCGCCGGCGTCGACAAAGAGTTTGTCGGTGAGACCGTCATCTCGCCCGGCTTTACCATCGGCTACCTCGAACAAGAGCCGCACCTCGATGAAACCAGGACCGTCCGCGAGATCGTCGAAGAGGGCGTGCAGGAGACCATCGACTTGCTCAAGCAGTTTGACCAGATAAACGATAAATTCGCCGAGCCTATGAGCGACGACGAAATGGCCGCGCTGCTCGAACAGCAGGGCAATGTTCAGGAGAAACTCGACGCGGCAAACGCGTGGGACCTCGACAGCCGCCTCGAAATGGCGATGGACGCGCTGAGGTGTCCCCCTCCGGAGACGCTGGTCAAAACCCTCTCGGGTGGCGAACTGCGCCGGGTCGCCCTGTGCAGGCTCCTGCTCAAACAGCCCGACATACTCCTGCTTGATGAACCGACCAACCACCTGGACGCGGAATCCGTCGGATGGCTCGAACAACATCTTCAGAAGTACCCGGGCACGGTCATCGCTGTCACTCACGATCGCTACTTTCTCGATAACGTTGCCGGCTGGATCCTGGAGCTCGATCAAGGTCGTGGCATTCCATGGGAAGGCAATTACACGTCGTGGCTCGAGCAGAAACAGGAAAGGCTCCGCCGCGAAGAGAGAGCCGAGAGCCAGCGTGAGAAAACGCTCGAACGCGAGTTGGAATGGATTCGCATGGCGCCCAGGGCTCGCCAGGCTAAATCGAAGGCGCGCATCAACTCTTATGAGGAGATGCTGCGGCAGGAGACTGAAAAACGATCGCGGGAGCTCGAGATATATATACCGCCCGGCCCGCGGCTCGGCGACGTGGTCATCGAAGCCAAAGATGTCACCAAAGCCTACGGCGACAACCTGTTGATTGAAGGGATGTCGTTCTCGCTTCCGCCGGGTGGAATCATCGGCGTGATCGGTCCGAACGGCGCGGGTAAGACAACGCTGTTCAGGATGATCACCGGGCAGGAGCAACCAGATAGCGGAACCATACGAATCGGCGAGACCGTGAGACTCTCGTACGTCGATCAGGGCCGCGAGTTGGATTCAAACAAGACGATCTGGGAAGAAATCTCAGGCGGCAGCGATCTTGTCGAACTCGGCAAGAGACAGGTCAATTCTCGAGCCTATGTTGCGAGGTTCAATTTCTCAGGAACCGATCAACAGAAGAAAGTCGGCATGCTTTCAGGCGGAGAGCGAAACCGCGTGCATCTGGCGAAGATGCTGAAGGAAGGCGAAAACGTGTTGCTGCTTGACGAGCCGACAAACGACCTGGACGTAAACACGATGCGGGCGCTGGAAGAGGCCCTCGAGAACTTCGCGGGTTGCGCGGTGGTGATCAGCCACGACCGCTGGTTTCTTGATCGCATAGCAACGCACATCCTGGCGTTCGAAGGGGAGAGCCACGTCGAGTGGTTCGACGGCAACTACTCCGAGTACGAAGCGGATCGACATAGACGGCTGGGCGCGGCTGCGGATCAGCCACATCGCATCAAGTATCGTCACTTGACGAGGCATTGAGCGTGTTTCTGCGTTCCCCTGCGCCGTCTGCGGTTTGATTCTCCCAGATCTTAACTGCAGAGGAACGTTGAGATCACGATGCAGTTTACAATTGAAGAGGTGTGAAATGAGGAACCTTTTGGTATTGATATTGATCGCGGCGATGACCGCATGCACATCAACAAAGACGACGGAACAGCCGATGAACAACTCGGGGGACAATCAGCTCAAAAAGATCCACGACGCATACGTCGTTGAGTTTCTGCGAAGGAACCCGACTGTGAACACCTACCTTGGCGGCGCCGGGCTCGATGCTTCGCTCAAGGATGTTGACGGTACGCTGCGCGATCACTCGGCAACGGCGCTTGAGGCGGAAGACCGGTGGCTCGCGGACACGCAGAAGTCGTTCGAGAGTGTCGACCCGAACACGCTTTCGGCGAACCGGCGTATCGATCGCGAAGTGGCGCTTGCTCAGATCCGATTTCTGCTTCATCAGCATCAAGTGCGCCGGTATCAGGAGCGCGCGCTCGACACCTATACCGACGAGCCGTTCCGGGCGATCGACTGGCAGTTGCAGGGGATGACTCAGACGGGTGAGAAGACCTATGGCACGGAGGAAGAATGGTCGTTGGTGGCCAAACGCATCAGCGCGATTCCGCGATTTCTAGCGGTTGCTCAAGAGCAACTGCTCGCCGGGATCAAATCCAACAACACCCCGGATTCTCGCGTGCTGAAACGCAACGGCATAGATACATCTGCAGCGGATGCAAAGTATTTTGAAGAAACTCTGCCGAGGCTAGCTGAGGAGCGAGCCACAGGTGCACAGCGTGAGCAGTTGCTGGCTCAGATTCGTAACGCCTCGAAACTGGCTGCTGGAGCCTATCGTGAGCTCGGCGATTTCGTGGCGAAGACCTTTTTTGATGACGTGCCTAACTCGAAGGTCAAGCAGCAATTCGCGGGTGATCGCTTTGCGATGGGTGAAGCCGAATACGACTGGGCGCTCAAGAACAACTTCCGAATCGATAAGACTGCTGCTCAACTTTACGACGAGGCGTGGCCAATCGTCGAAGCGACACAGAAAGAGATGATCGACCTGGCTCGAGAGATCGGTAAGGCTCACTCCTGGACACTTCCAGCCGAGGGACCCGCTGCAGTGCGTGCAGTTTTCGACGAGTTATCAAAGGACTATCCTAAATCTGATACCGAGATGATCTCGTGGTATCGGGACGCGGCTTTCCGTCTGGTCGACTACGCCCGCAAGACCGGGATCTTTGATGTCCCGGATGACTACAAGCTCGACGTCACTGAAACCCCGCCGCCGTTGAGAGCTTCGATCGACGGCGCGTCCTATTATCCGGCGCCCCCGTTCAAGACAACCGGCGTCGGACGCTTCTACGTGACGCCGACCGACAACGATATCGCCGCGTTGAAATCAAACAACCGCTCAGCCCTCGCCGATCTGTCCGCGCACGAAGGATTCCCGGGTCACGACTGGTATTACAAAGTCATGACTCAGTACAAAGATCAGATCGGAGCGGTGCGCTGGCTCACCCCGGGAGCGGTCGAGGACTCATCGTCGATGTGGGAGGACTCGATGTCGGCGGAGGGTTGGGGGCTCTATGCCGAAGCTCTGATGGCCGAGCCGCAACCGGGCGCGCCCCAGGGAGCCTACACACCGGAGGAGAGGTTGTATCAGTTGCAGGGCAAGCTTTATCGCGATCTGCGGGTGCGGGTGGACACCGGTCTTCACACAGGCCGGCATGAGCTACGATGATGCGGTCAACCTGTTCTCGCAGGTGGTTGATTTTCTTCCGGGAGGGTGCGGGGACGCCGCAAGTACCGCGAAGGACGATAAACGGGCGAGTTGCAAATCGGCTGAGGCCGCGATCTTCCGTTATTCGAAGTGGCCCACGCAAGCGATCACGTATCGCCTGGGCAAGGATCAGATCTACGCGCTGCGTGAGGAGGCCTCAAAAATGCTGGGAGATCGATTTTCAGCCAAGACATTTCATCTTCTGTTCATCAAACAGGGTACTATCCCGGCGGGATATTTTCGCGACGAGTTGCTCGGGGAGTTTCGCGAGACAAAGTAGGAATTGACTCAGTCGTCTGTGTTTGCGGCTTTGCGTTGCTTTACATCTTTGCGCGAAACGAGTGGGGAAATTCTCAGGGGAAATTCTCAGCGCAAAGACGCTAAGGACCGCAAAGCACGCAAAGCTCCGATGGGACGCATTGCTTTTCAAGTTACACGGTTAATTGGTCACTTTCACGAGTCACGTTTCACGAGTCACGTTTCACGACTCACGTTTCACGCCTCACGTTTCACTATGGCCATGCATCCCTCTTTCGGCGCGCCTCAAAAAAGCAATGAGCGGCCAACGCTTAAGGAACGGTTTGCTGCACTCCACTATGTCCCTCCCCTGATAAAGCTCGTGTGGGAAACGCATCGCGGCTATACGGCCACGATGGCGGTGCTGCGCCTGATGAGGGCCGGAATTCCAGTCGCCATGCTCTGGGTCGGCAAGTTGATAATCGACTCCGTGGTCGCTTCGCGCGAATCGTCTCCGGATTTCGCAAGGCTTTGGAAACTTGTCGCGCTCGAAATTGCAATCGTTACCGCCAACGACATACTCGCAAGAACGTCATCGCTGGTTGAGAGCTTGCTGGGCGATCTATTCTCAAACCACACAAGCGTCCGGTTGATGGAGCACGCCGCGACGCTCGACCTCGCGCACTTCGAAGACCCGGCGTTCTACGATCAACTCGAGCGCGCCCGGCGACAGACGACCAGTCGCATCGGGTTGCTTGCGCAGCTTCTGGCGATCGGGCAGGACGGGCTCACCTTGATATCACTGGGCGCCGCGCTGGTGGTGTACAACCCCTGGCTTTTGCTGCTGCTTGCGGTCGCCGTGCTGCCGAGTTTTTTCGGGGAGACTCACTTCGCGTCGCTCGAGTACTCGATGCAGTTCAGATGGACGCCGGAGCGCCGACAGCTCGATTATCTGCGTTACGTGGCCGCGAGCGACAGAACCGCAAAGGAGGTTCAGTCGTTCGGGCTGTCGCCCTGGTTGATCGAGCGGTTCCGCAAGCTGTCCTGGAAGTTCTATGACGAGAACAAGAAGCTCTCGATCCGCAAGGCCAGAGTCAGCTCGCTGCTCTCGCTCATAGGCACGCTGGGCTACTACAGTGCATACGCGATCATACTTGTGCGAGCCACGCGAGGAGAGCTGACGATCGGCACGCTGACTTTTCTAGCGGGTTCGTTTGCGCGAAGCCGGCAATTGATCGAAGTGTTGCTGCTCAGCGCGGGCGGGATCTATCAACAGTGCCTCTACCTCAAGGACCTTTTCGATTTCTTTGAGATGGAGCCCTCGATTGTCTCGGCGTCGGGTGCTCTTGAAGTGCCGCGCCCGATACGAGACGGATTTGTGTTCGAAGGTGTCGGGTTTCAATATCCGGGAAGCGACGCGTGGGCTGTCAGAAATGTGAGCTTCAGGCTGGGGCCGGGAGAGCGTGTTGCGTTTGTGGGCGAGAACGGCGCGGGCAAGACGACGCTCACCAAGCTGCTCGCACGGCTCTACGATCCTACCGAAGGGCGCATTCTTCTCGACGGCATCGATCTTAGAGAGTATGAGATTCATTCGGTGCGCCGGGCGATCGGGGTCATTTTTCAGGACTTCGTAAAGTACGATCTTCGTTTCGATGAGAACATCGGCGTTGGCGAGATCGATGAGGTGCGATTGTATCTGGATGCGCCTAGCGTAAACGATCAGGAGGATGGCTCGAACGTCGTGAGCGAAGGCAACGGCGACACGCCCGGCGCGATTGTATCGGCTTCTGAGCAGTCGCAGGCATCGAGCCTGCTGCCGCGATTCTCAAAAGGGTACAAGCAGATGCTCGGGCGGCGTTTCGAGGATGGAGTCGAGCTGTCGGGCGGCGAGTGGCAAAAGATCGCACTCGCCCGGGCATACATGCGGGACGCTCAGGTGCTTATCCTGGATGAGCCGACGGCGGCGCTTGATGCGCGCGCCGAGTACGAAGTCTTTATTCGATTTTCGGAGTTGGTAGCGGGACGAATGGCGGTGATCATTTCGCATCGTTTCTCTACGGTGAGGATGGCGGATCGAATAATCGTGCTTCAGCACGGAATGGTGGTCGAAGACGGCTCGCACCAGGAACTTGTTGCATGCGGTGGGTTGTACGCTGAGTTGTTTGAGCTTCAGGCTGAAGGGTATAGGTAGAGCGCGACTGAGCCATTCCTTTTTGTGAATTCGTATTTGCGTCTTAGCGGATCTTTGCGTCTTTGCGCGGAGCCCTCCATCGTTCTCTAAGTTGGAAAAACGAGGCTCCGCGCAAAGACGCAAAGATCCGCTAAGACGCAAAGTTGCCAGTCGTGGTGTCCGGCGATTCAGGCGTATCCAGGTCCCTCACATACGCTGCGCGCGGGATGGTGTGCGTTGGGTCGCTTTCGGGAGGAACTTGTTGAGCACCCGGTAGCCAAGCAAGATCGCGACCGCAACCCCAAACAGGATGGGCTCGCGAGTGTCCGCCTTCACCAGCATGTAGTAGTGAATCACTCCGCCGGCTGCTGACAGATAAACAAGCCGGTGCAGCCTGTTCCATCGCTTCCCTCCCAGCTTCTTGATGCTCTTTTGAGTTGAGGTCAGCGCGAGCGGCACCAGCATCACAAAGCTCGCCATGCCAACCGTTATGTAAGGCCGTTTTGCGATGTCTTCCCCGATTTGCCCCAATGCGAAAAACTTGTCGAACCAGACGTAAGTCAACAGGTGGACGCAGCCGTAGAAGAACCCATACAGACCGAGCAGTCGTCGAAACTTGATCATCCACGGTAGCCCGAGCGCCTTTCGGAGAGGGGTAACAGCCAGCGAGAGAATAATGAACAACAACGTCAACACGCCCGTTGTCCGAGTGGCAAACTCCGTTGGGTTTGCGCCGAGGTGGTGATGATACCAATCCCAGCCAAGCAGCGAGAGCGGCACTGCGCTGTTGATGAAAATCGCCAGTTGTGCGAACCGTGTATCTTTCATTGCCTCAGAAGTACTTGATCAAATCCATGCCGCTATAGAGCTGCGCGACCTGGTCCCCGTAGCCGTTGAATATCACGGTATCTCTCACCCCGAACTCACCTATGCGCCGCTCCTGTTTTTGGCTCCAGCGTGGGTGGTCTCGGTTCGGGTTTACGTTCGAGTAGAAACCGTATTCCCTCGGACCGGCGATATTCCAGGCCGTCGGCGGTTGGTCTTCGACGAGCTTGATCTTAACGATCGACTTGATCCCTTTGAAGCCGTACTTCCACGGGACAACCAGTCTGAGCGGCGCGCCGTTTTGCGGCGGCAACGTCTCACCATACAACCCGCTCGCAAGAATCGTCAGCGGGTGCATCGCTTCATCCAACCGCAAACCTTCGACGTACGGCCAATCCAGAACATCTGAGCTGATGTTTGGCATCTGCTTTGGATCGGCAAGGGTTTCAAACGCGACGTACTTCGCCTGGGACAGCGGTTGTACTTGATCCAGCAGTTTCGCCAGCGGGAACCCGACCCAGGGGATCACCATCGACCATCTCTCGACGCAGCGATGGCGGTAGATGCGTTCTTCAGGAGGACTGATCTTCAACAAATCGTCGATGTCAAAAACCCGTGGCTTCTGAACGAGACCTTCGACGGCGACCGTCCACGGACGAGTCACGAATCGTTTTGCCTTGCTCGCAACCTCGAGCTTGTCGGTCGAGAACTCGTAGAAGTTGTTGTAGTGGGTTATGTCTTCGTACGATGTGGATGCCTCGTTGATCGGCGGAGCCGTTTGTGGGGGCGCTTGAACATCGGCGATCTTCTCTCCCGCCTGAGTCTCCTCGCCATGACTGGTGAAGTAACGATAGACAAACCCTGTGGCAACGGCGCCGCCCGCGAGAGCTGCACCGCGGATAAACGTCCTTCGGTTGAGATACAGCGCCTTGTCGGTGATCTCGCTGCTCTTTATGTCGTCTGGATTCTTTATCAACATGGCTACTTTTTTCTAGCGCCTGCCATAGGATGCTACTTCCCCAATGGCGCCGCCGCCGCGCCGAGCACTCGACGGCTCCCGCGCTCCTGCACGAAGACCACCGCCTTCAGATTGTCACGCTTCCACGCCTTGTCGATTTGAACCACCGGCGTAGCAACAAACAGTGATCCGTCTCGTGATTTGATCGAGCCGAGCAGCGTAAGCTTCCGGACTACGGCGGTATGGTTGAGACGGCGGCCCGCGTTTTCACCTCGCGAGACACTGGATCGCAACCCACTCTCAGCAATCGCCAGCAGTACCTCTGCTGAATCACCTTCCGAACTGGTTGGCGGTTTCTCGGCCCGCACGTCGAACGTTATTGCGCCCGCCCTGGAGTCTTCAGAAGCAATGCTCACCGTCACCGCGGTTTTCGAATCGTGCGCAGCGCCGGCGATTGCTTTTCGCGCTCTACTCGAATCGCTGCCTACAAACTGGGCGCGCCCGTCGACAACCATTTGCGGGGTATAAGCACCATCGGTGTCAAATGCGTGCGCGTAATCGTTCTGTCGCTCGCTGAACTCCGATGATGAGTAGGGATCGGTCCACCCGAGACGATTCCAGTAATCTACGTGTTCGGAGAGCCCTATGACTTCCGCGCCGTCGACTGGCTGCGTTTGTTCAAGCCGAGTGAGCAGTTCATCGGCCGGCGGGCAGCTCGAACAGCCCTCGGAGGTGAACAACTCAACAAGAACGGGAACCCGCTGAGCGGATGCGGCCGGTGATCGATCTTGCGCGGCGCTGACGTAACCATCTGCCGTTCTTTTGCTAACCAGGGCGACAACTACGAGCGCCAGCGCGGGTACGACCAACACCAGAGTTAGGGCTATCTTCGGCTTCACTATTCTCTCCTGCCGAGGGGCACGGGTATGTATGTCCCCACCTCATTAATACATTCTCGCGAAAGTTTTATTCCTCTTTGGGAGTGCGTCCGACGAAAGTGTTCAGAGTGCCGGCGGAACGCAGTCTGAACGTCATTGTTTTGTTCGGGGTGGTCGCTGCTCAGAAATCGAGGGTGGGCCCGCAGATTGCCTGCCGGCTTCCCGGACAGTCCGCGCCTTTCCAAGGGATAGGCACAAACGCCGCAACTGCGAGACCAGCTTTAGCCGCGCGGTAACGGCCTGTGGCGACATATCAACTTTCATTCTCGATTTCCTTCAGTCGCTCGATGTCGGCGAGGTCCTGGGCGCTTGATCTGAGCGACTTCATTGCAATCAGTCCTAGCCGCGAGACAACCCAGAGATTGCCCGACTCCCAAGCGACCTCAGATCGAGATTGCCATATATCGACGATTTCAGGTGTAACAAGCAACAAATCGACTGACAACACGATCCCTGTCTCCGGATCGATTTTCGAAACGCGGCGGATCTCGACGGCCCCGCGAGAGAATGTCATGGGAAACGCTTCAATGGTATAGCCCTGAGTCCGGGCTAACTCCCTGACTTCGTCCAGGCGCTCGCCAAGGATGAGCAAGTCGATATCCACCGTAGCTCTTGGCAAACCATAAACCGCCATGGCAAGCCCGCCGCAGACGGCATACTCTATACCGTGCTCTTCCAGAGCCGAGACGATTGACTTGAATTCTTCGTAGAGATCAAACAATGGTGAATCTGTCCTCGCTTTACCCCCCCGCAAGCCCGGTCAGGCGATCTTGCGAAGCTTCCACCTATACAGCACCTTCATCAGCGTCTTGAAGCGATTCTGCCATCTCTCGGTGTAGGGGAACCACCACCAGTCGCTCTTCATCGGCAGCAGATCCCAGTTGATGTGTTTCATTTGAACGAACTCGAATAAACCCTGCGCGCCGTGGGTGACACCCATGCCGCTCTCTTTGACGCCGAACCAGGGAGTCTGCGCCGCGCCGTGTGTGTAAACCGCGTCGTTGATCACAACCGTGCCCGCTTCGATGCGCCGAGCAATGCGGCGGCCGCGCTCGTTGTCGGAAGTCCACACCGAAGCCAGCAGACCGTAGCGTGTGCTGTTAGCTTCGCCGATGGCCTCGTGCTCGTCTTTCACGATCTTGATTGGAAGCACCGGTCCAAACGTCTCTTCAGTCATCACCTTCATCGAGCTGTTCACATCGACCAGAACGGTTGGCTCGAAAAAGTAACCGCCGAGATCGTCGCGGCGACGGCCACCCGCAAGAACACGCGCACCTCTGGCTACGGCGTCGGCGACCTGACTGGTGACGATGTTCAATTGGTTCTCGTTGGTGAGAGGGCCAATGTCAGTGGAAAAGCCGGACGGCGCGCCGATGCGCAGCTTCTTGACTTCATCGACTACGGCAGCGATGAACCTGTCTGCGATCGGTTCCGCGACATACAGCCGTTCAACTGATGCGCATACCTGGCCGCAGTTCATGAATGCGCCCCACACCGCGCCCTTCACCGCGCGTTCAAACGGCGCGTCATCGAGCACGATCATCGGATCTTTGCCGCCGAGTTCGAGGACTACGGGGAGCAACCGTTTCGCGGCGCTTTCGGCGATCTTCTTTCCGGTGCGCACAGAGCCGGTAAAGAAGATCTTGTCCACAGATGCCTCGACTAACGCAGCGCCGGTTGAACCATCGCCTTGCACGACTTCGAGTACGCCTTCCGGAAATCCAGACGAGGCAGCCAGCCGCTTTATCGCATCACCGACCAGCGGCGTGTACTCGGATGGCTTGAACACCACGGCATTGCCTGCCGCGAGGGCCATAACTATGCCGCCCATCGGTATCGAGAATGGGAAGTTCCACGGGCTGATGATTCCCACAACGCCCAGAGGCTCGTAGCTGATCATCGATCGCTTGTTGCGAAAGACCGCCAGTGTGAATCGTTCATCGCGGAGAATGCGCTCGGAGGTTGCGGCGAAGTGGCTCATAAGATCGCAGGCGGGAAAGACCTCGGCGGTCAGCGCTTCGAAGGCGGGTTTACCGGTCTCGTCTGAAATAATCGAGATGATTTCTTGTTGGCGATCATACAATTCGCGTTGAAGCTTTAGGATGTAACGCGCGCGATTGCGCAACGACAGCGCGCCCCAACCGGGCTGCGCGGCCCTCGATCGCGCCACTGCGGCGTTTACTTCGGCCGTTGTTGAGATGTGAAAGCGAGCCAGCTCTTCGAGGGTGGCGGGATTGATGGAAATAACTTCGGCGGAGCGGGTGTCGGTCGTTGGCTTTGCTGTCATCGCATCTCCTCCGGGCCTTTACGCCAGTTGCGGGCGTTGAACAACGGATTAGTGCGCTTCGCAGCTTTCGTGCTCGCGAATACTGCAATAGAGATATCCGCGCTCAAACCCATCCAGTGGACTTCATCGACCTCATCCACATGTATGATTGTGCCGAATTGCTTTACACAGTCAAACCACTCGATCAAAACGTGCTGCGCTACGCATCTTGCCCGGCGAGCAGCAAGCTCAACATGTCGCTGGGCGCGTCGAAGGCAAGGTCCGGCGAGGCCGCAAATAGTCGCTCGCGGCTCGAGCCGCCCCACATCGCTGCCGCCGTTCGCGTTCCCGCCGCCCGCCCCATCATTATGTCAGCCGGGCTGTCCCCGATCACAAGCGTTGAACCAGGATCAGCGCCAAGATCAGCCATCGCGAGGAACACGCCGTCTGGCTCCGGTTTTGGTCTTTCAACGTCATCGCCCCAAACTGCCAGGCCTATCAGCCGCCGAAGACCAATGATATCCAACTCGAGATCACCCGCGCGGCGAGGCTTGAGCGATACGATTCCAACGCTCGCACCTTGCTTATTCAGAGCCGACAATACGTCCTCTATCCCGTCGTATGCTATGAGGTGGTTGTGATGCGTAGCGTAGTAGTGCTCCTCAAAGCTCTCGAACATCTCTTCGAGCAACTCTTCGCCGTAGCGCCTTAACACATCGTGAGGCGTGACGTTCCAGTAGTCGCTGAACTCGACGTCGTTCGGAAGAACTCCGGTGTGCCGCTCAATCGAATGCAGAAACGCCGCGCGATACGCTTGCTCGGAATAAGCAAGCGTTCCGTCGAAGTCAAAAAGAAAGCAGTCAAACTTCATCGGCGATGCTCACTGACGTGGTGGCGGTGGTAAGTTTGTGCCGCGCGGACGATTGTATGGAGAAGACTGTTTCCACGCGGGCATCGCATCCTGATTTGCTATTCGAAGACCGGCAACCAAACCGGTGACGGCGAGTCCCCGCGCTCCTTCCCAGTTCCAATCGGGCTGAACGGTGTCGGTGGGCATGTGATAGTCGGT
Source organism: Blastocatellia bacterium (assembly GCA_963737945.1). Classification (GTDB taxonomy): domain Bacteria; phylum Acidobacteriota; class Blastocatellia; order UBA7656; family UBA7656; genus Onstottus_A. The sequence goes on along the minus strand of CAVTUR010000011.1, from coordinate 577,226 downwards.
CACCAACCACTTCGCCGCTCTTGGCATGAACGCCAGCAGGTTTCCGGCCGGCGCGCCAATCAGATACAGTGCCGGGATACCCTTCTTGAAAAACTCATAATGATCCGAGCGATAGAAGATTCCTTCTTCGGGAGATGGATCGGGGACAAGCTTCAGACCCTGCGCCGCCATGACACCGTCCAACAACTCGCCGAGGTCCGAATTCTTGAAGCCGTAGTCGACAATGTAACCGAGCGGTCCCCAGACCTCGGTGCCTATGCCGTCGTAGTTGATATCGGCAGCAACTTTCTCGATCGGCCAGGTCGGATGTTTGACCCAGTAGGCGGCGCCCAACAGCCCGTATTCTTCTCCGGTCACTGCGAGAAAAATGATAGAGCGGCGCGGCCTGGTCTTCGACTTGACCAGCGCCTCAGCAATCGCGACGAGCTTTGCGACGCCGATAGCGTTATCGGCGGCTCCCGGATATATCGTCCCGTCGGCATCGATGCCGTACGCATCATAGTGCGCTGATAGAACGACCGCTTCGTCTTTCAGTTTTGAGTCCGAACCTTCGAGCACCGCAACGACGTTGCTGCTGGTCGCTTCATTGCGACGGAGCTTGACCGATATGGAGGCCTGCTTCGCCAGCGGGCGTGAGACGAACTCCCCGTTTTCGGCCTTCTGCATCGCCTCCCCATAAGTCGAACCAGACCCTTCGAAAAGCTTCTCAGCGGTTGCGTTGCTTACCAATACCATCGGCGGTACCTTCATCGGAGGCTGCGGCGCATCGGCAAGCGAAACGCGTCGGCGCGACAGGTATGCCGTCACCAGATTGAAGGGCTGTGTCTCTCTGGCTGCAAAATAAGTCAACACGCATCCCGCAGCGCCGGCGGCGGCGAGTCTGCCGAGCACTGCCGGGGGATTTGCAACTTTGGCCCACGCGGCCTGGTCAACGTTTTTCGGCTTGCCTCCAAGGACAAACACGACCTTGCCTTTGACGTCGATTCCGCGCAGATCGTCGCGCTTCAACTCTGCAGAGGTGACTCCGTAACCGGCGAATACCAATTCTCCCCCGACTTCCGTTGAGGCGGCCGGCAGCGGTGGCGCAACCACGAAGTCTCTCTTGTAAGCGAAGGTCGATTCGCCGGACTTGAATACTGAATCAGGAAGCGCTTGCTCGACTCTGAACTTGATTTGTTGAAGATAGCTATGGTCATCGCCCACGGGTTTCAAGCCAAGCTTGGCCAATCGATCGGCTATGAACTTCGCCGCGCGGTCGGCTCCGGGCTGTCCAGTTCCGCGCCCTTCCATATCTCGAGAAGCGAGCCGGTTCGTCACCTCGTTTATGGTTTCGACGCTAAGCGCCGCTGCAGCCGCGCGCTCAGCCTCTGAGAAGCCAGTTCCAGCCGGCGCCGCTGACTGGGAGGAAAAGGAATTAGCGGACGAGACCGCGGACAAAAGCAAGCAAGCGACCACCAGATGTGCGAATAAACGTTTGGAGCGCGACTGGTCGATCAAAATAGCCTCCTGCACTCGAAGAATGATTCCCCTTAAGCGCCGCCTTGCTGGGTGCGGTCTTCGTACCGGCCCATCTTGCGGAACTTGTCATAGCGGCGAGAGATGCGTTCATCGCAACCGAGATCCCTTACCGAGCGGAACGCATCCGAAAGACAGGCGTCCAGACAGCTGCCGGCCTCCTCGTGGTTCATATGAGCGCCGCCAGCGGGCTCGGGCACGATCTGATCGATCAATCCAAACTCGAGCAAGTCGGGTGCGGTCAACCGCAAGGCGCGAGATGCGTCCTCGGCGTGCGCTTGATCGCGCCAGAGTATCGCCGAGCATGATTCGGGCGAGATCACCGAATAGATCGCGTTTTCAAGCATCAACACTCTGTCTCCCATTCCTATCGCCAGCGCCCCGCCCGAGCCGCCCTCGCCGGTGACCGCAGTGATAACCGGCACACGCAGCTTCGCCATCTCGCGCAGGTTGTATGCGATTGCCTCGGCCTGGCCCCGCTCTTCTGCGTCGATGCCCGGATAGGCGCCGGGTGTATCGACCAGAGTGAATATCGGTCGATGAAACTTTTCCGCGAGTTTCATCACCCGCAGCGCCTTGCGATAGCCTTCCGGTTTGGGCATGCCGAAGTTGCGATGCTGACGCTGCCTCGTCGTGCGGCCCTTCTGATGACCGATAACCACGCAGGGCTCGTCGTGAAAGTTTGCAAAGCCCGCAACCATCGCCGGATCATCTCCGAAGCGCCGGTCACCATGAATCTCAAAGAAACCGGTAAACAACAACTCGATATAGTCGAGCGTATAGGGACGATTCGGATGGCGCGCGAGCTTCACCCGGTCCCACGCGTTGGGAGTCTCGGGTTCCGCGGTCAGATTCGCCGCGCCCGATTCCTGTAGCCGGCGGCGAAACTGATCCAGCGAATCCTCTGTCGGGTCCGTGTCTTTCATTCTCTCTACCATCTCGGCTCAGTTTGGCGATCCGAAGGCTTAACTCCGCTCCTCCGGTTCCTCCGGAGTTGAGTCCCGGCAATTATTCAGAAACACCGCGGGGCGCGGACGCCTGATCTGCCATTCAGACGCACTAAACACTGCGTATCTTGAAGCTTCGAATCTTGACACCTCTCTCGCGCGATTGTTACATTCCGACCGCGTGTTCGCACCGCGCTTTCGAGGAGGTCCCGAGCTCATGTCGACGTTCAATCGTATAGAAGTTCCCGCCGAGGGTCAAAAGATTACAGTCGAGGGCATGACGCTGAGCGTGCCCGATCGGCCCATCATCCCGTTCATCGAAGGCGACGGCATTGGCCGCGATATCTGGCGCGCATCGCAGCGGGTGTTTGACGCCGCGGTCGAAAAAGCCTACGGCGGCAACCGCCGGGTCGTATGGTACGAGATATTCGCCGGCGAGAAGGCTTTCAACAAGTTCGGCGAGTGGTTGACCGATGACTCCGTCAACGCTATTGCCGAGTTCGGCGTTGCGATCAAAGGCCCGCTGACCACTCCGGTTGGGGGTGGGATTCGCAGCCTGAACGTCACCCTCCGCCAGGTGCTCGACCTCTATGCGTGTGTGCGGCCTGTGCGTTACCTCACCGGGGTACCCTCGCCGGTAAAGCATCCCGAAAACGTCGACGTGGTGATCTTTCGTGAAAATACGGAAGACGTATACGCCGGAGTCGAGTTCGCTTCCGGAACCGATCGTGCAAAAGAGATCATTTCGCTGCTAAACGATAAGTACGGTTATAAGGTTAGACCCGACAGTGGCATCGGCATAAAACCCATCTCGCCAACGGGAACAAAGCGACTGGTGCGACGAGCGATTCAGTATGCGCTCGACTTCAACAGGCCCTCGGTCACGCTGGTTCACAAAGGCAATATCATGAAATTCACCGAAGGCGCGTTTCGCGATTGGGGCTACGAGCTTGCAAAGGAAGAATTCAGGAGCGATATCGTCACCGAGCGCGAGACGTGGATATTGGACAACCGAGAGAAGAACTCTTCCCTCACCGAAGAAGACAATGCGCGGATGATCGAACCGGGGTTTGATCAGTTGTCTGAGAAGCAGCGAGCGGAGGCGGTCGCCGAGGTCAGAAACACCCTCGCAGCGATCTGGGGGACGCACGGCAACGGCGAGTGGAAGAAGAAAGTGCTGGTCAAAGACCGCATCGCGGACTCGATTTTCCAACAGCTCCTGATTCGGCCCGACGAGTATTCGATTCTGGCTACGCCTAACCTCAACGGCGACTATCTCTCGGACGCGGCGGCCGCGCAGGTGGGCGGGTTGGGAATGGCTCCGGGAGCCAACATCGGGGACCGAGCCGCGGTATTCGAAGCGACTCACGGAACCGCGCCGAAGTACGCGGACAAAGATATGGTCAACCCTTCATCGGTGATCCTGTCGGGGGTGATGATGTTCGAGCATATGAGCTGGCGCGAGGCGAGTGACAGTATCGTCACCGCGTTGACCCGGACTATTCAGCAGAAGCGAGTGACCTACGATCTTCACAGACAGATGGAAGGCGCATCAAAGCTGAAGACAAGCGAGTTCGCCTCGGCAATCATCGAGAATCTGTGAGGTTTGTGGTTCGACCCCGGGAGAAAGCTCAATTGGCTGGCAAAGGCGGACCAGCAATTCCTTGAAGTGCCTTAATTTGAATGTCCGACAAACTTCAATTTGTCGTCCTACCGAACGACATCGACATTCGTTGAGCCTGGTTCGCAAATCATGGAAAACTCGGCAAAGCAGAGCATCGTCCCGGAAGATTGGGACGACTTTGTTGAATTCATAGGCAAGCATCGAGAGGAAATAGCCAGCGGGAGCTACGACCTTCGCATCGAAAAAGACTGGGCGAGGGATCTCTCCACTGAAGACCTGCTGCTGCTCATAGAGCATTGCCCAAGTTCGCGGCTTACAATTGCATCGGCAACGAAATCGGCTGACGTTTTGGACCGCCTCGGGTGCGATACATCGATCGACGTCAGAGAGGCCGTAGCTGACAACCTCCGCACTTCGGCTGTTACTCTGAACCTCCTCTCCACTGATTCGGCGGCCGCTGTTCGCATGGCGGTGGCCGAGAACCCGAACGTGCCAGAAGCGAATCTGGAGAGACTCGCGACCGACACGGTGAATTACGTTCGTTGGGGCGTGGCTCACAATGAGAAGACACCTGCGAACCTATTGCAATTGATCATTACCGACCCCGACTCATACGTGAGCGACGAAGCCAGGAAGAACCCGAACGCGCCCAGGAGAGGCTTTTGGTCCAGGTTGCTTAAGAAGCGATGATTGTTAGAGAGCGCCATTTTCACAGTGCGCAAGAAACGCCGCTACCTGGGCAGTCTTTGCGAGAGCCGGTCTTGCGCACGGCCTCGGAGGCGCGTCTGTTCAACGACACTTTTGTTCTCGAACGGAGTCCGTGCTAGGATACCGCTCGATCTCGCAGCCCGCCGAATCCGTAATGAGAAGCTTCTTAACGACCAACCACAAGCCCTCTGTCACCTCGCTAGCGGGCGCCTCCCTATCGGGTGTGCTTCTGCTGGGGCTTCTATTGATCTCCTCGGTGCCGGTCGCAACGGGTCAGGATTCAAAGACAAAAGGCGAGAAGAAGGAAGCCAAGAACCCGGAGCCCTTTAAGATTCAACAGCTCACGCAGGGGATGGGGCTTTATGCGATTGGCCCGGTCTCGCCCGACAAAAAATCGATACTGCTGATTGCCAAAAAGCCAAACGCGTCGCCCAATCTTTACGTGATGAACATCGGCGATCACTCGATTCGCCCGCCGTTGACCGATCTGAAATGGGGGGTAGCCGGACCGCAATGGTCGCCCGACGGCCAGTTTGTGACCTTTGCGGGGTTCAGCGAAACCGCCAGCTTCGATGAGATATTCATCCTCAACATCAAAACAGGCACGGTGCGCCAACTCACAAAGAACAACTTTAGCGACAAGGAGCCCGTGTTTACCCCCGATGGTAAACAGATTCTGTACACCTCGGATGAGAGCCCGCTTCCCGACGCGGCTTTCGGCATCCTGCACGTGGCGTCGATCGCAGTCGCCGGCGGCAAGCCCCAGTTTTTCACTGACGATGAATGCTCATCGATTCGTCCCGACATATCGGCGGACGGCAAGAGCGTCCTGCTCCTCAAGGTAAGCGACAACAGCGGGAGGCATTCCCTCTGGCAATACAGCCTCGACGGAAAAGCTCTGCGTGATCTCACCGAAACCAGGTACGCCCGTATTCGCAGCTACATCCCCGGTGCCTGGAGAGGGATGATCGTGTTGTGGGCGCAGGAGCAAGCCGAGCAGCAGGACAGCATCTTCCTGTTCGATCCTGAAGTAGGGCAGGCGCACGAGCTTCCTCAGCCTGACTTGCCAAAACACGCCCCCGCGCTTTCACCCGACGGAAAGCTCGTCGCCTTTGTTGGACCGTCGGGTAGCGGTTCACAGCTCTTTCTTTTCGATTCGAGCACCGAGCAAATCACGCAGCTCACGTATAAACCTGGAAACACCCACTCTCCGAGATTCGTCTCGAACACCGAGATCCTGTTCGGCTCGGACCGCGAGAAAGAGAACGAGCTGTTTCAAGTCGATCTCAGCCGGCCTGCCGTCGAAGAGAAAAAGAAAAAGTAGAACCCCGGGTAGCGCTGTCATCACTGCCGGCATTCTCCGTCTCTTAGCTGGGCGGCGGGGCGGGATGCCTGTGGTCCCTGGAGAGTTTACGGTCGTTTGCGGCGCAGCTCAGAAGCCTTCTGGTACTCGCGATTCGCTTCGTCCTGCAGGCCCTGGCTGTAGAGCGCGTGGCCAAGCTTGGTGTGCAGATTGTCATCAGTAGGTCTGAGCGCAACCGCCTTGCGAAATGCTTCGGCGGCTTGCTGCCATTGCTGCCGCGTGAAGTACTCCTCGCCCAACGCGGATAACAGGAACACATTGGTCTGATCATTAGAGGCAGCGGCTTCAAACTCGCCTAGCGCGGCTTGATTCTGCTGATTCTGGTAAAGCAACGCGAGGTTATAGTGCGGGGCCGCCCATTTCGAATCAATCTCAGTCGCGCGCTTAAACGCACGCTCGGCCCTCCACGTGTCCAGCTTGCCCTGATACACAAGCCCGAGCGCGTTCTCGACAGCAGCGAGCTTTGCGGTCTGAAGCGGCGCTAAGGCGCGCTCGGCTTCGTCATAGAACTGCAATGAGATCAACGCCTCGGCGGCGCTCAGCTTCTCGAGCGCGCTTATGTCGCCGTTATCGGGTCTGAGTGTTCGTGCCCGTGCCAGCATCTGACCGGCCCGCTTGAAGTCATCAACCTTGTCCGAGATGTTGTCGCCGCGCACATCGCCGCTTACGATAGCCCGGCCCTCCGCAAAAAGCGCATCCGCCAAAGCCGGCTTCAATCGAGCTGCATCCGCAGCGGCGCCCGGCTCCGAGAGCATCCGTTGATACAAGTCCCACGCGCTCGTGTTCCTTGGCTCGATCAAGATTCGGGAAGCTATGGCGGCCTCGAGTTGTGGAATCAAGGGCGACGGCGCGGCTCCCCCACGCACAACAGGAACCGACGCGGCGAGAGGCTCGGGTTGATTAGCCCCTCGTTCCGGCGAAACAACTACGGCACTCGGTGGATTGACCGCCGGTTTCGGTGGAGTCGGCGGTGCCTCGCGAGGCGGGATGTCAGCCCGCGCAAGCTCGCCAGGTGCGGGCGTCACAGTCGGCCGGGACTTCGCGGTATCTGTACCCGCCTGAGTTACCGTGCGAGGGACCGCAGGCTTAGGCGCGGCGGGGCTGGGTGGGTTGCTCGACGTAGCATCCGGCTTAGGCGCGGCGCTGGTGCTCGGAGGCTTCTCCAGGCCGCGCTGAGTAGTGACCGCATTTTGATCGCCGGCGACGGCAGCTGCCCCGGAGCCAGTCTTTTCAGCTTGCCCAACCCGCGGGGACGGTACTGTCTTCTCTTTGTTAGCGCCCTGAGTAGCCCTGTTTTCCTTGCTAGTAGTTCTGGGCGGGGCAGGTTCCTGCGCTCTACGCGAGGGCTGGGGGGCGATCGACGGCTTCACCTCGGTCGTGCTCGGCCTCTCAACAGGTCCTGGCCGAGCCGGCGGCTTGGCGGCGGGTTTCACAACCGCAGTCTGTTGGCTCGACGTTGTTGGCGTCCCGGCGTTTTCCTTCGGTTGTTTGGGTTGAGGTCCAGATTCCTGCGGTTTCTTCTCTTCTGCAGGCCTCGCAGAAACGTCGGCGCTTACCGCAGTTGGGGAGGTGATCTTTCGCTCGACGCTTGCCACTTGAGCTCGCGCAACCTCGCTACCGCTTCGCCACGGGTGCTGTTTGCCGGAAGTATCCTCGGCTACACGCCCTTTCAACAGCTCAAACAGCCCGTCGGTTGTGACGGCGAGGTCGTTGGTTTGACCGGCGCCATCAAACAGTACGTCGGCCAGATGCTTCGCGAACACTCCGTGCCCGCCCCATCTCTGTCCTTCGCGCGAGAACTCTCCCGGCCCACTGGCAATGATGGCTGACAGCCCTGGTCTGGCAGTGGTTAACTGATCGAAAGCCTGCGCAAACAACTTGGAGGAGGCAGGATCAGACTCGGGATCGAAGAAATCGCGGCGCACTGCGTCCACAATTACCAGCACCCGCCCCGAACGGACTCTCCGGGCAAGCGCCTGACCGAGTTCGTTGATCGACAGGGCCGTGCTGTAGGGGTCCTTTGGATCGGAATCGTAACCAAGCAGGTAAGACTCGCCGAATTCGCGCTCGAACAACCCGTGGCCCGAGAAGAATATCAGGACGGTGTCCGACTCCGAGACGGATCGCGCGAGCCAGTTGCCGATGGCGGATTTGATCGCAGTGGCGGTGGCATCGACCCCTGTCAGCAGTCTTACATTTTGAGCGCTCACCCCGTGCTTTTGAATAGCCTCGGAGAACAGCGCGGCGTCACGATCGGCAAACTGTAGTTGCTGACCGCCGGGAAGCTTCTGATATTTCGAAATACCAACGACCACTGCCCAGGTCTTCGGTCCCGGAGGCGCTTGCCGCGCAGCGGCGCCTACAGCCAGTGATGCGAAGAGTATCGCGAGTAAGTACAGCTTTTTCACGATTGTTCACAGACGGGAAAGGGCGCAACCTTCTACCTTGCCGTAGAGGCCTGCGCCCTTTTTGATTAATCAACAACCATTAGCCCGGGTCAGGGCCATCGTGTTACTTGAAGGTCGAAACCGCCGCTGTCTCATCATCGAACGACTCAAACACGGTCAACAGCTTGGTAATGGTGAGCAGATCGTGAATCTTCTTGGTCTGATTCAGAAGCTTCAACTGTCCTCCATTGTGATTCGTGGTTGTATAAGAGCTGACTAACTCGCCGATGCCTGAGCTGTCGACGTACGACACGTCGCCGAGATTCAGCAATATTTTCTTCTTGCCGTCATCCAGCAGGCGGCGGACTGCTTCGCGCAACTGGACGCTGCCCTCACCGATCGTTATCTTTCCGGAGAGATCGAGTATCGTGACATCGCCCGCCTGGCGGTCCTTAATATTCAGATTAGCCATCGTCTACTTCTCCTTTTCCGTCCTCTAAGTTGTGGTTCTACAATACGCGTTTGATCTTTCTCATTCGCACCACGCTCCCGCCCTCCGGATGAATCGAGTGCTCGACCTCATCCATGAAAGTGCGCATATAAAAGATCCCTCGACCGGTCGGGTTAAGGAGATTATCCGAGTTTGTGGGGTCCGGCAAATGCGCCGGGTCGAATCCCTCCCCATAATCCCTCACGTAAACGGTTACCGCGTCGTGTTCGGTGACAAATCGAACCTCTACTTGTTTGTCGGCAGCGCTTTTGTTGCCGTGCATTATGGCGTTGATGACCGCCTCGTGCACCGCAAGCTCGATCCAGCTTGCGTCTTCTTCCTCGAATCCGAGCTTCGCCGTTACGCTCTTGGTAACTGAGGCGACCAGATCGACGAATTCGAGTTTGCTGTCGATTGAAAGCTCGATGGTCTCTGTCATCGGCTCGCGGGATGCCTTTCCATCTGACTTTTACCAGCCCTGGTCGAACCGCGCATGACAAGCAAGGTGGTCACAAGGCGCGTCATTGTGTAACATGCGCCAAGTTGTGATGTCAAGATCGATGAGAATCAAGGGACCCGCGCGCCTCAGCGGTTCGTTGAGGGTCCCCGGCGACAAATCAATTTCACATCGCGTAGCAATGCTCGCTTCAATCGCGAGCGGTCCATCCCGAGTAACCGGTTTTGGCTCGAGCGCCGATTGCCACGCAACCCTCGACTGCATCCGCAAGCTCGGAATCAGGGTGGACGATATTGGCTCCGGCGTGGTGATTCACGGAAATGGCCTGTTCGGCTACCGTCCCGACCGGCCTGCCGTTCAAATAAACGCCGGGAACTCAGGTTCGACGATAAGAATGTTGAGCGGCCTGCTTGCCGGCCAACCCTTTATATCCGAAATCACCGGTGACGCGAGCCTCTGCCGCCGGCCTATGGCGCGGATAATCGAACCGCTCATGTTGATGGGCGCGCGCATCGAAGCCACCTCCGCGAACTTCGCGCCGCTGACTATCCACGGCCGGAAGCTTCGATCAATAAGCTACGCGAGCCCGGTAGCGAGCGCGCAGGTCAAAACCTGTGTGCTGTTCGCGGGGTTGCTCGCCGAGGGCCGCACGGTGGTTTCGGAACCCGCGCCGTCACGAAATCACTCCGAGTTGATGCTTGGCGAATTCGGCGCGCGGATTGACGCTTCTTCCTCAGACGCGGTGTCCATTGAAGGCTTGCACGAGCTCACGGCGCTCGATTATCACGTGCCCGGCGATGTGTCGTCGGCTGCCTTCTTCATCGCCGCGGCGAGCGTCCTGCCGGGCTCTGAAATTGTCCTGCGCGACGTGGGCCTCAACCCGACTCGCACGGCTTTCGTCGAGGTGTTGCAGAACCTTGGCGCTTCCGTGCAGACCAGGAACATTCGGGAGAGAAACCGCGAGTTGGTAGGGGACATCGTTGTGTCCAGCGCCCAACTTCGGAGCGAGCGCGGCGGAACGAGGCTCGCGGGCGCGATCATTCCGAACATCATCGATGAGATACCGATTCTCGCGGTGATTGCTACTCAGGTCGAAGGCCGAACCGAAATCCGTGACGCCAAAGAGCTGCGCATCAAGGAGAGTGACCGCCTGCGCACGGTGGCAGAGGGCATAATATCGCTCGGCGGCGAGATCGAAGAGTTTGCGGACGGGTTTGCGGTTACCGGACCCCAACGGCTCTCGGGCGGACGTGTAGAGACCGAAGGCGATCACCGCATCGCGATGGCGTTCGCAATCGCCGGCTTGATAGCGGAAGGAACGACGGAGATCATGGATGCCGATTGCGCAGGCATCTCGTTTCCGGAGTTCTATGAGTCCCTCGCTATGTTGACCGGGCCGGATACCGTTGAGCCGGCGTAGACTGAGCACAAGATGAACATTCGTCACACCAGCCTTTCGGATGACACTCCGATTTTCCTGGTCGGCTTCATGGGTGCAGGCAAGACAACGGTCGGCCGCGCGCTTTCGCGTAATCTCGACTACGAGTTCTTCGACCTCGATGAATTGATCGCCGCGCGAGCCGGCAAATCGGTGCGGGAGATCTTTGTCGGGCCTGGCGAGACGGAGTTTCGCAGGGTGGAAAGCGAAGCTATTCAGTCGTGCAAAGGATTGGCTCGGTATGTCATCGCGTTGGGCGGCGGCGCATACGTGTCGGAGGAGAACCGCTCTTCGTTACGAGAGATCGGCAAGACCGTCTGGCTCGACTGCCCCCTGGAAATCTGTCTGGGTAGAATCTCCGGCGACGAGTCGCGGCCTCTGCTCGGTGATGAAGATGACATGAGGGTGCTCCTGGCACTTCGGCGCGCGGCCTACGCTCAAGCGGATTTCGCCGTTCAGAGCGGCGAATTATCTCCGGAGCAAATCGCGATCAAGATAACAAGGCTGCTGCGCAAGTAACCTACCGCGGCATCAGGAAAAAGTCTCTGGTCGACCGTTGGGGCTTCCGTGCCCAAGTGCTGGTTGCGCGTTCCGGCTTTGCGTCTTTGCGAATTCGGTCTTTGCGTCTTTGCGCGAAACGCCCGTCAGCATATTTGCCCACATCATCGGCCCTTGTAGTACTACACAGTAATCGACCAGACAGCACTGCTCGCACAGCGGATCGCTCGGCCTGCAGACGCGACGCCCATGACGAATCAGATTGATGTGCGCTTCATAGTAGCGCTTTTGCGGAATCATCCTGCCCATCAGGCTATGAGCCTCTTCATCCGAGCACTTCTCTGGAATCAACCCGAGTCGCCTTGCTATACGAAAGATGTGAGTGTCGATGGGAAAGACCGGTCGATCGCACGCGAACAGCAGGGTGCAAGCGACTGTCTTTGGGCCAACGCCCTTGAAGCTCGCGAGAAACTCTTTAGCATCCTCGAGGGGAGCCTTTTTAAGAAATGAGAGATCGAGTGACCCTCGCCGCCTGCGTATCTCATTGAGGAGTTCTTTGATCCGCACCGATTTCTGCGTTGCCAGCCCGCCCGATCTGATAGCTGTTTCGATTGACGCGACGCGCGCGCGGCTTGCGCTCTCCCAATCCGGAAACCGGCGCTTCAAGTTCTGAAACGCGCGGTCGCTATTCGCGTTGGTAGTCGATTGCGAGAGGATGGTTTGGATCAGCACATCGAGCGGATCGAGGCCGCGTTGAAGGGTCGGCTCGCCGTAGACCGCTTTGAGGTTTTGAATGACGTATGGAACCGACTCAGGGGTATTCGCTCCATCATTCGATCCTCGCGGCTTCATTGTGGGATTGTTTATCACCGCGCGTGCTGATGGGCAACCGTGGTGCCGCGCGGTTGGTCGTGAGGGGTGCTTCGTCGCGGGAGGGTTGTGCATATAGACAGAGTCAAGAGTCAGGCAACGCTTTCACGGACCTTCAAGTTCATCGGGTTTCATAGAGGTTCAAGCAAGGTTCACCGACTTCAAGTCGACTCAAGAAGAAAGGACGTTTCGTTGACACTCTCGGAGAGCCTTTGCAATAATCCCTGAGCAACAGGATTGCAATTGAGGCGAGTCGGTTCTTGTAAGCGCCCGTAGCTCAGCTGGATAGAGCGCTTGCCTACGAAGCAAGAGGTCGCACGTTCGAGTCGTGCCGGGCGCACTCTAGAATGAAGAGTCTAAGATCATTGGATGCAGAGCTGCGCCCGGCAATCCTTCAAGAGTGAACAGGAAAACCGCAATCCTGGCGCTCTTGCTTCGAAAGGCAAGCAGTAGAAAGTAACACTTCGGTCCCAGAATCGTGGCTCTCGGCTCGTACAGTGCGCGGCATTTTGAAGTTTTGCTGAACGATGACGTGCGCGCTTATGCAGGACTACGGGAGTTCCGATACAATCCTCTGCCTTATCTTGCATTCGCCACCTGACAAGGAACAACGGGATCACAAGCTTTCCCGCTTATCTATGTAGCCGCGCTTCTTTGGACGCTAAGTCGAATTCCGTTCCGGAGGGATTGAATACGTCACTGCCGCGAACATTTCATCGATTCGCTCGACCTTGAACGCGCGGTGCTTGTACTCATCGGATATTCTTTTCAAATCGTCAAAGGACAAGTCGAGAGCGCTAAGACCACCAAAAGGCGGCTTTGAGAGTGAATCCGCTCAACACCACACTACCGGACCAGGTTATTTCACCAGCTTCTCTTTGACAAGTCACTAGCTTACCGATAGAGTCCTTGTGAACCGAGCATAGCTTACTCCCTTCTTCAGCTTCTCTGGAATAATCCAGTCCACCTGAACCCAACAGCTCACCTACAAAAGGAGCTCAAATGTTTACACGTAATATAACCATGAAACTAAAGGCGAATACCGCGCCGGAACTCAACCGCCTAATTGAAAACGAAATCCTCCCCCTCCTTCGCAAACAGACTGGCTTCCGTGATGAGATCACGTTTGTCTCCCCGGAGCGCTCAGAAGCATTGGCGATCAGCTTCTGGGAGACGAAAGAGAACTGTGAGAATTACAACCGCACAGGGTATCCTGAGGTTCTGAAGATCGTGGCAAAGGTCGTTGATGGAACTCCGAAGATCGAGACCTTCGAGCTTTCCACTTCGACGCTGCACAAGCTTGCCGCCAAGGCGTGAGCCTGCTAGTGCTCTTACGTTTCGAGAGGGCGGAAGCGTCCGCCCTCTCTCCGCTAGTCTCGTCTTCTCCGCCGAACAACCGATGGGCGTTCCGGATCTGATGTAGCCAGACGGTCACTCGTTTTTAAGAGCCGTCAATCACCCTCTGTCATACTTACAGTCTCCGCCAAGCAACCGTTCCCGCGAACCGCTCGGCCTGCTTCCAACCGCGCCGGCGCAAAGAAGACCAGCATCAGCCGCTTCACATCACCCACTCTGACGCATTGAGGTACGGTTCTTTTCGAAACTGTCCTGTAATGAACAGAAAACCACCAGGAACTAGGTATATCATTGGTCTGGTAGCGATTTGGCGACAAAAAGGAGCTCGAACCTCATGAGCATTATTGCATTGATTGTGTCGGGTCTAATCATTGGCGTGATCGCCAAGCTCTTGACGCCTGGCCGTGATCCCGGTGGATTCATTATCACAATTCTACTGGGTATTGCCGGGATGTTCCTGGGCAGTTACATCGGACGGGCCGTTGGATTCTACAAGCCCGACGAACCGGCCGGATGGATCGTGTCGATACTAGGGGCGTTAGTTTTACTGGCCCTTTATCACATGCTGTTCATTCGCCGAAGCACGCATCGTTTCTTTTGAGGTTGCCAGGTCGGCGCTCTTAATCTAGTTCCGATTGGCGTTTCGGTAGGCTCGTATCCGGAGGCTGTCTGACCTCGAGGCGTTTCGCTCCTGGCCTCGATTGTTTTTTGTGCAGGGGCGATCGAATTGTTAAGAAAAGGAGTTCAAATGAAAGTCAATATCTTAAGACGGATGGTCGTGGCGTTTGTATTCAGCGGGTTGTTGCTGACGGGAACGAGCATACCGGCCAACGCGCAGGAAAATCAGGACAAACAGCAACGCAAGCAACAGCGCAAAGCCGAGCAGGAAAAGACTGGGAAGAAAACCCCGGCTGAGAAGCAGGCTAATAAGGAACAGCGCAAACAGCCGCCCCAAGCTGAGCAGCGTCAGCAACAGAGTAAGCTGCTCAAAAGCAGGCCAATAAACAGCAGCGTCAGCAAGAGACTAAGCTGCTCAAAAGCAAGCCAATAGACAGCAGCGTCAGCAACAGACTCAAGCTGCCCAGCGGCAGGCTAACAAGCGCAACGCAACCAGAAAGCTCAGGCGCAGCAGCAACGGCAGCAGAGTCAAGCTGCTCAGAAGCAAGCCAACAAACAGCAGCGTCTGCAACAGACTCGGGCTGACCAGGCTAGCAGGCAGCAACGCCAACAGGAGGCTCGGGCTGAGCGACAACGGCAGCAGAGTCAGCAGCAGAGTCAGCGGCAGAGCGTAGCTGCTCAGAGGCGGGCCAATACGCAGCAGCGTCAGCAACAAGCCCGGGAAGACCAGCGTTCGTCAAACGGTCGCCAGCAGCGAGTTGAGCAGCAGCAGCAACGTCAGACGCAGTATCGTCAACAGCTCGCGCAGCAGCAGCGTCTCACATATCAGCGAACTACACACCTGCGGCAACAGAGGCGCACGGCGCAGTACCGCTATCAGCAACAATACATCGCGCGGTTGCGGCAAATTCGTATTCAGAACGCGCGCAGCTACAACTACAATCGCAATCAGTACTTCTACGCGCCCGCGAATTATCGGTACTCGCGTGGCGGCAACTACTACGAGACGAATCAATACGGGGCGAACTTGCTTAGGCAGGCCGTCAACTACGGCTACGCGCAAGGCTTTCGCTCGGGACAGGCGGACCGGCAGGATCGCTGGCAGTCCAGCTATCAAGACTCTTATGCTTATCAGGACGCGAACTACGGATATAGTGGCTACTACGTAGACGAGGGCGACTACAGCTACTACTTCCGCGAGGGCTTCCGCCGCGGTTATGAAGACGGCTATGACAGCCGGCATCAATACGGCAGCTACTCGAACGGAAGGTACTCCATCCTTGGCTCTGTTCTTTCAGTTGTTCTGAACTTAGAGTCGCTTCGTTAAGGCTGTTATGTGACTTGGTCCTTATCGGGATAAATGCCCGTAGCTGTGAATTCACAGCTACGGGCCTATTGTCTTGGGTGGGGTTTTCACACTGAACACCTCTTACCAATCCAAAATCATAGTCTCCCTTTGAACCCGGGATGCTTGCTGTTCGTCCGGAGGGCAGCGGTGTAATGACGAGAAAGATTCTTGTTGTTGACGATAACCCCGACACGCGCGACCTCACCCACCTGCACCTGACCACCGAAGGGTTCGTGGTAGTCGTCGCTAGCGATGGGCGGGAGGGACTGTACATGGCAGTCGCTGAGCAGCCCGATTTGATCATAGCTGACATCAGCAATCCCGACATCAGCAAGCCTGAGCTTAACGGTGTTGAATTGGTCAAACAATTGAAGGCGCAACCAGAACTTGATAACGTGCCGATATTGGTGCTGACCGCTTTTGGCAACGAAGAAATGGATCAGGCAATCAGGGCCGGAGCGCATCGAGCTATGAGCAAACCCGTGCATCTGGACTCGCTGATGGATGAGGTGAGACAACTCATCGCAGAGTCGGAGCCCGGGTAAAAGTCTAAATCACAACCGAGTGTTTGGAGCCGGCTTTGCTTATCAGCCGGTCAAATAGTTGCCTTCAGAGATAAGAGTGACCAGCCTCCCCGTCAATTATTCTTCGTGGATGTCCAATACGGGACGGAAACTCATCTCGATCAAGCGTAGCATTCGAAGTGCAAACCGGAGTCGGGATGGAGACTTGGTGCGCTCGACGCGGAGTATGCATATGGAGGTGAACTTATGCTTTGGACAATCTTAGTCATTCTGCTGGCCCTGTGGCTGCTGGGGATGCTCGGCGGTGTCGGTGGTAGTTTGATTCATCTGTTGCTTGTGGTTGCGGTAATAGTGTTGATCTTCAACCTGTTAAGCGGCCGCCGGGGTGTCGCCTAAGCGGCGACCATCCGCTCTATTGTTGAATTAGGGACTGACAGTCGAAGTGTGAGGGGCCTGACACCCTATAGGACTTTGAAAGATGATCAAAAACCTGCGGTTGGCAAGTGTGTCGGTCGCTTTTGTCATTCTCCTTGCCGGCGTAGCTTGCGTGAGCGAGTCGTCCACCACAACCGCCAACAGGCCCGCCAACCTGGCTGCTAACGCAAACGCGGCAAGCGCTCCGCCAACAACGCCGGGGCCGCCGCCGGCCGAGATCGCCAGTGAGGCGCCGAACGCTCAACCGGTGACCCTACCTGTGCTTGACGCATTCTTCGCGCAAGAGAACTTCGCGGCGGAGCTGAAGTCGAAACTGCAGCTCACGGATGAGCAGGTTGATACTCTCAGGAGTATCGCGCGCCAGGAAACATTAAGGCTCCGCGAAAGCTACAATCTCGATGAATACGCCGGAAGAACAGCGGCTGCCCGCGAAGCGGCCTACCTAAAGAGCAAGGCGGCGATCGGCGAAGAAAAGACGCACGCTCTGATGGCGTTTGTAAACGAGCGCTGGAGTGGCGACGTGACTTCTTCAACAACAGCGGGTAGCACCCCCGCCGCAGCTCCCCAAGACGTCATCGGCGTTCCCCAGGACACGCGCGTCGTGATCAACGCGCCGGCCTTTCGTATGGATCTCTTTGAAGACGGTGAGCTAATCAAGTCTTATAGAATCGGCATAGGCTATCCCGAGTTCCCGCTTCCAACTGGACTGCGTAAAGCCGACACAATCATCTTCAACCCTACGTGGACGCCTCCGGATGAACCTTGGGTGGAATCGCCCGGAAGCAAGGTAAAGGCGGGAGAGAGGGTCGAGGCCGGCGATAAGCTGAATCCGCTTGGCCCGATCAAGATCCCGATCGGGTTACCGTCCCTGATACACGGAGGCAAATCCCCGGCTAAACTCGGCGGCTTTGCATCGCACGGATGCGTCGGATTGACCAGTCCGCAGATACAAGATTTTGCTAAACGGGTTGGGCGGCTTGGCGGAACGCAAATCTCGGATGAACAGATCGCCGAATATCAAAAGAACAAGACCGAGACCAGGCCTGTGAAATTGAGCAAAGCGGTGCCGGTCGAGCTCCGATACGAAACCATAACCGTTGAGGGCGGCAAGCTACACATCTATCGCGATGTGTATGATCGCGGCACGAATACCGAAGAGAACCTGCGCAACGTGCTGCAATCGTACGGCGTGACCCTCGATCAGTTGGACGCTCGCAAGCGCGCAGAGGTGATGCGAGCTCTCGGCCAAATGGCTCCGCGATGCCGGCGGCAAGCCCGCCACGGAAGCTGCAACCACGACTGGAAAAGACAACAAGAAAAAGGTAGGGCCAGAGGCCAGTGGCAAGGTAACGCGCACCATCAAGGGACGCAAGGAGGTGGTCGTCGCGATTCCGGCGCTCCTGGGCAAAGGCTATCCTGCGCCTGTGGATCTGGATTCGGGTATCGCGTCGAAGAAATCCGCGCCTCGCTCTCGCCGGCGAAGGTAGAGCGCCGCGGGTTCAGGCGGGTTCGCTGGACTGCTAGAAATAAAGGGGTCAGAAACATGAAACAATGCAAGTGTACAACTACCCAGCACGACAATCATCCGGGAGAAACCTGCGGTAAGCCCGCGACCATCGATGATGCCTATTGCCACGCGTGCTACGACAAAGCAACGAAGGAGCATGCTGAGACAAAACCAGACCTTTTGGCCTATCAGGCTCGATAGCCTCTCATTTCGACTGCCGATCGGTAACGGTTCTTCCCTGGGAGCTATCGCGGTTTTCGACCTCGCGCGGCTCCGAACGCCGAGTCTCCTCACTTGCGGACGAGCACAGGATAGGGATTTATCGCATCGCCACCGCTCCACTGGCGCGGCGATGCAATCTTAGAGATGGCGAAGTGAAGGTGGAACTGTCCCGCGCCGGCGTTGCCGGTGTCGCCGACATAAGCGATCACCTCGCCGCGCCGCAGTTGCTTTCCCTCCGCCACGCCATCTGCATAGCGCATCAGATGCGCATAGTAATAAACAAAGCGCCCCGATGGATCGAGTTCGTAGAGCGTCACTCCGCCTTTGTCGCTGTGAAAGAGCTTGATCACCACCCCGTCAGTCGTAGCCAGCACTGGCGTCCCCTGCGGCGCCATTATGTCGATCGCATCGTGCCGCCTCCGTTCAGAGCGCGCTTGATTGAAGGTGTCGCGCAACTGACTCGCAGTCACATCGGCCACCGGGATCAGCAGATTCCTCGCGGCAATGTAATTGAGATCGGCGCCGGTGACCGTAGTTGTCCCTTCGGGCGGCGGTCCTGCCATATCCGGCGTTGCCTCGGAGAGCTGCTCCACTTTCGGTTTCTCACCTCTCGCGTCAGCAGGGGTCGTCGTTCGACGGGAATTTGTATTGGGTGTGGCCGGGCCCGATGGGGCGGGCATCGGCCCAGTTTGTAGCTTATGCAGAATCGCGGCGCCCAGGAACACGCACACGCAAAAAAGGACGAGCGCGAATGTCCGTTTATTGGCGACTGATAGATTGCCGCTACGCTTCAACGCTCACCTTCGCCGGGGTGGACATCAAAAGCTGTTGGGCAGGTCTGAGGACCTTACCCCTGTCGCCGTAGTCCAATTCACAATCAGGGCTTATTCTCAAACTTGTCCTCTATTGGACTGAAAACCATGCCTGTTGAGCATATCATAAGCACCTACTCAGAAAGACACTTGGGTTTCCGGATGAAGGTAAGGAGATATATAGACGATGCTGGAAATTTCATCGATAGGAATGGGGCTGATGATGACCGCGGTTGCCGTGGCGGTCGCTGGACTAATGCTTGAAGCTACGCTCTTGATGTTGGGCCGAGCCCTTCGAACTCCAGCCCTCGCCGCATCAACCTCGAGAAACCGGAGCACAACATGAACTTGAGCGTCGAAAGTCTAATCATCCTCTTGATCGTCGGCGGACTCGTGGGCTTGATCGCCCAGAAGCTCGTTGGATATTCACGCGGTGGGTGCTTGACCTCGATCGCCATCGGCTTTATCGGCGCCCTTATTGGAAGCTGGGCCGTCAAACAGTTCGGCTTACCTGAGGTCTATGTCTTGAAGATCGGTAACACAGACTTCCCGATCGTCTGGGCGATTATCGGAGCGGCGGTGTTCGTAGGCATCCTGGGATTGCTGACGAGACGCCGGTTTGTCTGAAGGGGGATTGTGGCGCCACGTGGAGTTGGGTCACATCGAGACTCGTGGCGATTAGAGAGAACGATCTTGCCCAATGCCTGAAGGCACGTTAGGGCAGCCCGATTCGACGGTGTTCTTAAAGGAGAGTTATGAGTGCAAGCATCGACAAGACCAATGTGTTGTTAGACGAAGAGCGCAGGCTCGCTTCGCATCAAGAGGTCAAGGCCTCGATTGATGACGACGTGAATGCTCGCATCAAGCAAGAGTCGGCGCGGGTCGCGCCAAAGGAATCGGCCGAGGTGGCGGGCGTGGCTCGCGAACTAAAGCAAAGGTCCGTGCGCGAAGCGGTGGGGACTGAACACGAAATTGAGCGCGGCAGGGTCGCGGCCAGGATCTCACAAATGGTCGACTACATTTTCTATCTCATCTACGGCCTCATCGCCCTGGAGTTCCTGCTGGGCTTGATAGGAGCGCGGTCCGGCAACGGATTCGTTCAATTTATTGGCGCGGTCACTCGACCCCTCCTATCGCCCTTCGAACGCATCGTTGGAACCCCGTCATCGGGAGGCTTCCAGATCCGGATTTCTTACCTGTTCGCGCTTGTTGTCTACATTCTGATTCATCTCGCGATCAACGGCGGCTTTCGCCTGGTCGCGCACCGCAAAGTAACAGTGTAAAGGCTTATGCGATGGGCGCCGGCCCATCCTTCCCAGGGAGGGAACCATGAGACCAAGATCGATTATCACTGCCGTTGTCACGGTCCTTATCATCGCGGGCGCGGTGTACTATTTCTACGGGTATCGCCATCGAAACATCGCGTCGGACTTCAACGCCGCAAAGGACTACACGGAGGATGCGGGCACGACTGCCGCGGTCAAGAGCGCTCTCGCACTGAATAAGCAGCTCGCATCTTTCGATATCCATGTCAACTCGGCCAATAACGCCGACACAAAGGACAATGATGTGACTCTAACGGGCCAGGTGCTTACCGATGATGACAAGCGAGTTGCGGAAGAGGTCGCTCGCAGCACTAAAGGCGTTGCAAACGTCGTAAACAATCTCGAGGTCCAGCCAACGCCGCAAGCCGCAACCTCGGAGAAGCAGTATGTTCCGGACCTTGAAATCAAAGCGGCAGTGTTGCAGTCCATTCTGAACAACCCGAGCCTGAAGACTCAGCAGATCGAAGTCGATGTTTACAACGGCGAAGTCAAGCTGACTGGCAGAGTGCAGACTTCAACGCAAAAGGCCGACGCGGAGTCGGCCGCTCGGGCTATTACAAATGTCCGCGACGTCGATTCGAATGCTTTGGCTGTGACCGCCAGCGGGGCGGGGCAGGAATGAAAATCCGATTGATCAAGGCTGGCAGGTCGCCTGCGGTTGAGACGCATAGCTGTCCGCCGGTCGAGGTTCCAATCATAAACACTGTCCGGTCGTGGGTCCGTGAGTTCCAATTGACGAGAGCTGATAGAGCCCGCCTGGACTTCGAGCGAATAAGCAAACCGGGGAAGGCGTAGCTGCGTCCCCCTGGAGTCAGCGAGTTCCCTACCGATAAGAGCCGTAGTCCGCATTCTGCACGCGCCGCCGATAGCATCAAGACCTCATGTAGCGCAGGGAGCGGCTTCACGCACTCAGTGTGAGTCAGGCACAATTCGCAGTTGAATCAGGGCATTGATTATGTTCAACTCGTCTCTCAGTTCTTGAGAGGCGAACGAGTTGATCTCCGTCAACCTTCCAACAGGGGTCGCCATTCAGTGGACGTAAGTGGATTGTTGACTTCAAACCGCCAAGCCGTCCCATCCTCCATAGTCCTGACCAACCTCCGCCCTATGGTACATGATCAGGTTTTGGCGATCCGTTCAATATTATACGGTTTGAAATTTAGGTCCTGCAGGAACCGGTATCGGTCCCTCTAGAAAGTCTTTTTTTTTACGTCGCGGAACGCGCTCGCCGAATCAGCCCGAATAGATCCCGACGAATAACCGGCCGCGCGAGTCAAACGCCATCGAAACGGGACCGGTGAATGCCGAAGCGGCAAACGCTCCGAGGTTCTCTCCTTCCACCATACTCGCCCAAAACACGTTGCGTTCTCTCAGCCTTAGCGATCGCGTTGTGGTGAACGAACTCTTGTTGATGTCGTTAGATGGCAAAATGGACAATTGTTCAATATTGAACAGCGCCGCTTTGATCGGAGGCGTATACTGGGGTAGTCGATGAGCATTGGCATTTCAGAATAGACAGTCGGCGGAAACGGACGGAAGACGTATGATTCAGCAAACTACTCACTCGGATCAGTTCAAAGAACAAATGCAGGGGTCATTGCTCAACGAAACCAAGAACTCGACCGCTATCAATGTCAGCAAACACAATCATGTCTACACGGCTGGGGACGAACGTGAGACGGTCTACTTTATCGAAAAAGGGCAAATCAAGCTGGTGATGGTATCGGAGGAAGGTAAGGAATGCATGCTCGCGATCCACGGCGCGGGAGATGTTTTTGGCGAGCTTTGCCTGTCTGGGCTTGGCGGCAGGCTGGAAACCGCAACCGCAATGGAAGACACTTTTTTGAAAGAGATCCCGTGCGGGAAGTTTCTCGGGCGCCTTGCTAAAGACTCTCTTCTCGAAGGCTTCATCAAATATCTGGCGGTGCGGATTGCAGACCAACAGCAGGTCATCGCCAACCTGGTGACGGTTGATAGCGAGCAGCGCCTGGGGAAGACGTTGTTGCAAATCGCCAGGAAGCTCGGCAAGAAAGACCCGCGGAGCATTCGCATCGAGGTCAAGATTTCTCACGAAGAATTGGCGGCGATGGTAGGCACAACGCGACCGCGGATCAGCGTATTCATGCAGCGATTCCGAAACCTCGATCTCATCGAATACAACTCAGAGCACCATCTGATCGTCAAGGAAAAAAATCTCAGGGCCTACCTGCAATCAATCCTCTAAACACCGATCCGCAAGCGCCATTACAGCCAATTCTTTGCTTCTGTCCAATATTGGACAGAAGTCCTCGACGAGGTGAGCTACGATCCGAGATGGGTGAGGACTCGGGAGGCGGGTTCTTCCAAACCTTAAGATATCTACCACGGAATGCTTTCGCCGCCTCCTGGGCCGCTCCGATTCAGGAGAGGAGCCATGCCGATTGGACCGACGAACCATAGAATCGGCGCCCACCCACAACACGCTGGGCCGACTTCGTGCGTACTCTGCGACAGGCGTCAACGAAATCGCACGCCTTATGGTGTCGGCCTGAATCAAATCCACGAACCTCACTGTCAACCAAGGTTCAACCGGCGCATAGATCAAATAACGCGCAGTCTTTCAAGCAGTCCGGTGAGCCCGGATAAGTTGGAGGTTAGTATGAAGTCAAAGACGATCTCGACAGCAGTATGCAGCGTGCTCGTTTGTCTCGTTGCGAGCGCGGTAACTTTCGCAGGACAGAGGCAAAGCAAGGACTATCGCGACGCCGTGTCTCAGTCTGAAAAGGCGGCTCAAGTGTTCCGCGAAATCATGCGCGCGCCGGACAAGTCGGTTCCTCGAGACATCCTGGATGACGCCGAGTGCGTCGCGGTGTTTCCTCAGGTTCTCAAGGCGGGTTTCGTGTTTGGCGCGCGAGGCGGTCGCGGCGTCGCCAGTTGCCGCACGAAGGCTGGTTGGAGCGCGCCTGCGTTCTTCAATCTCAAGGGCGGAAGCGTTGGGTTGCAGATCGGCGCGCAGTCGACTGATTTCGTTCTACTGTTCATGACCCAAAATGGCCAACAAACTGATGGGCGACAAGGTCGAGGTTGGCGCGGATGCATCGGTCGCCGCCGGTCCGGTCGGACGCCAGGCCGGAGCTTCAACCAACGTCCGAATGGACGCTGAAATTCTTTCTTACTCGCGAAGCAAAGGCTTATTCGCCGGTTTAGAGTTGAAGGGCGTCGTAATCACCCTGGACGATGACGATATGATCGCGGTCTACGGCGAAGGCGCCAAGGGGAAGTCGGTGCTTCAGGACGCAAGCGCCAACGCGCCCGCTGCCGTGCGCGCTTATCCCGCTACGCTTGGTATCTACTCTAAGCGAAAAGCGAAGTAGCAGTCCTAATTTAAGAAACAAAGCCAACAGCGCCGGCGGGAACTAGACGCAGAGTTCAGTTCCTGCCGGCGCAGTTCGGCAATTGCCGCAACGGTCGATTGCAAGAATGGGTGACTGCGAATCGATGTAAAAGAGGAGAGACAAGTCTCCCCAGGAGTAAGGAAGGGCGAACTGGTCACGAGTCGTTGGCGGGGCACTTGACCGCGCCGCTGATGGACTTAAACCTGGTCAAAGAGATCGCAGACCTTCACGGAGAAGAGGCATGGCTGCGAACTGGCAGGAACTCGAAGACTCTAGCGAAGCAGCCCGATTTCAGGATCGTGCTGATCGCGTTACAAAAGGGCAGTCATCTTGAAGAGCACAGCGCGGACGCAAGAATCTCGATACATACGCTGAGCGGGCACGTGAAGCTTCAACTGCCCGATCAAACGGTTGATCTGCCGGACGGTCATCTGCTCGTGCTTGATCGTGCTCTCGAGCACGACCTGGAGGCGATCGAAGAGAGCGCGATCCTGCTGACCATTTCCTGGCCGCATGCTCCAGAGATCGCGTGACCCTTCTCTCCTACCTCGCAGCGAGTTAGCTGCGTAGGTCAGACGGGATCCGAATCGAGCGTGGAGACTTAGCCTTTCTTTCCCAACTCGCGGATATAGGCGACGAGCTGTTTGACTTTCTCCTCGCCAAGGGTCTTTCCAAACGCGGGCATTTTGTTTCTGCCTTTGGTGATGAGTTCGGAAAGCTGAGCGTCCGACAGCTTTTGGACTTCATCCGAACGCAGATCGCGCAAATTCCACTTCTTCCCCAGGACTGTGCTGCCGCTGCCATAGGCGCCATGACATGCAGTGCATTTGGCCTTAAAGATGGCTTCACCCTCATTCTCGCGCCCGTTTGTTGCCTGCGACTCTTGAGGGAGCGAGACCATCAAAGCGAGCATTGGAATCGCTAGCCCCGTGATTGCCCATTTCGGTCTAATTGCTGAGAGGTTCATAAGTCTTCCTTCCACCTTCCTAAGTCATTAGTTTCACAAATACGATGACGTATTTATTGCTGGCATTTCGAGATCAGTTCCTGCTAGAGTATCTGGCAGGAGGCTCTCGGCGATGCCTAGACACAGCCCGTATGTTATTACACTTTCTGAGCACGAACGGAAAACACTTGAGGTCCAGGCTCGACATTATACGTCACCGTATCGAGATGTTATTCGAGCTAAGATCATTCTGTATGCTGCTCAGGGTCTCACAAACGACGTTATTGCCTCGCGTCTGGACTTGCCAAGACAAATCGTCAGCAAATGGCGAAAACGTTTCTTCGAGCTCCGATTGCTGGGACTCGAAGAGCAACCCAGGGGCGGGCGGGAGTCCCGCTTTTCCCCCCAGCGTCGTCGTCCAGGTAAAAGCCCTCGCCTGTGAATTGCCGTCGCGTCTGGGCTTGCCTTTCTCCCGTTTCTCGCTCTCCGACATTCGGAGCGAAGTACTTGCTCAGGGTATCGTCGCCGAAATTAGCGGAAGCACTCTTTGGCGATGGTTGAGCGAGGACGCTATTCGTCCTTGGCGTCACCGAAGCTGGATCTTTCCTCGCGATCCCGAGTTCGTTAAGAAAGCTGCTCCGGTTCTCGATCTTTACGAAGGTTTCTGGAAGGGCAAGCCACTCGCTAGAAACGAGTTCGTTCTGTCGGCTGACGAGAAGACCAGGATTCAAGCCCGCGTGCGGAAGCACCCGGTATTGCCACCTTCGGCTGGCCGTCCCGCCTATGTTGAACACGAGTACGTACGCGGCGGGGTGTTGGACTATCTGGCCGCGTGGGACGTTCACCGTGCCGTCGTCATCGGCCGCTGCGAGCCCAGGACTGGCATCGCAGCCTTTGATCGGCTTGTTGAACAGGTAATGACTCAACAACCCTATCGGTCGGCTCGTCGTGTCTTCTGGGTCGTTGATAATTGTTCCGCTCATCGTGGTCAGAGGGCATCCGACAGACTCAAAGCTAATTGGCCAAACATCGTGTTGGTACATTTGCCCGTCCATGCCAGTTGGCTAAACCAAATTGAAATCTATTTCTCCATCGTCCAGCGGAAGGTCGTGACTCCCAACGCATTCACGTCACTCATTCGAGCTCGAAGAACGCTTACTGGCGTTCCAGGCACATTACAGCCAAATAGCATCTCCGTTCCGCTGGACATTTACTCGAAAACATCTATCTGCCCTAATCAAAAAACTCGATAACTTGCAACAACTAAAAGCGGCTTAGGCTCTATAATGACATCTCATTAATACGTCACCGTAATTCTGATCCAGAGTACTAAGGTTCCGCGGCGGCAAGTAAGAGCAGGCTTCGAAACAATGCTCTAATAGCCTGCCCAAGGTCACGGTACTACGGATCTTTGCTCCCTCGCTGTTCAATACTAGACAACACTGCAAATATCTCAGCCTGGTCGGTTCAGCGCCTTTCGACCGACCGACGCAGGTCGGGCAGGTTTTCCACTGGCGACGATGACCATCACACCGCCTGGTGACAGCTATCACTGTTTTTGCAGAAGACCTTCTTTCATAATCAGCTTTGGAGTGGCTTGTTCATTTCCGCCTTTGGCGCGGGCGTTGGCGTTGGGAGTGGAACAGGATAGTCATTTCGGGCGCGTGAGCGTGTTGACCAACTAACCACGAATTCAAAGAAGCTGAGTGTCAAAAGGAGGCCCGGTCATTATCCAACAGACTATTCAAGCTGAACTAATCAGACGCCAATTGTGCGGTTCGCTACGGGACAAGACCCAAGATTCTGGTGTCGTCAAATTTGCGAAACACGCGAACGTCTACACTTGTGGAGAGGTTGCGACCTGCTCGATCTACGTTATTGAGAGCGGGCGGGTCAAGCTGCTAACGCTGTCGAGCGAAGGTAGGGAGTGCATCGTCGCTATCCGCGCTGCGGGAGATGTTTTCGGAGAGCTGTGCCTCTCAGGCGTAGGCGAACGATCGGAAACAGCGATGGCTATGGAAGAGACCGAGTTGCGAGTGGTTACCTGTCCTCAATTCTTGAAGCTTATACGCGGCGACTCACTCCTTGCCCAAGAATTCGTCCGGTTTCTGGCTGTCCGCGTAGCGGAACAACACGAGGCGATCGCCCAGCTGGCGACCTCTGGGAGTGAACATCGTTTGGGGACGACACTGCTGGAACTTGCTCTAAAGCTCGGCAAGAGAGAACGCCACGGCCTGACCATCGAACATAAGATTTCACAGGAAGAGCTGTCTCACATGGTCGGCACAACCCGCCCCAGGGTCAGCGAGTTTATGCGGAGATTTCGTGAGCTCGGGCTGATTGAGACGGGCGCACAGCAATGTATGACAGTAAGAGAAAAGGAGCTTGGCGACTATCTAGCTCACCTTGCCGCGTGCTGATGGTTCGCCGGCGAGTTCGTCAACCACTCACGAAAACCGATGCTCAAAACATTCCCATAACATTGTCCAATATTGGACGGAAACCCATCACGTTTGCACTTAGCATTCTCGTGCGAGAAGCAGACACGAAATCGGATGGCCTAGCGATAGACAGAGCGGAATCAAAAGGAGGAACCAATGAAAGCACTCGTATACCACGGTCCCGGCAAACGTGCATTGGAGGACAAGCCCAAACCCGTTCTCAAGACGCCCACAGACGCCATCGTCAAGATCACCAAGACGACGATTTGCGGAACGGATTTGCATATCATGAAAGGTGACGTGCCGACCGTAACGGATGGCCGGATCCTCGGGCATGAGGGCGTTGGAATTATCGACCAAGCAGGCGGCAGCGTTTCGAACTTCCGTGTTGGCGATCGCGTCCTGATTTCCTGCATCACGTCGTGCGGGAAATGCACCAATTGCAAGAAAGGCATGTACTCACATTGCGAGAACGGTGGCGGGTGGATACTGGGAAATCTGATTGATGGAACTCAAGCCGAATTTGTGCGCATCCCGTTCGCGGACAATAGTCTATATCCGATTCCCGCCGGCGCTGACGAAGAAGCACTCGTCATGTTGAGTGATATTCTGCCGACCGGCTTCGAATGTGGCGTCCTCAACGGACAGGTCAAGCCAGGCGACACCGTGGCGATTGTCGGCGCAGGTCCAATTGGGCTGTCAGCGCTTCTGACGGCGCAATTCTATTCACCGGCCGAAATCATGGTGATCGACCTGGATGACAACCGTCTGGGGGTCGCCAAGGAGTTTGGAGCGACCAAGGTCATCAACAACCGGGACGGCAAAGCAGTCGAGAAGGTGATGGCGCTGACCGGCAACAGAGGCGTGGACGTTGCGATCGAAGCCATCGGGATTCCTATGAGTTTCGACATCTGCCAGACGATCGTCGCTGCGGGCGGTCATATCGCCAACATTGGCGTGCATGGCAAACCCGTTCAGTTGAATTTGGACAAGCTCTGGTCACACAACATTACCCTCACAACGCGTCTCGTTGATACTGTTACGACCCCGATGCTTTTGAAGACGGTGGTTTCGGGCAAGGTTCGGCCAAAGCAGTTGATCACCCACCACTTCGCGTTGGATGAGGCCATGAAAGCATACGACACCTTTGGCAATGCCATGAAGGAACGCGCCATGAAAGTCATCCTAACCAATGACTAGGGTATCGAGCGGATTACCGAAAACCGTACAAAGCTTATCCGGCCACGCTTGGTATCTACTCTGAGCGGAGAGCTAAATAGGTTTCCCCAAAGTCGTTCAATATTGAACGGCGCTGCTCTGGCAAACGGAGTAGCGTGGATACTGCGGCTTATGATCGGCGGACAGATTGAGAACGCGTAGGGCCGAGGCTTGGTATCGGTGCGGGAATTCAGTTTGAATTTTCGGGCCGGTGCAGCCTCGGACCTCGAGAAAGACCGACATACGCTTGGCGTGAAACCTCAAAGTGTGAATGTGCTGAGTCCGCCGCGGGGGCCCAATAATCGATCAAAATAACGATCGAGGGAGAGGAACTAGTGATGAGTCGATTTAAGATGGTAGCAGCAACTCTGTTTTTGGGTCTAGCTGCAATAGCGTTTTCACCGAGTGTGAAGGCGGACCAGTGGAACAAGAGAACTATCGTGACATTCGACCAGGCGGTCGAGATACCAGGGGGCGTTGTCCTGCAGGCCGGTACTTATGTATTCAAGCTGTTGGACAGTCCATCTGACCGTCACATCGTTCAGATTTTCGACAGAAAGGGTGTACACCTCTACGCGACTGTCCTGGCGATACCCAATTACCGGCTGAAGGTGACCGGAAAGACAGTAATGACGTTCGGAGAGAGAGGGGTCGGTTTGCCGGATTCCCTCAGGGCATGGTTTTATCCGGGAGATAACTTTGGCCAGGAATTCGTGTATCCAAAGAGAAGGGCAGTCGAGCTGGCGAAGGTAGTTGATCTGCCGGTTCTCGCGATGCCTACCGAACTCGAAACGATCCTAACCAAGCCGGCAAAGTCCGTGAACGCAGAGCCGGTAGTGGCTCTCAGGCAAGCGCCTCTCGCAGCCATCAAACCCTCTGGGGAAGAGGTTGAAGTAGGTCAAGTAGTTGAGCCCCCACCCGCACAGGTGGCCGAGGTGCACCGGCCGAAGCGCTTACCACAAACGGCCAGCAACCTCCCGCTTATAGCATTGATCGGATTGGCGTCGCTGGGCTCCAGCTTCGCTCTCTGGGTTCTTGCGAAGCGAGATGCTTGAGTCCGGCACTTGACTTGAAGAGTCACAAGCACGGCGCAAGCAGACTTGAGCGGAAGCGCGCAGACTCGACTTTGCCCTGTGTGGCCGTTGAGATCACAACGCGGTTGTGAACCCGCTCAGCCTGAAGGGACTAGAAAGATGAGGGAGCGACGAGCACGGAGACAGTCTGCTATTGCAGGCGCGGCTCTGATACCGCTCATCTGGCTGGTCCCGCCTTTTTTCTTGATCCAGGGAGGCGCTACGCGTTCCTCCGAACTGAAGACATACGATGATCGCCAGACCGACCAGGACGCCGTCAGGCTAAATGTCGATCTTGTGGTCCTGCACGCTACTGTCCAGAGTAACAAGCGCTTTCTTGTTTTGGGACTACGCAAAGAAGACTTTCAAGTCTACGAGGACGGAGTTCGACAGCAGATCGACTCTTTCAGTCATGAAGATATCCCGGTTACGGTCGGCCTGGTAATCGACAACAGCGGGAAGCATGCGACCAAAGCGAGAGGAGGTCATCGCGGCGGCGATGTCCTTTTCCCGGTACAGCAATGCGAATGATCAAATCTTCGTGGTCAACTTCAACGAGAATATTTCGCTTGGCCTTCCAGCGAGCATGACGTTCACGGATAGAGTGGATCAATTGGAGGACGCCTTGTCCAGGATTTCGAGCAACGGCAGGACCGCCCTATACGACGCCGTTGCCAGTGCGCTTGGTCACCTGAAGAAAGGGAACCGGGACAAGAAGGTCCTGATCGTGATCAGTGATGGCGCTGACAATGCGAGCCGGTACAGCCTCGCCCAAGTGATGACTATGTTGAAGGAGACCGAAACAATCATCTACACAATATCTCTGTTTGATGAGGGGGATCCGGACCGAGATCCTCGGCCGCTCAAACAGTTCGCCAAAGTCACGGGCGGAGAGGCTTTTTTGCCGGAATCAATAAAGGAAGTGATCCCGATTTGTGAGCGAATCGCTCATGATATTCGCAATCAATACACGATTGCCTATTCACCGAAAAACACCAGAACCGACGGGGGCTATCGCGCTATCGAAGTGAAGGTCGTGGGGCAGGGGCGGGGCCGCTTGACCGTACGGACGCGTACCGGTTACACCGCCCCACTGAAGCCTTAGCTACGGCCGCGAATAGAGCGACGAAACATGGATCTGAGAATCAACCAGAAAGCAACGGCGCTTAGCGCGCGGCGCAATTCGTTTCTACGATGGACCCGCAACGTCCTTCTTGTTTTTGGCGTCATGGCGCTCAGTTATGCCGGCTTCACACTGCTGAACGCGAAGCTGTATCAAGCCTATCTGACCTGGCAATTTCAACGAGCCTTGAACGGAGTTGCGGGCCCTATATCCAGTGCTGAAAGCTCTGATGCACCGACGCCTCTCACGGCCCTTACGGAAACCGACCACGCGAGCCCTGAGAGCCCCGGCGCTGACGTCCGCGAAGGCGCACCGCTCGGGCGAATCGAAATCGGCAGGATTGGTCTTGCGGCAATGATTTTGGAAGGGACAGACGAGGCGACCTTGCATCTAGCTGTGGGGCATATTCCGGGCACTCCGCTGCCTGGTCAGGACGGCAACGTCGCGCTCGCCGGGCACAGGGACACTTTTTTCAGAGCGCTGCGCAATATCCGTCAGGATGACGAGATCACATTGACGACGCTGACGGGGTCCTACCGCTATCAGGTGGATTCAACCAGGGTAGTCGAGCCAGAGGAGATCGAAGTGCTGGACAATGGCAGCGGCGACATCCTCACTCTGGTCACCTGTTACCCGTTCAGTTTTGTTGGCTCGGCGCCCAGAAGGTTTATCGTGCGTGCGCGCCGGGCTCCGGCCTGAGGTCAGGATATGCGAACGGACGGCAAAGCGGTCGAGAAGGTGATGGCGCTGACCGGCAACCGAAGCGTGGACGTTGCGTTTGAAGCCATCGGGATAGCAACGAGTTTCGACATCTGCCAAACGATCGTCGCTGCGGGCGGTCGGTCATTTGGCCAACATTGGAGTGCACGGCAAGCCGGTTCAGTTGAATTTGGACAAGCTCTGGTCCCACAACATTATCCTGACAGCGCGTCTCGTTGATACCGTGACGACCCCGATGCTTCTGAAGACAGTAGTCGGGGCAAGGTTCGGCCAAAGCAGTTGATCACTCACCACTTCGCGTTGAATGACACCATGAAAGCGTGAGACACCTTCGCCAATGCGATGAAGGAGCGCGCCTGAAAGTAATCCTAACCAATGATTAGCCGTCTCGAGTCAACGCAAAGAAATCGAGAACTCTTGCCTGAGTGTTTTGAGCGGATTGTGAGGTCAGGACAAAGAAGGTCTCCTCGAGTTGAATCAAGCGAGGACCTTCGTTCGGCGCGCCGCCCTATGAGGTACTTGCGAAGCAATGTCTAATATTGGACAGAAATCGATTTCGGTTATGCGTAGCATTGTAATTGTAAACCGTAGTCGAGTTGCGCCGAAGCGCAGCATGAATCTGAAGCGAGCCCGCTTCGCTTCAATCCTCGGCTTTCGCGGTGTGAGGTGTCCGACGACTAGGAGGTGTGCGATGAAAAAGAGCAAACTGAACCGGATGCTGGTGGCGCTCGCAGTCAGCGTGGTGTTGTTGGTGGGAAGCCTACCGACCCTCGCGCTGCAACAACCGCCGCCGTCAGAGCAAAAACAGCAGCAAGAACAAGACAAGCAAAAGCCGAAGAAGCAGCAAAAGGCTCAGAAGGGACAGCAGCAAGAACAAGACAAGCAAAAGCCGAAGAAGCAGCAAAAGGCTCAGAAGCAACCGCAACAACAGACGCAGCAGCAACAACAGCAGGCTAAGCAGCAGCAAAAGGCTCAGAAGCAGCAGCAGCAACAGCAGGCGCAGCAGCAACAACAGGCGGAGCAGCAGAAGGCTCAGAAGCAACAGCAACAACAGGCGCAGCAGCAGAAGGCTCAAAAGCAACAGCAACAACAGGCGCAGCAGCAAAAGGCTCAGAAGCAGCAGCAGCAACAGGCGCAGCAGCAACAACCGCAGGCTAAGCAGCAACAAAAGGCTCAGAAGCAACAGCGCCTCTCACAGCAGGAGCAGCAACAGCGTATTAGTCAGCAGCAGCAACGATCGGCTCAGTACCGTGAACATCTGGATCAGCAGCAGCACCTCGCCCAACAGCGCTCAGCACAACTACAACAGCAGAAGCGGATGGCGCAGTACCGTTTCCAGCAACAGTATCTCCTCCGCCTGCGTCAGCAGGAATTAAGTCTGCGAAACGCTCGCAACTACAACTACGGTCGCGATCCTTACTTTTACACCCCTCCGAGCTATCGATACTCACGCGGCGGCACCTACTACCAGACGAACCAGTACGGCGCAAACATGCTGCGGCAAGCTGTGAACTATGGCTATGAGGAAGGCTTTCGCGCCGGCCAGGCGGACCGGCAGGATCACTGGGATGGCAACTATGAAGACTCATACGCCTATCGCGACGCCAACTACGGCTATAGTGGCTACTACGTAGAGCGGGACGACTACAACTATTACTTCCGCGAGGGATTCCGTCGCGGCTACGAAGATGGCTACAACAACCGCTATCAGTATGGCCGCCACTCGAATGGCAAGTATGTCATCCTGGGCGCCGTTTTGGGCGCGATCCTCGTCTTTGAGGCGCTTCGCTAACAAAAGCGTCTGGCGCCAGCGTCGTTTTCTCCCTCCCGAACAAGGAGCTGAATGCTGCTTCCTCGGGAGGGAGACAAGCCACAGTATGAAGATGAGCAGATCGCGCTTCACTTCCCGCTTAAACGCCGCTTGCTAGCATCCCTTTCCTGTGTGTTAGTGACCACCGTATTGCTCCCGAGACGCGGCAAGCGCGCAGGGCCAAAAGCTAACGTCGTCAGACCGAGCATTCGGATTCCGCGGGGTGGTTCATTCCTGTGTTAGCGCTTTATTCTACGCAGCAACTTAGAGGCTTATTTTCAAGACTGTTCAATACTGGACGGAAGTCAATCCGTGAAGGGCGTATCCTGAGACAGGCTTAGATAAAGGGTCATTATGAGAAGAAACAACACTCAACTCAGGGTCATTGTCAGCAGTCCGGCGCCTTCTACCAAACTATCTGACACGGCCGGCAACCCCAGCGAAAGCTACCATTGGACACACATGGCGAGAGTGCGCCGCGAGTGGCAGCGCGAGTTCTGGCTTCCATACGTGGACGCGTTTGAACTGACCTTAGCCGACATCACGAAGATTGAAACACAGGTGAGAAGGGAGCTTTACCCATGAGTGCTCGTGGAGCAAACGTGAGTCTCGCGCCTGACGGTCGACATACAGCGGCGCGGGCGCGGGCGCTGCCGGGAAACCGGGCGGAGCTGACCGCAGGGAATAGGGCCGTCTATCCAGGTCAGGGCCCCTGCCGTATTGTCCGCGTCGTCAAGAAGGAAGTCGATGGCCGAGTGATGATGTTCTACCACCTGACTGTACTGGACGATAAGGGCGGCGAGTTGTTCGTCCCGGTAGAAAAGGCGTGCGCAATAGGCGTCCGGTTGCTGATCAAGAAATCTGAGATTCCACGGCTCCTGGCTCATCTAGAGAAGGGCGCCAAGGCAGCCGATAACTGGAAACAGCGCGCCACCGACAATTTGAAGCTATTCAACTCAGGCTCTGCGTTTGATCTGGCTGAAGTCGTTGCCTCACTGACTAAACTGAGAGACAACAGGCCGTTAACACTTGGTGAATCCATAACGCTGGGCAGGGCAAGAAGACTGCTGATCTGCGAGATCTCCGAAGCTTCGGGAGATGCAAGGGCGACGGCCGAGGAACGGGTGGACCGGATCCTCAACGCAAAGTCAGGCATACGCCGGCCCACCGATGGGTCACCGTCGGATTCGGACGGAATAGAATAGAGCGGCAATACCAAAGTTGCAGATTGTCCGTTCGACGACGCCAATCCACCGAGGCTCGAAATGAACCTGCAAAGAGTTATAAGATACCTTTGTCGAGATACTCGAGACTCCTTTGTATAGTCACACGGCCCTGGTTGAAGTCTCTATCCTCCCGCTGGAGGCCGTGCACTGACTGGCGAATCAGCTCCATCCGCGCTCGGTAATCAGCGCCGCTTTTGAAATTGCTCAAGAAAATCGAGTTGCGCCTTGAGCAAATGGTTGCGCATCTGAACCACGTCGCCGAAATCCATGTAAGGCTCATCGCTGGCGTTGTACGAGGCCCACTTCGGCAAACCCTTGCCGTTCGGATCACCAGACTTCGCGAAATTCACCCAGTAGGCCGACATCGTTTCAGCGAGCTTGTGATCGAGTTCCTGAATCATTGCGTTCTGCGGGTTGAGATTGTTGAACACATAGGCGATCTCTCCCGCGTGATATGCCCCAAGGTACTTACTGTTCGGGTTCGGCGGCACATGGCTGAACGAATACAGATAAGCTTTGGAGTGTCCGGTCGCGGTCATGCGCGCCCAGGTGCGCATCGGCAGAGTAAACGTCACGTCGCGCAGGCTGGCAAGATATGCGGCCGGGGCATCGGCGTCGGTCTTTACCGGGTAGAGCGCGTCGAAATCCCTGGTCGCTTCGCCGTACAACGGCTCTACTCGCTTGCGATAGTCATCGATCGTCCTGGGCACCATCGCCGGGACGGTCAGAGTCGACATCTCATTGGCGTTCGACCCAACGATCACCGGCACGTCATTTTGCTTACCTTGAGCAAAGATATTCCTAACCTCATCAGGCAGCACCCAGCCGTCTACGTTCGGCGAGGTTCTAAATTTCTTGCCCTCGGTATCATTGTTGAAAATCTCGATGATCTTTTCGGCGGACACTGCGCGCAGCCCCTTGATGGAATCGGTGCCGGCCGCTTTCGCGAAAGCCGCACCGACCTTTTCGGCTGCCGTCATTCTGCCCCGATCCTCTTTCAAGTACATCATCGGTCCAAACGTTCCGCCGCTCTCGCCGATCGCACGATGAAAGAGGCCTTTTGCCAGCGGCGTTGCGACAAGCGTATTGACGCTCCACGAACCCGCCGATTCGCCAAAGATCGTCACGTTCTTCGCATCACCCCCAAACGCAGCAATGTTCTTCTGCACCCACTTCAGCGCCGCGATTTGATCCAACACGCCATAGTTCCCCGACGAGTGCTGCGGAGACTCGCTGGTCAGTTCCGGATGAGCGAGATAGCCAAGTGGCCCGAGACGATAGTTGATCGTCACAAGCACGACGCCCTTCTTTGCAAAAGCCGTCCCGTTGTAAGTGCGATTCGCTCCCGATCCGCGGGTCAACGCGCCGCCGTGAATCCAAACCATGACAGGCCGCTTTTCGCCGGCCTTTGCCGTAGTCCATACATTTAGATAGAGACAATCCTCACTCTGCTTTTGCGGTGGTGATGCATACATCGATCCCGCCGGATATGGCGCTTGCGGACACTCGGGCCCAAAAGCGTCACATTGGCGGACGCCCTGCCACGGTACGACGGGCTGAGGAGCTTTCCATCGCAACTCCCCTGAATAGGTGTTCTCGAAGGATTTACATGTTGGGAAGGGTGGATCGCTCTTTGCGTTCTTTGCGGTCCTTCGCGTCTTTGCGATGAGAATTCTCCGCACAAAGACGCAAAGACCCGCAAAAGGACGCCAAGAGCAAGCCACCCTCTGCTCAACCTGCGATCCCTCTCTTACGCAAGTTGCTTTCTGATCGGCAATTCGCGAATGCGCTTGCCTGTCGCTGCGAATATCGC
This sequence comes from Blastocatellia bacterium, assembly GCA_963737945.1. GTDB lineage: Bacteria > Acidobacteriota > Blastocatellia > UBA7656 > UBA7656 > Onstottus_A. The sequence goes on along the minus strand of CAVTUR010000011.1, from coordinate 541,038 downwards.
GTTGCAGATCGCAGGCGCCATCGGCGGAACTCCTGGCTCGCCAACTCCCGCCGGCGGCGCATCGCTCTGCACTATGTGGACTCGTGTCTCGATCGGCGCTTCGGTCATCCGCGCGACCTGATAGTCGTGGAAGTTGGACTGCTGAATCGCGCCGCCGGACGCGGTGATTTCGTTCATCAACGCGATGCCTGCGCCGAACACCGCGGCGCCCTCGAACTGCGATTTCACCCGATCCGGGCTGATCACACGGCCGGTATCGAGGGCGATGTCTACCCGCGGGATCCGCACCTTCCCGTTGTTGTCAACCTCGACCTCGACGACGGCGGCCACGTAAGTGTAGAAGCTCCAATGCGCCGCGATCCCAAGCGCACGCCCTTTAGCGGGCTTCTTCTTGGCCCAGTCCGCGCGCTCGGCTGCCAGCTCGATCACATTTCGCAGGCGGCCGGTGTCGAGCGGAAACTTCGCAGCCAGCGGGCTGCGCCCACCGAGCTCGATCTTGCGCGGCTGTCCCAACACCTCCAGCAGGTACTCGACCGGATCGCGCTTCGCAAGATGCGCCAACTCATCCACAAAGGAACTGATCGCAAAGGCGTGCTGGATGTTCGCGACTGAACGCAACCATCCGATGCGAATGTGACTCTCCGCCGGTCCGTTCTCGGCTCGATGATTGGGAATCGCAAACGGTAGATTTGTCCAACCCATATCGAGTTCGAACCCCTGCGCGGTCTTTGCGCTTGGCCCTGCAAAGGTTGAACCGATTGTCGGGAACGCACACCGTTGCAGCCACGCCGTCGGTTTGCCTTTCTCATCAAGCGCTGCTTTGACATACATCGCCGAGACTGTGTGATAGTAGTCGAAGCGGATGTCATCCTCACGGCTCCAACTGACCTTGACCGGTTTACCGACGGCCTTCGAGAGCAGTGCGGCTTCCGCGACGTAATCCGGTTTCGACTTGCGACCGAACCCGCCGCCCAAAAGCGTTACGTGGCATTCGACGTCGTTCTTGTTTATTCCAAGCGCAGCCGCCACTGTGTCCTGTACGGCCTGCGGATTCTGCGTGGCGGCATAGGCAACCACTTTGCCGTCTTTGAACTCGGCCACTGCGGCGGGCGGCTCCATCGGTGCGTGCGAGAGATGAGGCACATAGTACTCAGCCTCGTGAGTCTTCCCGCCTTTGGCGAACTCGGCGTCTACGTCGCCGATGTTGCGCGCGGCCTTCTGCGGTTTGCGAACGGTCTCGAACAGCGCCTTCTTGAATGCCGCCGAGTCATAGCTCGCGTGCTCGCTGGCGTCCCACTCAACCTTGAGCGCTTCGCGGCCCTTCATCGCGGACCAGGTGCTGTTGGCGATGACCGCCACACCGCCGAGCGCCTGAAATAGATGCGGCGGCTTAAAAGCAGGAATCACTACGGTCTGCTGAACGCCGGGCACTTTCTTAGCTTCCTGATCGTCGAAGCTTTTGAGCTTGCCGCCGTACACCGGTGACCGCTCGATCGACGCATACACCATGCCCGGGCATGTGTGCGTCGATGCCGAATGTCCCCCGACCCGCGCAAATGTCATCGCGGTCAACCGTCGGAAAGTCCTTGCCGATGTAGCGATACTCCGACGCCGGTTTGTACTTTAGCTCACCCTTCTTCGGCACGGGCTGCTGCGCCGCAAGCGAAGCCAACTCGCCGTACCCAAGCTTTCGATTGCTGGAAGCGTGAACAACCTGATGATTCTGCGCCTTACATTCAGCAACCGGCACACCCCATTTCGCCGCGGCTGCGCCTTCGAGCATCATTCGGGCAGTGGCGCCGGCATCGCGCATCGCGTCGCCAAAATCTCGGATCGAGCATGAGCCGTCAGTGTTCTGGGATCCGTACTTCACATCGCCCAGCGCCTGCTCGACTTTCACACGCGCCCAGTCGGCGTCGAGCTCGTCGGCGACAATCGTCGGGAGGCCCGTGCGAATCCCCGTACCCATCTCGGAACGGTGAGCGACTATGATCACCGTGCCGTCGGTCTCTATCCCGAGATAGACGCTCGGATTCCAAGCCGCGTTGTCGGCGCCGCTTACCGCCCCGGTCCCTGAAACCGCCATGGCTTCGAGCGGAAACAGCCGCGCACCTAACACCAGAGCGCCCGCCGAAAAGACGCCGCCCAAAAAAGTGCGGCGGGTAACCAGATCGATTCGATTCATTTCTTCACCTCCGCTGCCTGTTTGATCGCCTGGCGAATGCGTTGATAGGTCCCGCATCGGCAAATATTGCCTCGCATAGCGGCGTCGATGTCCGCGTCCGTCGGTTTTGGCTTTTGCTTGAGCAACGCTGCCGCCGACATGATTCTGTCCGCTCTGGCAATAGCCGCACTGCGGCACGTTGCCCTTTCGCCAGCAAACTTGCACCGGATGCTCGGCCTTCGCATTCAACCCTTCGATTGTCACGACGGTCTTACCCACAGCACTCTTTACGGTTGTTTGGCAGCTGCGCACCGCGGCGCCGTTGAGGTGGACGGTACACGCTCCGCACAGACCCAATCCGCAACCGAACTTGGTGCCGGTCATCTCGAGGGTGTCGCGCAAAACCCAGAGCAGCGGCATGTCCGGACTGACATCTACAGTCCGATCCTTCCCGTTGACGTTAATTGTCATTCCAGCCATCGAGATCCTCCCTTAGGAAATAGACTTATAGGACTATAGGAAAACATAGGACATATAGGACATATAGGACCTATAGACTCAGCGCCACCAAACGTCCGTCAAACGTAGCGACGACAATATACTGTTTGCCACCCGTCATGTAAGTCATCGGCGTGCCGTGAGGGTTGGCTGCGAGAGCGATCTCGGCGATCACCTTGCCCGTCGCCTTGTCGAACGCGCGCATCACGTTTCCGCCGCCACCGCCCGCGCCGCCGCGTCCGCCGGATCCCTGTCCAACAAATAGCAACGTCTTGGTGACCAGCGGTCCGCCGCCCCCCGCACCGAGCGGTCCGACATCCTTACCATTGCCGATCATTTCATTGACCTTCTGTCTGGGGCCGTCACCGTGCGCGATCTGCCACACGTGTTCGCCTTTGTTCAGATCGATCGCAGTGATCCGCCCATAAGGAGGCTTGAACAGCGGGAGCCCCCGCGGACCCGCGCCGCTGCCGCCACCCGCTCGTGCGTACTGGAAATTCGAACGAGTCGGATCGGGCTTGCTCAACTTGACGACAATTGGACTTGAAATAGATGGAATGTAGAACATCCCTGTGTCTGGATCGAACGCCGCGCCCCACCAGTTTCCGCCTCCACCCCATCCCGGAAGGTTGATCGTACCCCTCTCAGTCGGCGGGGTGAAAATCGGGCCATGATCAGACTTGTTCAATATCTCGAGAGCTTCCTGACGAAGCTCGGGAGTGAAGTCAATCAGGTTGTCCTCGGTCGATCCCTGGAGTTCGAACGGCGCCGGCCTGGCCGGCTGAGGCTGAGTGGGAGACAACCTTTCTCCGGGAATTGCCGATTGCGGAACCGGACGTTCTTCAATCGGCCAAACCGGCTTGCCGGTCACCCGGTCAAACACGAAGCAGAATCCGGTCTTGGTTATTTGCGCCACCGCCTTGATCTGCTTGCCGTTGACCTTTATGTTGCAGAGAACCGGAGCCGCGGGGAGGTCATAGTCCCATACTCCGTGATGCACGGTCTGATAATGCCAAACTCGCTTGCCGGTTTTCGCTTCAAGACAGATCAGGCTTTCGGCGAAGAGGTTGTTGCCCAACCGGTGCCCGCCGTACCAATCATTGGTCGGAGTGCCGGTCGGAATGTAAACATACCCGAGCTCTTCATCGGCGCTCATCAGCGTCCAGCTGTTGGTGTTGCCGGTGTACCTCCAAGCTTCGTTTTCCCACGTTTCATTTCCATACTCGCCCGCCTGCGGAACGGTGTGAAATATCCATGCTGGTTTGCCGGTGCGGACATCGAACGCCTGGATGTCCCCTCGCGGCCCTTCTTTCTTAGTGGGACCGTCATTGATAGAACAACCGACCATTACGACATCACGGCAGATCATTGGAGGAGATGAGACCGCGTAGTTGCGCGCGTTGATCGCGAGCGGGATTGCCTTTGTGAGATTTATCCTGCCGCTCTCGCCAAAACCGGCAACCGGCTGACCTGTCCTGGCGTCAATCGCTATCAGATAGGCGTCGCAAGTTCCGATGAAGATGCGCTCCTCCTTTCCATCAGTCCAGTAGGCTACGCCGCGATGCAAAAAACCAAGATTGGTTGGCTGACCGGTCTCGTAACTCTTAGGATCGTAGACCCAGATTGTCTTTCCGGTCGCCGCATCGATCGCCGCCACCTGACTCAACGATGTGCTTATATAGAGCACGCCGCCGATCATCAGCGGCGTAGCCTCATAGCCAAGGGTGTAGAGCTTCGAATTCTGCTCGAGCAGCTTGAGGTCAGGCGAATCCCAGCTCCACGCGACTTTCAGGTTCTTGACGTTCTCCCGATTGATCTGATCAAGAGGCGAATACTTGCAGCTTCCCTGATCGCCGCCATAGAAACGCCACTCACCCTTTTGAACGACGTTACTCGCTCCGACCGGTATGACGCCAAAGCCAACGATGAGCAGGCACAGCGTCAGAACGCCTACGTGTCTCAACAAGCGCATAGTATGCCTCCGCATAACTGTTTCTGGTCTCATGTTTGAATAATGAGTAGCGGTCCGATTCGGCAAAGACTAATACTCACCTCGGAAGCGCAAGGTTGCAAGCGAGTTGTCCGACAAACTTCAGTTTGTCGGACAGCTTGTCAGCCGGCAATTCCGCGTGCCGGCGGCATCGATTCCCAGAATTTCCTGATCTCGCCGCGGGGATCGTTCTCTACACGCGTATCAGTGTCGAACACCATCGTTGCCCGAGAGCTTGCGTCGTAAACCGGCCAACGCGGAATATGCGGGTTGTTCGGATCGCCGGTCTTGGCGAAAGCGACCCACGCGGATGCCAACCGGTCGCACATTACCTTTCCTACAGCCGATCCTACACCCACGATGTTATCGCGGACGTTGTGGAAGGACGCCGACACGTCGGTGCCGTGCACTGCGCCGAACTTACCGTCGTGGCCGGGACTTACCCACGACCATAGATACATGTAGGCCGCAGCCTTCCCGAGCGCGGCCTTGCGTTCGGCTTGGGTGATCGCCGAGCGGCGGAAACCCGCATCGGTGAATATCTGGGCCTGGATCAGGAAGGGCGATTTCTGCGGATAGCGTTGTTTGTAAAGCGCAAAAATCGCGTCAGCCTTGTCGGCGTAACGCTGCGCTATGATCGTCTTCAACCCGGCCTCATCGAGATTGAAGTTGGTCAATGCGAGCGCCGCGTCCTCAAGCGTGGTCGAGATGATCACCGGAACATCGGCAGACTCGGAGGGCGCAACCGGATCGAATGGGTGATGCGGTAGGACCGATCCGTCAACCACTGGTGCAAAGCCTGCCAGTCCGGTTTGGGCTTCGAGGAGTTGCTGCCACGAGATCTTCTGAATATCAGCAATCCGAGACTTCGGAATCTCCAGCTTGGCAAGCAGCGCCTCGGCTGTCTTGGTCGCCGCCTCGCGAGTCGTCAGTCGCAACGACGAGCCGCTCTGCACCGCAGCGCGGCTGAAAAGACCCTTTGCCGAAGGGGTCGCCAGAACGGTTGAGGTCTTCGCGCCCCCTCCCGATTGACCGAAGATCATAACCCGGTCGGGATCGCCGCCGAAATTCGCGATGTTGTCGCGGACCCATTGCAGCGATGCAACCAGATCCATGATTCCCGCCACGCCGGCGAAGGCGAATTCCGGAGGCGCCCCGAGATCGGCGAGATGAGTGTAACCGTAGCTGGCGAGGCGATGGTTGACAGTAACAACCACCACATCGCCAAAAAGCGCCAGTTGAGCGCCGTCAAATCCCGGTGCGTTTCCAGACCCGGTGGTGTAGCCGCCGCCGTGAAACGAGACCAGCACAGCGCGCTTCGCTCCATCGTTCACACCCGGAGTCCAGACGTTCAGCACCAGACAGTCCTCGCCCATTCCGCCTGATTGTTGGTCCCATTGGATCATCATTCCGTATTCCGACCGCAGGTTGGAAGAGGTCTGCGGACAACATTGTCCGTGACCGAAGCACTCACGGACCCCGGTCCATGGGGCTGGTTTCTTTGGAGGCATAAATCGGTTCTTGCCGCCGGTCGGTGCGCCGTACGGAATTCCCTTGAACTCCTTGATGCCGGCTGTGGCAATCCCCTGAACCTTGCCGGAAGTCGTTTCCACGACGTGAAAAAGCGTGCTGCTGCCGCTGTCTTGCGGAGAAACCGACCGCGGAGCTGCGGCCAGTGTCTGGGCATTTGTTCCGCTTGCGAGAGTGGAACCTGTGCTCACCGCTGCGACTGTGAGCGATAATCCTTTTAGAAAACCACGCCGGCTGGCCTTTCCAAAGGTCACATCCACATCTGATTCAGTTCTGTTCGTAGTCATGGTGGTCTCTCCTGAAAGAAGTTTGTGCCTTCAGGCGGAAGTCCTTAGTTCGGAGCTTCGGCTTGCCGCTACGCCTTCGGGCGATTGAATCACGCAACTGAAGTTAGGTTCTGAAGCCCGAACGACGATCTCTCACTCATTGCGTCTGTTTGCTAGGAATCTTAGCCATTTAGAAGATGGCATCTACTTCTTCTTCTTAGAAAGAAATGCCCTGGACTGCTCGCGAACCATATCCATCAGATTCCCCATCGCCAGGTTCACATCAATCAAATGCAATCCCCAGTCGGCCTGAACCTGCCCGCCGATCACTACATCTCCTGCAATTTCATCGGTGCGGGGGTCTGCAGGGTTGCCGTGCACCGTGACCTCCAGATAAGAGCCCTTCTCATTCGAGACACACTCGGCAGTCAGCAGCCCCGGTACGCTCACAAAAGGCGTGGTGATCGGTTTCGCCGGCGTCACCCAGGGGCGTGGTTCCACCGAGGATCCATTGCCGCGTCCGCCGGCGGCGAGATAAGAATGCAATGCGCCGCTTCCACCGCCCAGCGCTGCCGGGTTCGCGCACGCGGCGGCCATACCCTCACCACCCACGCGTCCAAACTTAGTATTGGCGGGTGGAGGCACATTGGAGCGAAACGAAGCATAAGCGATAACACATCCGGTCTGTGACGACGAGCGGCAAACGGGAATGTGCTTGAACGCGCCCCCGACGTCCTTCCCCTTTGGCACTGGGAGGCTGGTGCCCAGCAAGAGGGCCGAGATCAACCGTTCTTGAACGGGCTTGCCGTCAATCTCGTTGCGGATCAGTTGCGTCAGCACACCTGAGCCTTGCGAGTGTCCGATCAGCACCACGCCGCGGCCCTGATTGTCGTGCTCCAGATAGTAGTTCCACGAATCAACCACATCGTTGTATCCAAGCGCGCGATCGACGGTCATCGGTTTGCCGCCCAGCCCGGCGCGCAGCGCGGTCAGAGTTACTTGTCTATAGAGCGGAGCGAACACTCGGCATTCCGAGCCGAATCGCGCGAACTGCGCCTTGATCACCGACAGCTCTTCGGGTCCTGCGTTCATATCGCTGTTGGGTGTCTGATCATTCGAGACCGTTGGGTAGACGTAGAAGCAATCAATCGCGGCTTTGGGATTTCCAGACCACTTCTCGATAGTCAGCTTGCCGTCAGCGGCGACCACGGTGGTAGTTAAATCGACTGTGCAAGCATCCTGCCGTCCAGGCCGGCACAGCCATGTCTTGCCATCACTGTAGTCGTTCCTGGTCGCCGGCGTGGCAGCCGCTGGTTGGTTCTGCGCTTGCGCAAGTGTTGTTTCGGCAAAAACCAACCCAACAAAAAACAGCGTCAGAGCGATTAGAGTCCGTCGTTGCATATATTCTCCTATTTACAGAATTACTCCGGGTTAGTAACGCTTGCCGATGAAATCCCGCACGCCTACCCGCCTTGTGAGAGGTGGGCCCTTTGATGCTGCAGCCTACTGCTTCGACTTCTCGACGTTTATGGCCTTTGCTTCGGGCTGGGTCTTGACCAGCGTTTGCTCAAACCAGGCTACCATTGCTGCGGTGGCTCGTTTTGCATCCTCGCCGCGGAATCCGTGGCCAGCCCCTTCGATGGTGATGAACTGAGTCTTTACTTTGTTCTGCTGAAACGCCTCGTAGATGCGCTGGCTGTTGCTGATAGGAACCAGGTCATCCTTGTCACCGTGAATGAGCAACGTCGGCGGGTCGTCGGGAGTCACAAACAAAATAGGCGAATAATCCGGCGCTTTAGCCTTGTCGAAGTTTAGCGCCGGGAACCGATCTCCCTTTCCACCAGTGGGCGCAGGGTTGACGCCGCGTGCGATCGGTCTCAGATCGACTGGGGGAAAATAAGCCACTATCGACGCCACTCTATCGCTCTCTTTCATGAAATCCTCTTTGGCAGCCGGGTCGCCATTGTCCGAAGCCGTCCCGAGTACCAGCGACAGGTGTCCGCCCGCGCTGCCGCCAAACACACCCAATCGATTCGCATCGATGCCCCACTGCTTTGCGTTGTAGCGAATAAAACGAACCGCACGCCGAACATCCGAAACAATCTCGGGGATGAAATACTTCGGACTGCTCCCGTGACGAACCGGGATCACAGTAAAGCCCTTATCGAGAAGATCCTTGAAGCGCATGGCCGCCTGTTGAGGCGGGCTATAGGATGAGACCCACCCTCCGCTCACCATGAAGATGACGGCTGCACCATTTGGATGTGTCTTTGGTTTCAAAACATCGAAGGTCAACGCAAGACCGTCTTTGTGGCCGTAGACCACGTCAGGAATGATTTCCACCTGGGGCGCGGTCTGCGATGTCTGCGCGTTCGCGCAGACAGCAACGACAAGTATGCATAGAAGTGAACGCCTAATCATGGGTTCTTTCTCCTCTGTAAGATTAAGCGCTAACGCGCTTGTTGGATCTTGCCACCCTTTGCCGAGACCATCAGCTTGACTATTTCTTCGGTGACCTTCGGTTCGAGACCTTCAGTATGCCCTTTGTCAACGCGGATGATGTCGGCGACCACACGGCCCTGCGCACAATCAGGATAGACGAACACCTCGGCTTTGCCGGGACGCGCCTTTAAGCCCCATACCGGATTTGGGTTTGGCTGTTCGCGACTGTCCTGTACATATCCGGCTCTGGTATCTACGATCTCCCTGGGTTTTCGTCGGTCGCCACACTTTAATTTCTGAGCCCAACGCGAAGTATCGGGCAGACCGGTGGACGGCAACTCGTGCTGACCGGATGTGTAGATGTGCGAGAACTCGCCTTCCGGCAACACCGAGGCATCGGCCACCAGACGCATCTCCGGTGGCGCGGTTCCGGGTGTCGCCGTCGTGGAAGACGGTGCCGCAGCTCCGGGGGGCGGGCCCCCGCCAGAGCCGCGAGGAATCGCTGCGCGCACCTCGCTGCGCTTTGAACCAAGCCGCCCACCCGAAAGACTGACCCATCCATCCACCCTGTCGCGGTAGAACTCCGTCAACAAAAGCCGATTGGCAGTCTGTCCGCCCTGCGAATGTCCAGCCAGCCAGAACGCTTTGATGTTCTGCGGACCGAGTTGCTCGACGACCGAAGTGACGATGTTCTGCAGGTACTCGTCGTCTGCCGTTGACCACACTCGCCTCGGCGAAAATGGGGTCGCGACGACCAGGCGGTATTTGCCGACGTAGTCCAGCAGCGGGAAGTAATGGCGCTGCCAGTTTCCATATGACCCGCCGCCATGCAGGCTGAGAATGAAAGTGACTTTCTCGCCCGGTTTCAGATCGCAGGGATAATCGAGGAAGTAGTTGCGCCCCGTCCTGGGCTCGACAACCGGCCCGCCGTTTGTCACGATCTCACTCGTGCAGCTCGTGTCGGGACAGTGCATCCCGGGAGGGTTTGCGCATTCTGCTCCCGAGATCCGAATTGGTTGTTTTTGTGCGCACAGCGTTCCCGACAAGGCGATCACGGAGCTGACGACAACCAGAGCTCTGACGATGATGCGCGTTGCTATCATTAGTCCCCTCTGTTGGTTTCCCCCGTTTGCTTACGGGGTTAAGTTTGCGCACTACTCCGTACTCGGCGTTGGCCGGACCCTGACCGTCCGGCCAATACGCGCCAAGGGCTAAGGGGTCTGTTGAAGCTTGCCGCCTTTCCCCGATAGCATCAACTTGACCAGCTCTTCGGTGACTTTTGGCTCGAGCCCTTCGGTGTGTCCCTTGTCCAGGCGAACGACGTCGGCAACTACCTTTCCATTCTTGCAGTCGGGATAGACCGAAACCTCAGCCTTGCCCGGCGCAGCCATGAGACCCCAGCCTGGACGCAGTAGATTTAGACGGCTGGTGTCATAGACATAGCCGGCCTTGGTGTCGACGATTTCCTTCGGTTTGCTGCGTGCGCCACAGTCATACTTCTTAGCCCATTCCGACGTTTCAGGCAGACCCTTTTCATCCATCTCACGCTGACCCGTCTCGTAGATGAAAGAAAAATCGGCGGCCGGAAGCTCGCGAAGTGCAGCCATGGCTTGCGCCATCCCGGGAGGCGCTCCTGCGGGGGCCGCGGCAGGCGGACGCGTGGCTGCACCGGGACCGGCGCCCGTTGGAGCGAAGGTCGCGCCACGACCGGGGTTCCCACCCAGACGACCGCCAGACAAGCTAAGCCAGCCGTCGACCTTGTCCTTGAAGAAATCCGTTCGCACGATCCGGTTCGAGGTCATGCCCCCCTGTGAGTGTCCGACCAGCCAGAAAGCCTTGATGTTCTCCTTGCCGATCTGCTCAATCACGAAATTGACGATGTTGTGCAGATACTCGTCATCGGCTTCGCTCCACACCCTGGTCGGTGAGTTCGGTGTGGCGATGACCAGGCGATATTTGTCCTTGTAGTCCATGATCCGGAAAGTAGTTCCGCTGCCAGTTTCCATACGAGCCGGCGCCGTGCAGGCTCAGGACAAACGTTACTTTCTCGCCTTTCTTCAGATCGCAGGGATAGTCAAGGAAGTAGGTACGGCGAGTCTTCATCTCTACGACATTGCCTTCATTGATCACGGTAGGCCCCGAGCACTCGCTGTCCGGACAATGAAGGTAAGGGGTCGCGGTACAAGTTGTGCCTGCGATCCTGACGAATTCTTCCTGGGGGTCTGCGTTGACGTATCCGGTGAACGCCACCGCAGACCCGGCTACGACCAATAGCGCAATCAATCTGAGAGAGCATTTCATACGATTTCCTCCTGTTCTAAACTTTGCAGTGCTTTGCGTCTTTACGCGAAGAACTACTCGCTGGGCGCGGGTAGTGGTCCTCCCACGTTTCCGCCGCGCTTCTCCACAATCTTTCTGACTTCACTGGTGGGATCGTTCTCGACGCGGCAAGGCGTGTCGAAGATCATCACCGCTCGCTTGTCCGCCGAATAAGCGGGCCAGGTCGGTAGTCCCTTGTGATTCGGATTCCCACTTCGCGCAAGCGAAGCCCAGGCACCCGCGCTATCCGCTTCGAGCTTCCGCATTGCAGGGTTCACCGGGCCGACCATGCTTTCGCAGACGTCGATATGATTGAACACGAACGGTATCTCCAGCGTGTGCGGGGCACGAAGTCCCATCACCGGCGTCTCCCATGCAAACACGTACAAGTACGTTGGCGCCTTCCCCAACGCTGCGCGCCGTTCGGCAAGTCGTATCGAATTCATTGCGCCTGCATCTCCCGAGATGTCCGTGAACAATTCGTAGGGTGTTGCCCTGGGGTATTTCTTACGGTAATTCGCGATCACCCTGTCGGCTGATTCGCCAAGCAGTTTCCTCGCTCCCTCCACAAGCCCCGCTTCATCGAGCCTGCCGTAATTTGGAGAGTCAATCTCATACACCGTGCGTTCGGTTCGCGTGTAGCCGACGATCACCGGGACATCGGCGGACACCGGCGTCGCCACTGGGTCGAACGGATGCGCGGGCAGGACAGTACCATCAACCACAGGCCCAAAGCGAGCTTTGTTACCAGCGTCCATGAGTCTCTCGAGCGGTACGTTTTGCAACGCACGTCCCTGACCCTTACCCAGGCCAAGCTCTTTCATCAGGGTTTCGGTGGTTTTGTTCGCCGCATCGCGCGAGCCGCCGCGCAGCGATGCGCCGCTCTCAATGACCGCCCTTTGGAAAAGGCCCTTGGCGCACGGCATCGCCAACAGGGTCGAAACCTTGCCGCCCCCGCCCGACTGCCCAAATATGAGAACCTTGTTGGGGTCGCCGCCGAACGCGCCAATGTTGTCGTGCACCCATTGAAGCGCGGCTACAAGATCGAGCTGGCCGGCGTTGGCCGAGGTTGCGAATTCACTTCCGCCAAAGTCGCCCAGAAACAGATAACCCAATGCATTGAGCCGGTGATTCACGCTAACGACGACTACATCCTGGTGAAGCGCGAGCCCGGCGCCGTCATACCCAATCGAACCTCCGGTTCCCTGATCGTACCCGCCGCCGTGAAACCAGACCATCACCGCCCGCCTTCTACCGTCGTTGACTCCTCGCGTCCAGACGTTGAGATAGAGACAATCCTCGCTGGCGTCGTTGGGTTTGGTAGCTCCAAGTATTCGGAAGAACTGGCGCTGCTTATCACCGCGCGGTCTGTTTGACTGCGGGGCGTAGTGTCCAAACTCGAAGGCGTCCCGCACGCCGGCCCACGGCTCTGGGGGCTTTGGCGCCATGAACCGATTCGCGCCGCCGGTCGGCGCGCCGTATGGAATTCCCTTGAAGACGTTCACGCCGTCCTCGATCCGTCCGCGAACCCTTCCGGCGTTCGTCGTTACGCTCGCGGTGGTGCCACTCGCGGAATCTGCAAAAGTCCTTTTCAAAACCGCGGGTGCGAATACACCGGCCGCCGCCATACCGGCTGCTCGCGCAGTAATAGTCAGAAACAAACGGCGGTCTATTAGGTTAGTTCTTTGGTGGTGATTCTGTTTCGGATTCATTGCTCAAACCTCCCTGTTGAAGATCTGATTCCGGGATATGAACAAAAAAAAATAAATCGCGCCGAGTGCCAACCGACCGATCGGACGGTTTGCGAAATGAAGAGCATTCTAACCAAGAGCGGCCGATGGCGAAAGTCAAACTGGGACTATTCGGAAACCGCCTGATTCAGGCACGACAGGGGCCTCGACGTTGACGCACGACTGCGCCCGTTGTTTAATGGCCCTACCTGGGACGAGAAGTACAATCCGCCGCAAAGGCACCAGTACACAAAGGACCACCAAAATAGAGGTCAAAGCCATGAAAGTCCTAATAAAGAACGGCAACATCGTAACCGCAGTCGACAACTATGTCGCTGATGTGCTCATAGAAGACGGCAAAGTCGCAGTCATCGGCGCCAAGCTCCCAATGGAGGCCGACCGAACCATCGACGCGACGGGCAAGCTGGTCGTTCCAGGCGGCGTCGATCCGCACACTCATATGGAGCTGCCGTTCGGGGGCACATTTGCTTCCGATGACTTCAGTACCGGGACGATCGCCGCGGCGCACGGCGGAACAACTACGATCATCGATTTTGCGGTTCAGTATCATGGCGAATCGCTGATTCAGGCCGTCGACAACTGGCACAACAAGGCCGAAGGGAAGACCGCGATCGACTACGGCTTCCATCTGATCACCACAGATTTGCCAGACGAACGCGTGCCCGAAATGCGACAGCTCATCAACGAAGGAGTGATGAGCTTTAAGATGTTCATGGCGTACCCGGGTGTATTTCTTGTCGACGACGCGACGATCTTTCGCGCGATGAAGAACGCCGGCAAATGGGGCGGGCTGATCTGCATGCACGCCGAAAACGGAATAGTGATCAATGAAATCATCAAGCACGCCCTGGCAGAAGGAAAAACCGCGCCGAAATATCACGCGCTGACCCGTCCTACAAAAGCCGAAGCCGAGGGCGTGCACCGCGCGATCGCCATCGCGGAGATGGCCGAGGCGCCGGTTTACATCGTTCATCTGAGCTGCGCCGACGCGCTTGAAGAAGTTCGCGAAGCTCGTGACAACGGGCTGCCTGCGTACGCTGAGACGTGCCCCCAGTATCTGTTTCTCGACTACTCGCTGTACGAGCGCGAAGGCTTCGAGGGCGCGAAGTGGGTGATGACTCCTCCACTGCGCGAGAAGTGGAATCAGGACAAGCTGTGGCAAGGGCTCCAGGGCAACGATCTTCAGGTCATCTCGACCGATCACTGTCCGTTTTGTATGAAAGAGAAGGAGCTCGGCCGCGATGACTTCACGAAAATTCCAAACGGCGGGCCGGGAGTCGAGCATCGCATGAGCCTGATCTACAACGGCGGCGTGGCAGGCGGAAAGATCGGCTTGAACCGCTTCGTCGAGCTGACGTCGACGGCGGCTGCCAAACTGTTCGGTCTCTTTCCCCGCAAAGGCACGATCGCCGTTGGGAGCGACGCCGACATCGTAATCTTCGATCCGAACGAAGAAATGATCATCTCGGCTGCTACTCATCACATGAACGTGGACTACAGCGCTTATGAGGGGATGAAAGTGCTAGGGGTGACTAAGAGCGTACTATCGCGCGGCAAGGTAGTGATAGACGACGGCAAATACGCAGGCAACCCCGGCGACGGACAGTTCCTTCGACGGAGCAGCTTTAGCAATCTCCTTTGAAGTACGGCTTTACTGCACAATGAGAGGACCATTACCAGCGAGAGGCACGCTGTAGCGGCTCAAAATGTCGATTCGTTCATAGTCTGAAGATCCGCAAAAAGTGTTGAATGGCACCCTGATGCTGCTAGAATGCGCGAATCCATTCACCGGAGGAAAGCATGGCGGCCAAGGGGCATACCCTTTTCAAACCCGATTTTGTGGAACTCGAGGAAGACGTCTCCGACAGCCCGTTGTGGAACGAGGACCTCGCGCCCGTTCCCATCCTGAAGCGCAACTGGACCACCTATAACTACGCCGCGCTGTGGATCAGCATGGCCCATTGCATCCCCACTTATATGCTCGCGTCGAGCCTGATTGATCTGGGGATGAACTGGTGGCAGTCGCTGATGACGATCCTGTTGGGAAACGTTATCGTCCTCGCGCCGATATTGTTGAACTCGCATCCGGGCGCAAGGTACGGCATTCCGTTTCCGGTATTCGCGCGCGCAAGCTACGGGACAGCAGGTTCGAACCTGCCGGCCATCATGCGTGCCCTGGTCGCTTGCGGCTGGTTCGGCATTCAATCCTGGATCGGCGGCGAGGCCGTTCACACCCTGATTCGCGTGGCCTGGCCCGGATGGCAAACATTGCTCGGCGACAAGATTCAGAGTCCTGCATTCGCGGCAGGACACTCGCCGACCGAATACATTTCGTTCCTGCTGTTTTGGCTCCTGAACATCTACATCATCTATCGCGGCATGGATCTGCTTCGCAAGGTTGAAAACTGGGCGGCTCCGTTTGTGCTGGTCATGGCCACCGTGCTGTTGGTCTGGGTAGTATGGAAAGCCAGGGGCCTCGGAGCGATCATGCACGGCGAAGACAAGTTCGGCAGCTTCGGAGCCTTCTGGAAGGTGTTCATCCCGTCGCTTACGGGGATGATCGGGTACTGGTCCACGCTTTCGCTGAACATGCCTGACTTCACCAGGTTCAGCCGAAGCCAGCGCGATCAGGCTATCGGGCAAACCGTAGCGTTGCCCGCGACGATGGTGGTCTTTGCGGCAATGGGAGTAATTATCACCTCAGCTTCGGCTATCATCTTCGGTAGAACAATCTGGGATCCCGTGCAGTTAGTCGGACAATTCACTCAGCCGGTCGTTGTGGCGATCTCGATGTTCACGGTGGTAGTCGCGACGTTGTCGGTTAACATCGCCGCCAACGTCGTTTCCCCGGCGAACGATTTCGCGAATGCGTTTCCGCGGGTGATCACGTTTCGGCTGGGTGGGCTGATTACGGGAATTCTGGGAATTGCGATGCAGCCGTGGCGACTGCTCGCCGATCCGTCAGGTTATGTTTTCCAATGGCTCGGCGGATATTCTGGCGGGCTTGGATCAATCGCGGGAGTGTTGATCGCAGATTACTGGTTGATACGCCGCAAGCAGCTTGAACTGGCGGATCTTTACAAGGTACGCGGCGCATACACATATTCTCGAGGGTGGAACTGGCGCGCGGTCGCGGCGACGCTGCTTGGGTGTGCGCTGGCGTGGGGCGGGCTGGTGATCCCGGCGCTGAGGCCGTTGTATGACTATGGATGGTTCATCGGGCTGTTTGTTGCGGGCGGCGTATACCTGGTGCTCATGAAGGCCGTACCCGTCGTCAATGTTGCGTCGTGTCCGGACCCCGCACACGAGTCAGACGGTGACTGAGATAGCGGAATTTGACGTGTTATCTCTCGCAGTTGGGGTTTTCGCAACTGTCTGATACGATAATTCTCGCCCCACACCTTGCTTTGAGTTTTTCTATAGTGAAATCACCTGAACTCCGAATCGTTGTAATCATCTGCGCGGCTTTGATCGCGGCAACCGTGCACGCCCAGGAAAAGCCTGAAGCGGCGCCGGCTCGGCTGCTCTCCGATCTGAGGAGCAAGGACAAAAGCGACCGGCGCGAGGCGGCCAATGAACTTGGTGTGCTCCGGGCCCGCGGCGCGTTGCGCGGGCTGGTCGAGGTGTTATCCGACAAGGAAGCTTCGGTAAGGGAAGCAGCCGCGTTTGCGCTCGGGCAAATCTCGGACCCTGCGGCCACAGCTTTGTTAATTCCGCTGCTGGCCGATCCTGAATCGTCGGTGCGCGCGTCAACAGCGTTCGCGCTCGGGATGATCGGAAATCGCAAAGCCACCGACGCACTCTCATTCGCAACCGGAGATAGCGATGCTGAGGTTCGCGCGTCGGCAGTCTTCGCGCTGGGGCTGATGCGCGACGAGGCGGCGGTTGATGAGCTGATAGAAGCTCTGGATGATCCGTCGTTCGATGTGCGCTACGACGCCGTGTGGGCCCTTGGGCAGATCGGCGAACCCGACGCCGAAGAACACTTGCATGGCTCACTTGTAACTCTGGACTTGCTTCGCATAGACGACTCGCAACGCCAGGCGTTTCAACAAGCTGTGCAGTTCTCGCTTGAGAGCCTGCGGACGGAGGCTCACGCGAGGGTAACTGAACCCGGGTCTAGCAGGCCACGTCGCGCCACCGGGATTGTTCGGGATAATCGTTACACACCGCCGCCTTCTCGTCCGATGGGAATCCATAAATCGGTAAAGCCCGCGATTACCGATCTCGCGCTGCGCGCGCATGCCACTGGTACAGTCAAGCTTCGAGTTCTGGTGGGAGCAGATGGAAAAGCTGTTCGCGCTTACGTCGCGCGGCGGCTGGGCTACGGCCTCGATCGGCGGGCGGTCGAGACCGCTCTGCAGTACAGATTTGATCCGGCGTTGGAGGGCGGCTTGCCACAAACCACCTGGACCGATATGGAAGTGAAATTCTGAATTAGTCAGTGGTCAGTAGTCCGTAGTCCGTGGTCAGTAGTCCGCAGCACTCACGCTCGAGCTATGGACTACGGACAACGGACAACGGACTACGGACTACTACGGAGTGTTTATGCCAAGGATCGTCAAATGCGGATTGATACAGGCATCAAACGTATGCCCGATCGATGAGCCAATCGAGAAGATCAAACAGGCAAACATCGACAAGAACCTTCGTTTCATTGCCGATGCTGCCAAGCAAGGCGTTCAGATCGTATGCATGCAAGAGGTCTTCACCACGCCTTATTTCTGCGCGGAGCAGGAGCCTCGCTGGTATGAATCGGTCGAGAAGATACCCGACGGTCCGACGGTCAAGCTTCATGCAGGAAGTGGCGAAGAAGCACGGCATGGTTGTGATTGTGCCTATCTATGAAGAAGAGATAACCGGTGTCTATTACAACACTGCCGCGGTGATTGACGCAGACGGAAAGTATCTGGGCAAGTATCGCAAGAACCACATCCCGCACACCAAGCCCGGCTTCTGGGAGAAGTACTACTTCAAACCGGGGAATCTCGGCTATCCCACATTTGAGACCGCGTTTGCCCGCATTGGCGTCTACATCTGTTATGATCGCCACTTTCCTGAAGGCGCCCGGGCGCTCGGGTTGAACGGGGCGGAGATCGTCTTCAACCCTTCGGCGACAGTAGCGGGCCTGTCGGAGTATCTGTGGGAACTCGAGCAGCCCGCCCACGCGGTTGCCAACGGCTACTTCATAGGCGCGATCAACCGCGTAGGACACGAGCAGCCCTGGGATATCGGTGAGTTTTACGGCAAGAGCTACTTTTGCAACCCGCGCGGGAAGATCATCGCGCAGGCGTCGCGCGACTCGGATGAGCTGGTAGTCGCGGATCTGGATCTCGATCAGATTCGCGAGGTGCGTAACGTCTGGCAATTCTACCGGGACCGGCGCCCCGAGACATATGGGGAGCTGACGAAGGAATAGTGCTGAGTGCTGAGTGTTGAGTGCTGAGGTGGGATGAACAAAGTTCAGCGATTCGAGGATTTGATTGCATGGCAGAAGGCTCGGCGACTCACTCGGCAGGTTTACGAGCTCACTCGCAAAGGCAGTTGGGCGAGAGACTTCGGGTTGTCGTCTCAGATTCAACGCGCAGCAGTCTCCATAATGTCGAACATCGCGGAAGGATTCGAGAGAAATCGACAGGGAGAGTTCCATCAGTTCCTTTCTATCGCAAAGGCTTCGTGTGCGGAAATTCGCTCTCAGCTCTACGTAGAACTGGACGTTGGTTATTTGAACGATGAGGAGTTTGAGGCGGTGCTTGCCCAGGCTGAAGAGGTTGGACGAATAATAGGAGGTCTTCGAGCCTCCGTTCAGCGGAAACAGAGAATAGTGCTGAGTGCTGAGTGAGCCGGCGCACTCAGCACTCAGCACTCAGCACTCAGCACGGAGGTGTCTATGCTCGAATTCGGAATAACATTCAAACCTGACATGCCTCACCAACGCATCATCGCGCTGTCTAAACAAGCGGAAGCGGCCGGTTTCGGCTACGGCTGGATATTCGACTCGCACGTGCTTTGGCAAGAGTCATATCCGCTTATGACTCTGATGGCGGTCAACACCGAGCGGATGCGGATTGGCACCTGCGTGACAAATCCCGCAGTGCGAGACGCAACCGTCACGGCGAGCCTGCTGGCAACGCTCAATCGAATCTCGGGCGGGCGTATGGATATGGGCATGGGTCGCGGAGACAGCTCACGGCGAGTGATGGGCAAGAAGCCAACGACGCTCGAGCGTTTGGAAGAAACCGTAAGGGTGATCCGCGATTTGTGCGCCGGAAAACAGACCGAATACGAGGGCGGTGAAATTCAGATGCCCTGGGCGGATTCTGGAGTGCCTCCCGTGTGGATAGCGGGCTATGGGCCAAAGGCATTGCGGTGCGCCGGACGAATCGGCGACGGCGTGATCCTGCAATTCGCCGATCCGGCCTTGATCAAGTGGTGTCTCGGCTTCGTGCGCGAAGGGGCCGAAGAAGCGGGACGCGACTTCTCGAAGATTCGGGTGATGAGCGCGACAGCGGTCTGGCCCTCGGACGATTTGGCAAAAGCCCGCGAGCAAGTGCGCTGGTTCCCCGCGCTGGTTTCGAATCACATCGTCGATCTGGTTTCGCGATACAAGCCCGAGGAATTGCCGGAAGAGTTAACTTCTTACATCCGCGACCGCAAAGGATACAACTATCTTCATCATGCCGAGGTGGGCAGCTCGAACGCGGAGTTTGTGACTGACGAGATAGTCGATCGTTTTTGCATCGTGGGGCCCGCCCGAAGAACACGTGCGAAAGTTGAAGGAGCTCCAGAGCGTCGGCGTGACTCAGTTCAATATTTATCTGATGAGCGGCGACGAAGAGCACACCGTTGAAACCTACGGCCGCGATGTTGTTCCCAGTCTGAGATAGTCCCGGGTTCACTGCCGCGATCATTCTAAGAGGGGCTTCGACGCTTCCATTCGCGTTCCCTGGCGTCCTCTGCTAGCCAATAATGGCGCCGAGGAACAGAGGACAAACTGAAGGTCCTCGACCATGCGTCGTTTCGTCTCGAACGCTGGCTTGGCGCGACCCACGCGCACGGAGGTACACATGACTCGCCTGAAAACCAGCGCTTGCATGTTTCTGCTGATCACGACCCCCCTGCTTTCGATCGCAGCACAAAAGGCTCCGTCAACGAGGTCTTCAAACGAACAATCGCCAAGTGAAAAGTCGCAACTAAGAAACGCGTTCCTGCTCAAGGTAACAGCGGTGCTTGATAGGGTGCTTGAGGCGCAGAAGACCTTCCCAGACGAAAACCTCCGAGTCATGATTCAGGCGCAGGTCGCCGACATGCTTTGGGACTACGATGAGGCTCGCGCTCGGACGCTCTTTGAGCACATCCTTCAGATTTCGGAGAAACTCGCCGATCAAGGGACGCCTGCACCTCCGTCGGGGGTTGGGTGGTGGTATTACCCGGTGCGCAATCAGGTCATCGGGCTGATCATGTCTCGCGATGCGGATTGGGCAACCAGGCTGGTTGAAAGCCGCGGTGAAATTGCTACCGATCTCAAGGCCAGGAGCACCCCCAGGAATCGCGAGCGCACTTTGCTGCAACTGAGGCTGGGCACTCACTTCGCTCAGCGGGATCCGAAGCGCGCTGCAATCGCGGCGAAACCGTTTGCCGACAGCGGCGATTTCCGTAGCTTGATGCTGCTGTTGAGTTTGATCAGATTCAAGGACGCGGCGGCCGCCGATGACCTCTTCATTCGGGCGCTCGAAACAGCTAGGCGAGTTCAACCGACCTTTGAAGACCTCTATCAGTTTGCATCGTATGTTTTTCCTTCATTCGGTGAGGGCGTACTTCGTTTCTCCGGAGATCGAAGCAAGCGAGACCCTTTTGCGCCGAGTTCCAGCAGCCCCGCGGTTGTCCAGCAGTTTCTGGATCTCGCATACAAGGTGGTAATTGGCCGACTCGACGCCGCAATGCAGGGTGTGGATGGTGCTCGCATGAATCCGCGTTCGTGGACCGACTATGCGATTCCAAAATCACTCTCGCCTTACATTGACCGGTTCATGCCCGACAAGGCGCCCGCGTTTGAGGCCCGTGTGCAGGAAGCGCTACGCCGAGTTCCGGCCGACGAGCGCCAGTACCTGGCACTAACCGAGTCGGGGACGGTTGAGGAGTTGTTATCCAGAGCGGATGCGATAAGCGACGCGAAGTTGAAAGATACACTAATCCAAAGGGCAGTCTCAAAATCGTCCTACGACGGCGATTTCGAAAAAGCGTTTGCCATCATCGAAAGGCTGAGCAACGAAGGGGCTCGCTCCGGCGCTAGAAACTCGTTGCGTAAAAGAGCAGACCAAAAACGCTCTGACGAAGCCTGGAGCGCGTTGAACAAGGGCGATTTCGATAGAGCCGAAGCTCTCGCCGCCGAGCTGTCAGACTGGCGTTCGGATGGTCTGTTGGTGCGCAGCGTGATTGGCCAGGTATCCGGCAAAGATAAACTGCGGGCGGTTCGAATACTCGCTGAATATGAGCTCCGAGCGGCGAGTATCGAGGAGCCGACTGAACGAGCTATGCGGTTGATTCAACTCGCTGGCTTCGCTTCGAGTATCGATCTGAATCGCGGCTTTGAAGAGATGAAGCGCGCCATTGGGGAATTCAATCAGGCGGGCTTTGTGGCGGAACTGGAAAGATATCGCGACGGTGAGAACCCGGGTCCGAGAGTGAACATGGGGCTCGGCGGGCTAATCAACAACTGGGATCTTCACTGGATGGGGCGCACAGATTTCGACCGAGCTATCGCGCTGACCTCGCAGTTTCAGATGAGAGAAGCGGGTGCGCTTATGCTGCTCAATGCGTGTCGCGGCGCGCTCGGCACTCCGCTCGCGCGGGCTCGTTAGTCCTTCCGGGACGTAGTCTCGGCGTCCGGGACGTAGTCTCGGCATGGTCGAGTCAAAGAAACAGAGCCGTTGTTCGTGAATTGTCAGCACAGACTTCGATACCGCTATCGCCGAGCACGCAATTCCTCTTCGGGCGCAAGCTGGGTGATGTACTTCTCCTGCTTGAACGGCTTGAACCCGCGCTTCAGGTAGTTCGGCATCGCCGCCGCATCATCCAACGTGCAAGTGTGCAGCCACACCCGGACTGGTCCTTCGCTCCAGGCTTGCTCAGCGGCGGCGGTCAAAAGATGTTTGCCCAGGCCTCGGCCTAGGAACTCCTGAATCAAACCGAAGTAGGCGATCTCGGTTGAGCCGTCCGGGTGGCGCTCGAGTTCGAAGTACCCGGCGGGCGCGCCTTCGCTGTACATCACCCACAGCGAAATCTCGGTCCGCGCCAGATGAGCCCGAATCTCGCCGTCCGTCCACGGGAGCCGATCGGTCCAGTGATAGAACCGGCCGACCTCGGCGTAGAGATAGCGATAAAAGGATGCAGGACACTCGGCTACACGGTCGATGCGGACTCGCGAATCATCCAGACGGGAGGGGTTGAGGTCATTGGGATGCGCGAGTTCGAGATAGGTTCGAGTGACTTCGAAGTCCATGACAGTTCAGAATATAGACACAAAGACATCAGGCTACAACGCCAATGATATGACTTGTACAAAGGTGTGAATGCAAAACTCCCCTTAAGCTGGCATCGGCATCTTCTCATGTTTCAAAGTCAGGAAGGGTGGCTTGCCCCCGCGGACTGCACAGGTGCCATAGGGCTGGTCTAGGCTGATCGCAGAATTTTTCTCATGTTTCAAAGTCAGGAAGGGTGGCTTGCCCCCGCGGACTGCATCGGTGCCATAGGGCTGGTCTAGGCTGATCGCAGAATTTTTCTCATGTTTCAAAGTCAGGAAGGGTGGCTTGCCCCCGCTTGCTTCATTTTGTGCTGAACGCCCTGGCAAAGGTTACAGACTTCTTCTTTGAATTTGCTGAAGATGATGTTTCAGGGGAGGGAGGATATAGCTCATCAACTTAGCGGGGGCAAGCCACCCTTCCCGACTCTGAAACATGAGAAAAATTCTGAGATCAGCCTAGACCAGCCCTATGGCACCTATGCAGTCAGCGGGGCAAGCCACCCTTCCCGACTCTGAAACATGCGAAAGATTCTGAGATCAGGGTTAAGTTCCGGCGCAGGCAACGGACGCCTGTTTCGTTCTCGTCATTGGAAGCGGTCCGAGGTGTCATGCTTCAATGTCTCTTCGCCGAGGTTCATATGAAAAAATTCCTCTTCCTGTTGTTGATTCTCGTGGCGCTGGCTTGTGAGTCATCCGCTGCCGATCAGTCTGCAAGCAAAATAATAGACCGGTACAAAAAGGCATCCGGCGGCAAGTCTGCCGCGCGCCTCAAGAGCACTTTGATGACCGGAACTGTGAAGGCCGGCGATGGGACCGCCGGCCGCTTCAGCCTTCAGACTTCGGCTCCCAACAACCTCCGATTGGATCTGGAAACCGGCGGCGCGAAGGTAAGCGAGTGCTACAACGGAAAGTCCGCGTGGCGGCTTGATTCACGCGGGCTGCGCACACTTCTCGGCGACGAAGCGAAACGCCTGCGTCTCGATTCCCTCCTTTCAAATAGCCGCCTGAACGACCTGCAGCGCCATCGCATTGTTCCACAGCTCGCAGGAAAGACTGCTATCGACGGGCGGGAGGCGAACGCAATCGAATTCATCAAGGATGGCGCCCGAGCGAAACTCTTCTTCGATGCTTCAACCAATCTGATCGTGAAGCGCGAACGCGAAACCGTCCGAGGGCGTCGAAGAAACATTTTACGGAGACTATCGCGCGGTCGACGGCGTGATGGAGCCGTTCTCGCTCCGGATAAAGAGAGCCAACTATCGAATTGCTTGTGACTATCGACCTTGTCGAGCACAACCGCGCCGTAGAGTTGTCTGCTTTCCGCTATCCGCAGATTGAGGGCTCCCGGCCGTTACCCGAACTCGACCCCCTGTTGAAAGCCATCACCGAGAATCAAGATAAGATCGATGAGATGCGCGAGCAGTACACCTGCCAGTCGGTCGAAATCGAACGCAAGCACGACGGCGACGGGCGAGTGAAAGAGACTGAGACTCGCAAGTATGAAGTCACGCCGATCGGTGACCGGTCCGTCGAGCGGCTGATGAGCATCAACGGCAAGGAGCTATCGGCCTCCGAGCGCGAGAAGGAAGACAAGCGCGTTCAGAAGGAGGTCGAAGAGATTCTCAAACGCCGCGAAAGGAAGGAGCAAAAGGAAGAACGCGCTCGCGCAAAAGGCGAGAAAGAGAAAGACGATGACGACGATGTTGAGATCAAAGACTTCCTGCGGATCAGCGAGATCACCTCGATTCGACGCGAGATGTTTAGAGGTCACGAGGTGATCGCGTTCGACTTCGAGCCCCGCAAGGGATTCAAGCCGAAGAACCGTGCTGAGGACATAGTCAACAAGCTTGCGGGCACGATCTGGGTGGATGAAGCGGCCAGGCAGGTCGCGCGGCTGGAGGCTCGGCTGACGGATTCATACAAGATCGGCGGTGGAGTGCTCGCTTCAATTGGGGCTTCAACGGCGTTCAGCTTCGAGCAGGAGAAGATCGGCGATGAGATCTGGCTGCCCTCCTCGATGGAGGCGAACATCTCGGCGCGGGTCCTGTTGCTGGCGAAATTCAATCGAAGCGTCGAACGGCACTACAGCGAATACAAGAAGTATCAGATCGACAGCAAGTACGATCTCAGCAAACCAAAAGAAAAGGAGTGACGAGTGATGAGTGACGAGTGATGAGTGACGAGTGACTAGTTACAAAGGCCCATGTTACTGGTGACAAGTCACTTGTCACTTGTCACTCGTCACTCTTACTGGACAAGCCCTTAGGCCCGTTGCTAGAATTTGCGGCTTCACGAGGGGCGGTAAAGGCGGCCTATACAACTTGGCTTCTGACGACTCGCCTTCAAACGGGAATGATGAATCACCTGCGCTTACGGCGCCTGATGCCGTCGAGCGCCGGGTGTGGCGTAACATCTTCGCGGTGGTTGCCATATCCGTCGTCATTGCAGCATTAACGGCGGATCTGAAGTTCATGTTGGGGCTCGTTTTGGGCGGCGCGCTTGCCTTGCTAAACTACAAGTGGCTGCACTCCTCGCTGCGAGCGGTGCTGGCCACCGGCAGCGAAAAGACGCCTCCGGGAACGATGATCAAGTTCGTTGTAAGGTGGCTGGTGATCGCAGCCATTGCGTGGGCCGCGAACGAGACTGGTTATTTTGACCCCATCGCAATACTCGCAGGGTTGTTCGCGCCCGCAGTGGCGGTGATGATCGAGGCCGCCTACGTTACGTATAAGAGCGTGACGACAAGGGAGAATGATAGCTGATGCTGGCACCGATTCTGGCACTTCTGCAGGAAGGACACGACGCCGCGGCAGCGACGGCTGAGCACGCCGGGGCCGCAAACGAACACGAGACCGCCTGGCTCGTCGAGCAGGTCAATCACCTCATTGGGCCGGTGGTACTCGACATCGAGCGGGCCGTGATGCCTTCGATCTACGGGTTGTTCGGCGGCCAATGGCACGAACCCGCCGCAGACCAGTTGGTCATACCGGCGCACGTGGTGTGGTCCTTCGTCCTGATGATCATCTGCATCGGCGGCATTTTTCTGCTTCGCGGACGGTTGTCGGTTGATCGCCCGTCGAAAGGGCAACAACTGCTCGAGGTCGTCGTCGAACAGATTCGAGGCCTGCTCGATCAGGTGATAGGGCCCTACGGCCGGCGATATGTTCCGGTGATCGGCTCGTTCGCGGTGTTCATCCTGATTGGCAATTTGATGTCGCAGATACCGGGGCTCGGCGCGCCCACCGAAAGCATCAACGTAACCGGAGCGCTTGGCCTCACTTCGTTTCTCTACTTCATCATTAGCGGGTTCAGGCAACAGGGGATCAGGTATCTGAAGCATTTCACGGGCGGGCTCTCAGGTGTGATGCTGATTGCGATAGGGTGGCTGATCTTTGTAGTCGAGATCATATCCAACAGCGTCAGGCCGGTGACTCTCTCGCTGCGATTGTTTGTGAATATGTACGCCGATGAAAAAATCGGCAGCGCATTTCTGAATGAGCTTGTTGCGCCGATTGTGCCGATCTTCACAATCGTGCTTGGAATTTTTGTCGCGTTTATTCAGACCTTCATATTTATCATGCTCTCGATGGTTTACTTGTCTGAGACCGTGCCGCACGAAGAGCACGATAGCGAAGACCACGGCCACGCTCAGGAAGCGCTGGCCGAGGCGCACTGAAACGATTTTGGATTTTAGATTTTGGATTTTGGATTTCGCGCTCCAATCCAAAATCCAAAATCTAAAATCGTTACGGATTCATAAGTACCAATAACCGGGGAGGCGATGGACAGGCTCTTTCATAGAAGTTGATCGCACGCGCTGCCGGAGCGTTGCCGCAATTAGGGGGATGGCAATCGAATACCGGGCCCGTGGAAATTATTCCGAGCTGAAACCATCAAACCTCCTCTTTTTGACAACTGAGCTTCGCGGCTGTCCGACAAACTTCAGTTTGTCGCCCGAGCCAACGGTCGTTCGGATCTCGTCGACAAATTGAACTTTGTCGGCCGAGGTGAAGCTCGCTTCCGTCGATTGAATCGGCGTCGAGGTCCTTGCGGCCTCAGGAGGAAGATGATGATCAAGATTAGACTGTTCGTAATATCCGCGCTGATGATGTTGCTGGTAGTCGGCACGGCAATGGCGCAAGCTCCGGGAGCAACGGGAGCTGCCGACCACACTACTGGTAACTCGTGGTTCTTCCCCGCTCTTGGTTCGTTTGCAGTGGGCATCGCTGCACTGGGCGGCGCTCTCGGCGACGGGCGGGCGATTGCTGCCGCTTGCGAAGGGACTGCGCGCAACCCCGGCGCGGGCGGCCGCATATTCACTATGCTGCTCCTGGGCCTGGCGCTGATCGAAACGCTAGTGCTGTTCACGTTCCTGACAGTGCTGTTGAAAGGCTAGTCAAGAGGGCGCGTTTTTCTAAGATGGGGAGGCTTCGGCCTCCCTTTTTCTTTTCGACGAGCGGCGATACACTGCTTCTTAAAGCTGGAACAACTCCTCCCCGTTCCCTGGCGTCTTCTGCGGTTTATTCTCTTGGGGCTTTCGACCGCAGAGGGCACGGAGGAACGCCGAGAAAATTCTGGATTCGGAGAGGAAGCAATGCAATCATTCAAAGACAGCATTATCAAACTCATCATCGAGACATCAACCAACCTTCCGCCTGATGTTCGCGCCGCGATGGCCCGAGCGGTGGTCGAAGAAAACCCGGCGACCAGCGCTGGTACCGCACTTTCAGTGATCGCCACCAACATCGACATGGCTTGCGACACCGAAGGTCCGATCTGTCAGGACACCGGGATGCCGACCTTTGAGATTAAAACACCCGTCGGCGCAAACCAGATCGTCATGCAACAAGAGATTCGCGAAGCCATCTCCGAAGCTACAAAGCGCGGCAAGCTTCGCCCCAACTCGGTCGATTCGATCACCGGCACAAACTCAGGTGATAATCTCGGGCCGGGCACGCCGGTGGTTCACTATCATCAGTGGGAGAACCAGGATGAAATCGAGGTAAAGCTGCTGCTGAAGGGCGGCGGGTGCGAGAACAAGAACATTCAATACTCGGTTCCGATTGAGCTTCAGCATCTTGGGCGTGCCGGCCGCGATCTGGA
Source organism: Blastocatellia bacterium (assembly GCA_963737945.1). GTDB lineage: Bacteria > Acidobacteriota > Blastocatellia > UBA7656 > UBA7656 > Onstottus_A. The sequence goes on along the minus strand of CAVTUR010000011.1, from coordinate 513,452 downwards.
CGGGGTGCGCAAATGCATTATGCACGCCGTATGGCAGGCTCAAGGCCAGGGTTGCAGCGCCGGCGCGATTGGTGTTTGCATCGGCGGCGACCGCACCTCCGGATATCAGCATGCGAAGGAGCAACTCTTCAGAACGCTTGACGACACGAATCCAGATGAGAAACTCGAGGCACTTGAAGACTACGTAGTGAACGCCGCGAATACCCTCAATATTGGGACAATGGGATTCGGCGGGGGCGTGACCCTGATCGGCTGTAAGATCGGCGCGCTCAACCGGCTTCCTGCAAGCTTCTTCGTGTCGGTCGCCTATGATTGCTGGGCGTTCCGCAGGCTCGGTGTTGTGCTCGACGCGACCACAGGCGAGATCAAGCGCTGGCTCTACCGCGATGAACAGAAAGCCGAAAAGCGAATGGCGGCGGGCGAGGGCTTCAGGCTGACCGGCACTGAAAAACATCTCGTCGCGCCGATCACCGAGGAACAGATTCGATCGCTCGAGGTTGGGGACGTGGTGCTGATAACCGGCGAGATGTACACGGGCCGTGACGCCGTCCATACCTACCTGATGAAGCACGATGCGCCGGCCGATCTGCACGGGTCGGTCCTCTATCACTGCGGACCGGTCGTGCTCAAGAACAACGGAAGCTATAAAATCACCGCCGCGGGTCCGACAACCAGCATCCGCGAGGAGCCTTATCAGGGCGACATCATCAAGCGCTTTGGTATTCGCGCGGTGATGGGCAAAGGCGGCATGGGTAAGCGCACGCTCGACGCAATGCAGGAAGCCGGCGCCGTCTACCTGAACGCGATCGGCGGCGCGGCTCAGTACTATGCCCGTTGCATCGAGCAGGTGCTCGATGTGAACCTTCTCGAGTTCGGAATACCCGAAGCGATGTGGCATCTTCAGGTGAAAGATTTCCCGGCGATTGTGACGATGGACGCACACGGCAATTCACTGCACGCGGATGTGGAGAAGGCTTCGGCGATCATGCTCGAGAAGCTCGTCGAGCCGGTGTTTTGATTTGCTGGTGTGGACGCGGTCTCGGACCAGGTATGAGTGGCGAGGCAATTCAGGACCGACATGCATGAGCGCCCAAACTCAACCGCGCGCGGCCGATTCGCGGAAGAACTGTTCGCGATTCAGCGCGAGCTTTTGTTTCGCGACCCGATGTTTGACGCAGTGCGAGACGGTTCGATGAGCCGCGAGGGTCTCAGGCTGTGGGCACTCCAGGCCTCTCTGGTTGTGAGGCAGTTCACCCGGTTCATCAGCGCGATCCATGCGAACTGTCCGCACCGCGACGCCCAGCAGCTTCTGGCAGAGAACCTATGGGAAGAACACGGTCAGGGTTTCGCCCGCCGGGACCACTATGCCTTAATAAGAAAAATGGCACTCAGCCTCGGCGCAAGCGAACGGGCTCTCGACGATGTACAGCCTTTGAAAGAAACGGATGAGTACATTGCTCACTGCTTGAAGGTGACCCGCGACCTTTCGTTCGTCGAGTCAATGACCGCCATCGCTGTTGGCATTGAGATATTCATGCCTGCTTTCTTCGGAGCGCTCAGCGAGAGTCTGTGCTCGAAGTACGGTCTGACCAGCGATGATGTTGAATACCTGACGGTGCACGTTGCCGAGGACGTGTCGCACTCGCGGCGGGCCCTCGAGGTGATCGAGGCATATGCCGATAAGCCCGAAGTTCAGGAGAAAGCAAAGCTGGCGCTGCGCGAGATGCTTCTGATAAAGCGTCGGTTCGCACTAGCTGTGTACAGCCATTGCGCTGCTGCGTGAGCATCCGAGTTCGCAGTGCGGCCGATGAGGCGGAAGCCGGATGACAGCGACCGGCTGCGCCCGATACGAACTTCTGCTTGAAAGCCGTACTACGGACTTTCCCAAGGAGGAACAGAATGACTCGGAGATATCTTTTGATTCTATCTCTCTGCCTGATAGTCGTAGTGGGCGCCCGTGCCGCGGCTCAGACGCCCGATGCAGTCAGCACCCGCGAGATGAGCGACATCAACTGGATGGAGTTCAAGGAAGCCGTCCCATCGAAGATCAACACCGTGATTCTTCCTACCGGCACGCTGGAGCCTCACGGGGTCATCAACAACGGGGCGGACATTACCGCACCTTTGGCCCTGGCTCGAAAGATCGCGCGCGAAGTGAACGCGATGATTGCGCCGATCATCCCTTACGGCATGACCGGCAGCATGGATGCTTATCCCGGCGCATTCTCGATCTCCGAGACGGCCTACCGAGCCTATGCGCGGGACGTCATGATTGGGCTGGCGAACGACGGCTTTCGAAACATTATCGTGATCAATGGGCACGGCGGACCCCAGACGGCGGTGCTGAATCAACTCGCGGCCGAGATAGGAAGGGAGAAGCGGGTGCGAACGCTGGTAGTCAACTGGTGGAGCTACGCCTCGGACGTAACGCTCTCGGTATTTGGCGAAGACGGCGGCCACGCGGGTTGGAACGAGACCGCGTTTATTCAGGCGATAGATCCGAATCTCGTCCACAAAGAACGGTACTCGGATGAGTTGGCAACGCCGAATCCAGCGGCGGGTACTTACTCTGCTTATCCGGCGCCCTCTTCGATCGGGCTGTACAAAGAGGGACAAGGCTATGTGAAGTTCGATCAAGCAAAGGCGGACGAATACTTCAAGAGGGTAACTCAAAAAGTCGCGAAGCTGATCATCGACACTCGCCGCAAGTGGGATATGGCGGGGCTGTTCGAAAAGTGAAACGTGAAACGTGATCCGAGATGCGTGATCGGTTTTACATGATTGGATCACGCTTCCGGTTACCAATCGCGCATCACGTTTCACTTATCACGTTTCACTCATCACGTTTCACGCCTCGGGTCTCATTCATTGACACGATGGCAATGACGAACTAGTCTGCAAGACACGGCTTTCAGGTAAGTCGGGCAAGAGAGAACAGAGTATGGTTTGTGCGAAGTGCGGCGCCGAGAATCGTGAGGGATCAAACTTCTGCCGCTACTGTTCTGCGCCGTTGACACCCCAGGGGCAGTTGCAACAGTCTGGTTACATTCCTTCCGTTCCGCCGCCGCCGGCGCCGGGTACAAACCCACCGGCAAGCTACTATGCACCCCAAAACTATCAGGCTCCGCAGCCAAGCTATCAGACCCCGCAACCGCTTGCCCGGCGCGTTGTTCCGGCAAAGTTGTGCGCGCGATGCAACTCAACCAGCGTGATCAAGGGAACGGTGCCGCTATGGGCGATACTGGTGGCTGTTATCGGCGCTCCGTTCACTTGTTTGCTTTCACTCCTGTTCCTGTTGATCAAAGATCCGAACAAATGCCTTAACTGCGGACTCGAGTTCAAGTAGTTCACCCAACTAGAAATCGCTGTCACTCGCGCGGCAGATTGCCCGCAGCCGCCGCGCCGTCGCTGAAGCGACCCCGCAGCTCCAGCTTGTCTACGGGGTCGGATTCAGTTTCTGGCCGGACTTGTCTAACCCACGATGTCGAACAAACCTCTGAATTCGGTTGCAAGTTCGCCATCCTACCTCATTCAAAGAGCACATACAGAATGGTAGAGGGTCAATCCCTCTCACAACCCATCAAACCCGGTGCCTCCCCAACCGTGCTGAGGTAAACCGGGGATCACGGAGAGAGGATATGCAACACAATGCTTCGTTCCTAGCGATGCCCGAGCACCCGTGTATGATTGCGAGGCTGATAGATCAACTTCACGAAGCCTCACGCGATCTCCGTCAGGATCCGCGCGCTTTTTTCGCGGACGCACTCAAGGGGAATACTGGAGGTGGCAGACGAAAAACGCTTCTGCAGGTGGGCTTCGCCATCGCCATTTTGTTTTATGCGGTTGCGTTTGTTTCAATGCTCGTTTTCTGGTCTCTTGCTCATCAGAGGAGTCGAGCGGCGCAAGGTGTGGAACCGCCACACGTGATGATATCGCTGCCTCCCTATTGGCTAAAGGTCGGTAGGCCGGAGGGCGCGGACAAACCCGCCGGAGGAGGAGGCGGCGGCCGGCACACCCTTGTTGAACCGTCGAGCGGCGAACCACCGCTGTCTTCGCTGATACCGCTTGTGATGGCTCCCAGGCCCGAGCCGACGCTCACGCCTCCGGTGTTGCCAACGATCGAAAGAGTGATGGTGGATCCACGGATTCAATTCAGACACGACGATTTGAGTCCGACCGGGGTGCCCGATAGCGGGACCTTCGCGCCTTCAGCGGGGCCGGGCTCCGGAGGGGGAATAGGCACCGGTTCAGAGGGCGGGATTGGAGAAGGGGAGGGTCCGGGAGTTGGGCGGGGTAGTGGCGGGAACACCGGCGGCAATGAGAACAATCTCTCTGCAGGACGGCCCACCGGCACGCTTCACCAACCCGCGGTCGATGTGCGTCCGATCCTCTTGAACCAACCACGGCCGTTGTTCACCGAAGAGGCGCGCAAGAACAAAGTCCAGGGAGTTGTACGAGCGAGGATTCTCGTGGACACAAACGGCGCCGTGAAGGAGGTCGTCTTGACGCGCGGATTGCCCGACGGTTTGAACGAACAGGCGATACGTGCCGCTTATCAGATGCGCTTCAGACCCGCGATGAAAAGCGGCCAGCCGGTTTCCTACTGGTTGAGCAATGTGGAGATCGAGTTCAATTTAAGGTAAGCCGATCGTCGGATGAGAGCGGCTCGTCGCCGCTCTCATCCGCCTTCCGCTTTGTCTTGTAGGCCCGCGGAGGAGTCAGGTCATCGGACGCATTGTAATGAAACACATCTCCGTCGAGCCGAAGAAAAATGAACACTACGTCTTGTTCAGGGTCATACTCCGCGACCAGTTCGGCAACTTCTTTGTTGGGCCAACCCCCGCGCTTTAACAGTCGATCGCTGCCATCGGCGACGTAATAAGTTCGCACCTGCAAGTTCCCACCCGCCTTCGACGCCGTCAGCAGATCGATCACAACCGCGCCTCGTCCTTCACTCAAGTACTTCCCCCACGCGAACGCGGCGAAGTCACGCCATTGCGCGCGAATAAACGTGATATGCGCATCCGCAGTATCAAGATCCTCGATTCGTCCAGACGGTATCGTGAATCCCATGGTTCTGCCTATGCCGCCCCGTACTTCCTGGCTCACTGTAATCCTCGCCTGCAGGGGTCGCTAACGCGGCAGTGGTTGAGGGAGATTCGCTATCGCGTAAGCGAGAACGACCATGACTGCGGCGTTCTCGGCCAACTCACGGGGAACGACCTTATCCAGGGTGTCAGCGGCGGTGTGATGATAGTTGAAGTAGGTGCGATTATCCTGAATCGGTGCGAGCGTCGGCACTCCCGCGACGTCCATCGGTGAGATGTCTGCTCCCTCTCCGTTCTGACTTTGCCTTATCAGTCCCGCGCCTGAAGCTTGCAGCACCGCCGCTGTCGGCCTGAGCATTTCCAGAGCCTTCGCGGTGACGTGGGCCGAGAACCCGACAGGATGGCCCGCGCCCAAATCGCTTTCGATGGCGGCGATGTGGTTTGCGAACTCAGCTTTGTGGTTCTCGGCATATGTCCGTCCGCCCCTCGAACCATTCTCTTCGTTCATCCACGCGATAACCCGGATGGTTCGCTTGGGGCGAAGGCCAAGCCCCTTGATCAACGCAGCCGTCTGCATCGCTACTGCGACGCCTGCACCATCATCGATCGCACCGGTACCCAGATCCCATGAGTCCAGATGGCCCGAGACGATGATTACCTGTTCGGGATGCTCGCTGCCTTTGAGATCCGCAATGACGTTGTAGCTCTCGACATCGGGCAGCGTCTGGGGCGTAAGCGTCAGATGAATGCGAACCGTCCCTTGAGCGGTTAGATAGGCGATGAGATCCGAGTCTTCGGCCGCAACCGCTGCAGCCGGAATCTTCGGCGCGTCACTGGCGTAAGCGAGAGCGCCCGTATGCGGCAAGCGGTAGTCGGCCCCGCCCACCGAGCGAACCAGCGACGCTACCGCGCCGAGTCGTGCTGCAGCGCTCGGACCCCCGCCGCGATAAACGACAGCTTGGCCGTAAGCATCAAGCGCGAACCCCTGAGCTGCCATTTGCTTGTCGAAGCGAGTGTTAAACAGCACAATCTTTCCCTCGATCTTTCCACGGCCCAGCGATGCGAGATGTTCGAAGCTGTCGACGACAACCACCTCGGCGGTCAACCCTGGCGCGGGAGTCGCAACGCTGCCCCCAAGAGCGGTCAGAACAATCTTTTGCGTCGTTTCAGGCGCTTGCCCGGCGAATTGCACTAGTTCCGCCGTCTCCGCACCTCGAACCCAGTGAGGCACCATCACCTTTTCGAGCCTTACATCCAGACCGAGGGTGCGCATCTGGGCGGCGACGTACTGGGCGGCTTGCTGAGCTTGCGGCGACCCGCTCAAACGCGGGCCGATGTTGTTGCAGAGGTGGGCCAGCTGAACGTAGGCATAGTCACTCGAGAGGGCGGCGTTGTGGAGATGCTTCAGCTCCGTGATGAGCTTGGGCGAATAGGCATCGTCGGCGGCTTTCTCCTGCGGCCGTTGTGCGATCGTTTGTGCGCTAAGGATGGCTAGTAGAGTTGCGGCTAGAATGCTTCGATGAGCGGACGCTGTTGTGGTTGTCATCCGCGAGATTATACGTGAGGTGGAATTGTTTCAACAGCCCGAACGCACTTCAACAGTGAACGGAAAGAGGGCGGCCGATCATGACCGCCCTCCCGAGACTCAAACCAGAGATCTCGATGTTGCTACTCTATTCCAGCGTTAAGGAAACGAATCGGAGTTGGCCACCGCGTTCGACCTGAAGAGTGATCTCCTTGTCGCCCTTGATCGCTGTAAGCGCTCTGAAGTAGTCCTGACGAGTGGTAACCGGTGTCCGATTTACGCGATGAATAACATCGCCTCGCTGCAAACCCGCCTCTTCGGCGGGACTGTCCGCTTGCACGTTGGTCACTGCGACACCCCCGGAGACCTTCAATTTCAGCTCGCGAGCGACTTCAGGAGTCACCGGTGAGATTGAAATCCCAAGCTTGCCTCCGTCCTCTTCGGGATCATCCTTATCGCCAGGTTCACTCTCGCCAGAGGTGGACGGACGTTCCCCAAGTTTTATCGATGCTGTTTCGACGCGGCCGTCACGCACGTACTTCACCTTCGCAGTTGTGCCCACCGGTGTGTCAGCCACCATTTCGGTCAGTTGTTTTGGAGACGTAACCGGCTTGCCATCGAATTCCACAATTACGTCGCCGCTGCGGAGTCCCGCGGCCGCCGCCGGACTGTCCGCTTTTGAGAGGTCGCCAACCAAAGCGCCGTCTGTCCCGGTATACCCAACCGTCTTTGCGATCCCTGGGGAGATCGGCTGCAAGAAGACGCCAAGGTAGCCCCGCGTAACCTTCCCACTCTTGATTAGCTGAGCGTATACCTTAGTGGCAAGATTCGCCGGAATGGCAAAGCCGATACCTGCGCTCGTCCCTGTTTGTGAGAAAATCAGCGTGTTGATTCCTACTACCTCACCTTGCATGTTGATGAGCGGTCCGCCTGAGTTGCCGGGATTGATCGAGGCATCGGTCTGAATGAAGTTCGTGAACTGGCCGCCGGCCACCCCGAGGTCGCGACCGGTTGCTGACACTATTCCGGCGGTCATTGTCTGCTGAAGTCCAAACGGACTGCCAAGCGCGATCACCCACTCGCCCTGTTCGAGGGCGTCCGAGTCGCCGAGTCGCGCGAACGCGAGGTTCTGGGCGTCAACCTTGATGACTGCGAGATCGGTCTCGGTGTCTTTACCGATAAGCTTCGCTTTTAGTTCACGCCCGTCCGCGAGTTTTACGTTGATCTGATCAGCGTCACCGGCTACGTGATTGTTGGTCAGTATGTAGCCGTCCGTGCTGATGATCACGCCCGATCCGGTTCCCTTTTGGCGGCGCTGCGGCGTATCGCCGAAACCTGGAATCTGTGGAAAACCCTCGGGCACTCGAATTGATGATCGTTTCGTCTTTTCGACGACGTCAATGTTGACAACCGCGGGCTTAACTTGCTTGGCCACGTTGATAAAAGCGCGAGACAGATCTTGCGGAGAGGGCAGGGTCGATTGCCCCTGCGACTGCGCCAAAGCGATCCCTCGCAGTTCAAAGCCAAGCACTGAGGCAACAGCCAGCGCCAGTGCGATCACCAGAATACGCCTGCTGTTCAGAATCTTCTTGATGCGACTCACGTTAGTTTCCATTTTTGTTCAAACCTCCCTCACTTATCACGAAAGGCAAGAGTATAGCGACAAGAAACGAGTGACAAGCCCTTTCGGGTCTGCCACTCGTCTTGTACTTCGGATCAACCACTACTTCTTACTTCTTACTGCTACTGCTTACTTCTACTTCTACTTCTTACTTCTTACTTCTACTGCTTACTTCTACTTCTACTTCTACTTCTACTTCTAGGTCTCGACTGTTCCAACGCTGTGACGCCGCGTCGGTTTCATTTTAATTGCGGGCGATCAACTTCCGCTGCCGACGCGCAGATTGTTGGTCACAGAAAACACGCCGGGCACTCCATTGGCAGCCATGTAAGCGAGCTGACTGTCCATTTGGCTTGAGACAACACCCTCGAGCGTCACATGCCCATTCTTGACCACTATGTGAACGGAGGGATTCGCTCCCATCGCATATCGATACAAGTTGCCGCTTCGGAATACAGCCCGGTACGACCTCGCTCGAATCGAATCGTCAACCCGCGAGACCGGCAATACCTCGATCTTGTTGATCACATGGTCTATGCCCTCTATGCGAGCGACTCGTCGCTCGGCGTCGCTTCGCGTGATCGGGTTCAGCACCTGCCCAGTCAGCGTCACTGCGTCGCCTTGAACCTCGTACTCGAGGTTGTCAAAAACGCTATAGTACGGCAGCGTAACCAGCTCTTTTCGCACCTTGTTCATCGTTTTCTGCGGTGCAGGTTGGGCCGGGACTGCCACAGTCATAGATGCTGCCAGCACGACTACCGCGAAAACAACCGTTAGCTTGCTTCTGATCTGAGTCATGTTCTTGCTACCTCCTGTCGAATCTCTGTTCATGATTCAATCCCATTCAATTCTCATTCTTCTTTTTGACAGGCTCACGGGCGCCTGGATACGTTCTTTGGATGCTTCCTGCGACTCATCCTTTGTCCGACTCTCAACTTTGTCCGGACGGAGCGGAGTCGAACTCAACGCCACGCCTTGAAGCGGCGCGCGATTGTTGAGTACCGCCGCTAATTTGCTCAATGCTCCGATGGCCTCCGTTCGGTCCTCATCACCCAGCCGCGAGAGAGTATCGGCGAATACTTCATTGCGGCGCTCTCGGAACCCATCGACAATTCTTCTTCCCTTCTCGGTCACCGCAATGATCACGGCCCGCCTATCGCTCTTAGCGGCCTGGCGTTCAATCAGGTCCTTCCGTGAGAGCCTATCGGTCAACTGGGTGACCGCGGGAGTTGAAATGCCAAGCGCCGCCCCGAGCTGGCTCGTTGCGATCGGCGCGGCGCGGAGAAGCTTTAGCGCCCGGGCCTGAACCAGCGTCAGATCCATCTCAACCACCCGCACCTGGTGGTGATCCAGCAACAACCAAAACAAACCCTCGACAAATTCATCAACCACCACACTAACCGCTTCCATTGAGCATCTTTGTCCTTTCTTTATATTAACTATTAATGTTAATTAACAATCTAACAAGCGGGTCGCCTCTTTGTCAAGGGGCTGAACTTTGCCGAAATTAGCTAGTCGGTGGGCGGGGGCTCCCCGGGGGTGAGGTTTGCCCGAAGCTCTTGAACGCGACTACGCTCCCGCTGGAGCTGCAGAAGACCCTCTTCGATCTCCAATCGATCTCGATGCAGATCTCTAAGCTGCGCGGAGCTAACCATCTTGCGTCGTATTCGCGCAAGGCTGAGAAGGACGACCGCGGCGACGGACGCGTAGAATAGCCAGCCGCCAACATAGCCCTTCCCCGCGAGCATGAACACAGCGATGACTACGATTACCATTATGAACAGACCGAAGAACGCGCAGCCCCCCTGCAGCGGAGCGCTTTGCTCCCTGCTGCGCAAACTCTCGCTCTCCGCTCCAGCCTCCTGGATCAGCTCCTCGATTTCCGCAAGCCTCGATTCAACAACTGCCAGGGCATTCTCGCCTCGTCGCGAGTCATCCGGATCGGGCCACATCTCCGAAAGGTTCATCAGATCCCCGTGCCGGCGTATCCAGTAAGGGGTTCCGCAACCCGAACAGATAACATTGTCGAATTCGCTCGGGATTTCGAGAGATCGCTGGCACCGTGGACACTGGGTTGAGATTGGGCTCATATGACTTTCGACTACTATTAACTCTATTGCCAAAATCTTCAACCAAAACCTGCTCGCCGCGCCCCGGGGCATAGGAGCCGGCGGCTCAAACTTTCAAACCATCATGACGATGCTGTATAGTTGCAGTTTCCGTAAACGCATAGTTCGTTAGCTGATTAGGACGGATGATCGAGATGACCGATATCGAAACAATTGCCAGCCTCGCGAAGCGCCGGGGTTTCGCCTTTCAATCAAGCGACATCTACGGCGGACTAGGCTCAGTCTGGGACTACGGACCGCTGGGTGTTGAACTCAAGAACAATATCAAACGCGCGTGGTGGCGTTCAGTGGTATACGAACGCGATGACATGGTCGGGCTAGATGCGGGGCTTCTTATGAACCGGCTCGTTTGGAAGTACTCGGGCCACGAAGCAACATTCTCCGATCCGTTGGTCGATTGCCGAAAATGTAACGCCCGGCTGCGCGCGGACAAGATCGAAGACGACAAGTGTTCCGAATGCGGTTCGACTGATCTGACCGAGCCCCGCCAATTCAATCTGATGTTTAAGACCATGGTTGGCCCGGTTGAGGATGAATCCGGTCTGACCTATCTGAGACCGGAGACCGCCCAGGGGATCTTCGTCAATTTCAAGAATGTCCTCGATTCCACAAATCGCAAGCTGCCCTTTGGCGTCGCGCAGATCGGCAAGGCGTTTCGCAACGAGATAACGCCGGGCAATTTCATCTTCCGAACCCGCGAGTTCGAACAGATGGAGATCGAGTACTTCGTTAAACCGCCGCAGGCGCTCAAGCCTGGCGAGATGACCGACGACGATTGGCACGAACGGTGGATCGAGGACCGGTACAACTGGCATACACAGCTAGGAATCCGCGCGGAGAATCTCCGGAAGTATCGACAGGGACCGGAGGAGCTTGCCCACTATGCAAAAGCCTGCGTTGACCTCCAATATCGTTTCTTCCCGGGGCGCGACGAGGAAGAGCGGCAGTGGGATGAGCTGGAGGGTATAGCGAATCGAACCGATTTCGATTTGATGTCGCACTCTAAGAGGATGGTCAGGTCGTCAGAGCCGACTCCCCATGTTTTGCTGGATCCCATCACCGGCCAGAAGATCTACGCAAAAATGAAGACCGATTCCAAGAAGTCTGATGAGAGCGATCGGATCAATACGGACTCGATCGCCGATCTCACATACTTCGACCACGAGACGAACCAGCACCTCTTCCCATATGTAATCGAGCCCTCTGCCGGCGTAGATCGCAAGGTGCTTGCCTTCATGATGGATGCCTACAAGGAGGAGGAGGTACGCGGCGAGAAGCGCATAGTTCTCAAGCTTCATCACGATCTCGCGCCGATCAAAGTCGCCGTGCTTCCGCTCGCAAAAAACAAAGAGGGCATCGTCAGCCTCGCCAGAGACATCAAGTCACGCCTTCAACGAACCGGTGCGATACGCGCGGTCTACGACGACACTGCCGGAATCGGCAAGCTCTACCGCCGTCAGGATGAGGTCGGGACGCCGTTGTGCGTTACCGTGGACCATCAATCGCTGGAGGACAATCAGGTTACTGTTCGCGACCGCGACACAATGGAGCAGGAACGGATTCCGGTTGCGGAAATAGAACGCATCATCGGCACAAAGCTAGGTCTGGGATTCAGCCTTTAGCCGTGTCCGATCGCCTTCCCTGCCTGTGCCGATAGGGTTATCCTTACTCGAATGAACGCGGATGTGGTGAGGGTGTGTGAAGCCGTTCGAAAAGCCGGCGGGCGTGCCATGCTTGTCGGCGGATCCGTGCGAGACCGCTTGTTGGGCATCGAATCGAAAGACTTTGACATTGAAGTCTACGATCTTGAGCCCGAAAGGCTCCGGGCTGTTCTCGAACGGATTGGCCGGGTCAACACGGTTGGAGAGCATTTCTCCGTTTACAAGCTTCTGCTCTATAGACCCGCGACACCGCGATCGCCCTCCGACCAGCCTCCGGCGGAGGAGAGGTTCGAGATCGACGTTTCGCTCCCCAGACGCGAGTCAAAGTCCGGCTCGGGTCATCGCGGATTTGTAATCGAAGGTGACCCCTCGATGACTTTTGAGCAGGCCGCTCGGCGCCGCGACTTCACCATCAATGCTATTCTCTTTGATCCTCTCACCAGCGAGACCGTCGATCCCTATGGCGGCCGCGACGACCTTGCGCGACGAATCCTTCGAGCGGTGGCGGCAGGTACATTCATAGAGGACAGCCTGCGTGTACTGCGCGCGGCCCAGTTGGCGGCGCGGTTCGAAATGACTATCGAGCCGGCGACGGTAAACCTATGCCGTGAGATTGAACTCTCAGATCTCCCCCGCGAACGAATCTGGGGGGAGATCGAAAAACTTCTGACGCTCGCCGAGCGTCCGTCAATCGGGCTGGCGGCGGCGCTCGACCTGGGCGTGCTTGACAAGCTGTTTCCCGAGATCCGCTCGCTCGTTGGTCGTCAAACAGAAGAAGACTGTCACCCGGCGAATGATGCGTTTGATCTCGCGAAGTCTTCGATTGATGAAGCGGCAAAACTAAGTGGCGATTTATCGAAGCCACTGCGCCTGGCGGTCCTGCTTGCGACGCTCTGTCACGATCTTTGTGAGTCGATCACCGCCTCGAAGGTTGGCGCTGAAGCACCGAAATCTGACAAGGCCATTCTGGAGGCGACGCGGTCAATCCTGGACAAGCTCGGGCTGTACGGGGTGGGCGGATACGACGTGCGCGCGCAGGTGCTTGCGCTGGTATGGGAGCGGGGCAAGCCTGGCGAGTTCTATCAAGGTCGTGAGACAACGAGCGACGGTGACTTTCGAAGACTTGCTCAGCGCGTCGACATAGATCTGCTCTATCGCGTTGCAAAGGCTCGCGCAGGCGGTCGCGGGTCGCATTCGTCAAACGTAGCCGCAGATTGGTTTATTGAAAGGGCGCTCTCTCTCGGCGTTGAGCATGGTCCCCCGCCGCCGCTGCTTCAAGGGCGGCACCTGCTCGACGCGGGATTCGAGCCGGGACCGATCATGGGGAAGCTGTTGCGGCGTGTTTACGAGTTGCAACTGGACGGCAAGATCACAACCTCAGAGGAGGCTGTTGCCGCCGCCCGGCGTATCGGTTGAGCCCGTGCCGCTAACTCTCGCTGATTCGAGTTCGACCGCAAACCGCGGATAGATTTCTGCGCCCTGTTCGAGTTTACTATCCACTTGAATCATCCATTGCGTACTGGGTTATCGGCTGAGCCCGCGAAGAGGAGCAATCTGAGTTGCATCACGAAAAGCCAGAGCTAGAAAAGGACGACGGAGTCGAAGTCTCGCTCGACCCACAAGACTGGGCAGAGCTCCGCGCGCTCGGGCACCGAATGCTCGACGATATGTTTGATCACCTCTCGACGCTGCGCGATAGACCGGCGTGGCAACCTGTCCCTGAAACCGTGAAGGATCAGCTAAGGGAACCGCTCCCAAGAAAGAAACAAGGCGCGGATGCTGTGTACCAGGAGTTTCTTCAGAATGTGCTGCCTTATACGAATGGCAATCGCCATCCGAGATTCTGGGGCTGGGTTCAGGGTAATGGAACGCCGCTGGGAATGTTGGCCGACATGCTTGCATCGGGGATGAATCCTCACCTTGCCGGCTTCGATCAGTCACCCACTCTGGTAGAGCATCAGGTGCTTGCCTGGCTCACCGAGTTGATGGGGATGCCTCCGGAAACGAGTGGAATCCTCGTTGGCGGCGGTACGATGGCGAACATCACCGGGCTGGTGGTCGCCCGCCACTCAAGGGCTGGCTTCGACATCAGAGAGCAGGGACTCCAGGGCAACGAACATCCGATGCTGACTCTGTATGGCTCGTCTGAGACACACGGATGGGCGCAGAAGGCTGCCGAACTGATGGGACTTGGCAACCGCGCATTCCGTCGCGTCGTCGTCGACGACAATCTTAGAATTGACCTAACTGCGCTCGGAAGAGCGGTCCATGAAGACCGCCGGCTCGGCCACCGGCCCTTCTGTGTTATTGGGAACGCGGGGACTGTCAATACGGGGGCGATCGATGATCTCGCCGCGCTTGCAAAGTTCTGCCGCGAGGAGCGCCTCTGGTTTCACGTAGACGGAGCATTTGGCGCCCTCGCCAGGATCGTTCCCTCTCTCGAATCGCTGGTAGGCGGCATTGAGCGAGCCGATTCTCTAGCCTTTGATCTTCACAAGTGGATGTACCTGCCGTTCGAGGTGGCCTGCGTGTTAGTGCGTGATGCCAGGGCGCACAGGGATGCGTTTGCGCTTACGCCGATCTATTTGGCGCAGACTTCAAGAGGGGTGATAGCAGGAGGGCTGCCGTTCGCCGATCGCGGACTTGAACTTACCCGGAGTTTTCGCGCTCTTAAAGTGTGGATGTCGCTCAAAGCGCATGGGATAAGTGCGTTCTCGTCGCTCATCGAACAGAATGTGCGTCAGGCGCGTTACTGCACCGACCTCGTCAACAATCATCCCGATCTTGAGCTCGTGGCGCCTGCGCCGCTCAACATCGTGTGTTTCAGGTTCGCGCCAAAGGACGTCTCCAACTACGATCTCAACCTGATCAACGAAGAGATTCTATTGCGAATCCAGGAGAGCGGGCTGGCGGTGCCTTCGGGGACGAAGATCGGCGACGCTTTTGCGTTGCGAATCGCAATCACAAACCATCGGAGTAAGCGCGAGGATCTCGATCTGCTCGTCAAAGCAGTGGCCGAAACCGGTCGCGCAATAGTGTCCGAGCCGAAGTGCTGAGACAGACCCCTGACCGTTCATACCCTGCAGTGAGCCACCCCGCGTTTCTCGAAGTACTGTTGATGATAATCCTCCGCCACCCAGAATTGCGCTGCTGACGCGATCTCGGTGACTATCTCTCGCGAGTCTCTTCTTGATGCCTGGAGCAACCCTTTGGAGGCACGCGCGGCGGTCTCCTGTTCGGGGTTGTGAAAGAAAATCACCGATCTGTATTGCGAGCCGACGTCGGGTCCCTGTCGATTCAGTGTGGTCGGATCGTGCACCTCCCAGAACACGCCGAGCAACTGATCATATGACACCCGATCCGGGTCGTAGGTTACTTCAACACTCTCAGCGTGTCCTGTTCTGCCAGAACAAACGTCATGATAAGTCGGGTTATCGAACGAGCCACCGCTATAGCCAACTCGCGTCGACAGCACTCCCTCGATCTCGCGAAACGCCGCTTCGATTCCCCAAAAGCAGCCGGCTGCAAAAGTCGCAATTTTCATTTCCATCAGCGCACTCTCCAATGTGGTTTATCAATTGTTGTCATCGCTTCGCGTAAAAGACAAGCGGCTCAATGCGACAACTCATAGCACCTTATTCGATTAATGCCAGGCTCGGTCAGCAGTATTCCCGAGCCAGGAGTCGCGGAGAGCCCAGGGCGAGCGCTGACCGAAAGAGCTACGCGATCTGATTCGCGCCCAGGCACCCGGAAATTCTTACACGACCCTGTTGTAATCTTTACGCTTTTGTTTGCTCGCCAGTTGAACTTCAATGCGGCTTTCCCCAGTGTTTCCGGCCTTTGCCGATCAGCCGGATTCGTGATCGTTGGCGGCATAGCTATTGCCCACTCCTTGTCGGGGCAGAGATACGGGTGATGATAAGTCACTTCGGTCTCTTATGCGGTTGCCGTGGTGAGGACGGTAACCGCAAGGGCGATGCGGACGTCGTCCGCATCGCCTCTTTATTTTTCTATTGAGTGGGAGAAAGAATCTTGAAAAGCAAGCTCACGATCTTAATCGCGTTGACGACGGTGATAGTGACTTCGCCAGGATGCGCGACCAGGAAGTATGCGCGAAATCAAATCAGCGAGCGAGTCACTCCGCTTGAGCATCGCACTGGCGAGCTGGAAGAGACCTCCCGCCGAAACACTCAGGACATCGGGCGGCTGTCGACCGACATTACCGACGTGCGAGGCAGAGCCGATCGCGCGCAATCGCAAGCCGACACCGCGCTGAGTCGGGCTGATCAAGCAAACGATCGCGTGACCGGCGCAGAGCAGTCCGTAAGCGATTTGCGAGCGAACCTTGATAGCTACACACTTCAGAACACTGCCTCGGTGCGATTCAACTTCGACAGCTACGAGCTAACGGTGGAGGCTAAGGAGTCCCTGGATCGGATGGCATCGCAAATCAAAGACCGTGAGAACTTCATCCTCGAAATCCAGGGTTTTGCCGATTGGCTTGGCAGCGATAGCTACAACAATGAGCTAACCCAGAAGCGAGCGGAGTCAGTTCGCCGCTACATTGCCGAGCAGCACAACATCGCACTGTTCCGAATGCACATACTTGGATTGGGTAAGATCCGACCCGTGGCTGACAACAAGACCCCCGAAGGTCGCGCTGAGAATCGCCGTGTTGAGATTCGGCTGTTGACCCGCGCTATTGGCGGAACCCACACCGCGCAGACCCGGGTAACAACACAGCGTTAGGCCTTTTTCACTATTCTCTGGTCGAGCCGCTAGAACCCAAGGACTCGATCAGGCCCCCGAACGAAAGCGGACCCGTCACAGGGTCCGCTTTTTGCTTTGAGTGGCCCTCCTCTCTATTTGTGTGCGCCCGGCAGGCCCCTCGGTGTTGGATTGGGAGAAGAATACGATAGGTACGGGTCAATTTCTTTGTTTTA
This sequence comes from Blastocatellia bacterium, assembly GCA_963737945.1. Lineage (GTDB taxonomy): Bacteria > Acidobacteriota > Blastocatellia > UBA7656 > UBA7656 > Onstottus_A. The sequence goes on along the minus strand of CAVTUR010000011.1, from coordinate 496,525 downwards.
AATTTCTTTGTTTTAGATTGCAATCCAAGGCAGTTCGACATATCATAGGCCGTCCCAAGCTGGTTGACTCTTTCTGCTTATGCCCCGGTGCTGCCGCGCAAGCACTACCGTGCGGAAGCGCAATCAAAGACTTAATCTGACAAAGTTCGGGAAACTTTGGTGAGGATGAACTTATGAACATCAAGAAAAACATCTTCGTGGCAGTGCTCGTGGTTGCGATAGCCGCTCTGGCAGCACCGCTCGTGGGTTTGCGTGCTTCGGCTTCCGCCTGGACGGCTTCGTCAAAGGTGGCCGCCTCGACGACCAGCGCGGCGATTGCGAGGGCTGCGGTAGGGAAGCCGGTCCAAGGCGTGGAGCGCGGCGCTAACCGGGCAAGCGGTCAGCTCACCAAGATCCCGAAAGCAGAAGGACCGCTGTTCAAGAACCTTCAGCGTACGATTATTCATGAGGGCGTTTCGGAGGCTCATGAAGGGCATCTTAGCGACGAGGTGCTCAAGACGCTTGGGATACCCCGGCTGAAGAAGGGCACGGACATGGCCGCTCTAAACAACCGGATAAAAGAGCACATACTAGGCAGGGGGCGCAAAGCCGCCTCCGGCGGGACCGGCGGCGATAGCCTACTGACGCCGCAATCCGGGCAGCCAGCGATTCTCAACGCGCGGAGCGCGCTATCGGCAGCGGTGATGACGGCCATCGGCGGGCGTGACAACCAGTTTTCTGAAGTTACGCTGATTGCTGATTGGGACGGTCGTGAGGACTGCGCTGCCGATCGCGAAGCGAAGGTCGATGACTTTTCTTTTGTCGAACCGGAGATCGACTTCTCGATAACACGGACGGCGATATCCGAGCACACGATAGCCAACGGGTTTGCCGAGAACATCTTCTACTACGGCGATTCGGTGGGGAACGTATGGGTAGGCGCGGACACAAACGGCGATGGCCGTGTGGAGAATGTGACGCAGATCAACCTCGTCGCGGCACTGACGAGTGCCTCCTTTCCCCTCGATGACCAGATCGCGGTGACGGGATTGGCAGTCAATCCGGCTGTCGATTTCGGGGGGCCTGGCGGAACCGGCGAGGTACTGTGGGGGACGTTTACTGACTCGGAGGGCTTCAGCCAGGGTGGCGGTACGCCCAACCGCAGCGGCTTATTCTTTATTCTTATCGACGACACCCCTGACGTTGGGTTTCCAATCACGCTCCTGGGAACGGGGATGCTTGCGGTTTCGACCTCTTCGAGTCCCGGCGGAGTTGCCGTCGATGACAACGGGGACTTGTACTGGCACCTGGCCGACCTGATCCAGTTCACCGGGGGCCGGATCGTCACCGCGTGGGATGTTGATGGCGACCGTCTTCCCGACATTGGATTTGCCGAATATTCGGGGAAATCGACGACCTTTGGGAACATAGTTGCTATAACGAACGGTCCGTGCAACACGGTGTACGCGGCAGTCGCCCGATCGTTTGTGCCGGGAGATGTAAGCTTCGAACAGTTGACCGAAGGATTGTTTCCCGCTCCAAGCGCATTCGGAGCCGCCGGAACTCCGTCGATGATAATCAGCTTTGCCGACTGCTCGGGTGGTTTTGACCCCTGCTCGGGTCTGGCGACGGGTTCGGTGAATATCAACGTGGGCGGCGTTCTGCCAATTGGAGATCATTTCGCGGATGTTGCGCAGGCTGGGCTGACGCTTACGCCGGGAGTGAACAACTTCCGGATATTCGCGCAGGGGAATGGACCAAACCTGGCGCCCGCAGCCGGCGGTACGTCAATTGTACCAGGGACGCCTTCGACGCTGTTGAAAGTGGATATGCAGATTGACTACACGGCATATGCGGGTCTGTGGGTGAACCAAGAGAACACAGTTTTTGTGATCTCAGGGGGCACGCCGGCGGGAATCGGAAAAAACCCGAGCCCGATGTTGGGCGAAGTCCTGTGCTTTGCAGATGCATGCCCGGCGGACCGTCGGGCGGATTTTATAGACCTTCGGGGTGATACATTACCGAATCCGCCAGCCTCAGGTGGCAACGTGGGAGACGGCGACAGTGATCGGTTTGATCACATATTTTATCAAGCGCCTTTGGATCAGTTGACGCTGACACCGGCCGGTTTGGCCGGCTTAGCTGGGGGCTTCCTTCGCTACACTAACCGGCTTGCGCCGGTGCCGATCGGTGCTGGCGTGACGCTTGGTTCGACGGCTCGGATGCTGGGCGACGATGCGACGACCGAAGCAGCGGTGATCTTTGAGGCGTTCGATCCCGGTCACCAGGTGGCCGGAGGAGACGACCAGAACACGCCGTTCAGGGGTGACGATGATGATGGAGCGGGGACGCCTCCGGTTCCAGGGCCGTTGTCGGGAGGGTTTGAGTTTGTATTTGGGGGTCCCGTAGGGACCGCAGCCTGTGTGTGGAACGGGTTCTTCCTGAACTCGAACGGTAACATCACGTTCGGCGCCGGAGACACCAGCAATATACCGACGGTGCCCGGCTTCAGATCGGGGTTACCGCGGATCGCGCCTGCATGGACAGATTTGAATCCGGACGCCCAAGCCGTGAACCCGGGCGCAATGCCGCTCCAGGCGCTGGGATTTTCCGGAGTTAACTCCTTCAAGATTCGATGGATCAATGTCCCGGAATTCGGAAATGAGAATTGCGGGGGCACTGACGGGTTTGGTTTTCCTCTTCCGGCGATCTCGAATACGTTCTCGGTGACGTTGTATGACGACGGCACGGGCATTGACGAGAACGCAAACCAGACGTTGAACCCGGCGAATCCGATCGGCAATAATTCGGTGCCTTTTGATCTTCAAGAAGGTCCGACGGATCTTCGATACACGCGAGAGCCGAACACGGGAGTGATAGTGGGATGCTCGCCGAGGCCTGAAGGCAGCGGGTTCATCATCTTCGATTTCTGCCGTATGGATCTGCTGGGGACTGCTGACCAGCCGGTTCTCACAGGATACTCAATAGGGGGGTTGAATCCGCTGAATCCGCCAGGGTTGTGCGAGATCAACCTGTCGAAGGCGGCAGCGGCAGCGGATACGAATCCGTTTGGAGTGCTGACGGATACAAACGGGGAGACGGCGAACATCTGTGCCAACTGCTGCATAGGAGAAGGCACGGAGCCGACGCTGTTTGAGTTCTTCAACGAAGGGCTGACGGCAGGGACAGGGTCCGGAGGCGAAGTAACATTTGCGCGACCGGACTTTGATCTGCGATTTGAAGGAAACGACTCGGTGCTGTGTTCGAGCGCGCGGCAACGAGATCTGAATCGGGGGCGAGTGTGCTTGTACGGGGTAGGATGTGCGCCGCCGCCGAATCCGGCGTGTCTGTCAGTGGTGCCAGGGACGTTTGTGACGAACCCGACGACGACCGGGATTATCAACGCGCTGTGCGCGGTGCAGTTGAATCTGGTTGGATGTGGGTTCTATCCGAACGAAGTAACGACGATCTGTCAGGGATTCCAGACAGAGACGGGTATACCGCTACAGAGGCCGGGGAAGACGGTGACGACGGCAGCGACGCTGGCGTGCGACACGAACGGCGACGGTATAGCGGAAGCGGTGATAGTGTTGACGGGAGTGACGCCGGTGAATTGCAACCTGGTGAGGGCGACAGCGGCAGTGCTGGCGAGCGCGCCAGGGACGGCGTTCCCGGATACGTGCTGTGGAGGGAACGGAATAATCACGGTGACGACAGCGTTCAGTGCAGGAGACAACAACGTGTTTGGTCCGTTCACGCGGACGTCAGTATGCACGTTGGCATTGGGGGCGAGAGCGCCGGTGGTGTACAGCATAACCCCGTCAAACGGGAACTGTGCATTACCATCGCAGGATCTGCTGATCTCCGGAGCGTGCTTCTGCTATAGCTCTGTAGGGGGGACCACGGTACAGAACGTGACAAGCGTGATCTTCCAGGATAAGGCGAATCCGGCGAACACGGTGACGGTGGGATTAAACCCGTCAACGAGTGGACAGGTGAAGATAGTGACGTGTCAGTTGCTGGATGTGGAGGTGAACTTCACATCAGCGAACGCAGGGAAGACGTTCCTGGTGTATGTGACAGGGCCAAACGGGTCGAGTCGAAACCTGGCGGCGGCAGTAGCGGGAGCGCCGGCAGGATGTCCGTTGGGTAACGAGCAGGGATTCCAGGTAACATTCGCCTGCAACAGCTCAACGACGCCGCCACCGGGACCGACACCAGACATCGCAGTGGTGACCGGATGCCACCTGGATCGTCAGGAGACGGGACAGTTCTTCCTGGATGTAACGGGAACGGGCATCAAGGAAGGAGCAATAGCGACGGTGGGAGGAGTGACACCGAAGAAGATCAAGGTAGTAGAGGTGTCACCGGGAACGACCAACCCAACGAAGCTGAGGCTGGTGAAGAAGATCTGCAACGGGCTGCCAGGGAACGTGATCATCACGAATCCAGGGCCGAACGGAGCAGCGTCACAGCCGTTCAACTGCACGGAGCGATGTCCGGCGGACTAAGCTGTCGATACCACTGACAAGCAGGTGAGGAGGGAGACCTTCTCACTGAGCCTGCAAGAACAGGGGCCACTTCACAGTGGCCCCTTTCTTTTTTTTGCATCAGCGCGGGTCGACATTGTTAGCGGCGGCACAAACAAATAGTTGTTTGCAACTGGGTCTCACCCGCACGGCTTGACTCAGCCAAGTCGTCGCCTAGAGAATCAGAACGCTCGGGTCCACTGATTCAAGATGACCTCGGAAAAAGACGAAGTCGGAAAAATATCGAGAGGACCTAAACAGGCGGGGACATGGCCAGGATCAAATCCAATCGCAAGAAAGCCCACTGCTACGACTACCCGCGTCCGGCGCTAACCGTCGATATGGCGCTTTTTCACCTCGCCGGAAACCGGATCGAGGTGCTGCTGATCAAGCGTGCGCGCGAACCTTTCAAAGACTTATGGGCGTTCCCGGGCGGATTTGTGGACAAGGACGAATCGCTTGAGAATGCCGCGGCCCGCGAACTCTTCGAAGAAACCGGCCTCCGCAATATTCATTTCGAGCAGATCGGCGCGTTCGGAGACGTAGGTCGCGATCCTCGCGGTCATACTGTTAGCGTCGTCTTCGCGGCCGTGCTCGATCATCCCATCGTGGCTCGCGCGGCGGACGATGCGGCCGACGCTGGTTGGCATTCAGCACGACGTCCGCCGGCGCTTGCGTTTGATCATAAGAAGATCCTCGGTGTTGCTCTCAAACGGATGGCAGGCGTGCTGTCCGGGAACAAAGCCCTCAATGACCGGCGTTCCTGAACATTCCTTTCCTTCTGTCAATTCCAGTTCACTGCGGCTACAAGTGGTGCTGGTAGAGCCGGAGATTCCACCAAACACCGGCAACATAGCGCGATTGTGCGCGGCAACGTTTATGCCTCTACACCTTGTCGGCAAACTGGGCTTTCGCACTGATGACAAAGCAGTGCGCCGAGCCGGGCTCGACTACTGGAGCGAGGTTGAGATTCATCATCATTTGAACATCGAGGCACTGTACGCGGCGTTGCCCTGTTCTCGATTCCTTTACTTTACGACGAAAGCCAAACGCGAATACACGTCGTTCCAGTACGCGCCAGGCGATTGTCTTGTGTTTGGAAGTGAAACCCGCGGTCTGCCGGAAGACCTGCTGCGAGCAAACTGGGAGCAGAGCTCTCACGATTCCAATGCCAAACAATCGGGTGCGTTCACTTAACCTGGCGACTTCTGTAGGGATCGTGGTTTACGAAGCACTTAGACAAACAAGGCAGCAATAGAGTCACGCAACGGCAGTTCGATCGCTCAGAGGGAAACCCAACAACGGGACGCCTTAGAGGGTCTCCATACCAGAACACCACGCTCACTCCGAGGGGGTTGCAGCTGAAAGCCAGGGCACCTCAGAAGGCCCGTCAGAGTTTTATTAGAGTTGCTGCTTTTGGCTGATGATCAGTATCTCGCGATTGTGAATCTCGGGGATCGCTCACCTGTCGTCGGATTGAAGACCCTGACGGAAACCTGGATCTCCCCTGGAAAAGCTTTCTTTAGTGGCTTCTTACCCATAAAAACGGTCAACTGTGTCAAGGTACCGTTGGCAAGCGCAAACGAGCTGTCGTAGTCTGGGGTGGGGAGTGGTTCACCATCAACCTCGATGATCGCCGAACCATTTTCAAACCCGAAACCATCGATGGTCACCACCTTTTTGGTAAAGTGCACGCCCAGCACCACGGGTGCCTGTGGAGGTGGGATTTTGCTTAGCAATGCGTCGTAGGCGCTCGCGCGTCCGGAGCGGGAAAGGATTGAGACGAGGGAGGGCAGAGGCTCCGACGTATCGACTATTCGCCGCTTGACCTCCGCCGGCATGAGTAACGGTTCCTGCGCCCACAACAGTACAGCGATACCGGACACATGAGGTGTCGCCATCGAAGTCCCGCTCAGTGTGCCATAAGTGCCCGGATATGTGCTGAAAATCGAAACGCCGGGTGCAGCTACGCTCACGGAGTTGTGGCCAAAATTTGAAAACGAAGCCAGAGAGCCACTCTGAGTTATTGCGGCAACCGAGACCGCGTTTGGCGAGTCTATTGAATACGTCGCTGGAAAGTCAGGCTCTTCGTCAACATTGACTCCGGCGTTGCCGGCAGCGCATACGAACAAGATCCCGGCGCTGTTAGCGTCAGCTATCGCCTGACGCAGCGACTGCGATTCCTTGCCGCCGCCCCAGCTCGCGTTGATCACCCTCACGTTGACACCGCGGTTCCGCATATCGATGGCGTAGTAAATCCCCTTTATCGCGTTCGAGGTAGAGCCCTTGCCTTGCGCCCCGCCCAGAAACTTCAGGGACATGATCTTCACGTGCCACGCGACGCCGGTGATGCCAATGCCATTGTTTCCGACGGCACCTATCGATCCAGCCACGTGAGTTCCGTGGAAGTCCTGCAACGCATCCACGTACGTCGTGTTGTTCCCGTCGTAAAAGTTCCAGCCATTTACGTCGTCGATGAACCCGTTGCCATCATCGTCGTTACCATTGCCGGGAATCTCTCCGGGATTCACCCACGCGTTAGCCGAGAGATCTTCGTGCTGAAGCTGCACACCCGTGTCCAGCACTACTGCCACAACGTCGTCGCTGCCTGTAGTGATGTCCCAGGCCTTTGTCGCATCGATATTGGGGGTTTGCTCGCCCGGATCGCAGAAGAAACAACCCGCAGGCGACAGCCCCCACATCTGAGTAAAAAAGGGGTCGTTGGGAACCGTGTCCATTGCATAGACGAAGTAGTCCGGCTCGGCATATTCAACCCGCGGATCTTCCTTCGCGCGGCGCACTGCGTCTTCGACGGAGATACCCTTGTTTAGATGGATCAACCGAACACCATTCTGTCGTCGGCGCGTCAACACTTCCCCACTTGCTCCCGGCGTGCGAACTATTTCTTCGGCCATCGAGTCCGCATCTTCTCCTGGGGCCACTCCGGCTCGAAGCTTGACTACAATCCGATCGTCAGCATAGCGCTGCACCGCATCTCGCCGTTGCGAATAGACATTGGTGTGCGGGATAAGAACGAAGGAAAAAAGGACAATGCACGCGAACGCTGACAGGCACTTCTTCATTTGCTACCTCGATATTTGTACTGCTTAAACTGACTCTCTTGGCTCTTTCATTGGGGACTATTCGGAGCTTTCGTTTGATCACTGCGATTCGGGTTGTTCGGGTGACGAAGTCATTATAGTTGCGTTCCGGGTGCTGGTGCAATAGTCCACCTCGTGTCTTTAACGCATCATGGCTCCCATGCTTGCCCCCGCGTAACCGGTCATCTCGAGATAGCCGCGGCCGCGAATCGCCGTAACGCCTGACAGACCCTCTATGCCCACGCTCCCTTCCCAATAAGTGACGCCGGTGCTCTCGGGCGTACGCAGTTCCTGATTATCAAATGCCGCAGTCACGTTCATGCGCAAGTCAGTTTTCGGCAGGTCAACTTTCCAGGCAGTCGGGTAACTCGCTCCGCTCTCCGGCGATCGCCACATCTCACCCGGCGCGAGTGAAAAGTCGCTGTGGTTAAGATGAATCGCATGGCCGCCGGCTTCTACAAGAGTGCCGCTCGAAACCGGATCGATCGAGCCGTCCTGCCGGCGAATCTGGAACAGCATCAGGTCGCGCCCATCTTCGAGCTGAATAGAGAACCAATCCCAGCCGATCTGGGGGTCGTCAAGAAAGCTCGTGCCAAACTCGTGATCCATCCAGCTAAGACCGGCAACTTCGAAAGCTTCGCCATCGACGACGATCCGGCCCGATGACTCGAGTCGTGTCAGCGAATAGTAGTGGGACTCGTTTTCGGCGGATGGTCCTTTTTGGCTTACACCGTTAACGCCGTGAATCACTACGGATTTCGAGGGGACAAGCTTGAGGTCCAGCGAGAACCCTTCCTCGCTCGCTCGAATTGCGTGACTGCCACCGTCGATCCGAGTATCCCAGTCCTCGTTCCAGACACGGACCGTGGATTTCGATGTGCCTTGTCCTTCACCCGGCGGGTCTTGCTCTTTGGCGTCTGCGCCCGCCCATCCGATTCCCGCCCGGTTGATACGTTCGAAGGAATGAAACTGCTGCTGCTCGATGTCCGAGATGGCGAAGTGGGCCATGTACAAGTCTCGCAAGGCCCACCTTGAAGGATTCGCCGGCTCGCGTACAACCCCGACTCTGAAGAAGGTCAACTGGTAACCGAATCGCCGACCCGTTTTAGTTTCGAGATTCCCGGTGTAATACCACCACTCGATGCGATTGTCCGGATGCGCAGCATGATCACGTGGAAACGAGAATTCGTAGCCAGGCGCGGCCTCGCCCCATGCTGACGCGGACTCAGTACCAACAAGTGACGAGCGCGATTGCCCCTGGCTCGCCGGCATCAAGCAAAGGAATACGGCAGATAGCAGACACACCGCTCGTCGACATTTTTCCTTGCTCGGCATACTGGTCACGCCAAACCCCTATTCTTCCCGAGCGACCCTGATTGCATCGACCCTTGCAGCGCGAGCCGCCGGATACAGCCCGGCGACGCCGGTCACCGCAAGTATCAATAGCGTCGATTGAATCAGAAACGCCAGAGGCAAGTGAAACTGAATGGTCCAGCCAAACGATTGCACGTTGATTACGTATATCAACACCAGCGATAGCATCAACCCTATAGAGATCCCTATGACCTGACTGACGCCGCCGATCAATAACGCTTCGATCACGACCATTCGGCGGATTTGAGGACGGGTCGCGCCAAGGAAACGAAGCAGGGCGATCTCTCCGCGCCGCTCCAGTATCAAACTGATCAGCGTCGAGACCACTCCCATTGCGGCGATCGCAATGGCTATGACTTCAAGTGCATAGGTGACAGCGAATGTGCTGTCGAATATCCGGCCCACCTCACGTCTGAGAACCCCGTTTGTCGCGAAGAGAACTTGTGAACTGGGGGAAACCGCGAGAGACAAACGATCGCTTACTTCAGTTGCGTCGGCCCCCGGCTGAAGGTAAAGCGACATGCTCGTCGGCCGGGCGTACGGGAAATAACGCTCGTAAGTCACCTGGTCCATCACCACCCATCCACGGCTGCTCGAGTAGTCATAGTAGATCGCTACGATCCTGAACTCGTGCGATCCCGCCGCAGTGGGCAGTTCGACGAAATCACCGACACGTTTCTTGAAATGCAGCGAAAAGCTCTCGTTCACTGTTACCAAATCGCGGCCGATCGCCTCGCGTACCTGTTCGCGAGCGTCGGAGGGCTCTTTAAACAGCAACCGCCCGTATTTGAGAAATGTCGCGAAGTCACCGGCGCCAACGATGATCTGTTCGTTTTGGTAATTGAGCTGTTGCGTACTGAAAGGATAAATCGCGGCCACCTGCGGGTCGGCCTTTGCGACCGCGATCGCTTCGTCAGATATCTCACCTTCGTCGGTCGGCGCACTCCGAGACATTGGCCTGGCATAGATGTCGGCAACCATCGTCTCGCCCACCCAGTAGGAAACCGTATCGCGAAAGCTCCCAATCATGATCGAGACTGCCACCGTCATCGCCAGAGCGACGCTGAGCGCGGCGACCGAGATCGAGACGCGTGAGATCGACGCTCGCAGGTTCGCCCTGGCGAGTGTGGCTTCGACACCGGCCGCTCTCAATACGCGAACAAACAACTTGCTGCGGCCGCCACATGCAAGCCACAGAAAATTCGGAACCAGCAAGGCGCCGCCAAACATCAACGCCATCGCCGCTGCGTAGCCGAACAACGGCAGACCGTTTACCGGATCAAGCCGGGTGAACCCGTAGCCTAGAGCGAAAAGCACCAATGACATAACGAGGTGTTTTCTCGACGGCTTGAAGGCTCTCGCCAGCCGCTCGGCACCGCGCATTGCCTCGATCGGACGCACGCGAGCCGCTTCAAGCGCAGGGACGGCGGCAGCCACAAGCGCAAGGGGGAGCGCCACCGCAAAGGCCAGTGCCACCTCGCCGGCCCCCAGCGCCTGGCGTGCGACCGTTTCGGTCGCCGCGGACGCGATGTAAAACGTTTCCACCGTGGTAGCGGTAATCCGGACCGCGGCGCTGGCCATCAATCTGCCCAGCCCAAGCCCGATTGTAGTGCCGATCAGTGTCAGCAGCAGCGCTTCACCCAGAAACAGGGCGAGTACCATCGAACGGCTCGCTCCGGCCGCTCGCAGCGCACCGACCTCTTCGCGACGGGTGATCACCGAAATCGATACCGTGTTGTAGATCAGGAACAACCCGACCAGCAAAGCGATAGATCCAAGGGCGCTCAGGTTGAACTGAAACGCCGCGATCATCTTCTCCACCTGGGCGTAGCCCGTTTCAGGGCGCAGTACTCGAAGCCCAGTCGGCAGTCTCTTCACAATCTCCGTCTCCGCGACGTCGATATCCAACTCGCGTTTAAGCTTCACATCGACCCGATCGAGCAATCCGATTCGATTGAATGCAAGTTGAGCGGCAGCGATGTCCATCAACGCAAAGTTCCCTTGAAGCGCCCGCGCCGGACCTACGTCGAGCAAAAGACCGCGCACGACGAAGTCGCGACGCGCAGCTCCAATCAGCAATGCGATCCGACTGCCAATCGAGATGCCGTGACGGCGGGCAAATTGTTCGGTGAGAACAACGGTATGCGAATCGGCAAGGATCATCAGCAACTCACGAGTGGTTGGCTCGGAGCCATTTTCGCTGAGGCGTAGCAACCGGTAACGCCGCAGCATGCGATCGCGCAGCACGTCGACTCCGAGGACCTGAAGGTTCGGGCCTCGAGGTGCGCCCGCACTGCTGTCCTGTGCCGGATCAATCATCGCGTAACCGGTGATAACCGGGCTTATCTGACCGTAGCTCCGCAGCCAACCGAGATCCGCGAGTAACTCCTCGTCAAAGCGTCCGGCGGTACCAGCGATTTGAATCGAAGTCTCGCCGGCAACCGAGTCGGTCGCCGCGCGAAACGAATCGAGCGCGCCAGCGTTGGCAAGCCTGATTGCGATCGCAACGCCGACTCCGAGGCTTATGCCGAATACAGATATCGTAGAGCGCAGCTTTTCGCGAGTCAGCGCCCGCACGATGAACTGCGAGAAGAGTCTCAGATAAGCAGTCATGCCGCCTCTTCTATCAAGCCGTCTCGCATATGAAACGTGCGCCCCGCGAACCGCGCGGCTTCACTCGAGTGGGTTGCAAGAATTATGGTGAGGCTCAATTCGCGATTGAGCTCGGCCAACAGGTTCATCACCTGGGTTCCGTTGTCGCTGTCCAGATTGCCAGTCGGTTCATCGGCGAGAATGAGATCGGGTCGACTGACCACCGCGCGCGCTACTGCTGCGCGTTGCATCTCGCCTCCGGAAAGCTCTGCGGGGAAATGAGCCTCGCGGTCAGCGAGTCCCACGCGGCCGAGTATATCGCGAGCGCGCGCCCTTGTTTGCGAATGCCGCTCGCCGTCAAGCAGCAACGGAAGCGCGACGTTTTCAGCTACCGTTAGTGTCGGCAACAGATTGAAGAACTGGAACACAAATCCGATCTTCTTTCTTCGCAGCCGCGCAAGAGCTTCTTCGGTCAGCGAATCCAGCGCGACGCCGCCTAACGTGACGCGGCCGTGGTTGGGCCGATCCATCGCGCCTACAACGTGAAGCAGCGTTGACTTGCCGCACCCGGACGGCCCCATCAGCGCAATAAAGTCCCCTTTCTCCGCCTCAAAGCTGATGCCGCGCAAGGCGGCAACCCCGCGGCCGCCGCGGTTGTAAATCCTTTCGACGTTGTTGACAATCAGAATAGGCAATTGGCTCTCGGTCAATCGATCGACTATCGAAGTATTACGTGGCCGGGCCCGCCGGGCAAGTTCGGCCGCGGCAACACCAAAGTTTCTTAGGGTCCATCATCTGCGATTGAAACTGTAGCGGCTGGTTTGCTAATCTCTCAATCGTTGGACGCTTACCGCGCAGGGGCATCGGCCATCCGACGCGACATTCTGATCTCGAGAGTATGTTGACCATCATTGCGATGGGCGAAGCCGCGGCGTGTTGTCAACAGGCCGACGCTGGCTGAGACGCATTGAGCAACACTCGACTTAAACTCACGAATAACACGGTCCGGTATGGATTTGCGGTCATCGGCGTGGCGGTGGCGACAGCCATCCGCCTGCTGCTGAACCCGGTGCTGGGCGAGCGTCTTCCGTTCACCGGCTACCTGATCAGTGCAATACTGGTGGCAATCTATGCCGGACTTGGGCCGGCGCTGCTTGCCATCGCCCTTGGGGCGGGGCTTGGCACATACTTGTTTATGCATCCGGCCAGTACGATCGCGATTTCCGACACATCACCCAAGTTTCCACTCGTTGTTGCATATTTGATCCTCGCTGTGGGCCTTTCGGTTCTCATCAAAGTTATCCAGGATGCGCGGAGACGCGCGGAACAAAACGCCACGGCGCTTACCGAGAGCCGTGAGCGTTTGGCCACAATTCTCGCGAGTATCGGCGACGCGGTGATCGCAACGGACCTTGATGGCCCGCGTGACATTCATGAACGGCGTCGCCCAGGCTTTGACCGGATGGACGCAAGTTGAAGCCAGCGGTAAACCAACTCGGGAGCTCTTCAAAATCCTGGCTGAGAAATCCCGCGAACCTGAGTGTCCGGTCGCTCGCGTGCTGCGCGAAGAAGTGCGGGATGGTGAGAGGAGGCCTGCGTTCCTTATTTCCAGGGACGGAACAGAAATACCAATCGAAGACAGCAGCTCAGCCATCAAGAACGATCGCGGGAAAACCACCGGAGTGGTACTGGTCTTCCGGGACATCACGCAGCGCGAGCAGGCCGAGCAGGCGCTGCGGGAGAAGGAGGAGCGTTTTCGGACGATGGCCGATACCACACCGGTCATGCTCTGGCTCTCAGGCGTGGACGGGATGCGCACCTTTTTCAACCAGTCGTGGCTCGACTTCACCGGCCGGACAGAGGAGCAAGAGACGGGATTTGGATGGGCAGACAATATTCACTCGGACGATCTACGCCGATGCCTGGATGCCTATGTATCATCGATGGAAACGCGCAAGCGCTTTACCATCGAATACCAACTTAGGCGTTTTGATGGTAAGTATCGGTGGGTCTTGAGCAACGCGGTCCCGCGCTATACGAAGGACGGTAAGTTCATCGGCTTTGCGGGATCGTGTGTCGACATATCGGATCGTAAGCTGGCCGAGGAGGCGGCCCACTCCCTCGCTTCGATTGTCGAATCATCAGAAGACGCAATCATCGGAAAGAAGCTCGATGGCACCATCGTCAGTTGGAATGCCTCCGCCGAACGAATATACGGCTACGCGGCTGAAGAGGTGAAGGGCAGGCACATCAGTATCCTGTTTCCAGACGATCGCCGGGACGAATTGGCTACAATCTTCGAGACTCTCAAGCGGGGCGAGTCGATACCGCACCTTGAAACGGTGCGCCAGACGAAGGACGGCCGCTTCCTGAACGTGGCCCTTACTATCTCCCCCACTCGCGACGAGGGGGGACGGGTCACTGGAGCATCGACGATTGCGCGCGACATCACCGCATACAAGCGCGCCGAGCAAGAGAGGAGCTCGCTGGCGGCACAAATCGAGAACGAGCGTCAGCGGCTGAATAACGTCGTAGCAAACGTTCCCGGAGTCGTGTGGGAGGCATGGGGGTCAGCCGGATCGGGCTTCACAGCGAATCGACTATGTTAGCGAATTCGTCGAGAAGATGCTTGGCTACGCCACGGAGGAATGGTTGTCCACTCCGAACTTCTGGCTGTCGATTGTGCATCCGGATGACCGAGAACGCGCTGCACAGGAAGCAGCCGCGATCTTCTCCTCGGGCAAAGGTGGCACAAGCCGATTCCGATGGGAGACAAAGGACGGGCGGATAATCTGGGTTGAGGCGCAGTCGGTTGTGGTGTGTGACGATTCCGAGACTCCGATCGGGATGCGCGGGGTGACGATGGACATCACCGAGCGCAAACGCGCCGAAGACGCGCAGCGTTTTTTGGCTGAGGCGAGCGGCTTGCTTGCCAGCTCGCTGGACTACGAGACGACGCTGTCAAGCGTGGCTAAGCTTGCTGTCCCGAATCTAGCCGATTGGTGCATCGTTCACGTAGTCGGGGACAATGGCCAGCTTCGACAACTAACTGTTGTACACACCGACCCCGGCAAAGAGGAGACAGCTCGCAGGCTTCAAAAACGGTATCCGGTTGACCCTGACGCGCCCATCGGCGTGCCTAACGTCTTGCGAACCGGGAGGGCCGAGTTCTATCCGCTTGTCAATCAAGAAAGGCTCGCGCAGGTCGCTCGGAACGAAGAGTTGGCCAGCGTCGTGCGCAATATCGACCTGAAGTCTTGCATGATAGTGCCGCTGGTCGCTCGCAACCGAACTCTTGGGGTGATCACCGCTGGCGACGGCGGAATCGAGTCGCTACTACGATGCAAACGACCTCGGGCTCGCGGAAGATCTTGCGCATCGCATCGCATTGGCGGTCGACAATGCACGTCTCTACCGCGAAGCTCAGGAGGCAGTCACCGCCCGCGAAGAGGCACTCCGAATCCGCGATGAGTTGCTTAAGCGCGAGCACCTGGCCCGCGAAGAGGCCGAAACAGCAAACCGCTCCAAGGATGAGTTTCTCGCAACCGTGTCACACGAACTGCGCACTCCGCTCAACGCGATACTGGGGTGGGCGCACATGCTTCGCGCTAACAAGCTCGACCGAACCACGGAAACGCACGCCCTCGAGACAATCGAACGCAACGCGAAGGCTCAGGCGCAATTGATCGAGGACATTCTGGATGTCTCGCGAATAGTCACCGGCAAACTGCGGCTCGATGTGCGACCGGTCGAACTCGCATCGGTCATAGACTCCGCTATCGATGCGGTCCGCCCCGCGGCCGACGCCAAAGGAATTCGAATCGAGACCATTCTGGATCCTCGTGTCGGCCCCGTCTCCGGCGACCCAAATCGCTTGCAACAGATCGTGTGGAATCTGGTAGCAAATGCGGTCAAGTTCACAGGGAAAGACGGCGGTGTCCAGGTTCAGGTTCGAAGCCTGGGCCCTTACGTTGAGATCGTGGTAAACGACACCGGACAGGGAATCACTGCCGAGTTCCTGCCATATGTCTTCGATCGGTTCCGGCAGGCCGATGCGACCAGCACCCGCAGACACGGCGGGGTGGGTCTCGGGCTGGCGATTGTGCGCCACCTTGTCGAGATGCATGGCGGAACCGTCTACGCGAGTAGCTCCGGTGAAGGATTGGGCGCGACATTCATAGTTAGCCTGCCGTTGATTGTGGCTCGCACGGGTAAGGAGGCCGGTGATCGCGTGCGCCCGACCTCGGAAGATGCGATCTCGTCGAAGGCTTCGTCGAGACTGGAGGGCGTGAGCGTGTTGGTAGTCGATGATGAACCGGATACGCGCGAGATGTTGAGAATAATGATTGGGCAGCTTGGCGCGGAGGTTAGGGCTTGCGCCTCCAGCGACGAAGCGATGAGATTATTGGGTGAGTGGAAACCGGACGTAATTGTGAGCGACATCGAAATGCCCGACGAGGACGGCTATGAGCTTATGCGCAAGGTGAGGCGGTTGGAATCAAATCGCGGGAGTCGCAAAGTCCCCGCAGTTGCACTGACCGCTTATGGGAGAACCGAAGACCGTGCGCGCGCTCTCTCCGCCGGATATCAGATGCACATCGCAAAACCAGCCGAACCCGCGGAGCTCGCCGCGGTAATCGCAAACCTGGCCGCAATAAACGCTAGCCCACCTTTGGACAGTGGGAACGGAGCGGTGTAACCTCGGAATGCAACATACTCAGATCATTCTCGAATCATAAGACCAGTGCAGCAGCGCCTGTCGCTGCTTGCGGCGGCAACTCAGATCACCAGCGCGGCAGTTCTTTCTAAGCTGCGCAACGTGCCTTTTGGCCGCCCGCCATCGCCTGATTTGCCGCTCGTCATCCAGGCACCGCCTCCCCATGAAATATCTGCAATACCATTGAAACCAGCCTCGAGGGTCGTCCTTGCATATCCAACCCTTCTTCCGCCAAACCGATAGCGGCTGCGAAGCATTCACGCCAAAGAAATTCAGATGAGGATCGTGGCGTTCGTGACATAGTTTGGCGTCTTTGAACCAGCCCTTTGGGTATTCCGCCGCGCAGTCCGTCATGTACCTGCCGCCAAACACACCTAACTCGAGCATCTGTCTGGGTGTGAGCTCCGGGCGGAAATCTGGATGGAAGTTTCGACCCACGGGCTCGGTCAGGTAGTAGACATAGCCGGTTTGCATTGAGTCGTTAACCAAGACCGGGCGTGGCGTCGTCTTCATCTCACGAACCCTCAAACGATGCCTGTTCGAAGCTCGACGAGCAGTCAAACGATGAAAGATCCCATACAAACTGAGATCGTCGCAGGCGTGCCCGCCGAACTCAAAAGCGAGAGTTCCTCTAGTAATTCGTCGGACCACTCGTTCCATAGGGCGCCGCACCCGGAGGTTGTGGTCCGCCCTGGGGAAAGCCCGGTGGCGCCTGAGGCGGATTCTGGCCCTTGCGTTTCTCGAACACTGACACGCCGATCAAACCTCCGATCGCCGAGAATCCAACTGAGATAACCGAGGTGATGCACCAGCCAACCAGGGCCCCCACCAGGCGTTCGGCCAGCCCCTGATTTTGTGCATTCCTGATGGCCTCGTCCATTGCTCGATTAATCTCAGGATTATTCATCATTGCGAAGATCGACTTCACAACTGAAACGCCAGTCTCGTTGAAGAAGAGTCCGATAGGAACCCCAAGCACCAGATAGACACCTGCACCTACCAGACCCGCCAAGAGCCCGACGACTGCTCCATCCCCGCTTGAGACCGGGAGCGCCGGAGAGCGCTTGATCAACAGCCAGGTTGCTAAAGCCCCTCCAACCATCACGCCTAAGCAGCAGCAGAGATTGATCAGATTCAAGTAGGGTACCGACCAAAGCAGGCCTATAACGAGGCCCCCAATAAGCGCCGGCTGAATCTTACTCGGTTTCTCGATCACGATGCTCCTCCCGGTTTGACAGGTCTTGTATAGATAGAACTGAACGAGGATTCAGAATCTCACAACAGTGTCCGGGCCACCTTCTATGTGCACCGTATCGATAAACCGCACGCGCTTTGTGCGCTCGGTGGCCATGATTATCGAAGAGGTGCGGATGCCTGTTCCAAAGAAGCGAACGCCGCGAAGTATCGTTCCATCCGTCACTCCAGTCGCCGCAAAAATGATCTTCTTTCCTGGGGCGAGATCATCGGTGTCGTAGATGCGCCGCGGATCGTTTATACCCATTTCCTTCATCCTATCAACCGCATCTTCCGCGATCCTGTTGCGGTCATCAATATCTTCGAGTTGCTCCTTTAGCACGAAGCGCGCGAGGATCTGGCCGTTGAGGCATTTCATCGCCGCGGCGGTCAACACACCCTCTGGCGCACCGCCCGTACCCATCACCGCATGAATCCCCGAGCCGGCGACCGCCGCAGAGATACCGGCGGAGAGATCGCCGTCCGAGATCAGCCTGATACGGGCCCCCGCCTCGCGTATCTCCGAGATCAGCTTCCGGTGGCGGGGCCTCTCCAGAACGATGACCACTAGATCGTCGATATCCCGGTTTAGTCTTCGCGCAATGCTCCGAAGGTTATCCTTGACCGGCGCGTCAAGATCAACCGCCCCTTTAGACGACGGCCCAACGATCAGCTTCTGCATGTAGAGGTCTGGCGCGTGCAACAGTCCTCCCTTTTCCGAGCACGCCATTACGGCGATGGCGTTGGACGAGCCGGTGGCGCAGAGGTTGGTGCCCTCTAGCGGATCGACCGCGATGTCTACCTCAGGATAGCGGTCGATATCTTCGGCATCGGCGCGATGGCCGAGCCCGACCTTCTCTCCTATGTACAGCATCGGCGCATCATCGCGCTCGCCCTCGCCGATTACGATCTCGCCACGCATCGGAACCGTGTCCATGACCTCGCGCATGGCTTCGACTGCGACGTGATCCGAATACTTACGGTCGCCCTGACCCATGGTCTGCGCGGAAGCGATACCCGCCGCTTCAACAACTCGCAGGAAGTCGAGTCCCAACTCGTGCTCCATCTTTCTCTCTTTCATCCGAAACCCTCCGATTTATCAGCGAGAAATGTGCCTATCACGAAGTTCGCTGTGGCATGCAGGACCGAATATGATACCAGCCTCGTCGTCCGCTTCCAGCGCGGTGAAAAAGCACCCTCAAACTTGCACGCCTTACGACCAGGCGGACTCGCATTCTATCAAGTTGCCGGGAGTTTTTCGACACCACAACGCATTGGGCCCGCTCGCTCCGATCTGGGAAAGCCTTTACAAACAGGGTACCGCGGACTGTCCAGTCTGCGGGGCCGCGTCAGAGTACCGTAGACCGTCCCAGTCTGCGGACTCACCATTCTCGGCCATTCTTTCGCATGACTTATTCGCCCGCCAATCGACGATTTCCATTGATCGCCCGGCTCAGTCTTCGAGCGTTCGCTTCGACTGATTTCATATATTATTTCCTGAGTATAGACAGAAACGTGGTTTTGATGTAGACTCGCTGCCAACCTGGGTATTCCATAGAGCAAGATCGGGACGCCGCCCTCGCGAATCATTTGTACCAACACACAAAAACCGACTTGATGGATTTCTGCATGACTAACACAAGGTTCATGTCAGCTCTCTACGTTGTTATTTTGGCGCCATGCTTATTGTTTCCGGTAGTCGCGCCGCGAAAGACTCGGGATCTGTCTCGCGCTGCAGCCCAAACGCCGCAGGTCGCGACTCTGATCATCAATGAATATCTCGCAGATCCTGGCGGCGCCGCCGCTGGCGATCTCGAAGGCGATGCAAACGGGGATGGTGTCCGTAGCGCCGCGGACGATGAGTTTGTCGAGTTAGTCAATAACGGCGCCGCCACGCTCGATGTAGGGCTCTTCACCATAAGCGACGCCTCGCAGATCAGGTTCACGATTCCCGCCGGGAAGATTATCCCACCCGGGGAATCGGTCGTTGTTTTTGGCGGCGGTACACCGACCGGCACATTCGGCAACGCAGCAGCGAACGGGTTGGTATTTGCCGCGGGCTCAGGGGGCCTGTCACTGAACAACGGCGGGGACACTATCACAATCAAGGACCAATCCGGGATGACCGTGACCTCTCTGACGTTTGGTTCGTCGGAAGGGAGCGCCAATCAATCGATCACTCGCAGTCCGGACATCACTGGAGGTTTTACTCCACACTCGATGGCGTCGGGGAGCGGCGGTACGCTCTTTTCTCCGGGCGCTCGTGTCAACGGGGCACCGTTCACAACCACCGACCCGTTGATCGCATCGATATCACCCGAGGGCGCGATAGCCGGGAGCGGCGATTTAACGATAACCGTCGCGGGCATCAACTTCGAGGGTGGCTCTGTTGTCCTCGTAAATGGTGCTCCCGTTTTCACCGGCTTCTTCAGCGCGGAAGGACTTTCTGCCCAGATCCCGTCATCAGTAACCGATACCGCGGGGGTTTATCTTGTTGTGGTTCAAAACCCGGGTGGAGTCACATCAAACGCCATCTCATTCACGGTGCTCAGCCAGATCGGAGTCAACGAATATCTCGCAGATCCGCCGGATGGATTGGCCGGCGACGCCAATGGGGACGGAATGCGCGATTCGGCTCAGGATGAGTTTGTCGAGATCGTCAACAGGACCGGCACGCCGATCGACGTCGGCGGTTTCACGCTTCGAGACGCCGACGCTCCGCGGTTTACTTTTCCACCCGGATCTATGATACCCGCCGGCGAAGCTGCTGTGATCTTTGGCGGAGGAAACCCACAAGGTGATTTCGGCAATGTGCGTGCGAACGGACTCCTGTTCACTTCGTCGCTCTCGCTCAATAACGGCGGCGACATGATCGAGCTCAGGAACTCGTCGGGTGTAACCGTCGAGTCGATCACCTTCGGCGCGATCGAAGGAGGCGCGAACCAGTCGATCAACCGCACTCCGGATGTTTCCGGCATTGGCTTTTCGCCTCACGCGAGCATAGCTGGAAGCGCCGGTCTGTTTTCACCAGGAACGCGCGTCGACGGCTCGCCGTTCACTGTAGGCCCGCGGATAACATCAATAGAACCTGACACCCTGAACCAGAACGCGCCCGCGTTTGACATGGAAGTGCTGGGTAGCGGGTTCGAAGGGATGTCGACGGTCGTTATTGATGGTCGGGCCGTCGCCACGGGTTTTGGCGATCCTGGTCATCTGGTCGCGCACGTCCCGGCGACAGCCACCGCCACGAGCGGGCCCCATCCGGTTCACGTGCGCAACGCAGGGGGAAACCGTTCGAATGCGGTCACGCTTACAATTGTTCCGCCTGCCCCGATATTGATTTCGATCACCCCAAGAGTTGTCATATTTGGTAGCGGGACGTTCACGATGTTCGTGAACGGGCTGAACTTCGCTCCCGGCGCCACGGTGTTGATCGATGGAACACCGATCGCGACTACGTTCATCAGTACTGCGGATCTGAGGGCATTGGTGCCTGCGTCATTTGTTGCTGCCGCCGGCACCCGCCGGGCTGTAGTTCGGAACAGCGATGGCAAGCAATCGAACTCAACCACCCTCGACATTGTTCCTCCGATAACGGTGATCACCGCGATCTCGCCCGCGTCCGCAATCGCCGGCGGACCGAGCATTGCCATGGCGGTCAGGGGCGCAAACTTCAAGATCAATGCCACGGTGTTGTTCGACGGAGCGGATCTGGCCACGACGTTTACATCGGCGTCGCACCTGGCCGCGCAGATTCCTGCATCGCTTATGACCAAGCCAGGTACTCACGCGGTTGCGGTGCGGAATCCTGACGAGGGCTCCTCGAACGACACTGTGTTCCAGGTCTTTCCTGACGCACCAATCATCGCAGCATTCGACCCATCCTCGGTAATCGCTGGCAGCGGCGAGGTGATTGTAACCATCACGGGGCAAAAGTTTCAGATCGGAGCGGTGGTGCGCGTGATCGAAGCTACCAGGCGCGGGGTGCCACTCAACACTACCTTTGTCAGCACGGAGAGGCTGCAAGCGAAGGTACTCGCTGACTTGACTCAAACTCCCGGCTCAGTAGTTCTGGCAGTCGAGAATCCAGACTTCGGGCTATCAAACACCATAGTGATGAAGGTTCTGATAAAGGACCCGCTGGTCATCAACGAATATCTTGCCGATCCGCCCGACACTCTCGCCGGAGATGCCAACGGTGACGGCAATCGCAGCTCATCGGCGGATGAATTCGTCGAGATCCTAAATCGTTCGGGGGAGCCAATCGACATATCCGGCTACAAGCTATCGGATGCTGATGCAGTTAGACACCTGTTTGCGGCGGGCACGCTCGTGCCCCCATTCGAGGCCGTGGTAGTCTTCGGCGGCGGGACACCAACCGGTGCCTTCGGCAATGCGGCCGACAATCATATGGTGTTCAAGGCTTCGACCGGAGGGCTGTCGCTGAACAATGGCGGAGACACGATCACTCTTCGGGATGCGTCGGGGCAGGTCGTGCAGGAGATCCAGTTCGGTACGAAAGAAGGCGGCGCAGGTCAGTCCATCAACCGCGATCCGGACGGGGATGGCGCGTCGTTCATGCTTCACACGAGTGTAGCCGCGGATGTGAGCCGTTTGTTTTCACCCGGCGCCAGGGCCGACGGCCAGAGCTTCACAATCAAACCAATCCTCAGCAAGATCGAACCGTCTGCGGTTGCTGTTGGCTCGCCACAGTTTACGCTGACGGTCTCGGGCGGCAGGTTCCTGCCGGGTGCGGTTGTCTTGATAGGGAGCACATCACTGCCGACAATATTCCGGTCGGACGCACAGCTGGACGCTCAAGTGGCGGCTAATCTCGTTACCGAGGGTGGCAGGGTGGATGTGTGGGTCAAAAACCCGAGAGGCGAACTCTCGGCAAACAGTCCGCTGCTGATCACCGATGCCGCCCCGCGAGTCTTACAAATCACTCCTCAGATTACCGGCACCGGCGCCGAGGACCTCGAGGTTTCGGTAACGGGTGAACGATTCCAGCGTGGCGCCGTGGTGCTTGTGCAAGGCATTGCGGTTGAGACGAGATTCGTGTCTTCCGCTGCGCTGGTGGCGATCGCCCCAAAGACCCTTTTTGTGCGCGCGGCAGAACTCGCGCTGTCGGTAGTAAACGCCGATGGAAATGCATCCGCTGCCATTGCGCTGATTGTAGAGAAGGGGCCGCTGATCACCCGTTTGTCGCGCGGTAAGATAAAGGCCGGCGGCGGGATTCTCGATTTGACCGTAGGCGGTGTGGCATTCAAGTCGGGGGTAATCCTGTTCGCCAACGACATCGCCCTGAGCACGACCTTCGTCGGCGAAAGCGCGTTGACCGCTCGCGTCCCGCTTGAGATGACGAGCCAGCCCGGGGTCCTGACTCTTCAAGCGCGTCACCCAGACGGCGGACGTTCGAACACCGCGAAACTAAAGGTCAAGTGATCGACGGCAGTTGATGCGCCGCACCCGCCATACTCGCGCCAGACGAATCTCTTGCAAAGCAGCGCTACTGATCGAGCGTCCGCTAGAATGTCTTCAGGCTAATATTGACCAGCTCGATAACCACGTGAGCAGTTACGAACCTCAATAATCACGTTGAGTCGTCCGCGTCTACTGTTTATCCATCAAACACAGCGATGGTAGAATTTCAGTGACCCGCCGCCGTTGGGTCAGAACAGCATCAAAGGAACCGAATGCACAAGACGCAAATACTCTCGTCCTTTCTCGCCGCTGCCATCCTCCTTGGCGGCGGATGCTCCGCCGCAAAAGCGCCCGGCGTGTGGGTGACTCAGGACACCGGCACAAGCGATTCATTCTTCAGCGTAAACTTCGTTGACGAGAGCACCGGCTGGCTCAACGGGCTGAGCGGCCGCAGTTCCGAACCGGATGAAGGAAATGAGAACGCGAATAAGAAGCCGACAAAGCCGGGCGAGAAGGTAGAAGACCCGCTCAAGGCGAATCAGGGGTTCGAGGTGCTACAGACCACTGACGGAGGGCAAACGTGGCGGCAGATACCCGATCAGTTCAAGAACAAGATACGATCGGTGTGGTTTGCCGATGCTCAACACGGCTGGGCGCTGGCGATCGACCGGGACATCCTGGCCACAACCGACGGGGGTGCGACGTGGGCCGTTCAGCGCAAGGCCGGCAAGGTCAAGCTCAAACTGGTTGGGAACAAGCGCCAGCCGGAGCTCGAACAGCCGGAGCAGATTGATCAGATTTACTTCATCGACCGTTCGCACGGATGGGCGTGGGGAGGCGGGAGGAAAGATGAGTATGCCGAGCAGCCCGGAATCCTGCTCACCACGGTTGACGGGGGCCGGAACTGGAACGAGCTCTCTTACCCATTCGATCAAAACACATCGGCGGTGTTCTTCCTGGATGCGGATAACGCGTGGGCCAGCACCGTGGGCGCCAGCTTCTATCGCACAACCGATGGGGGGCTCAACTGGACCAAGATTCAGACGAAGCTCCCCGAGGATGTGTTCAGGGCGATATTCTTCACTTCCGCAAACGACGGGTGGGTCGTTGGCCGCAGCGGACGGATCGCGAAGACAGCCGACGGCGGGCGCACGTGGAGAAAGATGTACGAGATCAAGGACCAGTTCAAGATGCACGACATCTTCTTCACGGATCGGGATCACGGATGGGCGGTCGGCGACGAGGGCGCAATACTCTACACGCCGGATGCGGGTGAGAGCTGGAGCGACATCGGCGCGCCAATCCCAGCGCGGTTCATGGATGTAAGTTTCGTGAACAGTCGCACGGGCTGGACAGTCGGATTGACCGGAGCCGTTCTGAAGTTCGAACCTAAATAGAGAAAGGCTTGTCAGCGATGCCCCGTTCAGGCAGGCCATCATCAGGAGCTATGATCTCGGTGTACCACGTAGTCACCGACTCTCCGAGGGTGAACACAGGGCGCTGAACCTGTGCAGCGCCCTTCATTCACCGGATCCAGGCCGCTGTCTCTCAGAAGGTGAACCGCGCCTGGAGTTGGAACATCCGCGGCGGGTCAATGTTTGCGAACGCCGGGATCGCGTTCGCGGCCGTGCCGACGGCTGCAAACTGACCGAACGTCCCGTTGGGTGTGCTGGTGTTCCCGTATGTCGTGACTCCGCGGCCGAGGAAGTTCCCGTGGTTGAAGATATTAAAGCCCTCCAATCTGAGCAGGATGTTCGTGCGTTCGGAGGTCTTGATGCGACCTTCGACGAACAGCGCCACGTCGGAGGTTGGGGTGCCGCGGAGCGCCGACTTGCCGATGACCTTGCCGTCAACTACCGGCCGATCGTTGTTCGAGCCGTCACCGTTGTTGTCGACTCCCGTCGTTGCGGTAAACGGACGAGAGGATGCGAGCTGTGTAAGCGTGCCCGCGGTGATGTCGAGCGGGAACCGGTAGCTGAATGTGATGACCGCGCGATGCCGCTGATCGACCACGCTTGGTCCACGTTCGACCTCGCCGAGTTGGGTGATGATGCCCTGGTTCGGGTTCACACCGTTGCCATCCGGTTCGAAGGTGTTGGTCGCCTTGGACAGCGTGTAGCTCAGCGAGGCAAACATCCGCGAGATGCCGCGATAGCTGATCTGCGTTTGCAATCCATCGTAATCGCCGACGCCGAGGTTCATTATCGTGCTGACCTGACGTACACCGCCCGCCACCGGTAGAATAGGACGCGTGGCATTTGCCGCGGCCACGGTCCGAACCTGTCCAGGCAGCGTACGATCAAACACCGATGGGGCGTTCAAATCGACAGTGCGGTCGAGCTTGGTCCAGTGCTGATGTACGTAGTCTGCCCCCAGCACAAATCCCCTTCGCAGCTCGTGCTCCGCGCCGATGGATACAACCTGACTGCGGGGATTCACAAACTCATCCGGATAGTTCGTCAGCTTGTTAAAATCCAGCCCGTACTTCGCGAACTGGGTCTGGTAGAAAGAGCCTTTGCCGGCGATGATCGTGACGTCACGCGCAGGCAGCTGCGACGCCGGGAGCGTATTCGGATCAACATTCACCGGGACGCAAGTCAGACAGGTCGGGAAGCCGAGTTGCCCGGGAACCGCTGTGTAGGTTGTCAATCCGTCCAGCCCGTTCACCAGATAGCCCGCAACCTGATTGGATCGAATCTGGGTGTAGTACATTGCATAACCACCGCGGATCGACAAGCGTGAATGACCCCATGGATGCCAACCGAAGCCGACACGCGGCGCGAAGTTCCTGGTAGCGTCCGTCAGGGTCTGCCTGTCGTAACGGAGCCCTGCGTCGATGGTGAAATCGGGGTGCAGGTGGATGCTGTCCTGCACAAACGCGGTCAGTAACCACTGCGGCAGCTCGTAGCTGCTGATGCCAAAGTTGATCGGCTGTGTGTACTGCTGTACATCCGCCAAAGTCAACTGATCGAAGGGCGCCGTTGTTGTGTTCTTGAAGGTGAATGTGCCCAGGACCGCGGTTCCGGGCTCGCTGCCCGTGCCCCCCGAGGTATGATGAATCACACTGCCGCCAATGCGAAGATAGTGCTTGCCAACCGACCACGACAGCGTGTCCGAGAACTGAAACTGGTGACTAAAGATGTCTGAGGACCGGGATTGTCCAATCGTGAAGGGCACGGATCCACTGCGCGTATAGGTGGTTGAGAGGTCCTGAGCTTCCCAAAGCGTGACCGGATCACCATGCAGATACGCAAATCGGGCCTCATTGAGAAGATGCGGGTTGAAGATCGTTGTGTGGTTGAGCTGAGTCGTCCATGACCGGCGCGTATACCGGCGCGCGACGCTTGGTGCGTTCGTGCCGCCCACCGCGTCCTGGGGGTTGTCGTCGTCAAACCTGTCGAGATTGAACCGAAACATCAGGTTCTGGGTCGACGTGAGTCTGTGGTCCAGCCGAGCGTCAGCCAGCGTTTGACGGTAGTGACCCGTATAGTCGAGGCGGCCATCCGCCGGCAACACGAATGCGGGCAGGTTGGGCGAGAGGAAGGTCGTTCGATTTTGCCGTGTGTAGTCGGCCGTGGCGAAGAAGAAGGTTTTGTCCTTGATGATCGGCCCGCCGATTGAGCCGGAGTACTGTTTAAGCGCATCCGGAATATCCACCGGATTAATCGCCTGGAGTGTACCTGGTGTTACACAACTTGGCACCGAGGGGGGACAGAAGTTCTTTGTCGAGAAGCTATCCGCCTGCCAGTCACCGGGCCGAACCAGGAATACTCCCTCGCCGTGCAGGACGTTGGTCCCGGACTTGGTGACTATGTTCAGCGCCGGGCCTGCGGTCCAACCGAATTCGGCGGAAAACGCGTTGGTAAGCACCGCAAATTCCTGGACGGCGCCGATCGGCATGGTAGCGATCGCCGTCTGGCGGCCCCACCCCTCATCATTGTTGGCGCCGTCGAGTGTGAAGGTAGTCGTGCGACGTGAGCCCGCGCCGGTGATGAAGTAAGTCGCATTGACGAAGAGATCTCCCGTCCCCTTCCCTTGCCGAAACGCCGAATTGAGGAGCGGCAGCGAAGTAACCTTGCGGCCAAGGATCGGCGTCTCGTCGATTTGCTTGCTGCCCAGAGGAAGACCGATCTGCGGATTAGCGCTCACGCCTTCCGCCGTCCCGTAGACGGTGATTTCGCTCTTGCCGCCACCGGCGATGAGTTTGACCTTCACCGTCGCGCTTTCACCGGCTCGGAGCGTGAGACCGGTGACGTCTTCGGCTGTAAAACCGCTCATGTTGACGGTAACCTTGTACTCGCCTGTAAGCGAGAGCGCCGCGATCGTCGCAGAGCCGTCCTCTCCGGATACGGCCTCGCGCAGGGCGCCCGTCGCAGTGTTAACCACCGTGATCTTCGCGTCCTTCACCACCGCGCCGCTTTGATCGACCACCGTAACGATCATCGTCGCGGTGTTTGGGGATTGCGCGGCCACCGGCGCCGCGATGAAGACAGAAAGCGCAAACAGAAGCAGAGAAGAGCGGAATAATTTCCTCGTCGTCACTGTGAACACCTCATCGTTTTCAGGGTCAGTCGAAAAGTCGAGAGCAGCGCGATCAGCGCCTTACCACCTCTATGTTGAGCACCGGATGGACCTCATACCAATTGTGGTCGGCCTCGCCGTCATACCGGCTCACGCCGTAGACTCGAACGCGGCTTCCAACTGATGGAGCTGCCAGCCTGATCGGGTCGATGATTTCGCAAACAATAAACGGGCCCGGACGGCCCAAATCGTCCACCAGCTTAAAGCTCAGATCGCCGTCTTCATCGTTTACGCGCACCTCTGAGACGTAGCCTTCGGCCATCACGTGAGGCTTACGATTTTGCTCGATGTCGGCGATGTTCACGCTGTGAAATTCGCTAAGGTCCAGCGCTTCGGCGATGAGCGATCCGGTGCGCTCGTCTGCCGATGGGCGCCTGCCGGACACCACCAGCACTGCCGCTATCAGCGCAACCACCCCGATTGCAGCAAGCGCGAAGCCCGGCTTGAGCACCAACTCGCGCCACCTCGGGCGCTCTCGAACATTCCGCTGTGGGACGGTCGGCTGAGCCTCGATCGCCGCTTCGATCCCGCTCCACGGGTCGCGCTTTGGTGTGAACCGCGGCATCTCCTTCGCCAATCTGTGGCCGTTTCGCATGCGCGCAACTCGCGTGCGGCATGAACCGCAATCAAGAAGATGGTCCTCGATTCGTTTAACTGCAGTCGCCTCGAGCTCGCCGGTCACGTACAGCGAAAAACTACGTCGCAGGTCGATTCGCCAACATCTCATAGCTTCTACTCCCCTATTCGTTACAGAAGCCGCCTCAGCGGTCTAAGTCGCGCCTCGAGTTGAGTAAGCGCGCGATTCAATCGCGAGGCGACCGTTCCGGGAGAACACTCCAGCACCGAAGCGATCTCATCGTATGAAAGCCCCTCAAGGTACTTCAGAGCGACAACCGCCCGCAGCTTGGGGGACAGGTCCATGACCGCACGGTGTACGATCTCGCGCCGCTCGCCTTCGGCGTGCTGCAGGTCGGGGGCCGCGCCCCTGTCAAGTTCCTCATCGCTCCCAAGCAGGGCCTCAAACGGAATGTGTTGGGCGCCGCCTCCTCTCTGCTGGTTAAGGCACTCGTTTACCGTTATTCGATAAATCCACGTCGCTAGACTCGCTTCGAATCGAAAGCTAGGCAAACCTCGATAAACCTTAACGAAGACTATCTGCAGCACGTCCTCAGCCTTTAACTCATCACCCATCGAATAGAAGATGATGTTGTAGACCCGGTCCCGATAGCGCTCATAGAGATCCTTGAACGCATCGCGATCGCCCTGTTGAACGGCTATAATGGTCGCCCGCTCTTCGAAATCGGGCTGCGATTCTCGAACTTTCATGTGTAGTAACAGATTAGAGCCCCATAACTATTAGACACAAGTGCTCGGCTTTTCTTCGGGAACAGAAAAAAAGAATTCTAAGTATGTGGTTGGAATGGAGTTAACCAATGCACCCACAGGCGGCTCCAGACCGGACCTAGCCACCGCCGTCGTTGGATCAAGTTGGTTTGACCGCAGATAGAGTACGAGCCGGGTAACTCAAGAGCAGACTACCTCAACTTTCTATCAAAGAAGTCAGCCGCCGCGTGATAGGCGCGCAGCCAGGTCTGATGCCGTAGGAAGTCATGCACTTCGTCGGGGAAGACCAGTTCCTCAAACTGAACACCGTGTTCGCGCAGCTTGCGAACCAGATCAACTGTCTGACTGAAAGCAACGTTGCGATCGTCGTCCCCATGGATCAGCAACACCGGCGACTTCCATTTTTCGACAGACGAGATCGGCGACGATTCGCGCGCCAGCTTGATCAGTTCGGGTGAAGCCGCGGGCCCCCGACCAACACGGGCGCTCCAATCGTGGACGCCGTGGATATCGACACCCGCTGCGAACAGTTCCGAATCGCGGGCGAGACCCATCGCCGTCAAGAACCCGCCGTACGAGCCGCCCCACAATCCGATTCGTCTCGCGTCGATGTCGGTTCGAGATCTGAGATACTTGCCGGCCGCTACAATGTCCTGATACTCCGATGCCCCTCGTGGGCCCCGATGCCTGGCTTCGCGAAAAGCGCGGCCGTATCCGATGCCCGCGCGATAATTCACCGACAGCACCGCATAGCCCCGGCTCGCCAGGTACTGATTCATAGCGTACGCGTTGTTGTAATAGTAGTTGTAGTGCCAGCCCGGCAACATCTGTCGCATCGGTCCACCGTGCATGAAGACCACCGCGGGTGCTTTGCCGCTCACGCCCTTCGGCTTGAAGTACTGACCGTGAATCTCCAACCCGTCGGCTGCTTTGAAGATCACCTGGTCGGGCTCGGTCAACTGATCGGCCGGAAACTCGCGTGGAAGGGCCTGAGGCGCAAGCGCCGTTTTGCCATGTAAATCCGCCGAAGCGATGTAGGGAAGAAACGGACTGGTCGCAGTCGAGTGCATAAATGCAATCTGTTTTCCAGAACTCACAATCAGCGGGTACATCTCGATACTGCCGCCACTGGTAAGTTGCTCGGATCCGCCATCGGCAACGTTGATCTTCCACAAATGCCGGTGGTCTATATCACCGTTGTTGCTGGCAACGACTACATAGGATCGATCGGTAGACCATGCTACGTTTTCAACTTCGTAGTTGCCCGGCGTCAGCGCCGTCTCCTGCCCGCCACTCGCTGATACGGAATATAGATGAGCCCAGCCGTCCCTCTCGGACGCAAACACCAGCCTGTCGCCGGCAGCCCACTGAAGGATGCTGTCTCCCAGAGGCAGCCGGGAGAATGATTCCAGCCACGCATTCCCGGACTTCCAGATCTCTTTGCCCCGACCGGTATTAACATCAACGACTCTGATCGCCCACGGCACGACCCGCTCTCGGTCCGCCGAAGGGACATCGGTAATGTTGAACAGACGAATGCAGGCGATGCGCTTCCCGTCGGGCGACCAGCGAGGCTCGATGTCGCGATCGACGCTTGGTTCGAGGAAGCGAATGCCGCCGGTCTTCGGTTCATAGATCGCGATGAAACTGTGATCGCCCCGCGAGGAAACAAACGCGAGCTGCGAACCATCGGGCGACCACGCCGGAGAGTCTACTTGCCCACGGATCTCAAACATCTTTTTCGGGATGCCGATCGGCCTCGAGGCCGCGCTTTTCAATGGCGGCCGCGGCGGGATCGGGGTCCACCAGAGATGATCTTCGTGACTGAAGATCACCCGATCACTGTGAGGCGAGAAGAAAGGACCGGTTCCCTCTCCGGCCTTCATTACAAATCCGGTGCGCACACTCGCCACGCGCACCTCCTGTTTGGCGCCCGCGGAATCGCTGGTTGGATTTGGGATGTCCCTGTCGCCGTTCGGCGGTCCGCCGTAAACAAAGGCGATCCAGTTTCCGTCGGGAGAGAACGCCGGTTCGGTGATCTCCTGCCCGTCGTCCTTGTCGTAGCGAGTCAGCTGCCTGCCTTTGAAGGCCGGCGCTTCAGCGACCCATATGTTTCGCTTTCCCTCCGCATCGAAAACCCAGGCAAGCTTGTCGCCGCGTGCCGATGCAATCAGGTCGGACGGAAACGGTGAGCTCATTACCTGCTCGAGCGTGAACCCGTTGCCGCTGACCAGCGGGGGGATGATCAACGCGATGGCGAGCGGAAACAGCACAAGGGTGAATCGTCTTAAGGCGTTCATGGTTCCTCAGATCACGGCGGAATTCGGAGATTGCTACGACTTATAAAGGCGCGTATTTGCGCATGTCAAGCATGTTTCGTTTCAGCATGTCTGGTTCCACGGATGCGCATTGAGCTTGCCCCGGGGCTGATTCACGAAGACTCTACCGCGAGGCCCCGTCACATACCTGCATCCTTCCTGACGAAGTAAGTGAACACGCGATTGGATTTCGGAACATAGTCGCTGTACACCCACTGCAGAAGCCTGGCCAGATAAGAAGTCTCTTTGAGCCGGTCGATTACCACGATCTTCGGCCGTTCCGCCTTCAACCGCTCGAACCAACCATCGAACCCGCCCGGTTCAACCTTATCGAGGTATTCATCTTTCCCCCTGTCCAGAAGAAAGTATTTGCTCATATTCGTAGCGTTCAGCAACACAAGAATTTCAGTGCGCCCGTAGACGAACATCTGGTCCCCGGTCTGTAGTTGCGACGCGATTTCCTCCGCCGCCGGCCTTTGATCACTGAGTGTTGGAAAATCTCCCCCAAAAACTTCTGCGACGCTTATGGCTTCTATCAGAACAAGGACGACAACCACGCCCCTCACCCGGCTCGTTATCGCAAGACGAGCGGCGTCAGAGCGCGCGCGCAAAAACACATCGACACCTTTTTTGATGACGCACACAAGAGCAATCGCTGCGAACACCGCGACGAACGGCAGGAGCGGTATCAGATCCGGCCCACTCTGTATGTCGATCATGCAGAAAGCAAAATAAATGAGCGGCGCCGTGATGATTGCGTGGTGAGGGGCGTCTTCAAGCAAAGAGACTCGATGCCCCTCACTCCTTCGCTTGAATACGCGCACAAGGGCAATACACAGTCCGGCGGCACTCAGATAGAAATACGGGCGCGAGTTGGGATAGAAGCCGTGAAGAAGCTTTCCAAAGTGAAAAAAGAAGTTTCCAATGGAGCGCGATTCGCGAGGCCCGTAGATCGTCACGTTGAAGACGATGTTCCAATGGTAGAAATCCATAAGGGCGCCCGCTGCCAGGAAGTACACCAGCAAAGTCCCAACAGGAATGGCGGCCCCGAACATCAATCTAACCGCCTTCATATTGCGCCACTGCGTCAGGTAGTGTGTGAAGCCAAGAAAAGCCACCCCCACAAACAGCAAGCCCGGCTGCCAGCTCAGGGCCGAGAGCATGCCAAACACGCCGGCTGCAAACGGGCGGTCCTTGATCACCGCGATCAAACTCATCAAACCGAATAGCACCATCGGGGTCTTTGGCTGTATGCCTCCTGAGTTCAAGCGAGCGAGCGCATCAAACGACAACATTATGCTTGCGGCAAGTAATGCGAGGCCGAGATCCTCGAAGTACTCGAACGCAACGAGAAAGGTAAAAGCCACGGTGAGGGAGGCTAATAGGATGAACGTGACTCGGATGGCTATAGTGTCGTCGATCCCAAACGGACGTGCGGCAATAATCGCGGCGGCTCCAATGTAGGCCGAAAGCGGACTCTTGATGTTTACTACATCCCGATAGGGAACCCCGCCCCGCGCGATAACCTGGGCGAAATAGTCCCAGTTTGCGCGATCTCCACCCTCCGGCTGGTTCCAGAACCGAGATTGAGCGTAGACCAGAGCGGCCGCGACGAGGACTATCCAGAACAGACGGCGCCGGTTAAACCAGTCCCACGTCACAGCCCTCGACGCGGGCTGGCCCACTTGTCGCGAGTCCGCTGCTTTTCGGTTCACCTCGGGTTCGTTTCCGGCGTTTCGTTCCGTGCGACGGGCAGCTGATACCGGTGGGACAGCCGCGCTACGGTTTCGGGTTCTTCGCACGCAGCTCCTCTATGTGCGCTCTTGCTTGTTCGACAGCGGCGCGGTCGGGGCTCTGTTCAATAAAGGCTTCCCATTCGGCAATCGATTCCAGGCCTCGACCCAGTTTCTCCAGGAGTATGGCAAGCTCGCGGTGACAGTCCGGGCACGGTCCGTTTGCTCTGCCAATCGCGGTCACCAGCTTGATTCGGGCCTTCCTCAATTTGCCAGCTCGCGAAAACTTCCGTGCAGCCTCGACCAATTCCTCGGCGTTCAGCTTTAGATTGGGCCTGGCATTCCTGGCTTGCGCCAGCAACGCAATGGCGGCGGACTCTTCATCCGCCGGATTCAACCCGCGAGCGCGCGCCAGCGTCGAAGCCGCCTCCAGCGAAGCCGGATAGATATTGAGCGCTATCTCGGCCTCGTTCGCCGCTCGTCCGTTTTCACCTCCTGCCATATAGGCCTCCGCCATAAGCCAGTGCGTGAGGTAGTTATTCGGATCCGAGTGTACGGCGGCGGTCGCCGCGCTTCGTAGCTTGTTTACATCTCCGGACGCCAGAGCCAACGTGCCCAGCAGCGAATAGTTCAGCTCAGGCGTGAATGTGTCAGCGAGAGACTTCTCGACGTGCTCAATCGCCAACGCCCGCGCCTGCGCCCGGACAGCGTTAAAGTCCACGCCGCTGTTGGGTGACTGCTGCTCAGCCCCAGGGAGTTTTCGAATAAAGTCATCAACGGCGCGCGCAAAGAGATAGTCATAAGCCCCAGTCGGCAGAGGACTGCTTGTGATCCGATCCCCAAATCTCACTAGTCCGTCATAATCCACCGGGTTCGCCGGGCTCAAAAGATCCTTGTAAGCAGTCTCCGACGAGATGAGACCCGCCGAGTACCAGATCGAGACGACAACGCACGCGCCTGCGAGTGCAACACCCAGCGGTCTCCGGCCCGTTCGTCGCGTTTGTGATGCCTGGCCCGTTTTCTTAGCCTGTGTGTTGCTGTCGCTCTGCGCGGAAATCTTTCCGGCGTTTGATTTGTCTTTCTGCGCTTCAACAACGTTCTTCGTCACCTGTGCGAGCGCAAGGAATGCAAAGAAATACAGGGCGGTTGCGACCTGATCGAAGATAAAAATGTTGTGCACTATCACCGCGGCGAACGACGAGACCATTCCCGTGATAACGATTCGCCAGGTCGGTTCTCGCACTCGGCGTCGCGCACGCACCAGAAACACAAACGCCAACACGATCATCGCAACGTACAAGCCCGCGCCAACCAGTCCGTAAGAAAGTGCGGCACCAAGATAGGCGTCGTGCGGGTTCTCGTTGTTAGCGCGGGGTGAGACTCGAGCCAACTCCCTGGACTTATATCCAAGGAATGCTTTCCTGAAGCCTTCCGGCCCGCAACCGATAATCGGAAACGAGGAAACCATCTTGAGCGAGTCGCGCCATAGGAGCACACGGCCCGACGAGGAGACCCCCTCACTCATCAGTTCCCGAACCCGCGCCGCAGCACTCCGGGATGCCGGGCTCAACACGACCAGCCCGCCAAGAACCACAATCGCTGCCGCCGCGCCAAGCAAACGACGCTTTGTCAGGAAAACCGCAACAGGCCTGTTCTTGAGTTCGAGAATAGCGAAGACCGCAATACCTGCAACCATCCCGATCCACGAACCTCGAGTTCCACTAAACGCGATGGCGGCAATCGAAAGCCCGGTCGCTGCAATGGCCAGGAGCCGCATCAGGCCGCGCTCCGCAAACCCAAACGCCGCTGTCGTCAGCGTCGTATAGAGCAGAAAGTTGCCCAGGTAGTTGGAGTGACCCAGAGTCGAACACACCCGCACGATCGGCCCCGCTTTCGAGGGGAACGTATATATGGTTCGGGAGACGAAGGGCTCGATCCCAAACGATTGCGCTACGGCATAGATCGCCACGACCAGACCCGTCCCCGCTATGGTCAACAGGATTGCTCTCAATCGCTTTTCGCTCGTGCCGCCCGCGCGTATCAAAGTGATGAATACGATGAAGCAAGACAGGAGTGTCAACAATCCCATGTTGTTGAAGGTGCTGCCAAACAGTGAGCCAATCGGGTTAGCGCCGAATGCCGTCGAAATCCCGACCGCGATAAAGTACAGACACACTATTCGGCCGAGGCCCGACCGAAACAGTCCCGGCGGAGCTAATCCAACCGCGGAGGGCTTTCTCTGATCAAGCGCCAGCAACAGCAACAGGAAGGATGACCCGACAAGGAGTACAACAAACTTTGGAAGAGAATATTTCGTGTAGACCAGGGGGCTCAATGTCAGGGGAACCAGAACCAGGAGTGCCAGGGTAAGATAAAAGCTCAGCTTCTCGACTGAGCTCTGTTCGATATTGACAGGCAGAGTTCTCTTGCGGGTTTTTCCCACTCGCTCCCCCTCTGTAGTTTCCTGAGTTGAACCTGGAAGTCATGAGTTGTCGGTCGAATACTTCTTCAACAACCCACGGGCGATGACAAGCCGCTGTAGCTCGTTCGTTCCTCCGCCGATGATCAGGAGCGGTGCGTCTCGATAGTATCTCTCGACCGGAAAGTCTTTCGCGTAGCCGTTGCCGCCAAAGATGCGCATCGCCTCGAGCGAGCACTCCTGAGCCGTCTCCGTAGCGAAAAGCTTGGCCATCCCCGCTTCGAGGTCGCAACGTTCGCCGCGATCTTTCTTTTCCGCGGCCGCGTAGACCAGCAAACGCGAAGCCTCGATCTTTGTTGCCATGTCTGCCAGTTTTAGTTGAATAGTCTGGTGTTCGCAGATGGGTTTGCCGAACGTGTGCCGCTCCTGCGAGTACTTGATCGCCTCTTCGAATGAAGCTCGCGCGATGCCAAGACCGCGAGCCGCAACGTTTATTCGTTCGCTTTCCAGACCGGTCATCACCTGCTTGAAGCCTTCGCCTTCGCGCCCGCCGATCAGGTTCTCAGCCGGCACCCGGAAGTTCTCAAACAACAGTTCGCAGGTTTCGAGGCTCTTATATCCAAGCTTGTCGATGTCACGGCTGACCGTCAGCCCCGGCTCGCCCTTCTCGGCAATGAACGCGCTCATCCCCGCGTATGCCGGTTTGGCATTCTTGTCGGTTTTCGTGAGCAGCAACATGATTTCCGCGCGGCGTCCGTTGGTGATCCACATCTTCGAGCCGTTGATGTAGTAATAGTCGTCTCGTCGTTCAGCGGTGGTTTTGATCGCCTGAAGGTCAGTGCCTGCGTGTGATTCGGATAGGCAGATAGCTCCTCGTTTCTCGCCGGTGGTCATGATCGGGAGGAACTTGCTCTTTTGATACTCGGTGCCGAATCGCGAGATCACATCGGCAAGCACGCAATGAGTGCCCAGAATCCCGGCAAGCCCCATCCAAACCCGCGAGATTTCTTCGAAGATCATCGCGAACACGGTATAGCTCAAATCCAACCCGCCATACTGCTCGGGGATGTTGGCGCCAAACAAACCGAGCTTCTTCATCCCTTCGACAATCTCGGTGGGATACTCGTTGTTGTGTTCGAGCTCCGACGCAACCGGCGCGACCTCTTTTTCGAGAAACTTCTTGACGGTGGCGAGTATGAGTTGTTCTTCTTCGCTGAGTTGGTAAGCCATCTGCGCCTCCTGAGGAGCCGCAATCTTAGCACGCGCTGAACCCTCACAGAAGCGGCCCAACACCTCATTCCATCGAGTCGGTGTCTCTGACCTGAGAGACCCTCACAGGGGTCTGCTGAGGAGTCATTAGTTCAGTCGTGCCTTCGACGACCGAGGCCGGTTGTGGCGGCAAGGCGGCTTGCTTCGCCATCGACAACGCCTTCGTCTGTTCAGATGGTGCCTCCAGTTGCGGATAATTTGGCGGGTTGAGGGCGCGGTGCAACCGGCGCATTCCAAGGATCAGGAAGTAGGCGCCAAGCAGTTCACTGAGCACTAGCAGGATCCAGCCGGAGACCACGCCTTTTGTTGCACCGGCAAACAGGATTATCGGCAATGCGATGAGCGGAATCAGAAGCGAGAAAATCAACCCTAGGGTTATCTCGATCTGAGAGCCGCTTGCAGTTGCCGTCAAGCGCATCACCTCGAGTTCGGGTGGAAGCTGGGTGCGCGACGCTGGCTTTCCGCAGCCTCGGCAGAAGCGCGCGTTGCCGGCGTTTTCAATGCCACACGACGGACAAAAGACTTCTGCTGACGCGCTTATCGCCAGGGCGATGATCGCCTCGGCTTCGCGCTCGAGCGCCTGCCGCTCTCCCTTCGTAAACAACTGCTCGATCTCGTAATCGAACGTTGCAAGCGTTGAAGCGGAGCTGATGGGCTTTAGTGCGATGGTCAGTGTAACGTCATAGTCCAACACCATCGCCACCCAGATGCTCTTCTGTCGCGGGCGTTTGGCCTGGATTGGAGCATCACCAAGGACGATGTAGCCGAAGCCCTCGATAACATCAGACAGCCGCTGCCGCACGGAGTCAATATCGCCGGGGATGGTTCGCCTGAAGTGATGCTCAAAACCGCCAGCCATCAGATCACTCCGGTGTCAGTCTGTTTATGATGGTCGACATGGCCCCAAAGACAGGCTGCAAATGCTGAGCCTATTGCGGCGACTTTAACAGGTGCTCGGTCTTGCGGTCACCTTCTTCAATTACCCTCTGAATCTCTTGAAGAAGTCGTGCGCTCTCCACGTTCTTCGAGCCACCTTGACGGGCGTTTGCATAAAACAGCAGAAGCTTGGTCTCTTCGATCAGAGGACTGTCGCTGTACGTCCAACGCATCGTGTTCAGAAGGATTCTCGCCTCGTCGTATTGTCCCTTCGATATGGCTTTGGCGCCCTCAAGAAAGAGCAGTTCATCTCGTTTCAGCGTAACGCGCTTCGCGGCATCGTCAGTTTTTGGCAGGCCTGCTTCGCTCGATAGAAGGTTGCACAAGAGGACAAAAGTAACCAATCCTATCCTTTTCATGCTCATACCAACACCTCAATCGCGGCGCCGACCTCTGCCTTGCAGGACATCTATTCATGCCCGAGCGCGATGATCGAACACGTAAACGAGCCAGGATTTCCGCCAAGATTGTGCGCAAGCCCGAGCTTCATATCCTTCACCTGACGCTCGCCGGCTTTACCCTGCAATTGATGATAGATCTCATAGAGCATCCGCAATCCGCTCGCGCCGATCGGATGACCGAAGGACTTCAAGCCCCCGTCGGTGTTCACCGGCAAGTCGCCCTTCAACGTGAACGCGCCTGAATCGATATCGATCTTCGCTTTGCCAGGCTCCGAAAACCCGAGGTCTTCGTAGATGATCATCTCGGTGATCGAGAAACAATCGTGCACTTCGGCCATGCTCACTTCTTTGCGCGGGTCTTTGATACCCAGTTGATCGTAGACCTGTCTGGCCGCCATTTTTGTTTCAGGAAAACTGGTGAAGTCAAAGTCGGGATCCATCCTGCCGGTGCCCGGCCCGACCGCCAGCCCCATCGCCTTGATCGTCACGAAGTCCTTGTTGAACTTCGGCGCCAGCTCAGTCCGGGTGATGATTGCAGCGGCGGCTCCATCGGTAGTCGGACAGCAGTCCAGCAATCCAAGCGGCGACGCAATCATCGGCGCTTTCATCGCCTGCTCGAAAGTGATCTCTTTTTGAAAGTGAGCCTTCTTGTTGCGCGCGCCGTTGTAGTGGTTCTTTACCGAGATCTTTGCCAGCTCTTCTTTGCCCGTGCCGTACTTGTGAAAATAGCGATTGGCCGAGAGCGCGAAGGCGCCGGGCGCGGTATTGCCGGCGCCGATCACACTGGAAGCCGCGCCGGGCAACCCCGAATAGCCCGAATCTTTCAACTTCTCGAACCCAACAACCAGCACCAGATCATACGCTCCCGCGGCAACCGCGTACGCCGCGTTGCGCAGCGCGTCCTGGCCGGTTGCGCACATGTTCTCGACACGAGTGATCGGAATGTACTGGAGCTTGAGCGGGCGCGACAGCGCCTGTCCTGAGATGCCCGAGACCAGCGTGCCGACCCAGCCAGCTTCGATTTGAGCAGGCTCAACTCCCGCGTCTTCGAAGGCTTCGTAGGCGGCTTCGACTATCAAGTCTTCTTCGCTCTTGTCCCAGTGCTCTCCGAACTTAGTGCAACCCATCCCTATGATCGCTACGCGGTCGCTGAGGTTTTTCATGGCTTGTC
The DNA here is from genome assembly GCA_963737945.1 of Blastocatellia bacterium. Taxonomy (GTDB): domain Bacteria; phylum Acidobacteriota; class Blastocatellia; order UBA7656; family UBA7656; genus Onstottus_A. The sequence goes on along the minus strand of CAVTUR010000011.1, from coordinate 457,404 downwards.
TCCTAAAAAACGAAACGGTTCAGGGTTCCGGGTACGGAGTTCCGGGTTCAGTGTTCAGGGTTCGGAGTTCCAGGTTCGGAGTCCCGCGTTCAGAAGCTGGGAGTCAGGCTTTGGCCCGGTAGAATGTTTCTCAGGCATGGCAGTAGATCCTGAACCCTGAACACTGAACTACGAACCCTGAACCCTGAACTCCGTACCCGGAACCCGGAACCCTGAACCCTGAACCGCGAACTCGTTACAGATTCTACCACCCGACTGCGCTCAATCAAGCTGCGCCGGAATCAATCCGCTCGGCTTGATATCACGAGCCCCGTTGTGTCATATATTGCCCGCAACAGTTCAGAGTCCAGCCTTTGGCGCGTCGGCGAACCGGTACCAAGCTAAAGCTTGAACTCCATTCAATCGGGAGATCATCATGTGGAACAAACTGAATCGCAGAGACTTCGTTAAGTCAGCCATCGGTGCGGGCGCGGCAATCAAGGCTTTCGGTAGGGCACCCGCAGTCTCAGGGAAGGTGCTGGGCGCGAACGGCAACATCAACGTCGCGTTGATTGGGGTTGGCGGCCGGGGCAGCGGTTTGCTCGAATGGGCGATGAGGACCGGCGAGCAGCCCAACACTCTCGCAAAGGTGGTCGCGGTCTCGGATGTCTACGCCAAACGCTTGAACAAAGCGAAAGAGACCGCCAAGTGCGACGGGTTTTTGGACTATCGCGAGATACTCGAGCGCAAAGACGTCGACGCGGTAATTATCGCGACTCCCGATCACTGGCACGCGCGCATCGCAATCGAAGCGATGGACAAGGGCAAAGACGTCTATCTCGAAAAGCCGATGACCCATACCGTCGAAGAGGCAAAACGAGTTTACGAGAAGGTAAAGGCGAACGGCCGCGTCCTCCAGGTTGGCTCGCAGACCACCAGCTCGGATCAATGGTGGAAGGCGCGCAAGGCGATTCAAGACGGGATGATTGGCAAGCTGATAATGAGCCAGGGCTCTTATCATCGCAACTCGACCGCCGGCGAATGGAACTGGACGATCGATCCCAACGCGGGGCCCGACGGCAAGGGCGAAGATTTTATCGATTGGAAGATGTGGCTCGGCGAGGCGCCAAAACGCAAATACGACGGCGATCGCTTCTTCCGCTTCCGCAAGTACTGGGACTACTCAGGCGGCATCGCAACGGACCTCTTCTATCACGTGATGGCGCCGTTGAACATCTGTTGGGGCGAGCCTCAGTTTCCTTACCGAGTGATGGCCAGCGGCGGAATATACATCTTCAAGGACGAACGTGAGGTTCCGGATACGTTCCATCTTATGGCCGAATACGCGCAGGGTCACTCGCTGGTTCTCAGCTCGTCGATGGCTAACGAGACGCACATCCCCGGGCTCATACGCGGCCACGAAGGGACAATAATGATGGTCCCCAACGGACAGTTCGAAGGCAAGGTCGATTCCATCACCGTTACTCCGTCGAAAATCGCAAAACAGCAGTTTCAGGACAAGTACGGCTCGACCGAAATGAAGCTGAACTGCGAGCCTCGCGAAGATCACATGCAGAATTTCCTGCGATGCGTACGCACTCGCGAGAAGCCGGTGCTCGACGCGCTAACCGCTTACAAAGCGATGGTCACCATCGGTATGAGCGTGCAGTCTTACAGGGAGGGCCGGGTGCTTTATTTCGATGAACAAAAACAGAAGGTGGTCACCGAAGCGCCGAAGGCTTAGTGTCGCGAATCAGGCTCGGAAGGTGGCGTTGCTCGGTGTCAATAAGAGGGCGCTCTCTCATTCACGGCGGGGGCAAGCCCACCTTCCCGACTCTGAAACGTTGTTCCCGACTCTGAAACTTCTTCCCGACTCTGAAACTTGAGGATTTACCTTTGCGGATCTCCAGCGTGATTGGATGAACTGCGATAGGAAGGCTCGGCCAAACGCGAATTCACCGGCGGGCGACCAGGTTCGAATACACAACCCACTTGCCTTCAACGACCCCGCCGACCAGCGTGTACGTTTCCGTTGTTCCTCCGACAGTCAACCTCCAGTTTCGAAACAACTTGTCCGGTGGCTTTGAATCCAACTCTATGCGATTGTCGGGGAGTGCATTAACCATTCTTGCGAAGCTGGCGATTTCACCCGAGCTCGCGGTGCCTCCAAGAACGGAAGGTAAGACTGTCTGAAGCTTCGCCTGGGCCTCCGCTCGAGCCTCGGCCTCTTTCGTCTCCTGCAGGTTTTTCGAATCGAGCTGTTGCTGCGTCTGATCCGCGCGCAATTTGAGCGCGGCGTTCTCCTGAATAAGTTTCTTTTTCTCGGATTCGCTCGAGGAGTAGAGGGCGTAGCTCGTAGACAGCAATACGACCGCCCCCACCATTGCGGCGATGGCTATCACCAGAGCCAGAAAGACCCACCGCCTCTTGGCCGACTCGGTTTGCTCGATCTGATCCCTAATATTATCGACGTCGCTCTGGTTATAGCTTACGGCCCACTCGTTATGCGTTCGAGTGCCGGAATGAGATGATTGGTTCGTTGTTTCCATAGCTCCTCTCGAAGGTGATTGAGGTTCGATCGAGCTTGGACGGGTCTCACTGCATCCGCTATCTCATCTTACACCTCTACGCAAGCCGAATCCACGTGGATGGACCTGGGCGCACCAGGTAGCGCAGGCCTACTGCCTGCTCAGGTTGATACAAGGAGAGGCAGGCACGTATGCCTGCCCTCCCAGGGTTGTTAGGCCACGGCTACGCCGGCGTCTTCCAGAAACAGATACTTGCGCCATTCCGGGCGAGACTCGGCGGCATGTCGAAGCTCGGCGCGCTCCATCCCGTAGGTCAGCGCTGCCGGATTCATAAGCAGCGGCATTCTTGCCTCTTCGGGCGTCCGGTTGCCCTTGCGCTGATTGCAATCGAGGCAGGCAGCGCAAAGGTTGTCCGCCGCAGTGCGACCACCACGCGACCGCGGCAAGATGTGGTCAATCGTCAGATCGAACGGGCCGCCCTTCCTTCCGCAATACTGGCAGCGGTACCGATCACGCGCAAGAATCCGCGAGCGCTTGGTGCTCGAGCGACCCTGTCGTCCCCTCACGTCGATGTATTCGATCAATCGAATCACGCTCGGCGCGGGAAACACAAAGTGCTGCGAGCGAAGTACGCGGTCGCCGTCCAGTTCGACGGCTTCGGCCGAGCCCTTCCAGACCAGGCGCACCGCGCGAGGAATGGTGACAATGCCGAGCGCCTCGTAGGACGCGTTCAACAAAAGAACTTTTCGTGTCAGTGTCATGCGCTTCCTCACAACTCTCTTTTCGGATTGATGATTGATGATAGAGGATAGAGGATTGAGAATCGAGGATAGAAGATGGAGGATAGAAGATCGAGGCTTGAAGATCGAGGATCGACCGTTCATCTATTTCTCTATTCTCTATTCTCCATCCTCCATCCTCCTCCTCAATCCTCAATCTCAATCCGCTATTCTCGGTCCCTTCATCATCGTAGAGCCGGCGACCAGATTCGAACTGGTGTTTACTGCTTACGAGACAGTTGCTCTTCCAATTGAGCTACGCCGGCAAATCTTACGGGCAACCATCGGCGGCCGCCCGTGGTCGTCGCCAAGTAGTCGGGGAAGGAGTCGAACCTTCAACATCCGGTTTGTAGGACCGGCGCCATACCATTAGGCTACCCGACCAAAGACAGGGGGCGCAGGCATCCTTGCCTGCTCTTCGATCTCGCCAGCGCCAACCAACGCAGACAAAAGCGACTGCATTCCTGTGAGAGCCTCGTGTGAGAGTCGAACTCACGCCATCGGTTTGGAAGACCGAGGTCATCGCCGCTAGACCAACGAGGCTTAAAGTTCATAGTCCAAGTTCAGAGTCAAGCTTCACCCTCCAGAACAACGCAGCCTGAAGTCTGTACTCAGAACCCCCCTCGCGAAAAGAGCTTCGTGCTGGAGTCGAACCAGCGCTGCCGGTTTACAAGACCGGAGTCATTCCCCTCTAGACCAACGAAGCAACACCGATTGTCAAAGCGCGGACGGCAGGACTCGAACCCGCATAGACTTGTTTCGAAGACAAGCGCCTGATCCATTCGGCCACGTCCGCAAGCTGCGAAGCCAGGGGTCGAACCTGGAGTCTCTCGGGTCAAAGCCGAGCGTGTTGCCGGTTACACCACTTCGCAATATTGGTGGTTGGGGCCGGATTCGAACCGGCTTCCTCTGGAGCTTCACACCAGCGCTCTTCCTAATGAGCTTCCCAACCGTGATTCGAGAATCGAAATGAAACGCATCGACATCTCTTCGGGCTATCCTCGATCTCTCCATCCTCAACCTGATTCCTGGAGCCCGCGGCGAGACTTGAACTCGCATAAGACCCTCACCGCGGGTGTCGCTCTTCCGTTGAGCTACGCGGGCTCGCTTTCAACGCTGCCGGCAGGACTCGAACCTGCATCGTCGAGTTTAGGAAACCCGCGCCTGATCCATTCGGCCACGGCAGCAAATTGGTGGAGCGCTAGGGAATCGAACCCTACGCACCTTGCTTGCAAGGCAAAGTCGCCACCTTGGCACATGGCGCCCCATTTTCAAGTCGGGGTCCCGAGAGTCGAACTCGGACTCTCCTGCTCCCAAGGCAGGCGGCTTTCCTTCAAGCCTTGACCCCGAACAGCTCGGGCGGGAGGATTCGAACCTCCGCAACTCCGGTTAACGGCCGGATGCTCTGCCTCTGAGCTACGCCCGAATGAACTCAAATACCGTCCTGACCCGTCGGATTGGCAACATATCGCATCTTTGGGTTCATCACCGCCTCTCATGGCTGGAGGCGGAATCGAACCGCCGACGACCGACTTATGAGATCGGCGCTCTGCCTGCTGAGCTATCCAGCCCCGCGACCGGTCACCACCGACGTCACCGGTCTCCGGCCTCTCGCCATAACACAAGAGCCCGCGGCGGGAATCGAACTCGCCACCTCTCGATTACCGATCGAGCGCTCCGCCTTCTGAGCTTCGCGGGCCTCGCAATTTCCGATTTCCGAATGCCGATTGCCAAGTGCCACTTTCGGATTGCGCTCGCACCGCTAGCCTTCATTCGAACTACACAGATCGGCAATCCGGCAATCGCCAGTCCACTTGATGGGCCGCGTGGGAGTCGAACCCACTACCCCTCGATTAAAAGTCGAGAACTCATCCTGATGAGCTTCCGGCCCCGATTCTGACAAGTAGTCCCGCCGAGATTCGAACTCGGATCACGCGGTAATCTGCCGCTTACAGGGTATAAGCCTGCCGCTCTGCCGTTGAGCTACGGGACTGTCCGGAATGACAAATGAAAAATGACACATGGAAAATAGAAAATCTTGACGTCAGGATTTGTCATTTGCAATTTGTCATTTTTCATTTGCCATTTCCCGATCCCCGGTTCCTGATGCGCCCGTAGGGACTCGAACCCTCCTCCCAGGTTTAAGAAACCTGTGCTTCGCCATCAAAGCTTCGAGCGCATGGTGCTGGCGGCAGGATTTGAACCCGCGTTGACTGCTTTAGAAGAGCAGCGCCTCGTTCCGCTCGGCCACGCCAGCATTCCCTCAAACATCGCGGGATCGACGAGATTCGAACTCGCGTAGTCTTGATCGACAATCAAGTGCCTGTGCCTCTCGGCCACGACCCCTTAGGCGGCGATGACGAGAATTGAACTCGTTAGGACTGAGTTGAGAACCCAGACGCTCGACCGCTTTGCATTCATCGCCGTGTATACCGCCTCCGGGAGTTGAACCCGGACTCTTCCGCTAATCGGGCGGACGTGTTTCCAATTACACCAAGGCGGCGTCTACAAAGAACTGGCTCCGGGAGAAGGACTCGAACCTTCACTCTCCGATTTCAGAGACCGGCGTGTTGCCATTTACACCACCCCGGAATAATCCAGGGCGAACGACAGGACTCGAACCTGCATAGACGAGAGCCACAATCTCGCGCCTCATCCTTTCGGCCACGTTCGCCATCAATGGCAGGGATGGAGAGACTTGAACTCTCTAAGTCCAGGCTTGAAAAACCTGTCGCTCGACCGCTTTGCATTCATCCCCGTTTCGGTCCGACAAACTTCAGTTTGTCGCTGGTTTCCCAAAGGCACAGTGAGTAGTCAGCGACAAACTGAAGTTTGTCGGACATTCTCCGCATCAAGAGCACGCGGTGAGAGTCGAACTCACGATGACCGGTTTTGCAGACCGGCGCCTTAACCAACTTGGCTACGCGTGCGCAGCGCATGGAGCTTCGTGCGGGAATCGAACCCGCGATTTCGCCCTGGCAAGACGACGTCATCCCACTGGACCAACGAAGCCCGGAAGTTCTGAGTGCTGAGACCTGAGTTGCTGCGCACTCAGCACTCGTCTCTCAGCAGTTGTCTCTCAGTGCTAGCGATTTTGGTACCGGCGGAGGGATTCGAACCCTCATCAACTGGTTTCTAAGACCAGTGCCTCTGCCAGGTTGGGCCACGCCGGTAAATCCGAGGATGGAGGATCGAGGATAGAGGATGGAGGATGGAGGATAGGGAGTCGCAACTGAGCTTCAGCCGAGCTCGCGATCCTCGATCCTCGATCCTCATCCTCTATCCTCCCTCATCCTCTATCCTCCATCCTCCATCCTCCATCCTCATCCTCCATCTTTGGCGGAGGGTGAGAGATTCGAACTCTCACAGGCCGAAGCCCGCCGGTTTTCGGGACCGGTGCACTGCCAGTTGTGCGAACCCTCCGTAGAGCAGGAGCAGGAGGAGTCGAACCTCCATCAACGGTTTTGGAGACCGCCGTGTTGCCGGTTACACCATGCTCCCGTGCTGGAAAGACCTCAGCCTGAGTCATTTGGATAAGAAGCCCTCCCTGTAGGCGTCCGGCCGCAGACTGGGTCTGTATTGCCAAATGCTGAGCGAAGGAATCGAACCTCCAATGACCGCTCGGGTCGCCTGATCTACAGTCAGGTGCAATGCCACTCTGCCAGCTCAGCTTTCAGAAATCGCGCTGATATTCAGTTGTCAAAAAACAAAAGGGAACCAGTCCCCTCCGCACCCAAGGCGCAGAAACGGCTCGCTCCCTTTGTCTCTTCTTATCGAACTGGTCTGTGAGATTTTGGGAGCGGGAATCCGCTCCCGCTGGATCAACGCTGTCGTGAACAATCGGAGAACTGATGTCCTTCCGATTTTGTGATACCTATGGTATTCACGTAACTCAGCGTATCGACGCCTAATGATGGCGTGCCCGGGCAGGCGAGCCCAAAGGACGCACGTGACCGCCACGCCGCAATGCGCGTCATCGATCTTGTGTTTTGTCCCTTGAACATCATCAAACTAATTCTCCTAAGCAGGAATGAAACTGCAAACAAGTCTTGCGAAATTCCACAAGGACTTTTTTTCGAACTAACTCTTACGCTGCTCCTCGCGATAAGTTCCAACGCAACTTGCACCATCCTCGAGAACCATCTTCATGGCCCGGAGACGCTAACACTCCACACTCGATCGGCTAACTGCGATGTTTCAATCTTCACATCCAGAAACTTTCCTATCACTTCAATGTTAGTCGTCGCGTGCCGAGACAAGGGTAACGTCGTAAAACTCCCAATACCCGCCATCGCCATCGGAATCAACAACTGGTCCGCCAGATACTCTCCGACCGCCGCCTCTGAAGCAATGTATCGCTGCGCCTGCTGCGCCGCTTTCTCGGCGACCGCCTCCGAACGAAGACCCCGTTGACCAAACCCGGTGAAGATCTCGGTCACGTGTTCGCACTCGACCTCGATGGTCACAACGTTCCCCGGACCGGGCGACCGGTCTACCGATTCGGCTTTCATCCATTCGCGAGGCCAGGACATCTTGCGCGCGATCACGTTTAGCTCACGTTCGGCGATGCTGATCGGAAGGTTCGCAACTACTGCCTTCGCTCGTCGATCCAGCACTTCACCGCGAGCAGGAAGATCCAATAGACCGAGGGCATTCGCCGGTTCAACCTTGACGCTAATCCGGCCTCCGCCAGCCGGGTAAAAGCCCGGCCGCTCGAGTTCAGCCTTCACCTTCGGACCCATTCGACTCACCAGCGGCAGAAAAGCTTGCGCGAGAAAATCAAACGGTGGAGCGAAGGGGTTGTGGGTCCCGCCTTCGAGGATCACCTTGCTCATGCCGCTGGCGACCAGGAGCGCCGGCAGCACCGTCTGCAACACCAGCGTCGTGCTGCCCGCAGTGCCAACTGCAAACGCATAGTTGCCGGACACAACGCTGCCGGGTGCGAACGTCAGCTCGCTAGAGCCGATGGCCGCACCCGTGACCTCGGCGCGCGAGATCTCAGTCGCAGCGTTCACCGCGGTGAGGTGTTGCCTTAGAAGCCCGGGATTCTTACGCCCCGCGCGAATATTCTCGATGCGAAACGGTTTTCCCGTCACCAGCGAGAGCGCCAGCGCAGTGCGCAATATCTGCCCGCCCCCTTCTCCATATGATCCATCAATCGTCAACATAAGGGCTCAATCGAGGCACGTGCCTGAATCTCTCGCGCTGAATCCCTCTGCGGTCTTTGCGGTTCTTTGCGTCTTGGCGCGGAGAATTCTCTTCGCAAAGACGCTAAGAGCCGCAAAGATCGCCAAGCTTCGAATGTTCGACCTTTACTTGTTCGAGCTTCGCTTTGGACGCTTGCCTCTTCGTCCGCCCGCGCCTTCGGTTCCCTTCAACGACGCGAGCGGCCACAGACTGTACTCAATCCTCGCAAGCCCCGCGCGTACAACCGCATCTACTACTTCTGCCGCAGGCTTGTAACACGGTGCTGCTTCGTCGATCGGCACACGCCCATCAACGTTCACCTGGATTCCTGCCGCTGCATATTCGTCGTCGATCTTGCGCTGGTTCAGGGTTCTTCCAGCCTCTCCTCTCGACATTCGACGGCCGGCGCCGTGATTCACCGAGTAGCCGCTATTCACCGCGCCGGCTTCGGGCCGCAGCACATAACTCCAGTCCTTATTCGAGCCGGGAATCAACACCGGATGCCCGGTCTCTTCCCATATCGTTCCTTCGAGTGCCGGATGCCCCGCCGGAAAAGCTCGCGTCGCGCCCTTGCGATGCACCCATACCTCACCAAACTCCGGGTGCGATTCCTTCTGGACGAGATTGTGAGAGATCTCGTAGATCAATTGCATCTCAGAACCAAACACCTTCGCGAACGCTTCGGCCACTTGCTCGAATATGATCAGCCGGTTGATGATCGCAAAGTTGCCCCCCGCCGCCACCGCATTCAAGTAGCTGTGGTAGTGCTCCGACTCGGGCGTAAAGTAGCCAAGATCGAGATCAGTGATGACCTCGGGCTTCTCCGCGCGCGCCAGGTCGAAGTAGTTAGTCGCCAGACCGTGTCCCCAGCCCCGCGAACCGGTGTGCGCCTGAACAAACAACGTGCCCGTTTCATCGCAACGCTGCAGCTCGATAAAGTGGTTACCCCCACCAAGCGAGCCAAGCTGCGAGAACCCGCGCTCGGGTCTGCCTCGTCCGCCAAGCGGAGGCTGCCAATCATCATCAACCGGCATACGGTGACGTTCGGCGCGTGAGCGATCGAACGTCGCGCCGTACTTCTCGACATAGTATTCGGCGCCCCCGTGAACCAGGTTGTCGAATTCATGACGATCAACCGTGCCGAGCTTGAAGCTCTTGCCGCCCGCGCCCAGGTCGATACGCTTCATGACCTCGCGATTAAACTCGAGTCTTCGCTCGGGCGTCGCGGCATCGACCGGAACATCGCTCTTGGCGCTGACCATACCGCAGCCGATGTCGTAGCCTACGGGACCCATCGCGATCGCGCCATCGGCCGAATCGGTCAGGATCACACAGCCTACGGGCACGCCGTAGCCGTAGTGAACATCCGGCGTCATGACTACAAGCCTCACGCCTGGGAACCGAGTCGCGTTGATGATCTGGCGATAGAGGATGTCCTCGGCGTCTTGCAGAAGACGCGGCGTAAGGAACATCCTCACCGGTACATCGCGAGTGTCCTCAGTGCGCAGTTCGTAGAAGCCCTCGCCGTTCCACCGGGCGAGATGCTTCCAGTTGTGGGCGTTCGAAATTGATTGTTTCGTGCTCATATTCCGTCACACTAACGCTTCAGCGCGATGCTAAAGCCCATCTCGATGTCGGGAGATCTCCGTGATTCTACAGCTTCGATGATCATGGTCGCGCTGCAAACACCGAACTATCGCATCACCGTCTCCGGGGATTATCACATCGGCGAAATCGATCGGCGAATAGGAAAAATGGTGCCCAATATCGTTCAAGAAGTCGCTAACCAATCGAAGCACGACACCGACTGAATCGAACATTATCTTTGGCAGCGGATGTACTTGAGGCTGTACGATCGTCCGCAGATCGTTGTGTGCTCCGCTCTTGTCTCTCCAGGTTTTCATCGCATCGCGTTCCTTTTCGATGCTGCCGAGCAGAGCCTTTAGGGCCTCCGTCGCATTCGACTCCAGGATATCTGCTGCGTTTGCGCCAGCAACTGCGCGAGTGAGACTGTGTCTTTGCCCATAACTCTTGCCTTTTCAGTCAATCGCACAATCGACAAGAATATGCCGTCGCGCATGGAGTCGTGAACCATCGAGAAGAACGACGGGGCCGCGCTGAAGAGACCAATTCGCTCTTGGCCCGTCGCGAATAATTGTTTGAACACGATCCACCTCGCGTTGAGTTCCACAACCTCGGCCCGGATAGCAAAATAGATTTCACGCAGTTCATCGGGCATTTGACCCTCTGTCATACCGTTGTTCATTGGCAGGTCGCTGTTTGTCATAACCTCACCTCCTGATTCTCCTGATTCGCAGGAAATAACCATCTCTCTTAGTCCATCTCTCTTAGTCCCTTGGCCATCCCATCAGCCTGTCGTAAACTCATTCCAACAGGAGCAACTGTATGAGCACCCAAGAAGAGACTGTCGAAAAAGAGCCAATAGAAACAACGGCTCCTCTCACATTGGCAGAACGGCTCGCCTTCCTGAAACTGCCGATCGCGGAGCGCCGGCGAATTCTTGCGGAGCAAGCCGAAGCAATGATCGCCGAATACGACCTTGAAGAGAACCGCCTCGAACGCGAGCTCTGGCAGGGTGGCGACATTGTCGAGTATTGATCCACCCCGTCGCGGCGAAGTGTGGCTGGTCCACCTTGACCCAACCGTGGGTGCCGAACTCAAAAAGATTCGTCCCGCTGTGTTGATCAGCTCCGATGCTGTCGGCCGCCTGTCGATCAAGCTTGTCGCTCCGATCACCGATTGGAAAGACCACTATGCCAGAAACATCTGGCACGTTTACATCCAGCCTGATTCAACGAACGGTCTCTCAAAGCCGTCGGCCGTCGATACGTTGCAGCTTCGAGGGCTTGACTATCAACGCTTCATCCGCAAACTCGGCGAAGTCTCTTCTACAATGCTTGACGAGATCTGCGTTGCGATCTGCTCGATCATAGAATACCCCTGAGCTGGCCTTCTGCGTACAACCGATTCGCTTTTCATCCCCAACGCAGTCCCCTTACCCGCCCTCACCGAAACAACAGACCAGCACGCGGTAGTGACCGTGAACTGTGCTCAATGCGTCTGTGACAGTGCTGGGCTTACGTGTAATACGGGATTCGAACCCGCGCGCGGCCCCGCACGCGACCATAGCCGTCCAAAAGGACGGAAATGAGTTGTACTCGCTTCTGTTATCTCAGCTACCTCTGCGTGGAACGGTTCCGGGTTCAGAGTTCAGAGTTCAGGCTTTAGCCTGCTAGCTCTGACTGGCAGCCTAAAGGCTGGACTCTGAACCCGGAACTCCGAACCCGAACCTTGAACCAATCATTCAACCACTTCGATTCCCCAGTTCGCTTCCTGTATCCGCGAGTCAAGCTCGCGGTACTCTCTCGAAAGAGCATCGACCCGGCCCTGGATCTCGGATACGTTCACCGTGCTCTTGAACTTCACTTCCGATCTGCTATAGCGCTCTTGTCCAATCGCGGCCGCATTCGCCAATTCCGCATAGACACCGCGCCGCTTTAACAGAACGTCACGCGTCGCGAGCGCGTCGGACACCGTTACTCCGCTTTGCAAAGTAGCGCTCGAGTTCGTGCGGTTGATTCTGCGGATCAACTCCGTAAGTCGCGTCGCAACATCTTCGAGTTCATCCAACAGCCGCGCAGGATTCTCGGCCGGTTCGTCGCCTTCCTGCACCTTTGCGCTCCGGATCAATCTGAACTTCAACTGTTCAAGCCGCTTCTGATAATCGGCTCGAAGGACAAGAGCTTCTGCTAGCTTCATCGCCGCCACCTCCGATTCATCTCTCTTCGTTTCGCCAGGATAAAGTGCACGCGCCGTGCCAGCGACGCGAGACCCCACCCATTCGCTATCGACGAGTTGCGGTCGTAGCTTCTAAGTAACTGATTCAACGCGCCAAACTTCCGAGGGACAGCCTGATACTCACCGTACTCTTGGCAAATCATGAATTTCCAACTATTATCTCATCGTCTAACTTCTTAGCGGTTATTCTATGAACAGGAAACAGGTCGTAATCGGATTGATTGGCGCCACGCTCGACAGTGGTAAGGGATCGGACCGCTGGGAGCGGTGGCGCCCAACCGTCGCATTATGCCAGCACGAGGACCTGCTGATTCAACGATTCGAGTTGCTGTACCAGAAAAAGTTCGCTCGGCTCGCGAGCACTGTAATCGACGATATCGCGACGGTCTCGCCCGAGACCGAAGTGAAGGTCGCAGAGATCGAACTCTCCGACCCGTGGGATTTCGAAGAGGTCTACGGCACCTTGCACAACTTTGCCGCCGGCTACGAGTTCGATACCGATCGCGAGGAATACCTGATTCACATAACCACCGGCACTCACGTCGAGCAGATATGCCTGTTTCTGCTGACCGAGTCGCGCTATCTTCCGGCCAAACTGATTCAAAGCTCTCCTCCGTCCGCGCGACGCCGGGGAGGAGGGCCGGGCACTTACGAAATCATCGATCTCGACCTCTCGCGTTACGACCGCATAGCCTCGCGATTCCAGCAGGAACAAAAAGAAGCGGCATCGTTCTTGAAGTCAGGCATCGAGACTCGCAATCCGGCGTTCAACCGGTTGATCGATAAGATCGAGCAGGTGGTGATCGCATCAAGTGATCCGCTGTTACTGATGGGGCCGACCGGCGCGGGAAAGTCTCGGCTTGCTCGGCGCATCTACGAATTGAAACGGGCGCGGCACCAGGTGAAGGGCGCTTTTGTCGAAGTAAACTGCGCCACGATTCGCGGCGACGCTGCGATGTCGACGCTCTTCGGCCACGTGAAGGGAGCATTCACCGGCGCTATCAACCCGAGGCCCGGTCTGTTGCGGGCGGCTGACGGCGGGATTCTATTCCTGGATGAGATTGGCGAGCTTGGCCCGGACGAACAGGCAATGCTGCTGCGTGCGCTCGAGGACAAGGTGTTCCTGCCCCTGGGGAGCGACCGCGAGGTGAAGAGCGATTTCCAACTCGTTGCGGGAACCAATCGGGATCTGTTTGCGCTGGTTCGCGACGGAGGGTTCCGCGAAGACTTGTTGGCCCGAATCAACCTCTGGACCTTTAGCATGCCGGGCCTCAAAGATCGCCTTGAAGACATAGAGCCAAATCTGAAATATGAGCTCGAGCAGTACGCCAGACGGGCGGGCAAGCGCGTCACTTTCAGCAAAGAGGCTCACGACCGGTTCCTGAAGTTCGCCATCTCGGCTGAGGCGCGCTGGAACGGGAACTTCCGTGATTTGAACGGTGCGATAGTGCGAATGGCGACGCTTTCTCCGGGCGGGAGAATCACGAGCGAAGTCGTATGCGACGAGATCGACCGCCTTCGCGTCGGATGGCAGGCGCAACCTTCGAGTGACGATGACGATCTTCTCGAACGACTATTGGGGAAGGAAAAGTCGAGTGGGCTTGATCTCTTTGACCGGCATCAGCTCGCGAGCGTGATCAGAGTCTGCCAGGAGTCGCGCACCCTGTCGGAAGCAGGGAGAGCACTATTTACTACCTCTCGTGAGAAGAAGAAGACAGTCAACGACGCGGATCGCTTGAGAAAGTATCTTGGGCGGTTTGGAATAGAATGGCGGGAGATCAAATAGGAGTGAGGGGAATTCACAGCGCAAAGACGCCAAGGACCGCAAAGAACGCAAAGTGGGCAAACAACCCGAAGGGAGGAACCCTACTTGAACTGGCCGAATTTCTTCATGAGTTTGTAAATATCAAGCGCCGTCGTGAGTAAGCCCAGGAAGAGTCCCACTATCAACCACAGCGGCGCGGTCGCGTATTTCTTGTCGACCCACCAGCCGATGATCGCGGGCACTCCGATCATCCACGGAATCGCAAGAGCCAACCCCACGGTTCCCGTCGCCTGACGCCAGCTTATCCGGCCAGGCTCATTCGGCTTGTCGCGCTCATCTGAATTTTCATCTTCGGAGGGCATCGCATCAGCATTGGATCAACGGCGCGGGGGGCCTGGCTCGTCATCGGGCTCGCCCGACATGCCACCAGGCGGAGCGCTCTTCGATTTTGCAGCGTCCTGGTATGAGTAGGTCTTCAGGCTGGGGCTCATTCCGGCCTTTTGCGTGAAGCTGATCAGTTGCTGCGGGAATACCCCGATGTACAGCACCAGTACGGCCGCGGCCACCAGCGCGACTCGGAGCGAAGGCACGAGCGTAACCGGTTGAGGTTCGGTCTCACCCTCGATGTACATCGCTCGAATGAACCGGATGTAGTAGTAAAGTGACACGACGCTCATCACAACCGCCAGAATCGCCAGGCGCACCAGCCACGGATTGCCGGTCTCGATCAAACCGGCAAACAGGTAAAACTTACCGATGAATCCGGCGGTCGGAGGTATGCCCCCGAGCGATAGAAGAAAGATCGTCATCATCACGGTCAGCAACGGCGCCTTCTTCATCAAGCCGTTGAAGTCTTCCATCCGATCGCCGACTATGCCTTGCCTCCTGAGCGCAATGATGCAGCCAAACACACCGAGGTTCATGATCGTGTAGATGAACAGATAAATGACGAAACCCGTATACCCGGTTTGATTTCCGGCAATCAAACCGAGCAGCGTGTAGCCAGCGTGTGAGATCGAGGAGTAAGCCAGCAGCCGCTTTGTGTTCTGCTGAGTCAGCGCGCCCAGGTTTCCCCACACAATCGTGATCGCAGACACTACTCCTAACAAGACGGCCCAGCCCGGCAATCCTGGAATGTTGTGCGACGGATCTCCCGCAATCGTTCCGCGCATATCGGGCAGCCCGTAAAGAAATAAGCGGCCAAACATCGCAAAGCTCGCGGCCTTTACTCCGACCGACATGAACGCGGTTATCGATGTCGGTGCTCCTTCGTAGGCATCGGGCGCCCACATGTGAAACGGAACCGCGGCCACTTTGAAAAACATCCCGGCGGCCATCAGGATCATCGACATCAACAACAAATAACGCTGATCGATTACGGTATCGCCGCCCACGCCCTTGATCACCTCAACCGTCATTACCTTCGGCAGCGCCTCCGCTATGGCCGCCAGATTGGTTGAACCCGTCAGGCCGTACACCATCGAAATGCCGTACAGCAACACGCCCGACGAAAACGCCCCAAGCAAAAAATACTTCATCGACGCTTCGTTTGATTTCTTGTCGCGGCGGAAGTAGCCGACCAGAATGTAGACCGAGATTGCCATCAACTCCAGCGAGATAAACAGGGTCAGCAGATCGACGCCCGATGCCATGAACATCATGCCGACGACCGAGAACAGGATGAGCGCATAGTATTCGCCGCGCTGCTCACCTTCGATATCGAGATACTTCATCGAGAGGAGGATCGACAGCGCCGCGCCGATCAGAAACATCGACTTGAACACCACTGCGTAGTTATCGAGCACGATCATGTCGTAAAACGCGGTGCGTGGCGCCCCTTTGGTGACTATGCCGGAGTAGAGGATCCAGAGCGAGACTAACGAGAAGCCTACTCCCGCAATAGAGACCCACGCCACGACGCGTTTGCGATTGCGCGGGAGCATCACGTCGAGGACGAGCGCGGCGCAGGCGAAAAGTGTCAGAATGCCTTCCGGCATGATGAACTGCGCCGCTTGACGCGCGATGGTTGCGAAATCATTGACCTGCATAAGGCGTGGGTTCCGGGTTCCGGGTTCCGGGTTCCGGTTAGCGTATCGCCACCCAGAACCTAAAACCCCGGAACCTATTTTTGTTGTTCCTCCGCGACCTGCGGGGTGGTGCTCTTGAAGTAATCCGGCTGTACCTGAGCGACTACTACGTTTGTTTGCGGCTCGATGTAGGACAGCAGCGGCTTCGGATAAACGCCGATCCAGAAGATCAAGAAAATCATCGGCGCGAACTGCCAGAACTCGCGCGCATCCAGATCTTTCAAGGTCTCATTTGTCGTGCTTACCTGGCCGAAGAACACTCGCTGATAGAGCCACAGCATATACGCGGCGCCCAGAATGATGCCCGAAGCCGCAAGTGCGCCCCAAAGGACATTCGCTTCGAACGCGCCTCGGATAGTCAGGAACTCGCCGATGAAGTTGTTCATCAACGGCAGGCCTAAGGAAGAAAGCGTGACGACAAGGAATATGGTCGAGAACTTTGGCATCACCGAGGCAAGCCCTCCGAACTCGGCGATCTCATAGGTGTGCCGGCGTTCGTACAGAATGCCTGCCAGCATGAACAGTGCCCCGGTCGAAATGCCGTGATTGATCATCTGCATCACTGCGCCGTTGATTCCGTTCGGATTGAACGCGAACAACCCGAGCATCACGAAACCAAGATGCGAAACCGAGGAGTACGCGACCAGCTTCTTGACGTCCTTTTGCGCCATCGCCACCAGCGCGCCGTAGATGATACCGATAATCGACAGCACGACCATAACCTGGCGCACGGTCGGATCTTTGGCGGCGTCCGGGAAGATAGGCAGCGAGAATCGCATGAATCCGTACGTGCCCATTTTCAGCAGCACGCCGGCCAGTATGACCGAACCGGCAGTAGGCGCGTCATAGTGGGCGTCCGGAAGCCAGGTGTGGAAGGGAAACATAGGCACTTTGATGGCGAACGACAGCGCGAACCCGATAAACATCCAGATGACAACACCCATACCGAATACCGTTTTGATATGCGGTCCTACCGCGGTGATCGCGGCAATGTTGAACGAGCTGTGAACGTAGCCGGGAGGCAGCGCGCTGTTTGTCTTCGGGTCGATGCCATCGGCCCGCTTCATTGCATCGAGCGCGAGATTGAGCATCTTCTCGTTGACCTGACCGCGGCGTTCGGGATCGGCGACGCTGCACGCAGCGAGCTGGCGCGCGGTTGCTTCGACGGCTGGGCGCTGCGCTTTGACCACCTCGGGGAAAATGAAAAAGAGCTTTAGCACGGCGAGCAGCATCACTACCGAGCCAACCAGGGTGTACAGAAAGAATTTGATCGCCGAGTAGAGCCGATTCTTGCCACCCCAGATCCCGATCAGGAAGTACATCGGCACAAGCATCACTTCCCAAAAGATGAAGAACAGGAATAGATCGGCGGAGACAAACGCTCCCAGCATGCCGCTTTGAAGCAGCAGCATCATTATGTAGTACTCTTTTTCCCGGCCCTTCTCTCGGATATAAGCCCACGAACAGACGACCGCAATTACCCCCAGCAGCGTCGTGAGCATCACCAGCACCAGCGCAAGCCCGTCGACACCGAGTTGATAGCGCGCGCCAATCAGCGGGATCCAGTCGTGGTCTTCAATAAACTGTAATCCACCGTACGCCCGGTCATAACCCGGGCGATTCGCCCCCAAGCCGGTCACCAGCGGGATCGAGATCAAAAAGCACAACGCGATCCACATGTTCGCAAACCCGCGTATGCTGTTGTTCTTGGCGCGGTTGAAAAACAGGAGCAATATAGCGCCAACCGCCGGAAGCCACGTCACCCACGAAAGGATGCCGATTCCGAAAAACTCAATGTGACCAGGCATAGCCAGAGTCTCCTAAGGAAGAATATAGGACCTATTAGACCTATAGGAACCTATTTCCCGGTGAACGCCTTAATCGTTGTCGATACAGCCGGGTAAACGTAATAAAGCAAAATAACAAACAAACCCGCCGCAAACATTAGCGCGTAGTTCTGCCAGAAGCCGGTTTGCACGGTGCGCAACACATACGAGCCCACCTTTGAAACAAAGCCGGTGGCGTTGACAGCAAGATCGATAACCCATTTGTCCCACCAGCCGGTGAGCTTCGCCCAGAACCGGGTCATCCAACCCGCGCCGTTCACGCCGCCATCGACCACCGTCTTGTCAACCGACCAGAGGGCATCGTTGACGGCCTTGCCGGCCTCCACTCCCTTCACGTCGAGCAGCCAGTCCAGATACCACTTGTTGAAACTGAGCGTGTATAGCGGTCGGAGCCGTGCCGCCCAAATCTTCGGGAGCTCGGGACGCTTAACATAGAAGACCCAGCCCAGATAAATGCCGCCCGCAGCGACCGCTAGCGAGAGCAGCATCAGCAGGTATTCTTTGGAGTCAACGGGTTCGTGCTCCGCTTCGGCGTGCGTGGCGCCTGTCTCGGCGGCCAATGTTTCCGAAGGCACAGGCGCGGCGCGGTTTTCTGGAGCTAGTTGTGCCGCATGAAGTGCGGTCGCTGGTTGTTCGTGCACCTTAACAATGACGGGTTCAAGGAATCGCTCGAAGAAGTTTAGGTTCGCACCACCAGTCAGAGCGTGCGGGATTCCGACCCAGCCTACTACCAACGAACCCACCGCCAACACAATGAGCGGAAGGGTCATGCTTCGCGGCGATTCGTGCGGCTCAACCGGTCCGTGATGTTCGCCGTGAGAGTCGTGCCCCTCGCCGTGACTCTTGCGGAATCGCTCTTCCCCCCAGAACGTCAGACCCATCAACCGAGTCATATAGAACGCAGTCATCCCCGCTGTAATGAACCCGATGACCCACAAAATCCAGCCGCCACCGAAAATCTCGGTTGAAAAAGTCTTCCAGAGGATCTCGTCCTTGGAGAAAAAGCCGGCAAACGGGATGATCCCGCATATCGCCAGCCACCCCATAAGCATCGTCTTGTAGGTAGTCGGAAGGTACTTTTGCAGCCCTCCCATTTTGGGCATCTCCTGCTCGTGATGCATGCCGTGAATCACCGAACCAGACCCAAGAAAGAGCAGCGCTTTGAAGAAGGCGTGAGTAAACACATGGAAGATTGCCCCGATGAACGCGCCCACGCCCGCACCCAGGAACATGTAGCCGAGCTGCGACACCGTCGAGTAAGCCAGGACCTTCTTTATGTCGGTCTGGGTGATACCGATCGTAGCGGCGATGAACGCGGTCAGGCATCCCACCAGCGCTACTATCATCATCATCGTGACCGAGCGTTGGAAGATGAAGTTAGTGCGAGTCACCATGAACACGCCGGCGGTCACCATCGTCGCAGCGTGAATCAGAGCCGACACCGGGGTCGGTCCGGCCATCGCGTCGGGAAGCCAGATAAACAGCGGTATCTGCGCGCTCTTGCCGGTGGCGCCTATGAACAGACCTAGCGCGAGCCACGACATTAATCCGAACTGCCAGAGATGCTCTTTGGGATACGCAGCAGAAAGCGTAGCCACATCGTGGAACTGGAGCGTACCAAACGTCGCAAACACACCGGCGATGGCCAACACCATTCCGAAGTCACCGATGCGGTTTACGACGAACGCCTTCTTCGACGCGTCGGCCGCTTCCTGTTTATTGAAGTAGTAGCCAATAAGTAGGTAGGAGGACAGCCCGACCCCTTCCCATCCGATGAACATGATCATGAAGTTCGAGCCCATCACGAGCAGCAGCATCATGAACATGAACAGATTCAAGTAAGAGAAGAATCGATAATAGCCCGTGTCGCCGTGCATGTAACCGGTGGCGAAAACGTGAATCCAGAAGCCGACAAAGGTGACGATGAACATCATCACCAGCGAGAGTTGATCAATCTGGTAGCTCCACTCGATGTTAAAATTCGACAGCGCGCCCGTCTGCTGGCCCTGTGTGTTATGCGCAGCTCCGCCGGGCAGCCAGGTGAACGAACCCGGGAAGCCATCGTTGGTTGTCAGATACGGCTTGTCCTCGTTCGCGGCGTTAAAGTCCCAATGATATTCGTAGAAGGCACCGAGCGTCAGTAACATCGAGCCGAGGATTACGCCGCAGGCGATGAGCGAGATTGCGCGCTCGCTGAGCCCGAGCTTCTTGCCCAGTAAGAAATTGAACAGGAAGCCGGCCAGCGGGAGAACGGGAATAAGCCAGACGAGTTTGAGCATAAGAAAAGAAGTTCGAGGTTCCTGGTTCGGGGTTCCCGGTTCTTTCCAACTTCGAACGATGAACCCTGAACCCGGAACCGGGTTCTCACCATTTCAATAGGTCTATCTCATCGATCGCGACTGTCTCGCGGTTGCGGAACATCGCGATGACGATGCCAAGCCCCACCGCCGCTTCGGCCGCGGCCACGACGATGATGAATATGGTGAACACAGGCCCGGACAGCGAATTCACCGCGAGGCCCTTCGCCGTAAGCGCCTCCTTGTTGATCTCGAGGTAGCGCGAGAACGCAATCAGATTCAGATTCACCGCGTTCAGGATCAACTCGATCGACATAAAGATGATGATGATGTTGCGGCGCGACAGCACTCCAGCGACCCCGACCACGAACAACAGGAAGCTCAACATCAGGAAGTTGATGAGCGTGGGTTCGAATCGCTTTAGAAATGGTTGTTGGGCCTGTAGGAGCACCGGGGCCACATAGGCTAACACGCCTATGATGATACTGGTCACAGAATCCCCCCAATTGAATTGTCGATTGACGGACATTCGCACCGTTCTGAAATCGGCAATCGGCAATCGGCAATCGACAATCGGCTATTCATAATGATACTGATCACAGAATCCCCCCAATTGAATTGTCGATTGCCGATTGGCAATTGTCGATTGACGGAAACTCGCACCGTTCTGAGATCGGCAATCGACAATCGGTTATTCATAGTACTTCTCTTGTTTTGTTCCGCGAGCCAGCAGCACGGCGCCTACCATCGCAACCAACAACAGAAGCGACGCAATCTCAAAAGGCAGCGCCGCCTGCCGGTAAAGCTGTTCGCCGACTTCCTGGGTGTCCTTGGAGATGTTTAGACCCGCGCCTGCGGTCGTCCGCTCGGTGCTTTCTGCTACCACCGCGGCGGGCGCCGAGCTCTCCAACGGCCTGAATGCCGCCTGCGCGGGATTCATCGCAAAATAAAACGAGACCGCAAGCAGCAACGCTATGATGACAGCCGGCCACGTCTGCCCGGTGTACAATCTCACCCGCGATTCTTCTTCAGCGCGAGTCTGCACAAGCATTATCACAAACAGGAACAGCACCATCACGCCGCCGACGTACACCAGTATCTGCACACCTGCTACGAACTCGGCGTGCAGCAGGATGAACAACAGCGCCACGTTGACTAATGTTGAGATGAGAAACAGAGCCGAGTGAACCGCTACGCGAGCTGTCACTACGAAGACGGCCATGAACAGAGTCATGATCGCCAGAACGTAGAACAATACCGCTTCCCAACCGTGTAATTGCATATGGGACCTATAGGACCAGTTTGGCCTATGACGAATGCCTATTTTGCATAACGGACATAATTAATTCCCTTCTCGAGCATCTCTCGGTCCCATCGGAACCCGGCGCGATGGTACACCGCAAGCTCAAAACTCTGCGTCAACTCGAGACAATCCGTCGGGCAAGCCTCCGAACACAGATTGCAAAACATGCAGCGCGACGTGTCAAAGGTGAAGGTCGTCAGCACCTTTTTCTTGTTCACCTTGTCGCCATCCCGCACTTCGCGGCGTATCGACCCGACATCGATGCAATCGACCGGACACGCCAGCGCGCAAAGATCGCATGCGATACACAGGGTGCTCCCGTTCTCGGGATCGAGGTTCAACCGGGGCGCACCGCGGAATCTCTCGGACACCCGAGCGGCTTCGAGTGGATACTGCTCGGTGTAGATGGCTTGATTAGGATTGCCGCCGTCGCGCGGTTCGTACAGCGCTCGTGCATTGTACTTGAACGTGACCATCAGGCCCTTGAACAGATCGAGCAACAAGAGCCGCCTGATCAACTGGCCGATTGTTCGTTTTGCTGCCGGTGTCTTTGCTACTGACATAAAATTACCTGTTTTGAAAAAGCGCTACTGTACTCCGGTTTCTACCGGGCGGGGCTGCTCCTGCAACATCTTCTCCAACCGCTCGCGGCGGAGCTGCGTCTGTAGCTGGCGTTGATCGTGCAAGTTGAAATCGCGCGATCGGCGATTGATCGTAACAAGCAGCCCCCAGACGATCGGGATTGTAACCACGAAAGCGGTGACGATGAACCAAACCAGACCGCCGCCGGTCGGGATCAGACGCCCCTTATCTTCGCGCATGAATCCGAAAACACCGCCCTGCGATTTCGGCATGGCCAACACATACCAGATTCCGATCAACACGATGTTGGCCAGCCCGGCCGGGATCATCCATTTCCAGCCAAGCTCCATCAACTGATCGTAACGGTAACGCGGCCACGTCCACCGGAACCACATGTACGCGTAGATTAAGAGCATCACCTTTCCGGCGAAAATGATGATCCCGAGCAAGGTGTGCAAGGTCGGATTCGAGACCGGGCCAACCCCCAACAGCGACGTACCGGTAACCCCCGGCAGCATCCATCCGCCCAGAAAGACCGTCACCGCCACTGCCGAAGTCACGATCATCCCTGAGTACTCAGCCATGAAAAAGAGCGCCCATCTAAAGCCCGAATACTCGGTGTGGTAACCGGCCACCAACTCCGATTCCGCCTCCGGCAGATCGAACGGAGCGCGGTTGGTTTCGCCCAAGGCGCTGATAGCGTAGACAAGAAACCCGAGCGGCTGAAAAAAGATGTACCACGCCCCATCGGCTCGTTGCGCGTCGATGATGCCCGACATCGAAAGCGTTTTTGCAAACATCAGCGCCCCAATGAGCGAAAGCCCCATGCCAATTTCGTAGCTCACCATCTGCGCAGAGGAACGGAGCGCGCCAAGCAGCGAGTACTTCGAGTTCGATCCCCACCCTGCAAGGACCAGCCCCAACACCCCAACCGATGACACGGCAAGTATCAGCAGAAGTCCGATGTTGACGTTGGCGATTGTCGCCCACGTTGGGCCCCAGGGTACCACCGCCAGAACCACCAGCGCAGCTACAACCGAGACGATCGGAGCGATGATGAACACGGCGCGGTCCGCTTTGAGCGGGATGATGTCTTCTTTGAGAAGGAGTTTGAGTCCATCCGCAAGCGGCTGGAGCAATCCCCACGGACCCACGCGCATCGGACCGAGCCGAGCCTGCATGAACGCCGACACCTTGCGCTCGAGATACACCAAATAAGCGATCAGCGTGAGGACCACAAATAGAACAATGACGATCTGTATCAGCGGCCAGACCAGGTATTCCGACCAGAAGACGTTGGGCTGCTTCTCGTGGGTGATGTAGTCCCTCACCCAATCCGGCGCGGCGAACAGCAGATTAGCTAGGATGGCTTGCATATTGAAACCCAACTGATACTGAAAGCGAGATGACCGGACGCCTCCGAAGAAGCGATCACCCATCACGCTTCACCTATCACCTGTCAACTTCGCCAAGCACGATGTCCAGCGTTCCGATCAGCGCGACTACATCGGCGACAAGATGGCCTATCGACATTCGCTTGAGCGACTGCAAATTTATGTATGACGGCGGACGAATGCGCATGCGATAAGGCTTGCCCGTTCCATCGCTGACCATAAACACGCCAAGCTCGCCCTTTGGTCCTTCAATAGAGTGATAAATCTCGCCAACTGGCGGTTTGATTATTTTCGGCACCTTCGCCATCACAGGGCCCTCCGGCAATCCGTCGAGCGCCTGCTCGATGATCACCGCCGACTGCTTCATCTCTTCCATGCGAACGAGGTAGCGATCATATGTGTCGCCGTTCTCACCGACAGGTATCTCAAAGTTGAAGTCCGGGTATGCCGAATAGGGCTGCGCCTTGCGAACATCGTATTTGACGCCCGACCCCCGTAGAGCCGGTCCGGTCAAGCTGAGATTGATGGCTTCTTCGGCTGGAAGGATCCCGATGCCGACGGTCCGTTGCAGCCAGATCCGATTCGCGTTTAGCAGTGTCTCGTACTCGTCCAGGCGCGCAGGAAGGATCTTCAGGAAATCGCGGACGCGCGCTTCAAACTCCGGATAGGCATCCCACCAAAGCCCGCCGATTCGAAACGCGTGCGCAGTGAGCCGCGCGCCGATAAAGTCCTCGAATATCTTGAGTATCTCTTCGCGCTCACGAAAGCAGTACAGCAGCACGGTGACCGCACCGATGTCCATCGCGTGAGTCCCGAGCCACAAGAGATGCGATGCAATGCGCTGAAGCTCGGTGAGTATCACTCGCAAATACTCAGCACGCTTCGGCACCTCGACCTGAAGCATCTTTTCGACTGCTTCGACGTAGCATAGATCGTTGGACACGGCAGCAACGTAATCGAGCCGATCCCAGTAAGGGGTGATCATCGCGTAGGTGTCGTGCTCGCCAATCTTCTCGACTCCCCGGTGCAAAAAACCTACGTCACAGTCGAGGCCAACGACGGTCTCGCCGTCAAGCTTCAAGATCACGCGCAGCACTCCGTGCGTCGACGGATGCTGCGGGCCCATGTTGAGCACCATCTCTTCGGCGTCGAAAAGAGTTTCCTGACCCTTTGCTAGTTGCTGATCTTGCATATCGTCGTGGGGGATGGGGGTTCGGGGCTGGCGGTTGGGCATTCCAACCCCCAACCCCTATCCCCTATCCCCTATCTTCTTTCGCCGTACTTTACATCAATCAAACTGGTATCGTAGTCGATCTCTCGGTAATCAAGGTGTTTGTCAGTCCATTCGTTGTCACGATACTCGATCGGGTACTCTTTTCGAAGCGGATAGCCGGGCCAATCCTCGGGAAGTAGGATACGCCTCATGTCGGGGTGACCATCGAATCGGATTCCGAACATGTCGAAGACCTCGCGTTCCATCCAATCCGCTCCGGCCCATATCGTCGTCACGCTCGGGCAGGCGTCGCCGTCAGCGAGCGAAGCTTTGACCCGGAGCCTCCTATTCTTTGGTACCGAATATAGAAGTATAACGAGATCAAACTCCTCGCCCGCGCGGTCCGGCCAGTGAATCGCGGTCAGATCGACGCACATGTCGAACAGTGCTTCGTCGTCGTCGTGTAGAAAGTTGCAAAGTTCGAGGTATGACCCCTTGCTCACTCGCAGTATCTGTTGGCCCAGCGTCGCGACCGCTTCGGTGATGACTTCACCAAAGCGCTCCTTTATGCGATCGATCAATGCATCGCCCGCAATGTCTATCGTAATTACCGGCCCCTTCTTTGCCGGAGGAGCTGGCTTGTGACCGGCCACCGGAGCCGCTTTCGGGGGAGCAGGCTTCTCGGCGGCGGCAGGAGGCGATGGCTTCGGGGCAACGGTTTCGGCCGGCGGGGTTTTCTCGCTCGCGTCCACGGACGACCCGGTCTCAGAACCGCCCGATACTGCTTCTTTGGGTGCCGCAGGATCCGGCTCGCCCGCTTCTACCTTTTCGACTGGGGGTGCCTTGTCGGCGCTCTCGTTGGTTTCGTCTCCCATGTTCTCCCAAACAGCGGTGCACAGTCTCTTGCTGGGCGCTTGAACTGGTAGCTGCACGGCTGTGACTGCTTTTAAAAGAAGTGCTGCCCGGTCAAAACTACAGTCTATGATCGAGAGATGCTTTTAGCATGGCGCCGAAAGTATTGTCAATCTGAGCATCAAGCCAAGCTTGATCGTGTGGAGGTTTGTGAGCTAGTGCCAAATGTCAACAAAGTGGGGCCCTGACCCCCCCTTGCGCTGTTTGATCAAACAACATCGCACCGATCTACAACACGCGACGGTTCCTTCTGGATGATTATCAGGCTCAACTTTGTTGACATTTGAAATCGTTGAACAAATTCGCAGAGGGTCTGATGACAGCAAAGCAATTAATAATGATGGGGGTATTGACAATTACCTTCTGTTGAAACGGTATCGCCCGTGCAGTTGCATCGCACGGGTACGCTTGATGGTCAAATGTCAACGAAGTCAAGCCAGACCCCTCTCGACGCTGTTTTGCACGATCAAATGGTATTGCGTCAGATGAAGAAAAGCTAGTCACCGCGCTACTACAGGAGTTTCTAGCTCTCGCAACCACCCTTCAGGTGGTCCCACGCTGATGCGTGACCCCTCCCGACGCTGTTTGATTGGCTTAATGCTGTACGTTTTGAGACTCAACGAGAGCGCGGAGACGCTATTCTAAATCCTGTGAAATAGTTCTTATTATTGGTCCACCAGGCTCTGCTTCGTCCAGCAGATCGCATTGGCCCTTGAAGCCACGAGCCACCTCTAACGACTCGGTACTGCTCTCCGCATCCGAGCCACGGACTGCCCCCATGATTCTTCCACGCGCGACCGTCATTGGGAGCACCGTTGTAGTTTTCATGCCACGTGTCCAGGCACCATTCAGAGACGTTTCCGTGCATATCGAACAGACCAAAGCCATTTGCTGTTCCGAGGCTTCCTACAGAGATCGTCCTATCCCGCGAGACGCTCGGCGGTGCCGCGCCGTAGGGATAGCGCGCATTAAAGTTGGCGAGATTGGGAGTGATGTTGTCACCGACATTGAACTGCGTCGTTGTTCCTGCGCGGCAAGCGTACTCCCATTCTGCCTCGCTGGGCAGGCTGTACTCTATTCCGGTCTTTCTAGATAGCCGAGCGCAAAATTCAATCGCTTGCTGCCATGTTATTTCTTCAACTGGTCGATCCTCACCTTTGAAGAAAGAGGGATCTATCGGCAGATCAATATCCACGCTTGGCAGAAGAGCCACTGCTCGCCATTGTCTCTGAGTGATCTCAAACTTACTCAAGCGGAAGGCTTCGATGTTGACTTTATGTTGAGGAACTTCCATTGCTATCAGTTCATCTGCATATCGACTCTGCACTGGATCGTAAACATACCGTTTGTATTCGCCGGAAATTTGCTCCAGTTCAGCGTAGGAGGTGCCCATCAAAAACGATCCACCCGGGATCTCAACCATATCGATTTCTATCTCATCGTCTAAATTCTCCTTATGAAAGTTTGCCCGCTCGACTACCCTGCTGGCCTCTTTACCTTCCGCACTGAGCTTGATGACATCGAAGGCGTAACTGCCCCGGTGAGCTGCTATTTCGGGGTTTGACACCTTTTGTTAACCGGACCCGCTTTTCCTCTGGCGAGTGACTGAGTGTCACTACTACTTGATTGCTGTAGTAATACATCTTGCTTTGATTTTGCTGAATTTCTCTCGGTATGTGCCAATGACAGACTAGCGACGACAAGCGCTACCGCCGCTAAAAGAAGGGTCAAGGTCATTGGGGTACTTAATCTATGGAGAAATCGCTTCATGGCAACCTCTCAAGGGATGTTGGTCCATCTGCTATTGAGCTAGCCAGTTTCCCACAGAATGCCGCTCTGCGCCAAGCGGCTCTACACGAGTAGTCAATCTCTAGCCGTGTTATTTCAGAGATCTCAGGTCAAGTCACCTGAAGCCCCGAGACGCACCCAACTCAGTCATTAACCCAAATCGTATACTCTGAGTCCACAGGATGCGCTGTTCCATAGTGGTTACGACTATCAACCCAGACCCCCCATTCAGGTCTGACCTTCGGGTTTGATACCTTCCCCGAGGCGAAATCCTCGTCTCCCAGCACCGATTGAACTTGGCCAAAATGCGCAAGACCGCAGAAACAAGAAATCTTGTAGTCGTCACCCCCAGTACAGGAGACTATGCAGTTGCACAGACCCGGAATCTTTATGACTCCCCTAGCAGTTGCAACGAAGTCCGCCGGTATTTGTCTCGATGTTGCACCGCTTGCTGCGGCATCTCTCCATTGCCATTCCGGATGATTCTTCAGTTTTTCCCCTTTCGGATGATTCTTAACTTCAGGGGAGTCTGCCTCATCAACATAAAGAACGCTGTTTCCACAGTTCGGATCGACCTTGAGTGTCCCACCCAGTCCCGCTAGCGTCGCTCCGACATCTATGGGTGGCATTATCACATCTGTATCGGAGGTAGGAGCAGAAGGCTCCGGACTACCAAAGCCGAACCACGGAAATCCCCAATAGGAAAACAAGCCCGGAAGTCCTCCGCTAGTAAAGTCCTCTAGGCCGGTCGGGTCGCGTGAATCAAGCGGATCGCTCCTGACGTAGACGTACCGATTGAAACTCTGAGGGTTCGCCTGTTTGTGACTTCCACCATATGGATCGGGGCGAATGAACTTCCCAACACCAGAGAAATACTGCCTATTAATAGAGTAATCCGAGCTGCTCTCCGTGTCCCTTTCATAGCTTGTAAAGTGATGTTTCTCCTGCGTGCCGCTCTGCGCAAAATCGCCGCCTAAGCCGGGGTGTCACCACCCCGGCTCGGCTACAAAACCGTGCGTGAGGGTTTCCCCTCACACGGCTCCTCAACATTCGGGCGTTTGTCATACGCACCTGTTTGGCGGCGTTACTCTCTCCGCCAATTCCCGTCGCGACAATGCCGATGCAGCAAAACGCAGTTGGTTATTGAGTTTCTTCCCCCCGATGCTCTGGGAACAATGAACTCCTCCACTAACGTCTCTGCCTCTTTAAAGAACAGTCCGCATTCAAGGCATCGGCCCCTCTGTCTCTTTAACAGTCCTGCGACTCGTTTTGAGAGTTCAGGGTGCCGCCCCAGCCTCGCGCCCCAATAGACCCAGTCCCCGTCATAAACACTGCGGCCGCCTTGCACCTTCACGTGTTTCCGCTGTCGCGTCGCATCGTGCCGGCGCAGGGCCAGCGTCGAATTGGTCGGTTGAAATCGCCATCCCAACCCTTGCTTTATCCGCCAGTATTTGTTGACGATCCACCCGTTGCCCTTTCCCGGATGCCGAGATCTGGCCCAGCCACGCAGCATCCCGTACAGCACATGCTGTAGCCCTTCGAAAGTGCCCCTACTATCTCTTACTGCAAAGTACCTTTTGCGTAAAGGGAGTCGTGACCCCTTCTTGCGGCGTTCTCGCACGAAACGATGTAGTGAGTCTCCACCAGTGCAATGGTCACGGAGCGGGCGCCGTTTCAGAGGCTAGGTATGCGAGAGGTTGGGCGAAAGACAGTTCGGGCGCATCAGGAGAGGTGTTGGCTGTCGGTAATGAGAGCAACACAAGTAATAATGATGGGGGTATTGACAATTACCTTCCGATGGGTGACCCCTCTTGTGGCAATCCCTCAAGCGCTGTTTTAGACTGATAGCACAACATTCCAGTTCTGCCCTCCATCCGATGTGCGATAAACACAACTGGCGCCTAATAACCACCCATGAGCGCTATCCAAGAAATGAACCCTATGCAGATTTGGCTCATCTTTTCCTATCCCCGCGTTGTTCCAGGTCTGACCGCCGTCAGAAGTATTAAGGAGAGTGTTCGGAGGCAGGCGACCGGTCTCGTGCGCGGTCCCTTGCAAGATAGCTACTGTCCAGCCTTCACGTGCGCTCACGAAGGAAACCGACAGCAGACCTGAGGCCCCGGTTGGGGCAGATTTCGCCTCCCAGCTGTCACCCCCGTCGAACGTGAAAAATATTCTCGGGGGTGTGACGCTGAACGTCCAACCGAAACTCGCGTTCAAGAAACACACTTCGCGAAGATCTTCCCTGCCACTGCCTACTTGCCGGAACTGCCACGAATGGCCTCCGTCCTGTGTACGGTAAAAAGCCCCACCTGATCCACTCAACCATCCATTATCCGCATCTAGAAAAGAGCAGAAGTATGGCGACCGGTAGACTTCCATCGAAGGGAGAGCCCCATGCCATGTCGCCCCTCCGTCTTGCGTCAGCCAAAGAGCAGATGGGCTTACCATCCAGCCGTGTGCTGCGTCCACGAATCCTATGTCTCCAAGGCTTCCTTCGTTTTCGCGGTTCAAACGCGCTATCACGACCCAGTTAACCCCACCATCGGAGGTTCGCAGCACCAGAGCGCTCCTGGTATTGGCCCAACCGCGGAGGTGGTCAAGGAAACCTATGTGGTCAAAATATCCGAAATCCTTTCCGGGAATTCTACTCCACGAGCGCCCCCCATCGGCCGTTGTTAGAAGATCACCATCGAGCGTGACCAGTCTTGCAGAATCGGCATCGGGGAAAGCGGCAGATTGGACGCGAGGATAATAGCGCGCATCCGGGCGTTTGTCGCATCCTGAATACCCGCTAAGAACTGCCCCTGCCGCGATAAGAAGCGCCTTGCACAGAACTACTCCATCCGACCATAAACTGCTGCTGACAAGGAAACCGCTCCTCGCAACGACAGGCCCGCTACTTGAGGCAAGCGTCAAATATCTCGTGGTCATATTTATCACTTTGTGAGTAAGTCAAATGTCGTGGCAAAAAACCTGTAAGATGCCCAAGTTCGTGCAGGATGGTTAATACTTGAGCCTGCTCCGTGGTTAGGACCGGGCTCCCGGGCTCGTCTTTGAATTGCTCGGTCGTGCCACCGACCGTTGCATCTTGAAAGAAGTCCTTCTCGTCCAACCAGATTCTTTGAGTGATGGAGTTTCCTCGGGCGATGTCGTTATCGAGATCGGTTGTCCGAATTCTCGAGCCTTGCCAAGCGGCCTCGAGAGTCTCGGCCGCATCGCCAAAGAGTCCGCTCAGAAGTTTTCGGCAAGCCCCCCTACTATTATCCTGCAATATATCGAGGGCTAGTTTTACGAGGTACGTTATGAGGTTGCCGTGAATATCAGGGTAACCAGTAACGAGTTGGTCGGATTGGCCGTCGATCCCCCGATCAATCGCGAAATCGGTGAGGTCAACGCCGTCTCTAGAATTCAAGCCGAGGTCTTCAGCCTGAGGGCAGCTTGTCCAAGACTCACCCGAATCGCTCTCACAGACCTCGCAACCATCCCTTTTAGTTTTGCACCAAGTTTCAAGCCCCGATCGGGTCAATCGAGTTCACGGGATCGTTTAACACATAAGTGTAGCGATTGAGGGTTTGAGGATTCCTTCTTGATCCGGCCACTGGATCAACTCGGATGAACCTGCCAACGGTCTGAGCATATTGTCGATTCAATGCGTAATCCGTGCCTACTTCTGTATCTCTCTCAAAGCTGGTGAAATGATGCTTCTCCTGCGTGCCGCTCTCCGCAAAGTCTTCACCAAAAGGAAAGATCCCTTGACGCCCTGACACGTTGCCGCTCGTATCAAGCACAAGCCTCGTGCTCAAACCGTCTTTAAGGAAATATTGCGTGCTTCCGCCCGCTACCTTCGCGATCATTCTGCTTCCTGAATAGACGTTATCCGTCAACACCGAGCCTGTGCTGCCGTTGTGCTCCGCTATGACCCGTGCACCCTCCCATATATAGTGCGTCACTGTGCTGCCAACCGTCTTCTTGTATCG
Organism: Blastocatellia bacterium; assembly: GCA_963737945.1. GTDB lineage: Bacteria > Acidobacteriota > Blastocatellia > UBA7656 > UBA7656 > Onstottus_A. The sequence continues at coordinate 425,944 of CAVTUR010000011.1, read as the reverse complement.
CTGGTTCTGATTGTCATATGCATAACTCGCCGTTGAGCCTCCGTCCACACTCACCACCCGATTCTCGCTGTCATACGTATAGCCGTGGACTCCGTCGTTTGTGACATTTCCGGCCGAATCATAGGTATAGTTCACAGTCGAGCCGGCAGTCACGCTGGCTATCTGATTCGTCGGAATTCCACCAGATCCAGAAAGGCTAATCGATTGAATCTGAGTTCCTCCGCTCGTCGCGTCCCACATCCCGGTCCGATTCCCCCACCGGTCATACGCAAACCGTCGCTGAGCGGACGATCCGTTTGAGGTTTGATTCGATGTGACAAGCCGCCCAAGATTGTCGTACGTATATGCGGCGCTCTCGGTGGTGCCGTTGATTGTGCTGTTGGTTATCGCCATCAACTGGCCCGCGTTTCCTGCCGTCGAACCCGAGCCCATCTGTCCCGATGACGCCGAATAACTGTAGGTCAGATCCATTCGATTCGTGTACGGCGAAGCCGTCCCCGCCTTCTGCGATGTTAACTGCAGCCGGTTAGCGTCGTAGCCGTATTGCTCGGTTACTCCGTTCCCGAGCGCGTCCGCCGTCAACTGGCCGATGCTGTTGTAAGTCACGCTGCTCAACCAGGTCGGGCCGTTCCCTCCCTCCGCCAACCCGCTCAGCCTGCCAATCGAATCGTGACTGACATTGATCGCGCGGTTAGATGGATAAGTCAACTGCGTTGCCTGGCTCGCGTCATTGCGCGAGTAGCTCGTCGTGTATGTGCGGCTCCCTATGGTGCGGATCGTGCTCGAAACCCGGAAAGCCCCATCGACCGTGTACCGCTCTTGATAGTCACTTCCCACGTTGACCCTTACCACCATCCCATCCGCCGTCGTGCCATAAGTCGAATCGTAGTCATAAACATAGCTCACGGTCGGCGCGGTAGTCACTCCGCTCACCGTATTGTAGCTCACCTGCGTCACCCGATTCAGCCCGTCATAGGTGAAGGTCGAGACCACCCCCCGCGCATCCGTCTTCTGGTAAACCGCATTGAAAGTCGTGTAGGTGTATTTCGAAGTCCAGTAAACGCCTGTCCCGTCGTTGATCGTCGCACTCTGCTCGGGAATCTTCTCGAACAGAAGCCGCCCGATCGCGTCGTATTTGTACTTGCGAAACTGCCCGCCTTGATCGACTTGTGTCAGTTTGTCGAGATAGTCGTAACTGTAATTAGTCGCCTGGGTGAGCTGGCCATTTGAAACATCCTGCTCGTTGACCGTGACCAGTCTCCCTAGCCCATCGGTTATGCGTTGCATCTTCCGGTTCACCTGATCGATCACGGTTACGGTGTTCCCGTCGTACGTCGTCTGAACGGTCTGGCTGTCTGGCAGCGTCACGACAGTCGTTCGCCCAAGCGCGTCATAGGCATAGGTCGTCAACGCGCCCGGAGTCCCGCCGCTAGGGAAAGGATTGGTGACGCTCGCGACCCTGCCCATTGAGTCGTAGGCGGTGTTTACCTGGGCGCCGGCGGCATTGACTTGCTGAATCACTCTTCCCAGATCGTCATAGACCGTCGAGCTGGTCACCGTCTTTTGTGTCCCGCCGTCATCGTAACTGAAGCTCTGTGACACCGAAGGCGTGTTGTCGTTGTAAGTCGCCGATTTCGTCGCGGTAGTCGGATAAGTGATCAGCGTCGGACGCATAGCCGCGTCCCGAGTATTGATCGTCGTAGCCAGACTGTTTGGATCGGTCGCGGTTTTGGTCGCCGAAGTGTTGAAGTCATACGTCGCGCTCGAAGTCACCTGCGGCCCGCCGCTTGCCCCCTTGGTCACGCTCTCGGGCAGCGCGTAGTCGTTCGTTCCTCCAAACGTGGTGGTCTGGACGTTGCAGCAAGCCAGTTGCCGCTGAGTCACGTTCCCAAAAATATCAATCTTCATCAGCCATGTGGTAGAAGCCGGCGCGCTCACGTCCGTGAAGACGGTCTCCCCGGTGACGTTTCCGCGCACGGTCTTCGTGGTGTCATAACTGGAATCGTGACCCGGCGGGTTTGCGATCCCTCCGTAATTCTCCATCCCGGACATCGCATTGTAGTCGTCAAACGTGTAAGTGCTCTTGGCGAGCAGGACATCGTTGGCGTCATTGGTATCAAGCTGCGCGTCATAGACATCGGATTCGATCACCAGGCTCCGCAGATAGGCATTCAGGTAAGAAGAATCGGTCTTGTAGACGCTGTGAGTTCTCCGCCGCACCTTAAACTGCCCGGAATCCTTAAACCCGTATTCCCGGGTGTTGGTGACGCTGCCGTAGCTGTTGTAAGTCGAAATCCACCTTGGTTTGATTGGGGGTCGCCGCATCGTCGTAGCCGATGATCGACGCCACCTGCGGCTGGCCTCCGCCGTCGTTGGCGTAAGTCATCTCTGACTTGGCCATCGACCCGCCGCTGCCGTTCTTGATCTCAGTCTTTGTGAGCAGCCCGAAGGAGACGCCCGAAGCATCCGATCGCGTCAACGTGATGGTCGAAGAATCAGGCCGGGTGATCGTGAATGTTTTGTCGGTCCCCGGCGTGCCACCGGTAGCGTAGCCGTGGACCGCACTGCCGCCGGAGGTCGCAGCCGGATACTCGGTCCGCTGGGTAAATGCCGGCGCGTCGGTCAGTGAAGAGGCCGTGGTCGGATAGTTGAAGTCGACATAACTCTTCTCGGTTCCGTCGCTGATCACTCCATACTGGTCAATGCTCATCTGCTTGCGCATCGAGACGTGATAGATCATGCCGTAAACCGAGTAGCTAAACAGAAACCCGGTCTGGGTCTGGGGATAATAAGCGTGCTTGAGTTCGACCACCGGATGGCCGCTCGGCATATTCTCAACGGTCAACCCGCTAAAACTCGTGGACACGCTCGACACGATGTTGTAATCAAACTGCACGAGCGTCTCACTGGTTCCGTCAAAGCCGGGTCCGGTGATCGATATGAGGTTGTTGCAATCGTCGTAGTTGAAGCTGATCACCCGGCCCAGCGTGTCGGTGATACTCGAAAGGGCTTGCTTCCACTGAAAACCCGCCCGCTGTTGCAAGAAGAGGGCGAAGACTGACTCGCAAAGGAGATTGTCAGATAGTTGCCGTTCGGATCCTTGACCTTGGTGACCAGCAGCCGGTTGTTGACGGAACTCACTGTCATCTTCACTCCGCTGTTGTAGTAGAGAGTGCCCCCGGTACTCTTGCCGACGTAGGTGATATGCGAGCCGTCATTGGTCTGATAAGTCGTAGTCGTCCCACCCGGCCCCGAACCCAGATAGTGTCTGGTTCCGTCCGAATCAATAAGCACAAACTTGGTGTTTGAGCCTGCCGCATAGGTGACGATGCGCCCAAAGCTCAAGGTGAATCCGATATAAGGCCAGGAGTTCACCGCATTGAAGGTGACTGCGCTGCCGTGTCTCGACCAGATGCGGCTGTTGTAATTCATCGAAAGACCGAGAGGCAGTCCCCGGCCGGACAGTCCGTCAATCGGCAGTGAGAACTCGAAGTTGCTGCCCTCGGGGAGCACCGCGCCGATCCGGCTTGCATCCATCGCGGTGTTGCGAGGTGAGCCTACGAGGTTACGAGGCTCGCTCCACAACTCATCATAAAGAAAATCACCCGAGTCTCCGCCGCCGCTTTGAGCATGAGCAGTCGGCGCGAGCTTATCCATCAGCGAGTCAATAAGCGCTCCGACGCCTCCGGTTGTGGCGCCGACCGTACCGTCGGGTTTGAGCTGATCCTGATCGAGGTCCCACTCTGAATCGCTTTGAGGCAGGCGCTCGCTTGGCCGAATGAAGACCGGCGCACGGCTTGAAGCGGACCCGGTCGAGGCAGTCACCCAAACCAAACCGGGACTCAAGAGCGTTGCCTGTCCTGAATCATCAATCCGAAATCTAGATGAATCAGAGGAAGACCACTCGAACCTCGCGCCTTGAGCGATGTTGCCCAGCGAGTCCTTGCCGACAGCCGAGAAGCTGAGGATCTGATTCAGATAACCTACCTGTTTTGCCGGGCTGATGGTGATCGAGCGAACCCGAAGCGAGCGGGTCCCGGTATCTTCTCTCTGTCGAGCAGGCGATGAGAACAGGGATAGTAAGCCTGCATAGAATGATCTGAACGCATAAGCCTCATAGCTCGAAGAAGCGAAGCGCACGTCGAGAACCGTTGACACCCCGTCAGCAAAGTCCTGTGCGAGCAACCCGGGCCCCGGCCAGATGAGCAGATTCAGCGAGACCGCAAAGCAGACGAGTTTTCGCCGGAGCGGTTTTCGTCGAAAAAAGCTAAGGAAGTTTAACGGCGCGGTCCTGATAAACTCGATACAGCGAGAAGTGAACCCGGAAATCTGGGGGGGGGGTAAGTTGGGGAAGCTAGCTGCTTGTTGCGCATGGGACCTCCTGACAAGGTGAGAACCTTGTTGCGCTTTACTGCCGTTAACCCTGATCAGCTAAGGCGAAGCTTAGCAGGCTGTGAAAAAGGTTTCGTAGTCCCGCCTTTAGGCGGAATCTCAAATTGCGAAACCTGCGTAAGTTATTCCGTTTCCGGAGCTCTCAAAGACAATTCCCGTCAGGATTCCGCCTGAAGGCGGGACTACGAAACATCTGAATGCGGGACTACGAAACCTCTTTCAGCAACCTGCTAGAAGAATAAGCTGATCCTATCTATTCGTTAACTTCGCTCGGTGAGGTGGTAGTTTTACTGCGGGGCCTCGGTGGCCTCGATCACTTTAGAGACGGGCCGTATCATATGCGAGAAGAATCACTGTGTCAAGAAGTATTTTGAATTTTGAACTTCGAGTCACAGCAAATATATCAATCCAGGCTTTTTTCTACCCGCACTAAAGTGGGGTGAAATCTTAGTGCGGCCCTGGCGGTCTCCCAACGCGCGATCAGAAACCGGCCGATGCCACGGTGAAACACGATTACGTTGTCGAGCGGCATTCCTATCTCTCTTGTCGATGCCGCCTGCAAGCAGTGGTCTAATGAATACGCAGGTGAGACCATCCTAGCGGCTGCCCGCACTTCCAACGTCCGCTCAGTGAGCGACGCCGCGCGGTGGGTTCTTCTCCGCCTCGAGCGCCTTTCGCACCCGGGCAAATTCTTCCTCAAGCACCGACAATAACGCCGGCGCCCCGGTGAGGGATCCCGCGCGGCCTTGCTCTTCGAGAATGTCGCACAAAGCGTTAAACGTGACCGAAAAATTCGATGGTGCCGGGCTTGCAGTTCGGCAATTCGACGGTTCTGAGAGGGGCAGGGGCCAACTTGCGGAAGGTTGAAATGATGTGGCACCGCCGGGAAACTAGGCGGCAAACGGAGAAGACGAAGCTCAACCTGAACATCAGGAGAAACCTGCCTACACGCCCAAGCCCGGCACCGTCGCCTCTTCATCGTGATCGTAATTAATCTTCCCAGTCCATCCACCCCATAACCCTCAAAGACAAAGAACCCTTTTCAAGTTTTCTGTTGGCGATTCCGTGTAGATGGCTCTCGTAGATCGGAAAGATGAAACCAGGAGGTTGTAACGTATTGAGACTGAAGGGCGAGCAGAGGGTCTCGAACCCTCGACCTCCTGAGCCACAGTCAGGCGCTCTAACCAACTGAGCTATGCTCGCCATACTGCCGTATGCAGCCAATGGTCCTAACTTTGGCTCAACCTTGAGAGGTTTGTCAATTCCAACTGATTTGTGAGGCAGCAACCCGGTGCGATGTCTGGAAAAAAATGACGCCCACGGGGAATGGCTCCTGCGTTGACACTAAATAGAGGGCTGAGATAAACTCCACTCGGCCTGAGTTTTGAGCATAGAATCATGAACGCTGGAGAGCATAAATCGTACTCCGGTGCCAACCAGCATACGGGCAGAGGCATCGTAAGAGATCGGGTTATTGGAGGTAATTCTAATGTTTCGCATAAATCCAATGAGAGCCGCTGGCATTGCTGTGGCCGTTGTGTTCTTGTCGACGGTGGTCTTCTCGCAGGCTGGACAGGTTGAGGGCACTATTAAGATCAAGCAGGCGGACGGCTCGCTAAAGCCAGCCGCTGGAATCCAGATTGACATATACCGCACCGACATCAAGGGTCACTATGATGTCAAAACGGACAAAAACGGTCACTTCGTGCGCCTGGGTTTGCCCTTGCAGGGAACTTATACCTTCATCTTCTCGGGTCCCGGAGCAACACCAACGTGGATGCCCAACGTCCGCATAACCCAGATGCCGGTGGTTGACACAACGCTTGATGCCGGAGACGGGGCGACTCTGACACTCGAAGATGTGCAGAAACAAATGGCGATGCAGAATCGGGCGACGGCGGAGGGGCGCCGAACCAAGACATTATCTCCGGCGGATAAAGCCAAAGCAGAGGCGGCTCAAAAGGTACTGGAGGCTAGCGCAAAAGAGGGCAAAGCTCTCCAGGAGAGCTTCGATGTGGCGGTCAAGCATTTTAATGAAGGCGTGAGACTAAAAACGGCGAACAACTATGAAGCTGCTTTGAGTGAGTTCGAGCAGGCGACCACGCTCGATCCTGGCAAGAATAAGAACTTTGTTGAAATATCTCACCGCTCAAATGCTCAGGTAGCTGAGACTAACTACCAACTCGGAGCTGACAAATTTAACAAGAAGGACCGCGACGGTGCGAAGCCTTACTTTGAAAAGGCGGTCACGTCGATTAATAGGGCCATAGCGGTGGCGAGCAACGTCAGCGACGATCCGACAGTCAATAACGACTTGATCACTTACTACGGTATTCTCGAGAAGAATGCTCGGATTCTGGTCGAGAACTACGGCGAGGAGAAGCTTGTCGACGACACCGTTAAGGCAATTGGGAAAGCCGAATTGATTGACGCCGCCAATAAGAACAAATGGGAAGTGTTGAAGGCAGACTTATATCGAGGTGCCGGCCGGACTGACGATGCTGCCGCGGCCTACAAAGCCGTCATTGCCGCCGATCCCAACTACGCTGATGCGATTTACGGTTTGGGACTCACTCTGATTGGCAGCAGTGAGCGAGCTCAGATTCAAGAGGGAGCAAACGCGCTCGCGGAGTTTCTAGCCAAAGCTCCACCGACCGACAAGCGTGTACCCATCGTCAAGAGTTCGCTTGAGGAGCTAAAGAACGGTTTGAAGATTGAAGCGGAGAAGCCCACTCCGGCAAGAGGGCGCAAGAAGCCCTAGCAGAGGACGTCAACGCGAAGCTTGATATTCGAAGTTCGACGAAGAGCCACGGGAACCATCTTCCTTGTAGCAGGCCGTTGGAATCTCTCCCCCCCAAAGCAGGGAAAAATGCCTCCGCATTGACTCGAAAGTGGTCTACCCAGGGTAGAGTCTTGACCTGATTGCGGCCTTCTGATACACCCGTTGTTGATCAGGCGCAGACGAAACCAGATGAAAATGAATGCATTATTTCGAGGATTGGCGGTGGCCGGCATCGTGCTGACCGCCTTGGCGTTGCTGCTGGCAAGCGGGGCTCCTCTGACTTCGGTATCTGCTCGTGCCGGTCGGTCCGGTAAGCACGCGAGTGCGTTTGATGACGAACGTGCCATTCGCCACGCCGAGTTGAAGACTCATCTGGCCTCGACCCATTTGCGGGAATTTCAAGAATCACTGACCGCGCTCTCACGTCTGGATGAGATGGGCGCGCTCGACGTGTGGCGTATCGCTTTGAACAGCCCCGACCCGCGACTTCGGCGGGAGGCGTGGCGCAAATATGGCCAGGTTCAATCCAAGCTCTCGCGCAAAGAGTTCGTGCCCCAGATCGCACGCATCGATACGTCGGCTGAGGAGGTGTTGCGCCTGGCGAAACCGAGCGGTATGGACGTAACTATCTGGTCGGCCAACGACACTCAAACAGTGGCTGCCGCGCCTCCATACTTGATTGAAAGTTTGCGAGGCACCGGTTTAGGCGTCGACGTCATCTACGATTCAATCGCGGCGTGGCAAAAGGCTCGCGCTGCGGGCGATACGACCGCACAGGCGATCACACCTCAATATCAGTCTACCGGTGCCGATGCATCCCTGATACGCATAGCCGTCATCGATCTCGCCCAGCGGGGAGCGGCGGACTCGGGCTACTCGGACTGGCTAGGCGACCGCGAAGACATCCTGATGCGCGATGGCTCTCGCATAGCATATATGGATATCTTTCCGTCGGACGGTTCATCGGAATCGATCAACTCGCACATAGCCGAGCGGTTCACGCGGCGCGGATACAATCTACAGGGTTTCTTTACCCCGGAAGAATTTGCCGACCAAGCATCGAGGTTTTTCCCGGGCAAGAGCTTCGAGGCGGGCCGTCGAACGAAGAAACCGCAGACCGGCGGGGTCGGCATATCGCTCCTGAACGGAAAGTTTCACAGCTATGAGCAAGCTCTCAACGAGTTTAGAGACCTCGCCGAAGCGCATCCGGATCTGGCGCGGTATTCCAACCTGGGGGCGAGCTTCGAAGGCCGAGAGATCTTCGCGCTCAAGATCAGCAAGGGTGCTTCGGTGGACGACCCAAGCAAACCGGATGTCTTGATCACCGGATTGCACCACGCTCGCGAGTGGATATCCGTGGAATCACCGGTCTATTTCGCTAATCAACTCTTGAACGAATACGAGACTGACGACTCGGTCAAATATCTGGTCGACCATCTTCAAATCTGGATCGTTCCAATTGTGAATCCGGATGGGCTCGCGTATTCCCAACTCTCCGCAAACGATCAGATGAATCAGACTCGCCTATGGCGGAAGAATCGGAGACCAATTACAAGTGCAAACTGTGCTTCAGCGGTAGGGATAGATTTGAATCGCAACTACTCATATCAATGGAGACTTCGAGATGACGCGCCTTGTCCCGACTATTGCTTTGATCGAAGCTGTATAAACGACGATATCGGAGGGAGCGATGAGCCCTCGAGCGAAATTTATCGTGGGCCTGAACCTGAGAGTGAACCTGAAATCAAGGCCATCAAATCGCTTGTAGATGATCCGAACCGCCACTTCCGGGCCCAACTCGATTATCACAACTACAATCAACTGATTCTCTACCCGTGGGGCTATGCGCCTTTTGAAACCGACGACGACCAGACACTTTTCAAACTTGCGCAGCAGATGTCAAACGCCGTCTTCAGTGTAAACGGGACGCGATATGACCCCCTGCAGGCGGTCGCTCTTTACTCCCTGACCGGCTCCTCCATTGACTACGCCTACGGGGTCAACGGCGTTCCCGCGCCGTTTGTCGTCGAGACCCGGCCGAGATGCTGCGACTTCCTCGTACCCGAGAGTGCGATACCGGCGGTGAACCAGGAAACATGGGCGGGTGCCAGGGTCCTCTTGAACTGGGCTACCGGTCCACCGATTCTCAAATCGGTCAAAGCGTACACGCCGGGTCCTGACGGAACCTTCTCGAAGGTGGTGTATTCCGCACGCTGGACTTCGTCATCCGATGACGCCAGCCACCGACAGATGGTCGTCGATGCACAGTATCCCGGTATCGATCCTGGTCGCTTGCAGGTTCGCCTCCAGTTCTCGAGGCCGATGGATACGACGCTCGCCCCGCGCGCAACCCTCGGACGCGACGCGCAGCTAAACGAGGTGACCCTTTCCGCAATTAGCGAAAATGAGGGGTGGCAGCGGACCATTTATGCGAACGACACATGGGTGGGGGAGACCGTTCTGATTGACGACGGAAATTTGACCAGTTCCTGGCAACTGGCGATATCGGCCACCGACCCATTCGGACTCAAGCTAGACGCGGCACCGGACACTATCGCGACCTACACTGCAGGCACAGGTCAGTGGGCAAACTATGAAGACTCGATCGGGGCAGGGAACAACGGCGGCGTTGATACGCGGCACTCTATTGGGCCGGGGGTGCGCGGGGACCTTCCAAGCATCCTGGTAGCCTCACCCGGCGGCGGCGAGCGCCTTGCGGGCGGCGATGACTACATAATTAACTGGACAGCGCCAAACGCTCCCGGTTTCCCACAGTCGCTGTCGCTTTCCACAGACGGCGGCGTGAGTTTTGCGGCTCTGGCCGAAGATATTCCCTCCGACGCACAGAGTTACCGGGTAATAGTGCCGCGGGTTGCTACGACTCGAGGCCGAATTCGTCTCCTGGCCACCGAACCCGTAAACCGCAATTTCATGATCGCCCTAAGCCCGGCAGACTTTTCCATTGGCTTAAACGTCGGTTCAAATGTTGACATCAGCTTTGTCTCATCCGAGAAAGTGGATTTGAACTGGTCCGATACGTCTTTGGATCCACCGGAGACGGCGAGCGGCCCGTCACGGTTGATCATAAACTTGCGGATCACAAACCGGGGCAACATACCGATCGTGAATCCGTTTCTCCGGGTCGCCGAGATGAACCGCCACGTTGTGCTGACCCGGGCTCCGAAATCAAGATTTTCCGAGGGAGCACGCATGAACATCGACGCCGGCGACGACAACACGTTGTCGCCGGGCGAAACCGTGGACGCTCGCCTGGTAGTTGGTCTGGTCAAGACCAAGAAGTTCTATCTGTCGGTGGATATCTACGGCGTCCCGAGTGAACCGATCGTTCCCGCCAGTTTCGTCACCGTATGGACCGGGAAGCCGAGAAACAGATAAGGGAAACGAGCCGAAGACAGTCGCAGACAGACTTGTGGAAACGACAACTGTCTTGCCTTTTTATTTTGTTCTTGTTTGCTATTGCCAGGCGATGGTTGCCAGACCCGCTGCTCCAGCGAGGTGGTCGAATCGAATAGCTTCGCCCTTGAGATCCATTCCGAACTCCGACGGGTCCAAAGCGCGAGGCTCGCTATCGATCGCATCTGCGACGGCGCGCCGAGCTTCCGCAAGATCAATACCGCCAAGCACCAGAATCCGAGTCAACGTATTCTCGGCACCGCTCGCGTCGACCAGCCTGTCGCGATAGTACAACGCAAAACGGTGGAGCTCATCGCCGATCGCATTCGGCTCACACACAAAAGTGCGCACGAGGACCGGATCGCCGTTTCGCACTATCAGCGAGGTGAAGCCGCTCCGATTCGCAGATACCAGCATCTTGTCGCCAGGCGAGGAGTCCCAGATCAGCCACTGCGCCTCTCCCATATGGCGCGGCAATATCAGCCCCGCATTCCATCCCATTCCTGCAAATACAGACTCGTATTGTGAGAGGACCTCATTGTGCGCGACGGTTACCACGTAGCGGTCCTGTCCCCCGGCTGAGTTCATACGCTGGCGGGAGATTCGCAGATCCCTTGAAGGCGCGGCGATCAAGCGCTCGATCTTCCACTCAATGACCTCGTTCAGCTCGCGGCGGCTGGAGGGTTTGCTTTCGAGCGCCACAACAAGCGTTCGAGCGGTAGCATCGGGCAAAGCAACTGACCATCGCTTCTTGTTCAATAGCCCCGCGGCCTGAGCGGTCTGGCCGATCGTCTGAGCGAGCTCATCCACGTCTTGAATGTTCGGAGTGTCAAAGGCCGGATTAATGAGCCCGGGAGGAAGCTGAGTGACGGCGCTCGATGCGAGCGAAAACCCGTTTCGCCCGCGGCGCAGATCGACCACCGCGAAGTTGTCGTCTACAAAACCGGCTGCAGTGTTAGGGGTGGGCGGCGCTACGAAATATCTTCGCAAGGCTGACATCACGATGAGGTAAACAGGAAAGCATGAGAGCCAAATCTCTCACCTCCTAACGATCTACCTTTACTTTTTCCTCTCTTAAAAGTCCTTGTAGGCGGTGCCATCGCTGCTTTCACCCGCGGCGGCACTGTGGACGTCGACTACTCCTGTGCCGCCGTCGCGCGAAATAGTGTCGTCGTCCATATCGAGAACCCAATCCTTTTCCTGGGTGATGGGATCAATCGGCACATCGTGCATATACTTACCGGTTACCAGATCGTCAAGCGACTGCGGCAGCTTTTCCTTATCAGCCGCGTACTGATCGATCATCTTGCGCATGGTCCGAAGGTCTTCCTTGAGTATGGTCTCCCGGGCCTTTAACTGGATGTGTTGATACGAAGTGACGCCCACTGCGGCAAGGATTACTATGATGGTCATAACCATGACCAATTCGAGCAGCGTGAACCCGCGGGAAGCGCGGGGAAAAGATTGAATATGCGTGATCGTCGATCCCATTCTCATCACCAGTCCTTGTACTTCGTTCCGTTGAGCGCTTCGCCGTCGCTCTTGGAATAGACATCCCAAACGTCGTCACCTCCCCAGGAGGTCGAATCGGGTTTGTCCTTATAGGCCCTCATACCCCATTCGGTCGTGCCGGTCATCGGATCAATCGGCAGCCGGCGCAGGAACTTTACTTTGGCGTCGCTGGTCCCCACGACATTGGCAGGCGTAAAACCGTCAACGAGCAGTTTGAGTTCCTTCGGATAGCCGCTGGTGGTCTTCCACTCGATTGGGATCGCCGCCCCATTGCTTTGATCGTTGTACAGCTTATATTTGTCAATTGCCTGCCGCACCTGCCTCAGGGCGAGCCTCAGATCCGATTCGCGTTCCCGCTTTACCGTGTTGCGGACCATCGGTATTGCGGCCGCGGTCAGCACCGAGAGGATAGTGATGACTATTATTATCTCGAGAAGAGTGAAGCCATCTCGATTGCCGATCGCCGATTGCCGATTGCGAATCTCACCGATACTGCCTGCAGGAATCGGCAGTCGGCAATTGGCAATCGGCAGTCGTAGGTTCAAAAGGCTACTCATCGAATATCAACCTGCGAAGAGTGCACCTTGAGCGGAACCGGCTGCCCGCTGGAGTTACGGAACTGTGTCTGCTGCTCGTTGAGTACAAGCGGCGATTGGCCCTGTGCCTTTACGGTGAAGACGACAAGGCACAACTGCCCGCGCGCCGGAACCGCGGGTGTACCCTGCGGCCTGTCCATCTGAACGTTCAGCAATCCGCCGTCGGCGGTAAACTGAAGCTCGGCTCGAGCACCCGCGCTCAACATTCCGCTGTCGCGAACTCCCTTAACCTCCAAAAGCGAGGGATCATACGTAAGCGAGATATGCGCCGAGGACACATCGCTGTTGCCGTTGACGAATACCGCCACGTAAAGATCCTGGCCCTTTGCGGCAGTGGCCGAATTAGGCCTCACGTAAACCATCAGTGGGCTTGCCGATTGATTGGCGGACGTGTCGTCATCATCATCGTCATCGTCGTCGTCAAGCGGTTTAGTGGTTTGGCTCACGGCCGGCGTCTCTGTTGCGGGATTGGCAATCTGGATGCCAGGCTTGGCAACGGTCGTCTTGATGATGTTTGGCTTGACCGCCTGTGGCTGGACAGGGGGCTGCATCACCACGACCCCCGGTGAACTCTGATTAACAACCTGCGGCGGCGCGGCAACTGGTTGTAGCTTTGTTTCAGGCGCGGGAGCGGCGTTTTCAGCGACCTGATTCGGCTGCGCATCATCCTGGTCCGCCAGATAGAGAATCTGATCGATCTTCAGCGGATTGCTCGAATTCTGCTGATCACCCGCAGCCCACGCCAAGTGATCTCTCTCGGTGATGTCCGCCCGACGCAGTATATGCGGAGTAACGGTTATCACAACGTCACTCTGGCGGTTGTTGGTCTCTGGTGTCGAAAAGAATCTGCCGAGTATCGGTATCAACCCGATCAGCGGGATGCCCTTTGTCGTCTTCGACTCGATGTTCTGACTCACCCCCGCCACCAGCGTGGTTTGCCCGTCCTTTACCCGTGCGACCGAAGTCATCGTGCGTTGATTGAAGCTTGGTGTAAGCGTCCCGGTACTGGAATCGACCGAGGTCGTTTCGATCTTCATTTTCATCTGAACATCGTCCTCGTACACGTTGGGTGTGATATCGATGTTCAAGCCGACGTTCTCATACTGTATCTGGGGTACCCCGTAGCCAAAGGCATTGTTAAGCCCGAAGTTACTCTGCTGGTTGCCAGCGGTCCCAGTGCCAGTCGGAGTAGTGGCGAGCGGCTGGTAGCTTGGCAGCGAAGCGGTTTGGATTGGCACTCGTTGCCCTATGCGGACTGCGTTTGCTTCGTTGTCGAGCACGTGAATTTGAGTCGAGGCGAGCAGCTTGGCTTTGCCCTTGTTTTGGAAGAGGCTTATCGTGCTGGGTGGCATCCCAAAGGCAAACGCCGCCAAACCGCTAGTGACGAAGGTGTGGGCTCTCCCCAGCGCGCTTCCATCCTGTCCGAATCCACCGAGATTCTGCAGGTCGAGGGCACCTGTCTGCCCGCCAAACTGATTGCCAAGCTGCAGCAGATCGGTGCGCGACACCTCATATATATTCACATCCACCAGGACCTCGGCTTTGCTCTTGTCGAGCGAGTTAATCAGGTTCTCGACCAGTTCGAGGTTAGACGGCGTGTCACGCACTATTATCGCATTCAGCTGCTTAACAGTCGTCATCTGCTTGGTGCTCGGCAAAGCGCCTTGTACCGCCTTTTGAACCTCGCCTATTTCGGCGTTCTTGATGTAGAAGGTCCGGATAGCAAAAGGCTCATACTTCATCCGTTGTTGAGGGTTATCGCTGGCGATCACAATCGTGCGTGAGTCAATCTGCGCATACATCAGATTATTCGTCTTCAAAATCATCTCGAGAGCTTTCGGATATGTAACATCCCGCAACTCGACGGTGAGCTTGAACATCTTCATCTGATTGACGACCATTTGATCGAACATGACGTTGAGCTTCATCATTTGAGCAAGTTGTTCGATCGCCGTCAGTATATTGGTGTCGCGATAGATGACGTCGGTCTTCGAAAATCGGCGCCCGGGTATAGCGGGCATCTGAACCTTGAGTGGTCGAGCCGATGCTCCTTCCCCATTTGAAGCCGAAAGATTCTGCCCAGACGCGGGAGGCTTCCAACTCGGTCCCGCCGAATCGGTGCCGGTGGGCAGATTGTCAATGGGAAGACCCTGCGCTTCCAGCATCCTGCGCATCTTGATCAGCGCCAGCTCGTTGGACGGATCAAACGCAAATGCCTGTCTGAATGCATTGTAAGCGGCATTATAGTCTTTTTTGTCGGCGAGGCTGTCCCCACGCTCCACCAGCATGATCCCCGCGCTCACCAGCGCCCGCTGCAGGTGTAGTTGGTACTCGACATTGGAAGGCTTCTCGGATACCGCAAGAGCGAATTCTCGCGCGGCCTGATCCCACTGGCGGTTCTCTTCAAACTTGAGCCCTTCTTTGAAGTGCTTCTTGCCATCCGCTGCGAAAGCCGCAATCGGAGCCGCCAACATAAGCGCCAACGCGAGCGCCATTACTTGCTGGATCCTTGGAATCTTTGCCATACCCCAACTCCTCGCCTGTTGATATTCCCACGGAGAAAGCGCACCCTTGAAAACTTCGTCAGTGGATGGTCGCGGTCGCTGCCTAAACACTCCGCTTGATCGATTCTTTAAGGCTTGCTACCGCTTCGAATCTCTTTCCCTAAGAGTGACTGCTTGGTTAAACCACTCTAGCACGCTTCGGTTTCAAAATAAACGGAATATTGGGTCCATATTCGTCTTCCGAGGCGATCAAGTCCATTGCTCAGAATACGGCTTCCGACCAATAACCACGGACTATTCAACAAACGTCACCCGATTGATCTCGTGCAATGTGGTCACCCCCAGGAACACCTTGGCAATCGCCGACTCACGCAACGATGTCAGGCCTTCTGCTCGAGCCGTTCGGCGCACCTCCGAACCCGGACGCCGCTCAATGATGATCTCGCGAATGTGATCAGTTACGTTGAGCAGTTCGTGTATCGCAGTTCTCCCGCGATAGCCGGTCATGTTGCATACCTCACATCCGACCGATTGGTAAAACGTCTCGCCGCGATACTTGTCGGGGTTCAACCCCGACTCGTTGAGCTCCTCGTCAGCCGGGTGATGCTGGCGCTTGCAGTGAGAACACAGAATGCGCACCAGTCTCTGAGCCAGCACGCAGTTCAAAGACGAAACGAAGTTGTACGGCTCGACCCCCATGTTCAAAAAGCGGCCTATGACATCTATTACGTTGTTGGCGTGCACTGTGGTGAATACGAGGTGACCGGTGAGCGCTGATTGAATGGCGATCTGAGCCGTTTCGGAGTCGCGAATTTCGCCGACCATTATCTTATCGGGGTCGTGACGGAGTATGCTGCGCAGTCCGCGCGCAAATGTCAGTCCCTTTTTCTCGTTCACGGGTATCTGAGTGATGCCTTGAAGCTGATACTCGACTGGGTCTTCGATCGTTATGATCTTGTCTTCCTCGTTCTTGATTTCGTTGAGCGCGGCATAAAGCGTGGTCGTCTTTCCCGAACCCGTCGGGCCGGTCACCAGCACCATGCCGTAAGGCTCGGCGATGAACTTGCGAAACTTCTTCAGATCCCCCGGAGCAAACCCCACAACGTCCAGATTCAGGTCGCGGAAGGATTCGTTGATCTGCTCCTTGTCGAGAATACGAATTACCACATTCTCGCCGTAGATTGAGGGCATTATCGAAACCCGGAAGTCGATCTTGCGTCCGCGTATCATTACCCGAAACCGGCCGTCCTGCGGAACCCGGCGCTCGGCGATGTCGAGCTCCGACATGACCTTGATACGCTGAACGATCGTCTGATGGTGGGCGATGTCGATCGGATCAGCGGCGCGATAAAGCGCGCCGTCGATTCGATACTTGACCACCACATCCGTGTCTCGTGTTTCGATATGAATGTCCGACGCACGGCGTTCGAGCGCGTTCAGCACTACGGTGTATACCAGCTTGATTATCGGCGACATCTCTTCGTCGCCGGTCAGACGCTCGAGGTCCAGCACTTCTTCGCCGTTCTCTGTCTCACGAACCAGCGCCATTCGATCCGTGCGAAACCCGGCGGTTGCGTCCTGCAAGATGCGCGCGGCGGTGTCGCCGCGTTTCAAAGCCTCTTCCACAGCCGTTTGTGTGGCGACCGCGGTCTTCAATCGCAAGTGCAACTGCGCTTCTATCTCGTCGACGACCTCCAGATTGCTCGGGTCCGCCATGGCCACGTACAACGTATCGCCGTCGCGTCTGAGAGGCACAAAGCTGTGCCGCACCATCATCTCAACCGGCAATTCATGTATGAGATCATAAGCCGGCTCTTCGGTCTTCAGATCGACGAACCTCAGCCGGTAGCGACGCGCCTTCTCCCGCGCTGCGAGCTCTTCCTGGGTCATCTCCGCCGGGATCCGCGCGGCGGCCGCCACCGAGATCGCCTCGGAACCAGCTGGTGTTTGCCCCGTCCCTTGTTCGACTGTTTCAGACATTTGCCTCTCCGGTTATCGTGGAACGACCTGGCTCTGCCCCATGTTGCCAATCATATAGAATAGCGGCATATACATCGCCAGCAGGATCGTCATCACCAGACTGCCCATGAAAACCAATATCATAGGCTCGATGAACGTAGTGATTGTGTTGAGCCGCACATCTATCTCGGAGTCATAAAAGTTAGCGACCTCATCGAGCATTTCGCGCAGCGCGCCCGACTTCTCACCCACGCCGATCATGTCGATTGCGAGTTCCGACACCCACCCGGAAGCTTCGAGGCTGTCGGTGAACGGTTTACCTTCACGAATGCCGCTGAGAACTCCCGAACTCGCGTGTCTGAGCGCGCGGTTGGTGATCGACTCACCGGCTATCTCGACCGATTCGGGCAGCGTGATGCCGCCGGCCAGAAGCGTCGCCAGGCTTCGAGTGAACTGCGCGATCGTCATCTGACGAACCGTTTCGCCTGCAACTGGCGTCCTCAGTATCAATCGGTCGATCACCAGCCTGCCAGCTGGCGTGCGCCTCCACACAAAGATAAAGATCAATCCGGCGATTATCGTCGGGATCAACCATATCAGGTTCTTGCTGATGAATTCAGACGTACTGACCACGGCCACCGTTACGGCCGGCAGTTCCTGCGCGCCCACTCCGCTGTACAGCTTCATGAATTGAGGGATGACGAATGTCGAAAGCACCATGACCAAGATGAACGAGGCGCTCACCAGAACAGCCGGATACGCCAACGATTTTTTTATCTTGCGTCGCGCATCCGAGATGGTCTTCTGATAGCTGACATAGCGCAACAGCACCTCGTCCAATGCGCCGGCGCGTTCGCCCGCCAGAATCGACGCTATATAGATTCGAGGGAACGCATCGCCCTGCGCGCCGAACGCTTCCGACAAAGCCTGACCCGCGCGGACCTTCGCCTCTATGTCCTCCAGCGTGATTCGCAATTGTTCGTTGTGCACGCGCTTGCGGAGGATCCCGATCGCCTGAAGTATTGGAAGCCCGGCTCGGAGCAAGGCCGACAGTTGCTGATTGAAGAGCAGGAAATCCTCGACCTTTATTTTTTTTGCGTGTTGCTCGCCGCCGAACGCGCGACGGATGTTCACGCTCCCGGTCGAGGCGATCGAAAAGATGCGAAAGCCTTCTCGTTCAAGCTTCGAGCGGAGATCGCGTTCGGCGGTAGCTTCGACCGTTCGAGTCACCACCTCGCCGGTAGGCGTGCCCAGCCTGCAAATGAACTCGGCCATCGGATTGAACCTTCTTCAAGGCGGCCTGTTGCGGCCATTCTCGGTGCGCCTGGGGCATTGCGCAACCAGGCAAAATCATAGCACAGCTCTAACCATTCACAACCAAAGTTTGAAGCGCTGTTAATTGGTGGCGAGGGCCGCGCCTCCCATTACACGCGGAGGGCACCCATTTGGTTCAAAGAAAGCTGGAATATCACTCGCCTCGGACGCGGCCGAGAACGCTCACCCCTCCAATCACCCGATCGCCTCTGTGAACGAGCACCTCTATCTCGGGTGGTAAGATCACATCCATGCGCGAGCTGAATTTCATCAACCCGACTCGCTCGCCCATAGCGACACGATCTCCCTTCTTCTTCCACAGCACTATCCGCCGTGCGAGCACCCCTGCAATCTGTCGAAACACGATCGTCATCCTCGCTCCGCGAACCGTGACGATGTTCTGCTCGTTTTCAACCGATGCGATATCGCGTGAAGCAACGTGAAAAGCGCCGGGCTTGTAGACGACATCGAGAATCTCGCCGGCTATCGGCGAGCGGTTGATATGCACGTCAAGCGGCGATAGAAAGATCGAGATCTGAGTGGGAGACTCCGCTATTAGCTCATCCACCCGGGATGCCGCCACCACGCGCCCGTCCGCGGGTGACAGGATAATGCGGTCATCGGTCGGGCAATCGCGCGCCGGATCGCGAAAAAAGAACGCCATGAAGGCAGCTAGCATCAGACACAAGCACGCGGCTATCCACCAGCCGAGAGCGAGAAAAACGAGCCCCGGAACAAGGAACACGGTGATGAACGGTATGCCTTCCTTTGCCATCAATCCTCTCAAAAACACAAATTGGCTACCCCTCGGAAGCGACCAGCCTCGTCTTGAATATGCGAAGACGGTCCGCTCGTGAGTAACCAACGCTTAATCGTATTCTATGTCTGGCGCGATGCTTTTGGATGATTGCCGATGAACGCGCCGTCGATTCTCAGTGACCTGCGACCTGCTGCTGTTCTTTATAGTGCCGCAGCATCGTCTCCATCTGGTCTTTTAGAAATAGCTTCTTCTTCTTTAAAGTGGCTTCCTCCATCTGCTCCTCAACGCTCGGGTAGTGCAACTCTGCCAACTCACTCAACCTTCTCTCGTACTCCCCGTGAGTGTGCGCCAGCTCCGCGAACTGCGTGTCGTTGGCCAAGAGTTGCAGCTTAAGCGCTTCGGTGTCGGAAAAACTCATTGGATTTTCCCCTCCTTATTGATTTAGAAAGACCAGTTTCAAAGCCTGCGAAATGGTACTTCAAAGCCCTCGGGGATGCAAGAAGCGGCAGTCACGCGGGAAATGCTCGACTGCTGACTCAAGCCAAATCGTAGGTGGCGCGGCACCGCCATGTACGGAATCTCGTCGTGGATCATTCGATCAATCCCTGGAATTGAATCATCGGGACGCAGGTTCCTGACGGCGCGTCACCTCCTGTAAGTCTCAACGCTGATCGAAGTGCCGTCTGTCTTCGCCGTCACCATTCCGTCGTGCCCCGTTTGAAGCAACCTCACATCGGCTGCCAGATATCGCTTGACCACCACCGCGTGAGGATGCCCAAAGCGGCTTCGCTCGCCGACTGAGATAACCGCGTAGCGAGGGTTGACCGCATTGATGAACGCTTCGGTGGAAGAAGTCCTCGAACCATGATGCGGAACCTTCAATAAATCCGCGCGCACATCCACGCCAGAGGTCACAATCGAGTCTTCGGCGGTCTGCTCTATGTCTCCCGCGAGCAATATCGAAACGTAGCCATAGACAAGCCGCAACACCACCGAATCGTTGTTGCCAGAAGTCACCGGTGGGGTGGAGGCCGCCGGGGGCCAGAGCACTTCGATCCTCACTCCATCAACCTCGAATTGTTCGCCCGTGCTCACCGAAGCGAGCGGCTTGCGATGCCGGTTTAACGCATCGACGAAGCGCTCGAATTCAGGATCACCAACGGCCACGTGCCCGACTATGCCCTGACCAACCTCGAAATTCCCAACTACGTCGGAGAGCCCGCCGATGTGATCCGCGTGCGCGTGAGTCGCTAGTACATAGTCGACTCGCGTGCGCCCCAGCGACCAGATGAACCTCGACACGACGGCTTCACCAACCGAGAAGGCGTTGTCGGCGAACACCGGCTCGACATCCTCTGATTGAGTCGACCCACTGCCGGTCTGGTTTCGTTTGTCGAAACGAAGCTCGCCACCCACCATCAACCAGCATTGTCGTGCCGTGAGGAAACACGATAAGCGCGGAATCGCCCTGGCCTACGTCCAGAAAGTGAACCATGAGCTTTCCGTCCGCTCGATTGCTCGGCGGCTTGATGACCGCAATCACGGCCGCCGCCATCGCCAGCGAACATAAAAACGACGGAGCGAACCCGAGACGGCGCAACGCGGCCGGTTCACTATCCGGCCGTCGTACGCTCGCACCGCGCCGTTTCGGGGTTCGATCAACCGGTAACAGGTTATCGACTGGCCGCCATCGATCAATCAGCACGGCCATCATCGCGAGGGGAACAAAGTACAGCGCATAGATAATCGCATGCCGGCCTTCGTAGTGAGCCACCCTGAATGTCGCAAACGGTATTTCATCGAAAGGCACAATTGCGTTGACAAGAACATAGTGCGCGGCTTTCACCACGAGTCCAAGCTGACTCGCAAGCCATGCGCTTAGACCGCTGACCGCGATTGCGCCGACCGCTGTCAGCATCATGACTCCCGTCAGCAACCCGGCTACGACGTTCAACAACACGCCAACCGGAGCGACCCGATTGAAGTAGCACGCCATCAACGGAAGTGTCGCGAGCTGAATTACTCCGGAGGTGATCACGAGCGACACTACGCCTCTGACTATCGGCTGAATACGGAGTCGCCCAAGTACGCGAGCCGCGGCGGCTTTCTCCAGACGATAACGAACCGGTGACCGCCGCATCTCCTGCTCGAAAGTTCGGTCGTCCCAGAAGAGAGTCTCGGCGAAGTACCGGACCGATCGCGCACAACGAGGCGGGTGAGGCGTGTGTGATGTCGGGCGCCATTGACCGATGCGCCTTAACGTGTCCGCCAGCGGCAACGCGAGCGCAACAATTCCCGATACCGCTACGAAGCTCATTTGGAACCCAGGGTCGGCCACCAGAGCCGGTTTCAAGGCGAGCATAACGAAGGCCGCCAAAGCCACGGTATTGATCGACGCCGAGCGGCGGAACAGCATCGGCCCGATCACCCCGATTGTTATCATCGACGTAGCCCGGGTGATCGGCGCAGCCAGCCCAACCATAACCGCGTATGCCCACAGCACCAGCAGACACGCAATTACTCGCCACGCCTTTCGACGGCTGACCGCGGATCGCCCGCCAAGCAGCGCCCAGGCGATGATTCCAATGTGCAAGCCGGCGATCACCAGCGTGTGAAACGTCGAGCTCTTCCGAAGGCGCTCGACGGTTACACGATCCAGGAAGTAACGATTACCGGTAAGCATCGCCTTCAATGTTCCGGCCACCGGCGGCTTAAAGTTCGAATCAATCGCGTTCATTATTCGCACCCGCAGATGGTAAAGAACTGCGAGCGCTCGATTCGTTGACGCGACGCCGAGGCGCTCGATCAGAAGCGGGCTCTTGATCACCCCTTTCAGATCGTAGCCTCGACGTTCGAGGAAATCGTTGAAGTCGGGCGACCCGGGATTGGAGTATTGGCGCGCGCGTTCAAGCCTTACCAGCACGCGGATGCGAGATCCATAGTCGAGAATGAGACGTGATGAACTCTGTTCGAGCTTGTTCGCCGGACGGCGAGATAACCAGCCGCGCGTGTCCGCTGGCAAGGATCGGTTGATCACCCACGCGCAATTGTTCAGCCGCGATATCGATGTAGAACATTCCAGGAGCAGGTTCAGGCGGCCCGGCCAGAGTTCCAGTCAACTCAACCGGATCATCCGGGCTAATGACCTTTGACTCGAAGAGGCTTTCAAGCCTCGAGGGTGTTACTTTGGCTCTTTCGGTGTGCGAGAGCAGCGCGCCAACCGCACCAAAGCCGAGCAGTAGAGCTACAGTTGCGCTCGCGTCTCTTTTTCCGAGCAACAGAGTGATCGGCCCAATGACGGAAACCAGGGCGGCCGCGGCAACAACCAGGCCCGTGGGCTCGATCCATCGATCTACCACGATCCCGCCGACAAGGGCGGTCGACAGGTACAAGAAGGGTTGGCATCGCGGGGATAAGGTTGATCGGAAGAGAGCCTGGGACATAACACACCACGTGTTAAGACGGCGGATTGTTGGCATCCGCCTTAACCCAGGTTCACTTTTGAGAATCCGGCCCGATTCGCGATGGCTCAAATATTTTGTACGGCCGGATCACGAATCACGGTTCAAGGCGACAATCATCGCGCATCGCCGCTCAGTTGACAACGGCGAGGGCGAGGCTTGATGATTCGGTTATGAGCGACGGACCGGATGACCTTAAGAACAAGGTCATTAAACTCGCCAAAGCTACTGAAGCCCCGGAAGAATCGTTCTTGATGAGACGTTTGTCTCTTGATGACGCGGACCAGGTACAATCGGTCGTCGATGGCCTCACACTCTCTCTTATCAGCTTCTCCTATCACCGGCATCCTCGTGGCGAAAATGTTCACGAAGTGATGGAGAAGCTCGAGCGAGTTCAGCCCGGCTCACCCGAGGCGGAAGAGCTTGAGCGCCGAGCTGACGACGCAGCCGCGCTTCAGATACCCTTCATCGTTACGCTGAACAATCTTCTCGAGGACTACTACCACATCCGGAGGCGGCTCGAGGCAAGGCTGCGAGCCGAGGAATAAGCTGCCATGCGCGTTCTGTGGTGAGTCTGGAAGGGTATCTCTAAACAACCTTGTTGCTGGTCGATCGGGCTTGATGTCCGGACAGAACTCCATGTAGTTGAGTTAAGACTGCAACAATGTCGGACGGGCTTGCCGGGCTTATTCATCCCGGCGTCCCTCATCGGCCGCGGCTTCACCGGGCGACAACGCCTTTATCTCAACGGAGATTTCGGCTCGTCTCGACTTCGCGAGCTTCATTATCTGTGAGAGGTGTTTGCGGGCGCGGCGGGCGGCCGCTTTGTTTCCTTTTTGACGAAAGACCATGTTCTCGGCAGCGAATCGTCCGACTTCGACGAGCAGCTGACCAGTGGTCGAGCCCTGGATGCGCCGATCAAACAACCGCCGTTCGCGCCCGGTGCGTCGCTCGGACTCGCCGGGCGGAGGGCCCACTTCCTGCGTACGGCGCTCTTCTCGTCGCCGGTCGTCGCTCCTACGCTCCTCTGCGGTCAGGTTGAATTCGTCGTCTTCCATCTAATTCTCCACAGCGAGTAATGTTTACCCCGGTTGGGTGAGCCACTCAACAACCGCTCGAACCTGGGGACCGGGAGCGCCCCGCAGCACGGGCTAGTCTATCATAGAGCGCGAAGGTTGCAAGGGTTATAGGTCCAATTGTTATAGGTCCAATAGGTCGTATAGGTATATAGTCGGTCTCAACTCTTAAGCAATTCCCTGGCGTGGCGACGGGCGGTTTCGGTAATCTCGGCGCCGGTTAGCATGCGTGCGATCTCTTCGACAAGGCCGCGGCGATCCAGCCTATCGACACTGACTTCGGTCCGGCCGGCGATCGCTTCCTTGCGCACGAGAAGATGTGAGTCCGCGAATCGCGCTATCTGCGGTTGGTGGGTAACGCAAAATACCTGGTTACTCGCCGAAAGCTTTTTGAGCTTGAAGCCAACCGCCTCGCTAACGCGCCCGCCGATCCCGCTGTCAATCTCGTCGAACACGATTGTGCGAGGGAACTCCATCGCGCCGGCTACCGTCTTCAGCACCAGCATCAGCCGTGAAGCTTCTCCGCCTGACGCCACTCTCGCCAAGGGTCGTATCGCTTCTCCAATATTGGCAGAAAAATAGAACTCGACTCGATCGATCCCGGCTGCAGTAAACGAGGCGGCAGCGTCATCGTGGTTCAGCTCCGAGTCGGTTGGCGCGGTTATCTGCGCCTGGAATCTGGCGTGCTCCATCGCGACTTCCGCGAGACCGCGTTCGACGGCGCGTTCGAACTTCTTTGCCGAACGCACACGCTCGTGATGAAGCTTTCGAGCTCGTTCAACGTAAGCCTCGCGAGCTCCCGCAAGATCGGCTCGTAGCTGCGCTTCTCGCTCATCTGATCTTTCGATCTGGCGCAGGTGCTCTTGCGAACGCGCGAGGTGTTCGAGTGCGCTTTCAGTCGATCCTCCATACTTGCGCTTCAAACGGGCAAGCTCGGTGAGCCGGCTCTCAATTTCTTCGAGGCGAGCAGGCGAGAACTCCAACCTGTCGGAGAAGTCGCGAAGGGAGAATGCAAGGTCTTCAAGCAACGCCTGCGAGGTTTCGAGTCCTTCGAGGTACTCGCGAAACTTCGCGTCGTAACCGGCAAGCTCCTCGACGCGCCGAGCAGTCTGTCGTACGCGCGTTATCGCCGAGTCACTGTCTTCATAAGTGAGACCGAAACTCTCGTTAGACAGCGTCGTGAGCTTCTCGACGTTGTTGAGCCGCCGCCGCTCCTCCTCGAGTTGGTCGTCCTCTCCTGCCACCAACCGCGCGCGTTCAAGCTCCTCGATCTGAAACCGAAGGATGTCAATCATCTGGAGCTTCTCGGCTTCGTCCCTGGCGTGGGCTTCAAGGTCACGTCTTACGGAAGACCAGCGGTTGTAGCAATCAGCCACTTGTTCTTTCACCGTCGCAACCGCTGCGAATGCATCCAGAAGCTCGAGGTGTGTAGCAACATCGAACAAGGTTTGTTGATCGCCCTGACCGTGGATGTCGACCAGAAACGGCTGGAGGTCACGGAGTAGCGCCTGAGTTGCCAGTTGATGATTGATGAACGTCTTGTTTCGGCCGTTAGCCGCAAACTCCCGCCTGATGATGATCTCAGTATCGCCGGCGCAATCCGTTTTGATGCCGGCATCGCCCAGCAACTGTTCAAGATCTTTGTTGCGCCCCACTGAAAACAAACCTTCGATAAACCCACGATCGCGGCCCGCTTTGAGAAGATCCGATGAGAACCGTCCTCCGATAAGCACGCCGAGCGCATCAACGATAATTGACTTGCCCGACCCGGTTTCCCCGGTAAGCAGATTAAGCCCTCGATCGAACTCGACATCGAGTTCATCGATCAGCGCGATGTTCGAGATTTTGAGGAATGTCAGCATCGATTTCACAAAACCAGCAGTATTCGCTTCACTGCTTCCAGCAAGTTCTCGGCTACGAGCTCCGGGGCGCAAGGCCAGCGATCGGGATGCTCAAAAGTCTCACCGCCATAACCCGTAAGCACCAACGCCCCTCGCGCCCCGGCGTTCTCTGCAAGATTGATGTCACTCGCCTTATCCCCGATCACAAAAGATCGTGCGAGGTCGATGTCGAGTTCGCGAGATGCCCTTTCGAGCATCCCTGTTTGCGGCTTTCGGCATTCGCACTTGACCCGGTATCGCACATCTCCGACTTCGGGATGATGCGGACAATAGTATACCGCGTCTAGTCTCGCGCCTTCGCGAGCGAGTGCTTCAGTCATTCTCGAGTGAATTGAGTCGAGTATCTCTTCTGTGTACATCCCGCGGGCGATGCCCGATTGGTTGGTTATCACGACAGCCAGCAATCCAGACTCATTGACCAAACGCACTGCCTCCGCGGCCCACGGGTAAAGAACCAGCTCGTCCGAGCTCGAAACGTAGCCGATGTCTTCGTTGAGGGTGCCGTCGCGATCGATAAACACCGCCGAGCGTGATTGCAGATTGCCGATTGGCGATTCCCGCTTGTCAGACATTGCGCCAATCTTAATTCGTCAATCGGCAATCGGCAATTAGTAGAGAGTCTCTGCAATTCCCAGCAATGATGAGATGTTGTGCTGAACGAAATCGATCCGAACCCTTGATGATGTCAGGCCTTCGCGAAATCCGCCTATGGCTCGCGCTGGATTCGCCAAAGACCCGCTGTTCTCGACCGTGAATTGCTGAGCAAGTTGAAACTTCGCGCACGCCCTGAGCGCGCTGGCAATCGCCGGCGCGCGCGCGTCTCCAATCGAGCCGGCGAGCCGGTATGCGGACACGAGTCCTTCCGCCCTCGAAGCGGCAGGCGTTGCGCGTGGTGAACCGGGGCCAAAACCACCCTCATATTCGGCGCTATCCTGGTCATCATATTGTTCGGCCATCATTGCTTCGGCGAGCGCAATCGCGTGTTCGGCATACTGCCTCCGTGGGCCGGTCTTGTATAGGTCTCCAAGCGCCTGCATTAGCCACGCATCCGCAGGCAACCCGTCCATCCGACGCTGCGACTCGATCAGGAATTCGGCTCCACGACGCGCTGCGTCGAGCAACCTCTGATCGCCATTCGTGTTGAACAAACGAATCAGCCCCAGCAACGCCTCGCCCGGATAATAAAGCGAGTCAAACGCCTGCTCGTCGTCGCCTCGAAGCTGGTAGCGCATCTCAAACGCTCCATCCTTGCGTTGCATCGCCAGGATCAGATTGGCCAACCTTGTCGCGCTGAGCCGATCGCCGAATTTCCGATCAAGTTGAATCTGGCGGGCAAGGGCCGCAAGCGCCAACCCGGCCGCCCCGAGCTTCGCTTTACCGTCGTAGTCGAGCACGTACATGGCCTTTCCGGATCGCGTCGATCGAAACCGGGTCTTCAGGAACACTATTGCCCGCCGGGAGGATGCGAGATACCGATCGTCATGCGTCGCCGCGTAGAGATCAAGCAACGACAAGGCGGTGCCCGCATGTCTCACCATGTTGTATCGCTGAGGTTCGAAATGATCCGTCGCGGCGTCGTAAAAGTAATAAAAGCTCCCGTCGAGTTTCTGCATCCGGATGAGATAATCCCCGCCCGACCTGGCGGCCTCGAGCAGGCGATCTCGATTCAACTCTGAGTCGAGCGCAACATGCAGCGCTCCGGGTGCCCGGCTCAACGCGGACAATTGACTCAGGCCCGGCGCTGAAAGGGTTAGCAGGATCGAAAGCGCTAATGCCCGGAATCTTGTGGGCGGCTTGTACACCCTGACAGATTTACCATAGGGCGACGGGTTGACAGAAGACCAAAGCGACTGGGGCGACGAAGAGCCGCGCGGCACAGCCCGGCAACGATTGCCGCTTCACGCCGAAATCGACCGGACCCGACAATCGAAAAACGCTCTCTCCAGGCACACAGAGCGCTGGCGAACCAGAAACACACTCGGTGGATGTGATACTTCAGGATCCGTTTCAGGACTGATTGTTTCGAATTTGCGACCATCCGACAGGTAAGAGGAAATTGCCGTTGATCCGCCAGAGACTCGAAAGGCTGCCAAGCTCATTGGAGCAGGCAGCCTTTGCGTTAATCTTGTTTGTTCTGGTCACGCGGCTATTGCGCGCTGCAGAAGAAGACGGCGGAGTTTCAACCTGGCCTTGTGCAATTGCGATTTCGATGTTCCCGCGCTGCAGCCGAGTAGCCTCGCAATTTCCTCGTGCTCATAGCCCTCGACATCGTGCAGAACAAACACGGTTCGATAGCCGTTTGGGAGTTGAGAGATCGCGCTCTCAAGACTTATCCGATCGACGATCGGCATTGCCTCCGGATTAATCGTCTCAGGATCGATCGAGTCGGGCATTTCGCCATCATCGGTTGTCAACTCGGAGCGAACCGAACGCTTGCGAAAATGCATAAGCACCTGGTTCACCGTCAGCCGGTGCAGCCACGTCGTGAATGCGGCCTCTCCCCGAAACGAGCCTATCTTACGATGGAGCTGAATAAACACTTCCTGCGTCAGATCCTCGGCCTCGGCCATGTTGCCTGTCATCCTAAGGCATATGGAGTAGACTCTCCGATAGTGCTTGCGATAGAGGTCTTCGAAACCACTCATCTTGTCCCCGGCCAATGCTGCATTGAGACCGGCGTCTGATTTGATCGAAATCGCGTTGCTTGCCATCAGCCGTTCCTCCGAGTGTCCGTTCAACTTCATCGGTTCGAAACAAAAGAACCGATAGAGGTAAGAGCGAGTGATGTGCCATCTCGGAAATCCAACGGGGGAATTCGAGTAACCCCTAGCCTCTGGTGAGTTTATCTGGGCGTAGAGCCCTGCCTGCGTCAAAGGTCGATGACGGCATTGGCTCTGGTTATCGTATGAGGTCACACGAAATCGTGTGGGAGAGGATAGTAGCAAACGCCGATCGAGCGGCCGGAAGTTAGAATCGACGAGCGACAAGATCCGCGACTCGGTTCAGGAGTTCCTCATCTGCTTCGGTGAACGCATTCTCGATGTCGCTGTCGATATCTATTTGGCCGAGGATCTCCATATCGCGCCGAATAAGCACGACGATCTCCGCCCGCGTTTCAACGCTGCAAGCCAGGTAATTGTCCAGTCTCGTAACGTCGCCGACGATTTGATTGGCGCCTTCGGCCACAGCCACACCGCACACGCCTCTGCCTATCGGAATGTGGGTGTGCTCGGTCGGTTTGCCGATGTAGTTGTCCAGAACGAGCGTGTCGCCTTCGACCAGGTATATACCCACCCAGTTGAAGTGCTGTCGCTCCTGTTTGAGAATCTGCACTGCATATCGAAGCACTTCTTCAAGGGGCGCGGGGGAGTCGACCACTTCGTTCACCAGGCCCACAATCTCGTCAGCCGTT
The DNA here is from genome assembly GCA_963737945.1 of Blastocatellia bacterium. Taxonomy (GTDB): domain Bacteria; phylum Acidobacteriota; class Blastocatellia; order UBA7656; family UBA7656; genus Onstottus_A. The sequence continues at coordinate 396,861 of CAVTUR010000011.1, read as the reverse complement.
TTCATCTAGTCTGGGTTCTCCGTTCCACCGGATCGTCAATTGAGTCAGAATAGGGTGAGAGAAACACTAACGCAAGGTCGCGTGGCGGGGCGGGTCGCCAAAACGCATGCGACAAAAATGAAGCTTGCGGGAGAAAGAAAGAACAACAAGGTTAAGTCGCTCATCGTGTCCGCTCGCCGCGCCGTTGAGTTCGATCACTCATCTTGCTAGACTGCGTCTTATCCACTGGAGGGAGAACCGCAGTCCACATCAGCCCAGCGAGGCGCTTCCAGCGAGCCCGCGCACACGCAACAATGATCGATACTCTAGCCACCGTTGAGAGCAATCGCGAACTCGCGCGGGGCTACCGACTCCTTACTTTGGATCTCAAAGAGGACATCAACGCGAGCCCCGGACAATTCGCAATGCTCAAAGCCGAAGGCTCCATCGAGCCTCTTCTCAGACGCGCTCTCGCTGTCTATCGCGTTCACAGCCCACGACGGATTGGCTTCCTGTACCAGGTGCTTGGGCGGGGTACGCAGGCGCTCTCACGGATCGGACCTCAGGGCACCGTCCAGGCGCTTCTACCGCTTGGCAACAATTGGCCGATCGAAAGATCGACTCATCAACGCGCGATCGTGGTTGCTGGAGGCATTGGTTCGGCCTCGGTCCTCATGCTTTGCGAGGAACTGGCGTCCAGGAATGCCGAGGTGCAACTATTCTTCGGCGCTGCGAGCGAAAACGCAGCGGCCGGCTGCGGGCTGAAGGACTTTCGTGCATTGGGACTTCCGCTGACCCTGACCACCGATGATGGCAGCCTCGGCGAAATGGGATTCGTTACCGCGCCCCTCGAACGTTACCTACGGGAATGCGGCGGCGCAGGCGCGAAGGTTTATGCCTGCGGTCCGTGGGTGATGATGAGACGGGTCGCCGAACTGGCCGCCCAATTTGAGGTACCCTGCCTTGTGTCGCTCGAGGCGCCGATGGGCTGCGGCTTCGGTGTGTGCGTAGGCTGCGTCGTAGAGGTCAAGAGCGAAGGCCCTCGAGGTTACAACTCGTACCGCCGGGTTTGCACCGATGGCTCGATCTTCCCAGCCGAGACGATTCGGTGGGACGTGAACTCGATGGGTCACTAGCTGGAACTTGAACCGCGACTCAGCCCCCTTCAGATGATGGCAGATCGAACGAATCACGATCCCTGGCTCGCAGTCGAAATCGCGGGGGTTCGTTTCAACAACCCGGTGATTGGCGCATCCGGCACCTTTGGATATGGCCTCGAGTTCGCAGAGTTGATAGACCTGAACCGCCTCGGGGGATTCGCGACCAAGGGCCTTTCTGCAAGGCCGCTGCCTGGCAATCCACCTGTCAGAATAGTCGAGACACACGGCGGCATGTTGAACGCTATCGGGCTTCAGAACATCGGCGCGCGCGCGTTCATCAAGGAAAAGCTGCCGCTGCTCAAATGCTATGACACACGAGTAATTGCAAACGTGTTCGGGTACTCGGACGACGAGTATGTCGAAGCAATCAGGATCCTAAACGACGGCGAAGGCATCGCGGCATACGAACTGAACATCTCGTGCCCAAACGTAAAGGAAGGAGGTATAGTGATCGGCAACTCGCCGGACGCCGCCGCGAGGCTCACCGAAAGAGCAAAGCGCGAGGCCACCAGACCGCTTATTGTCAAACTCTCTCCAAACGTTACCGACGTAACCGTGCTAGCTCGATCGATCGTGGAGGCCGGCGCAGACTGTCTCTCGCTTATCAATACGCTTGTGGGCATGTCAGTCGATGTGAACACGCGGCGGCCCCGCTTGAGCTATGGGACAGGCGGGCTATCGGGTCCAGCGATTCACCCGATCGCGGTGCGCATGGTGCACGAAGTCGCAAGAGCCGTCGATGTGCCGATAATCGGGATCGGTGGAATCTCTTCTACCAACGATGCACTTGAGTTCATTATCGCCGGAGCTACCGCCGTACAGATAGGAACCGCTAATTACTACGACCCGACAATAACTGTGAAGGTAATTGACGGGCTTTCCGACTACTGCCACAGCCACGACGCCCCGTTGAGCTCACTCGTCCGCTCAATCCATTCGCAGTAACCCAAACCAAGTACCACCCTACCCCGACCGAGTCAACCCTAAGATCAACCCCACCCGTCTGTTAGGATCCTCTTGGTCATTATCCAAAAAAAGTTCTTGACAAGTAGAGACTCAGATTTTATTATGTCGAAGTCATATGAAAATCAGATAAGGACCAGTTGATCGATTTGAAACGACTGGTTACTTTAGGACGGTTGAAAGCTACTTTAGGAGGTAAACGAACAATGGCAAAGACTGGTACGCAAGTGGCACGATCTCGGGGGTTTCGCGGGTTTGGGGCGGATCCCTTCCGTGAGTTATTCGATCTGCAGCGAGGCATCAACCAAATCCTTGACGCGAGCATGGAGGTTCCGCGCGAGGATGTTGCCCTGAAGGCGTGGACGCCAGCCGTTGACGTCTACGAGGACGAAAATGTTTTTCTGATCAAGCTCGAACTGCCGGAGGTCAACCGAGACGATGTAAAAGTGAGCCTGCACGAGAACACGTTGTCCATCAGCGGAGAAAGACGAGTCGAAAACGAAGAGAAGCGTGAGAATTACCACCGTGTGGAACGCAGTTACGGTCAGTTCTTCCGGTCGTTCACGCTGCCGCCCAACGTCAACACCGAAGCAATCAATGCGCAGTTCAAGGACGGAGTCCTGCGGCTGACTCTTCCTAAGAGAGAGGAAGCCAAGCCAAAACAGATAGAAGTAAAGATCCAGTAGGATCAGCGCGGGCGAGGTTCTTCTCGCTGAGCCGCAGCCCCTTTTGCAGTTGGGCTGCGGCTCTTTCTTTCCCACCGGATGCGGTCCGCGCGGCGGTCCCTGAACTCAACGAAAACCTTGACTTCGCGTCCCGCTAGGGCGTATAACCTGTCTGCCCTGATTCTAGACCGGTTTTTGAGACTAAAAAGAAAACGGCTTTTTCGATTTTTAATAGAGTCGGGTCCCTCACGACACAGGCATCGGTCCCAGGCAGGTTCTTGCAGACAAATCAAAAAGCGGGGATATCAAGAATGAAATTAGTAAAGGGTGAGCCCGGCAACTCAGACTTCGGGTGGATAGGCCGCGGGATCGAAGTCAAAGGCGACATTGCATTCGCCGATCGGCTTCAGGTCGACGGCAAGGCTAATGGCACGCTTACATCGGAAAGCGGGACTCTGATCATCGGCGAGACGGGCCAGATCGAAGCCCAGATAGACGTCGGTGTCTGCGTGGTTCACGGGACGGTCCACGGCAACCTTATCGCCAAATCCAAGCTGGAGATTCGCAGGACGGGACGGGTGCACGGAGATGTAATGACTCCAGTACTGCTGGTCGAAGAGGGCGCAGTTTTCAACGGGGCAATTCGGATGACACAGGAAGCCGGGGGCCGACTGCTGGAAGACATCCGGCTGACTGAAGTCGATTCCGAGGGCCGCCGAAAGGCTACCGGGGCGTGACCTTTGAGTCTTAACCGGTTCGTACTTCCGCTCCGTCCCGCTAGTTCGAAACAAGATTCATGATCGAGTCGGCATCCTCAGCGCTCGTCTTGATCGAGTTCTCCCACCCCGCTATATTCGAAACGGCGACGACGAGTTCAAAAATTCAACGGAGATAACGCGGCGATTTCTTCGCGACATTCCCCAAGGAGATGCATCTGGCAACCAATACCCTGCCAACTCCCTCAAGCGTCAAGGACCGCCTTATCGTCGCGCTGGACGTTCCGGATCGCGGCAGCGCGCTTCGGTTGGTCGAGCGATTGAGCGGGACGGTGGGAATGTTCAAGATCGGCAGCCAGCTGTTCACCGCGGAGGGCCCTCAGCTGGTTCGCGAGGTCATCTCGTCGGGCGAGCGTGTCTTTCTCGATCTCAAGTTTCACGACATCCCCAACACCGTATCCGGCGCTGTCGAGTCGGCGGCGCGGCTGGGTGTTTCAATCCTGAATGTCCACACTCTCGGCGGATCGGAGATGATGCGCGCGGCTGCACACGCGGTAGGCGATCGCGGCCTGCTGTGGATCACCCGGCCCGCGGTTCTTGGAGTGACAGTGCTCACCAGTATGGACAAAGGCGATCTTTCCGACGTTGGCATCGCATCGGACTTGAGAGCCGAGGTCGTTCGCCTGGCCGCTCTGGCACGCGATTCGGGACTCGACGGCATTGTGGCTTCGCCTCACGAGATTCGCCTGATCCGCGAGTGCATAACCGCCGAACGGTTTATCATTCTCACCCCGGGTATCCGCCCGGAATGGTCCGAAAAGCGTGATCAAAAACGTATCGCAACGCCTGCGGCCGCCGTGCGCGACGGCGCCGACTTCATCGTTATCGGGCGCGCCATCACGGACCACCCCGATCCTCGCGCTGCCGCCGAGCAAATCCTCGAAGAGATCAGCGGTCAGTAACGGTGACCAGCAATCCCCCTCCATATCGAGTACAGGGATCCGGGCCTTTGCTGGTATACGTTCCCGGACTGGACGGCACCGGCGAGCTGTTCTTCAAGCAAACCGCGCGGCTCGCCCCCGCCAACCGCGTTGTAACTTTCCGTTCACGCGATCATGGCCGGTTCACCTATGACGACCTCACAGGCGATCTGGCGGCGATCATTCAGGATCTGGAAGAGCCGCAAGCAACCATACTTGGAGAATCTTTCGGCGGGACAGTGGCGCTGAGCTTCGCGCTTCGGTATCCAAGAATGGTCAAACGCGTCGTAGTGATCAATTCTTTTCCGCGTTTTCGGAAAAGGGTAACGATCAACCTGGGCGTGCAGCTCGCTTCCGGCCTGCCGTTTCGTTTGCTCTGGCCGGTTCGTCGGGCGGCGAGCATATTGGGGTTGCTCATCGACGGAGTGAGCGCGCAAGACCGACATCGCTTTTGGTCCGCCATCAGAACAGTCAGCGCCGAGGCGTACGCGCGACGCCTCGAGCTCATCGCCGACCTCGACCTGGAGGCTCGCCTGTTTGAGATTCAGACCCCCACGTTGTTTATCGTTGGCGATCGAGACTTGTTGATTCCGTCAGTAAAAGAAGCACGAGCGATGGCTGCGCGAATCCCGAACGCACGAGTGAGGGTGATCAAGGGCGCAGGTCACGCTTGCTTGCTTGGGAATCGAGTGCGGCTGGATGAGTTGCTTGCCGAGTAGCGGCGTCGACCGCCCGGAACCTCTCTAACTTCGCGCCTCCGGCGAAGGCTTCGGATCGACCTCGATCTCGGCACGAGCATCTCCAACTCGTCGCGGCTTAACCAGCGACCACAACTTCGCTAACACTCCGTGCGAAACGTAGACGATCGAGATAGTCAGCAGGAACCACTGCGAACTAAACCATATCAACATAACCACCAGGGCGAGCCCTATTATCAGAATCCGCGGGTTCCGGTTTCCGACGCCAATATTCTTGAGACTTGAATATCGCAGCGTCGAAATCATCAGAAATGCGAGACAGATTACAAGAACAAGAAGGGCGGTGGAATAAGCTTTGGGGCCTATCCAGAGCGACCAAAGGTGGGTCCCTGCGCTTAGACCCAACGGGCTCGGCGAAAAGTGGGTTATCGAAGCGATCATCGTGGCGCCGACCGGGATGGGCATTCCTACGAAGGCCTTCTTGTCGATCTTCGGATTCTTGAGCGGGAGGTTGGGATGTGGGCGTCGCGCTTGTACGTTGAAGCGAGCCAGCCTGAGCGCGCCACAGATCACGAACAGGAACGAGGCGGCCCACCCGATGTTGTGCAAGTCAGGCACCTGTCCGTAGCCCCAGGCGAACGCAAGGACCGCCGGAGCTATGCCAAATGAGATGACGTCCGCGATCGAGTCCAGCTCGAGGCCGAACTCCGACGTCGCATTTGTCATTCTAGCAACGCGCCCATCAAGCAAATCAAACAGGGCGGCAAATCCGATTACGATAGCCGCTCGATCGAAGTGCTCGGTGGCCGCTCCAAGAGCTCCGTGTTCGCTCACAACCCCCAAACCAGCCGGCATTTGAGCGAGCGCGAGTGCTTTGATACCGGCGAGCGATTCCATCACCGAATAAAACCCGCAGAAGATATTCGCGGTGGTCAACAGGCTCGGAATAACGAACACACCCTTGCGAAACCGCTGGCGCAGTCGCCTCGCTTGAACATCGTCCAACGCTCCATTCGGTGTTCTGCTGGCCATCGATTCCTCCCTGGCTCTCGAGCTTTGGGTTCAGGCACGATAGTACGACGATGAGCGCTGCTAGTCCACCGAGCCGCTTCTTCGGAGCTGGAATACGGTCTTTTCTTACAACCTGCTTCGCTTGACACCCATCGTCGCCAACCGAGTACAATGAAATGTTCGCGACTCGGGATAATTCCGCTCTATCCGGACTCTGCTCTGAATGGCGATAGACAAAATAACAATTCGCGGCGCCCGTCAGCACAATCTAAAAGACCTGAGCCTCGAACTGCCGCGCAATCGTCTGACGGTAGTTACAGGTCTATCGGGGTCGGGCAAGTCCAGCCTCGCGTTCGACACGATTTACGCCGAAGGCCAGCGCCGATACGTTGAATCGCTGTCGGCGTATGCACGCCAGTTTCTGGACCAACTCGAAAAACCCGACGTCGACTCGATTGAAGGGCTGTCGCCTGCAATTTCAATCGAGCAGAAGACCACGATGCGCAGTCCTCGCTCGACCGTCGGCACCGTTACCGAAGTCTACGATTATTTGCGGCTGCTATTCTCCTCGATCGGTCTGCCGCATTGCCCAAAATGCAGCCGGCCGATCTCACGCCAATCAATCGATCAGATTGTCCACCAGATGGCCACGCTGCCCGAGGGCGAGCGGGTGATGATACTCGCACCCATCGTTCGCGGGCGGAAAGGCGAGTTCAAAAAGGAACTCGAGAAGCTTGCACGCTCCGGTTTCAACCGGGCGCGTATTGATGGCGAGATTCGCCAGCTCGATGAAGAGATCAAACTCGACAAACGCCGCAACCACACTATCGAAGTTGTGATCGACCGGCTGCTGATCAAACAGGGTGTACAGAAGCGGCTCGATGAATCGGTGCACCTTGCGGCGAAGCTCACCGACGGGCTGGTGATGGTTTCGATAGTCGATGGCGAAGAACGGCTCTACTCCGAAAAGATGGCTCGCCCCGAGTGCGGCATCTCGGTGCCGGCACTCGAACCGCGGTCGTTCTCCTTCAACAGCATTTACGGCGCCTGCCGCGACTGCCACGGGCTTGGCACTCGCGCTGAAATCGATCCGGCGAAGATCGTGATCAATCCCGGGCTGCCAATCAATGAGCAGGACCCATTCCCTCTCGACTCGAACATCGGCAACTACCTTCGCGACGTGATGAAGGCGCTTGCCCGGCAGGCCGGCGTCTCACACGACAGGCCGTTTTGCGAATTGCCGCAGAAAGTGCAGGACTCATTCTTCCATGGTTCGAAGGAGCGGCTGTCGCTGCGCTACGGTGCATACGAATACAAGACCGATTGGAAGGGCGCTGTGCCCTATCTGATGGCTCGCGCGGAGGACATGAAGAGTGAGACCGGCATCGCCGCGTTCGAGGCGCTGATATCGCCGACGGTGTGTCCGGGCTGTCAGGGCCGGAGGCTTCAGCCCGCGTCGCTTGCGGTGCGGGTCGGCGGCCGGGCCATCGCGGATTTTACAGCGATTCCTATTGCTCACGCGGTCAAGATACTCAACCAAATCAAACTCAACGCGAGAGAGGACAAAATCGCCGGTCTGATCCTGCGAGAGATTCGCCAGCGCATGAGTTTTTTGGAAACCGTCGGGCTTGGCTATATCACGCTCGACCGGCCGTCATCGACGCTATCGGGCGGTGAAGGCCAGCGGATCAGGCTTGCAACGCAAATCGGCTCGCAGCTTCGAGGGGTGTTGTATGTGCTGGACGAGCCCTCAATAGGCCTTCACCCGCGAGACAACAGCAAACTGCTCGACACTCTCGAAAATCTTCGGGATCTTGGAAACACGGTGCTGGTCGTCGAACACGACGAAGAGACGATTCGCCGCGCGGATCACGTGGTCGATCTGGGACCCGGCGCCGGCGCCCATGGCGGCTTTTTAGTTGCGCAAGGTACTCCCGAAGACATCGCTCAAAACCCTGCATCGCTGACCGGCCGATTCATTTCCGGCGATCTGTCGATACCGGTTCCGGCCGAGCGCCGCGATTCGAACGGCAAGGCTATCGAAGTGCTGGGAGCACGCGCGAACAACCTCAAGAATATAGACGTAAAGTTCCCTCTGGGGTTGTTCATCGTGGTGACAGGTGTCTCAGGTTCGGGCAAATCGACGCTGGTGGACGACATCCTGTATAGAAGCCTGGCGCGGAAGCTCTATCGGAGCATGCTCGATCCCGGCGCGCATCGTGAAGTTACCGGCCTCGAGCATATCGATAAGATCATCGAGATCGACCAGTCTCCAATCGGTCGAACGCCCCGCTCGAATCCTGCAACCTACACCGGGGTGTTTACTCCCATCCGCGAGTTGTATGCGATGTTACCTGAGTCCAGAGAGCGCGGTTACAAACCCGGGCGCTTCTCGTTCAACGTGAAGGGGGGCCGCTGCGAAACGTGCCAGGGCGACGGAATGAAGCGCATCGAGATGAACTTCCTACCCGATGTGTACGTGATGTGCGACGTGTGCCGCGGCGCTCGCTACAATCGCGAAACGCTCTCGGTGCAGTACAAGGGTCACTCGATAGCGGGTCTGCTGGACACCACCGTCGAAGAGGCATTGCCTCTCCTCGAGAATATTCCGCAGATCAAGGTAAAGCTTCAGACCCTGATCGACGTCGGGCTGGGCTATATCAAGCTCGGCCAGTCGGCGACAACGATTTCAGGAGGCGAGGCCCAACGCATCAAACTGGCGAAAGAGCTCTCGAAGCGAGCCACCGGGCGCACCCTGTACATCCTCGATGAGCCGACGACCGGTCTGCACTTCGAGGATGTCCGCAAGCTGCTCGACGTGCTTCATCAACTGGTTGCGCTCGGTAACACCGTGCTGGTGGTAGAACACAACCTCGATGTGATCAAAAGCGCCGATTGGGTGATCGACCTCGGGCCCGAAGGCGGCGAAGAGGGCGGCAAAGTGGTCGCCGAAGGCACGCCTGAGGACGTGGCGCGGTCGAAGAAGTCATACACGGGCCAGGCGCTTCGGCCGCTGCTCAACGGACATCGAGCGAAATGAAACAAGTGAGATCAAAAGCTCAGTTGAACAGTTCATCAACGGGCATCGTCCAGCCGGATACTGACGGTTCCGCTTCTGCGATGTCGCCGCGCTTATAGATTGTCGGGGTTTCGGGATCGGTAAATCGGTAGACTCTAATCACATCATCGCTGAGGAGATCTACGTCCCATACAACAAGAGTTCCGGCCGCAAAGTAGTCCCGGCGTTTTTCGGCTAGCTCTCGTTCAGCCACCGGCCCGTAATCATTCTCGCTTCGGACCTCCACTGCAAAAGCGGGAGCGCCGGTGAGAAACTTCATGCCGTCGAGTTCACCTATGTACCAGGCGGCATCGGGGCTGAAGGATTGGCGATTCGGCAAGTCAACAATAAATCCTATGTTGTCGCCAAATGCATAGCCGCCACCCATCGCCCTCTCGTAGCTACGCAGGCTGAAGAACACATTGCCGCTCGCACGCCCTGGGATTCCTCCGGTTGCCATGATTCGCACAACCTCTCCGTTGATGATCTCGGCCTTGCCGTTCCCAGGTATGCTGTAGAGGTCTTCAATGTTTGTTCTGGTTCTCGTGGACATAACTAAAGCCTCGCCGCAGGCATAATAACATGCGGTGCTGGAGACAGCATCGCTTGCGGCGACGATCGACAAAGATGTTATCGCGACTTGGCCGGAATGCGCCGGCGAGCGCGAAGATACACTCGCACGTCATCGTTACGGGGATTCACAACATAGATCGACACCCGTCCGTCTGGAAGCGTCTGAATAGTCGCCGGCGAGGACAACGCCGTCAGATACCAGCCGGGCGGTAACACCACCGTGTTGCGCAAGCGCCCAAAGCTGCGGTCCCAAACCAGATCGTCTCCGTCGAGATAAAGACTTTTCGCATCGGCGTATGTTTCCTTCAGACGGATCCGATTCGTTGTGCCTACAGGAAGCGGACCAGAGAGATAAGTGACCACGATTTCTGTGTCGTCTTTGACCTCTCCGACCGCGAGGCTTCTCTCGTGGGCGGTCTTGCCGTCGATGGTCTCCCACTTCAGCGGTTCTCCACTATCCAGGTCAATGCTCTCGGGGTCTGTTACGTGGCTCCCGGCCCGAACGACATTGAAGTAGTACTTCTCACCCGCGTTGCGCACCGTGTAGTCGTGGGTGATTCGGAAGGCGTGAGTCTCAGGCGACTGGAGCTCGTAGAGTATCTCCCGATCTTGGTACGCGCGTTCGGCAAACCCTGGGTTCTGACCCAGAGCCTTATCATCAAGAGATGCACCCAGGAACAGACAGCAGACCAAAGACGCAGTAGCGCACGCGACGCTGCTTCTTACGCGGCTCATCGCCTCACCTCCGCTTTCTTAGCCGACGGCAGCGGCCGCGCCTTGATGTTGACCTCGAGTTGACCTCCGCTACCCGGATTGACAAACGACAGTTTCAAACGGCCGTCCTCTTCACTCAGAACCTGGGTCGCGACCGACGACGAGACAATCTCATAGCCGGCAGGGAGCACGACGCTGTCACGGGGAATCCCCAGCGGGCGCTTGAAGACGATCGTGTCGCCCTCCGTGTAGTAACTCTTGTCGTCTTTGTAGGTCTTAATAATCGCCAACCGGTACTCGCCTCGCGCCGGCACTGGATGAGCAAGGTGAACCTGAATGTACTTGCTCGCCGGGTTAAAGCGTTCAGCTTGCTGGGTCGATTTGTCGGCAGAGGCTTCAGCGGCCAGCGCGCCGGTGACGACTTCGAACTTCAACGGCTTCCCGGTCGCGAGGTCGATCACCGATTCGTCGGTCGCCTCACTGCCTTCACGAATGGCATTGAAGTGAAACCTCGCTCCGGGTCTGGTTTCGGTGACCTCGTAGTAGATTTTGAATTTATGGCTTTCGGGGGCTAGCAGCTCGTACCGGGTGTAGGTGTCGGATGAGATGTACTGAACAGGCGAACAGTCAACCGGGGACGAGATCGAAATCAACATGATTGAAAGCGCAATCAGGCTGTAGTTGAATTGGCGCATGGCAAACTCCCAAGCCAGGACCATGCGAGGCCCTCGAAGTCGTTTGATGAGAGTAAACTGATTTGACTGCCGGAGTGCGGGACGGTTCACTGCCCGAAGCAGTAGAGCCTCCCGTCTTCCGACCCGATCACGACTCGTCCACCAGCAATCGCCGGCGAAGCCGACAACGGCGCCCCGGCATTGAACTCCCAAACCTTCGCGCCCGTCTTGTAGTCCATCACGTAGAGCTTCCCGTCATTCGAACCGATAAACGCTCTTCCATCCGCAAGCGCCGCTGACGACTCGACCCGAGCGCGAGTCATAAAGGTCCATAGTTCCTTGCCCGTCCCCGCGTCCAGACAATGAACCATCTTGTCGCGCCCGCCGATTACAACTCTGCCTTCGGCGACCGCGGCGGACGAGTAGTAAGGGAACTGGCGCTTACGATTCCGATACCGCCAACTGATGCGCCGAGACAGAAGGTTTACAGCGAGCACTTCGTTGTCGAACGTACCGTAGAAGGCCTTTTGACCTACTATTGCGGGCGACGCTCCGGTATATGCGCCGGACGCGATGTGGAACACTTCTTTGCCGTCGGCGATTCGAATTGCGCGGAACACTTCGTCGCAACCGGCGATGTGCGCCATACCGTTTGATACGCCCGCTGTACAATGCACCGGTCCGCCGGTTCTAAACTTCCAGATAAGCGAGCCGTTTGACGCAGAGACACAATACAGATGCTCATCATAGGAGCCGAACAAGACCCGATCGCCCACCACGACCGGTGAAGACTTGATCTCGCCGTTGGTCTTGAAGGTCCAAATCGCTTTGCCGTCTCGTGTGTTGACTGCGTGGAGAGTCCCTTCGAGATCGCCGATGAAGACCACGCCGCCGCTCACGCACGGGGAGGATTCGCCGATCGGTCCGGTAGCTTTGTACTTCCAACGCACCGAACCGTCCGAGAGATTCAACGCGGAGAGTTCGCCCGATTGCGATCCGACATACACAGAGCCGGTGACGATGGCGGCCGAGGACTCAATGGAATCGCCCGCCTCATAGGTCCACACAAGCCTGAGATCCTTTGGTACGTTAGACACCGAGACCCCCATCAGCCTCTGGCCTCCTCGAAACTGAGACCATGTCTCCGGCGGAAGCTGCGACTCCGAAGGTGAGACGAAAAGCAGAATGCAAACCGGAAGAAAAAGGATTGAAAGAGTGTTTCTGAATGATCGCTTGAACAAAGACGCGTGTCCTCCTTTGGAGATTCGTTATTCGGCTTCAGGGGGAAGGATTTGCGATCTTTGTGGATCTTTGCGTCTCTGCGCGAGGTCTTTTTGAAAAAGTAAGGCTTCGCGCAAAGACGCGAAGATCCGCAAAGATCGCAAACTTCCGCTGAAGTATCTCTCAGAATGCGCGCTGATAAAGTTCGAGCGCTTCCGCAGCTCCGAACGGCCGCGGATTGAACCGTCCTGTCCATTGATCGGCCGCTTGTTCGGCAAGGCGCGGAAGATCACTCTCAGGTACCCCTGCCGCATTCAAGCCGCTCGTCATCCCACCGATCGCCAACAGCTCCTCGAGCCTTGCAGCAAGAGCTCCCGCCGGATCGCCGCGGTACTCTTCCGCCGAGCCGCGCTCCAGGAGTCGGGCATAGCGATCACCGACGGCCGAACTGTTCCATCGAACAACGTGCGGGAGCATCAACCCGATCGCCACACCGTGCTCTGTATGGTAGTTCGCCGTCAGAGGGTTCGCGCACGCGTGGGTCGCGCCGAGCATCGAACTCTCGATCGCCAGGCCCGCCCAGTAAGCCCCAAGCTGCATCGCTCCGCGCGCTTCTACGTCCTGGGGTTGGGCGATCACTCGCTCGTAGTTCGTTTCGAGCAACCGCCACGCTTCGAGAGAGAAGAGCTCCGATGCTGCATTGCGCTTCGTCGTGACCCATGTCTCGACTGCATGAGAGATAGCGTCGAAGCCTGCGGTTGCGGTGACTCTCGCGGGCTGTGAGACGGTCAGCCGCGGATCCAGTATTGCAACCTTGAACGCGGCGCCCGGATCACCGCAAGCCATCTTGACGTGAGTCTCGGCGTCGGAGATGAGAGCGTATGACTGGGCTTCGCTACCGGTGCCCGCGGTTGTCGGGACGCCAATCATCGGCAGCATCGGCGAGCGCGACCTTTCCGTAGCCCTGGTAGTCTTGCATCGCGCCGCCGTTGGTCAGCAGAAAATTGACCGCTTTCGCCGTATCCATCGAGCTGCCGCCGCCAAGCCCGATGATCGAATCTATATCCAGCGATGTGGCGTAGGCGCGCCCGGCTTCGATCATCGTCGTGTCCGGGTTCGAGCCAAAATCGTGAAAGGCGAAGACTGTGATGCCCGAGTCAGAGAGACACCTTGCAGCTGTTTCTACAAAACCGCAGGATAGTATCCCTCTGTCAGCAACCAGCAGCGTGCGGCGAAAACCGAGTTCCACAGCGAGAGCGCCGAGCCGATCAAGCGACCCCTCGCCAAAGATCAATCGTGTCCGGCTTTGAAAATCAAACGGCTCCATGAGGTAGGGTCGTTCGGAGTTCAGAGTTCAGAGTTCAGAGTTCGGAGTTCAAAGTTCAGAGTTCAAAGTTCAGAGTTCAGAGTTCAGAGTTCAGAGTTCAGCCTTTAGGCTGCTCTTCATTCATCGCAAGCCTGCCCTATATCCCCGGCAGGCAAAAGCCTGAACTCTGAACGTTCATTTCTTTTCCGAGATCGCGAACAACTGATTGCGATTGTCGATGAACAAGGCGCCGTTGGCCGGTACCGGAGTAGAGTAGACCGAGCTCCCCATGTTGACTTCGGCGATCACTTTCTTCTCACGCGCCGCCGCCAGGATGGCGATATCGCCGTCCTCGTCGCCCAAATAGACCTTCCCATCAACAACCATCGGCGAGCCCCATACGGCCGCGAACATGTCGTGAACCCAGAAGACGCTGCCGGTCTTGGCGTCGAGGCAATGAAGGAAGCCGCTGAAGTCCGGGTAAAAAAGCATACCGTCGTAAATCGCTCCGGTCGAGATCGATCGGCGAATCTTGTCATACCGCCACACGACGCCGCTCTGAGTGATGTCGCCGCGCTTCGTTCCATCGATGCAGTAGAGATGTCCCACGCCTTCGCCGTGTTCCGGATCCTGACCGTTAGCGACATAGACCTTGTTGTCGTATATTACCGGAGTACTGATCAGCTCATTGCGCGTCTTTGGCCATACCGAGTCCTTCGGATTGCAGTCGAACTCCCAGAGTTTTTTCCCGGTCGTCGCCTCGTAGCCGCGCACCCAGCCGTCGCCCTGGCCGTGAACAACCTGAACCACGTCTCCGATTTTACCCACCGACGGCGAAGACCACTGCCCGTGCAGAATGCGGTCGAAGACCGAATTGTCTTCCCACACAAGCTTGCCCGTTGTCTTGTTGATTGCAATCAGCGACGGGGCCTTTGGCGAAGGTATGTTGACGTGGCTTTCGTCCTGGCCGTTCGAAGTACAAATGTAAAGCATATCTCCGTATGAGACCGGGGAGCAGTTCGACATGTTGTGTGGTTGCGAGCCGACTTCCTCCATCATGTCGTACTTCCAGACGATGTCGGCGTCAGACTGGCCGGTGAACTTCTCTTCCTTGTAGGGCCCGTCGTTTTCGTTATCGCGAAAGCCCTGCGTGTCGAGACACACCACTTCACATCGATTGGTAACGTAATAGAGCCGATCGCCCTCCACGAGCGGCGAAGAGCACACGCCCTGAAACGGCCAGTCGTTGACCCTCCCGGCGGCGAGCTTCTCGTTGGTGTGTTGCCAAAGGAACTCGCCATCCGATTCACGAAAACACATCAGCACGCCGCGGTCGCCGGGTTGTTTCGGATCCCTCATTGTCTCGTTGTTGGTTCCCACGTAAACCTGACCGCCGGCAACCACCGGATTTCCGTAGCTCTGCGAGCCAAGCGTGGCGACCCACTTGATGTTTTTCTTGGTCTTGACGTCCCAGCTGGTCGGCATCCCTTTCTGATTTGAAACCATGTTCCGGTCCGGAGATCCTCCCCACATCGGCCAGTCACCTGTGCCGGGATCGGAAGCCGAGGCGAGCTGCGCAACACCCGCGAGAGACAGAGCTCCAGCGGCGGCGAATAAGAGCAATCTAGAACTGCGTATCTTCATAAGTCTCCATGTTCGTACTTTGGCCTTCAGACGGAAGCGCGTACCTTCGAGGCGGGGTCGCATTACAAAACTTCCGGCTGGAGCTGTTACTGACAACCTACTTGTTCGGCGTAACCTTGACGTTGTCGATAAAGATCTCGCTTGGGGCGTCGGCAAAGATTCCCGCGCTGCCCTGATGATTGCCAAGCGCATCAACGTGTTCGAGAGTCCAATCAGCGGGTTCGGGGTCCGACGCCGGCCATGCCTTGCCGCGAGCCCGCACCTTCCCGTCCGGCAGGTTCTGGACTTGCAGCTTCAATCGATACCACGTGTCCGCTTTCCACGCGAACGGCTTTGCGGCTGTCCGCTCCAGCTCCACCTGCCAGGAGCGCAGTTCGATCTTTTGGCTATTTCCCATGATGACCAGTTCGTAACGTTGGGCCACGACCCCGGCGTCGCCCATTTGACGCCGCTTCTCAGTTGCAAACACGTCGGCCTGTGTAGTGTAGTTCGACCAGTCTGCCGGGCTGAACAGCGAGCGGGTGCGTTTGAAGGCGGGAGGATTGGGATTCTTCACCAGTACCTTATTGCCTTCAATCGCGCGCACGGCGTATTTGTTTCCAGTGCTGATCCAGTAGTTGGGGACGCCATCCAGTGGCGTCGTTTCGAAATTCTCGCTTATCGGTATCGCCGGAATCGCGCGCACTCGAGAGATTCCGGTGACTCCGCCCACCGTCGCTTTCACGACCCCCGCTTGAGGGCCGGCATCGGCCGCTGGCGTGAACCCATTGCTTTGCAATGAGCCCTTCAACCCTTCGATGGACCACGTCGCATTTTTTTCATCGCGAATAAACCGGCCATTATCGTCAAAAAGGCGCACTCTGAACTTTGTCGTTTGACCCGGAGTCGTCACCACCTCGGCCGGTATGACCTGCACGTGGGTTACGGCGGCGCCCGCCGGCGCATTGTCGACGGTCTCCGCTATCGGCGGCAGTGCTGGCGATGCTGTCTTGTTGCCGATGCAATAAATCTCCTTTGTCGAAACGAGATAGATCCGCCCACGCGAAACAGCCACAGAAGCGAGAATCTGCTCGTTGGCCGCGATCAGATCGTCGCCCTCAGCGGTCTTGTACTCCACGTGACTGACCCCCGGCTCGAGTTCGTCTTCATCGAGCACTTCGCAACCGGTCGGTCCCGGCTTGAGAATAAAGAACTTTCCGTTTTCCGTGCCAACGTAGAGTTTGCCGTCCGCGAACACCAAAGATGATTTCTGAATTGTGCCGAGAGTTCGTTTCCACAGTTCTCTTCCTGTCGCGATATCGAAGGCAAAGAGATTAGCGCTGTCATCCATTTGATAGAGGCGGTCGCCGTCAATCACCGGCGAGGAGTAGCCGCCGTGAAATCCTCTGACCTCCCATTTGATCTTATCCTTGCTGAGCAGACCCTTACCGGTTGCGTCAATCGCGGTGAGCATGCCTTGCTCGTTTGTGTCGAGGTTTTCTTCGCTGTGTGAAGCAAAGACGGTCGTGCCCTTTATCACCGCGCAGTTGTTGATGCCGCGCTTGGTTATGGGGTGAGTCCAAACGGTCTCTCCGGTTTGGGCCTTCATCGCGCACACCTGGCCGTCAGCGCCGCCCACGATGATCAACCGAACTCCGTTGATCGTTGCCGCTATAGGAGTCGGATAAACGGTGTCGTACGGACGGCCCCCGGGCGTACTGACCCACACGATTTCGCCATTGGTCTTGTCGAAGGCATAGAAGCGGTGTCTACGCAGTGCGGTGTCACCCCAGCCGTCTACGATCGTACCTATTATTACGAGATCACCTTCAATAATTGGAGAAGCGGTGCGCCCTCCATGCGTCGTCCAGGCGCCAACCTCTTCGGTCAGCGAGCGGCCCCAAAGCACTTTCCCGTCGTTCGAAAAAGCGGTCAACTCGTTACAAGCTCCTAGCACATACACATTCCCGGTCGCCGGATCGCCAACAGGCGACGACCATGCGATACGGCGAGTCGGCACATCGCTCTCGTAGACGTTGAGGCGGTGTTCCCACAGTACCTTGCCCGTGTCGGCGTTCAGGCACATCACGCGCTCCTGCATTGTCTTTCCTTCGCCCGCCGAGTTGAAGACGAAGACGCGCCCACCCATCACTATCGGCGCCGAACGCCCTCCGTAGGGTGCTTTCCACACAAGGTTCTCGCCTTTTGGCGACCAATGAGTGGGTAGCCCCTTCTCGAGCGAGACGCCGTCGCGCGACGGACCTCGCCAATCCGTCCAATCGCTTCCCGATCGAACGCGGCCGGCCGGAACGAACATGAACAGCATCAATGCGAAAGAAAGATACTTCGGAAAAATGGCATTCATGGATTGCCCCTTCACAGATAGGTCTGAATTCGCGCTTATGGAATTCGCACGAAGCAAATTTCTATACTGTCCCATTTGCCTTGACTCGTTGAATCTCAAGATATTATGTTGCGGTTAGGCGCGTCAAGCAGGGATTCTCTGAACCCGCGGAGCCGAGGCGGCGTTTCACACGTCGAGCGCATCCGTTCACGGTGCCCTCTCGTAGCCTCGACGCAGCGGTTGGAGAAGCCGTAAACTTCTTGCCAACCACAGTGTGCCCAACAAGGCGGGTTTCATTGATCCCGTGAATCAAAAGGAGTGTCGATGTCAACCGTACAGAAGATGGTGCTGGCTCTCGTGTTGTTATGCCCGCTAATCGCGAGCGCACAGGACAAGAACGACGAATTCTTCGCGGCGGCCAGAAAGGGTGACGCCGCCGCCGTCAAGGCACTTCTCGATAAGGGCGTGGATGTGAACGCAAAAACGCGTTACGGCGCAACGGCCTTGTCCTATGCCTGCGACAAGGGGCATATCGAGGTGATCAAGCTGTTAATCGAGCGCGGCGCAGACGTGAACTCGAAGGACACTTTCTACGGAGAAGTTCCCCTCGGATGGGCCCTGTCGCACGGACACGTTGAGGTGGTGAAGCTTCTTTTGGACAAAGGCGCCGCCGGGATTGAGCGGGCATTGATGTCCGGAGTTGAAGACGGCAACGTTGAGATCGTCAAGGCGGCGCTCGAAAAGGACGGCCTAAAACCCGAGACGCTTAACAACGCGCTGCGGAAGGCTTCCTCAGGCAGCAACAAAGAGATCGTCGAGTTGCTAAAGAAGGCTGGCGCAGTCGCGGTCGAAGTAACCGTTGACCCCGAAGTACTGAAGGGCTACGCAGGTTTGTATAAGAACGAACAGGTCGGCGAACTCACCGTTGAGATCAGAGACGGAAAGCTTGCGGGCAAGGTGGGGGGCCAGGGTTGGTTCACGACTTCCGCGATCAGCAAGACAACCTTTGCGGTCATCGAGGTCGACGCGACGATGACATTTAACATTGAGGGCGACAAGGTTCCCGGATTCACATTGGCACAGGGCGGCGCAACCTTTGTATTCAAGCGAGTCGAGCAGAAATAGTTTTGTAGTCCCGCCTTCAGGCGGAAGTCTGTGTTAACAATCGGGTGGTTGATGCTGGAATGAAGTACTTCCGCCTGAAGGCGGGACTACGAACATTCTTGAGGAGGGTTTGATGTTGTTCAATCGCAGTACTAACAGAGCCGGCCTGATCTGGAGCTTTGCGCTCTTGAGCGTCCTGACAGCTAGCGTAGCTGTTCTGGGGCAATCACAAAACTGGCCGTCGTTCCGTGGACCAAACGCTTCGGGTGTCGCCGACGGCAAGTCTACGCCGACGAGCTGGGATGCGATCAAAGGCACGAACATTCTCTGGAAGGCTCCTATCCCCGGACTGGCCCACTCGTGCCCGGTTGTCTGGGGCGATCGGGTCTTTGTAACCACGGCGATCAGCAGCAAAGGCAGCAACGACTTTCGGCATGGTCTGTTCGGCGATGTCGATTCGGACACGGACACCTCGCCTCATTCATGGCACGTTTACGCTCTCGACAAACGAAGCGGCAAGATTGTTTGGGACCGCGTTGCGTTTGAGGGCGTGCCTAAGGTCAAGCGCCACATAAAGTCAACCCACGCCAACTCTACTCCGGCAACCGACGGCAAGAACGTTGTTGCATTCTTCGGATCGGAGGGTTTGTATTGCTACGACGTAGGCGGGAAGCTGATCTGGAAGAAGGACCTCGGGGTTCTGGACGCCGGGTGGTTCTACGATCCGGATTATCAGTGGGAGACCGCCAGCTCGCCGATCATCTACAAGAACATGGTCATCGTGCAGTGCGATGTTCAGAAGAACTCGTTTATCGCCGCCTATGACCTGAAGGACGGCAAGCAACTTTGGATGACTCGCGCGCGAGGAGATTCCTTCGTGGGGCACGCCGACGATTTATGAAGGGCCATCGCGAGTGGAGTTGATAACCAACGCAACCAGAGCCGCGCGGGGCTACGACCCGATGACCGGCAAAGAGCTTTGGAAACTGACCGGAAATCCCGAGGTCACCGCGACTACTCCAGTAGCCAGTCAAGGCCTGATATTCATTTGCAACAGCTATCGACCCAATCAGCCGATTTATGCAATTCGCGCCGGGGCGACCGGAGACATCTCGCTAAAGCCAAATGAAACGACGAATCAGTATGTCGCGTGGAGCATGCAGCGCGGCGGGACTTACATGCCGACGCCGCTGATCTACGGCGACTACATGTACACGTGCGCGAACCACGGCGTGATGGCCTGTTACAATCCAAAGACGGGTGAGCGAATCTATCAGCAGCGTATTGGCGATAAGGGGGGCGCGTACAGCGCATCGCCGGTCGCTGCTGACGGCAAGATTTATCTTTCGAGCGAGGACGGCGAAATATTTGTTGTGAAAGCCGGGGCCAAATATGAGTTGCTCGCTACAAATCCGATGGGTGAGGTTTTGATGGCCACACCTGCGATTTCCGACGGCATGATTTTCGTGCGAGGGCAACACAATGTTTTTGCAATTGCCGAACGCCCGGCGGCGCAAGCGAAATGACAGCGGCGTTCGCACTTCTGTTCCAGGCGCAAGTTCGCAGCTTAGGAACTTCATCCATCGTTTGACAACAAAACCAGGGGGATCTCTTAAGTGAAGCGAATTCTGACAGTGTTGCTATTTTCGTTGCTGGCGTGCACCGCCGGTTCGGGTTTTGCGGGCGCTGCAAAAACGAAGACTCGCCACCTCAGGCTCGAATTGGGCCCAGTGGCGTGGCCCTGACAGCCAGGGCATTTCCTATGAAAAAAACCTCCCGACAGAATGGAGCGAGACAAAGAACGTGCTCTGGAAGACGGCTATTCCGGGTCGCGGCTTCTCGTCTCCAATCATCTGGGAGAAGAAAGTCTTCCTGACCACCGCGATTGAAGGCGGTCCGGCGCCGGCGGATCACAAGCCCGTCAAACATATGATTCACGATAAGGAGTTCACGCATCCCGATTGGACCGGCTCAGACAAGCTTCATACCTTCAAGGTCTTTTGTCTCGACCGCGACACGGGAAAGGTTCAGTGGGAGCGAACGTCATACGAAGGACCGGTCTACGATTATCGTCATAAGCGTGGGACCTATGCCGGGCCCACTCCCGTAACCGACGGCAAGAACGTTTATGTTTATTTCGGATCGGAAGGCTTCTACTGCTACGACTTCAACGGCAAGCTGATTTGGAAGAAGAATCTCGGAGGCATCGCTACGATGGGCATGGGAGTCGGCACATCCCCGGTGCTCTACGAGAACCTGGTCATCGTCCTTTGCGATCAGGAATTTGACGGTTCTTACTCGTTTATGGTCGGGCTGGATAAGAAGACGGGCAACGAAGTCTGGCGGGTGCGCAGACCGGTGCAAAGCAGTTGGGCTACGCCGGTCATCGCGAAGACATCCGAACGCGCCGAGCTGGTGGTGAGCGGCAACGAGTTTCTGATTTCTTACGATCCGGCAAGCGGCAAGGAGCTTTGGCGCGCTACGGGTCTGCACAGCCACGCGATCGCGACACCGGTGGTTGGCCACGGACTGGTGATTCTCTCCTCAGGGTTTCCGTCAAAGACAATCGTAGCAATTCGACTCGGGGGCTCCGGAAATCTTGATGGAACAGACAGGATCGTCTGGCGCTACAACAAAGGCACATCTTATGTTCCGTCTCCCATCTTGTACGGCGACTACGTCTACCTGATGAGCGACGCGGGAATCATGACTTGCTTGAATGCCGAAACGGGGGAGGTTGTCTACGAAGGTGGGCGTGTACCAATCGCGACAAAGTTTTACGGCGCGTCCCCTGTTGCCTTCGAGGGAAAGATTCTGCTTACAAGCGATGACGGCGACACGTTTGTCATCAAAGCTGGTCCGAAGCACGAAGTACTGGGAACAAACTCCATCGGCGAGCCGAGCCGGACTTCGATCGCGATCGCCGACGGCAAGCTGTTTCTTCGGGGTGAGCAGAATCTCTTCTGCATTAGCAACAAAGCAGGCGATTAAGCTAAGAGGCGGACCGGCGATCCGCTCGAGCTTGATCGGTATGCTTTCGATGCAAGTCGAAAACAGACCGGCATTCCCATTGTAAGTTTGGACAAGCAGATGAGAAAAAGGACCCAGGCATCGATCGGTATGGCGGCGCTCCTGCTCTTGGCTTCGGCGAGCGCCGCGGGACAGCGAGAATACCCGGATAGCGACAGACTCAACGAGGAGACGTTTCAGAACGCGCTCACTGAAATTCGAGTCAAGGACTATGAGCAAGGCCGCCATCTGCTGAAGAAGCTGGTGATCCGCAAGTGTCCTTTGGCGTGCGCGGCGATGCTATTGATTGCGGATTCGTACTACCGCGAGGGGGGATCCCGCAACCTTGCCGAGGCGGAGAGCGGTTACACGCGTTGGCTCGATCTATTCCCCGAGCAGGAGCTCGCGCCGCTCGTCATGAAAAAGACCGCGGAGGCCTATCTGAGAGAGCTCAACGGGCGCGACGGAAGCAACCACCTCGCCCTGGCCGACAGGACGCTCACGAAGCTCCAGGAGTTGTACCCGCAATTTGGCGCTGATCCGCAGGTGCAGGAGTATGTGATGGTCACTCAGGAGTTGCGCGCCCAACACGAATTGAAAGTGGCGCGGTTTTATCTAGAGATGCGCGAATCCCCGACCGCCGCAAAAATGCGTTGTTTGGAAATCGTAACCAAGCTGCCAAAGTTCAGTGGCATGGACGATGCGCTTTGGCTGCTGGCTCAGGCGGATGAACAGCTTGCGCAAAGCGGAGGCTGGGAAGAGAACACTAATGAAGCCATAACATGCTACGAGCGTATCGTCCGCGAGCATTTTGACAGTGAGTATCTGGACAGAGCTCTCGAAAGACTTAGGTATTTTGGACGGGAAGCGCCCGAGCCGGACCCTGAAATCAACGCGGCGTTTCGAGAGCGCGCCGCTCAAGTGAAGAGAATGTTGGTGAATGGATACGTTTTCGACATATCGCCAGCAGGCGTGTTTCTGAACGAGGAGGACGAAGTCGACAACGACGCTTTGATTAGCATTCAGAAGCAGGTCTCTCTTCTGCATCAGCGACCGACGCGACTCGAGGACAACTGACCGCCAATGCGTAGAACTCGCTACATTCTGATTTTGAGTTTGTTTCTGCTCCCTGGTTCTAGCGCGAACGCTCAACAGCGTCCCGACTTTTCAAAGCTCATCGAAGCGATGGACAGGGACGGGTGCGTTGTTCACCAAGGGACAGGAGTCAGGGTCTGCAAACGCGACTATTCGGTGGACGGAAAGAACGTCGAAGCTATTTCGTTCGAGCCCGCAGGCGCAGGACGGTTTCCGGGTTTGCTGTTGATACCGGGGCACGCGACGACGGCGCGGGATTGGATTCCAAACGGGCTGACATTCGCCCGCAATGGTTTTGCCGGACTGGCCGTTTCGCAACCGGGCTACGGAAGATCCGAAGGTCCCGGTGACTACGTTGGGCCGAAGACCCTCAAGGTGCTGACTGAAGGTTATCGGCGATTACAGCGTGAGCCCCTCGTCGACCCAAAGCGAATGGGGATCGTCGGCTATTCGCGCGGCGGAATGGCCGCGTCTCTGCTCGTCCTGGACTTGGATGATGTGAAGGCGGCAGTGCTCGGCGGTGGTGTTTACGACTTCCAGAAGCAATACGACGATACCACTCTCGACGGCATCCGACAGAATATGAAGGCGGAAACCGGCATGACCCAGGAAGCAATCAGACAACGGTCGTCCGTCCTGCGAATGGAGAAGTTGAAATGCCCGGTGCTGATCTTGCACGGTGAGAAGGACATCAATGTTCCGGTCAGCCAGGCCTATCTGCTGCGCGATCGACTGACGCAGCTCAAAAAGGAATTTGAGATTCAGACCTTTCCCGATCGAGATCACTCAATCGGACCGCAGAACTTCTACAAGTACTCGCTTGAGTTCTTGAAGCGCAAACTGACAGTCGAGGCGGCGAAGAAGTAAGTGCGTCACATCTTGACCAGGAGTCACTAAACAATGAGCCGCAGAAAAATGTTTTTAGCTCTGACCGCTTGCGTGATGGCCTTAGCGGCCTTCGCGCCTTTTAGTTCCGAAGCCGCGCCGAAACATAACTGGGCTCAATGGCGCGGCCCTGAAGGAAATGGAGTGTCTCCTGAAACCAATCTGCCGGCGGAGTGGAGCGATACCAGGAACATCAAGTGGAAGACGCCGATCCCGGGCCGCGGGCATTCATCGCCAGTCGTCTGGGATAACAGGATCTTTCTCACCACCGACATCGAAGGCGAGGTGGTTCCCGGGGCCAAAGCGGTCGAACACATGGACGAAGGAAAACCCTACAAGCATCCCGACAGTGTCGGCGCCGATCGCAAACATTCGTTTAGGGTGCTTTGCATAGATCGAGGAACCGGCAAAATCTTGTGGGAGCAAACAGCCTACGAAGGCACGGTGTACGATGACCGGCATCGGAAGTCCAGCTTCGCCTCGCCCACTCCGGCGACCGACGGCAATTACGTTTTTGCTTACTTCGGCACGGAAGGTTTGTACTGCTATGACTTCAGCGGCAAGCTGATCTGGAAAGTCTCACCCGGCAAGATCGCCACGTTTGGGATGGGAACCGGCACTTCTCCGGTGCTGTTCGAGAACACGGTGATCCTCCAATGCGACGAGGACAACGGCGTGAAATCCTTCATAGTCGCTCTGGACAAGAAGACCGGAAAGGAAGTGTGGAAGACGCCGCGTAAAGTCCAGGCGAGCTGGTCTACACCACTCATCGTCCGCGGCCCGCAGCGTACCGAAATGATCACCAGCGGCAACGAACTGATCATTTCTTACGATCCGAAGACCGGCAAAGAACTTTGGCGAACCAAGGGTCACGCGAGCAACGCCATAGCGACCCCGCTCGCAGGCGACGGGATGGTCTTCGTCTATGCGGGATTCCCGGTCAAGAAGACGATCGCCATAAAGCTCGGCGGTTCGGGCGATCTCAGCGAGAGCAAGAACATCGTTTGGCAGTACGACAAGGGCACCGCTTATGTGCCTTCCTCGATTCTGTACGGAGAATACCTGTACCTCTTGTCGGACCGCGGAATCATAACCTGTCTGGAGGCGAAGACCGGTAGGATAGTCTACGAAGGCGGCCGCATTCCGATACCGGCTACGTTCACCGCGTCGCCGGTGGCATTCGACGGGAAGATTCTGCTGACCAGTGAAGACGGCGACACGTTTGTGATCAAAGCCGGCCCGAAACACGAAGTGATCGCCACCAACTCGATCGCGGAACCTGTTTATGCGTCTCCCGCGATTTCGGATGGGATGATCTTCATTCGGGGCGAGAAGAGTCTTTATTGCATAGCGAATTGAACCACGGATGAATTTGGTTTTGTCCAGCGATGTCTATCTGTGGTTACTCGCTGAGAGGAGTTCTTCATGAAGCACAAGATGATCATCGGCTGCGCAGTCACGGTCCTTTTCGTCCTGCAAATCGCGGGCGCCTTCTCCAGGCCCAATTTCAGCGGCACCTGGGTGATGGACACCAATCGCAGCTTCAGCAACCCGGCCGGGCTCGAGCAGACATTGGTTGTCGTTCAAACCGGCGACCAAATCAAAGTGGACGCCAAACTAAAGACTCAGCAGCAGGGCGAACAGACCATCAATGAATCGTACACCCTTGACGGCAAGGAGTCAGAATTTACCCCACCGGGAGCGCAACCGGGAGCCAAAGGAAAGCGCACTGCGTCATGGCTTCCGGGTGACAAAGGTGCGGTCATCGAGGACGTGGTAACTTCGGATTCTCCTAAAGGACCGGTGACGAGGAAGACTATGCGTAAATGGACGCTGTCAGCAGATGGCAACACATTGACCGTTGATTACTACTTCGACGATCAGCGGGGCTCGTTCGAAGCGAAACGCATTTTCGTGAAGAAGTAAGAAGCGTCGTGGAATCAACCTCTACATCAACCTCGTGGTATCGGTCGTTGACAGCCGTCATTCTCGCCGCGATCCTTTTGCCTCCTCTCGGGTTGATTCTGCTCTGGATGCGGAGCGGGACCGAGTTGGGGAAGAAAGTCGTGGGATCGTTTGCGATCATCGTGCTCGGCGCAGCGTATGGTTTCTTTCTTCTCGGTAGCTCGGATCCGGACCCAAATTCGGAGGCGCACTACGCCGAGCTTGAACAGCAGCGCGCCCGGCAGCGAGAGATGGCGACGATTGCGCCGAGTGCTTCGATCAACGCAAATCAGGATCAACCGCCCCATAGTTCCGCCGCTTCCGCCGAAGCTAATGCAAATCAAGCAGCGGCGGCGCCGGCCAGCGTGGTGAACGTTGCTCGCAGCTACTGGACGAACTACCGCGGCCCCGCGAGAGACGGCCGCTACAATGAAACTCCGATTCGCACCACCTGGCCAGCAGATGGACTACCCTTGTTGTGGAAGCAACCGATTGGCGGTGGCTACGCGTCGTTCGTTGTGGCCGAGGGAATGGCTTTCACCATCGAGCAACGCCGGCACCAGGAAATCGTGGCAGCTTACGATGTGGAGACCGGACGCGAGTTGTGGACCCACGCCTCGGATGCCGATTTTCAGGAGTCGATGGGTGGAGACGGCCCTCGCGCAACTCCCACGTGGGAAGCTGGCCGGTTGTGGTCCCTTGGCGCAGAAGGCGATCTGATCTGTTTCGACGCAAAGACCGGGAAGCTGAACTGGTCGAAGAACATTCTAAAAGACAACGGCGCCGATAACCTTCAGTGGGGCATGTCCGGGGCGCCGCTGATCGTCGACGATAAGGTAGTGGTCCTTCCGGGTGGCCGGTCGGGTAAATCGGTGGTCGCCTACAACAAACTCACCGGCGCACCGATCTGGAGATCCCTCAATGACACCCAGGCTTATGTTTCACCGATGCTTGTGACCCTTGCAGGCAAGCGGCAGATTCTTGTTGAAACATCCAGCCGTATAGTCGGGCTTGCTCCTGAAAACGGCGCGCTGTTGTGGGAAACGAGCTGGAACACCGACATGGGCATCAATTGCGCGCAGCCGATTGTAATCGACGCCAATCGCTTCTTTGCCTCCTCGGGCTACGGTAAGGGAGCCGCGCTGGTGGAGATAGCGGACACCGGCGATCAATTGACCGCGCACAAGATCTGGGAAAACTCTTCGATGAAGAACAAGTTCAACAGCTCGGTCTTGTATGAAGGCAATGTTTACGGGCTCGATGAGGGTATTCTGACTTGTGTGGATGTGAAGACGGGCGAGCGTCGTTGGAAGGGCGGCCGTTACGGATACGGGCAGTTGATCCTTGCGAGCGGTCACCTCATTGTCATCACCGACACCGGTGAGCTGGTGCTGGTCAAGGCCACTCCCGACAAACACAGCGAGGTGGCGAGGTTTTCAGCACTCGAAGGAAAGACGTGGAACTATCCCGCGATTGCCGACGGCCGCTTGTTGGTACGCAATCAAACGCAGATGGCTTGCTTTGATCTTTCGAGTAAGTAGAATTCAGCGGATATTCCGGAAAATCAAAGAACGGGGTTTGTAAGATGTTTTGTCCCAGCTGCGGATCGGAAGAACGCCAGATCAGCCAGTTCTGTCGCGCCTGCGGATCGGATTTGCGCGCGGTACGGGCGACTCTCGAAAGACCCGATTCGATTACCGCGTCGGCGGTTTCTGCGCGGGAGGAAATCGGGCAAGCGATCGCGGACAGAATAAGAGAACTCGAGACCGGAGCAGATCTCAAAAAAGTAGCGGAGGACGTTCTTCCTCAGATCGAGAAGTTCCTGGAGTCCCCGGAGCAAAGACGTCTGCGTGGCATCCGCACGGGCATCGTGACCAGTGCCGTCGGGCTGGGCGCGACCGTGTTCTTTCTGGTGTGGAGTCTCAATGAGAAGGATATGTTCTTCCTGATGGGACTCGGCGTGACGGCCTTCCTTATCGGTCTGGGTCTCGTAATGAACGCCCTGTTGTTCACGGTTCCAAAACAGTTTATCCCGGAGCGCTCGCTCGAGGGCGGTACGAGGGAGGTCATTGATACGCCGCCTGATCGAGTAAGGCTTTCAAAAGGCGGGCTATCGACCGCCGAGCCGCTAACTCCGCCGCCGTCGGTAACTGAACAAACAACTCATCACTTAAGCGACTCGGCTCCCGCGCCCGCCCGCGCTCGCGAGACCGGTTGAACGCGCATCAACAAGAGTCGGGGGAATGTCGATCCTTTTTGCCGCGGCGAGCGATGGTGCACGGAATCTCGACGGTCCCGTGAGCGCTTTTTCATAGATCACCTCGCCCATTTCGTTGATGGTTATTTTCAACTTTCACAGTAGCAAAGAACTTACCTTGCGTAGTTAGGTCAGGCTCAGCAAGATTCAATCCACTCATCCGAATGATCTTTTCGCTACGTCGTACTGTATCTGGTCGTAAATACTTCTCTTTCTGTCGTGTTGTGATAGCTGCGCCCTGCGCGATAATGAAACACGTCACAACAAAGCACATTACTATAGGGTGGCGGAACTATAGGGTGGCGGAAACGTCTTAGCATCACTGCCTATTCGATTGGATTCTTCCCGTTAGTGCCTATCTGGTTGATGGGCCCTTCTTTCGCGCGTCCCCACGTTCGATTGTCACGAGGATGTGTGGCGGTTTCCGCTGGGGCTATTGGAGCAACTTAACCGAGTAAGCAGGGAACTCCGGATCTGCGCTGACGAGAGTTACGTCTTCCTGGATGCTCTGCGCGATCAGCATCCGGTCAAACGGGTCTCTGTGATGAAATGGCAGCGTGTCTAGAACCAAGACATGCGCTAACTCGACACGTAAGATTTTGAGGTCGTTAGTTTCTACCTGGCTCTCGACTAACTCTCTGAGCGGACTGCTGAGTCTCAACTTTCCTAACTGAACCTTGATCTGCATTTCCCAAACACTGGCGACACTCAGAACCAATTCGTTACCCTCATCCTTCAGCGCGGATAGCACCGTAGCTGAGAGTGTTTCCTGCTGGTCTGCCCACCAAATGAAGACGTGAGTATCAAGCAAGAGTCTCATTCTTTGCCCAGCCAGAATTCATCCGGTAGAGGTTGGTCAAAGTCATCGCTCGTCCAGATTGTTCCGCGGTTAAGACCAGCGACTCGTTTCTTCTTGGGCAGAGCAACCGGAACTGGAACGAGCCGCGCAACCGGTTTGCCATGCTCTGTGATAATTACTTCGTTGCCGGCCAAAGCTTGTGCGAGCAAATCTTGCAGTTTTTCTTGAGCTTCATCAACGCTGACGGTTCGAGTCATAACAACTTCCTCTCGTTGCGGAAGAGTATAGCATCGGCAAAGGCACTGCGCCGAACCCGCGCAGTGCCGCGCTCCGGAGCCCCATCATGCATGGAACTCTTCATGGGGAACAACCTGCCGCGGCGTTCGGGAAGCAGAGCAACTTCAAAACAACAGCTTCGCTCCAAACTGAATATGCCTCGGGCTCTGGGCAGACAAAATCCTCCCGAACGTCGGCGAACCAAGAAAGTTATCCGGCAAGTTGAAGTTCGGATGATTGGTCAGGTTGAACGACTCAGCCCTCACTTGCAGATCGAGCCCCTCTCGTAACCGGGTCGTCTTCATCAACGACATGTTGAAGTTCGCGAACCCCGGACCATCGAGTATGTTTCGACCCGCGTCGCCAAAGCTCCCAAAAGCAGGAAACGCAAACGCCGAGGTGTTGAACCAGCGATCCGTCGTTTGATTGGAAAGCTCCGCTGCGCCTACCACGTTGGGACGATCATTTGCGCCAAAGCCGAGCGTCGACCGGCCGGTGTTGCTGATGTCGATGTCCGATAGCAGCGCAACCGTGAACGGCCGTCCACTCTGCAAAGTCAAGATGCCAAACGTCTGCCAGCCTGCAAGAAGCGTGGACAGAAACCCGCTGTTAGCAATAAACGTCCGGCTTTTCCCACACGGAAAATCGTAACCATAGCTCAGCGACAATCGATGCCTCACATCGAAGTTCGAGCGGCCTCTCTCACCCGCCGTGTTGAAGCTGTCTTGTGGGAAGTTCGGATCGCCCGCGCTCGAAAAAAAGCTCGACGCGTTATCGATCGACTTCGACCACGTGTACGACGACAGGATTGACAGCCCGAAATCCAACCGCTGCTGAAACCTCAGCTGCAGGCTGTTGTAGTTTGCATTCGCGCTCGATTCCTCAAACGTGATGTCGTCGAATTGCGGGTTCGGGCGCAGGTTGGGTGACACCGGACTTGGCCTCGGCTGATTAATGTCCCGCGCGGTTATCAACCGGCTCCCCTTGCTCCCGACATAAGCGATCTCAACCACCCGACTCCTCCCAATGGCCTGCTGCAAACTGAGGCTCCACTGCTGCGAATAAGGTGTTCGCAAATCTCTCTGAAACGCAAAGGCCGACTTTGGCAGCGGAACCGGGAAGAAGCTCGGGAACGGATCGTTTAGCGTCAGCGGCAAACCCGGCAGCGAGAAGAACAGGTTGAAGTCGAAGTACGGAGCGTTGAAGTAGAGCCCTTCGCTCGGCGCCAGCGATGACTGGTCGTAATACATTCCGTAACCCGCGCGCAACACTGTGTCGCCTTTGCTTCCAAGAGTCCACGCAAGCCCCACGCGCGGCGCCCAGTTGTTCTTGTCGCTTTCGTAGCCAGCCCGCGGAATCCCGTTTGTGCCCACCGCCGCCAGACTCCCGGTTGCGGGATCGTAGAGATTGGCGCGGTCGAACGCATCAACCGGCGGCGAGTTAAACTCGTAACGCACACCGGCTGAGACGGTCAGGTTCGGTCGCACCCTAAAGCTGTCGTTTACGTAGAAACCGTAGCTCTCGGTCCGCAAGTGCTGGGCATTGTCCAACCGCGCCCCTCCGGTAACCGCCGGGAGCCCCAGCAACAGATCCGCCAATGCGTTGCCGGTGATGGGAACCTGACTCGAAAAGGTCAGGAACCCGCGCGATTGAACATCGCGAAACGCGTTCTGCTGAACCGCTCGGAAATCAAAGCCGAACTTAAACAGGTGTTTCCCTCGCGTGTAGCTCGCCCCGTCCAGGACCTGGAACATGTTCGTAGCGCTCTGTTGAGGATTGTTGTATTCATGGCCGAGCGGCGAGAAGCCCGTGATCGTTGTAAAGCTCAAGCCGAAGTCCCGCGGGTTCTTTGAAAGTTCTGGCAGGCCAACCTGATTGTTGATGCTCGTCCCGGCCCCTTCCTGAAGCACGGCTGCCGAGATTCGGCTGAATGCAAACCGGGCCTCGTTGACCAGCGACGCGGAGAAGATGTGCGTCTCGCTGATCAGGAAGTTTTGCCCTCTTCGCGGCACGTTGTCGCCGTATCCGGGAACCGCCGGAAAATTTGGTCCGGTAAACGGTTCGAAAAGATCCCGGTCGGCGAAGCTGTATCGGGCCGCCAGCTGGGACGCGTTGCTCAACGAGTGCTCGATCCGTACATCGAAGTGATCGTTGCGGTCGCGCAGAATCGGTGACGAGACAAAGTTTTCAAACGGAACATTCCGATTGGGCGCCGGATACAACGCCGCGATCGCACGGCCTATCGGGCTGATGAAAAAGTCCGGGATCTTGTTTCCGGTGAACGGCTGCTGAGTAAACGGATTGATCGGCGCCTGGAACAGGCTCTGTGAGAAGTCGCCGTTACGTTCCGCAAGCGTTGGGACGTTGGTGACGCGGGTGATTCCTTCGCGCACTCGCGAGCCTTCGTAGTCTACAAAGAAGAACGTTCTGTTCCTGACGACCGGACCGCCCAACGCAAATCCAAACTGGTTGCGCTGATACTTTGGCGCCGATTGATCAGCGGGTGCGAAGAAGTTGCGCGCATCGAGCGCCCCGTTGCGAAAGAATTCATACGCCGCGCCGTGGAGCGAGTTCGAGCCGGACTTCAGGACGACGTTTACCTGGGCACCCACATTGCGGCCAAACGACGCGTCGTAGGAACTGGTCAGCAATTCGAACTCGCGAATGGCATCAACCGGCGGATTGACGCCAACGGAATTGAGCTTTGGATCGAAGTTGTAGACTCCATCGAGTAGGAAGCTGTTCGAGTCTTCTCGGGCGCCGTTGACGCTAAATGCGAAGTCGCCGCGCACAGAGCTTGCCGATCCCTGGGCCGAAGGAGTTGCGCCCGGCACAAGCAGGCCGAGTTCGAGGAAGTTTCGCCCATCGAGCGGCAGATTGGTTATCTGGCGATTTTCGATTACGGTGCCCAACACCGGCGAGTCTTTTCTCAGCGCGGTCTCGGGCGCTGTCACCATGAGCTCTTCGCTGATCGGGCCAACTTCGAGCGAGACATCGAGCCTCAGTTCCTGGTTGACCTGCAGCGTGGCGAGCCTTGAGTACTTTTTATAACCTGTCTGCTCGACTTCAATTCGGTATGTACCGGGCGGCAGCGCCGAGACTGTGAATTCACCATCGTCGCCGGTTCGAGCAATTCGCGATTCATTGGTTTCGGTCTGAACGAGCTTTATTGGTACATTCGACAACGGCGCCGAGCTGTCGGTGAGCGTCCCGCGGATTGAACCTCGATGTGTCTGGGCGTGAGTCGAGAATTGCGACGACACCACCGGTAAAAGAAGGATCATCAAGCAGACGGTTGTTAGTTTCATGATCTCTCTTCTATACCAGAAAAAGCGCGATATTAACCAGTCGCAACGGGTTCGTGAACAGGGGACGGGCGACCATGCGCAACCTCCTGGCGAGCATTTGCGTATTGTTCCTGGCGCGCCAATGTGCCAACCTCTTCGATACCACACGGAGGAGCTATGAAACGGGTATTCTTCAGATCGATCTCTCTAGTACTTGCCTTGGCCCAGATCGCGGTCGGCCAGTCTCCAGCTCAGTCTCGAATCGAACGGGTAGAAAAAGGTCTGCTGCCCGCCGTTCTAATCAAGGGCGAACCCGGCTGGACCATCCAGGACCGCATGAAGTTCTACAAGGTCCCGGGCGTGAGCGTAGCGGTTATCCGAGACTTCAAGATCGATTGGGCGAAGGCGTACGGTGTTAAGGATATCGAAACGAACGAACCAGTCACCACCGAGACGCTTTTTCAAGCCGGTTCGATTAGCAAGCCGGTAGCGGCAATGGCAGCGCTCAAGAGAGTCGAACAGGGAAAGATCGCGCTCGATGAAGACATAAACAAAAAGCTGACTACCTGGAAGCTTCCCGACAACGAATTCACCGCGAAGAAAAAAGTCACGCTGGCGAATCTGTTGAGTCATACGGGCGGACTCACCGTTCACGGCTTTCCCGGTTACGCGCCGGGCGAAAAAATACCAACCCTGTCTCAGATCCTCGACGGCGCCCCGCCCGCAAACACGCCCGCGGTCCGCGTAGATTTCGAGCCGGGAACGAGATTTAGATACTCGGGCGGAGGCGTCACAATTGCGCAGCTTGCAATTATGGATATCGAGAAGAAACCCTATCCTCAAATTGCGAAAGAAACCGTGCTCGGACCGTTGAATATGACCAACAGCACCTACCAGCAACCGTTGCCTGATGACAAAAGGAAGAAGGCCGCTACGGGATATAGAGGCGACGGGAAGGAGGTTGCCGGAAAGATACACGTCTATCCCGAGATGGCAGCGGCGGGTCTGTGGACCACGCCCTCGGACCTGGCGAAGTTTGCGGTCGAATCTCAACTCTCTCTGGTTGGGAAATCCAACAAGGTTCTTTCAAAAGAAATGACCGCAAAGATGGTGACGCCTTTTCTGGCCTCGGAGCCGACCGGTCTCGGCTTCTTCAGCGAGAAGCACGGGGCGGCAACATACTTCGGTCACGGCGGCGCCGATGAGGGGTTCAGAGCGCAGCTACTGGTCCATAGGGATAAGGGATACGGAGCTGTGGTAATGGTTAACTCCGACAACGGCCAGATCATGAACGAGATCATCCGAAGCATCGCAAGAGAATATGAATGGGAAGACTACCTGCCTCAACCCCGGGAAGTGGTTTCGGTTGACTCCTCTACGCTTGATGAATACACCGGCCGCTTCCTGATCAATCCGGATCGGGTTCTAACGGTGACTCAACAGGGGGGCCGGCTGTATGCACAGCCGACTGCCTCGCCAAAGTTCGAGCTCTTTCCCGTTTCTGATACCGAGTTTGTGAGAAAGGACGCCGAGATCACCTACACTTTCGCCAGGACCGGCGGGAAGATCGACAGGATCAGGGTGAAATTCACCGAAGGGGGCTCCGAAGCTCCTCGAATGGAGCGCGACGCAATGGTTCCATATGAGCAGCTGATGGAGGGCAAACTCGCGGAGGCGATAGAGGGCTACACGAAGATCAAGAAGGAGAAACCCCTCAACGCTGCGGTCCAGGAAGCTCGGCTCAACGATTTGGGGTACTCGCTGTTGCAAAACAGGCGGATCTCCGAGGCGATTGCCATCTTCAAGGTCAATGTGGAGTTGTATCCGCAATCGCCAAACGCTTATGACAGTCTCGGTGAAGCCTTCCTGGCGAACGGAGATAAAGCGATGGCTGCAATCAACTATAAGAAGGCGCTTGAGCTCGATCCACACAATGAAAACGCCGCAAATATTCTAAAGAGACTTCAGAGATGAGCCCAGGTTGGCAACCATCGAACCGAGGCGAATCGGTTGCGCAACCAGCAGGTCGCAGAGAAAGAAACATAGGACAGGCCACCTTTGGACCGAGGTTTGCAATCAAACTAGGCGAAGCAGTGGCAAAGATGGAGATTTTCGGTAAATGGAATGAGAGGTGAGGTGATATGAGATTAAGTCGAACAAAGAACACAATCACTGGAGCAGCCTTCGCCTTGATGCTCATGTTCAGCATCGGCATGGTATCGGCGACCCCCGCTCAGGCTCAGGATCGCAATAATCGGTGGAATCGTAATCGACGTTCGGAACAGTCGGTGCAACGACGCGATCAAGACGGTGACCGACGACGTGACAGCAACCGTGACCGCGTAGATGTCAACCGCCGGCAGCAGATTGAGCGCCAACGAGAAATAGAACGCGCGCGTCAGTTGGCCTGGGAGCGTGAACAGAGTCGATCGAGAAATCGCGGATACACTTATCCTAGAAACTACCCGCAGTATGGCGGCTACGGTAATGGCAGCTACGGCAACCGCGGCTACGGGAGCTATGGTGGTTACGGCGGAGGCTACAACAACGCCGAAGTGCAGAAGGGTTATCGCGACGGGTTAGATCGGGGCCAGGAGGATGCTCGCGACCGCAGGAATCCTACTCCGAATAACTCGAGCCATTACAGATCCGGCAACTCGGCATACCGCGAGGGATTCCGTCGCGGATACGAAGAGGGTTATCGGCAGTACGGCGGGTATCGCGGCTGGTAGGATCAGTACCCCAGAACGAACTCACCTGGAGCGAACAGGGTCTGTCCCGGACCCTGTTCGCTCTTGTGCATGTAATTTGACGTCCGATAGAACCCTGCCCACAGCACATTCCCTTAGCCCACCAGCACAAATATCGAATCGAAATTGTCGGCCCCACTCGATTGACACCGTCCGCGCGCGATAGATAGCCTTCTCTCGTGAGCGCGCTTGTTACGCTAATCAAAAACGCCGCCCGAGAGCTTGGTTTCGAAGTCGCCGGCATCACTTCGGTGGAACCGCTCGAACGCGACGACATCGCCTATCAAAAGTGGTGCGGGGACGGGCATGCCGCGGGCATGGGTTATATGACTCGCAGACCGGAGTTGCCTGCCCGCCCGCGCTTGCTGGTGCCTTATTCGCAGTCTCTGATAACCCTTGCCGTTGATTACTCAACCGCTGCGCCTGCTTTTGAGCACGAACATCGATTTGGCCACGTGGCACGGTACGCCTGGGGCCTCGATTATCACGACGTCGTGAAGGAGCGATTACTGGAACTCGTCGAGCGGATCGAAGAGATTGCCGGCCACCGGATTCACGCCAGGTGTTTTGTTGACGCGGTGCCGCTTCTGGAGCGCGCGGTCGCGGCTCGCGCGGGGCTCGGGTTCGTCGGCAAGAACACCAACCTGTTGCAACCGCGAAGCGGCTCGTGGTTCTTTCTCTCGGAGATACTCCTCGACCTCGATCTTCCCGCCGACAATCGCGAGATCACCGTTAGCTGCGGCTCGTGCCACCGCTGCATCGATGCCTGTCCGACCGATGCCTTCCCGGTTCCGTATGTGTTGGACTCGAGGAAGTGCATCTCATATCTGACGATTGAGAACAAAGGAGAGATTCCCCGGGAGCTTCGCACCGCGGTTGGCGATTGGGTCTTTGGTTGCGACGTGTGTCAGGATGTCTGTCCATTCAATCGCTTCGCCTCGGATACGCGTTGGCCCGAGTTCCGTCCGGAAGCAGGCGTTGGTCCGAGGCTCGATCTTGCCGAGGTGCTGTCGATCGCCACCGACGTTGAGTTTCGCAACCGATTCAGGGGCACACCCCTGACCAGACCGAAGCGTCGAGGACTTCTTCGAAACGCGGCGGTCGTCGCTGCCAATGTTCGTGCTACGTCAGCAGTGCCCAAGCTGATCGAGAGGGTTCAGAATGACAGCGAACCTCTGATCCGGAGCCACTGTCTGTGGGCCCTCGGGCAACTCGACCCGAAGCGCGCTGGTCTGTTGGCCGAACGCGCGTTGAAACACGACCCCGACGTAACGGTTCGGAAAGAGGCGGAATGGGTTCTTGGGGATTGATCGATAGGACCTATTCGACATATAGGACCTATACTGCCCATAACCAATGAGTCATTCCTTTCAGTTTCAAATCGAACAATCGGACGCTGGTCGCAGGCTTGACGAGTTCTTTGCGTCGCGCTTCGGGAGTCTCAGCAGAATGCGTATCGCCAACCTGATTGAAGCGGGCGCCTGTGTCGTGAATGGCGTTGTCGGGCGAGCGGGTTACCACATTCTCACAGGAGACGCCGTCGATGTATCGTTCGATGACGGCGCTCCTACCTCGATGTCACCCGAATCTATTCCACTCGAGATCGCCTACAAAGATGAGCACGTGATCATAGTCGTCAAACCCGCCGGTATGCTGGTCCACCCAACTATGAGCGTCAAGACCGGCACTCTCGCCAACGCTCTTGCCTATTACTTGAACCAAGAGTTCTATACGAGTTCAGGGCTTAGTGATCCAGATTCCGGGTTAGAACCGGAACCCGAAACCCAAAACCCGGAACCAAGACCCCCTCGACACGGTGATCACCATGCTCTTACGCGCCCCGGCATGGTGCACCGGCTTGACCGCGCGACGTCGGGACTGATCGTCATAGCCAGCACGCCTCTCGCGCTCAAGACGCTGTCGCGCCATTTTCGAAAGCGGCTTGTAGAGAAACGGTACCTGGCGTTGGTGAATGGCATTGTCGAGGATGATACCGGTTCGATCAACGCGCCGATCGGGCGAGATCCGGATCAACGACCCCGCTGGCGAGTGATGGAAGGCGGAAAATCCGCGGAGACTCGCTTCAGGGTCCTCGAACGAATGACCCTCGCTACGCTTCTCGAGTTAGAGCCCGTCACCGGGCGTACCAACCAGTTGCGAATACACTGCGCTCACATCGGGCATCCGATCGTCGGGGATGAAATGTATGCGTCTCGCGAAACTGAAGGGACGGATCAACAGTCTTCAATCCGCGAATCGGACGATGAAACTCGTTTGTGCTTGCACGCGTCCAGCCTGTCGTTTCATCACCCCGTCGGCGGAGAATGGATGGAGTTTACCTCGCCTGCGCCTGATCAGATGCAGTCATTGATCGAACGGTACCGGAGTAGTTAGATCGGAGAGAACCCGGCAGGCAACCCGGGTATCTGGGGGAGCGGTCGAAACTTACTTCTGGCGCCTCACGCAATGTGGATGAACCACCACTCAAGCACGTAGTCCCGCTCAGAAGGCGCTAGCATCACGCGCGATGTTTTCCCTCATTCCCCCGCCACGCTCTGCCCGTCACCGCCTATGTATGCGCGGCAGAGTTTTAAGAACGAATCGAGCGTCGGCGGACGGTATTCACTCTTCAGATAGGCGACTCCAAACTCCCATTTCAGATCAAGACCCCGAACGGGCGCCGCGTGAAGGGTACCGCGCGCAACCTGGGTATGAACCGAGCCGCGCGGAAGAATAGTCACCCCAAACCCAAGCTCTACCATCTTGATTATCGCCTCGGTGCGCTGAAGCCCCATCACGATCTGGGGGTCGAGGCGGTTCTTCTCAAAGAACAGGTCGATCAGCCGCCGTGTATTGCCACCCTTCTCGCCGAGTATCAGCAGCTCGGATGAAAGCTGCTCCGGGGTAATCACGCGGGAGCGAGCCAGCTTATGTTGCGGGCCCATAGCCGCGACCAGTCGGTCGGTTCTCAGAGTCTCGGTCAGCACGTCGGACGTCTCGACTGGAAGCGAGACCAATCCGGCGTCAAGTTTGCCCGCAAGAATTTGCTCGACTATCCACTCGCTGGTACCGCCGACTACAGACAGGTCAAGTAGTGCGTATTTGCGCTTTATCTCGCTGAGGATTTCGGGCAACGGCTGCACGGTTATCGTCGTGGATGCCACGCCGATATGCAGGCGTCCGCGCGACGGGCCGCCAATGGCAGCGAGATCGGCCTTTGCGTCGTCGTGAGCGCGAATGATCGTCTCGGCGTGCCCAAGCAGCGCCTTGCCCGCCTCCGTAAGATAGAGTTTTTTATTTACTCGCAGAAACAGTGGCACGCCGAGTTCCTCTTCGAGATGACGCACATGAACGCTGACTGCAGCCTGAGTCAGGTGTATCCGCGATGCGGCCTGGGTAAAAGAGCCCGATTCGGCGACGGCTTTGAAAGTCCTCAAGAGTCGAAGTTCCATACACAATCACTGACAACGAATCGTTATCATAACCATAAAAACAAATCGTTTTACAACCATGCAGGTTCAGACTATAAGGGATGTGGCGGTTTTGAAAGGCGATAAATGTACGACGAAGACCACGCCCCGGTCGCGCTGAGTGAGATCCTTAATCACGCCGAATGCTGCCAGCAAACATATCGAACTCGCACCGACCAGGTCATCATCTTTCCGGCGGAGGCGGAGCGTGCCCACCTCGAAACGTTGCTCAATACCACAGGCGCACGGGTGTTTGGGTTCGATTCGCCGCAATACTCAATTTGCAAATCGCAAGAGCAGAGGTTCATTTCTTGGTTGTGCGCCCGGATAGGGCGGTTGTGGGCTTACGGGCGGGCCGCGGCTCGCAATTTGAACCCGGATAAGCCTCGGCACCTGGTGCGCACGCTGTTGTTGAATGTTTGAAGAAAG
Source organism: Blastocatellia bacterium (assembly GCA_963737945.1). Lineage (GTDB taxonomy): Bacteria > Acidobacteriota > Blastocatellia > UBA7656 > UBA7656 > Onstottus_A. Next base: position 357,871 of record CAVTUR010000011.1, on the reverse strand, counting down.
GCCATCAGCGTCTCGGATGGCAACAAGTAGCTTTATGTCAAAGATCCTCACGACCGATCCGGCAGCAACCCCCACCAAATCACCAACTGGTCCGCTGGTGCTCGACAACCACGCCAAATCCCGAAAAAGGTACTTCCTGGGAATAGATGGCGGCGGCACAAAGACCCACGCGGTAATCACTGATTCAGAATGCAACATACTCGGCGAAGGCTCCGGCGGCGCCGCAAACCCGTTGCGCATTGGTTTGGAAGAAGCCATCCTGCACATCGAGCAGGCCGTTGCCGACGCATGCGCTCAGGCGCAGATCGAACTCGGTTACGTCGATTCCGCGTGCGCCGCGATAGCAGGTATCAATCACCCGATTCACTATCACACGATGAAGGACGCGCTGGATGAAGCGCTGCAAGTGGGCGGTCTCGAACTTGTCACTGACGCGCGGGCTGCGCTGGAAGGCGCGCTCGACGGCAAAGCGGGGGTCGTCGTGATCGCGGGCACCGGTTCGATCGCCATTGGCGTCAACCACGACGGACGAACAGCGCGCGCAGGCGGGTTTGGACCTACTTTGAGCGATGAAGGATCGGGCTATTATATTGCGCAGAGGGCGTTGAAAGCGGTGGTGTCATCGTTCGATGGCCGCTCACCCAGGACCATTCTGGTGGAGCGAGTCTGCAACAGACTCGGTGTTGCCGATCCGAGCGATTTACCTGCGGTCATCTACAACAGTGACTCAGAGCCGGTAGACATCGCACCGCTGGCCGAACTCGTGGATGAAGCGGCGCGCGAAGGCGATGCGGTTGCGCGCCAGATCCTGACCGAAGCCGGCCGGGAGCTGGGACGTCTCGCGGCATCGGTGATCGACAAGCTTGGCTTACATTCGAGCGCGTTTCGAGTAGCTTGCGTCGGCAGCGTGTTCCGATCCGGCGAGGTCGTGGTTGGGCCTCTGCGGGACGCAGTCTCGCAGGTTTCGCCAAAAGCCGAAATCGGCCCGCCGCTCTTTTCGCCGGCCATCGGCGCGGTGAAGCTGGCCCAGAAGCAAGCTGAGGATGTGAAGGGTGATGCGTGAAGAATGAACCGTGATGAGTGAAACGTGAATCGGGATTCGGCATTCACGTTACCCGTCGGGCCCCGGGTTACGGATCACGCATCCGGTTTCAGGATTCGCGATCGGCGCATCAATGCTAGAATGCTTCGCCCATGCAACTTCGCGTCTTTGACCTCATAGTTATCGTCGCCTATATGGCGGGCGTTACGCTGCTTGGTTGGTACTTCGGTCGCAAGCAGAAGAATATTCGCGATTATTTCTTGTCCGATCGCGATGTGCCGTGGTGGGCTCTGGCCGGTTCGATAGTAGCGACCGAGACGTCGACGGTTACGTTCATAAGCGTGCCGGCGTTTGCCTTCGCCGCCAACGCGCGCGCCGAGGGCGGCAATTTCACGTTCTTGCAGCTCGCGACCGGTTACATGATCGGCCGGCTGGTGATCGTCGGGCTTTTCATACCGCTCTATTTTCGCGGCGAGCTGTTCACGGTCTACCAGGTTCTGGACAAGCGGTTCGGCGGTTTGGTGAAACGAACGGCTGCATCGCTGTTTCTGGTGACTCGCTCGGTAGCCGACGGTATCCGGTTGTATGCGACGGCACTTGTGCTGGTGGCGCTGACCGGTTGGGCCGACCCTCAGTCGATCCTGATCATCGGCGCGGTTACGATCTTGTACACCTACATGGGTGGGATGTCCGCAGTGATCTGGACCGATGCTATTCAGTTGATAATTTACGTTTTAGGCGCATTGATCGCGGCGATGATCCTGCTCCAGAGGATTCCGGGGGGATGGGGCGAGGTCGTGGCCGTTGGGAACGAGTTTCATAAGTTTCAATTGATTGATTTCTCATGGGATCTCGCGCGCAGTTATACGTTTTGGTCGGGGATAATCGGAGGCGCTTTCCTGACTACCGCGACCCACGGAACAGACCAGTTGATGGTGCAGCGATACCTGTGCAGCAAAAGCGCAAAGCAAGCGACCGGGGCGTTGCTCGCGAGCGGCGCGATGGTATTTGCGCAGTTCGTGCTGTTTCTGCTGATCGGGGTAATGCTGTTTGTGTTCTATCGTCACTTTCCGACGCTGCCGGCGGAAGTGGCTGCGAGAGCAGATCGCGTGTTTCCTCATTTTATCGTGACCGAGCTTCCGCCCGGCCTTGTCGGGTTGGTCATAGCGGCGATCTTTGCGGCGGCAATGAGCACGTTGTCATCATCGCTCAACTCTTCGGCGGCGACCTCGCTTACGGATTTCTACCGGCCGTTGCTGGCGCCAAATCGGTCAGACGCTCACTACTTGACGGTGTCGAGAGGGTTGACGGCGATGTGGGGAGCGGTGCAGATCGTGGTGGCGTTTGTTGCGATCGCTATGCATCAGCGAGTGGTTGACGCAGTGCTGTCGATAGCCTCGTTCACAAACGGGCCGGTGCTGGGTCTGTTCCTTCTTGGGTCGCTGACAAAGAGAGTTGGAAGGGTTGGCGCGCTGTCAGGGGTGATCAGCGGTATCGCGGTGATGATATTCGTGTGGGCGCGGCTGAGCTTATCGTGGCAGTGGTATGTGCTGATCGGCTCGACGGTGACGTTTGCGGTTGGGTATGCGGCGAGCCTGGCATTTGAGCGCGGTGTGATTGAGGTGGAAGGGGATATTTGAGGCAACGTAGTTCCAGAGGGGACTCATGAAGGCAACCGGAATACATCGCGCAAAGACGCAAAGAACCGCAAAGCTCGCAAAGCCTTCGCGAGCTTTGCGGTCCTTTGCGTCTTTGCGCGACAGAATTCCTGGACGTGACGCTGAAATTCGTAGATGGGTAACTGCCCTTGTGTTTGTCACGTCTCTTCCGTTCCCTTTCTTAGCTCTACGACCGGAAAAGGGCCCTCTCAAACAGGTCCCACAACAACTCACTGCCGGGACACCTGAATCCGTGGGCATGTCGAGCGAGCCGCTCGCGAAGATTGACGAAGCGGTGCTCGAATCGATCGATCGCAAAGAAACGCCTGGCGCAGTTGTCCTGGTCGCTCGCAAAGGCCGCGTTGTCTATCGAAAAGCATTTGGCGACCGCGCAATTGAACCCAAGCGCGAAGCGATGACCATCGACACAATCTTCGATCTGGCTTCGTTGACAAAGATCATTGCAACGGCGACGTCGATGATGATCCTGATCGAGCAGGGCAAGGTTTCACTTGCTGATCCGGTCGCGCGCTATATTCCCGAGTTTGGCAAGTTTGGCAAAGAGCGCATCACGATCGAGCAGTTAATGACCCATCGCGCGGGACTGCCACCGGATAACGAGATCGCGGACTATGTTGGCAAGACGGTGGATCCGCTTCCGATGATTTACGAACTGCGGCTTAGCTACGAGCCAGGAACTCGGTTCGTTTACTCTGATGTAGGGTTTATCGTGGCCGCGGAGATTGTGCATCGAGTATCGGGCAAGCGAATTGACGAGTTCGGACGCCAGAGAATCTTCGAGCCGCTCGGCATGCACCAGACGACCTTCATTACACGAGAGCGACTCTGGGAATTGCAGAGTATAAGAGAGCGCATGCTATCAGGGGGGGACGTCACGGCTGCGAAGCTCGAGGAGATGACCGAAAACTATCGCCGTGCGCCGCTCGATCGGATCGCTCCGACCGAAAACCGCGAAGGGCGCTGGATGCGTGGCGAGGTTCACGACCCTCGAGCTTACGAGATGGGTGGCGTAGCCGGACACGCCGGGCTCTTCTCGACAGCAGATGATCTCGCGATCTTCTGTCAGATGATCCTCAACAAGGGCGAGTACAACGGCGTACGAATCCTCGCGCCTTACACCGTCGAGCGAATGGTCAGCGCGCAGAATCTACCAACGTCGCAGATGCGAGGGATCGGCTGGGACATCAACACTTCGTACTCCTCGAATCGCGGAGACCTGTTCCCAGTCGGGACGTTTGGACACACGGGCTTCACCGGCACCAGCATCTGGCTGGATCCCGCAGGCGAAACCTTTGTAGTGCTCTTAACCAACCGGGTCCACCCGAATGGAAAAGGCGACGTCACCCGGCTCCGCTCATTCGTAGCTTCAATCGTCGCGGGTGCAATCACCGAGCCTCCTCACGCGCCGGTGTTTTCCCATCTGAGTGCGCCTCCAACTTACGTCGATGCGCCTCGAGCGGTGATCAATCGAAGCGTTCCCTCGGGGCCGCTTCATCCGGTGCTCACCGGCATCGACGTGCTCGAGCGCGATGAATTCAAACAACTCGAAGGGCGGCGTATCGGGTTGATAACAAATCATACCGGCCGCGATCGGACCGGCCGATCTACGATCGACGTTCTTGCGGCGGCAAAGAACGTAAAGCTGGTCGCGTTGTTCTCACCCGAGCACGGCTTGCGGGGAATCGAAGACAGCAACGTTGGAGACACGCGGGATCCGAAGACGGGGCTTCCGGTCTACAGCCTGTACGGGAAAGACCAGCGGCGCCCGGCTCCCGATATGCTGAAAGACATCGACACGCTGGTGTTTGACATTCAGGACGTCGGTGCGCGCTTCTACACTTACACGACGACCTGCGGGTACGCAATGGAAGCGGCGGCGAAGAGCAAGATCAAGTTTGTGGTGCTCGATCGTCCGAATCCCATCAACGGCTACGATATCGAAGGTCCGGTCGCGGATCGGGAACTCACTGAGCAGGCGTCGTTCTCGTTCACTTCGTATCACCCGGTCCCTGTGCGCTACGGAATGACTATCGGGGAGCTTGCGACGCTGTTCAACGCGGAGCGCAAGATCGGAGCGGATCTCACGGTGATCAAGATGGAAGGCTGGCGGCGTGCGGACCACTTTGACGGCACGGCGTTGACCTGGGTCAACCCGTCGCCGAACATGCGCAGCCTCACTGAAGCGTTGCTCTATCCTGGCATTGGTTTGCTGGAGACGACGAACCTTTCAGTAGGTCGCGGAACGGACACGCCTTTCGAGCTGATCGGCGCGCCGTGGCTGGACGGGCAGAAGCTTGCTGAGGCGCTCAATCGAGCGGGGCTGGCGGGTGTCCGGTTCGTGCCTGTAAAATTCACGCCGAAATCATCAAAGTTTGCGTATGAGGAATGCGGCGGCGTAAACCTCGTGATCATCGATCGCGGGGCGTTCCATCCGGTTGCAACCGGAGTGGAGATCGCTTATCAGCTCAACCTGCTCCATCCCGGAACGTGGAAGGTTGACGATTACATTCGCTTGCTGGCCAATCGTGCTGCGGTGGCGGCTCTCAAGGAAGGAAAGACCCCTTCCCAGATAGCTGCGACGTGGCAGGTGGGCCTTGCAGAGTTCGCTCGCATCAGGCAGAAGTACCTTCTCTACTGAGAAGGAAAAAACGAAAAAGATTAGACCCGCCGAAGAGAGACTTCATCAGTGGGAATCTCGCTTGGGCGTTAACAGTCGGAACAATCAGAAAAAAGAGGGAGGCAACCTTATGTCAGCTAAGATCAAGAAAGCGATCAGCATTTGCGCGCTGCTGGGGCTTGCGCTTGGCGCAATTCCGGCAGCGGCGCAAGACATCACCGGCAGCATTGTTGGGATTGTCAGAGACGCAAACGGTGCAGTAGTAGCCGGGGCAACTGTAACGATCAAGAATACCGACAAGAACGTTGTCGCTCGCACGATCAATGCGAATGACGAAGGTAGCTACTCGGCGCCCTACCTGTCTGCAGGCCACTACTCGGTCACCGTCGAGGCCGCCGGGTTTAAGAAATATGTAAAGACCGACATCGATCTGAACGTCAACGATCGAATCGCGATTGACGCAACGCTCGAGGCCGGCTCGGTTAATGAAGAGGTGGTGGTAACGGCGGGCGCGGTTCAGATAGAAACGCAGACGGCGACCGCATCTGGTCTCGTCTCGAACCTCGAAGTCCGGGAATTGCCACTCAACAACCGCAACTTCGTTCAACTCGTCACTTTGCTGCCGGGCGTCAGTTCGACATTGACGGATCAGGCTTACATCGGGACGACCAACCCTTTCGGTCAAACCAACACCGTGTCGATATCGATCAACGGCGGCCGCACCAGTCAGAACAACTGGACGATTGACGGGGCGGATAACGTAGATCGCGGTTCGAACCTGACGCTGTTGAACTACCCGAGCGTCGACGCGATCGCGGAATTCAAGGTGCTGCGCAATCACTACAGCGCCGAATACGGACGCAATGCCAGCGGCCACGTCAACGTCATCACCAAATCCGGCGGACACGATTTCCACGGCAACTTCTATGAGTTCTTCCGCAACGACAAGCTGAATGCCAACCCTTACTTCAACAACCTGACGGGCAGGTTCACAACCGACACGACAGCCAAAGCGCCGGATGTCATAGTGGCAGCCGGTGATCCCCGCGCCGGCAAGGAACGCACGCCTCGACCGGTGCTGCGTTACAACAACTTTGGTTATACGATCGGAGGCCCGGTTTACATTCCGGGTTTCTACAACGAGGGAAAGGAGAAAACGTTTTTCTTTTTCTCACAGGAATTTCGCCGAGTCATAACCTACTCGACCTTTAATGCGACGGTACCAAGCGCGGCTGAACGTGCCGGCACCTTCTCGGCGCCAATCTGCATCAGCGCGACCGGCGCGACCTGCACACAGTCTGCCACGCAGATTGCGAACATCAACCCCGCCGCGGCGGCTTATCTCAAGGACATCTATGCCAACGTCCCGCTTCCGAATTCAGGCACCAACACGCTGATCAGCAACGTGCGCAACGTTTTCAATCACCGTCAGGAGTTGGTGCGCGTAGACCACAACTTTAGCCCGAGGGTGACGCTGGCAGTTCGCTACCTGCACGACACGATTCCGACCGAAGAGCCGGGCGGTTTGTTTACCGGTCTCACTGTACCCGGTGTCGCGACAACCAAGACCGACTCGCCAGGTTATAGCTGGGTTGCGCGCAGCGTGCAGACTTTTAGTTCGACGCTTGTAAACGAAGCCGGTTACGCCTTCTCATACGGGGCGATCGTCAGCCGCCCGATCGGACTTGCCCTCAGCGCGAACTCTCCGGATGTGGCCGCGGCCATCAAGCTTCCGTTTGCATCTACGCTTGGGCGCATCCCGAGCATCTCGCCGGGATACGGCGGTGTTGCGGGGTTCGGCCCGTATGACGACTACAACCGCAACCACAACTTCTGGGACAACGTCACCTGGATTCGTGGGATTCATGTCCTCAAATTCGGAACGAGCGTCAACTCGTACCAGAAGACCGAAAACGCAGGTGGTAACAACGTAGGATCGTTCCAGTTCGCAACGACGCCGCGCCCGACCGGCAGCGCCGCGACCACCACGATGCAGCAGTGGGCTAATTTCCTGCTCGGCAACGTGTCGACCTTCACCCAGGCGGACCAGGATCTGACGCCTGACATTCGCGCACGACAGTACGAGTTCTTCCTTCAGGATGACTTCCGCTGGAAGTCGAATCTGACGGTGAACTTTGGCGTTCGCTATTCGCGGTTCCGCCAGCCAATCGACAAGAAGGGCCAGTTGACCAACTTCGACGCGAGCCGTTACGATCCGGCCAAAGCTGTGCAGATCGATCCTGCGACAGGCAATGTAATTCCAAACACCGGCGACCGATTGAACGGCATCATCATCGCCGGCCAGAACTCGCCGTTTGGCGATAAGATCGCTCCAGAAAGCAACAATAACTTCGCCCCGGTCCTCGGTTTTGCGTGGGACCCGTTCAAGGATGGCAAGACCGCGATTCGCGGGGGCTACGGCATCAGCTATGACGTGACGCTGGTCGGCGTTCTCGAGCAGAACATCTTTGGCAACCCACCTTATGTGAACAATGTCTCGATCAGCAGTACGACCCTGAACAACCCGGGCTCGGTACTGCCGACGATTTCGGCGGCGCCGATCGGCGCTGTTCGCGGCACGCCCAACAGCAGCGACATGCCTTATATCCAGCAGTGGAGTCTTGATCTGCAGCGCGAGTTTGGCAAGGACTTCATGGTCGCGGTCGGCTATTACGGCTCAAAGGGTACACATCTGCCGGGCATCGTCGACCAGAACGAGGTTGCGCCCGGAGCCGCGATCGCGGCAGGACTTCAGACGCTCGGTACACCAATTGTTGCCGGCACCTCCACCGCCAAGCTCAATGCGATTCGACCGTTCAAAGGATTTGTAGCTGTCAACACGATCCAGAACTGGTTTAACTCGAACTACAACTCGCTGCAGCTCTCGGTCGACAAGAGGTTCAAGGGAGGCTCGCTGGTAAGGCTGTCTTACACCTACTCCCATGCACTGACGGACAACCAGAGCGACCGCAGCACCGCGCCGCAGAGCTTCTACAACCGTGCGGCGGACTATGGCCCGTCACAACTGGACCGCCGGCAGATACTGTCGATCAACTACGTCTACGAATTGCCCTTCTTCCGCAGCCAGAGCGGGTTTATGGGCCAGGCTTTTGGGGGATGGCAGTTCTCAGGCATCAGCAGCTTTGACGCCGGCGCTCCATTGACGGTCACGACATCAGGCACTGATCCGGGAGGCCTCGGCTTCCTCGGCACCAGCGCATCGGGTGGACGCCCGGACCTCGTAGCCAAAGCGTCGCTGATACCCAGCGCCCAAACGCGCCTGCAGTGGTTCAACCCGCTGGCCTTCGCCCTCGTTCCGAACACCGTGAGCCGGCCCGGCAACTCGCCGCGCGGCGTCATCGTCGGACCCGGCTTTCAGAAGTGGGATATGACCTTGAGCAAGCGCTTCAAGTTCACCGAGAGGATGAATCTGCAGTTCCGCGCCGAGGCATACAACGTGTTCAACCATACGAATTTTGCGGGGTTGAGCACGGCCTTTGGGGGAGCAACCTTCGGGCAGGTCACCAGCACTCGTGATCCGCGTCTTGTTCAATTCGCGTTTAAGCTGACCTACTAAGCTGAATCGCGAAGCCTACTTCGGAGCCGTTGCGGTCACTGACTGCAACGGCTCCTTTTGCTGGCGCATTGGGTGTACTCGAAATCTGTTTACTGCTTGATTCAGCACTGAAAAGACGTAGTATTGAGCTATTGGGAGGCCGCACATGGCGAAGGTATTAACTCAAGTTGAAAGTCCTCCGGTTCTGGTACGTATGCAGCCGGTCTTCGAAATGACCGCAGAGAAATTCTTTGAATTCTGTCAGCTCAACTCCGAATTGAGAATTGAGCGGACTGCTGCAGGAGACGTGTTGATCATGGCGCCAACCGGTGGAGAGACAAGTGATCGAAATGCAGAAATAACTACGCAGCTACGAATTTGGGCGCGGGAAGATGGGACCGGCATCGCGTTTGATTCGTCTGCCGGGTATAACCTTCCCAACGGAGCCACAAGGTCGCCCGATGCATCGTGGGTGGAGCGGTCGCGCCTGGAGAATCTGACCCTCGAGCAGAAGAGAAAGTTCCTCCCGTTATGTCCTGATTTCGTTGTTGAGTTGCGCTCGCCGTCTGATCGCCTGACTGACTTGAAGGCCAAGATGCAAGAGTACATCGATAACGGGGCACGGCTAGGCTGGTTGCTTGACCCGAGTAATCGACATGTCTACAGGTATCGTCCGAGCCTTATCGAAGCCCTCGACAATCCTCAGGAAATCTCTGACCCACTACTCCCGGGGTTTGTTCTGAACCTCCGCGAGATTTGGGAGCCCCGCTTCTAGCGAAAGGTCAGCGCGCGGAATACAGATCAATTACTCGCTCGATCGCCCGACGACACACCGCGCAGAATGACGGACTGCGGGTGAACATGATGCAGTCAATCTCGGGCCGATAGTAACCCTTCGCTTCGTACATCGCGCCCTCGAATGCGCCAACCTTGCCCGCGTACTTTTCCGCTCCAAAGAGCTTGATCTCAAAACCGCGATTCTCACGGAACAGCGCTTCCATCTCTGCTTCAGGCCGATTCTCCGCACGAATCTTTGCCCGTCGCACGCCGTATTCGCGCGACTGCTTCTCGTATTCGTCCTTTTGCCACGGAGTGGGAATCGGAGTGCCCGGCGCCACCAGGTCCTTCCACTTCAAGCTCCCGGGATCGAGCAGCGCTGTGACATTCGGCTCCCAGGGCTCGCTCTTAACCGCCGGCGTTGTGTATGAGACCGGTGATGTGTAGTACTCGTCGGCAAGCCCGGCGAAGTGATGCCCAAACTCGTGCACGAAGACGTACGGCGCCTGCTCGCTATCCGCGGCCACCGTGCTGTACAACCCGAAGATCCCGCCGCCGCCGTAGGTGCGGGAATTGGTAACTATCTCGATGAACTCGTAAGGCGCAAACTGCGCGACATCGCGAAGCGCGCGATTCTCGAACGTGAGAACATATCGCTCAGACCCGAATGCATCGTAGGTTGCACCCAGCGGTGACGCTCGATGAAACCCAGTCGAGGGCCGTGATATCCCTGATTCCTCTGCGACCGGACACAGCGCCCATACGTTGAAATCTCGCCGCCGCTCTTTGTAGGGCGAAGTTGCAAACAAAATCTCGACCAGCCGGCGGGCGTCATTCTCGAACTTCCGTCCCTCGGCGGCGGTGTAGCCGTCTCCGAGGATCAGAAAATCGACTTTCTCTGCCGGGTCGCCGCTCTTCTGAATCTCGATCAGCGGACCGGGCGCGGCAGGCTTTGAGGTGTCGACGAACATGTCTTTGGGATCGACAATGGTGGACCATATCTCTCGGAAGGCGTTGCTCGAATCGCGCTTCTTGAGCACGATCTGCACAGGAGCCTGCGGCGTCGGGAATCGCAACGACTCGTGAAAGGTCCGATTCGCTTCCTTCGCCTCATCGGTCGTCTCCCACTCGCCGTAGATTGAGGCGAACCCGCGTGAATAGAGGAGCCGATTCGTGGTGCGGTCCCGAACTTCGAACAGGTACTTGCCAAGGTTTGTTTCGTCGATGTTCTTTTGCGGGTTGCCGGGCCACGGGAGGGGCTCAATAACAACGCGATCGAGGCTGAACATTTCCTGGGTTGCGTTGCCGGTGTGATAGTAATCAAGCCGCATGGTCGCCGGTGCGGCGAGCGCGTCGCTCGCGGCCAGAACTATCAGGAACAAGACGAGGACACAGAATATTTTCATATGCATGGCCGTGATTGTAGCAATACGCCATGACTTGTTGTAGGGCAGTAAGACAACGAGGCGAACAGGCCACAAGATGCAAGAACGGACCCGAGGAATTACCTTTCGCCTCCTAACCTAAAGCTGCGCCAATCCGTCTCGTCGATCCGCGCTCCGGCGTCATCAAACGCAGTCACGCGCCACTTCAACACGTTGCTTCCCGCTCTTTCTTTGAGCCAGGGCGGCGATCGATAAGTGCCTGATTCGCCCAAAACCATGGCGGACAAAACAACATTGCCGGCGACGTCCGCGACCTCCAGCCGATACAGGCTGGCTCCCCCACGCAATAGCCAGCGGAATTCCACGGGTCTGTCATTTGGCAGGACCGCCAGATGCTCGGGTGAGGATTGCGCCAGCTTGCTGGTTATCGGGACTGTTGAGCCGGAGAATGAATCGTTCCCTACATAGTATCTCAGGACCGGCATTGGAAATCCGGCTACTGCGCCGCCGTGGACAGTTCCATTTCCGGCGCCGGTTGCGGCTAGATCGGAGTCACCTTCCTTGTCGTCGGATGCTTCGACTCGCAGCAAAACCAGGTAGAGCCCGTTTAGGCTCTCGTCGACCCGCCACACTTCCGGTCCGGGCAGAAAGATCTTTCCGGTGGGTGGAAGGTAGACGTTAAAGCGGCTCATCTCGATGTAACGCCGTTGCGTGCCGCGCTCTTCTATCGGCAACGTCGCTTCCGTTAATAAGTCGCGGGGCTCCGGCGGAGCCTCGCCCGGCTTGACCAGTTCCCAGCGGCCCTTCAAACGACCCGTGCCGGTGTAAGTAATCTCGGCTTGCACACGCGGCAGCGGTTCGGTTGTCTTTACAAACAGGACGGGCTTGCCGACTCCCCAGGAGAGTTTCACTTCAGTCAACGAAAGTGGCACGCGAGCGCCGTTACCACTCAGACGAATAGTCACCGGCACATACTCATCCGCCCCTCCTACCGTGCTGATAAATCGGCGGACATAGAAAAACGTGCTGTTGTTCCCGCGCGCCGCGTCAAGATAGGCTCGGCGCGCCACCTGCGGCGTGATCGACATGATGTCGGTGTATGCGTTCACGCCGCTCAGCGTCGATTGATCGTACCGCGCCGGCAAGCGGCCAAAGATAGTCGTGTTATCGCATTTGAACCCAAGGTCCGGCGCCGCGGGCGTCAGGGCGCCGCACCAGGTGGCCTCAGCCACACGCTTATTCTTCAGTCCGCCGAAGGTCAGCATCACCGAAGTCGCGCCTTGCGAATAGGCGTTGACGTCGCTGGGTGACACGGTGACGGTCTGGGCCATAGCCGGCGCGGAAGCAACCGCGCTTAGGAGATACAGGATGAAAAGAGCCGCCGAGGCTCGGAGATAAAGAAAGAGAAAGAAAGACCGGCTGCAAGAACGGTTCAATTCACCTGCGCGTCTGTTTCGCATCTTCTATGTACCTCCGTGACGCTCTGGCTGGCGCTTGGATCGTTTAGCGGTCAGCTAGAGACGTTTCGTAGTCCCGCCTTCAGGCGGAATCGCGCAGCGTGAACGGGCGCAGTGTAATCAGGATTCCGCCTGAAGGCGGGACTACGAAACGACGTTTTTCAGCAGATCCTAAAAGAACGTAATCCCCAGATTGGCCGTCAGCGTCTGGTTCTTTTGCAAACCGTTGATGAGCAGGAGGCGGTCAAGAGCGTGCGAATAGTGGTTCGCATACCGAATGAAAAATTGACCCGCGATTTTCCTAACTCCTTCTTTCCCTCGCTCGAATCTGTAAGTCCACGACAGGTCGAATTCAGTGTCGCGGCTGCGACTTGTCTTCGCTGCATCGCCGCCAATGGTGTTCGCCAGATTCGCCGCCAGGCCCATTTGCCTGGTTACTTGCCAGGTCACGCCGGGACCGAGCCTATAAGTGCGATCAATGCGGTTGCGCTCCAGGTTCTCGGAACTCTCGGCGCTCAGGTCGATATTGAAGTTGAGCTTGCTCGAGGCGGCGATACCAACTCGCCCCGTGTTGACCAGCACACCCAGGTCGGCGCGAGCTCGGTCTTTCTGACGATTGTCCTGAAACGAACGATTGAAGTTGTAGCCCCACGTGAATTTCTTCACCTGCCAGTCGGCGCTGAACGTTTGATTCGTGCCTACGAGATCAGGGATGGTGCTGGGATCGATCTCAAAGCCCCCGTTGACTGGAACCGCGTCACCAAGCGCATGGACACGATCAAAGCTATAACCCAAACGCGGCAGCCAGGGCGAACCCTTGGTTCGATTCAGCAAAGCGCTGGCGGGTGCCCCAAAGCCAAGATGCGTGGTGCCGGTCAACGAACGCAGGATCGATGGAATGCGCCGCAGATTGTCATGAAAGTTGGCTTGCAAGAACTGCGCGCTGATTTCGTTGATTGATCCGCTCACCGTGATGTCGTATTGAATCTTGTCCGCTTGCGTCGAAGCGCCCAGACTTCGAAACAGCGGCGCGACATTCTCCTCGCGAAACGACACATTGAGATTCGCCTTTTTTGTTTTGGTCAGAGAATAGTTTCTGAGAATGTCATAGCTCGCTTCCAGGTAGTGCGCGTTGCGAGTAAGGCTGGGAAGAGCGACGACAGGAGCGCCCTGATTCAATGTGTTGTCATTAGTACCGCCAAAAAGACTGCGCGTAAACCCACCTTCAAGATGAAACCGCTGGCCTTTGTCGCTAGCGATAACGCGCACAGAGATGCCGTTGCTGCGTTGCAGATCGGTAACCACCCCACGATTTATCCCGCCCAGCGGTTGAAAGTAAGCATTCAGTCCGCTGACTTCCACGCGCAGTCCGCCTGGCCGGCGCCGGATGAATTCCATGCCCAGTGTGCCGGTCAGCAGTTGATGCCGGCGGTTGTTCAAGCCGAAGAAGTTGTCATAGCCGACGAGTTGCGTTCCATTCATCGCGGCGGCCGTGAAGTCGAACACGCCGAGAAACGGAACTGAAACCTGCAAACCACGGCTGGTGAACCCGTTGATAAGCTGTCGCTGCGCACCGTAGGAAAAATGACCTACATCGAATTTCAATTTGCCCGTTTGCAGGTGAATCTGATACCCCGCCAGATCCAGTTTCGGCGCCGTATTCCCGAGCGCCCCGAACCGCAAAGCTTCCTGCTGAAAGCTGGAACCGGCAAACTCAAACGTCGATTGCGTGGTCAGGGTGCCGTAGGTCATTTCGCTTTTCATCGAGGCCTGAATGTTTAGTTGGGTGAACGTCGCGCGTACCGGCTGCGGCCCCGGGAAAGTCGATTGCGCTGGCTGTGACGGGATCGTCAACGTCAACGACGGTGTGAACTTCATCTTCGCGGTGTTATCTGAAGGCTTGCCGTTGGGTGACGGAGGCTTTGATGAAGTTGGTGCCTGCTGATTGGCGCCCTGGTCGCCGGCGAGGTTGTCGTCGAGGTAAGAGACAGATGGCCCGGAGTTCTCAGGTTTTGGAAAACCGTCATTGAAGCCACCCTGGTTTCGAGTGGTATTTGCGCCTTCCTTACCCACGCGCAGCGTAAACCGCGCCAACTCAGTCCAGTCGTCATTCTTTGAGACCAGATAGACGGTCACCGCTGTCTCGCCAACCGGCAAGGGCCAGAGGTTCGCGTTGTAGCGCAAGAGCAAGCCGTTTTGTGTGAACAAACTTGAGACATCGGTGGCGCCGATCAGAATGGCGAGCTTACAGTCCGATGCTGGCAGCGGGCGGTTCAACCGGAGTTCTATGTTCTCATCGGCCGCGACGCGTTTCTCGGCGAAGCTTGCCTCGACTTTGATCTCAGCAGTTCCGGTTTGAGCAAACAATTCAGTGCTCGCCAATATCAACAGCAGAGTCACACCTGCCGCTGCGAGTGCGGTGGAGCGACAGAAGTCTTTTTTGTTGGTGGATTGAAGCATCGAACATCTTTACTCTTGTGCAAATTCAGCCTTTCGACTTTAAGCCCGCCACGGTCATTGCGAATGCGACGAATGTCGCAAGAGTAATAATTCGTCTCATCTTAGTTTAGAAAACAAATGCAAAAAACTGGCCGACCTGGATCTTGTACGCAAAAGTAGTCATTGCATTTTAAGGCGTCGAGCAAAGTCTCACACTCAATCTCTCCTTCGCAGTCGCACTGATCTGGCTGACAATTGACTAGCGACGTGGGCGTAGACGGATTCCGAACGGTTCTTGTGGCCGATGTTCCGAGAAGGAAGAAGTTAGAAGTGTATCTAAAGGTCGATAACTTCTCTCTGGGAATCCGTTTTTGCAGGAAGGAGCCAATCGCTACTTCGCCCTGAGCGGTGCGCACTCTCACCCGGCTGAAGTCTATTTGGCCCGCTTGTGGGTCAAACTTATAAACCACGCCGCGCTGGGTCAAGTCCACAACGTAGTTCTTGCCGCTGGGGAGAGCCGCGATTGTTTGGGCGCTCACCTGAGTGCGCCGAAGAGAAGTCCCTCGCGGAAATGTTGAGAAGGGAGATTGTGAAAAGCCCGCCACGGTCAGTGCGACGGCGACAAGCGCCGCAGAAATCATCGGTCGTCTCATTTTGAATCTCCTTTTTTGAATAGACTTCAGCTCACGATTGTTGGATCGCTCGCATTGCCGCCGTGTGCGACTTCGTGAAACTCACGTTGTTACTGAGGAACGATCCTTCTGATTTCCGACTCTGAAAATCGTGCCGGGTGTTGGAGCGCTCCGAACGTCACGCCCGGCGCCGAACTGACATCCTCGCCTGCGAGGCCGATTTGCATCCGCTGTCTTGATAAACGGCAACAGCTCGCTTAGTGCACCGGTCCTGTCGTTCCGAAGATTCAGTATCTCTGTGATCGTCACCAACCCGTCGCCATTGGCATCGAGCCCGTTGAACGCATCTCGGGCTCCAGAAGGGGTTTGGAGTCGCCGCAATACCTCTGCAGTGGTGTTTGGGATTTTGGAGCGCACCGAACCGACAATGCCCGGGATACCCGAGCTGAGGCTTGCATACATTTGACGCCGTCCCTGTTCGGCTTGTGGATTGGACTTGAAGACAATCGGGTTATTTGTCTGGTCGATGCTGCAATCTTCACTGCCGGTGACTCCAGGCGCGGCGGGGACACCTCGCGCGACGAATGTCTGACCTCCCGCGCTTACCGCGATTGAGAAGTTGTATCCGAAATTCTGCTGCCTCAGACCGAGCGCATCAAGAGAAGCTGCGTAAGCCCGATGCTGCGTGAAGTAGTTTTTCTCCGCCTGGCTGATTTGTCTCAGGTAGTCGGCGGAACTTCGTTTGTTCGAAGTCTCTCTGACCTTTTGTATCGCCGGCAGCAGCATTCCAATAAGAATCGCGATGATCGCGATCACGACGAGCATTTCTATGAGCGTGAATCCGCGTTGATCAGGCCGTCTTAGAGCTTGGGCTGGGCAGGTTTTCATGATTTCTCCTTATCCGTTTGAGTTCCACTCGCTAAGCGTTTCGGCGCCGCCTCCGCGAGCGGGACTCGGAACAGATGCTGATTGATTGTC
Organism: Blastocatellia bacterium; assembly: GCA_963737945.1. Taxonomy (GTDB): domain Bacteria; phylum Acidobacteriota; class Blastocatellia; order UBA7656; family UBA7656; genus Onstottus_A. The sequence goes on along the minus strand of CAVTUR010000011.1, from coordinate 341,309 downwards.
GAAGGGTCTGCCGTTGTGGCCGTCCCTCGTTACTCACCGCGCAAGGGCGCGAGAATCCACACGTCCCCTGTTCGTAGAGCAAATCGGCGTGATCCTAGAAGATGGCCAAACGCGTTTTCGCGCCGTTTATTGTTGTCCTCAATACGCAGTCGTCGCTGCAAGGCCCCGTCTTACTCTTTCCGCAGGATATGGTTCCACCTACGGTTGTCGCGCTACAGCCACCTCCTCCTTCTTTCGAACAGAAACAGTCGAAACTGCCACTAACACCCCCTCCCGCCTGCAAACGAACTTCAACTGTGTTGTTCGGTTGAGGCGCGAACTTATAACCCGGCTGGAGCTTGAACACTCCGTTCTCAAGCTTGATGCCTTGTAGCGACGCAGGTAGCTCTCTCACCAATACTCTCTTGGCCTTTACGGGCTGGCTCGGCTGGGCCGTAGTCGCCGTTCGGCTTACCTGAGGCCCGGGTTGGGGCGTTTGATTGAAAGCGAAGATCATAGCGCTCAACATCAAAGTGACTACTGCAACAAAGTGTATACGTCTGATGAATATCTCCTCCATCGAGTGTTTCGACCTTTACGACCACGCTCCGACACTGCGTGCCGGCAGGGTCCTTTCGAGCTCTTCACCTTGATAAGACATGTTTGCAAAAACCTTTCGTTAGAAACCTGGACGCCCTTTTCAGAGGAGTTGTGCCCTGCAGTCTTACGGATTTCAGCGTATGCTCAATCAAGGAGCATCCCGACGACACCCAGTATCAATGCGACCTTGCTCATCTGTTCTTTCTCCCTTGCGTCAGCTACCAATGTTACGTGGAAGAACGTCGTCTCGTCTGTTTTGAATTTAGGGTAGTTTGAATCCCGAAAGAGGATTCCCATAGAAGGCATCCGTCTTCCACGCCATTCGTCCCACTGGCCATCCTGATCTCCGAGCACTTGCACCGGCACGATGACCCGGTCATTGCCAAGCTTATTGGCAGCAGCTAAGCCGTTGTCCACAAGTTTTCCCTCAGCGTCAACCGAAAATTTGAACGAACGGATCATGTGGCCTTGATATATCATCTTGATTTCGTAATCGCCGGGGTTTTCGCTGAACAGATAGAGGCGGCCGAACAAGGTTTCGTTCTTATCGCTTGTCTTGTTCCAGGGCAGCACGTTGGAGAAGGTGCATTTCCACCGCTGCCAAATAAGCTTCGGGCTGGACGTAGTCGATTGGTTGACGTTATTCTGGACCTCCGTTGTGCCGCAACTGGGGGTACCTACCTCCCTGCCCTCGTAGTACAACTTGCCAACCTCTTTACCGCCGTGGAAAAGATGGGCCTCTGGAAACCCTGACGATTCCCCGCGCGTCCAAAACGCGAAGCTTAACTTAGGCTTGGCCCAACGCCTTGGATCATCACGGTCCCACTGATTCTCAGGTTCATAAAAGACGTACCCGATTGGCAGGTTCCAGTCATGGTCCACGTAATAGACGAAGTGGTTGGCGGCCTTAGGTCCCTCTTCATTGGAACGGACTTTCTCGACTTTCATCTTGCCGGTGAACAGCGTCTGGTCGCCGCCGGCAAGCTCATTTCGCAAGCGGATGGCGAAGGCTGACCGGTCCGGTAAAATGCTGCTCTTATCTTCAGAGATTTGCCGGCCGCCGCACTCGGTCTCCCACGAATAGCCTTTTTGCGTCTCGCGCGTCTCGCAATCGATCTTTAGCCACGGTCCCGCGCCGGGTATGGTGAACTCAACATAGAGCTGGCTCCCGCTGGGAATTGGCCCGTTTACCCGATACTTGATCTTAGGGACCCAGCTCCAGAGGTTGTAGTTCTTCCGATAAACACTAAAGGTAAAAGCGGTCACTTGAACGGAGTCTTTTGCAATTGTGGGCTGATCTTCCTGAGCGGCCGAAGCAGTGTGAGTCGGAAAAAGCGCTTGTCCGCTCGGAGGTCCCGCCAACTGAGGCCGGCCGAAAGCGAAGATCGGTGCGCCCAGCATCAATGTGACTGCTGCTACCAGATGGCTTCTTCTCATGGCAATTCCCCGTTTCGCCGGGATTAACCGGACAGGCTATGTCGAATCTATCCGCGAGGTGAAACGGCGCCTCGCGCAGACGGACTCGCACAGTCAGCCCTGTTTCCGGCGCGACGATTATTTTGTCAACCGGGCAGTGAGCAGGGACTTGTTTGCGCTAAACGCATATGCTCCCCGCTGGATGGTCGCGTTCCTAAAGCCCAACTGCTTGGCAGTGTCTGCACTTAGCGGGATGTCCTCATCAATAAATAATGTGCGCCCTTCTTCCGGAGCTTTCTCCAGTAGCGTAAGCTGCAGCTTCCCACTTACCGTACTAAGCTCAGCTCGGACAGTTCTCTCGCCTTCGGCTACTATCCCGACAGTGATCTTACATATTCCAAACCCGCCGCATTTTTTACTTGCCCTCCCAAACGTAATAGTGATCGGGATATGCGGGATACGGATTCTACTCTGAAGAGCCGCGGCATTGCTTTTCGGACTTGGGCGCGTTGCGCCTTGAACTGACGGCCACAATGACACTGAGAACAGCATGACGCTCATCACGAATAGGGTGATAGCGGGGTTGAAGATTCTCTTCGACATTTTCATTGTTTTCTCCTTCGGTTTCATAGTTGTTTACTGGGAACCCAGCGCCCGCATGGGCGAAAGACTCCCCTTCTCCTCTTCCAAATTACCCGAGTAAAAGGTCGCCGCGTTTCCGGCGAACCCCCTCGCAGGATGGCGCGAATTACTTTTCGCCGCCTACCTTGAAGCCCTTACTCGGCTGGTACTTTTCGAGCGCTTCACCTGGATAAGACATTTAAGGAAAAACATTTCAGGAAGGCGTTTCTGCGTTCTTGGGACGGCATGGGACATTTGCGCCGGCCACCACAATCCAGGGCGTAGATGCCGCTGTCCTGTGTGGAGGGATTGTTCGAACGAGCCGAAAGCTCTCAACCCTGGCCTTCGAACACTCGCGGGTATTGGAACGACTCGTCTTTATTCGGAATCTTTGAGCCCACTCTGCTCGGGGCTCGCGGAAGGGTCAATGAGCAGGCCGCTGTTTCTGCTCGAGCGGGACCTCTAATTGAAGCTTGCGGTCTACGGTGATCACCGGCGCGACTTCTTTGTTATCGTGAGTGCGTTTAGACCGGGACTGTGTGGTCGAGCTTTCCGCCTCTTCCGCTATGTCGGCCGTGACGCTGCTCATTGGATTCAATGCGAACCAACGCTCCGCTCTTTCGCCGCCAATCGTCAACTGCCGCGCGATCACTACTTCAATCTGCAGGTTAGCGGGCGGTTCTCCCCAATATGAGATTGGAAAGCGCCTCAAGCGAACTTTGGCGCCTGCCGGTAAGAGCATAGCTTGAAAACCGCCCGTGCCCAGGAAACGACCGACGATGACACGTCCTTTACCTCGAGGAGCAAAGACCTCCAGAGTATCGACCCCGCCCTTCTCGCCGATCGACGCGTGGCCGGGGCCGAGATTGCTTGGAAGCAAGAACCATCTTGGCGATTTACGGTCGTTGCGAATCAGGACGTCGAAAGAGAGATATACCAGCGGCGGCCTGCCGACACGCATGTCCTGAAAGGTGATCCTCGCGGCGGGTCGAGTCGCATCTTGTCCGGAGGCCGATCCGTCGAATATCAGAAGCGTTAGGAGCACAAACTGAAGCGAGCGATGTTTAGTTGTCTTCATAAGCGCGCCACGCTGGTTCTTTGTCTTTACCGCAACCGCGCCTTTCATCTCGATGAATTGCCCTCAAATATCATTTGTTCGAACTCATTCGCTTCATCGCGGCGATCTGTTTCTCGCGTTGCTCTTTAAGCTGCCGCATCATTTCCGGATTGCGAGCCCACTCAACCGAGCGATCTTCGGGTTGATTGAAGGAATCGGGATGCAGGTAGGCGCCGCGCTCGTTCTCGGGCTTTGCTTCTTCGACTGGAATCCGATGCCGATTCGCATATGCGTCCTGTCGAATTCCAGTCACCTGCCACGAGACTTCGATATTCGGCGCGTTGGTCTTAATGCGGAAGTGATTGCCCTTGATCTTCTCCGCGACGATGGCCTGGGCGAAGGCGCCGATGACCGTAAGCTGGTAGCGGAAATCACGGTTCAAAGCTTCAAACCAATCTGGTAGCTCCACTGTCGCTTCGCCGTTAGCGTCGGTCGTAATGTCGCCATCGTAGATGTTCTTCATGTCCGGCGACTCGACAAATGAGTGATAGAGGTATTTGTTTTCGGGATCCAGCGGATGGTCGATCTTGAACGAGCCGCCGCCTTTCGAGAGATTTCCGGATACACTAACATCACCGATGAACGCGCCTGCCAACCCTGTGGTTGCGCCGTCAACGCCTCGGCCGGGAATAGCAGTTATACCTCTGCCGCCCGTATTACCTGCGCCGCTTCCAAATGCCCCTTCTGCAAATACGCCGACACCACCATTGCCGCCGTTAACTGCGACGCCACCAAGAAAGCTTCCGCCTGTTCCGCCGCTGGCTGCATCGGCGCCACCGCCAAAGGCGGCCAACCCTTCGCCGCCACTTTTGCTGCCGCTGCCCGAGCCACCAAGCGACAGTAGTCCGCTGCCCCCGCCAGTCGTTGGACTAGAGTTTCCACCGATCGCAAACAATCCCGGAGCGCCTGCCGCGGTATTTGTAGCGGTTATCACGCCGTTCCCGTCCGACACATTCCCGGCAAGAGTCAGCGGCACCGCCAATCCCAGCGGCGTACCCGAAGTTCCGTTCCCCCTGAGCGTATCGTCGTGAGTTACACCGGTCAGCAAGCCAGTCGCTGAAATCGTCAGCGTGTTCCCGAAAGGCATGATCGCAATGTTGGCTCCAGGCGAGAGTTGGACATCGCCTTTCAGACCGTTGAGACTCCGAACCAATTGGCTAGTATCAAGAGCCGTTGTTTGCACGGCGCCATCGGGAAACTTCAATCCGCCGAGAGTAATTTGAATCATTCCCGCGACGGTGAGCTTCGAGGCGGGAGAATCCGTGCTTACGCCTACGAGCCCGTTCTTGTCCTCAATCGCTCGAGTGTCTGAGCAAGCGTGGTCAGAGTTGTTGCCCGACGCTGGGTCAGCGCTCTGTTGATCTGACCCGCGACATCTCCCATCGTCTCCGTGTAGACTTCGAGGCGCATCTGCACGACTGATGATGGAGCGTCGAACAGGTGGTTGCGTCGTTCCCTACATAGTATCTAAAGACCGGCAGTGGAAATCCGGCGATGGCGCCGCCAACTACTTGCTGGCGGCCTTCGAGCGCTTCACCTGGATAAGACATTTAAGTAAAAACATTTCAGGAAGGCGTTTCTTCATAGTGCTTGTTCTTCCCGCCGGTCAAGACATTCCGGGTTCTTGATCTAATCCGGGCGTCAGAGTATCGTCGGAGTCGCTCACATCGCGTGTCGCCCAATGATATCCCCTCTACTATGCACATCGTGTGATTCTCCGCTCGCAATAGTTGATGCGCCAACCGTCGTCTGCTCCTATTGCGGAACGATCAACCCGATTCCGGAGAAACACAGGGAAGCGCTTCACCTGGCGCGTGACCTGGATGAGGCGACCCGATCCGCGGTTCGCGAGTGGGCTCGGCTGAACCGAATAAGCGTGCCACGCTGGTGCTTCGTCTGTGCCGCGACCGCGCCTTTCATTCTGATGACTGCCGGACTCGCATTGACTCTCGTCGCTGGACTCCTTCGGCCTGAGAGCCGAAGCACGCTTCCGCTGCTGGTAGGTATCGGAGTCTGGCTTCCGCTCGTACCGGCGCAAGCATTGGCTGCTAAAGTCTGCATGATGAGCATTCTCGTCAGTGGCGCCGCGCGCATTGGAGTAGCGTTTGCGGCTGCGCCACCCTTGGCGCAGGGAGCGCCGCCAAATTGCCGGCAGTGCGGCGCCCCGCTCAGCATTCGCCCGGACGACATACTCGTACGATGCGTGTACTGCGAGGCAGAAAGCATCGTGACCCTCGACGCGGCTGCCATGAGCGCCCTCCAATCGCGTGTCGGATCAGCGCGGTCCAGTTTGGCGCAGGCGATGGCGGCGCTCGCCACACGCGCCAGGCTCGTAAGGCTTGAGACGTTGGGGCGCACGTTTGTCGTCGCGGGATTGCTGATTCTGCCGCTCATCTGGTCATTCTCCGGATCGCGGATTCAGACCAGCTACTTGTCTATGCTCATTGCCGTCGACGTGTGGCTGCTTGGAGTCTGCGTCTTCTGGAACGCCCGCGAAGCCTTCCTTCCACCGGTGACTATCGAAGAACTCGATTCGCTGATACATGGACCAAGCGAATCCACGCGTGAGGGCGCTTCGATCAAAGCGCCGGTCGCGCCTGTGGCGGGCACTCGCGGCTGGTACGATCACAGCTCCGAGACTCGAAATTTCGCGATCCCGACACTTGTGACGCTGATCTTCCTTACGATCCAGCTGCTGGTTTTGAAGGGATGGTGACGCGTCGATCGTCGTTGTAGTGAATGCTGTTGGTTGAGCCAGATCTAGAGCGGGAGCGTCTCAACGTTTGCCTTCGAGGTTGGCCCACTCGCCCGATTGAATGAAACTCGCCCAATAGAATGGATGCTCGCGTCCTTTGCGCTTCAGCATCGCGAGTTGCACCTGACGAAGCGATTCGCCGCGCCCAAGTCCTTGCTTTAAGCCCTTGTAGTAGGCGGTCATCAACTCACGCGTCACGTAGTCGCTCACCGGCCAGAGACTCATCACCAGCGTTTCGGTTCCGGCTAACATGAAGGCGCGTCGCAAGCCGTAAACTCCTTCGCCATTCCTGACTTCGCCCACGCCGGTGTCACAGGCTGACAGAGTCACAAGCTTTGTCCCCCACAGATTCATGCCCGAAGCTTCAAGTGCAGTGAGGATTCCGTCATCATCGCCGCGCTTGTGCAAGTTGGCTCCTGCAAGCGCCAGCCCCGCGCGCAGCAGCGGATTCTCGACCTTGAGATTGCCGCTGATTGCTCTGGTCTTCTCTCCGCTCGCGCTTGAGGGAGGAGGCGGAGTATTAGTCAAGAAGAATCCGTGCGTTGCGATATGCATGATGCGCGGCGCGGAAACTTGTTTTAGAGAGGATTCGGTAGCTTGTGTTCCAGTCAGAACATTGGCCTCGGCGAAAAGCGATTTGATGGACTGCGCTTCCTGAGCCGTGCCGGACAGCCTCGCGAAATAAACATTCGACAAATCAGAGCCGGTAGTGACGCTTTGTCGCCTGTTTCCACCCGGCTGTTTTCTGTTGGCCGGACCGCGTTTCGGCGTGTTCGCTTGTGCCACGACAGTTAACTCAGGCTCACCAAACAGCGGATCGGCCACCACGAGGGGCGGGCTTTTGCTCGCGCGCGCGACCTGCAACCGCAGCAGGTCACGCGCGCTCGTCAGGTAGGTGCAGGAGAAGCGTTCGACCAGATAATGGTTCTGCTCATCTACCAACGCTTCGAAAGGGATCAGATTGAGAGCGCCGTCGGGCGAGATGAGCAGTTGAGTGGCGTCTCCGACCAGTGCGGCAAGTGGCTGCATTACTTTCTCATCCACTGCGCGGGCGCGTTGTTTGACATTGCTGCGCTTGGGATCGCGTAACGCTTCACGGAAAGCATCAATGGCTTCGTCGATCGGTTTGGCGCCGCCCAGATCCTTCCACGTGACCTCTCCCTCATGTCGCAGCACATAGGCTGCATAACGGGGCTCGCCATATGCTTTCCTGTTGTCCCCTCGAGCTTTCGGATCAAACGGCCGGTAGGTAGAAATCTCGATCAGCGCTGCGGGGGCGGGGATTGCAGCCTGCACGGCACCGAGTGTCACTGGCTCTGCGCGTGTGTAAAATCCGGCGCTGCGGCGGCTGATTTCGTTCTCTATCTGTTCCTTTTGCTCTTCGAGAGCCTCGATCTGCTGCTGATGTTCGGCGAGGGACATTCTCCCCGGACCGTTGAGGACTAGTCTGGCCAGCTTTCCCGTAGTGCCGTTCAAACTATCTAAGAGCTTCCGATCCTGGGCGTTGAAGCGTCGCCGCAGCCCGGACAAGTCGTCAGACATCGCATCCTGCACGCGCCCTTTGCGCTGGAAAATGGTAGTCACAGCGAGCTCGCGCGCCTCCCGGCTATCCGGGGCGGTGCGTAAATGCAGAGAGAGGGTTCGATCGGTCATTTCAGACAGTGTGGTCAGGTAGGCCAGTTTCTGGCGCTCGGAGCCGGCCACGAGGTTTAGGGCGATGTTGCGTTCGATGATCGCATTCGCGTGCGCTTGCGTTGTAATGGCCCGCTCACCATCGCCGCTCGCCGCGTAACAGGCAGCCATGTTTGTGAGCAACTCGGAGACCCCAGGATGGTCGTGTCCGAGCGAGTCTTCCCGGATCTTTAATGCGCGTTGATATAACGGCTCGGCTTTATCGAAGTTGCCCCTCACGCTGTAAACCTTGGCGAGGTTATAGAGTGAGACGGCGACATCCGGGTGCTCCGGCCCCAGCGCTTTCTCCCTAATCTCCAACGCGCGTTGAACCAGCGATTCGGCGTTGTCGAGGTCACCCCTATCCAGAAAGACGGTGGCCAGGCTATCGAGAGAGGCCGCGAAGCTGGGGTGCTCGGGCCCGAACGCTTTCTCCGAGATCTTGAGCGCGCGCTGGTACAGCTGCTCAGCCTTGTCGAGGTCACCCCTGTCGTGCTCGATGTTGGCCAGGTTGTCCAGCACAGCGGCGCAATTGGGGTGTTCCGGACCCAATGTATCCTCATAGATCTGGAGGGCATGTTGAAGCATAAGCTCAGCTTTGGGGAGGTCTCCTTTGATCATATAAAGGGCGCCCAGATTGTTGAGCGAGGCCGCTACTTCGAGGTGGTTTGGCCCTAACGCCTTCTCTCGAATCTCCAACGCCCGCTGGTAAAGCAGCTCGGACTCGACATAGTCGCCCAAGACGCGACGGACGATCGCGAGGTTGGTGAGTGGTATGGGGATGATTGGGTGGTCCGGTCCCAGCGACTTCTCCCAGCTCTGTATGGAACGCCGGTACAACGGCTCGGCAGCGGTGTAATCTCCTCGCAAACGGTAGATCTCCGCGATGTTGTTTAGCACCGACGCGACACCTGGATCATCGGGTCCGAACGCCTTTTCCCGGATCCTTAGTACGCGTTGATATAATGGCTCGGCTTTATCGAGGTCACCCTTTGAATAGTAAATAATAGCGAGCGTGTTAATCGCGGCGGCGGTGGAGGGGTGTTCGGGCCCCAACGTCTTTTCGCGAGCCTCGACCGCGGTCGCTGCAGGCAGCAGCGCTTCGTCGTATTTGCCTGCGCGCCCTAGCCGAGTGGACTCTGCGAGCAGCCCCCGTGCATCCTGCAGCAGACGATCTGTTTCGGTGGCGGCGCGCAACTCTGCTAATCTGACTTCATAGCTTCCGGCAGGAGCGTCCTGCCGCTTCGCCACGATGTCCAGCGTGTAGCCGCCGGACGATACGGCCACCAGTTCAGGTTTTTCCCGCCCCTGCGGCCTGAGTTCATCATCAAACTCCGCGATCTGCTTACCATCCGGTCCCAGCACCCGCGCCACTATGTCTATGCCGCGCTGCTCGACGACTACGCTTGCGTATTGCCCCTCAGCCAGCGTGATCTGATACCTGTGTTTCTGACCGCCTGCCAACTCGCGTTCTATAGGCTTGCCCAACTCGAGATCAATGGCTTGTTGTGTAAACCGCGCGACCGACGCTGACGCATCGACGCCTGCTTGCACATGGCCGATAGGGATAACTAAACAAGAGAAAGCAATGAATGAGGCGAACGCGAAGTACAGACTCCTGCGGCTGAAACCGACTGAGATGAACGGAAGCGCCCGTCGTCTATGCACCAGTACACCTCCATAGGTGGAGCTTTGATGGTTTGATTTTGCGGCTATTGTCTCACAACCCTAAAGGGATAGCTACCGACCAGATCACCGGTGCTGGTCGTTGAGATGCCGTAGAGTTCCAGCACATAGTTCTGCGGGTTAAGGAGATTAGCGCGCGGGCTGACACGAACCGTTTTGTGCTGGTCGCTTGCTTTGAGCCTGCCGCTGCGCCAGATGATCTGACCGGTCGCCGGATTCTTCAACGTTGCCCGGTAGGCAGGAAAGTCGTCCGCTTCCAAGGCCAGCGTGAGCGCGACGTAATCGGTTCCCGCCGGCACGTCAAGCCTAGCAATTTGGCTGGCGTCCCTGGTTTGCGGCGTGAGACTGAATGCTAGGACATTCAGGTCGCGCTGCTGTGCAGTCGCAGGCGTTTCCTTTTGCTGGCTGCCTCCCACGTCGCGCTGTAGCTGCGCGAGCCGCTCGCGTACACTTGCCAGTTCCCTCTCGGTTTCAGCATCCGACGATTTCTGCCCCTCCAACTGTCGCTGCAAAGCCTGTTCTCGCTGCTCGAGTTCCACGCGCGACTGGGCAATCTGGTCACGAAGACGAAGATTGTCAACCGCCAGGTAAGCGCCCCCGACAATAAGCAGCAGCAAGGCAGCGGCGGCCAGTACCCACTGCGGCGCTAGACGTGGCAGCGGAAAGAAGCGTGATCGCGTGGCTGGGCGCAAAAGGGTCTCGCGTGCGGCTGGGCCGGCGGGAGTTGTCGACCTAGTGTCTTCAGACTGCACCGGTACGGACTTATCCCAAAACGCCAGAAATGCCTCGGCGCATTCTACTTTGTCGAGCCGTTTAGACGAGGCAAGGTAGTGTGACTTGAATCTGGTAAGCTCCTCGCCCGAGAGTTCGCCTCTTACATACGCATCGACCAGATCATGCTCGATTGCAGCAAGACGCCCCGCCAACTCATCGTCCGTTATGCTCAGTTCGTCCAGGCGCTCGGTTTCCTCTCCGGTCAGAGAACCGAGAAGGTATCGCGCAACGAACTCGTCGTCGTAGATTCGGTTGTCCGAAGAAGACATCATCCCCTCTGATAAGACAAAATCGGAAAACTACTTCAATTCGCGGTCCGGCATTTGCTGATGCAGGCCTCGAGTTTGTCGCGAATCCGGCAGGCTCGGATGCTAAGAGCGTTCATCGTGACGCCTATTCTCGACGCCAGAGTCCGGCGGCTCGCGATCTTCGTACCTTGCCCGCCGTGATAGTACTCACATATCAAATCCGCGGCGCCGGGCTCCAGATGCTGCAGGCAGCGCTCAAGGCAGTCGAGCAGCTTCTCTTTTTGCGACCGCGTATCGTCGTCGTTGGAAATCGCTGATAAACGCTGCGCCGAATCGCGGGAGGCCGACAATTCGTCAAAGCTCACCTGCTTGTGTTCGGCTCGACGCAGGTATTCGAGGAAGACGAATTTGGCGACAATGTAGCAATAGCGGGCAGGCGGCGTGTCAGTGATTGCGCCCTCTTCCTCGATCCTCCGAGCAACCCGATTCAGCGTTTCGTCCGCGAGTTCATCGGGCGAAAGACAGTTCTTGCGGTCAAAGTAACAGACGAGTCTGCGGCGCATCTCGAGATACTTCTCACCTTCGGAATTTCCGCCTTCATCAAGCCAGTCGAGCAGTCCGCGAAAGGCGCTTTGCCTGAGCGCCCAGTCCTTCTTGCTTCTTATCTGTGGCCCAACAAGTTCCGCCAACGTATCACCAGCCCCCGGCGTAGCGCGCCGTTTCAATTTTGTCCTGATAGAGCCCGCAGACCGGCGATAGTCTAACCCATCCCCGGAACACTGTTAAGACGATGGCGAGAAAGGGACCGATACTCTTGGGCCCCTGCCAGACGATAGGCATCAGCCTACCACCTCTGACGCCAGGTGGGTATACGCGAAGACCTGGCGCGCACCCGAGCCGCCGTTTACGTTGACCCTCTGCGCAGCGCTCACCTACTATCTTGATGCGGCCGGTCGCAGCGCCTCTCCGTACGAGGATGATACTTGCTAAAGCTTTCAACCGCACTCTACGAACTGCATCTCCACGAGATTCCGCGCGTCGCAATAAAGACCGCGCAAAAGCTCGCTCAAGGAGCGGCCGCCGCAATGTCAGCCGCCACCGCACAGCAGGCAACCGTCGAGGACCTGATTCACTACCTGCCAATGCGCTATGAGGATCGCTCGAACCTTGCGCGCATTCGAGATTTGAAAAACGGCATGTGGGCGGCTATCGAAGTCGAGGTGCGGATCGCCGGAACATATCCGGTCAAGGGCGGGAAGCTTCGAATTTTCGAGATCTCCGGCACCGACGGCACCGGGCAGGTGCGAGCGTTCTGGTGGAACCAGGGCTATCTTCAAACTTCATTCAAGCAAGGACGCCGTGTTTTGTTGTACGGCCAGTGGAAACGTAGCAAACGAGGCTTTTATGAGATCGAGAATCCCGACTACGAGTTTGTCATCGATGACGACGACGCAGATCCGATTCACACGGGCAGACGTGTTCCGGTTTATCGAAAGCTCGGCGAAATGCGCACCAAGCAACTGCGTTCGATAATGCATCACGTGCTTGCGCGGCTCGACCCTTCAGAGATAGCAGAGGTCGTTCCGGGAGAGATTCTCACTCGAAACAAGCTCATCCCAAGGGCTGCGGCCCTCAGCCAGGTTCATTTTCCCGGGAGCGATGTTCCGCTCGAGACCTACAACAGTTTCGGGTCGCCGGCTCATCAGCGGCTGATCTTCGAGGAGTTCTTCTGGCTGTCGCTCGCGATAGGCCTGCGCCGCCAGGGGCGCGAGCAATCACCGAAGGGCACGGTCATCGAGGTCAACGACCGAGTCCGCAATGCCGTGCGCGCCATCTTGCCCTTCAAACCGACAACCGCGCAGAAACGAGTGCTTCGCGAAATCGTCGCCGATATGACCAGCTCAAAGCCAATGAACCGCCTGCTGCAAGGAGACGTCGGATCCGGTAAAACGATTGTCGCTGTTCAGGCTGCGCTGGTCGCAATCGAGAACGGCTATCAGGCCGCGATCATGGCGCCGACTGAAATCCTTGCCGAACAGCACGCGCGAAACGTCAAACGGATGGTTGCGGCTACATCTTATCGAGTTGAGCTGCTCACGGGTTCTTTGGCGACGGCGCGCAAGCGACAGCTTCATGCGGGCATCGAGGCAGGCGAGGTTGATCTGGCGATCGGCACTCACGCGCTGATTCAGGAAGCGGTAAAGTTTCACAACCTCGGGTTTGTGGTGGTCGACGAGCAGCATCGCTTCGGAGTACTTCAACGCGCGGAGCTGATCAAGCGCGGCTACAATCCGGATGTGCTGGTAATGACCGCCACACCGATTCCGCGCTCGCTGGTGATGAGCGTGTACGGCGACCTGGACTTGTCGATAATCGACGAGATGCCACCGGGAAGAAAAGAAGTGATAACCAGGGTTCGCGACGAAGGGGCCCGTCGCAAGATCTACCAATTCGTCGACAAGAAGATTCGCGCCGGCAGCCAGGCCTACATCGTCTATCCGCTTGTCGAAGAGTCCGAGAAGCTGGATCTGCTGAACGCTACTCAGATGGCCGAGCACCTGCAAACCGCGGTGTTTCCCAATTTCCGAATCGGACTGATTCACGGGCGCATGAACCAGGAAGAAAAGGACGCAGTGATGGAAGAGTTTCGAAAAGCAGCCGTTCACATTCTGGTGTCAACAACAGTGATCGAGGTAGGCGTCGACGTCCCAAACGCGAGCATCATGATCGTCGAACACGCTGAACGATTTGGGCTCTCGCAGCTTCATCAGCTTCGAGGACGTGTTGGCCGCGGCGACGAGCAGAGCTACTGCATATTGCTCGCGGGCGATAAACGCTCATCTGAAGCCCGCGAGCGGCTGGCGATTATGGAACAGACGAGCGATGGATTCAAAGTAGCGGAGAGGGATCTGGAGATCCGTGGTCCGGGCGAGGTGATGGGTACTCGTCAATCGGGTTTGCCGGCGTTTCGCATCGGGAACATCGTTCGCGACTATGCGCTGCTGGAAATAGCCAAGCGTGAGGCCGATCACATGTTGACCGCGCGCCGCAACTCGCGCGAAACCGCGCGGCTGGTTGAGATCGTACGGAAGCAGCCTAAGTTTGGACTGGCTGCAGTTGGTTAGCTTACGGATCGAGCCGACTACGGTCACGCAGGCTTTCTTTGGAGTCCTCACCGAAAGCTGCAAACCCGAGCGGCGGGTATTCCGATCGCCTGCGCGAGTGTTGTAAGCAACGAGATGGAAGAATTGAGACCTGTCTAATATTGAACAGCGTCGTCTTTATCAAGAGCGTAAACTGTGGTGTCGAGAGCATTGGCGGGCGGAAAGACAATCGGCGAAACGGACTAACGGCAGATGATTCAGAAAACGCCGCAGTTGGATGCATTCAAAGAACGCATGCGGGGTTCGCTGCTAAACGAGGCTAAACACTCGGTAGCGATCAAGATCGGCAAGCACAACATGTCTACACGGTTGGAGACCGCCGCGAGACGGTGTACTTTATCGAGGATGGACAGATCAAGCTTGTGATGGTCTCATCTGAAGGCAAGGAATGCATGCTCGCCATTCACGGCCCGGGGGATGTGTTCGGCGAGTTATGTCTGTCCGGGCTCGGGGGTCGGCTCGAGACAGCAACTGCGATGGAAGACTCTCAATTGAAAGAAATCCCTTGCGGCAAGTTCCTCGACCGCCTGGCTACAGATGCTCTTCTCGAAGGCTTCATCAGGTATCTGGCCGTTCGGGTTGCCGACCAACAGCAGGTCATCGCCAATCTGGTCACGGTTGATAGCGAGCAACGCCTCGGGAAGACACTTTTGCAAATCGCCAGGAAGCTCGGCAAGAAGGACCCCAGGAGCATCCGCATCGAGGTAAGGATCTCTCACGAGGAACTGGCGACAATGGTGGGCACCACGCGGCCGAGGATCAGCGTATTCATGCAGAGATTCCGAAATCTCGATCTCATCGAATACAACTCAGATCACGATCTGATCGTAAAGGAACACAAGCTCGAAGCCTACCTAGCATCGATTCTCTGAGCCTGGTCAGCCCGGACAAATTGGAGAGGTCAGTATGTTACTACGCGGCCCGCTATCGGTATTCGCGTGGGGGCACATACTACAAACCAATCAATATGCGTGAACTTTGACTAGACTGAGGGTAATGGTCCTTGTGGTTAGACAAATGATCGGCTCGGGGAGCGAACGCCATAGCCAGCAACCAACATCATATACCTGGCCTTTGACTCGTTCGAAGTTCTTACAAGCCCTGGTTCGCGCAGAAGGAGAAGAGCAAATGAAGGAAACAGTATTAGAAGTTCGCGTGGTTTCGGAGGGCGGGACTGGACGCGGTGTCGTAGAGTTTCGTCTGCCCAATGACCGGATCGCAACGGCGGCCGTGCATATTCGGCGTGAGGCTTGGGAGAAACCTCCTACCCGATCTCTCTAATCGAGCGTTAAGTTTTCTTTTCTACCCGTAGAAGCAGTTAGGCCTTGAACCAATCATCAATCGGTGTATGGGTTCGGCGTGAATGAAATGACCGTCATTGACGCCGGCGCAGTCACACCAATTGGTGAACTGCGGACACGATACGCCAAATTGCCGATCGCTGCTTAGAATTGAACGACGCAAGAAATAGAAGTAGCCATGACCATACCCGCTGATTAATTTCGTCGGTTGTCCAATACTGGACTGAAACGGACTTCGATCCGGCGTACGATGTGAAATGTAAACCGGAGTCGAGATAGAGCCTTGGTGCACTCGACACGGATGCTGTCCTACTCAAGAGGGGGAACTATGCTTTGGACAATCGTGGTTATTCTGCTGATCCTTTGGCTGCTGGGGATGCTTGGCGGCATCGGCGGCGGGTTGATTCACCTGTTGCTCGTCGTTGCGGCAATTGTGTTGATATTCAACTTGCTCAGCGGCCGACGTAGCGTCGTTTAAGCGGCGTGTATTCTCTCCGAGGAACCGATGTGGCGGTAACGGATCTGATTCTGGATCAGGGCACAGGAAGAACTTCATCTACGTAGCAGACCTGGCTAGGTCAGGTCCACCGCCACGTCGCAGGCACAAGCAAATCAGCCCTAAGAAAGAGCAAAAAAAAGGGAGCGCTGGATATGAGCAGTCATAAAGGAAGGACAGCAGGCGCTGTCCTGTCGTTGGCGATTGTTATGGCGTTTGTTGTTCCAGTCTTGGGACAGCGCGTCGTCACAGCACCCGTGGGCACAGTCATCGCGCTGAGGATGGATACCAACTTGAGTTCGGATTCCTCACGCGTAGGCGACCGCTTTGCCGCGACAGTTTTTCGCTCGGCGGTCGTTGACGGCCGCGTAGTCGTTCCAGAAAACACAAAGGTAGAGGGGCACGTCACCGGTGTTACACCCACAGACCGCGGGAGGGCCGGGACGCTGGCGGTGACGTTCGACAGACTAGTTTTTCCCGCCGGCGACTCGGTTCTGATCCATGGCACGCTAACGACACTAAACGAGGAAGGGCGGCGCAACATTGAACGGGACACCCGCTATCAGGAGGACGCTGGCAGGACACGACGGGCCGTGGCTTTCCTGGGCGCAGGAGACGGATCAGGCGCGACAATTGGAGTCGCCGGCAGGCGCGCAGAGACCACAACCGTCGGAGCGATACTCGGCACGCTGCTGGGCAACGGCGACAAGGCAGACGTGCGGCCGGGCGCCGAGTTTGGAATGATGGTGGAACGTTCGTTCACCGTTGACACGAGCAGCCTGGCTGGGGAACGAAACTCCGATCACTAGGATAGGAGCACGCAGCATCAGATCGTTTTGACCTCCACTGATTCCATACATTCCGCTCAAGTCACTCTCAGAAGCAGGAACTACTACGACGGTACGACTAATGGCGTGATGAATCAGGCAACGCGAGATGCGATTAACCGTTTCCAGCATGACCGTAACATTCCGACCACCGGCGAGTTGGACGTCGCGACAGCACGGGCGCTTGGCATACCGGACGAGGCAGCAGGCCCCGCTACGCAGGCCGTATTCACTTCGGCGGAGTCAATTCGATTCGCCCAAGTTACCCTTAGAGACCGCGGCTACTACACCGGCCCGATCAATGGAGTGATGAATCAGGCGATGCGCAACGCGATTCGTCAGCTCCAGCGTGCCCGCAACCTCAACACAAATGGCGAGCTTGACTTAAGCACGGCCCGCGAGCTGGGGATCGCAAGCGATTCCGGGATTGAATCGGCGGCGATTGAAATCTTGAACGCGCGCGCGGAGCGCGTCGGCGCAGGCTCGATTCGGATCAGCGCAGACGTTCACACTCAAGGTAGCGGCTGGCAAGTGTTTGTCAATCGGTTTGTGACCGCCAACACCCTGCACGTTTATGTGCGCGGCGTACCTCCGCGCTACTCGACCGGATCGGAGGTTGATCATCATCCGTTCTCCGAGACCTACAACGACCTGCCGAATGTTGCGCGGGTGATCATTCACGGACCGCAGCGTGATTTCACGGCTGATCTGGCTGGCGATCGAGGCGGCGACGTGGCCGCAGGCATTGGCAATTCTCGCCAGATCGCCCTTCTCGCAAATCGTCTATTGCAGGACTTTCAGCGTGATTTGAACATTCGCAGCAATCGCGGACAGATGATCTTTGATACACGGCGCAATTTCGGGCATATCGAGGTCGAGGTGCTCTCTCAGATAACCAGCCTTCAAGCGACGGCTGAACTCTACAATCAGGTGACGGCTTCGATCACTGATCCGGATGCAGTCAGAGGCGCGGCTGGCGGGCTGATGCGACAAGCGCGCTTCCTTGAACGGATTATCAAGCGCAGCGCTCAGTTGACGCTGTCATCGACAGTGAGCGCCGACTGGCGGCAGTTGCAGGCCGAGCTGGCTCGGATCAATGCTCCTGACGATGGGCTGGATGCCGACGCAACCCGCTAGAAGCATCACTTGTTCCGGTGATGAGATCATTCTTTTGGAGTCGCGAGGGAGCAGGAATGACAGACACCGATTTGGCGGATCTTTACGAGGAGATGCTATACGAGCGCGCGGCGAAAGGCATTAGGCCGGTGCTTTATCTCTCATCGCGCAAAGACCTTGAGTGCAGCGTGCTTATGCTGCTGAATGAACCGCCGGAAGCAAGGGTTGCCGGACGCCGGCGAACGGATACATTAGGATTCGGCCGCCAGGTTATGTAAAAACCCCACAGCGAACCCCGTTTTGTGGCCGTTTGACTACCGAGCGGCAATTGTGGCGACGCGAATACGCCGACCGTGCAACATCTGCTTCTTCAAATTTCTTCAAATCGGGCATTGTCAGTCGCTTTAGAGCGGCGCGGTTCGATCGCGCGTGAGTGAAGGTGTCGACAAGAGCAATGTGTTGTTAGACGAAGAGCGGAGGCTTCGCATTAGAAGTTCAAGGCCTCCGAAAGCGTCAAGATCTCTTGTATTGAAGTAAGGAGTTTAAGGCGCTCAGTTTGAGTCACGGACAATGCGAAGTTGAACCGGGGTATTTATTCTATTCAGCTCGTCTCTCAGCTCGTGAGACGCCACGAGCTCCACTTCGTCAATCTCCCACAGGCGTCGCCATTCAGTGGACGTAAGCGGATTGTTGACTTCGAAGTGCCAGAGCGGGTGATGTGCCATAGTCATACCGAACCTCCGCTCTCTATAGTACAGATCACGTTTTGAGGAGTCTGTTCACTTTTAGACGGAATCGAACTTAGTTCGGCTATAGCGCGCTCAGCAGTCCAGGGGTTCGTTTCCTCCATGCTTTGGCACTTTTCTTTTCGAGATTGTGCAATATTGCACGGTAATTAACTTCACGCCGGCGGATAATCAATGTCTAATCCCGAAATAGATCAAAACAGGAGAGTAGAATGATGAAACTTAGCAGATTTATTACCGCGAGCGCGCTGTTTCTCATGGTGCTTGCTGGTACGTCTTTCGCTCAGACCATCGAGGTCAAGAACACTTCGCAATGGGTCGCCGCCCGGCGTCAGATCCTGGCCATCAAGTATACTGAAGACAACAAAACATCGGTCGATATGGCGGGTACGACTCTGGTCCCACGTGCGAACGGCAAGGCAAACGTTGAGTTCAAGCATGGCCGCTCGAAGATCCAGCTTGAGATGGAGAACCTCGGCCATCCGCAATCGCTCGGCGCTTATTACACCACCTATATTCTGTGGGCGGTTGCGCCTGAAGGACAGGCGGAGAGTTTGGTGGAATTGCCGATCAGCGGCAAATTCAAACTTGATGCGACGACAAAACTTCAGACCTTCGGCCTGATGATCACCGCCGAACCACACTCCAGAGTAGCGCTGCCGGGTCCGGTGATCGTGGCGGAGAACGCCCTGCGTAAAGGGACGGAAGGCAGAATCGGAGTCAGCCGGATTGAGTACAGCGGCGATCCCGGGACGCTGTATAACGTCTCTTCTCCAACCTCTCCTGCGTTGAATGCCGACTTCAACACGCCGTTGCTCATCCTGGGGGCGCGTCGCGCCGTCTGGATTGCGCAGCGGGCCGACGCTGCGGCGTTCGCCGCGCCGGAGTTGCGAGAGGCAGAAATTAAGCTCGAGGTTTTGGAACAGAACTGGCCGCAATCGCGCAGACAGAACAACCAGCGCGAGAATGCGGAAAGATATGGCGGACAGGCCCGCGACGTCATGCGTCTGGCCGAACACGCCCGAAGCCTGACCGTCGAGCGCAGCGCTCAAGCGAGACTCGCCGCCGAACGCCGCGACTCCAGTGACACTATTGCTCAGGCCCAGTCCGAAGCCGATCGCGCCAGAACGGAAGCTGACCTCGCTACAACGGACGCCGACCGCGCCAGGCTTGAAGCTGAACACTCCAGGGCTGAAGCTGAACGCGCGCGGACATCTGAACGCGAGGAAACCGCAAGAGCCGCTAGCGATGCCGCCTTGTCGCGCCAGCGAGTGGCGCAGGCGCAATCTGAAACTGAGACCGCGAAAGCAAATGAAGCGTTAGCAGCCAACGAAGCAATGCGCGCACGGGTTCAGGCTTTAGAAGCGACGCGTGAAAGAGACGCCGCAAGGCAAGGTCTCTACGTCTCGCTGTCAGAGATCCTTGAGACCAGGCGCGAGGCCCGCGGGCTGATCGTCAATCTTTCAGATGTGCTATTCGATACCGGCAGGACGACGCTCAAACCGGGCGCTCGCGAGAAGCTCAGCAAGTTGGCCGGCATACTGTTAGCCTATCCCGGCGCCTACCGGATCGAGATCGAGGGACACACCGATTCGGTAGGATCTGCTGACAGCAACCTCGAGCTCTCACAGGGACGAGCTGACTCGGTGCACGATTATCTCTTGCAAAGCGGTGTCAAACCGGACCGGGTTATGTCGGCTCGCGGATTGGGCGAATCAATACCCGTAGCCAGCAACGACTCAGCGGCTGGCAGGCAAGTCAATCGGCGCGTGGAGATCATCATTGAGGATTCATTCACGAAGGCTCAAGCGAGCAATCAATGACGCGGCGACGATGGCTCAACATTGAGTTGAGCCATCTAGCCCCCGCCCGAACTCGCCTGGTTCATAGCGCTCGCTGAAGCGAATTTAAGGGGACGCCGGCCGAGATGAATGGGCGCCTCCTGTTTCTTGTTCACCTCTGAAAACCTCAGCCGGCCGATGTGTGAGAGACCTCTGGTTCTCCCCTCTAGAGTGACCTCTCTAAGAGGATAGTTGTCCAATATTGAACAGCGCCGGTTTGATCGGTGGCGTATGCTGGCGTAGTCGATAGCATTAGCAGTCGGAATAGACGGAAACAGACGGCAACCGTATGATTCAGCAAACCAGTAGGTCGGATCAATTCAAAGAACAAATGCAGGGGTCGCTGCTCAACGAGACCAAGAACTCGAGCGCCATAATGATCGACAAGAACAAACATGTTTACACAGCAGGGGACGAACGCGAGGCGGTGTACTTCATTGAGAAGGGGCAGATCAAGCTGGTCATGGTCTCGTCCGAAGGTAAAGAATGCATGCTTGCTATCCATGGCGCTGGAGATGTTTTCGGCGAGCTGTGCCTGTCGGGTCTTGGCGGCCGGTTGGAAACCGCGACCGCAATGGAACCAACTCGCCTGAAAGAAATCCCTTGCGGCAAGTTTCTCGAGCGCCTGAAAAACGACTCTCTACTTGAAGGCTTCATCAAGTACCTTGCCGTTCGCGTAGCGGACCAACAGCAGGTCATCGCTAACCTGGTGACGGTTGATAGCGAGCAGCGCCTGGGGAAGACGCTGTTGCAAATCGCCAGGAAGCTCGGCAAGAAAGACCCGCGGAGCATTCGCATCGAAGTCAAGATTTCTCACGAAGAATTGGCGGCCATGGTGGGCACTACACGACCGCGGATCAGTGTGTTCATGCAGCGATTCCGCAACCTCGACCTTATTGAATACAACACAGAACACCATCTGATTATCAAGGAACACAAGCTCACGGCTTACCTTGCATCGATCCTCTAGAGACGCCGTCCGCAGCTTTCTGTCCAACTCAGAAAGTTGTTTCACAATGTCCAAGAGTGAACAGCGCTGGGTCCGCCCGGGTACGCTGCTTGTCGGGAGGTTTGGCGCGGGGAGGCGCAGAGGAACATATGACCAAGCTTCGGATAACACGCGCTGCACAGGTCGTCGTAGCTCTGCTGCTGGTATGTCTGGTCCCAGATGTAACGCATGGCTATTCTGTCCTCACACATGAGGCGTTAATCGATTCCACGTGGGATAGCGATATCAAACCGCTTTTGCTAAAGCGATTCCCGGCCGCGTCGGCAGATGAACTGCGCGAGGCGCATGCCCACGCCTATGGCGGCGCGATAATACAGGACATGGGCTACTATCCATTCGGAAGCAAGTTTTTCAGCAATCTGACCCACTACGTAAGGAGCGGCGATTTTGTCGAGGCTCTTATACGCGACTCGCAGGACGTAAACGAGTACGCGTTTGCCATTGGCGCGCTCTGTCACTATTGCGCCGACAATGACGGGCACCCCATTGCGACAAACCCTTCGGTCCCGATTCTGTACCCAAAACTGCGCCGGCGGTACGGGAACAATGTGACCTATGATGAAAACCCCGGCGCGCACATCCAGACCGAGTTTGGGTTCGACGTGATACAGGTAGCAAAGGGGAATTATGCCTCTGAGGCGTACCACGATTTCATCGGGTTCAAAGTATCGAAGCCGCTTCTCGAACGCGCGTTTAAGGAAACGTACGGCATTGAGCTGGCAAGCATTTTTACCAGTTTGGATCTGGCCCTTGGTACGTACCGCTACAGCGTGGGCACGCTAATTCCTACGATGACCAAAGTTGCCTGGGAAACAAAGAAGGGAGACTTAGAGAAACAAACGCCGGGCATCACTCGCGACAAGTTCCTTTATCGATTCTCGCGGACCTCCTATAACAAGGAATGGGGAACCCAATACAAGAAGCCGGGATTCCTCGCGAAGGTACTGTCGGTCGTATTCCGCGTCGTGCCGAAAGTCGGTCCGTTTAAGGGGTTCGCCATCAAGCCCTCGACCCCGGAAACGGAGAATTTGTTCAGGCAGAGCTTCGACGCTACGGTGAACTCTTATCGCCAGTCGCTCAGCAAAGTCGGTTCGGCAAGTCTCAACCTGCAAAACAGAGACCTTGACACAGGCAGGCCGACCAGCGCCGCTGAGTACCGGCTGGCCGACGACGCCTATGCACAAATACTGGATAAGCTCGCGAGTAACAAGTTTGAAAACGTGACGCCGGAGCTGCGCGAGAACATACTCGCATTCTACGGAGACACGAATGCCCAAATTGCGACTAAGAATGATAAAGGTGATTGGCGGAAGACTTTGCATGGGCTGACCGGTTTGAAGAACGCGGGCGCACTGCCCCAGACGACTGAACAGAAGTAGCACGCCGTGCTTTATCTCGCGGTTGTTCAATATTGGACAGAAGTCGATCGCTGAGGTGCGCTACATTCACGGTGGGGGAGGACTCGGGAGGCGGGGTTCCTGCAAAGACCTTGAAAGATATCTACCACGGAATGCTTTCGTCGCCTCCTGAGCCGCTCCGATTACAGACGACAATGCGACGACCGATTGCAATGCGTGCTATACCTACGCCGAGCACTCTAGGCGTAACACTATAAACTAACGGCAGTGGTATGTTCTTGAACCAGAATCGCAAACCTCAATGTCCGCTAAGGTCACGCGTCATTCAACCCAAATAATCCTTAAGTGGTCGGTGAGCCTGGACAAGCTGGAGGCTAGTATGACGTCAAAGACAATCTCGACAGCAGCAGTATTCAGCGTGCTCGCCGGTCTCATGGCGAGCACGGTGTCTTTCGCAGGGCAACGGCAAAACAAGGACTATCGCGACGCAGTTTCTCAGTCTCAAAAGGCTGGGCAGGTATTCCGTCAAATCATGCGCGTGCCGGACAAATCAGTTCCTCGGGAGATTCTGGAGGACGCCGAGTGCGTAGCGGTTTTTCCTCAGGTTCTCAAGGCCGGTTTCGTCCTTGGCGCGAGAGGCGGTCGCGGCGTCGCCAGTTGCCGCACGAAAAGTGGATGGAGCGCGCCTGCGTTCTTCAATCTGAGGGGAGGCAGCGTCGGCTTGCAAATCGGCGCGCAGTCGACCGACTTCGTTCTTCTGTTCATGAACAAGAATGGCCTAAACCGACTGATGGGCGACAAGTTCGAGGTTGGCGGCGACGCATCGGTTGCCGCCGGTCCGGTTGGCCGACAAGCCGGCGCTTCAACGAACATCCGAATGGACGCAGAAATTCTTTCTTACTCCCGAAGCAGAGGCTTGTTCGCCGGTCTGGAGCTGAAGGGCGTCGTTATTACCCTGGACGATGACGATATGGTCGCGGTCTACGGCGACGGCGCCAAGGCGAAGGCGGTGCTCCGGAAGGGAAGCGTCAGCGCGCCCGCGGCGGTGCGCCCCTATCCAGCTACACTTTCGATCTACTCCAAACGTAGAGCGAAGTAGCGGCCTGATACCCGACATCGGGAAATGGTTCGGTTCCTGCCGGCGCTGTCTGCAGGGCAATCACCTAAGACGAAATCGGTTGAAAGAACGTTGAGGCATCCATTAACAGAGGAGAGGCAAGAGAATGATGCAGGCGCAAACGGAAATCTCTCAAGAGAAGAAAGGTCGAACTGGGAACGAGTCGCTCGCAAGCTTCATGACTGCACCGCTGATGGATTTCAATCTGGCTAAAGAGATCGCTCAACTCCATGCGGAAGAGGCATGGCGGCGAACTGGCAGGAACTCGAAAACCCTTGTGGCGCAGCCCTATTTCAGGATCGAGCTGATAGCGTTGCAAAAGGCCTGTCACCTTGCGGAGCGCAACGCCGACGCGAGAATCTCGATCTATCCGCTGAGCGGGCACGTGAAGCTTCAACTGCAAGAGCGGACCGTTGATCTGCTGTACGGTCATCTGCACGTGGTCGATCGCGCGATCGAGCACGACTTGGAAGCGCTCGAAGAAAGCGCGATACTGCGGACAATCTCCTGGCCTCACGCCGCCGAGACTGAGTAGTTGATCGCTTCGAAGCCCTCCATCAACGTTGAAGGCTTGCTATGTGGATTGATACCGGGAGGCTGAGGGACAAGCTCAGTCCCGAACTTTCGCGATCTGCCATCATCGGAGGCGCGAGATACGCTGCCGCACGCACATCGAGTACTGAAGCGGTCCATTCTCACGTGCTGATCGTGATCAGCGATGGCGCTGACAATGCGAGCCGCTACAACCTCACCCAGGTCATGACTATGTTGAAGGACACCGAAACAATCATCTACACAATATCTCTGTTTGAGAAACGAAACGGGAGGTAGGAAATGAAACAGAACAAGAATTTTCTCAGCATTGAATCACTGGCCGAAGTGGCGTCGGTTCGCCAGCCGCCGTGTCTCTCGCTTTATCAGCCGACCCATCGACACCGTCCCGAGAATCAGCAGGACCCAATCAGATTTCGCAATCTTGTAAATGAGTTGGAGGCATCGCTCCGGCAGAAGTATCCGGCCGTCGAGACCCGGCTTCTTCTGGAACCATTTGAAGCCCTCGCTCAGGATGATGACTTCTGGAACCATACGCTGGATGGATTGGCAGTGTTGGGTGGGCCGTCGCAGTTTAGAGTGTTCCGGCTCCAGCGGCCGGTCGCCGAATTGGCCGTCGTTGCCGACAGCTTTCACACCAAACCCTTGCGACGCTTTCTGCAATCGGCCGATCACTACCAGGTTCTGGCACTGAGCCTCAGCGAGATTCGGCTCTTCCAGGGAAATTGCGACGCGCTCGACGAGATCGATCCGGCTGCCGGAGTCCCTCGGACGATGACCGAGGCGCTCGGCGATGAGTTGACCGAGTCGCATCTGACCGTCGCCTCCTATGGTGGCGTCGGCCATGGAAGTACTCCCATGCACCACGGGCAAGGCGGAAAAAAGGACGATGCGCAGGTCGACGAGGAACGGTTCTTCCGCGCCGTCGACCGCTCGGTGCTGGAGCACCATTCCCGGCCTTCAGGCCTGCCGTTGATCCTGGCGGCGTTGCCGGAGCATCATCATCTTTTCCACCAGGTAAGCCATAACCCGTTTTTGATGGCGGATGGAATAACTATCAATCCCGATGCCCTGCAAATCGATGAGCTTCGCGAACGCGCCTGGCAAGTCGTCGAGCCAAAGTATCAGGCGCGCCTGGTTGCGCTGGCCGACGAGTTCGCAGCGGCGAAGTCCAAGGGGCTTGGCAGCGACGAACTCGCGGAGGTTGCTCGGGCCGCCGCCGCTGGGCGGATCGCGACTCTGCTTATCGAGTCCGACCGGCAGATTGCCGGACGGCTCGACGGCTCTAAGGGTCGGATCGAAGTTGCTGAACTGAGCGACCCACAAGCCGATGACCTACTCGACGATCTGGGCGAACTTGTCGAGAAGATGGGCGGCCGAGTCCTGGTAATCCCGCTCGAGCGGATGCCAACCCGGACGGGAGTTGCGGCCACATTCCGATATTGAGTCAATGGCAATTGCTGCCGGAGAACACCTGCAAGGTCCTGATCGATACCGACCGTATCGTCGAGGTCACACCAGGTACTGGTTTTGCGGTGTGTCTTGTGTCAGGTACGAGTTGAGAATGGCCAAGAGGATAAGAGCCGAAAGGTGCTGCAGCTCGAAAGACGCTAAGTCGAATTCCGTTCCGGAGGGATTGAATACGTCACAGTCGCGTGAGCCACCGGCTCTCGGTCGCCTTCCGAGAACATAGTCACTTCGCCTACCGCCAACCGCTTGCCGAGTTTCAGCAGCCTGCACTCGGCGATAACATCGGCCTGTTCCGGCTTGCGCAGAAAGTTGATGTTCAGATTCGTGGTTACTGCAAGCGCTACCGGGCCGATCATTCCCAGCAACGCCATGTACATCGCCGTATCCGATAGCATCATCAGCGAGGGACCGGAAATCGTTCCGCCTGGACGCAGATGTCTAGGGTTGCACAACATTCTTACCTGCGCGAACATTTCATCGACTCGCTCGACCTTGAACGCGCGATGCGCCGAATCCGCAAAGTGCGAGTAGAGGAATTGCTCGAGCTCTTCTGCTGTCATCACGGGCATTGTTTGCCTCGAGGTTCAGAGTTCCAGCGTTCGCTTGCGCAGCGTGAGCGGCAGGAAGGCCGGACTCTGAACCCTCAGTCACTGGCTGCGAAACCCAACCTTATCGACTTGGCGCCCGGTGGTCAACAACGCGCAACGCCGGGTTTGTAACCACCCGCTAGACAAAATCGTGCCGGCTTATGCGATTTCGCGGTATCATCAAATCGCCTCCGCCGCGAGTGAACAGACAACTAGGGGACAAGCGATGCTGAAACGCTATACAACGCTGTGGCTATTGGTCCTGGCTGTGTGGATGCTCATAGGCCTGTCCTTCACCCTGAACTACTTCTTCTTCGCGGCACACTACGTGGCGATTTTTGAGCATCCGCCGACGCTCGTGCAAATGCTCGTCTGGGAACTTCCCTACTGGCTGCTTTGGGCAGGGATGGCACCTGCGATCTTTCTGTTCACCCGCCGTTTTCCCATCGATCGTGAGCGGTGGTTCAGCAACTCGCTGCTTCACATTCTGGCCTGTGTCACTTTGTCGATCGCTCACCGCGCGATCTATTTGATCGTTGGATGGCTGTTGCATGTCGCCGCGTATCAGAACCTCGGTACGATACCCGATTTGTACTCGTCGGATATTCTTTTCAACCTTCCGACTGGATTCATGAGCTACGGGACGATCTTCCTGGTCAGTTACGTGATCGATTACTACAGGCGTCACGAGGAAGAAGAACTGAAGATCTCTCGGCTACGGGCGGAACTCACCCAGGCGCAACTGCAGGTGACCGAGGCTCAGCTTCAAGCGCTGAAGATGCAGCTTCACCCGCACTTTTTGTTCAACACGCTCAACTCGATTTCGGCGCTGCTCGATGAAGACGTGGATGCCGCGGATCAGATGCTGGCGCGGCTCGGCGATTTACTACGGCTCACGCTGGAGAACTCCGGGGCGCAACAGGTGACGCTTCAAGAGGAGCTCGAATTCCTCAGGTGCTATCTCGAGATCGAACAGGTGAGGTTCCACGACCGCCTCGCGGTGACCATGGACATTGAGCCAGAGACGCTCGAGGCTCGGGTGCCGAATCTCATCCTGCAGCCGATAGTAGAGAACGCAATACGGCACGGTATCGTGTCGCGGATCGCTCCTGGTGAAATCGAGATCCGAGCGGGTCGAGCCGGCGATCAGCTGCGGTTGCGAGTGAAGGACAACGGGCCGGGTCTCCAAGGGGCCAGCAGTCCGGGCGGTCGAACCAGAGAAGGGATGGGGCTGGCTAACACTCGCGCCAGGCTTCAGCAGTTGTACGGGACGGCGCATCGATTCGAAATGACGGACGTTCCAGGCGGCGGATTTCAAGTGACCATTGATATGCCGTTTGAAATCGCCGCAGTCATTCGCCAACAGGAAGAGGCGGCGACCCTATGACCGCTAGCAGGAAGATCCGCACGCTGATAGTCGACGACGAGCCACTCGCCCGTCGGAAGATGCGGCGGATGCTGGCGCGCGATTCCGAAGTAGAAATCCTCGTCGACTGCTCGAATGGACGCGAGGCCATCGATGCGATCACGATCAATCATCCCGATCTCGTTTTTCTGGACGTACAGATGCCCGAGATAAACGGATTCGATGTCCTTGAAGCGATACCGCAACCAGTGATGCCGTTCGTGATCTTCGTGACCGCCTACGATCAATACGCCTTGCGCGCCTTCGAGGTCTCGGCCGTTGATTACCTCGTCAAGCCGTTCGACCGCCGGCGATTTGAAAAGGCTCTTCAACGCGCAAAATCGAGGCTTACGGCGGAGCGCGGGAGCGATCTCAACCAGCAGACGCTGGCTCTGCTGGAAGAGTTGAAAGCCAGATCGAGTCACGTAGAACGGCTTGTGATCAAAGCCGGAGGCCGCGCGTTTTTTCTGAAGACCGAAGAGATCGACTGGATCGAGGCCGAAGGAAAATACGTCCGGCTTCACGTCGGCAAAGAGTCCTACCTTCTACGGGACGCAATCGGCAGCATGGAAGCCCAGCTCGATCCAAAGAAGTTTCCGCGCATTCACCGCTCAACGATCGTCAACATCGAGAGGGTGCGTGAGCTGCAGCCATGGTTTCATAACGAGTATCGCGTCATCCTGAAAGACGGAACCGAATTGATGCTTAGCCGCAGTTGTCGAAAGAGGCTGGGCGAGCTCCTTGGTAGCCCGCTTTGACCCAGAGGCGCACGCATACTGCCTGCCTCTTTGTGATGACATTCGTTCACAGATCGTCAGCAGGCAGGGATGTCTGCGCCCCCTGTGACAACTTATTCCTCTCCACACCAATCCACACCTTCATCCGAAACTTTCGTGACAAAGTAATGGCCGCCGCAGACCTCTCGCCATATAGTCGCCGCACACGATAAGTGTCGAGTAGGAACCCGGCGGTGGCCGGAGCGCGCGGCCGTCAGCTCTGCGCCGCGGACGGGCACCGTCGCATGGAGGATTTCAAATGGCGAAATCACCGTTGGCAATCGATGCGGGTGCCCCCGGCTCGCAAGCCGGCACCGCGCTCCCCTCGTCTTCCGGGAATCGCCTCTTGGCGAAGAAGCCGCTCAAATTGCTGCTCGATGAAATGGCGGGCGAACACCGCCTGCTCCGAGTGCTTGGACCAGTTCAACTCACAAGCCTGGGAGTCGGCGCAATAATCGGCGCGGGCATCTTCGTCGCTACAGGCGCCGCTGCTCACAACGTCGCCGGTCCCGCGTTGATGCTGTCATACGTAGTCGCAGGAAGCGCCTGCGTGTTCGCAGCGCTGTGTTACGCGGAGTTTGCAGCGATGGTCCCGGTAGCCGGATCGGCTTACACGTATGCGTACACGACCCTGGGAGAACTGTTTGCGTGGATCATCGGGTGGGATCTCGTGCTCGAATACGCGGTCAGCGCGGCTACGGTAACGCACGGCGCGTCGGCTTATTTTCAGGATCTGATCGGGATCTTCGGACTCAGACTGCCTGAGGCGCTAAGCCGCGCGCCGTTCGACTTCGATGCGAAGCTCGGAAAATGGGTGGCGACCGGAACGCTGTTTGACTCGCCGGCTCTCGTAGTGACCGCGCTAGTGACCGTAATTTTGGTCATCGGCATAAAGGAAAGCGCCAGCTTCAATGCTGCAATGGTGGTCGTCAAACTAGCGATCGTTCTGATGGTGATCGGGGTCGGCGCCTTCTACGTTGATCCGCGAAACTGGCATCCGTTTGCGCCCTATGGTTTGACCGGCGTCAGCTTCTTTGGCAAGACGCTCTTTGGTCAAACGGACGCCGCGGGTCAGCCGCTGGGGATGCTGGCAGGCGGCGCGTTGATATTCTTCGCTTATATCGGGTTTGACTCTGTGTCGAC
This sequence comes from Blastocatellia bacterium, assembly GCA_963737945.1. Taxonomy (GTDB): domain Bacteria; phylum Acidobacteriota; class Blastocatellia; order UBA7656; family UBA7656; genus Onstottus_A. The sequence goes on along the minus strand of CAVTUR010000011.1, from coordinate 311,534 downwards.
GCATTCCGAAGAAGCACGCAATCCTCAGCGTGACGTACCGATTGCAATCATCGTCTCGCTGGTTCTCTGCACGCTGCTCTACATAGCCGTAACCGCGGTGATCACCGGAATGGTCCCGTATAACAAACTGGACATCAATGCGCCGGTGGCTGACGCCTTCAAACAACAAGGCCTGACCTGGGCGCGGTTCGTGATCTCGCTCGGCGCGGTCGCCGGGATCACGTCAGTGGTCCTGGTAACCATGCTGAGCCAGGCACGCATTCTGCTGGCAATGGCGCGGGACGGTCTGCTGCCGGCGAGCTTCTTCGCCGCTGTTCACGAACGGTTTCGCACGCCCTGGAAATCAACGATCGTTACGGGTCTCTTCGTAGGGACGACCGCAGCGCTTCTTCCGATCGATGTTCTGCTGACCCTGGTGAACATCGGCACCTTGTTGGCATTTGTGATAGTGTGCTCTGCGGTGCTGATAATGCGGCGCACGCACCCAGGAGCCGAGCGCCCGTTTCGCGTTCCGCTTGTACCGCTTGTCCCGATCCTGGGAATCGCGATCTGTCTGCTGCTGATGTTCTCGCTGCCGGCTGAGAACTGGTTGCGGTTGTTTGTCTGGTTGTTGATCGGCTTCGTCATTTACTTCGGCTACGGAAGAAAGCACAGCGTTATGGCACGCCGACTTGCGCACGAGATAAGCAAGCACGGCGTCTCGCCGGCTGGGTCGTTGGATATCGACCCCGAGACAACCGCCGACTAGAGACCGCGATAGGACGGCGGCAGTTGAGACAGTCTCGTCAGGCAGCATGCGGTGTCGTTCCCACCGACACAGCAGTCCAAATTCGTCTCGCTATGGTAGTATCTCGACTGGTACCGAACATCGGTCGAGGGCTACAGCTACAGTGCAACGAAACTATCGCGATCCGCTTCACAACATCATCTCGATTGACGAGTCGGTGCCCGAGGATCGGTTAATCGCCGAGCTGATCGACTCGGCGGAGTTCCAACGCCTGCGCCGGATCAAGCAGCTTGGACTCGCGATGTTCACGTATCAAGGCGCGGAGCACAGCCGGTTCACCCATTCGATCGGCGTGATGCACGTTATGACCCGGGCACTGGATCTGTTGGGTGCGCACAACGCGATTAGCGAGCAGGATCGGGTTGTCGGGCGCGCCGGTGCGCTACTCCACGACCTTGGGCACGGACCTCTCTCGCACGTGGTGGAGAAAGTATTCCACTTTCACCACGAAGACTGGACGCGGCGGATAGTCCTCGACAGATCGACTGAGGTCAACCAGATCCTCAGAAATTTTGATCCGCAGCTGCCCGAAAAACTCGCCTCGCTGTATCAGCACAACTACACGCCGGCGTTCGTCTCGCAACTTGTCTCTTCGCAACTCGATTGTGATCGGATGGACTATCTTCTTCGCGACAGCCTGATGACCGGCGCAAAGTACGGAATGTATGACCTTGAGTGGGTGCTACACGCGCTCAGGATAGACGAACGGGGCGATCGGATCTACGTTGAGTCCAAGGGTCTTTACGCAGTCGAAGAGTATCTTCAGGCTCGCTACTACATGTTTCGCCAGGTCTATTTTCATCGGACTCTGCGGTCGGCTGAAGCCGTGTTGAATTCCGCGTTGAATCGAGCTCGATTATTGATCGAGGGCGGCGCCCTGGGTTTTCGAACGGCTGGCTCGGTGTTTGAGAAGATGCTCGCTGGTGAACAGGTCAGGACTAGTGAATACCTCCAGCTCGACGATACCGATGTGATGTTCCGATTGAAGGAGTGGTCGCGGGATGTTGACGCCATCCTTGCAGACCTCTCAACGCGATTGATGCATAGACGGTTGTTCAAGGCCATCGATCTTGGGACCGATGTCCCGGAAAGTTTCTGGGCAACCGCCGGGGAGGTCGTTCGCAGGGGTGGCTTTGATCCGCGCTACTATTTAGTAACCGATCGAGCAGCGGACGTGCCTTACTACGGTGATTATTCCACAGTTGGCGTTGACCCGAAGAGCCTGATCTATGTCGAAGCCGGCTCGGAGTCCCAGATACGCGAAATAAGTGAAGTATCAGAAGTTGTTCGAGGTATGCGCGCGTATCGCATCGACCGAATTTGCGTACCTGTTGAGGTAGCCGACGATATTTCTCTTCTGATAAGCGAGCACGCCAGGCAAGTGAAGGGTCACGTTCCGGACTAAACGTCCCCGTCTATATGAACTTATTGGAAGCTTGAGAGCCTGGTTCGATTTCGCTCGTTCGTCACCTATTAGTGTGACGCAAGCAACTATAGCTTAAGTTCCGGTGTGGTCAAGTCCCCGCACGGGGAGGCCGGTTCTGGCCCGTACGCGGTCCTAAGGGTTTGGCTTAGAGGCTCATTTGCTGGCTGGTGAGTATGTCTGCTGGTATTTGGCAATCGTCTGGCGAACGCGTTCGCCGTCTCCGCGCGCGACACGGAACTTCTGAGAATTCCCTTGAAACGTTATCACCATGTCGTCTTTGGTCAGGCTTACGCCGGCGCCGACGAGATTGGAGGCGTAGACGTGCTGCTGTCCCTCGAAACGCACGCCTGTCGCGTTTATCGTCAGCGTCCCACTGCACGAACCGCCGAGCAACCCGCCGTGGAGGTGTTTCACCTGGAGCGTTAGTGGGCTCGGCTCGGCCGCCTTCTCGCGCTCCTTCTTTTCGATTTGCTCGATCTTGTCATCGAGCGACGCTACTGAATACAAAATACTACCACCCAACTGACGCGCTCTCTTCCATCGTTCGACGGCAGTCGCAGTGTCACCTCTCTTGTAGGCTATTTCTCCCAGGCCGGCTATCGAAGAATGATATACGTCTTCGCCATCCGTGGGCCGCACCTCATGAAAAAGAGGCTCTGCCTGATCGAGATGACCTGTCATCAGATAAGAACGCGCAAGGGCGAAGACAACCGCAGCACCACTCTGACCGGTGGCAACGGCGTGTTGGAGATCGGGGATCGCTGCAGCGAAGTCGCCGCTAGCGTAAGCAGCCAGGCCGCGGTTACGTTTACTAGGTTCGGCAGCCTTCGCGGCTTCAGCCTCACGGAGGTTGGCTTTGATCTCGCGCACACGTGCGCGCGCTTCTTTGTCCTCGGGGAACAATTGCCCGACCTCCTCGAGTTGTTTGATCGCGGTCTCACCCTCGCCGCGCTTATTCGCTTGCTCGCCAGCCGCCACAAGCGCCTCTCTTACCTGGTTACGAATCTGGCGCGCCTTTTCGTTCTGCCGATCAATCGCAAGCGCCTGTTTTGAGTAAAAGTAAGCGCTCTTTCCGGTAGGCTCGATCAACAGACCGGATTGAAAGGCTTCATCGGCCTTGCGAACTAACTCGCGCACCTGGCCCATCGCCCGTGAAAGCTGGTTTTCAAGCTTTGCCGCGGCGGTACGCGCCTCCTCGTCGGTCGGATAGTGCTCCACCAGAAAGTTGTAGACCTCCTGGGCGCGGCCAAGATCACCTCGTGAGATGGAGTTTTGCGCAGATTGGTGTGCGGCCTTGCGGATTCTTTCGCGCATTTCGTCGGGAAAGGTGCTTTTCGAGTCGACATTTCCAACACTGTCGGCATAGTAGAGTGCACTGCCCTCATAAGGAATTCCGAAAAAGCCGCGCGCGAAAGTTTCTTCGGCTCGCTGTTGATATTGTCTTATCTGTTCTTCAGCGGTTAGGCCGGCCGCTTCCGGAGGCGGTATGGGCGTAAGCTTGTATTCAAACAGTCCTGATTCGGTGACGGGTAGGTTCCTGACAATCGGCTCGTAACCTTCCTTGGAGATCGTCAGCGTGTAGGTTCCAAAAGCCAACCGCTCGAGCTTTACGGGGGAATGACCGTATTCCTTTGAATCGAGGCTTATGTCAGCGCCTGAAGGCACAGTCAGTATGACCAGTTGATCAACTGTCGAAGCCTTCTTCGTGACAAGGTAGATGCCGGCTACCGTCAATCCTGTCAGGAGTAAGGCGGAGAGCGCAGCGAATAACCACAGTCGTCGTCCAGTAAAGCTTCGAGGCGTTGCCGAGGTCGCTTGCCCTACCTTCGGAGTGTCGTAGCCATTGTCAATCGTCTGAGGGGCACCCAATACGGGCTCGACGGGGGCGGATGTCATCGTCGCGGCGGTCGCTTGCGATGTCGACCCGCTCGCACCTCTCCCAACGCGGTCTCTAGTACCACCGTCGTCCACACTGTGCTGGCTGCGGTTTCTTTCGCCTAACATCGTCTGCTCGCAAAATAACGTCGCCCCGGCGCTCTCTCGACGGTTCTTTATTTCGGATGCTTCCCGGGTTTACTCCAACTAACCTTGCGAGCCAGGCTTTCCGGCGCGCATCAAATTTCTAGCTGTAAGTTTACAGTATCTAACTAATAGCAGCAACAACCCATAAGGCAGTGCTTATCTGATATAAAGACGCCTGGCGTTTTGCTGGAATTCTGAGGGGATCATCGAAGGCCAAACCACGTGAAACTCCCTAAAGAGCATCATTGAATTTGTAACCAATGCCCCACACCGTTAACACATAAGTTGGTCTCTTGGGATTCACTTCGATCTTGGTCCTGAGCCGATTGACGTGGGGGTCTATGTTCCGTTTATAGCCCTCGTAGGCGGTATCCCATATCGCGTTGAGCAGATCCTGCCGCGAGTATACCTGCCCCGGGGCCGAGGCCAGCAACTGGAGGATATCGAATTCGATTGGAGTCAGTACTACTTCCACACCGCCAACCCTGACCAGGTGTTTGGTCAGATCGATCTCCATCTCGCCACGTTTAAGAATCTCCTGCTCCGGATGTTGATTCGACGCTTGAACTCTCTTCTGAAGAGACTCGATCCGGAGTTCGAGTTCACGCGAGCTGAACGGCTTGGCGAGATAGTCGTCAACACCAACGCCATACCCGGCTTCCTTGTCCTTTATGGTGGCCTTTTCAGTGAGCATTATGATCGGCGTCGTCACCCCTTTTTCCCGGAGGAGTCTGCAGAGCCTCACACCGTCAATCCCCGGCATGACCACATCGAGGATGATGACGTTTGCGTCCGTAGAAAGCCCGCAATCGAGTCCCTTTATTCCATCCGCGGCCTGAAACACTTCATAGCCTCGGGCGCCGAAATAGTCCGCCACCATCGTTCGGATCGACTTGTTGTCATCGACTATTAGAATTCTCTTGCCGGAGATGCCTTGCATAACGAGTTGGGCGTTCCCTTTAGATGGCTCGCAACCTCAATATCAGAGCAGCCGCATCGGCATGACAACGTACTTGTAATCCGCTTGCTCAGCCCCGGCGGGCCTCAACAAAGCCGGACTCTGTTCGTCCTTGAATTCAAACAGCACTTCATCAGTGCCCACGACCCCCAGAAAGTCCAGAACATATTGAGCATTGAACCCGATACTAAGATTATCCCCGGTATAGTCCAGAGGAATCACTTCCCTGGCCTCCCCCACGTCCGCGCTCTGCGATGTTATGCTCATCTTGCCATTCGTAAGTTCGACCTTGACCCCGTGACTTCTCTCATCTGCCATCAGCGCGGCCCGCCTGATTGCCTGTGTGATTCGATCCACATTCAACGCAATTGATTTGTCATTGTTCTTTGGCAGAACGAGATCGTAGTTTGGAAACTGTCCGGCTAGCATCCTCGAGGTCAGATGTCTATTTTGTATCTCAAAGTACAGGTGATTTTCATCTCGACATAGCTCCAGTTCCTCCTCCACGCCGGCCGTCAACTTGGCTAACTCGATCAGCGCTTTCTTTGGCACTATTACCTTCACTTGATCCGAGGCGCCATCCAGAGCCTGGTCCAGGCTGGCCGCGGCCAATGCGAGTCGGTGTCCATCGGTCGCTACCATCTGCAATCGCCCTTCATCGATGGAAAGGAGAGCCCCGTTCAGCGCATATCGCGATTCCTCCTGGGTGATGGCGAAGACGGTCCGGTTGATCAAGCCGTGGAGCACCCCCGCGGGGATCGTCACCCCAGCCTTATCAGCCTTCGGGGTAGACGGGAAGTGCTCCTTCGCCTGACCGACGATTCTGAATTCGGACGACGCGCAAACGATTTTGACCCAGTCGTTATCTTCCTTCGCGAAGTTTATTTCTGCATCAGGAAGGTTTCGCACGATTTCAAACAGCTTTCTGGCCTGCAGGACAATTGATCCGGGGCGACTCGATTCCGCAGCACATTCTGTCTGCAAAGACACGTCCAGGTCAGTAGCAACCAGCGAGATGGTTGAGTCGTTCGCAGTCTCGATTAGGACGTTTGAAAGGATCGGTATGGTGCTTTTCTTTTCGACAACGCCCTGAAGAAGGTTTAGCTCTTTTAGAAGAACATTCTTGCTAACGCTGAATTGCATACCCCACCTCTTTCGAGTGTTGGCGCCTCTTTACTACGACAACACAAAATCTTTGATTCATGTTCTTAGTATTAGTAGTAGAGCCTGTGGAAAAGCGTACCGATATGGCTATACCACTGAAAAGAGAATTTGTTGCGGCGAAATACCGGTGTGCAAGAAACTGTGGAAAAGGCACATCGTGAGCCGGATATTTGATACTGTCCTGTGTATAAAGCGGCGCTCCAAGTAGGTTCTCAAGTATCGATTGATTGTGATCTGTGGAAAAGGTTAGTAAAGTCATTTCAAATCAGCAATTAGACTGTTAATAGCCTTGTGGAAATCGGTGTCATTTGCGTAAAGCTGAGCGATCTTGTTGACGCTGTGCAGAACGGTAGTATGGTGCTTGCCACCGAAATCGCGGCCGATCTCCGGATAGCTGGCCTTTGTGAGAGTCTTACATAGGTACATCGCGACCTGACGCGGTACCGCAATTTTTCTGGAGTTGTTCTTTGACTTGAGATCGGCGACCTTGAGGCGATAATGTGCGGCGACCGTTTTCTGTATGAGCTCCAGCGAAACGCCGTTCGAATCCTCGGCCAGTATCGTCCGAAGGACTTCGTGGGCCAGATCCAAATCCATCGGCAAGCCCCGGAGCGACGCGTAAGCCGTAAGTCTGACCAGCGAGCCCTCAAGTTCTCTGATGTTGGATTTGATCTTACTCGCAATGAAGAGGGCTACGCCGTCTGGAAGATCTATTCCGTCGAGGTCAGCTTTCCTCTTCAGGATGGCCACCTTGGTTTCGAGATCAGGAGGCTGAATGTCCGCTATGAGCCCCCATTCGAATCTGGAATGTAATCGCTCTTCCAAAGTTGGGATTTCCCGAGGCGGACAGTCGCTCGATATCACGATTTGTTTCTGTGCGTCGTAAAGGGCATTGAATGTATGGAAGAACTCCTCCTGGGTGCGCTCCTTGCCAGCCAGAAACTGGATATCGTCCATCAGCAGCACGTCGATGTTGCGATACTTGTCCCTGAACTTTATGGTTTTGTCGTACCGGATGGCGTTGATGAGTTCGTTCATGAAACGCTCGGATGAGAGGTAGGTCAAGCGGAGATTCTGGTTTCGTTGCTTGATAGCCTGTCCGATCGCGTGCATCAGATGAGTTTTGCCCAGCCCGACACCGCCGTACACATAGAGCGGGTTATAAGTCTTTGAGGGCATGTCTACGACAGCCAGAGACGCGGCGTGCGCGAACTGATTGCAAGAGCCAACCACAAATGTGTCGAAGGTGTATTTCGGATTGAGAGGAAGTTCGACTGGCTCGGTCTCCACAGCCCGGACCGTGCCGACGCCAAAAGCCGCATTCGCGTTTGGGATGCCGGTTCTGGAGGATACGCTGGTTGTGCTCTCGGGTCGCCGAATATCGGGCGCCGGTGTGTCATCGATGATGAATCTCAACTGGTAAGCATCGAGACCGAGTTCGTTGAGTGACTCCTCGATGACGTCGAAGTAGTTGTTGCTTATCCAATCACGGAAGACTTCGTTTGGGACACCCAGGTAGATGCTGGAGTCATCCTTCCGGGCGGAGGAAATAGGCTTGAACCACATATCGAAGCTCTGCTGGTTCACCCTTTTCGAAATGGCGTCGAGAATTGATGAAAGAAAATCAGCGTGCATTTCTGGGCCAGTGAAGGCGAGGCTCCGGTGAACCCTACGAGGTGGAACCGCGCTATGAAAGAGTTCGGGTACCCAACTCAACCGGAAGCTCCGTCTTAGTGTTCGATCCGGCACGGGTGCGCGGCCCGGCAGGCGACGGAATCCCCCTCTTGATTTGAGAGTTGAGATCAGACGATTGAAAGATCCGAATCAAGGATCGCGAAGATTAACACAGCAGACTCGTAAAACTCAACGGCGATATGTTGGTAGTGAATCATACATTCAGCGGGAGAGCTTATCGCGCCTTCTGAGCGATATGCAGCTCTACGGATGCGCGCTCGAGTTCGATGCCGGCACGCACAATATCGGCATCCGGGTCGTTTAGGGCCCGCTGCAGGAACTGTTCAGCTTGCTCCTTGGTCTTGAGTGCGCCGGCAAGATCGATGTCCTCGGGGCGGGTGGCCTTATTGGCAAGAACGGTTACGCGGTCTGCGCTTATCTCTACGAACCCGTCGCTAATGGCCATCTCGCCATTTTCGTTACCGAGGTGATATGTCAGCAAGCCGGCCGGCCTGAGCAGTGACACGAGTTCGGTGTGACCGGGAAGGATGCCAAGTTCGCCGTCCAGCCCCGGAACCTCTACGCTCTCGACATCAGCCTCGAAAACCTTGCGTTCCGGAGTTGCGACCTCCAGGTGAATTAGATCTGCCATTATACCGGCCCCTTGCGTGATCGTCCCTTTTGGATACGATCGAGAAAACGAGCGCTTTTAGATGCCCCTCAAATTGTCGCGCTCACATTGCCCGTGCGCGTTCAACTGCCTCTTCGATGCCTCCTACCAAAAAGAAGGCCTGCTCCGGGAGATCATCGTACTTTCCCGAGATCAGGTCTTTGAACCCTCGAACAGTATCTTCGAGGGCCACAAACTTACCCTTTAAGCCTGTAAACTGTTCGGCGACGTGGAACGGCTGGGAAAGAAAGCGCTGGATCTTGCGCGCCCGAGCAACTGTCAGCTTGTCATCCTCGGACAATTCGTCGATTCCTAAAATTGCAATAATGTCCTGGAGATCCTTGTAACGCTGAAGGATTCGTTTGACCTCCTGGGCTACTTCGTAATGCTCTTCTCCGATTATCCTCGGATCGAGAATCCGGGAGGTTGAGGCGAGCGGGTCGACTGCCGGAAAGATTCCCAATTCGGCAATCTGTCTGGAAAGAGCGGTCACCGCATCCAAATGCGCAAAGGTAGTCGCGGGCGCCGGATCTGTGTAGTCATCAGCGGGGACATAAATTGCTTGTACTGAGGTGATCGACCCGCGTTTTGTCGAGGTGATCCGCTCCTGCAATTCGCCCATCTCGGTAGCGAGCGTTGGCTGGTACCCCACGGCCGAGGGCATGCGCCCTAAGAGAGCCGATACTTCGGATCCCGCCTGGGTGAAACGAAAGATGTTGTCGATGAACAACAGGACGTCGGTTCCGGCCTCGTCACGAAAGTATTCGGCTACCGTTAGCGCCGTCAGCGCCACGCGCAATCGAGCACCAGGAGGCTCAGTCATCTGGCCGTAAACTAAGGCAGCTTTGGACTTAGGTATCGCCGTCATGTCTACATGTTTCAGATCGAACTCGCCTGTTTTCTCCATGTGTTCATAGAAAGACTCACCAAAGTTGATGACTTTGGATTCAACCATCTCGCGTATTAAGTCGTTCCCTTCACGGGTTCTTTCGCCGACGCCGCCAAAGACCGAGTACCCACCGTGTTTGAGAGCGACGTTGTTGATCAGCTCCATAATCAACACGGTCTTCCCAACCCCGGCGCCACCGAACAGACCTATTTTTCCTCCGCGGAGAAATGGCTCCAGGAGGTCTATCACCTTAATGCCCGTCACAAACATCTCGAGTTCCGTTGACTGATCCTGAAAAGGGGGTGCGTGGCGGTGAATTGGATATCGTTGGTCAGAAACTACCGGCCCGAGCTTGTCGACCGGTTGACCGGTGACATTCAAGACCCTACCGAGAGTGGCGGGGCCAACGGGTACGGTGATCGGTCCTTCCGTATCGACGGCCTTCATCCCGCGGATCAAGCCTTCGGTCGGCTCCATTGCAACGCAACGGCAGCGACCCTCTCCTAAGTGCTGCTGCACTTCGACGGTGATCCTTATCGGTTCAGGAACCTCGAAACCGTCGCTCACGATTCTCAATGCCTGGTATATCGGTGGAAGATCGACTCCTTCAAACTTGACATCAACGACCGGCCCGATAACCTGCAGAACCCTTCCTTCCTTAGCCATTCCTCTTTTTCCCCTTTTCCAGCTGGCTCAATCCCAGTACAACACCCTGCGGGGCTGACCCGTTTCAAGATTGAATAAAAAGCGAAACAAAATAGCACACCGGACACGGTTTAGCCAATCATTTCCGGAGATTCGGCATTCTCTATGTGCTATTCTAACCGGCGCCACCAGAGGAGACCAGTTTCAGGGAACTGGCTTTAGATTTATGTCTTTGATGTTTCACGTGAAACATCCGTGGACCCGGTCTAAATCGGATCCGGGTAACCCGACGTTTCACGTGGAACATTCGCGGACGTAGCCTACGTCGAAGGCGAAGACCGGGTTTTCGTTGGGAGAGCGAGAGGGGTTTGTGCTATTGTAGCGCTCGATGGCACGCATTATTGCGATTGCGAACCAAAAGGGCGGTGTCGGAAAAACTACGACCACCATCAACCTGGGAGCTACGCTTGCCGTTGCCGACATGAAGGTGCTTATCATCGACGCCGACCCTCAGGCGAACAGCACCAGCGGACTGGGGCTAAGGGGGAAAGCGCGGAGAAGTCTATATCACGCACTGATCCTGAATGAACCGCTCAACGGCATCAGGTTGGATACCGAGTTGCCCAACCTCAAGATCATCCCGTCGGAAAAAACGCTGGTTGCCGCTGAGATCGAACTCGTTGATCAGCCCGAACGTGAGTACAAGCTAAAAGCGCTGCTGGATACCATCGCCGCCGAATTCGACTATGTTTTGATTGATTGCCCGCCCAGCCTGGGACTGCTGACCCTCAATGCACTCGCCGCCGCCGATACCGTACTGATACCAATCCAATGCGAGTACTTCGCCCTGGAGGGTGTTTCGGAACTCTGGGACACGCTCGTCAGGGTCCGCAGAACAATCAACCCCAATCTTGGTGTCGAGGGGTTCCTGTTGACCATGTTTGACGAGCGCACGAATCTCTCCTCCCAGGTGATGTCTGATCTGAGAGGCTTTCTCGGTTCTCAGGTTTTCGATACCATCATTCCGAGAAACGTCAGGCTGGCTGAAGCCCCAAGCCACGGGAAACCCATCATCCTCTACGACATTAGATCCAAGGGCGCGGAAAGCTATGTCAGATTGGCAAAGGAGGTTATAAACAATGTCAAGAAAGGCGCTGGGCAGGGGGCTTAACGCGCTGTTCACGCAGACCTCCCCGCTTGAGCACGATCTACTGGACGTGGATATTGACCGCATTGACCCGGCCGAAGTGCAGCCGCGAGGAGTCTTCAAGGAGGATAAGCTCGAAGAGCTGGCCCTGTCCATACGACACAATGGGATCATCCAGCCTCTTGTGGTGCGGCGAACCGGCGAGCGATTTCAAATAATAGCCGGCGAACGAAGGTGGCGCGCGGCTCAGAAGGCCGGGCTACACCGGGTACCTTGCATTATTAAGGAAGTCTCGCAGGAAAACGTCTGGGAACTCTCGCTTATTGAAAACATTCAGCGTGAAGAACTAAATCCAATTGAGGAGGCGAACGCTTATAAGAACCTGCTGGAAAAACGGGAGCTAACCCAGGAGGAGGTGGCCCAGCGCGTAGGGAAAGACCGCTCCTCAATAACAAACGCTCTGCGCCTCCTGAAACTACCGCTCGAGATCCAAAGGCTGGTCGAAGAGGAGAAATTGGCGATGGGACACGCCCGCGCGTTGCTTGCGGTCGATTCTCCGGAGCGCCAGCTTGTGCTCGCCAGAGAAATCACCGCCAGAGCGCTATCCGTAAGAGAGACCGAGCGGCTTGTCAAAAAGGGGCAGGGAGCGTCTCACGGTTCTTCCCGGACAAAATCGGAAGTAAGTAATAATACCGAAACGGCAAACATACTCGCGGCAGAAGCGAAGCTGAGCAAAAAGCTCGGCGCTCCGGTGAAGATAAAGACCGCTAGAACCGGCGGGGTGGTGGAGATCAGGTTTTCATCGGGCGAAGAGCTCGCACGTTTATTCGACGCCCTTATGCAGGCGAAATCCTAGCCGGCGCATACCCGCCCCCCGCCCGGATTCTCCGGCAATCCGCACCACAGAGTTCAATTCTTTTGTGATAAATGCTACAACGGAATCTGAGACGTAGGAAATGGCGCCGCGATCCGCTGGCGGGCCGACGGGCGGCTGTTTTCGGACCGTGTCCCGGGCCGCTCGGGTTGTTTCTTATTTTGCGCTTCACGCTTTCCCGCCCGCCGGTTTTCCTGTATAAATACTGGACCTGGAGCTTTCGTCATTCCGATAGCGTAGAGTGGCGTGAGCTCGGGAACGCTAACAGCCTAATCAGGAGAACCAGACATGCAGTCACGAAAGCTTACGACTCCCCTGCTCGTTGCTGTTCTGTTGGCCCTTTCGGCGGTCGCAACAGCATCCTCATTTAACAAATCGACTAGTTGGCCTGGCCAAAGCAAAGATACTTTGTCAGGCAAGTACGAAGGCGTAGCCAAGAGCGATCAGATCGGCGATATCCCACTGACAGTAGAGATCAAGAACGACAACGGTAAACTCACCGGGAAAATTGAGACTCCCCAAGGTCCCGCAGCGATTACCAGCGGAACCTTCGACAGCGGCAAGATCGTGATGAAGTTTGATGCCGGCGGTAACGAAGGCACGGTCACGGCAATGCTTGATGGTGACAAGATCAGCGGTAAGTGGGAACTTGGCGGTCAGGGCGGCGGGCTCGAGCTAAAGCGCGCCGGAATGGCTGCCGCCCCGGCTGGCGCAGCTCCCGCGGCTGCGGCGGGCGATCCCATCTCCGGTGAATGGGAGTGCTCGGCGGATGCTAACGGCACGGCGATACCGTTTACTCTTAAGATCAAGCTCGAAGGCGGTAAGGTCACCGGTACTTCGGACGGCGGCCAGGGATCTACGGCAGTCACCGCCGGTTTGTTCTCGGACGGCAAGTTGAGCTTCTCATTGGACGTTGGCGGTACTGAGGTCAAAATGGTCGGCATGGTCAAGGACGGAAAAGTGACCGGAGATTATGATTTCGGCGGCCAGGCGGGGAAGTGGGAAGGCAAAAAGAAATAGCGCAATGTGGGCGGAGGATTGAGCGCAAGCAGGCGAATCAGTCCTCCAGCCCTCCGTACTTGGACCGGGGAACTAACTCAACAATTCGATATCAGGAGAACCATACATGCAGTCACGAAAGCTCACGACTCCCCTGCTCTTTGCTGTTTTGTTGACCCTTTCGGTGGTCGCAACAGCATCATCGTTTAACAACTCCATTGGTCGAGACAACGACACTTTGTCGGGCAAGTACGAAGGCGTTGCAAAGAGCGATCAGATGGGCGAAATACCACTGACCGTCCAGATCAAGAATGATAACGGCAAACTGACCGGGAGTATCGAGACCCCGCAAGGGCCCGCCGCCATCACCGGTGGGACCTTCGACGGCGGCAAGATCGTGATGAAGTTTGATGCCGGCGGCAACGAAGGCACAGTGACCGCAATGCTTGATGGCGACAAGATTTCCGGAAAGTGGGAACTTGGCGGTCAAGGTGGCGGGCTCGAGTTAAAGCGCGCCGCAATGGTTGCCGAGCGCTCCGGCAAGCTCAGCCGACGGGGCCGCGCACCCGGCAGCTCCCGCAGCCGGCGGCGACCCTATCTCCGGCGAGTGGGCGGCTGCGGCCGACGCAAACGGCACCCAGTTTCCCTTTACGCTCAAGCTCAAGCTCCAGGGCGACAAGGTCACAGGTTCATCCGAATCAGACCAGGGCTCGGCGGAAGTAAGCAAGGGTTCCCTGGTTGGGGACAAGCTGACCTTTACGCTGGATACGCCCAACGGCGCGATAGGTTTTACGGCGACCGTCAAAGAAGGAAAGATTACCGGCGATTTTGATTTTGCGGGTCAGATGACCGGCAAGTGGGAAGCAAAAAAGAAGTAACCAGGATCTATTCGCGAGAGGCGATGCGTGCTCGATTCGCGCATCGCCTCTCATCTTCCCGTAATAGGAAGAGAAGGGCTGCGGCATGGGCTCGCGATCCGGGAAACCCCGCAAACCCCAACAGCCGGCTCAATCCGGCGAATCCCCAAAACCCTCTCAATCCGGCAAAGCCTCTCAATCCGAATAACCCGGCGAATCCTAACAATCCACCGAACAGGCGCGGATAGGAATCTCGGCGCGATCAATTCGCGCGAACGGGCATCACGGTCACTTTTGTTCATAGGCCACGTCGCCACCGATCACCGTCATCAAGCAGCGAGTCTTAAGAATCGCGGGTTCCGCGATCTTCATAATGTCCGCGGACAGAACCGTCAAGTCGGCGAGCTTCCCGACCTCAATCGAGCCCTTCAACTTCTCTTCGAATGCTGCATAGGCGGCCCAGATCGTAAACATCTTCAACGCCTGTTCGCGAGACACCGCTTGCTCAGGATGCCAGCCCTCGCCTGAGAAACCTTTCTGGTCTTTGCGCGACACCGCGGCGTAGAACTCGATCATCGGCTCCCCGCGTTCCACCGGCGCATCCGACCCGCCTGCGATAATCGAGCCTGACTTGATAAAGCTCTGCCACGCATACGCACCCTCGAGCCGCTTCATCCCCAGACGGCTGGGCGCGAAGTGCAGATCACCGATCGCGTGAGAGGGCTGCATGGAAGGAATAATACCAAGTTTTGCGAACCGCGGAATATCGGCGGCGCTCACGATTTGTGCGTGTTCAACTCGCCAGCGCGGTTCGCGAATCTTGCGCTGATCCGGCGGCACCGCGTTGAGCGCTTTTTCATACCAATCGAGAATCGTTCGGTTCGCGCGGTCGCCTATCGCGTGGGTCTCGACCTGGATTCCCTTGCGCAAGGCTTCGATGAGCATCGGCACCACGACCTCTTCCTTCTGAGTCAGAAAGCCCGCGGTGTCGTAATCTGAATATGGCTCGAGCAGCGCCGCGCCCTTTGACCCCAGCGCCCCATCGAGCACTACCTTTATGTGACGCACGGTCAGGTGATTGTCAAAAGCGCCGATCATCTCACCCTCGCGAAGCAGCCGCTCCGCACCCGCACCGGGACCGGCTATCGCCTCGTAGATCCGCAGCTTGATCTTGCCCTCACCATAGAGTCTTTTAAGGAGGGCGACCTCCGAGAACGAGCTGCCGGCGTTTTGAATCTCGCACCAACCGAGTTCGAGGCTTCGCTTGACGCCGAGCAGGATTGCTTGTTCATCGTCGTTCGCGCCGCCCGCCGGAGCTCGGTTCCCTATAAGACCCTGGGCCCGATCCAGGAACATACCGTTTGGCTCACCGGTTTGTTTGTCCTTCATTATCTCGCCGCCAAATGGGCTGGCGGTGTCCCGGGTGACACTTGCTAACTTGATCGCCGAGCTGTTGGCCACGGTTGCGTGGCCGTCGGCGCGCCCCAGAGCGACCGGGTTGTTTGGCGAGATCTTATCGAGATCCCATCGAGTCGGAAACACGGGCGGCTTCCAGAAGGTTTCGATCCAGCCGCGTCCTGTCACCCACTCGCCCGGCTTCGCCTGATCGACACGCTCTTTTACCTTTGCCAGAAACGCTTCGAGGCTGGTGATACCTTCGAGATTGAGATTCATCTCACGCGCGCCTACACCGGCGAGGTGATAATGTGAGTCGGTCAAGCCGGGCACTACCGTATTGCCTTTGAGATCGACTACGCGAGTGCCCTTGCCCTCGTAAGCCATCACGTCTTTGTTAGATCCGACGAAGATGATCTTGCCGGCTTTGACGGCGACGGCTTCAGCGTGGGGCTGTCGTTCATTGACGGTATAGATGTTTCCGTTTTTGAAGACGGTATCGGCTGCGTCTGCCGCTGCTTCCGACTTCGAGCCGACGGATGCAAGCGAGAGCAGCGCTACGACAAAAGTAACGGCGCTGAGTTTCATTTTCATTTATTCAACACACCTTTGATTTGAAATCCTGTGTGCGGCCACTTTTTCACAGCCGCCGAATCCAGTCAAGCGAGACCAGCGACGGCGACTCACAACTCCGGGTCTCAGTCTGTTACTTGGAGTGAAATAATCTGTCGGGCTCAAAGAGACGCGCGTAACCATCCCCAAGATCGTCTGAATTCGGACTATGCCGACGCTCAGCGTATTTTATGGCATTGTGATACGAATGTTCTGGCGGGAGCATCCGCCACCGCATTTTCATGCTCTTTACGGTTAGTACGAAGTTCAGATCGATCTAGCGACTTAAGCGGTGTGGAACTCGCGACTATCCGTCCACTGCGGTTTCAATCAACTCACGCAATATCGAGCGATGACACGCCGCCTCGTTCTCGCAGTAACAGCCTATGCTCAAGGGAGTAGCTCTGGATAACTCGGCCAGAAGCTTGATTGCCTGACGCGCGTCGGTCTTGTTCATCTCGGCAACGTAGCGCTCTCGGAACTTTGACCATCTGACTTGCTCGTTTGACCAGTTGCCGGTCTTCAGCCACTTGAACAACTCAGCGCTTGGGGCAAGCATTGGAAACCAGACGTCGAAGTAGTCCAGTCGCGCGTAGTCTTCTTTCTTCACTCCGCGCGGCAGAAAGCGCACGGTGCCGACTCGCAAGCCCTCTCTCGCCTTGCGAGGCGAACCGACTCGAAACGTTCCCAGATGTGTTGCCGCCTTCATACCCCTCACCGTATCGCGCCAGCGCCGCTGGAACCCTGGTCGTATACCCGACGAGCGACGGCCCTTTCGACCTTTGGACCACGGGTCATTGTTGAATCCAAAACTCATGGTGGCGTCATAACCAAGCAGCGCTCTCGAAATCTCCCAAGGTCTCGTAGGCTATGGTACTTTGTTCCTCACTAACAACCATCTCCAGAGGAATGACTTGATGGCAACACCTGGACTAGTTTCAGAGTCCGGAAGGGTGGCTTGCCCCCGCGTCTTTGGCATTACTCTGAGGTCGAGCGAACTCCAAGCGTTCTCGATACGCGGGGGCAAGCCGCCCTTCCCGACTCTGAAACTAGTCCAGGTGTTGTCGTCCGAGTAATACCAAAGACGCGGGGGCAAGCCGCCCTTCCCGACTCTGAAACTAGTCCAGGTGTTGTCGTCCGAGTAATACCAAAGACGCGAAGGCAAGCCGCCCTTCCCGACTCTGAAACTAGTCCAGGTGTTGTCGTCCGAGTAATACCAAAGACGCGAAGGCAAGCCACCCTTCCCGACTCTGAAACTAGTCCATGTGTTGTCGTCCGAGTAATACCAAAGGCGCGGGGGCAAGCCGCCCTTCCCGACTCTGAAACTAGTTCAGGTGCGGTCGTCCGAGTAATACCGAAGACGCGGGGGCAAGCCACCCCGACTCGGAAACTAGTTCAGGTGCGGTCGTCCGAGTAATACCAAAGACGCGGGGGCAAGCCACCCCGACTCTGAAACCAGTTCAGGTGCGGTCGTCCGAGTAATACCAAAGACGCGGTATTACCGAGACTCAGAGTTGCCTGGCCTAAAGACAGGATTGCCGTTGGCAAGAAGGCAACGGTTGCCCCTCGCGTGAAGGCCGCTTTGACGCTAGCCCAAGAAGTACCTGCCCGCCTGAATCACCGCGTCCGCGATGCGTCGGCGCGCCGCTATCGACTTCATAGGGTCGCGATGCGCAAGCTCATCAATCGCTGCCGTGCACTTCTCGTCTCCGGTCTCGTTAGCCACAGCGCGAGCCGCCCTCTCGACCTGCGACGCGGCCTCGCGAGTGAACACTCGTGAGATGTCTGCCTGTACGCGAGTGGCGTCTATACCCCGATCGGTCAACAATCGCTGAGTTCGCAACAGGGCGCTCTCCATCGCATAAACCTCCATAACCATGTCGGCGATGTGCGCGATTACCTCCTGCTCATTGCGCGCGCCGTCGCCATAAGCTCGGTTGGCTGCGCCGATTGACGCCAGAGTCATCGCCTTGGCCGCCTGCATCAGCACCAACTCATCGCTGAATGCGACGCTCGCGCGGTTCTGGTTCAGCGTCTCACCTGCGCTGAGACCGAGTTCGACCGCGGTTGCTGCTGCATCGAACAACGCCAACTCGCCAGCCGCGGCTCGGCGCAGCAACTGTGATCCGATCACTATTCTGTTGATCTCGTTTGTGCCTTCGTAGATTCGCGCGATGCGCGCGTCACGATAAGCACGCTCGGCTGGATAGTCCTTCGAGTAGCCATAGCCACCGAACACCTGAACCTCTTCGTCGACAACGTACGCGAGCGCCTCACTCTCCCAAACCTTGATGATCGAGCACTCGATGGCAAACTGCTCGAGCACCCGCAGCACCTGAGCCGGATCGTCCTTGTCGGCGTGTTCGAGCGCGTCATCGATCATTCCCAGCGTGCGGTAGAGGATCGATTCTCCGACATAAGTTCGAATCGTCATCTCGGCGAGCTTGTGTTTGATCAGTCCGAAGTTGGCGATCGCCTGGCCGAACTGGTGCCGCTCTTTGGCGTATTGAACCGACTGCTGAAGCGAGATCTTCATCGTACCGACGCACCGCGCCCCCAGTTTCAGCCGGCCAATGTTCAGCACGTTGAAAGCGATCTTGTGACCGCGGCCGATCTCGCCGAGCAGGTTCTCGACCGGGACGTGACAGTCTTCCAGCATCAACGCGGTTGTTGACGAGCCTTCGATGCCGAGCTTCTTTTCTTCGTGACCATGCACCAGACCCGGCCCGCGCTCGACCAAGAACGCGGTGAACTTCTCGCCGTCCACTTTGGCGAATACGGTGAACAGATCGGCGAATCCGCCGTTGGTGATCCACATCTTCTGCCCGTTGAGGATGTAGTGACGGCCGTCGGGAGAGAGCACGGCTTTGGTCTTTGCCGCCATTGCGTCGGAGCCCGATTGTGGTTCGGTCAGCGCGTATGCGCCGATCCATTCACCGCTTGCGAGCTTGGGGAGGTACTTGAGCTTCTGCTCTTCGGTGCCGAAGAAGACAATTGGCAGGGTGCCGATGTTGACGTGCGAGCTTTGCGTTCCGGCGAATGAGGCTTGCAGAGCGAACTGTTCACCGACAACGGCTGAGCTGACTTTGTGCAAACCCAGCCCGCCGTATTTTTCGGGAATGTCTATCGAGAGTAGTCCGAGGTCGCCAGCTTTCTCCATCAACTCGCGATGGACATTGTAGTCCTTGGCGTAGATCGCGTCTTCGCGCGGGATGACTTCCTTGCGAAGGAACTCTTCGGCGGTGCGCGCGAACATACGCTGTTCTTCGCTGATGTCTTCGGGTATGAAGATGTCTTCGGGGGCGCGCTCTTCGATTAGAAAGCTGCCGCCCTTCGGCGAGGGCGATTGTTTTGGTTGGCTGGTCATAGTGCCTCCTGCATTTTGAGAGGGCATGACAATACCATCCAACAAAAGAGGAGGTCTACCCAATGGATCAACGTTAACCGCAGAGGGCGTGGTGACGCAGAGAAAGACCCGGGACAATCAGCGATTTGCGCGCGCGGCGATGCCGAAGTACAGGAAGTACTTGCTTAGCGTTTCGATAGACGTACCAAAAATCTCATTGCCGTGGAAGACGTCGCAGACCTCCTCGCGCAATCGGAGGAGCTCTCGGAGTCGACAAGACGTTTGCCACTTCGGGTCTTCCACAGTTAGATCCAGCAGTTCGAGCATTCTCTCAAAGGCTTTTTCGAAGCGATCAAGGTCCCCGCGTCCGAACGCCCTGGCCGCGCGCTCAAACTCGCTTCCGACATTGCCGAGTTGCTCTGAAACTGAAAACGTAAACCACCGACCATCGGCGAGTTCTTTGTGTATTAGTGGTCTCATAGTATGAGGGAATCGACGATCTCGCAGATCAGTTGTCGCGTGGAGGAGTCTTCCACGCCACGTGAACGATTTCCGATTCGGGGTCTGATGTTGATCATTGAGTCAAACTCAACCCATTCTGATCTCGCCTTCTCCGGGTAGATGTTAATCCCCCACAGATCTGTTTGCGTTGAACTCATCTCCAACAAGGCTGCCTCCTCGTCCGAGTGAAGCTCGCCTCCTAGCGCCAACCGGCGTTGTTTGGTGTCTACAACTGCCTTAACCATATCGCCGAACCGATCGCCCGCCATCTCTAATATACGCTGTGTGCTGATTGGCTCGTCGATGATAACAATGCCGCTCTCTGGATTCACTCCCGCATTATACACGCGAGCCTCGGAGCTTGTCGGAAACAATTCTTCGCAGAGTTTGGGAGTGCTAAGATGGCTACTGATTGAAAGTTCTGAGGCGACGAACGAGCGGCTGACAGCCAGCGTATCTATTCTCGCAGCATCTAAGTGATCTATGGAGCTCAAAGTCGGCTATATCTGTGATCGCGGGCTCAGCCCGAAACGACCTGTAAACCAGGATCGCTTTTTGTCGATTCCTGAACGAGGCCTTTTCGCGGTATTCGACGGCGTCGGCGGCCAGCGCGCAGGCGAGGTCGCCAGCCAGACCGCTGCCGAGACAATCGAGGAAGCGTTCACTCACAAGCCGGCAGGCACCTCCTCGGTGGAGCTCATACGCCGCGCTATCGACTTTGCCAACCGCGATGTATTCGAACTGGCTGAGAGCGATCCCGACTATAAGACAATGGCGACGACGGTCGCGTTGATTCACGTCGATGGCAAGAACGTGACCGTCGCTCACGTCGGCGACAGCCGCGTTTACCGCCTCGAAGAAGGCCGCTTCTATAGAGAGACCGTTGATCACACCGATCTAAACGACGACATCAGAGCGGGTCGAACCTCCCGTGAGCAGGCAGCCGAGCTCGCAAGCCGCAACGTAATCAATCGCGCCCTTGGCGTCGACAGCGGCGTCGAAGTCGAGATCAAATCAATCCACGCGCGAGAAGGCGCGCGGTTCCTGTTGTGCAGCGACGGAATCTACAGACACATGTCCGACGAAGAGATCGCCCGAGTTCTGGCCGAGCACAAGGACCCGCAACGCGCAGCGGACGAACTCAAGCGAATAGTTCATCAGCGAGGCGCCGACGATAACCTCACTGCGGTCGTCGTTCAGATGGGCCGCGTTCGGCAGACCCCAATAATCGCCATTGACGACGGAATGCCCAAGGGCCGTGACAAGCGAACGCCGGGCGCGCGCGTCCCGGCGGCCGGCGGGCGCATCCAGGTTGAGTTCAACGGACAGTTGGATGAACCGCCGCGCCGCCTCGAACGTCAGGGCCGCATCGGAACCGATGAGCCGCACGCGGAAAGGCACCGCGGGTCATCGTCCCGAGTCTTGATGTACTCACTGCTGATGCTCGTGCTGATCGGGGGAGCCTTCTACGGAGGGCTGCGCGCGTCAGACATCATCAAGAACCGCGCGTCTGATGCGAACGCGAACCGGGAGATCGATCACTTGCAGCTCGGACGCGAGGCATTCGAGAGAGGCGACTACAAACTAGCGCTGGCGGAGCTTGAGCTGGTGTCGAAGCGGGATCCTTCCAATGCCAGGGCTCTTTATTGGCTGGGGCGCGTCCAGCTGGAACAGCGCGAGTACGGGGTTGCCGTAAAGAGTTTTGACGAAGCGACCGCCCGGCAGCCTACGATGTACGACGCATACGTTCACCAGGCCGCGGCTTATGAAGCGATGGGCGAGAAGTCAAGAGCCGCCTCGGCGCTTGCGCGATACGCCGAAGAGCGGCGCAAAACAGAAGGCCAATAAGGAGGAACGAAGATGGAGAATAGAGGATAGATGATCGCACGCGATCTTCGATCCTCGATCCTCAATCTTCGACACCGATCCACGTGCCGGAGCTTAGATTGGAAAACAGCATAGTCGATGATCGCTACCTGGTGGAGCGATGCCTGGGGCGCGGAAGCTATGCCGAAATCTTTCTGGCCTGCGATCAGCATAATGAAGATTTGCTTGTGATAATCAAGGCGCTCAACACCTCGCTTCAGGGAACGCCGGACCCGGAGCTGGAACAGACGCTGGTTGAGAACTTCCAGAACGAAGCGATCGCGCTGGACCGCGTTCGGCATTCGCACATCATTCAACGGCTCGGCCACGGGACCGCCGCTGATCTTGCAGGGACTCCCTTTCACTATCTTGTGCTCGAATACATGCCGGGCGGCGATTTGTGGTCACTGTGCCGCAATCGGCCGGTGGGCCTGGACGATGCGATGTTCTATTTTCAGCAGGTGGCCGAGGCGTTAGCCTATGCGCACAGCCAGCGGGTCATCCATCGTGATATCAAGCCCAATAACCTGCTGCTGTCGGCCGATCGCCGTGAGCTGAAAATCGCCGACTTCGGCGTCGCCAAGATGACTCTCGACGACACGAGTGAGATCACCCGAGTCGGCACCAACGTCTACGCACCACCCGAACATCATCCCGATGTCAGAAGCGACGAGCTGAATGAGAAGCTCACCCCATCGGCGGATGTTTATTCGCTGGCGAAGACGATTTACACCGCGATGACCGGTCGAGCGCCTCGCCAGTTTTCGCGAGAGCCCATCAAGGAACTGCCGGCCGAGCTAGCATCGGAATCCTGGGCCGGGGGGCTGCTCGAGGTCTTGAGTAAAGCGACGGCTTCGCGAGTCGCAGACCGCTATCAATCGGTCGAGTCGTTTTGGGAAGGCTTTGCACAAGTCCGGCTTGGCGGAGCAGCCAGCCACGAGTTTGACGAGGAAGCCACGATAGTGCGATCGCGGGTTAGTACTGCCGGCCCGGGTGAGCCCGTTCCTTCCATCCCGAACTTTCAGACGCTGGCGAATGTCCCTCGCGAAATCACCCGCTCACAAAAAGCGAGAATAGTTGTCGAATTGCCGAGCCACACGGACACGGTAGGGCGTGAGCGAGCTGAGGCACAGAGGCTAAGAGGCGAGGAGGAGGAAGGGCCTATAGGAGCGCAGGAGGAGCGCGCCGAGGCTGCGACCCAGGTCTTTGGCTCGGAAGGTGCGGCAAACGGCATTCGAGTCCAGACGCTCGAAGGCAACAGAAGCGCGACGGTCGCCGTGAAAGAGATGGGTGCGGCGGGTTTGAGTCACGGTCGGAGGAGCGCACAAGTACGAGGGCCGGAGCGAAGCGTGTTAGACCGAGTCCGCGTGGTTGTTACCTCGGAATGGCTGCGGCGAGTGTTCATAATCTTTTTGGCCGCTGCGCTGATCGGTCTTGCGGCGTCAACCTACTACCACTTTGCCGATCAGAAACGCGGGCTGCCTATCTTTGGATACGCCAAGGATGGACGAATCGCGAACGCGCCGAATGTCAACCTCCGCAGCGATCCGGCCGGTTCAGTGCTGGAAGAATTGCCTGAGGGAACGCGGGTTCGCATTGTTGAAGAGCGGGGAGCGTGGGTTAGGGTGCGAATTTTGGAGTGGGCTGGGACCGCTCCCGACAATGCGCCCGAAAGCGGATGGGTGGGTGTCCGGTACGTGAAGCTGGACTAGATCGGGAAGGTTGTGGTTTCTGGTTTGTAGTTTGTAGTTGTTGTTCCGGTATTTTACAACGCCGGGGCAGTAATCGCCCGTAACCCAGAGGAAGGAACCAGAAACTGGAAACCACAAACCAGAAACCCCGTACCCGGGAGGTTTCGATGCGAAGTTGGATAGAGAATCTTAGAAAGTGGATCGACGGCGAAGAAGAGCTGGACGAGCAGGGCGAGCCGCGACCGCGATCCAAATGGGATGACTTTCTGGTCGCAGTCGCGCGCGAGATCGAAGCGTCTATGCAGCGGGAAATGTTTACGCCGCCGGGCGGCCCAACGTATGTGCCTCGCGAGTACATCGTGTTTATGAGCACCACAGACGACGGCGAATGGCAGGGTGAGAAGCGCGAAGGCCTCGAACGCGGTCTTCACCACGTTCTCTCAGAGCGCGCGAAAGAGCTTGCCGGAAGCAATGATTTTCAGACACGAACTCTGACCGTTGAGCTTCGCGTCGATCCCGGATTGGAAGCGGGTCGATTCCGCGTGCAGCACGTGTGGGACACCGAAGCACAGAAGACGATGGTGAAACCGCGCAAGCGGGCAGAACCCGCGCCGGCAGGGTTGGTCCCCGAGGCGCCGAAGCTCGATGAGGAAGCTACAATCGTGCGCCCCCGCAAACCGGCTGAGCCTGTCGCCCCAACCTTTTCGGTCCGTGTCCATCGCAAGGTGGAAGGCGCCGACACTGCTCCTCTCGATGTGCGGCCGTTCTTTAAAGACGAGATCACCATTGGGCGAGGTTCGAGCCATGTCGATGTCGATCTGAAATTGGAAGGCGATCTGGAAGTGAGCCGTCAGCATGCGACACTATCCAGGCATGGCGACGAATACGTCATTACCTGCAAGGGGGCCAATCCGATCAGTATCAACGACGGGCGGGAAATAGCGGCCGGAGAGAGCGCGACCGTAAAGCCAGGAGATAAGATCACGGTGTGCGCCTACGAGTTGATCGTTCAGACTTGATGCCGTTCACGCTGCGAAAGAGCTGGTTCAAAAACGCCTTGGGCGAGTGCCGGCAGGTTTTCCAGTTCATCGCCGCCCGGTCGGAGCTGTCGCGGATGCGTAAGATCTTGCAGACAGCTTTGAAGTCCGCGTGCCTGGCCGTTTGGGCTATCCCTTAAACTCCGCGGACTTGAGAAACTCCTGGAAGGACTGATCCCATCGATTCACAGTCTTCTGCGGCCCGACCAGCTTGATGAAGTAAGCGCCCTTCGGAGTTTCGATGACTCCGGCGCGCATCCGGAAGTTTGGCTTGCTCTGCGCCGATCCGCCGCCTCCGGCCATATCGCCTCCGGTGTATGTTCCGCTGACATCCAACAGAGAGACCTTCATCCCGTTGACCGTCATTGTTTCAGTCTTGGCCTTCTCCGCCGAAGATGTTTGCATCTGGCCGATCCATCGCTGGAGGTTGGCGTCTACGGAACCGCCCTGGCCGGCGCCAAAGTAATACACGACGAGAGAAGCTGCTTCGGCGTCACCCTCCGCGGCCGGAAGCTGGTATTGCGACACGCGCATGCCGGACGTGGGGCGCTCACTCACCCAGCCCTCGGGTGCCTTTAACCTAAGATCTCCCGGAGAAGCTGGCGGGGCAGTCTGCGAAACGACCGGGGCGTTTGAAGCGTTCGTTGAGACTACAGTTGGCGGAGTTCCGCACGCCAGGCAAAAAGCCGCGGCGAGCAACACGGCGCTTATTTTGATTATTAAGCAAGACATAGAAACCTCTCAGTATTTTCTTAGCTGACGCTGAAAAACTGTGACGAATGGGATCGCAGGCATTCCGTTCTGTACGCTCTTGCGCGAGAAATCGGCAGGGATGCCTGCGCTCCCGGGTTTAAGCGGTCAGCGCCATCTCTTGGCTGGGCCTGGCGAACACGCGATCGATCATAGGTTCAAAGCGTGAAAGAGGAAGCGTGTCGTATTCAGGATCGAATGACGTCTGGTCCCATCCGTCAGTGAACAGGCAAGCAATCTCGAACCAGGGCTCGCTCGCATACTTGCGGCGCGAGTCCGGGTCCCTGCCCATCAGCGCATAGTAATGCCGTCCCTGAAAATCCTGATGAGTGCGAATGATCTCGTAAGTCTCGCGCGAAACGTACGGCTTAAGGATTTCAGCGGCGATCGCCGGATGGTTTTCCACTGAAATGACTTTGCCAATGTCGTGACACAACGCGGCGACGGTCATCTCTTCCGTAGCTCCCTCACGCAGCGCGCGCGTCGCCGTCTGGAG
This sequence comes from Blastocatellia bacterium, assembly GCA_963737945.1. Classification (GTDB taxonomy): domain Bacteria; phylum Acidobacteriota; class Blastocatellia; order UBA7656; family UBA7656; genus Onstottus_A. The sequence continues at coordinate 285,728 of CAVTUR010000011.1, read as the reverse complement.
GGAGTGATGCAGCTGGTTTACGGCGAATCCGTCAACTTGTTCTTCGAGCTGCAGCAACATTCCCTTGATAATGCCGGGCATCGAGGACTGGCGCAGCGTTACGGCCTCGCCGATCACCATCCACTCTTCGATTTTGCCCCGATCCATTCTGGTAAAGCTCATATGATCCTCCGCTAGCTGGTATATCGTGAAAAATATAGACGCAGAAGAGCGGAATGACAAAATGAAGTTGACCGAGCTGTAGGGAGCCGTGGTCCAAAGGCGCGGGGGCAAGCCGCCCTTCCCGACTCTGAAACTAGTCCATATGCTGTCGTCCGAGTAATACCAAAGCCGCTGCATTACCGAGACGCAAACCGAATCTGCCGCACACCCGGTCGGGTGTGGCCAGAGACCGGTCGACTGCGTTACCTTCTATCTATGGCGGAACTGATCATCGAAAACGCCTCTCAGTTGGTCACGATGGCGGGTCGTGCGCGCCCGCGCGCGGGAGCCGAGATGCGTGAGCTTGGCATCATCAAGGACGGCGCCTTACTGGCCCGCGAAGGCGTGATAGTAGCTGTGGGAGCCGCTTCTGAAATTGCGAGCCGGGCCGGACCGGACGCTCTTCGCATCGCCGCGGGCAACTCAGTTGTGATGCCGGGGTTTGTCGACGCTCATACGCATCCGGTGTTTGCCGGGACTCGCGAAGACGAATACGAAATGCGCGCTGAGGGTCTCACTTATCAGCAGATAGCATCGCGAGGCGGGGGCATTCGTTCGACGGTTCGGAAAACTCGCGCAGCCTCTGAAGATGAACTGTTTGACACGGCATTGACACGGGTGCGCTGGCTGCTCGAGCACGGTACAACCACGGTTGAAGCCAAGAGCGGCTATGGGTTGACCCTCGCCGACGAGTTGAAGATTTTGCGAGTGATCGCAAGGTTGAACGCGGAGACGGCGCTTGAACTGATTCCGACATTCCTCGGGGCGCACGAAATACCTGACGAGTATCGCGGAGCGCGCGAGGACTACATCGTGCTGGTGATTGACGAGATGCTTCCGCAAGTAGCCGCCGAAAATCTCGCTCGCTACTGCGACGTCTTCTGCGAGTCGCATGTGTTTACGGTGGATGAGTCGCGCAGGGTACTTGCGCGGGCAAAAGAGCTAGGGCTGGGTGTTCGGCTTCACGCTGAGCAACTGAGTTTGAGCGGAGGTGCCAGGCTTGCGGCGGAGCTCGGCGCCGCGACTGCCGATCACCTCGAGTGGATCGACCCCTGGGGAATCAGAGCGCTCAGGCGGGCCGGGGTCATCGCCGTTTTGCTGCCGGGCGCGGTGTTCAACCTTGGTCTGACGCGATACGCGCCGGCGAGGGCGATGATAGAAGCTGACCTCCCGATAGCCATTGCCACGGACTTTAATCCCGGGAGCTCGCCGACACCGTCGATGCAGATGATTCTCTCGATAGCCTGCACCCAGATGCGAATGACTCCCGCCGAAGCGATCAGCGCAGCCACGATCAACGGCGCGTACAGTCTTGGTTGCGGTGAGCGGCTCGGGTCTCTCGAGGTGGGAAAGCAGGCGGACGTTGTTGTGTTCGATTGCGAGGACTACCGACAGATACCCTATCTGTTTGGCATCAATCACGCGATGGTTGTGATCAAATCCGGCGTTATTGTTGTTGACCGGCGGAATCGACAATCTTAACACCACGCGTTGACACGAATTTGCCGAATGATATAATCGCCGGGCCTTTGGCAAAGCTCAGGTTTGGAATCGGAGGAAAACACCCAATGTCTTATCCAGGTTATCAACCGCAGCCCCCACCGCCCGGCTACGGAGCACCGATGGGAGCCGCGTACGCGAGTATCGGGAAGCGAATCCTCGCGTACATCATTGATGGATTCATCGTCGGGCTTGGCACGATCCCGGGATTTATCCTTATGTTTGTAGGAGTCGCGCTGGCCGCCTCCAGCACGGACTCGCGCGGGCAACTGAGTGACGGTGCCGGCGCGGGTGCACTTGGCATTCTAGTTTTCGCGTATGCACTCATATTCCTCGGTGTGATAGCGTTGTGGCTCTACAACTGCTATTTGCTGGGCAAGGATGGGGCAACGATTGGCAAGCGCCTGATGAAAATAAAGGTGCTCGACGCGACCGGCCAACCTCTCGGTTTCGGTAAGGCGTTCCTCCGCGAGATAATCAAACAAGCGCTGGGCGGAGTTTGCTTTATCCTTCTGCTGTGGCCTCTCTGGGACGAGCAGAAGCAGGGGCTGCAGGACAAAGTCTTCGGCACCCACGTTTTTGACGCCTAAACCACCTTTCTCCGAGCAATAGAATAGCGAACCAGGGCGATGCGGGATCAATGCCGCCGCCCTGGTCACTCGTTTGCCCAAAACCCCTCGGTTCTTTTTGGAACTTTACTCCCCCTTGTAGTGAATCAATAATGTCAGCAGGCGGGCTGGCCGTTCACAGAACAACGATGACTCAGCCGACGATTCCCAGTGACCTGGACCTGCTGCGGCTAATGATAGCCGGAGGTGAGGACGCGTTTACGGAGTTGTATCGACGGCGGCAAGCGGGCGTGTACAGGTTCGCCCTTCAGATGAGTGGGTCGCCGGCGGTCGCTGAGGATGTTACCCAAGAGGTCTTCATGGTGCTGATGCGAACGGCCGAACGCTTCGATCCGAAGCGTGCATCGCTGGCCGCGTACCTGTACGGAATCGCGCGAAACTACGTTCTAAGACGGATGGAGAAGGATCGGGTATTTATTCCGCTTGTGGAGCCGTCCGAAGAGGGTGCGACGCATCCGGCGATGATTGCCGAGGGTGATCCGCTTGGAGATCTGACGCGCGGGGAAATGATCCAGTCGTTGCGCGATTCGATCCTGGCTCTGCCTGCGCACTACCGAGAAGTTATCGTGCTGTGTGAACTCCACGAGATGAGTTACATCGAGGCGGCAAGTGTGGTCGGCTGTGCGGTTGGTACTGTGCGCTCGCGTCTTCATCGCGCTCGCGCGCTATTGGCCGAAAAACTCCGCGCCGCGCGTGATCGCGACTCGGCCTCACAAGAAGTAAAACCGGCGAGGTGTTTCGCATGAACTGTAAAGACTTTGAAGCCGCCGCGGCCGATCTCGCAAGAGGTCATTTGATGGATGCGCCGCAGCGCGAGAGAGCCCTTGGGCACTCTGCGTCGTGTGCGAGTTGCGCGTTACGGCTTGCCGATGAACAATCGCTTACCGGCGGTCTTCGGATTGTAGCTGGGATCACTGAGGAGCAAGCCCCGGCACGGGTCGAAGCGGCATTGCTGGCGGCATTTCGGCAGCAGCGCGCTGCGTTGCCCGCGGTTGCGCCGGCGCGATCCGCCCGGAGTCGATGGCTGTATGCGGCGGCTGGGATCGCTGCAATTGCCTTGATTGTTGTGTTGCTTGCGTTTGTCGCGTCGAGGAATCGAGACTTACAACAGCCTGGTCCGCGGAAAGCTGCCAACCCGGGTCCCGCTGTTCCGGATCAGTCGCGCCCGGCGGTTCCTCAGCAGCAAGCGCTACCCGAGAGACCGGAGCCTGCAAGCGGGGCAGTTCAAGCGACGATCCAAAAACGCAGACCGGTTGATCGAATCAAAAACGCCCGAAGGTCGAGACCGCCGGCGGGCGATCGCAACAGCCCTGCGAGCGGTGCCGAGATCGCGACCGACTTCATACCGCTGATGAATCGAGAGAGTATCGCTCAAATGGATGGCGGGCAGGTTATGCGGGTTGAGTTGCCGCGATCCGCGCTTATGTCGTTCGGATTGCCAATGGATATGGAGCGCGCGACCGAACGAATAAAAGCAGATGTGGTAGTCGGCAATGACGGCTTGGCGCGGGCGATTAGGTTTGTTCGCTAAAGAATTTGTCCTTGGAGTCGATGCGGGGGGATGACGAGAAGGCGGCGTCCTCAACGGGTGCACACAAGCCATCCGCTAAGTCTGTTTTGTGTCTGATAGAACAACATTGAAAGAGAGGATCGATACGATATGACAACCAAGAGAAGAATGCTTGTTACAATCATGTGCGCGATGGCCATGCTGGCAAACGTCGTAGGCGTCGCCGCGCAAACCTGGCAGGAGAAGGGTACTCAAAAGGAAGTGGTGGTGCAGGGGGAGGGACAGAACCGGGTTTGGGTAAGCGGGCCGCAACAGATGGCCGTGGCCGGTCCTCAAGGCGATAACACTTTCGTGTTCCTTTCCTCAGAAATGAGCATTGACGGCAAGCTGGTCAAGGGCGCGCCGTATTCCGCCCAGGCCGTCAACGAAAGCGTTCAGACGCTGGTTGGCGGTAACCGGATTGTCCGTCAGGACAGCTCAACGGTCTACCGCGACAGCGAAGGCCGCACGCGCCGTGACCAGACCATCAGCATGGTCGGCGGTTACACGGCGGCAGGTGAGCCGGCGCAGCGGACCTTTATCAACGACCCGGTCGCCGGCGTCAACTACGTTCTCGATGCTAAGAACCGGACCGCGCGAAAGATCGGCGTCGCCTTCAAGGTGTCCGCCGATAAGAAGATGGTCGAGGCAAGAATCGAGGCGATGCGGGCGAACGGTCAAGCCGATAAGATGTCCGCGGACAAAGCCGCCGCGGAGAGGGCTGCCGCCGGTGGAATGAAGTTTGAGGTGAGGACCGGCGGGCCGATGGGTCCCGCTCCTGGCGGAGCTTTCGTGATGATGAGGTCAGACTCCAAGAATACAAAGAAGGAATCGCTTGGGAAGCAGACTATCGAAGGCGTGGAAGCCGAAGGCACGCGTATCACCACGACTATTCCCGCCGGTGAAATCGGCAACGAGCTGCCGATCGAGATGGTGTTCGAGACCTGGTACTCACCCGAATTGCAGACGGTGATAATGAGCAAACATAGCGATCCGCGGACGGGTGAGAACACCTATCGCCTGGTTAACATCAATCGCACCGAGCCGCCGCATTCTCTGTTTGAACTGCCGCCCGATTACACGGTCCAGGAATCAGAGCCGTCGTCGGAAATGCGCTACAAGATCGAAAGAGATATGCGCCCTCCCGGTAGCAACCAGTAAAAACAGTGAATATCTCGGATCAAAAAAGGCGGATGCGATCGATATCGCTCCGCCTTTTTTGCAATCTCGAAGGTTTGATAGACTGATGTACGCCATCCGAACAGGAGCAGGATCGGCCAGCAACCTCCAATGTTCATCGTCCGTTCCGAAACGATCCCAGATCATAACGCAATACGGAGCGTCAACGAATTAGCTTTTGACCTCCCAGTGAGCGTCACTCTTGTCTCTTCGATCTGCGCGCCAATGCGCTCCGGTTGTGGTTCGTCATGTCTTCCTCTTCCTGCTGCTGCTCCGCGATTCCTTCGCGCAACGCATCGAAAGCAGGCAGCCGCGCGATCTGGGGCATCGGTGAACCCGCTCCCCGAACCGAATACCAGATGATCTGGTTCAACACCCGCGCGTCAGCCATATCGGCATGCTCGAGATTCTGCTCGGCAGTGCGCTTCATCCAGTAAGCATCCGATGAATTACGGGCAGTTCGAGCCTGCACAATCAAGTTGTTCAACGCAACGTCGGGCAGCACCGCTTTGTAAGTGCGCAGGTCCGGCAGATCGCGAAAGATGTCTATTGGCGCGGCCGCGGCGTCGAGCTGATTCATTGGTTGCATACCTAACAAGAGTTCCATCGTCCGAATCAAGCTGACCGTTGTGTGAAACTCGTGGACGAGCGCGCCCGGCCGATTGTAAGCGCTGATTACGATCGCAGGCGCTCGATGACAGTCAACGTGGTCAATCCCATCCTGCGCGTCATCTTCAACGACAAAGATTGCGGTGTCCTTCCAATAAGGGCTGTTGGAGACGGCTTCGACTAGATATCCGACGGCGTAATCGTTTTCGGCGACATAGAATTGCGGCGTCGGGTAGTTAGCCGCCAGACCGTTGGTGTGATTGCTGGACAAGCGCACGATCGAAAAATTCGGAAAACGATCCGGCCGGCCGGCTTCGATGTCTGCGACATAGCCCCGGAACTCCTCGAGCCATTCTCCTAGCCGCGACGTGCCCCGGAATCGAGGGTCTTCATTGTTGCGGGTAATGACATTGTCTGCCCATCTCGTTGCCTCTTTCGCTGCGCGATAAGAATCGGGGGTCAGCGCATCGGGTGTGCGCATGTCGAAGTTGCGAAACGTAGAGCTGCAATGCCCCTCGAGCGATTTCTTTGTTGGAACAGCAAGGACTGTCGGACTGATATCCGGGTAAGGCCGCTGCGAGTTTGCATTCGCCGACGCAAGATTCGCTTCCGACACGGTGCCGATGAACTCGCCGTAGTTGCGATACGTAAGCCCTGCCCGCGCCGCCGCGTCCCACAAATACAGCGACGCCGGCTCGGAAACGTCTCTCGCGCCGTTCAGGTAAGGAATGTAACGGCGCAAAAACTTCGACATATCGTCGGCGGTAACCGGCCCGCCGAACATGGGCGGGACGTTTCTCGATACCCCGAACTCCGGCATTCTGTTGAATCCCTCAAAATCATAGGGTCGCCCGCGATTCGAACGGACCCAGCGGTACGCTTTGTCAACGTAGTCGCTTGAGAACGCCGCGGTGGACCAGTTGTGGCCGTCGGGGCTCGACTCCGCGTTGACGAAGAACCGGTCGAGCAACCCAAAGCGCAGCGCAAGAGCGCGCTGATTGGGGGTTATGTTCTGCGCCGCGCCACCCAGGAGCTTTGCCGCATCGCCGGCGCCGAAAATCGCCAGCGACGGATCGCCATCCGCCTGGTGACCGTCTCCCGACTGTTGCACGTCGCCAAACACCTGATCGTATGTCCGGTTCTCCTTGATGATGTAGATAATATGCTTGATCGGCGAAGCGCCTTGAAAGAGCCGAGTTCGCGGCGAGCCGACCAGCCCGTCGTTGCGCATGACCTGCTGGGTGTAAGCTGCGAGCGCCCGCTCATCGGGGTCTGCGATCGCGCTGATGTTTCCCGAGACCAGCGAAAGGCTATACTGCCCGCCCCGCTCGCTGCGCCCGGTGCCTCTGGGGAAGCGGTCGTTCGGCGTATTGGGAACGAAGCCGGAGTTGTCGGCAACGACCGATGAAGTTTGGAAGCCGGTGCCTTTTCCATTGCCGACAAAGATGGTTCGCTCGACCACCGCCACCGCCGACGGATATTGCCCGGCCGGTATGAACCCCCGCACCTTGCTGCGGTCACTATCGTCGGCCCAGCCCTCGCGGTCTTTCTTCTCACCGGGACTGGTTGGGGCGCCGCGAGCCTTTGAGGTTAACGCCACTACCGCAACGGCATTCGCATGAGCGTTGGCTACGTACATTGTTGCGCCGTCCGAGCTGAGCGCCAGGCTTTCGGGACTGCCACCGACAAGCGCGTTCTCCGCCAGCTTAACGTTGATGCGCTCGATCTCGCGGTCAGTGTTTGTGTCGATCACCGAAACGTTGTCGGCGTCGGAATTCACGACGTACAGCCGGGTCCCGGTCGAGTTCAAAATCATCGCGGTCGGATGCCGGTCAGTCGCAATGCTGGCTGGCGGTTGATTGGGCTTCCGGGGATCGATCACCGCGACAGAACGCGTCGGCCCAACACGAAACATACACTTTTGATGTTTCGGACGAGCCTCCAGCCGCCAACGCTACAACGCCGTACGGGTACATGAACTGGCCGGAGCCCGATCGATGAAGATCGACTCGAGATCAAGGTTCGAGTGTTGCGGATATTACTGATGATTCCCAGAGAGTCGCCCAGGTTGTTGGCTACGTATAGCGTGTCACCATCCGGACTGATATCGAGACCAGTTGGATAGACGGGCGCGCGATCGTCGTTGTAACGCGGAGAATTTGCTGAAGTAGTAAACCCGGAGATGTCGATGAACGGGGCTTCGACCGATGTGTTAGGGCCCTGCGAGGATGGCGATATCGGGAGGTGACGCCTGGGCGGAATCGAAAGACCCAGATCTTGTTCTCGATACCGCCCGATGCGTAGAGCGCGAACGTTCCGTCCTGCTCTGCTCGCGGCGCAAAGACGAGCCCAACGTTGACGCTCTGCGGCGTCGGGAACCAGACGTTTTGGATAACCGCCGGAGCGGGGCGAGCGTTGAGATCGATGACGGCAATAGACTGCTGCGCTCGATTGGTGGCGGCGTTGAACTGAACACCGTAGCCGCTGTTTACCGCGATGAGGTATCGTCCCAGGCCGGCAGGGCCGGTCTTGTCGGGGCTTCGCACGAAAGCGACTGGCAATGCTCCAACCGCCGGCTGCCGCGTGGTAGCATCTATCACAAGTACGCCCGCCGGTGAGATCGGGCGGCCTTCAGAGCCGAATTGATTCTGAGGGACGATGCTGGCCGCCGATCTCAAAAGACCCGCCGTCGTCAGCATCGCCAGGATGGCTGGTAGCAACAAACTGAAGGGAGGACTGCCAACGCGATTTCGTCATTACCGGCTCTCCAGGAGACTGAATTGAAGGTGAAGCTGAATCGTCCGGGAGACTCTACTATAAGAGTCGGGAACGTCCAAACCGGGCGCGCCCTATTACCAGATCCTCTGCTCGCCGCCCCATGGGTTTTGTCTGCGCTATTTTCAAAATCTGTCTAATATTGAACAGACTCGCTGGAACCCGGCATGTACGATAGGATCGCGACAGGAGGAGTATGGAAGAACAGATCTACCGCAATAGACAACGGCTTGAGGTTAGCAGTCCCTATAACTGGTCGGGTGGACTGGATGGCGAGCATAGAACCGGCTGGCAGCTTCTCTGGGAATTTGATGACGACCAGCAGGCGGCCTATCAAGGCTTAGTCGAAGAGCTGAATCGGATAAATACCCCGGTTCAGCTCAGGATCGTTGGAAACTCTGTCTAGACATCCGCCGCCGAGCGAGTGCGTCCTGATTTCGGCACCAGGACCGCCGGGATGGGTAGTTGCTATCCTCTGAACAAGAGCGACACTGCCATCCCAAGACCGATGACGATCACCGCGCGGCGAACGAATCGACGGCCCAGCTTACGAGCCAGGCCAGCCCCGCCATAGCCACCGGCGATCGCGCCGATCACCATAACAACCGCGTATGGCCACTCGACTCGCCCCGAGGTGATGAAGTAGGCGGCAGCCACGATGTTTACACAGACCGCGAAAAAGTTCTTCAGCCCGTTCATCTGGTGAATGTCCGTCAGTCCCATCAAGCTGAGCGCAGCAAGCATCAAAATCCCCATTCCTCCGCCAAAGTACCCGCCGTAGATCGCGACTAAAAACTGAAACACTATTGCGCCGATCCACCATGAGCGTGTCGGCGAGCGCCGGTTGTGTGGCTTCGGGTCTTCAGTACCTGCCAATCTTCGAGTGATCGGCTCACCGGCCGCGAACAGGATAGTCGCAAATAGGATGAGGAAAGGCACGATTGATGCAAAGATCCGAGAAGGCGTGAGCAGAAGCAGCCATGCGCCGATCAATCCGCCGGCAACCGATGGGGCACCAAGTAACAGCATCCAGCGGCGGCTGTCACCGAGCTCGCGTCGAAACCCAAACATCGCCCCGAGCGAGCCCGGCCAAAGCGAAACTGTGCAGGTGACGTTGGCCCGAATCGGGTCAATGCCTAGCCACACCAGCGTGGGAAAAGCTACAAGTGTGCCGCCGCCGGCAACTGAGTTCATCATGCCGGCTATCAGCGCGCTGAGGAAGACGAGGGATCCTTGCCAGACGCTCATCGCGGCAGACTAGCACACAAACCAGGGAAGTCAGAACGCCGAAACCGCTTTCGATCGATAGTGCGCGGCGGTCTGGCCCGTGCTTAAATCGACAACTACAATAGTGTGAAAGGCGAGTGCGAAAAGCGAAACCGGACAGGCTCCGGTCTGTCCACCTGACGGAAAAATGGATTAGTTTCGCGTGGACGGGCCGATATTTTAGCTGCGTGTCCAAATCGCCCGGCGTCAAACGACATTGTAATAGGCAAACAAGATGCGCATTCAAGACCTACGAAGGAGGATCGCAGGATGAAGTATATGCTGATGGATTATGTGAACGATGCCGGCTGGCCCGAGCTCAATAAGACCGAGCAGGAGCATTGGCTTGGCGCCTACAAAGCCTATATGGAGGCAATGACGAAAGCCGGCGTGCTGAAAGACAGCAAAGGCCTGCACCCCACCTCTACGGCGACCACCGTGCGGGTCGTCGATGACAAGACCCAGGTGCTCGATGGCCCGTATGCCGAAACGAAAGAGCAACTCGGCGGGTTTCACATCATCGAAGTCGACGATCTGGATGCGGCGATCGCTTGGGCCGCCCGCTCCCCAACCGCGCTTCACGGTGTCGTTGAAGTGCGACCGGTTCGTGAGGGCACGCTGCTGACCAGGGACATCGCCGAGCACATCACCGGCGAGTGATCTTCCCGTGTGCACGGAAGTTGCAAGTTATCCGTCGGATACCGACAGGTGAACAGGAGAAGAAAGACATGCGAAAACTAGTCGTCTTCAATCACGTATCGCTGGATGGTTATTTTGTCGACGAGAACGGTGACATGAGTTGGGCCAGGTCAGATCACCAGGACGCGGAGTGGAATGCGTTTGTTACAGAGAACGCTAGCGGCGGGGGCGTACTGGTGTTCGGAAGAATCACTTACCAGCTCATGGCGAGCTTCTGGCCGACGCCGGTTGCAATCGAGAACATGCCTGGGGTAGCCGAAGGGATGAATAGTGCGTCCAAGGTTGTGTTCTCGAGAACCCTCGACCAGGCGTCGTGGACCAACACGAAGCTGGTGAAAGGCGACCTGGCAGGCGAAATACGAAAGATGAAAGCGGAGCCCGGCGAGGGCATGGCGATTTTGGGGAGCGGCACCATTGTCTCCCAATTGGCGGCGGAAGGTCTGATCGATGAATACATGATCGTCGTAAACCCGGTTGTGTTGGGGAAAGGGCGGACGATGTTCGACGGCGTCAAAGCAAAACTCAAGCTCACAAAGACGAGAGCCTTCACGAACGGGAATGTCCTGCTTTGCTATGAGCCGGCATGATGTTGGCAATGGCCTTTGGAGAATGCGATGGAATCTTTAACGCCCGCGGTGAAAACCCTGTTGACCGGTCTTGGTTTCGGTGAATCGCCCCGTTGGCACGAGGACCGCCTTTGGTTCTCGAACTGGGGCCGGCAAGAAGTCGTTGCCGTCGATCTCGGTGGCAACAGCGAAGTCATGGTCCGAGTGCCGACGACTATCCCATTCTGCATCGATTGGCTGCCCGATGGGCGCCTGCTCGTTGTCTCCGGGCCTGAGCGGCTTCTCATGCGCCTGGAGCCCGATGGTTCGCTGACGCCTCACGCCGATCTCAGCCGGTTCTCTGAACATGGTTGCAACGAGATAGTTGTAGACGGCCGTGGCAATGTTTACGTCAACGGCGGCGGGTCTGGTCAGGACGGCGCTTCGGGAATCATCGCTCTGGTCGGGCGTGATGGTTCTATTCGACAGGTAGCTGACGGCCTAGCGTTTCCGAACGGCATGGCCGTGACGCCTGACAACTCGACCCTGATCATAGCCGAGTCGCACGGTAGGAGGCTCACTGGTTTTGACGTCGCTGCGGATGGGAGTCTATCGAACCGGCGAATCTGGGCCGATCTCGGCGATGGTGTTCCTGACGGCATCTGCATCGACGCCAATAAGGCGGTCTGGTACGCTGACGTTCCAAACAAGCGTTGCGTGCGCGTCCGCGAAGGGGGTGAGGTGTTGCAGACGGTCAACGTCGATCGCGGCTGCTTCGCATGCATGCTCGGTGGCGCTGACAAGAAGACCCTCTTCATAATGGCGGCAGAGTGGCATGGTTTTGCGAGAATGATGGATGGTATGGGAACAGGCCAGGTACTCACCGTTGAAGTATCAACGCCGGGTGTCGGGTGGCCATGAAAAACCGGAGCGAGCTGGCGATAGAAGCCTCAGTCGAACCGCCGCGAGTTATGAAAACTACAACGTCAAAAAAAGCCGCGCCTAAGACCATCACCGAGTACATCAATGCGGCACCCAAAGAGGCGCGGGCGAAGCTGCGCGAAATGCGAGCGAGTATTCGAGAAGCGGCGCCTGGAGCCAAGGAGGGTCTAAAGTGGGGGATGCCGGCATTCTCATATCAGCGAATACTGGTCACCTTCGCCGCGTTCAAAAACCACATCGGCTTTTATCCGACGCCTTCCGCAGTGAAGGCCTTCGCCAGGGAGCTTTCGAAATTCGGCACCGCCGATGCATCAATCCGGTTCCCGCTGGAAGATCCGCTACCCCTGGACCTGATCCGTAAGATCACCGCGTTCCGTGTTCGAGAGTGTACCGAGGAAGACGGGAAATGGAGATCGTGACGGAGATTACACCTGAAACCCTTCTGCTGGTTACTTGATCGAATCGGCTGGAGAAAATGTCGGCCCTGATGAGTTCGAGGGCGCGAGTGGGCACATGAACCGCTGTGATGGGAACGCGCAGTCGCGTGACGCCGCCGAAGCGGTGGCCCGTCAAAGCTACGGCAAGCTCGTCGCCTTTCTGGCCGCGCGCACCCGGGATGTGGAGGCTGCGGAGGACGCGCTTTCGGAAGCATTCGTTTCGGCGCTGTCGGATTGGCCCCTTAACGGTTGTCCGTCGAACCCTGAAGCGTGGCTGCTGACTGTCGCCAGGAGAAGGATGATCGACGCCGTGCGCCGGCGCTCGAGCGCCGAAGCTGCGACCGGGAAGCTGCGGATCATAGCGGAAGGGCTGGAAGCTGCGGCGACGGATACGGAAATTCCGGATCGCCGCCTCGCGCTGATGTTCGCCTGCGCTCATCCGGCCATCGACGCCGGCATCCGCGCGCCTCTGATGCTGCAGACGGTGCTTGGAGTGGATGCGAAGACGATCGCTTCTGCGTTTCTCATCTCTCCGGCGACAATGGGCAAACGGCTCGTTCGCGCCAAGGACAAGATTCGGCGGGCCGGGATTCCGTTTGATATCCCGGAGCGCGAGGAGCTCTCCGGTCGACTCAGTACCGTACTGGACGCTATCTACGCAGCCTTTACAGAAGGCTGGACCGATCCCGGTGGAACCGATGTCGTCCGTCGCGATCTGACGGACGAAGCGCGGTTTTTGGCGAGACTCGTGGCCGAGTTGCTACCTGAGGAGCCGGAGGCGCTGGGCCTGCTTGCGCTGATTCTTCACGCTGAAGCGCGCCGGCTCGCGCGACGCAGCGCGGCAGGCGAATACATTCCTCTTGCCGAACAGGATCCGGAATTGTGGGACTCGACAATGATTTTTGAGGCCGAAACGCTTCTCAGACGAGCAAGCGTTGTTGGGGTCACTGGCCGCTATCAGCTGGAAGCCGCACTGCAATCGGCGCACGTTTATCGCTGCCGGACGGGTCACGCCAACTGGGCGGAGGTGGTCGAGCTTTACGACGTGCTCTTAGCGCTCGCCGGCTCACCTGTCGTGGCTATCAATCGCGCGCTGGCGATTGCGGAAACGCAAGGAGCCAGGACTGCTTTGGAGGCTTTGCAGGAGATCGCCGCCGATGAACGGCTGGCCGAGTACCAGCCTTACTGGGCTGCGCGCGCGGAGCTGCTTGCCAGGGTGGGTGCGCGCAGGGAGGCCCGCCAGGCTTACGAAATGGCGATCGGTCTCGAGCGAGACCCGGCAGTCCGCCGTTTTCTGCTGCAGCGCCAGTTGGCGCTCGGATAGTTGTCGCAGTCACCATCACCAGCACACTACTGGTGCTTATGTAATGATGGGTTAGACGACGGTGTCCGCGCGAGGGCTACTTCCCTCGAGGCCACTTTTGATGTCCGTGAAGGACCCTCAGAAAATGAATCGCGTTCTTCTTCGCGCGATAGATTATTATGTTCATGCGGTCCGGCGGGATGTTTCATCGATAGGATGCCGCGACTAGGCGAGAGCCTTGCGGGTTCAGTTTTCAACTAAGGCTGTTGCAGGTCCCGAAGAAACTTTATCCGCGTGTATACGACCCGGAACCCGAGTCGCTCCACGTTGCGCTGGGATCCGCTGCCCGGGGCCGTAGCTACCATTGCAAGATCGCAGCCCTCCTTGGCGGCCTTGGCGATTCGCGCGAGAAGGAGAGCGCGTTGCACGCCTCGATTGCGAAACTCGGGAAGAGTGCCGGCTCCGCCGAACGACGCCACGCCCTGATGAATCGACATCATGCCCCCGCCGGCCGGGACTCCATCAACGTCAGCCTGAAAGAAATACGCTCGTTCAGCGTAGAAGCAACTGACGAAGACGCTTGAAAGCCCAGGCAGAATCTCGGCGTTCTCAAAAAAGCTCTTTATCACAACGAGCGAATAGGTTTCAGCTTCATCGTCTGCCGGTCTCCGAACCAGAATGCTGCTCGACGAGTCGGGCCACGCTCGTGAGTCGCTTTCGGTGAGCTCGCGCACGGAGACATTCGAATACTCGATCGGGCGGTAACCGCGTTCGTTCAATAGAGTGAGCAACGACGGATCAGCCAGCGGACAGGTTTCGATGTTGACGGGCGCCCCGTGGCCTCGGTAGAAGTCTTCCATCCTGGCCATGTCGTCTTCCGTTATGGGACCGTTCAAACCTAGACCGAAAGCCTGGGTCAGTGGCGAGTCGACACCGCCGAAACCCGCGTGCCCGCCGGCCACCGGGAGAAACACATCGCCCGTGAAGGAGTTGCGCCTGGCCCACGAGCGGGCGAACTCGATTCCGGCGAGGGCGTCGGTCGTCTCGAGGCGCTTTGCGAGTGCCAGATCAGCGAGGAGCATTTCGAGTCCTCAAGAGAGAGAGTCGGCCTCTTTGGCTGTGATCGAGCATTATCCCTGTTGCCTCCGCATTGCACTTGTTGTTTCAGCCTTTGTGAGTATAAAGACTTGAGAGAGCTAAGGTCCAGATTGCTAAGGGTGAAGTACGAGAGACTCCGCTGTTGTGGAGCGCCAGGCGATACAGCCATATACCACTGAATGGGCACGGTGTCTCCGCTGGCGGGACTTGATCTTCACACTGGCAACGTGATCGTGGTCGTAAGCGACACGCACAAGAGCAGCGACCTTATTGCGCCTCTCCAGAAGCTTGATGAAAGGTATTCGGCAGGGATTCAACGGCGCATCCTGCTGGATAATCATTCCTCTCATATGTCGAAAGAGCTCAGCGCTACTGGGCGAGCCGACCACAGCTATTTTGATTCCCTGTTCATCCCTAAGCAGGATTCCAGGCGGCCTCCGCTGACCCCAATTTCGGCTGACGACTGCAGGATAAGCTCGAGACAACTGCCCGCTACCCTCTACCAACCTTGTGTCGGTGGAGGCGACGATTGTAGGATAAGCCCGAGGCAAGCCCGGCGCCGCGGGCCCCCACCGACCCGGAGTCGGTGGAGCCAGCGACTAAACAGCTACTCACCTGGGAAACGCGGCCGCCGCCCTCCACCGACCCAGAGTCGGTGGAGCCAGCGACTAAACAGCTACGCACCTGGGAAACGCGGCCGCCGCCCTCCACCGACCCAGAGTCGGTGGAGGCAGAGACTAAACAGCTACGCACCTGGGAAAACGCGGCGGGCCTCCACCGACCCAGAGTCGGTGGAGCCAGCGACTAGCAGCTACTCACCTGGGAAACGCGGCCGCCGCCCTCCACCGACCCAGAGTCGGTGGAGGCAGAGACTAAACAGCTACGCACCTGGGAAACGCGGCCGCCGCCCTCCACCGACCCAGAGTCGGTGGAGCCGGCGACTAGCAGCTACTCACCTGGGAAACGCGGCCGCCGCCCTCCACCGACCCAGAGTCGGTGGAGCCAGCGACTAAACAGCTACTCACCTGGGAAACGCGGCCGCCGCCCTCCACCGACCCAGAGTCGGTGGAGGCAGAGACTAAACAGCTACGCACCTGGGAAAACGCGGCGGGCCTCCACCGACCCAGAGTCGGTGGAGCCAGCGACTAAACAGCTACTCACCTGGGAAACGCGGCCGCCGCCCTCCACCGACCCAGAAGTCGGTGGAGGCAGGACTAAACAGCTACGCACCTGGGAAAACGCGGCGGGCCTCCACCGACCCAGAGTCGGTGGAGCCAGCGACTAGCAGCTACTCACCTGGGAAACGCGGCCGCCGCCCTCCACCGACCCAGAGTCGGTGGAGCCAGCGACTAAACAGCTACTCACCTGGGAAACGCGGCCGCCGCCCTCCACCGACCCAGAGTCGGTGGAGGCAGAGACTAAACAGCTACGCACCTGGGAAAACGCGGCGGGCCTCCACCGACCCAGAGTCGGTGGAGCCAGCGACTTTACAGCTATGAGGCCCTTATACACCCCTGCAAATTGCAAAGCGGCTTATCAACTGCGATGGTCGCTCGCTTTATTCAACAAGGTGGATCTCCCGCCGACACAGACTTGGTCAGATGCGCTGGGCAAAGTAGTCGAACGCGATGGGGTTCGGCTACTTGAGAGCCACCTTCGCCAGCCACGGGTGTCGTTCTTCTTACTCAGCACCCAACCGCCCGTTTCCCCGCCACAGATTGTTAAGTCAGTCAAAGGACGCTTCCAGCACCTCTTGCGTACAGCCGCGCCAAAGGCTTTTCGCCGTAACTTTTCTCTCACCTCTGTGGGCGAGGTTAACCGTGATGTTGTGGAGTCCTACGTTAGCTCTCAGCTCGGACACCACGGCATGGCTGACCCGCGTGTTCAGGCTCGATTCAGAGAATTTCAGTTCTCCTTCCCGACCGTGAACCTTGCGACGGAACAGTTCAGCTCCCACGGTCGGTATGTGTACAATCTCCACTTGGTGCTCGTACACGAGGCGCGATGGCGGGAGGTTCGCGAAGATCGGTTAGCGATCACTCGCGATATGTTCTTCAGGGTTGCTCGGCAGAGGGCCACCGAATCTCACGCCTGGCGTTGCTTCCCGATCATCTGCATGCGGCGCTTGGTTGCGGATTCGAGCAATCCCCTGAAGACGTTGCATTGGGCTATATGAACAACCTGGCGTTCGCTCACGGAATGAAGCCACTATTCTGCGGAAGTTATTACGTAGGAACGTTTGGTCGGTACGACATGGGGGCCATACGTCGCGCAGACAAGCTTTGACCGAGTGCGCTGGGCTAGCTGGTCAGTCGTGTGTCCACCGACACAGGGTCGGTGGAGGGATTGCGTCGATGCGCTGGGCTAGCTGGTCAGTCGTGTGTCCACCGACACAGGGTCGGTGGAGGGATTGGGTCGAGTGTGCGGGGCTAGCTGGTCAGTCGTGTGTCCACCGACACAGGGTCGGTGGAGGGGTTGCGTCGATTGCTGGGCTAGCTGGTCAGTCGTGTGTCCACCGACACAGGGTCGGTGGAGGGATTGCGTCGATGTGCGTGGGCTAGCTGGTCAGTCGTGTGTCCACCGACACAGGGTCGGTGGAGGGGATTGCGTCGATATGCGTGGGCTAGCTGGTCAGTCGCTGCGTCCACCGACACAGGGTCGGTGGAGGGATTGCGTCGATGCAACTGGGCTAGCTGGTCAGTCGTGTGTCCACCGACACAGGGTCGGTGGAGGGGATTGCGTCAATATGGTGGGCTAGCTGGTCAGTCGTGTGTCCACCGACACAGGGTCGGTGGAGGGGATTGCGTCAATTGGTGGGCTAGCTGGTCAGTCGTTGCTCCACCGACACAGGGTCGGTGGAGGGATTGCGTCGATGCAACTGGGCTAGCTGGTCAGTCGTGTGTCCACCGACACAGGGTCGGTGGCGGTAGCGTGTCACTCGGGAACTGGTTGAGGCGTAGCTGAAAGGCTGCGGCTCAACCGGCCCGGGAACTAGTCGGGAGTGACCTTATCTGATCCGATCGAGGTTGGGCGCGTCACCGGCTGAGGCAGGTTGTCGGTTGCTCGCGCGTGTTCATCGACCAACAGCCTCATCATCGATTCACGGTGCTCATATAAGCGCTTCAATTTCCGAGGCTTGTGACGAGCTAGCGCGTATGACGTAATGATTGGCAGCGCGATCGTCGAATCGAGGTAACACACAACCGCATCGGGCAGTCGGTCGGGATCAATCTTGCCCCAGCTCACTGCTTCGCTCGGAGTCGCGCCCGAAAGCCCGCCGGTGTCCGGCCGCGCGTCGGTCACTTGCAGGAAGTAATCGTGACCCTTCTCTTCGATCTTCAACACCTCCTGGATCTGAGGTTCGGTTTGAAGCAGAAAGTTCTTTGGGCTGCCGCCGCCAAAAATCAGCACAGCCGACTTTCCGCCTGAACGCTTCGCATTCAGCACGATCGATGCGGTCTCATTCACATCTGCGTTGACGTCATAACGCAGCTTGTTTCCGGTGAGAGCCTTTGCTGCGACGTTCATCCCGATCGAGCTGTCGCCGGGCGAAGAGGTGTAAACCGGAACCGCCGCGTCGTACGCCGCCGCAAGCAAACTCTTGCGTCCGATACCCAGCACGCGTTCGCGTTCGGCGACGTACTTGCCCGCAAGGTGGTGGAACTCAGCGGTGCTCATGTCTCGCTGGAATTCCGGACCTTCGATCATCTTGCGATAAAACTCATCGGTCGACAGAAGCACATCGTACTCGAAGAAGATATCGTAGATCCGCACCACGCCTTCCTCGCGCAGCACGACGTCCGAGATCTGCGGATTGCCGCGATGCATTTTTAGACCAATGCCAAAGTGCGTATCGTGATAGGCGTTTGCGCCGGTCGAGACGATCCAATCGACAAAGCCGTTCTCGATGAGCGGTATGATCGCGCTCATTCCGAGTCCCGCCGGTGTCAGAGCGCCGGTCAAGCTCATGCCAATGGTCACGTCGTCTTCGAGCATCTTCTCGACGAAGAGCTGACACGCTTCGCGTAATCGCGCGGCGTTGTACGCGAGAAAAGCCGAGTCGACGAGTTCGGCGACGGTCATCGATCCGGTCACTGGTTTTGGATCAATTTGATTCCCGCCAAGAAAGTTGTGCCTGTTTGTCATCGTCGCCCTCGAAGCCTCTTACAAGAATGAGAATTGCTCGTATGCTGCGCCAAGGCATTAGGTTAAGGGTTGATGCTAGTCATCGCAACCCGGCAAGGCACGGCCTGTCAAAGCTCTTTAGAAATGTCACATGTTTTAACTCATTAGAAATGTCACATCGGTTCTTCTCTTTTTAGGCAAAAAGAACCGAATCTTGAAGGACTTTGGAGTATGCGGGACCACGTTGGCGTCTCGCAGAAGCACCCGTTTTGAAGCGTCAATCCGTCTTGGAGCGCCGGCGTCGAGCGGCTGCACCCAAATGTTGTACACGCCGTTGCGCGTGTCAAACGCCCGTTCGCCTTCGCCTTTTGTCCCTCCTTTGCTAATGTATTGCTCCCGAAACTAACCGCCAATGAGTTGTCACTCGAATCGGCCCAGCTAAGAGGCGAGCACCGGCCGGTCATCAACGTTTGGGAGGCTGCCCCATGGTTTCTTCAAGAAAACTGCTTGTCCTTGTTCTTGTCCTGTTGCTCGCTCAACCCATCGCCGATCGGGTGACTGCATCGTCCCAGAACAGCGACGCTCGAGTTGATTCGGTTCCGAGCTTTGCCGAACCAGCACTGTCACCGGATCGCTCCGAAATAGCTTTCGTTTCCGGCGGAGACGTCTGGACCGTGCCCGCGGCGGGCGGCGAAGCCAGGCTGCTTGTTTCAAATCCAGCGAACGAATCGCGGCCTCTGTATTCCCCCGACGGACGCAAGCTCGCATTCATTTCCAACCGAACCGGCGGCGGCGATATCTACGTGCTCAGCTTTGACAACGGCGATCTCAAGCGGATGACCTTTGATGATACAAACGATCAACTCGACGGATGGTCGCGGGACGGCCGGTGGATCTACTTCTCGTCCGCAAGCCGGGACATTTCCGGAATGAATGATCTCTTCCGAGTGAGTGTCGAGGGCGGCACGCCGATGCAGGTCAGCGCCGACCGGTACGCGAGCGAGTTTTTCTCTGCCCCTTCCCCGGACGGAAAAGGCCTGGCATTGACTGCGCGTGGCACCGCATCGGGACAGTGGTGGCGCAAAGGCCACTCTCACCTCGACGAATGCGAGATCTGGCTGTTGAGGGACATCTCGACCCCCAACTATGAACAACTGACCGAAAGCGGCGGGAAGAATATGTGGCCTATGTGGAGCGCTGATGCCGCGACCATATTCTTTGTTTCGGATCGCGGCGGCGCCCAGAACATCTGGAGCACATCCACGAGAGGCTCCGGTCCACAGCCGAGCCGCAAAGGAGGAGCGGAAGCTCGCCAGGTTACAAAGTTCAAAGACGGGCGGGTACTCTGGCCGAACATTTCATACGACGGCAAAACGATCGTCTTCGAACGTAACTTCGCGATCTGGAAACTTGACACCGGGACTGGTCAAGCCGTCGAGGTGCCGATCACCCAAAGGGGAGCTTCGATCGGACCGTCGATTGAACACCTGAGACTCACAGATCAGATTCAGGAACTCGCTCTCTCCCCAGACGGCAAGAAGATCGCTTTCGTAGTGCGAGGCGAAATCTTTGCGGCTTCGGCTAAGGACGGAGGCGACGCCGCCCGAGTCACCAACAGCCCGTCTAATGAATCTCAGATAGCCTGGGCTCCCGATAGCCGGCGGTTAGCTTACGTGTCCGACCGCGATGGCCCGGCGCACGTTTATCTGTATGAGTTCACGTCAAACGCGGAGACTCAACTCACCACCGCGCCTGCCGGAGACGCCGCTCCACTTTTCTCGCCAGATGGGAAGTTGCTTGCGTTCGAACGAGACGCGCGCGAACTTCGGGTGATGGATCTTGACTCAAAGCAGGAGAGACTTCTCGCGAGCGGCACGTTCGAGCGGCCGCCGCTCAACTCACCTCGTTCGCATGTTTGGTCTCCCGATAGCAAGTGGATCGCATTCGTTTCAGCCAGCGGCAAGTCATTCTCAAATGTCTCGGTCGTTCCAGCCGCAGGAGGCACAGCGAGGCAGATAAGTTTCCTGGCGAACGTCGGTAACAATACCGTCTCGTGGAGCCCGGACGGCACGTTCATACTGTTCGACACCGCGCAGCGAACTGAGGATAGTCAGATCGCCCGCATCGATCTGATACCCCGCACGCCGCGCTTCCGCGAGGACCAGTTCCGGGATCTGTTCAAAGAGGAATCGCCGCGCCCCTCACGCACCGCTCAGCCGCCGCAAGAGAACCGGCAATCCCAGAGCGAAACACAAGCGCCATCCACCGAGGCGGGTGTTACCGATAAGAAAAAACCGCCCAAGCCAGTCGAGATCGTCTTCGAGGACATCAAGGAGCGTCTGAGTCTGCTGCCTGTCGGCGTCGATTCCGGTTATCAAGAGATCAGCCCCGACGGCAAGAGGCTGTTGATGATTGCAGCCGCCGCGGGCCAACAAAACCTGTACACCTACTCGCTCGACGAGCTAGCGAGGGAACGAGCTGTGGCTCGACAATTGACCTCGACCCCCGGCTTCAAACGCCACGCGCAGTTCACACCGGACGGCAAGGAGGTCTTCTATATCGAGCAGGGGCGAATCAACGTGGTGGCCGTCGAGAATCGCGCGGTGCATCCGGTTGCGGTCACTGCGGAGATGGACGTCGACTTCGCTCGCGAGAAGATGGAGGTCTTCAACCAGGCGTGGAGCTATTTGCGCGACGGCTTTTACGATCCGAATTTTAACGGCATCGACTGGCAAGCTGTGCGGACGGAGTATGCGCCGCGGATCGCCGGCTCACGGACGCCCGACGAGATGCGAAGGCTTCTGTCGCTTATGGTTGGCGAGTTGAACGCTTCGCACTCGGGGGTGTCAGCGCCGTTCTCCGCCAATCAGGCTTCGACCGGGAAGCTCGGGCTAAGATTCGACCGAGCCGAATATGAAAGCACCGGTCGCTTGCGAGTAACCGAAGTCATACCGCTTGGACCCGGCGCGCTCGCTGGAATAAAGCCGGGCGAGTATCTGCTTGCCGTCGATGGCACCGAGATCGGCGCGCGAGTCAATGTCGATGAACTGCTCGGCTTCAAGACGGGCAAACGTGTTTCGCTGAATGTCTCGGCATCAAGCGACGGCGCGAACAAACGCGAAGTCGCGGTGAGGCCAGTGAATACCGGGACCGAGAAGGGACTGCTCTATCGTGAGTGGGTCGAGGAGAAGCGAGAGTACGTGGCGAAGATAAGCGGCGGGCGGCTCGGCTACGTTCATATGTACGACATGGGATCTGGTTCGCTCGCGCAATTGTTTATCGATCTGGATACCGAGAACCATTCGCGTCAGGGGGTTGTTGTGGACGTTCGAAACAACAACGGGGGCTTCGTAAACGCGTATGCGATAGACGTGCTTGCGCGTCGAGGCTACATGATCATGACGAGGCGCGGATTCCCTTCTGCTCCGGCGCGAACGGTGCTGGGTCAGCGGGCGCTCGAGGCTCCAACGATTCTTGTGACCAATCAACACTCGCTTTCAGACGCAGAAGACTTCACCGAAGGCTATCGCGCGCTGAAGCTCGGAAAGGTTGTCGGTGAGCCAACCGCCGGCTGGATCATCTACACTTCGAACACGACATTGATCGACGGCACGAGCATTCGCCTGCCGTTCATCAAGATCACGTCGAGCGATGGGAAGCTCATGGAATTGGCCCCGAGGCCTGTTGACGTCCCGGTCGTTCGGCCTATCGGTGAGAGCTACACCGGACACGATGTGCAGCTCGATACCGCCGTGCGGGAGTTATTGAAGCAGCTAAGTAATAATCAGCAGTGATGAGGTAGCGTAGACACCAGTCTGTGTCATGGCGCCGATCGCGCAATGACACAGACTCCTATGCGAGCCTAACTACGACTATGCTCCCGGATTCGCTACGAGCAAAATCGAGCGCAGGCCGTCCTGGATTAACCGGAAGCGATTCGAACCCGGGCGAAGATTCAGCTCCGCGCTTGGCGCCACGATTATCAGTTTCTTCCCGTTAGGGGTCACGCTGACACTTGCCGGCGGAGCGATGATCACCCCGTTGATCTCGACCTGAGCATCAGTCGTCAGCCGCTTGCCCCTTATGAGAAGCCTGGTCCCGTCATAAGACGCATCGACAAGCTTAACCGCGCCGGGATCCGCGCCGCTAAAATCAGCGGTTACCGCCGGGCTGCGATTGCCACGGCTGTCGATCAACACCAGGCTGACCTGCGTCGCCTCGGCAACCCCACTCAGACCGGTAAATCTCAGCCGAAGCTCGACTGTAGGCGTAATGCCAAAATCGGCAGGGAACGGCGCGATGTGCGCAACAACCCGGTCCTTCTGATTCAGGAACTGCGCCTCGATTTTGACCACATCTCCATCAACATCCGCAGCCGTTCCCGTTAGCGAGAGGACGTCGCCGTTCAAGTCTGCCGCAAGCGAGTTTATCGCCGGGCGGTTGTCGCCGAAGGGCTTCAGCGTATAACCAAATAGATCAAGCGCTTCCAGATCATTAAACGTAATTGTCTGGTGTTCTCCCGCCACAATTGTCGGGTCCATTATTCCTATTCGCTGTCCTACGATTGAGTCGTCGCGCCAGTGGCTCGGCTGAAGCCCGTCGCCACCTGTGCCATCCGGCCGTCCTGTTGAAAGCTGCAGTTCGGAGTCGCCTTCAAAGAAGATCTGCGCGCCGCCCGACGACAGTATGCGGTCTGAAGTCGCAAACCCGCCCATCGACACGCCGGGCCTCATCCGGAACAAATCCCACACTGTCACCGCGAGTTCACAGTCGGGGTTGATCTCCCGCTGACCCACAGCCGAGACGAATCCGAGAACGTGACCTATCTCGTGGGCCACGACCGCTTCGAAGTCATACTTGCCCGCATCGATTCCATCACTCGAATCGAAGTCGAAATCCATCGCCGAGTTGAACCCGATCGCCGGCGGCGGGCCGTAAAACGGCGGGTCGACCGTTGGATCCGAATTAACCAAACCCAGTGTGCGAAACACCGCCGAAGGGGCGAGAACACTCGAGGTGTCGCCAAGATCTGTCGGCACGGACCGCGTCAGAGGCAGCCCCCAGTACAGCGACAGTTCCTTCTCGTCGGTTGTCGAGTCTATCAACTGGCTCAACACCGTATAATAGTATCCCGACGCAACCAGCATCTGGGGGTTTGTTAGCCCGATAACGCCTTGCGGAAACGACTGCCCGAACCACGTCGACCCAAAATCGATATCGATGATGACGGTGGTTGGACTTTGAACTCGAGAAGCCCACAAATCGGCTGCCCTAAGAAACGCAGCCTTTGCCTGGGGATTCGCATCAAGCTCCGGCGTGGCCCGCAGGACTATCTGTAAGCCGCCGGTGCTTTGCAGACTGGGAGAAGTAATCGAACGAAGTTTCCCGGTCACGTCGCGCCGGGCGATCGCCATCGATTCCTCGGCCGTTGGATTCCGGCAGCCCGCGCCTCTGTCCGTTTGATACATCACGCTGTTTGAGTTTTCGGGTGCCCCCGTCAGTACGACCGATGACGCGCGGTCCATGGTCTGTGACTCGGCGCGGGATCCGCTGATGCCGTTATTGACCAGCAATACCAGAGCGATAATGAGCGTGCACAATGCACTCCGACATGAATTGATTTTGATCAGGGTGTGATGCGCCATGCCTGTTTTACCTCCGCAGATGAGTCTCAGGAGTCACCAGGTTTTTAAGACCGCGATATGTTGTGTTGAGAGGAGATAGAGATCCCTCTACACCAGTGGCACATTGGGGGCATGGCAAAGGAGTGAACGCGCGTCGCGATTGCGAGGTCGCTTCCATAGTAGGATATAGCAAAACGCCGCACACACAATAGTTTTCTTGTCGACAGGTTCCACACTGTTGGCTTTCCGGTATGAACTACGAGCGCTTGCCCAGAGCAGTGTCTGCAAAGTAGCATTGCTGCGAACTCAAGGGGGATTTGGATGCCGTTGTCAGCGTTCCGCGACTCAAAGCTCGATCGGATGATGCCCCATCAACATAGCCGGGCCCACGTGTTACGGTTGTTCATGGCTTCATTGATCATGCTGTCGCTCTTAGCTTTTGGCTGCAGCGACGCGTCCAAAAGGACCGCGGCAAATTCCCCCGGCGACAATGCAAATTCGAACGCCGGCTCTCCTGTAACAAGCAGGCGGCCCACAACTGCCGACATCAAAGAGCCCGAGCGCTATAGCGTCGCAATGACGATCACCATCCCGGGTGCTGCCTCCGGTGCGCCGGCTTTGATGTTGACGCCGCAACTGAGCCTTGCAAAGTTGGGAGCCGATCGGCGGTGGACATTCGTATTCCCGGCGCCTGTGGGTCAGATCGTGTACCTGGAAAAATCGGGCTTGAAGTACCTGGTTATCTTCGAACGCAAACTATACGCCGAGCTTTCCGCGGACGACCTGGGGTTCGCGCCGGGCAGTGTGTTGATGCCGCATTCGATCGCCGATCGATTCAAGACAGGCCGGTATGAGAAGATCGGTCTCGAGCCGGTCAACGGACGCACTGCGATCAAGTATCGGGTAACCGGCGCGGGAGGCGCTGCAACGCAAACTGATGGCATGATCTTTGTCGATGAGCAAACCGGGCTACCGCTGCGCTCTGAGCTGAACGTGGCGTCGTCGTCTGGCACAAAATCGCGAGTGATTGTCGAGGTCAACGACCTTCAACTCAATCCTGACCGAGCACAATTCGATGTGCCCGCCGGGATGAAGAAGGTCACCTCGAAGGAAGTAAAGCAACAGATCGAAACCGTTGCCGGTGCGATTCGCACCTTCGCAGACATCATCAGCGAAACACCGTCCACGCCGGCGGCCAAGGCCAATCAATCGGTGGTCAACCGGAATGCCGCCCGAAGCCGACAGTGATGACGGAGCAAGGGCCCAAGGTATTACGTAATCACGCGGAGCGAATACGAGCGCGCTGAATGCTCCGAGGACCAGGCTCCAAAAGCAGAAGGAGGCTTGTGATGCGAAAATTTCTACTCTTGATAGCGGCGGCGACTCTGATTGCGCCTGCGGGTTCGGCGCGCATTGAGCCGGCCAGGCAAACGCCGCTGGCGAAGCCTTCTTCACACGTTCTCGCGATTGCGGGCGCGACGCTGGTTGACTTGAACGGCAAATCGAACATTCGAGACGCGGTTGTGATCATCGAAGGCACCAAGATAACGGCGGTAGGGCCTCGCGCAAGAATCCGGGTGCCGCGCGGCGCGGAGGTCATCGATGCGCGCGGAAAGTTCCTGATACCCGGATTGATAGACACCCATACGCACAGCTCTTATGACGGCAAAGATTCCTGGCCGTCGCCTCGCTTTCTGGCGGCAGGCGTAACGACGGTGCTTGACACAGGGAGTCTCGCGACGGTCTATGAGCTAAAGCGGCGAATTGCTGACGGCGAGATCCCAGGGCCGCGGATGCTGGTCTGCGGTCTCATGATCTCCGGCGAGCCGGTCTCTTTTCCGGTCAGCGAAACAGTTAAGACACCTGACGAGGCTCGACGCGCAGTGGATGCACATCTGGCCGAGGGCGCCGATCTCATAAAGACCCACGCTCAGCTTCCCCCGGATGCATTGCGGGCCGCGGTCGACGAGGCGCACAAAAAAGGTCTGCGCACAATCTCCCACACCGGCAGGACAAACGCGCTTGAAGCTGTGCTTGCGGGCACTGACATTTTGACTCACCTCGTCGGGGTGCCGGATGCGGCCACGCCCGATCCCGAAAAGATTCGTGCCGCACACGCGAGCGCCTTTGTTGCCGGCTGGATCGCCAGCTCGCTCGCCTGGCTTCAGGTTGATCAAGCGAAACTTGATAACTTGATTCGCGAGATGGTCGCGCGTCGGGTGGCTTTTTCGCCGACTCTCAGCATTCATCACACGATAGCTTTTTCACGTGATCCCGATGCTTTTCGCGAGGCGGCGGTCGCAAGCGATCCACCGGCGGAGACGCTGAAGGAGTGGGATGGATTGGCTAAGCAGCCATTTTTTGATCCCGTGCCGTTCAAGAAAGCGTGGATCAGCATGCAACAGTTCGTGAAGCGCTACTATAGCGCGGGCGGCATCCTCATCGTCGGAACCGACACCGCGGCGGTTTACCAGGCTCCGGGGCTGAGCGCACACGAAGAGATGCGGTTGATGGTTGAGCTGGGGGTGCGTGCGATCGATGTGCTTCGTGCAGGCACTATAAACGGCGCGCGCGCATTGGGCATCGATCGCGAAACCGGCTCGATCGAAGCGGGCAAGCTTGCGGACATTGTCATTCTCGACGCCGATCCGATCGCAGACATTAGAAATACGTTGAAGATCGCACAAGTTATCAAAGGCGGTGCGATCTACGGCAAGCGGTAACCAGAACGTCAAGACTTTTCGGACTTTGCGAGCTCTTGCGGTTCTTTGTGCTGAGTATCTATCTCCCCCTGGTATTTATCTCCCGCTGGGTATCAGGCAGCGAGCAAGCCCGAATGATCAGAACCTGATGCATATCTTGCCGAAGTGCGACCCGCCAGCCATATGCTCGAATGCCTGGCGAGCCTCCTCAAACGGAAACACGCGGTCTATCACCGGGCGCATTTCATGAAGCGAGATCGCGCGATTCATCGCTTCAAAGGTATCGCGGCTCCCAACAAGAACTCCCTGGATCCGCAGGTTCTGCATCAGAATCTGAATCAGGTTCACCTCGGTCACATTTCCAGACAGGTTTCCGATCAGGCCGATGTGTCCGCCGATCTTGATCGCCCGAAGCGACTTTCCAAACGTCCCCGCGCCGCCGACCTCGATGACATGGTCAACCCCGACACCTCCGGTCAATTCCTTTGCGCGCTTATCCCAATCAGGCGTAGTCGAGTAGTTGACACCGACATCTGCGCCAAGGCTCTTCGCTCGCTCGAGTTTATCATCACTGCTCGACGTGACGATCACCCGCGCTCCCGCCAGCTTCGCAAACTGCAGAGCGAAGATCGACACGCCGCCGGTGCCCTGTACCAACACGGTCTCGCCTGCCGTGAGTCCACCCATATTGATCAGTGAGTTCCACGCCGTTACCGCCGCGCACGGGAGGGTGGCTGCTTCTTCGTCGGTCAAGTGAGCCGGTACGTGTACAAGACCGTCCTCGTGAAGAGCTCGATACTCCGTTAGCATTCCGTCAAGCGGTCCTCCAAGGGATGCCCCAAGCTTTGCACGAGCCGGCGTTCCACCCAGCCACTTCTGCGAGAAGGTTCCGGCAACGCGATCTCCGTGCTTGACTCGGGTCACGCCCTCGCCGAGGGCGACTACTTCACCCACCCCATCAGAGAGCGGCACCAGCGGCAGCGGCAGGCGCGGGTTGTACTTGCCCTCGACCGTCAGAAGATCGCGATAGTTCAGGGATGCCGCGCGCATTTTGATGACCGCATGAAATGGTCCGGCTGTTGGATCCGGCCGTTCGACTAGGGCGAGTGACTCCAGACCGAACTTGTTTTGAATTTCGAATGCTCTCATCGGTTCCTCCTCAACGATCTCCAGATCCCCGCGGGCTTTGCATAGGACCGATTCGTTTTCTATAAGGCTCGGCGTAATATACCTGCTGAGCGAAAGCGCGGCAAATAGGCGTGTCGGGGTGGGTGCGCGTCAGCTTTTCGCGCATACCCACTTCGTGAGAAGTGGGTCTTGATGTTGCAGCCTACAATGAAGCGTGCCTGACGCTGCATACCCACTTCTCACGAAGTGGGTATGTGGTGAAAAGCGAGACGTTGACGCACATCTGATCTGTTGTAGGCTGCAGCATCAAACGACCCACTTCTCACGAAGTGGGTATGTGGTGAAAAGCGAGACGTTGACGCGCGGCTGATCTGTTGTAGGCTGCAACATCAAACGACCCACTTCTCACGAAGTGGGTATGTGGTGAAAAGCGAGACGTTGACGCACAGCTGATCTGTTGTAGGCTGCAGCATCAAACGACCCACTTCTCACGAAGTGGGTATAGAAAAAAGCGAGACGTTGACGCGCATCTGATCTGTTGTAGGCTGCAGCATCAAACGACCCACCTCTCATAGTCGTAGTGCCTTCACCGCTTCCGCCTGACATCAGCCCTTCCGAAGCCATCGGCGAATCCGGGCGAGTGCTCGGTAAGCTCGGAGAGATCGCCGCAAGGCACGACGTTGGTTTGGCGTTCGAGTTTCTTGGCCAACCTGATTGCAGCGTACGGACCCTTGCTCTTGCGTAAGAAGACACAGGGGTAGATGTAAGTCCGGAAGAGGGCTAACAAAATGGAACGACTCAAGGTTGGGATAATCGGGGCGGGTTACGTGGGTGGGGTTCACGGTGCGCTACTGGCGCGAGATGACCGAGTGCAAATTGCGGCGGTTAGCGATCCGCTGGTCGACCATGCCAAACGCCTTGCTCGGACAACGGGGGCCGAAATCGCTGCTACCTCAGAAGAGCTGATCGACGGCGTAGACGCGGTTTACATCACGACGCCCAACACGACGCACACACCTCTGGCGCTTGCCGCAATCGCGGCAGGCAGGCATGTGTTTTGCGAAAAGCCAATGGCGACTTCGTTGGCGGATGCGCGCGCCATCCTCGACGCAGCATCCAACAGCAAGAGTGTGTTTCAAGTCGGTCACAACCGCCGATTCGCGCCGGTGTATGCGACCCTCAAACGCCTGCTCGCGGAATCCGGACCGCCGCATTCGGCTCATGTGAAGATGAACCGTGGCGAATTGCTCAATCCTGTTTGGGTCGGCGATCCTGAGGTGACCGGCGGCTTCCTCTTCGAGACGACTATTCACATTTTGTGGACTCAATTGTGGGCGGGGTCCGCGCTCCGGTCACGGCCCTGGATGGTTATAGATCTGTTGAGCTGGTCGACGCGTGTTATCGCGCAGTCCGAAGCGGGGAGCGTGTTCACCTCACCGCCGAGGGTGTGAAAGAATAAGCGTTTCGTAGTTCCGCCTTCAGACGGCACCAGGCAAATGCAAGAGCGAAAGGCCCGCCTGAAGGCGGAACTACGAAACGGGCGCGGAGTTGTCAATTCTCTCACACCTTCTGCCGAGGGTTGATGACAAGGGTTAGCTCCCGGGATTACTTGCCGGAGCGCGCTGCCTCGCCGTTTGAGGAAGTGAACCGGATGATCTGATTATAGCTGGGGTTCTTTTCGCCCGGCTGTTCAGCGGGTTTGGTTGCTTCTACGGGAGGGGTCGTGGAACTCGATCCGAGATGTATTGCGGTGTAGCGGGTGTAGATGGTCCGCACGTAATTCTGCGTTTCGAGGAATGGCGGTACGCGATACCCGTAAAACTCGACGGCGCCCTCACCCGCATTGTAGCCCGCCAGCGCGAGTCTCACATCGCCGCCAAACCGATCGAGCAACCAGCGCAGATACCTTGTGCCACCCAGAACATTTTCACGCGGATCGAAGATGTTCTTCACGCCGAATCTGGTAGCGGTCGCAGGCATCAGCTGCATCAGACCCGACGCACCCTTGACCGAGACAGCAGTGCGATTGAACGCCGACTCCGCTCGCATAAGCGACAGAATAAGGCACGGATCCAATCCGTTCTGAGCGGCAGCTTCCTGGACCAACGAGTCAATTGCCGGATTGCCCGACGATATGTGATGTCCCGCGAGAATCGCCGGCACCTTGATCGGCGCGGCTTTCTGAAGCACGGCGGCGTCGGCGAGCTTCCTTTTGCTTAGTTCCTCCGCGCGCGCGCGATCCTGGTCCTCGTTTGTAAGCGGAACCGGCGAACGCTCAGGCGGAGAAAGCGGACGCTGCTGTGCGGTTGCGCCCACAGCGAGTAACAGCAAGTAGAGTATTGGCGACAACTTTTTAGACATCACTGCTGGATTGTAACATGAGCCAGTTCCGCGCTGTCTTCGCCGCGAACGAATAGTGTGAGCCTTTGCTTTGCTCCAACCTGTTTGGGATCGAAAACAATCACACCAGTCAGCGACTCGCCCGGCGCGAGCAGATTCTCGGGCTTGCTTTGATTGACGACAGAAGTGAGCGGTTTCGCCTCTTTCCCCTCGGTCAGTTCGAGCGACATCGCGGCAAAAGCAAAATCAAATTCACCCGTATTCTGCATGGTGTAGCGGAGGTAGGCCTTGTCATTAAACAGGAGCATTTGCTGATCAAGCGTGATAACAACCCTTTTTGCATTCGCCCGCGTGTTGCTCACTTTTGTTTCGCGAAGCCCCAGCATCAACGCCTGCATGAACCTCCGCTCGATCTCCTGATCGGCGCGCTGCGGCGCCAGACGCTCCGCTTCCGCGAGCCGGGCATCGGCCTCGGTAATCTTGCGGTCGGCTTGCTGCTGTGCCCCGCGAAGAATTTCAGCGGCCTTTGCGCGGGCCTGTTGCTCTGCTTCCCCTTTCAGGCGTTCGAAGTCAGGGCACGGCTTCTCCGGATCCGGGGCGGCTGCCGTCGAGCTTGAATTCGTTGGCGCCGCCAAGTCGGTAACATTCACCATTCGGTGTGCCTGGGCGGTACCAACTATGGTCAGGTCAAAACTATACGTATGGTTGCCGTCAGTCTTGACAAACATGTTGCTGGCGCCTTTTGACGACACCGGCTTTATGAAAACCTCATTGCCGGGTCGCTCGCTTGTTCCGCTCCGCTGAACGACGAAGGTGCCCTTTCCCGTGCCGGCGTCATACAGATCCCCGCAGATAATCTCCTGAACCGCTTCGGAAAACCGGATCATTGTAGTGATTCCCTGGGCAGTTTTGATTTCTCCGATGCGATCGGTGCCCAGGGCCAGCGTCGCCACGGGTGCCTGCGCGAATGCACCTCGAGTTGCGGCAAAGAAGGCCAACAGGATTACCAGCGATGCGATTGCTTTCAATCTCGCCTCCTAAGCTTGAAACACGCGAGGGATGGGACAACCCTTGCAGTCGGATATTGTTACAAAGAAAGCGCAAGCGAATCAAGGTTAAAGTTCAGCGTCAAAGTTCAGCGGCTAAGGTTCAGCGGCCTGGAACTGACATCGACGGCGGCGTGACAGGCGCCGCCGCTGACTCTCAAGGAGCTTGCCGTTGTTCCAAACCTGGATTCGGGGCGGGCCCGTTTAGCTTTTCGACAACATACAGAGCGAGCAGTGTCGTCAATAGGAGGGTAACCAAAACACTGATGATCGTTCGCAGTGTCTGGCGGCGCTTGATCGGATCGCCCTTCCGGAGCCAGCCGCGCCAATTGCACTCGTAGCAGCGGTACACCTTGTGTGAGGTAAAAGTCCTTACAAGCCTCTCCCCGAAGCCCCGCGTATGCGATCTGTGAATATGTGCCCCGCATCGAGGGCAGAGCATTACAGCCAAGGCCCTTCTCCTTGTTCCGGACAAGAAAACGCCCCGGCTCTTGGTTATCGCCGAGGCGCTTCTAAAATCTAAAACTTGACCGTCAAGACCCCGAGGGGCACCGCTCGCTATCGCACGGGGCTGCTCGGCGGGGCATTGTCTCCGCCGCCCTCTGCGATGCCAATGGCAACCGCTGCTCCAACACCGATCAGCGCCAGCAGACCCCAGAGCCCGGGACCGACCCACAGAGCCGCACCGGCCTTGCGGCCCTCGCACTCGACCTTAACATCGACACCTGCGGTAGCGGTCATGTCAACCGAGTCGCCGTATGTCTCCTTCTTACCAGCGACCAAGGTTTCAGTTTTGGGCGATATGACGTTGACCGATCCCGCTCTTACCTCGACCTCAGTTTTTGAACACTGCGATCTGATTTCCAGCAAACTACCACCGCATGTAAGAGTGACGGTAGTGTTGTCCCCTAATTCTACACGGCCCATTGCTCCGAGATCTATGATCGCTTTGCCGTTTGAGCCGGTGGAAATGATGCTCCCCGTCATCACGGTCGCCCCTGTTTGCGCGGCGTTACCATTAATGTTGACGTGACCAGATTTTACCGTAAGAGTTCCCGTGCAGTCCTGCACAAGCACCGGGTCCGCGACAGGATTTGTGACCGCGGGCGCGGCAAATGAACTGAAGGTAAAAACCGTAGCGACAACCATCGACAGAGCGAAACTGATCGTCACTCGCTGGTACCTGGTCCGGAATTTCATATCTCCTCCATCACATGGGAAGCATTTAGCCCTGCGTCTATCAACCCCAAGTAGCCCCAGAATATGGAATAGATCCCCAAAAGTCAACAGCTTTTTCACATTCGAGTGCGCCCTTCACAATCCAGTGTGGCTGAGATTCCCGAGTTCACGGTAGCTGGGAAGTTCGTGTAGGGGAACTTCCGATAGCGGCGGGTTTCGCCGATCCTTGTCGGACAGAATCGGGGCCTCGACCGGCCACTCGATCGCTATTACCGGGTCATTCCACTGGACGCCCCGCTCGTACTCGGGAGTGTAGAAGTCGTTGCACTTGTAGAGGAACTCGGCGCTCTCGCTCAATACCAGATAACCATGCGCAAACCCGGCCGGCACGTAGATCTGACGCCTGTTCAACGCGGAAAGCACAACGCTCTCCCACTTGCCGAAATAAGGGGATCCACGACGGACATCGACCACCACATCAAGCACCTCGCCCTGTACCACACGGCACAGCTTCGCCTGAGGATTTCGGATTTGATAGTGCAGTCCGCGAAGGGTGTCTCGTACCGATCTCGCGTGATTGTCCTGAACAAAACGATCCTTTATGCCAAGATCGGCGAATTTGTTTTCGTGATAGCTCTCAAAGAAGAATCCTCGCTCGTCCTCAAATACGGAGGGCTCGATCGAACATGCGCCCGGAAGCGAAGTCTCGATACGTTTCATAAGTCGTCAAATTCGCCGGCTCCGGCCTATTCCCCGCCGACCCGAACGCGTCCCGATGAAGATTCCCTGATCAAATCGTGCGCCCAGCTGTTTCTGCGAGGTATCAGCCGAGAGGCACCTTCATCGCCAAGGAACTTCACGTTGCTGTACTTCGCGTCGCGGTAGTCTTTCACGCGTCCAGCCTCGATGGCCGCGATGACTTGTTTCACTCCGTCCTCGATGCTCCATCGCGGCGCGAACCCGAGGGTCTTTACCAGCTTCCCAAAGCTCACTTTGTAGTCACGCGGGTCAGTGTCCGATCCCTCACTGACGAGTTCAGCCGCGGGCACCAGCCGGGCAATGATCTCGCCCACCTGCTGTATCGTGTAGTTCTGCTCATCCGAGCCGACGTTGAAGATCTGATTGCCGACCAGGGAGAGCGGCGCCTCGAGTGTTTGTAGTACTGCTTCGGCCGCGTCCTCCACGTGAACGAAGGGCCGCCATTGATTGCCGCCGAAGATGGTGATGCGTCCCTCGACCACTGCCTTTGCGGTAAGGAGATTGATGACCAGGTCGAAGCGTGTGCGGCCAGACAGACCGTAGATTGTTCCGAATCGCAGCGATGTCGGGCCAAAACCCGATCCCGCCATGCTCGTAAGCACGCTCTCGGAGGCAATCTTGCTGCGAGCGTAAATCGATACGGGGTTTAATGCCGAACGCTCATCGAGCGTGGCCGGGTTTGCGCCATACACCGAACAGGTGCTTGCGAAGATGAACCGGCCGACGTTGGAGCCTTTGGCGACTTCCGCGATCATCCGCGTGGCCATCAGGTTGACTTCGATAGTCAACTCCTCGTCCAACGCGCACGCCGGGTCGCCGACGATCGCGCCCAGATGCACAACCGCGTCTATATTGCGCATCGCTTCGACGACTTTGTCGACCTGCCGAAAGTCAGCCTGCATGATCTCGAGGTTGGGATGATCAATCACTTCCGCTATCGGCTCGGTGCCATAGATCAACAGATCGAGCAGCCTCACGTGGTAACCGTTAGCGAGCAACCTGGGCAGGAGAGCCGATCCGATGTAGCCTGCACCTCCGATCACCAGCACCCTGGAGACCGCCGCCGGGGTATCGAGATTGATTTCGGCACGCACGACATTCGACCAGAGCACCGCCCACAATCGCGAGAGCACCAGCACGAAAATGCTCAGAGCCCATGCCAGCACCAAAGCCCCTCGGGGCATTTCGAGCGCTCCGCCTATGAAGTACGCGATGAACCCAAACAGCAGGTAGGCGAGACTGACCGCCTGGGTGATTACCAGGGCCTTGTAGCGGCCCTGATAGGCGCGACCGCGAGTGTAAAACCCACTCAGAGCGAAAACAGTCAGGCTTATCGCGGTCAGCAGAAATGCGACGTTGCGATACCCAATAACATAGTTCCAAAAAATGGTCTCGTAGGTAATGGTAAGTGTCTTGCTCTCGAAGGCGACGAGATAAAAGAACCGCGCCGCCAGCGCCGTAAGCGCTGACGCATTGATCAAAACTATGTCTGCGACAACACGCGCCAGTATCTCTTGTCTTGGACGAGTGCGACGGGCGGTTGGCATTTCCTCGTTACCTCGAGCCTGTTTTGACAACATTCGAATACTAGGCTGCGGAGTTGACCACTTTTGAATCAAGCGCCTGCACCACTTCCGGGGCGAACTCGTGTATGCGTCGAACGGCTCTGCAAATACCCGACGCGATCTCATCACTCATATCGGACCACATCGGCAGGCTCAGGCTCCGTGCCGCGAGCAGGTCGGTTTCGTCGAGAGCCGTACCGGTGGCAGCAAAACGCGTGTAGGCCTTGTGACGATGGACCGGGGGATCGTAGTACTTACGCGTGTCGATATTCTCGGCAGACATGGCGAGCGCCAGTAGATCACGGTTCACCCCAAAAGACTCACCGTCAATCATGATCGAATACTCCCGGTAAGAACTTCGATTGCCTTCTGCGATCTCCTGGAAACTTATTCCGCTAAGTTGTCCCAATTCCCTGCGGTAGAGATCCGCGACGTGGTTGCGATGCTCCGCTGCTCGCTCCAGATTGCGAAGACTATGGATGCCTAACAGCGCGCTGAGTTCAGGCATCCTCGCGTTTAGCCCGGCAAAGTCACTGCCGTATTTGCCATCGTTGCCATACTCGCGACCAATACGAATGCTTTCGGCCAGGGAGCCACTGTTGGTCGCTACAATACCCCCCTCTCCGGCAATCAGCAACTTCGTCGGGCTGAGACTGTAGACCTGCGCGTCACCTTGCGGTCCGACCGGAACGCCTTTGTACAAAGCCCCAAAACCGTGCGCGGCGTCGAAGATGAGCTTTAACCCGTGCTTATTTGCGATCGAAGCGAGCTCCTCAATCTCCGCGGGGTTTCCGAAGTTGTGCACCGCCACGATTGCAGAAGTCCTGGGGGTGATCGCAGTCTCGGCCGCCGCGGGATCAAGGTTGGTGGTGTGGGGATTCACATCGGCAAAAACCGGAGTTAGCCCCGCCCATACCAGCGAGCTCACAGTTGCCATGAACGTAAAGCCAGGCACAATCACCTCGCCAACCAGCCCGAGACCCTGATAGGTGAGCATCAAACCCAATGTGCAGCTCGATACCGCGACGGCGTGCTTTACCCTCAAATGCTCGGCAATCGCCTGTTCGAACTTTGCAACGTGGCGGCCCTTGGTTACCATGCCGCTTCGGAAGATCTCCTGGATTTCCGACTGTAACTCTTCAAAGGAAGGCAACACGGGGCGCACAATGTTTAGCTTGTTCTCGAAGATTGGATTTCCGCCAACCACCACCGGTCTATCGCTCATGCCAACCGTCCTCTCTTTTCTCAATAATCTTTGCCGGTACTCCGACTGCGGTCACGTTGGCGGGTAGATCACGGATGACAACCGCGCCGGCCCCGACGACCGACCACGCCCCGATTGATCTGCCTTGAATCACGTTTGCGCCCATGCCGATGTAACACCCTTCTCCGACGGTCACGTTGCCAGCAAGTTGAACACCGGGGTTGATATTGCTGTAGGAATGGACTGTCGCGTCGTGGCTTACCACCACCCCTGCGTTCAGGATACTGTGACTATCTACGAAAGCGCCGGTGTTGATTATCACATTTGGGAAAATCGTCACTCCCTCGCCGAGCCGCGCGTATGGTGAGACGTGAGCGCGAGGCGAAATCGCGTTGGCGAAGATCAAACCGATTCCACGAACTCGCTCCACCAGCCGCCGGCAAACGGGCGGGGAGCCAACGGCGCAAATCACTGCGATATCTCTGCGACCCGACCCTTCAAACCACGACATATCGCCGAGGACCGGCAAGCCGTCGAACATCCTTCCGTGCAACTCTCGATTGTCGTCGGCAAAACCCAGCGGTTCGATTTCTCCATCCGACCGGGATTGATGGCGGAGTATATCCGCAACTTCTCGACCGTGACCCCCGGCACCAATAATTACGACTCGTTTCAATCGAATCAGACTCCCTTGCCCAGACTCCCCTTGAATTCGGGTGCGGTCGCGTGTCCGGGCTGGCTGATGCCCTCTCTTCGGATGAGGTTGATAATTGTCAAAACAACAACCTTCACGTCAAGCCGAAATGACTGATGATCTACATACCAAACATCGAATGCAAATTTCTCCTCCCACGAAAGCGCATTGCGGCCGTTGACCTGCGCCCACCCGGTTATTCCGGGTAACACCTCGTGACGGCGAAACTGGTCACGGGTGTACAGATCGCGATAATGCGAGTAGAGCGGGCGCGGTCCAACAATACTCATCTCACCGCGAAATACGTTCATCAACTCCGGAAGCTCGTCGAGACTCGTCGTTCGCAACATTTGGCCGATCGGAGTCAGCCGTTCCGCGTCGGCCAGCAACTCGCCGTCGTCGCCGCGGGCGCCGGTCATCGTCCGAAACTTTCTAATAAAAAAAGGCCGGCCCTCAAACCCCAGCCTTTCCTGAGTGAACAACACCGGAGACCCGAAATGAATACGCACTACGATTGCGATGATCACAAGCAGCGGCAACGCTACAGGCAATGCGCACAAGCAGAAGACTAGATCCACGGCACGTTTGACTGCCCGCCTGTATATCCCGGAAGTAACATTCATCTTAGACGGTCTCGATCATCCCTGGGCGGCAAGCTTCTGCAGGAGATCCACAAATTGCTGACTTTGCCTCGATCGATTGAAATGCTCTTCTACAAACGACCGTCCGGTTCGGCTCATCCGCTCTCTCTCAGGTTGATGACAGGCCAAAAAGCGCACGGCCGCGGCCAGCGCCTTTGCATCGCCGGGTTCGGTGAAGATACCGGCTCCAGCTCTCTCTACGACCTCTCGGATGACACCGTCGATAGCCAGCACAACCGGCCGCCCCGCGGCCATGTAGTCAAAGACCTTGTTGGGATAGGTCATCCGAAACATAGGGATGTTCTTCAAGACCGCGACACAGGCGTCCGCGCTCGCAAGAAAGCTTCCCATCTCACGTTTTGGTTGAGCGCCGGCGAACACCATGTTGTCAAGCCGCCGCGCCCGGGCCTCGTTTTGCAACCGCTTGCGTTCCTTGCCGTCTCCTACGATCAGGAAGCAGATTCCGGAGTCTGCTCTGAGCTCTTCGGCCGCTTCGAGCAACAGGTCAAGATGATTTGCCGGGCCAATCGCGCCGGCATATACGACCAGGAATCGACCGTCGAGTTTTAGTCTTGCTCGAACCCCGTTGCCATCCGAGGACGGGTCGAACATCGCCGGATCTACGCCATTCGGCAGCAGAGTAATCTTGTCCGGCTCGACACCCTTCTCGATCAAGTAGTCTACGTAAGCCGGCGAATTGACCAGGATGTGACTCGCTCGGGAGTATAGAAACCTTTCCAGGCTGCGCGAACCCCGAATCAGAAACCGGTTCTTCAGCAGACCCATATCAATGACGAATTCGGGCCAAAGATCGCGGACCTCGAGGAGGAACGGGCGCCGGCGCAAGGCGGAAACAAGCCATGCCGAAACAGCCTGAAAGATTGGCGGCGACGTGCCCATCACAACATCGACCCTGCCGATCCGCAGCGCCTTGATCAGAGATGACGCCGCAAAGCTTATGAATGAGAACAACCTGCCCGCGAAGCTGCCGCCAACCGTGGAAGGCGTGGCAGCCCTAAGGACCCGGACTCCTTCGATCGTCGCATCGCCACTCGACGTCGACTCACCGGTCGTGTTTTGTCCGGTGAGGTAGCTGATCTTACTGGCTATTACCGTGAAATCGTGTCCCCGCTCAACTGTGCCCCGCGCCAGTTCAAAGTGACGCGTGCCGCCCGGTTCCTCCGGCGTCGCGAAGCTTTGATGGATCAGAAGGAAGTGCATCAGGCAACCTCCAGGTAATCCTGGACAGCCCCATCAATGACGATCGAGTTCACAAGCGGCTCGTGATTTCCACCCGGCAACAAACCTATCGTCGCCTGCCACTCGTCCGCCTGCACCTTGAACCCATCATCGGCCGGTGTGACTCGGGTCGGCGCAGGCCCGAACGCCGTCCAGAGCCAAACCGATCGTTCGCGAACAACCAGCGCAACGGATAGCGCCGGCTCGCGGTAGTTGTAGTACGGAGCACACCAGCCCCGCGGGCCAGATTCGTCGCCACGTACGATCGAGCACTCACTCTTGTTAGCGGTCGACCCGACCCCAACAAAGTAGGACCCGGCCGGTGTCTTGAGCGTGACCCGTGTATTGCCGTCATTGCGGTCGTAGGGCGTGTCCGTCAAGAGCCAGTGCAGACGATAGTCGTGCTCCCCCGCGCTCGTCACGCGATCAAGCACCAGCCAGTGTTCACCGAATCGCAGAATCGCCCGCCGATGAACAGCGGGGACATCGAGCCTCGCGTAGCCGTTGTGCTCACCTTCCCAGTAAGCCAGGTCTCCGGCCGGCGATTCCTTCTGAGCTCGCACACTGCCCGTCGCCCACGGGAGCCACAGGAATTTTCTAACCCGCTCCATTTGATCGCGGCCGTCCACCGTTATCGTATTGTGGTATGCGGTACTCGATAGCGAGTCGTCCCACGGCGCCGGAGCGTTGTAGCTAAACGTTCCTGGGTCAAGAGCGATGTTCTGCCCGCGCCACCACAAGTCCGCGTGAAGCAGATCGGCTTGCGCGGGACGGTGTCGAAACGCCGCGCACCGTGTTAAGACAAAACCTTCCTGGGAGCGAAGAGTGTAATACCCGCCTTGTGCAGCCTCGAGGGTCCGGCGCTCGGTTCGCCCAACGGAGGCGGTCAGCGCATCGGGTCCAAACAACCACAGCAAGTCCTCGTCCCACGGACCCGATGAGTAACAGCGTGTTCGCGTCCCAAAATACTGCGCGGCTTGTACCACCGGGCGAAAGTCTTGATAGTCACAATTGCTGAGGGGCAGGATCAGCGCGCCGTCGTTCTGACCGTAGCAGGGAACTCGCCCGCTCACGTCATCCTGAATATGATAGAGAAAAGCGCCCGCAGTGCCGACACGCTGCTTCAGCTCTGGCGAGAAAGGTTGATTCGAGATCTCTCCGAGCTGCAATGCCCACAGATAGTCGTGCAGCATCAGCCTCTGATAATTCACCGAGTGCTGTGAAAAAGCTCCGTCATCGTAGATTAGCTCTCTTCCCTGTGTCTCGAGCACCCGCCGTCCCGTCTCTTTCCATTGCTCAGAACGTTGGAACTCGGGGAACAGGGTGCCGATGGTCCACAGACCGAGACCCTCGCTGATGCCGTGATTGTTGTGCTGGCTGAGCGCGTAGTCGAGGTTGGCCTCGATGCGCGCGCCCGAGACCGCGATCATTTGCGCGAGCGACGCGACGCGCTCGGCAGTGGTTGGTTGCGCATCAAGGAAGCCATAGAGCCCGAAACACCAGGCCATCACCCGAAAGCTGATCTCCTGACCGCATTTCCAATTCACACCGAATTGCGGGAGATTATGCTTGCGCCAATCCTCGACGAGCTTCCAGAACATCCCGGCGTATCGTTCATCTCCGGAGCGCCAGTAGGCTCGCACGAGCGCATAAGTGAAGCCGAATCGTGACGGCTCCCAGAGGACCTTTATGTCACCGTGATCGAAGTCGCCGATCTCACTCCAGTGAAGATCGGCGGGCGCGCGTTCGCCTGTAAGCGGGTTCGCGTGCCAGTCTGGTGGGAATCCCGTTTGAACCGGGGTGTGATCGAAGTAACGCAGCGTGCCTTGTTCGAGCTCGTCGCTCAAGTTGACCGGCGTCTCCGCTCCGGCGTCCCATTGATCGAAGCAGGGTCGATAATCCGCTCGGCGATCTGGCGAGAAGAAGAACAGCGGAGCCTGCTCACGTCGATACTCGATGTAGCTCTGCGGTCCGGCAAGCAACGAGTTTGAAAGGAACCGAGAAAGCGGTTGCTCGTCCCAGTCGGTCGCGGGCATCTTGCGGCGCAACGCGCCGGTGCGAATTCGGGTCGCATAGCCGAGCCGATACGCCAGCCACTCAGGCCCCAGGTGCTGCCAGAGCTGGTGAAGCTGTTGAACTCTACCAAGCATAATCGTGATCGTAGCGCCGCTCGGAGCGCAGGCATCGTGCCCGTGACTTCCCCGAAGCGCTGAAGAGTGATGAGGAAGCTACAAACCACAACCTTCCCGATCTAGTCCAGCGAGTTTGGA
Organism: Blastocatellia bacterium; assembly: GCA_963737945.1. Taxonomy (GTDB): domain Bacteria; phylum Acidobacteriota; class Blastocatellia; order UBA7656; family UBA7656; genus Onstottus_A. Next base: position 244,480 of record CAVTUR010000011.1, on the reverse strand, counting down.
CATTTCCCGAAGGGGATGAGTCCTCTCCCCGAAGGGGATCCGGCCTCCAGCCCAGGGTTGCTGTACTCGGCTACCCTGGGGAACGACGGCGGCGAGTTCCCCAACCCCAACGGGGTTGCGGCCGGGCCTCACGTCGAGAGCGCAGGAGCTCAATAGTCGAGAACGATTGGAGAAATACTGATCCCAATTGGTACGCCAGGAAGGGCCACAACCCCGTTGGGCTTGAGTAACTCGCTCGCCGCCTTTCCCAGGGTAGCCGAGTACAGCAACCCTGGGCTGGAGGCCGGATCCCCTTCGGGGAACTGTCCAAACTCCAGGCCACTAACTGCGTTGCTGGAAATCGCACCCTGCTGGGGCGCGCCTCGCGCGCGAACTCGTCCCATAAAACATGCACCACTAACGGGGTGGCCCCTCCCAGGCTTCCGTTCCATCACACCGCCGACGGCTCTTCGACGCTCCGGAGATTCTCGGTTTTCAACACCAGTTGTGAACCGATCGCCAGAACGTCCATCTTTGTGCGGCGAAAGCAGTCTATCCCCTCCTCAGGGGTGCAGACGATGGGCTCGTTCTCGTTAAAACTGGTGTTCAATACTACCGGCAATCCTGTGCGCCTGTAGAACGCATTGATGAGGTCGTAGTACAACGGATTCTCATCGCGCGCCACACTCTGCATGCGACCGGTGTTGTCCACGTGATTGACTGCACAGAGCCGCTCGCGTTTGTCCGGCCGGATATCATAGACGTGCAGCATGAACGGCGAAGGGTGATCGTGCCCGAAGTACTCGCTCTGGAACTCGGCTAGAATCGAAGGGGCGAACGGCCGGAACCACTCGCGGTGTTTGATCCGCGCATTGAGCGTGTCCTTCATATCCGGCAACCCGGGGTGAGCGAGTATTGAGCGGTTGCCCAACGCGCGCGGTCCCCACTCCATTCTCCCCTGGAACCATCCAACGACACTGCCTGATGCCAACTGATCGGCCACCTGTTCAAGCAGGGGCTCACGCTCCAGCGTCCGGTATTCCAGATTTGCGGACTCGAGCGCCGATCGAATCCGCGTCTCCGAAAACTCGGGTCCAAGAAACGCGTTCTTCATTTCGTGGGTGCGAGGCTGTTTGAGAACGGAGTGATAGGCGTAGAGAGCAGCACCTATTGCGAGTCCTTCATCACCGGCGGCCGGTTGAATCCAGGTGCGGCGAAAAGGGGTCTCGGTGAATATCATGCCGTTGACGACGCTGTTGAGCGCGCAACCGCCTGCCATCGCCAGATTCGCGGAGGGCACTTGTTTGTGAAGCTGATTCATGAGATGCAAAACGATTTCTTCAAACCGCTTCTGCATCGCCCACGCGAGATTCTTGTCGCGTTGAGTTATTTCGCTGTGAGGCTCTCGAGGTTCGCCAAACACATCGATCATCTTCTTGCTGTAGTGCCGCTGGATTCTTACGGTTCCATCCGCGGTGAGTTGCAGCCCGCTGTTGCTGCCAAGCGGCATGAAGTAGTCCAGATCGAGCTTGAACGTGTTTCCGGCGGTCGAGACTATATCGCGCACCTTTTCATAGTAAGTATCATCACCATAGGCAGCCAGCCCCATGACCTTGCCTTCGTCTCCGTACTTCCGGTAGCCCATGAACCCGCAGAGCATGGTATAGAAGCTTCCAAGCGAGTGCGGCAGAAAGACTCGTTCGAGCGGCTCAACCTCGGTTCCACCACACCGGGCAAACATCGCCGAGACGAAATCGCCGGACCCGTCGTAGCTGAAGCCCGCAGCCTCTTCCAATCCCGAGCAGTAAAAGGCGCTGGCTATGTGAGCGATGTGGTGTTCAACATTGTGTTCCTGAAATCGCATGTGGGCGGGGTCTTGATCGAGTGCCTGGCCGAGCAGGGATTTCAGATCATTCATCGACTCCCGGCGTTTGCGAATCTGAATAAAGTTCAGGAGCTTTGCCGGATTCGCCAATGCGTACTGAACCTTCTTTGCGAGATTCGCATCCTTATCGCGGCCGACCGCCAGATGATCGATATCGGCGATGTCAGCGCCAACGGCAGCGAGACACGCTTTAATCGAGAGGGCGGGGAGGCCGCCAAAGTGTTTCACTCGATTGAGCCGCTCTTCGGCGATGGCGAAGACCACCTCGCCATCCTGGATCAGCGCGGCCGAAGCATCGCCGTGAAACATGTTAAGACCAAGTATCAACATGTAATGTAAGTCGCCTCCTACGTAATCCGATCAATCAAGGCTTCTCGGCTTCGAGATGCAGCGAGTCTTCGGGGCGATTATCAAGGATGTCACAATCCGGCACGCGCCCGCTCCTGTATTGACATACAACCACGCTGGTAAAGCCGATTTCCGCTAGCATCGCGCTCAACGATGGAGCGTCATACATCCAACAGTGTGGATCTCGAATTCCCGGCCGGCCCAGCTGCAACCATTCGAGAAAATTGTTCGCTGCGTTCCCGTCGCTCGGGTCCTTCTGGATAGCGTTCAAATATTCACGCGCGCCGGCCGCCAGATCCGGAACAACTATGCGAGCGACTCCTCCTGACCTGAGTACTCGGAACACCTCTTCTATCAATTGTCGAGCAAGCTGAAGCGGCAAGTGTTCCAGAAAGTGCGAAGTGTAGACAAAGTCAATTGAACCATCGGAGTATGGTAGTTTCTTTCTGAGGTCGCGGCTTGTGATTGAGGCGGGCCATTCGACGGCGAATTGGCTATCCGAAAGGATGCCTATTTTCCAAAGAGACCATCTGAGACGCGGGTGTTTCGCCAGTCTGGCGTTTGGCGAGTTATCGATATTGATCCAGCCCGGCGCAGACGATAGACCACAGCCAAGATTGATAGCTATAGATCCAGGCGGGAGCGGCATCAAGACATCCCATCGGCATTAATGCTGACTCTTTTGCCCGGTTTCTTTGCCTTGATCAACAGTTCGAGGCCGTATCGGTCCCCGAGCAATCGCACAAGCCAGCGCGGATAAATTCGCCAGATCAGCCTGTAGGTTAGGGCTTGGTACTTTGTACTAGGTTTATCGTCAGCAAATCGCCGGGGGCCAGCTTTACCGAAGCGGCTATTTCTTCGAAGCCGGCCTCCCCAAGAAGGGCTCGTGCTTCATCCACGGTATAGGCCTTCGTCCCGGGGCTCTCCATATCGGCAAAGATCGCCTCTTTCATCGTCATCCTGAACTTTCCATGCAAAAGCCCGCATCGAGTATAGAGCATCAATGCCGCCCACGACGGCACGTGATAGATCATTGCTTTGACATCGCCACCCGGCTTCAACACGCGGAAGACTTCGTGAAAGGCGAGTCTCGTGTTGGGGGTGTGATGCAGGACGCCCCACGAATACACCAGGTCGAAGGAATCGTCCTCGAAGGGAAGGTCTTCGGCGTCGGCTGTCTGAAGCGAGTATCGGTCGCAGGGAACTGAATTCAGTTCCAGCCGCTCTGTTGTGAGTGCAATGGCCTTCTCGGTCAGATCCACCCCGGTCGCGTGACGCGCGTGACTGCACCATCTCTGAAAGTCCGCTCCCGCACCGACACCGATCTCTAGAATCCTTTTATTCTTTGCGCACTCGGAAAGTCTGCAAAGCCGGGAATGAATGGTTCCAAGTGGTAGCGTGCTGTCAGAGATCTCGTCAAAGTAAGCCTTGCGGTCCGTCTCGTTTCCGTAGCGCGTTCCGCATGCCTCACGCTCCCAATGCTCTTTGACGCTTCTCTTAAGCGCTGACGCCCTGTTACCGATATCATTCATCTTCTTCCAGAGTGAATTGTTTACTGCTTAGTCAATAAAGGCTTGCGTCCAGAGTTCGAGGGTCAACAACTGCCAGATTTGCGCGGACCAATCCTGCCGTCCGCTTCTGTGCTCCTCGACGAGCCGACGCACAGCTAGTGGCTTAAACAGTCCTCTCGATTTCAGACTGCTCTCGCTTAACAGATCATCAACCATCTCTCTGAGATCGTGCGCGAGCCAATAATCCGAGGGCGCTCCGAATCCCGCTTTCTTCTGCTCCAGCACTTCCTTTGGAAGCAGGGGGCGCATCGCCTCTCGCAATATGTGCTTGGTTGTTCCGTCGTGAACCTTCAGACTCGGAGGCACACTTGATGCGACCCATTCGGCCAGCTCCCAATCCAGAAAAGGGACGCGAACTTCCACTGACGACGCCATGCTCATTTTGTCGTTGTAGGTCAGATTGAGGCTGACCATAAAAGCCTTCGTGTCCAGATAGAGCATCTGATTCAAGAAGTCGGCACCGCTGACGTGTTCGAAGTAATCCATGTGACGCGACCACGCGCTGTCGCCGTTGATGCTTCCGCGAACTCCTGGCGCGTAAAGCGACTCTTTCTGATCGTCGGTGAGGTAGGTGCTGTTCATCAGGAAGTATTCCCGCGGAGAGAGCGACCCAGAACGCGCCATCTTCTTGGCAAGCCTGACATGACCCTTTAGCGACGTTCCGCGCATCGACGGCAGAGACATCACAAGCGGCTCGATGATCTTCTCTCGCAGCGCGCCGGGGATCCGCTGATACTTTGCGCGTGTTCGTAGGCCGAGTGCTTGCGATAGCCCGCGAATAACTCGTCGCCCCCTACACCCGAAAGAAGGACGGTGACTGTCTTGCGCGCTTCATGATTCACCAGATACGCAGCGATAATCGCCGGGTCGGCGACGGGCTCATCCATATGCCAGACGAGCTTTGGCAGCAAATCAACGACATCGGGCTCGACTACGATTTCAGTATGATCGCATCCAAAGTGTTGCGCTGTTCGCCGCGCAACATTCGTATCATCGAGGGTTACTTCTCCCCTGCGGTGCTTGTCTGGAAAAGCAATCGTGTATGTGCGCGCCGGCGCCGAGCTGACCTGGGACATCGCCGCGACGATGCTGCTGGAATCGAGCCCCGCGCTTAGAAAGCTCCCCAGCGGCACGTCGCTGAGCAGCTGAGACTTGACCGAGGCGATGAAGCGCTCGCGAAGCTCGTTCGTAAGCTCTGTTTCCTTAGCATTGAAGTTGTGATCCGCAGCCGGAAAGCTCAGATCCCAATACTGTTCCACTCGCAGGGTTCCATCGTGATAGAGAGCAAAGTGCCCGGCCGGAAGCTTCACGATCTCGTCAAAAATTGTCAGCGGATCCGGGACCCACAAGAAGGTCAGGTATTGATTCAACGCTTTGAGGCTCATCCTTCGGGGCATCTCCGGGATCTCGAGGAGAGCTTTTATCTCCGACGCGAAGGCGAAGCGCGCACCTTGATGACAATAGTACAGCGGCTTGATTCCAAAATGATCGCGCGCGAGGAAGAGCTCCTTGCGCTCGTCATCCCAGATCGAGAATGCGAACATCCCTTTAAGGCGCCTCACGCTCGAGGCGCCGTATTCTTGATATGAATAAAGGACTACCTCGGTGTCGCCGTGCGAACGAAACTTGTAGCCCTTTGACGCCAACTCGCGGCGAAGCTCCGGACAGTTGTAGACCTCGCCGTTATAGGTAATCGTTAACCGGCCGTCCGGCGTGGACATCGGCATACGACCCGCAGGCGAGAGATCGAGAATCGCGAGCCTGCGCGAGCCCAGACCAACGAAGCCACCGTCGGGCAGACTGGCAGTCCAAATGCCGTCGTCATCCGGCCCGCGATGAGCCTGGGCAATATTCATCCGGGCGAGGGTTTCGCTATCGCCCCAGTTGATTGCACCAACGATGCCACACATTAAGTTCACTCAACTGCGCGTTCTTGTCTTCCTCTGAATAATCTCGGAGTAGAACTCTTCTGCATGCTGCATCACCTTGCCGTACTCGGCTCGCTCTTCAATCAATCGAGAGTTCTTCTCCCGCGCGCTATTGCGCATCTGTTCATCACCGAGGGCGCGAACGATCGCGCGAGCGAGTGACACGGGACTTGTCGGATCACATAGCAGGCCGTTGTCTCCATCGGTTATCCACTCGCGTACCGATTCAATATTGCCGGCGACAGGAAAACATCCACACGCCATCGCTTCAAGCAACGTATTCGGCGTTCCATCGTGCAAGCTCGGAGAAACCGCGACGGTCGCCAGACGAAACAGCTCGGCCATCTGCTCGCGAGACACAGAGGGCAGAAGACGCACGTTACTCTTAATATCCAGCCGGCTCACCCACTCTTCGGCGATTGGATTCCCACTCATGCCGACGCAAACAAAAGTGGTTTTCGGGTGTTGCTCCAAGATCGGAGGGAGCGCCTGAAAGAAAACATCGTTGCGCACGTAGGCGCGAAAGCCTCGTGGGTTCAGCACAATCGGAGCATCATTGGGAATGCTCAACTCCCGGCGAAGCTCTGGTCGCGTATCTCCTGAATAAAAGAGCAGAGGCTGAACACCGCCCGCGCCGGGCAAGACACAAGCGGGTTTCTTTGAATCAAAGCCCCACGAGCTCGCCGCCAAATTCAAATCGCGATGGCAGTCGCAATGCAGACCGTCGGCTCGATTGAGGGCTTGTCGTGTCTGCCGCGCGATCAGCCGATTGCGCGACGCCCACAGCGTGAAGTCATTACCCCAGACTGAAATCAGAAGCGGCATCCGCTGCGGCGTAGCCTTTGCCGCGAGTATCCCCTCGAACGGAATTCGCATCGCGTGAACGAGGTCCGGAGATACTCGGTCTATCAACGCGGCTATCCTTCGGGCCTGTCGGCTCAAGTCGAACGGCATGAGCCAGTGCTGCGTCGCGAGCGAGAGCTTTGCAAGTGCGTTGCTGTGTACCCTTGAGAGGTCCACTGACAGTGTCCGGCTCGAAGGAGAGGCCTCGTTCACCGCCGCTCGCGCACCGGCCGAGTACTGCGCGAAAACACCGGGCACTTGATAAACTTCAGCTCCCGAAAGCAACTCCGCCGAGCAAGGAAAAGTCGAAATGACATGTACTCTGTGTCGCGGCTGGATGAAATGAGCGATCCAGTTGCGAGCGATGGGGCTTCGAGCATCAACCACGAACAGATCTTCAATGGCTTGCGCTCTGAGGGGCGGCCACCGGCAACCACGGCGCAGCCGGCTTCGCGTCTAATTCGCCGGTCATATGCTTCAAACATTCGATCAAATAAGGCGCGGCCGCCTCCGCCGAGACAGCCCGTCCCGTGCTTGCGGCTGCGGACCGCATTGCCGCACGATCGTCCACACTATCAAGAACCTTACGCAGACACTGCCGCAGGCCGCCTACGTCTTCGCTGCGAAACACGTAACCGTTGAAGCCGGGCTGAATCAGATCGGCAGCGCCACAGCAATCCGAGACAATTACCGGTACACCCTCAGCCAGTGCTTCATTGACAACCATGCCCCAGCCGTCCCATCGCGAAGGCAGCACAAGCACTGCAGCCAAAGCGATCCGGGTGGAACCCGGTCTGAGCTAATGGCGCCCTCGAAGTTCACTCTATCTTCGATGCCCAGGGTGTGTGTTGTATCCTGCAATGCCGGAGCGTCGCTGCCGCCGCCAATCACAGACAAAAACAGATCAGGGTGGTCGTCAAACAACGGGCGCATGAGCTTCCAACAGAAATCCAACCCTTTGCGGGAAGTTAGCTGTCCGACAAAGATCACTTCGGTACGCTCGGCCGCTGTTTGTCTCGCTGGACTCTGTATCCGGACGTTGTGAGTCTGAAAATAGCCAAACGGATAGACGCGCTCTCGAGCAAATCCAAGGTTCGTGTAAAACTGCTCAGCGAAGTGCGATATAGCCAACATTCCGAGTGCGCGCCTGGCGATCCAACTGCCGAACCATCGGCGCAAGGCGCCGCGGAAACGAACTGGAGGTTGGCGGGGATCAGGAGCCTCGGCGTACACGACGAACCTGCTTCGAACAGGCGCGAGCGCAACAACGCAACGGCAAAGCCGGCTCGGCCCAGATGCCGTTGACTATATGGAGCCGGTCGTGCTCGGACCAGGCGATGCGAATGGCATCCCAGAACGCGACGTTCGGAGACAGGAAACGGTGACAATAGGTCCTATCCCCTTCCTTCCATCCGAGCTGCGATGTTCTGAAGATGCCCCTCGGGCGAAGATGACTCTGAGGTCAATTTCCCCCGAGCCAGGTAAAGCTTCGAAGAGGCCGTCTTGATGAAAGGACGGCATGTTCATCCATATCGTGAGCGGTGGCATCGCAGGTTTATTCCGGAGAGAGAGGCAATCCGAACAGTGGATGGGCTCGCGCCTGGCGCGCAGGGGCCTGACCAGATGGAGGAACACAATAATGGACAGCGGCATCATGTTGACAAGGTAAAAATAAAAAGTGACATCAAACCATCGCGATAGACCTGAATAAGATTACAGGCTATCAAGAGATAGCCAAACCGAAGCACCGAGTAGTAGCTACTTCGATAACTGCGAAAGTAGATCCGCGCCAACCAATACGCAGTCAGAAAAGACATTATCACGACGCCTAAGGTCCCGAAGTTTAGATAGAACTCTCCCGATAAAAGTCATGGTCATTCCCATTTCGCTCATCGGACGAGTGGGAGTCGAAAAGTCCTTTTGGTAATCAGCCATTCCCGGCTTCTCTGGCCAAAATTGACGAGGGATGGGCGAGGTCAGTAAAGCGAGGTAGGTGCTGCCGAAGTACAGCTTATCCGTGCGATCGATAAGCGTAAGAGACGAAGCGAATTATCCAGCAGCGTCTGGTCGCCGTTCTGCCCCTCAGCCACCTCACGAAGTATCTCCGTCGACGACTCCGATATTTCGGTGACTGTCGCCCCCTCTTGCGCCATTCTTCCGATGGTTTTCATCGGGTAGAAAAGCAACATCGCCCCGAAAATCATCGCTGTAATATAACTAGGTGGCCATTTCTTCTGGCGACGGTCCAGATAAATTTGGAGCAGCAGGATCAACGGGATGACAGCTCGGAAGCGATGAAACCCCTGAATCGACATTATGAAGAGGTAAACCGCCATTGGAGCCACCAGCCACAAGCGGAATCCATACCAGTACATCAGGCCTAATAGTGACAGACCCGCCCATGTGCTCGTTATCACGAGCCAGCTGGAGTCTTGCCATTCGCCGAAGTCAACATCTGGTCTCTCGAATCCGGGCACATTGCTAACGAGGGCGACCCCAATTACGCCGATGGGAAATGCGACCGCCACAACCGTCCAAATGTGTCGCAGAGAGAGGGTTGTAGTAGGGGCGGCCGATTCATCAGGCTTGGCGACGATGTGTTTCAGATCAACCTGCGAGGCTCGGATCCACGCAATCGTCATAACAATAAGAACGATATCTGCCAGAATGGCCGCCCGCGCAAGCTCGGCTTCCGTTACGGGCTCATAGAATCCGCCCCACTTGCTGAACAGTGTTTCAGCGCCAGCCACAATTGCCAGCAGGCGAGAAGATATGACAATCACATGGAAGAAAAGATATATGACGGCCGGATGAGAGTGGGCGAGGCGGCCATAGCGCACGAGCAAGACGGCGCAAAACACCAACACGACCAGATCCATCACCGCGGCCGCTGCTACGTCCTCGAATAAAGTCAACTCAAACACAATCGGCGTCGCCTCTTCTGACACCCACGCCGGATGCGCAGGATCTTCCTCGGTTCATCGTTCGCCCAGTTCGAATACGCCGGCGCTACCGCGCCGTCACCAACATTTGCTTATATGCCTCTCGCACCCCAAAACGAAAGCGCTGCCACGTGAAGCGGCGAGCCACTCTGGTTGCCGCTTCTCCCATCCCAGCGAGTTCTCTGCGATTGTCGATGCCCCAACAGATCTTCTCGGCAATTGCTTCCGAATCTCTAATCGGAACAATAAAGCCGTCAACGCCATCGGTCATAACATCCGGCGCACAAGTGTTTGGCGTCGTGATCCCTGGCACACCGCAAGACATAGTTTCGAGGATCACGTGCCCGAATCCTTCGGCAAGCGATGGCAATACAAAGACATCGGCTTCGTGGATCTTTCGAACCAGCTCTTCGCGTCGCAATCCCGTGTTAATCTCCAGGTTCAGGTCATAGTATTGCTCGAGCAGATGGCGATCAATCAGCCCTCTTCCGCACAATACAACTCGAATCTTTCGCGACTTGATCAAGCGGACAGCGTCGAGAAGATATGAAAGGCCTTTCCGCTGTGCAAGGCTGCCGACGAAAATGATAGTAAAAGGTTGGTGTTCACCCGGCGCGCGAAGTCGCGTCGCGAACACGTTGTGGTCTACTCCATATGACGCCGCATGTATTCGATCGCGAGGAACGCCGTGGTCCGAGAGGGTCGAAGCCGTGAAACTGCTCGCGACCACCCATCCGTTCGCCAGATGCGGCTCGCTTGCCAGTTCCGCAAACTCTTTTTCCGGCAGCGATAGCTCATGTTCCTTTAAAAGAGAGAACTTCGCGTGTGGCGTTCGCTCCGCCTCTTCAAGCAGCAGGCTTCGTACGCTCTCGGGGTGAGGATGGAGTTGAAACAGAAAACGATGCTTCAGAAGGGGCTCTGCCTGCTTGAAAGCTTCAGACGCATAATAGCTGTAGCAAAACAGCGGACTATTGTCACGCAAGGCAATCCGTCGGGCTTCTGAGCTTATGACTTTGTCGTTGTATCTGTTGAGCCTCGTGCTTCCGGCAGCCTTCATTATTGCGGAAGCACACAGCGCGAGCGTCGGCACTCGAACTCGCGCGCCATTCAACCCCGGGCAGCGCCTCGCCGCGATCAACTCCTGTGGCAGGAGAATCCAGTGGAAACCATTTTCGATCAGCGGGCCAGTACATATCGGTGACCAGCGCTTGCAGCAGTCCGCCTTCGTGCAGAGCAAGCGGCAGTTGGTAATAATCACGAGCGCCAGCCAATGCGACGACGGCCTTTGGATACGCTTCCGTGGCTTGACCATTCCGAAAGCCAATGTTTTGCGAGTGCATTAAGAGCTCCCGCTGTTGAAGGTGCTGCCCGACAAGGAAAGCCTCCTTTGATCCGGCGACATTCCGTCATCCATCCCAGCGCTAGCCATCTTAATCTTGAACGTTCATTGCGTCGGCTTTTCCGATGGATCGACAGTCGCGAGCGCCACCGACGGATGCTGATCGGAGATGCCAATCAGAATACAACTTGCATTAACTTGGAGTTTAACTCATGTCCTTATGACGCTATCTGGGAAGCTCGGTAGATTGGTGAAAGGCTAACGGCGCGACTTCATCCACTCTCGGGTCTTCCTTGAAAGCGCAGAGAAGGACGTGCGCCGACGTCACTAAAGGACCAAACCAGCTTGTGCTGGTTGCCGGAGCGGTGGGAACCAACACTATTCTGTCGGCCCACTCCGCGAGTATTTGATACGAGTCGAAGACGCTGAACGAATAGAACAGGCCGTCACCCTCGGAAAAACTATATCCTTTTCCTGCCGTCTTAATGAAATTGACGGCATGCCACAAGCGCAACTTGTAGAGAGCTAGTTTCAACACTCTGGCGACGCGACCGCCTTGTCCGAAACGATTGGCGTCAGAAATAAAAACGGCCTTTCGTGCAACGCGGATCATTTCTCTAACGACAGCATTCGGATTTTCAACGTGATGTAGAATAGCGAACTCGCAAACAGCATCGAAGCTGTCATCCGCAAACGGGAGCGATTCACCAGAACCGCATACAAGCATATCAGCGCAGCCTCGTTCCGCAGCTTGCTCTAGCAGTGCCGAACCGGGATCTATGCCACAAAGTCTAACTCTTGGACATTTCTCCTGGAAATACCTCAATCCCCGTCCGGTGCCACAACCCACATCGAGAATGGTCGAGACATCCAGCAGATGAAGGAAGAACAGACTATATAGGCGAGCCCTATCCGATGTTCTGCTTCTGAAGAGTGAACTTTATCGTAGTCCCGAGCCGTCTCCTGGTAATACTGTTTTTGGATCTCTCTTGCGTTAGCCATGCATCTCCTCGGAACGGCTCAACTCGGCGGTAACGCGCGCCATTGGTTATACGAATCACGCGACATCGGTTGACGGTACGCTCTGAATTTCAAGATTTCCCTTAAACCCGCGATCTCTCCCTCGCACGGACTCAAGCGGCGCAGCCTTGCTACCTGTAGCAGTCTCGAAGCCAAAGTGCGGCCCTGCTTCAAAGTCTTCGACCCCGGCGGCACAAACCAGTCATTCCATAGAACATTGTTACGTGCCCCGTAGAACTCCATCCGATGCCAGTTGCGTCCCGAATTCGATCGGTATGATGAATCTGCAGGCCAGGAAAGTGATAACAGTACAATGCCTTTTGAAATGCGCGGGCCGCAATCTCAACCTCTTCACCTTGATGCTCAAGTTCCTCGCGGTATCCACCAAGCTCAAGAAATCGCCGCCGGTCAAGGAGATGGCCGCCGCCTATGAACGACCTGACTTTGTATGGCTCTGTTTGAATGGACTTCACCTGATGTGATTGGTGATCGGGTTGTAAACCGGAAAGCTCAAGCAGAACAGATCGTCTCGCGACTCCGCGAAATCAATCGCCGCCTCAAGCGATCCCGATACTGGAAAAGAATCATCATCCAGGCTGAGATAGTATTTCCCCATCATCTCACGGGCCAGTTGATTGCGCCGAACAATGTAACCAGTGCTCTCAGAAAACCGCCTGATCTCTGCTCCTTCGCAAAACGACCGCACGTCATAAGGACAGCTCGTGTCCGACGCATCGTCAAATATCAATACCCTAAGGCCACCCAGCCCGAATTGCGAAATGGAAGACAGAGTTGTCTTGAGATCTTTCCATCGGTTCCTTGTGGCGATACCGATCTGGACGGACGCTAGTAAAGACAAGTTGGGCATGGGCGCTTATGAATGCATCGTCTCGCAGCGGTCCTGATCCCTCACAAGAAGGAGATGCTCGCCCCGTTTCGTTTCCTCGAATTGAAACTTCGAAACAGCCGCGTAGAAAGACGCCGAGCAACCGGGCTTGTACCTGTCGTGCAATTCAATGATGAGCAGTTTGACTCGGCCAAGCCAATCCTCATAGCCGAGCGAGAAGACTTCCCTCTCAGCTCCCTCAATATCGAGCTTGAGTATATCTATTTCAGCCGCATCCCATCGCGCGAGGATTTCAGGGAGTGTGACCGACTCGATGCCGCCTTCTTGCGATTCGGCTTCCGCAGTTCGAAGCATGAATTTGTCATCATTTGGGTTCTCGATTTTCAAGGAAACGGCCTTGTGCCAGATCCCGGCTCGAATCGGAGAGACGTTCGGATACCCGGAAGTATTTTCCACCAACAATTCAAAATTGGATTCGTCCGGTTCTACCGCAACAATCTGAGCATCCGGATATAGGTTAGCGAAGTAGACCGATGCGTAGCCGACATTCGCGCCTCCGTCAATAATAAGTTTGGGCTCCAGCTTGAACGGCAACTCATAGTCGTCCCAAACAAAGACTTGCTCAAACACGGAGACGTCCGACGTTCCAGGCCGGAAGGCAATCGGAGTCTTCGACTGGGGTATCGTGAACCGGATCGGCGGTCCTTTAGAACCGAGCATCAGGTGCAGCACTCGCATACCCCTCAAAACACCGAATCTTCTGGTGTATTTGAGCACGCGTCTCGCTCTAACTCCGACGCGGTCTAGGTGTCTAAAGGTTTTAAGTACTTGTTGTAACATCGCTGATGCGCCTCAGAGCCATTCGCTGACCAGCCTCGATCCAGGGTGTCATTTGCAAACCAAGACATATGCGGCGACTCTAAACGTCCAATGCGGAGGCTTGATTCGATTGAAGGCGCATCCGGTTTCGGTATCTGGTATATATCCGCCACGCGACCGGAAAGACCATCGACTGAGAAACAAGGTACGCGACCGACGCACCTCTCGCATGAAAGAGCAGAATCCCCGCCGGCAAGAGTGTCACAACGACGGCGGCATTGATCCACGCCATGCGGACAAACGGTTCCTCTTTAAAGCTTCTGACAAAATAAGTGATAAAGAAGGTGAGTAGCGCGAACCCGCTGCCGGCCACAAGCAGCAAAGTCGACAAAGGGTCCAAGAGGCGAGCTGCGACAGATGGATATCTGCTGTTCACTATGTAGAGGCCTACGAGCAAAGCCGCGACCGCTACCGCATACGTAACGATGCTGTGCTTTACGCTTCTCTCGAACAGCGATTTTAACTCGACCCAGCGCTTCCCGGCGTTCAGTCTCGTAAACACAGCCGCGCGAGACGCCGTCCACATCTGAGAATAAGCCGACAAAACACCAACTATAGAAAACGTAAAGCCGAATCGGCCCGCCGCTTCGGGCCCAGCAAGCGCGAAGATGAGTGGATTGAATAGTCCTTGCGTCAACGGCCCCGTCGCCCAGCCCGCCGCGTACCTCCACTGCAATGGCCATATCTCGCGCCGCCAGGAAACCTGGGTGTTGCTGCGGAACCCGTCTAACATCTGCTTCACAAAGAGTCCCTGAGTCAGGCCTATAACGATAATGCCAAACAAGAAACTTGCGAGCTGACCAACACCAAGGGCCCAGAGCTTTCCGCCGAGACTGAAGACCGCAAACACCGTCAACACCTGTGCTAAGGATTGCGCCGATCGTCGCAGGTTCGAAGCGACAATCATCTGGCAGCCTTCAAGAAAACTGTTGAGGAACGCCAGTGTGATGTTAAGCGGAGCGACAACAGCCAGAAACAGCCACGGTCCTAACCAGTGGACTTCAGTGCCAACATTCGCTCTACCCGACAAGACTAAATATCCGACCGTCACCGCGAGCGCCAACTCAGCGGTTGCGGTCAGCAACCCAAACAGCAGGGTTGTTCGGAAGATGCTTTTCAGCCTGAACCAATTGTGCGACTCGGCTGTCCCGCCCCCGTCTTTGAGCGCTCCCCATTCGTAGGCGGCAAATTGCATGATCACCTGCCCCATGCCAAGCTCCGCATAGCTGACCATCACAATCAAGCCGAGAAACGTGTACCAGTAACCTTGCTCCTCGAGCGACAAGAAGCGAAGAATCAACACCGCGGTCACCGGCCCGGTAACGGTGCCTACGAGGCGCGCCAAGCCGGAAGACAGTACGATCGAATCCACCGCTCTTCCTGACGGCGCCCCTTCGATCGTGTCTATTGCCATAGTGCCATGCGCACGGAAAATCTCGGATTCAATCTCCAGGCCCTCTGACCGCCCATCCGCGCAAACCATCAACCACTCGCGCGACGTCGTCTTCACTCAAATGAGGACCAATCGGCAAACTCAACGCCTCACCGTGAATCGCTTCCGTTATCGGGTATCCGGTCGCCAGCCCCGCATCCTTGTAGGCCAATTGCAAATGCGGCGGGACAGGATAGTGAACCAGTGTGTTCACGCCTTTGCTCTTGAGATAACTCTGAAGCTCATCGCGACTCTTGCTCCGCACCACAAACAAATGCCATACCGGGTCCGCTCCGGCGCACACCCCAGGCAACATCAGATCGGTCTCTCGAAGCTCCTCGAGATACATCGCCGCAATCCGCGCGCGGCGCCCGTTCCATTCGTCCAGATGCCTGAGCCTCACTCGCAGCAATGCCGCCTGGAGCTCATCAAGCCTGCTGTTGATGCCTTGCTCGTCGTTGTAGTACTTGCTCTTCGATCCGTAGTTCCGGAGCAGCCGCACACGGTCGGCCAGCTCATCGTCATCAGTGGTAACCGCGCCGGCGTCTCCGTATGCACCCAGGTTCTTCGTCGGATAGTAACTCCACCCCGCGGCGTCTCCCAGACTGCCTGCCCGGCGATCTCTGTAACGCGCCCCGTGTGCCTGCGCGGCGTCTTCGATCACTTTCAACCCGCGTCTTCGCGCGATGTCATTGATCGGGTCCATCTCCGCGGTCTGACCGTAGAGGTGCACCGGCAGAATAGCCCTGGTTTTCGTGGTGATCGCGGCTTCGATGCGTTGAGGATCGAGATTGTAAGTGCTCGGGTCCGGCTCGACAGGCACTACCGTTGCGCCGGTATTGGAAACCGCGAGCCACGTCGCAATGTACGTATTGGCCGGAACGATCACCTCGTCGTCTGCGCCGATCCCTAACGAGCGAAGGATCAATTGCAGCGCTTCGAGTCCGTTTCCGACACCGACACAATGCCTTGTTCCGCAGTATTCCGCGAATTCCTTCTCAAAGGCGGTGACCTCGTCGCCGAGAATGTACCAGCCGGAGTTCATCACCCGCTGGTATGCTGCATCCAGCTCGTCTTTGATTTCGATGTAGGTTGCTCGTAAATCGAGGAAAGCGACTTCGTGGCTCATTACAGTCAGTGGTCACCGGTAAGATAATCGTGAACAGGGATGAGTCTCTTTAGGACTGCTACGATTCGTTGTTTCTCTCTAAGACCTCATCGGCCATTTGGGAACTGTGTCAGGAGTTCAGTTCTCTAAGGCGCGTTCCGCTCCTAAATCGGGTGTAGTCTCGACCATAAGCGTTCCAACTCGGCGAAGTAGTCGGTGATACTGCAGCCTACAACTACAGTCGTATCGCGTTTTTGGACATACCCACTTCGTGAGAAGTGGGTCAAGTGATGGTGCAGCCTACAACAGATCAGCGGCGCGTCAGCGTCTCGCGTTTTTGCACATACCCACTTCTCATAAAGTTGGTATGAAGGCCCCCCGTCCTTCGCTGTAGGCTGGAACATCAGGTACGCACTTCTCACGAAGTGGTATGCAGCGCCCTGTGCCGTTTGTCGTAGGTTAGAACATCAGGTACCCACTTCTCACGAAGTGGGTATGCAGTGCCCTGTGCCGTTTGTCGTAGGTTAGAACATCAGGTACCCACTTCTCACGAAGTGGGTATCTTGAGTTTGGACATTTTCCCCGAAGGGGATCCTGTCCTCCAGCCCAGGGTTGCTGTACTCGGCTACCCTGGGAAGTCGGCGCGCGAGCTACCCAACCCCGTCGGGGTTGCGGCCAAGCTTCCCAGCCTACCCTATCGGTATAAGGTTTGTCTTGATTCGTTTTCGTCTATTGAGCTCATGCGCACTCGACGTGAGGAACAGCCGCAACCCCGTTGGGGTTTGGGAACTCGCCGACGTCCTTCCCAGGGTAGCCGAGTACAGCAACCCTGGGCTGGAGGACAGGATCCCCTTCGGGGAAAATGTCCAAACTCTAGCGACAAACTAAAGTTTGTCGTTTTGTACCCACTTCTCACGAAGTGGGTATGAAGGCCCCACGCCCTTTGCGTCGTAGGCTAGAACATCAGGTACCCACTTCTCACGAAGTGGGTATGACCCCAACTACAGTTGAGTGTTATTGAGACCTATGATCGGTTTTGGAATTTGCATCTCACTGGATGTCATCGTACGCGGGAGGTGCTCAACCTCAGAAACTCATCGTAATCTTTGATGTACTCATCCGGATCGTATGACTCAGAGGCAAGCACGACTAGCACGCTGTCGGGAGAAAACCGCTGCTGCGTCGCCCAGACCCCTGGAGGTATGTAGAGCGCGAGCTCTGGCCGGTCGAGCCAAACCTGATCGCGAGTCTCGCCGTCGTCGAGTGAGACCAAACAAGAACCATTCACACAGATCAAAACTTGATGCACCGTGCTGTGCGCGTGGCCGCCTCGCGTCTGCCCTTCGCCAACGCCGAATACGCTGAAGTAACGCCTCGGCAGGAACGGCAGTGTCTCGTCATACTGAGCGTACGTGAGACTCCCGCGCGGATCCCGAATCAGAGGCAGCTCGTACAGCCGAACCGCCGGAATTGCGCATGCCTGAACCAGTCGGGCTTCGCTACTCATCTCTATTAGGAACCCGCTTCGACGTTCTGGCTCTTTGAGCCTTCATGTCCCGTGCTCGAATAGTAGCGGCGGTAGTAGTAGTTGTCGTACCCCTCACGCTTCAGATCCACATTGTTGAGCACAACACCGAAAATCTTTGCTCCCACGGTCGATAGCTCCTGGCGCGCGCGGCGCACGATGTCACGGGTGCTCTTGCCGCCGTGCACGACGAGGATCACCCCGTCCACCATCGTAGACAGGATCACCGGGTCGGTTACGTTGATCAACGGTGGCGAGTCTATCAGGATGTGATCAAACCGCTCGGCCAACTCACGCAACATATCCTTCATTTTTTCAGAAATGATCAGTTCCGCGGGGTTCGGCGGAACAGGACCGCAGGGCAAAAGCGAAAGATTCGCGATAGGCAGTTTCTGGATCAGCTCTTCGAGCGGCACCGCGCGCGAGAGGTAGGTCGACAACCCTTGGGTGTGATCTGCCCCGAGGACTTTATGCGTGGTGGGCCGGCGCAAATCGCAATCGATTATCAGCACCGACGCTCCCATTTGAGCGAGGGATATCGCGGTGTTGACGACCGTCGTCGTCTTGCCCTCGCCGGGCTGCCCGCTGGTAATGAGGATGGTCTTTGGTGGCCGCCCCGCAGCCGAAAGCAGAACCGAGGTTCTCAGAACGCGATAAGCCTCAGCCGCGGAGGATTGGGAGTCGAGCGTTGCGAGTTGATATGCAGCCTCGGATTGAGCTTGCCTTGAACTGCCGTTCCCAAGCGCTCTTCTACTTTTCGCCGCCAGCCCGCGGCGGGAGGCCCCAACCACCGCCGGTACGACACTCAACGCAGGTAGTTGTGCATAGCGGCCCACATCCTCGACGGTCTTGATGGTGTTGTCGAGGTAATCGAGCAGGAACGCCAGCCCCAGCCCCGCCCCCGTGCTGAGCAGAAGCCCAACCAGAATCGTAAACATCCTTCTCGGTCCAACCGGCAGGGCCGGTACTTGCGCCGGCTCGATCACTCGAAGATTGTTCTGCTGTTCCACAACCTGCGCCTGAGCCTGGTTGCTCTTGTTCAGGAAGTCCTGATAGAGCGCTTTGTTGGTGTCGACATCGCCCTTGAGCAGGTTATATTGGATCGCGTCCTGGTTCTGACGTATCGCCTCGCCCTTGGCCTGCGTAAGCGCCGCCGTAAGCATGTTTTCGTCACGAACGGCGCGGTCATATTCGTTTTTCACTTTCTCTTCAAGCGACTTGCCGCTTTCGGCGATCTGGCCCTTGATCGACGATATCTTCTCTTGGGTCTGGGCCACCGCCGGGTTGTCGGGCCCGAATTTTACTCTCAACTCCGCCATCTGTGTCTGGAGCTCGCTCAGTTGCTTTTGCAGATCGGCGACCTTCGGGGCGGTCTTGAACAGCATATCGGCGTAGGCTTCCGGCAGTTTCTCGACGCGACCCTCTTTCACCTCATCATAGAGCGACTGTTTGAGCATTCGGTCCGTCTGAGATCGAAGCAACTGTGTGTGCAGGCTCGATAGCTTCGCGGTGGTCAGGGTACCGTCTTTGTCGGTGGCGAAGATCCCGTGGTCGCGCTCATAGTCCTTCAGCGCCTGATCGGCCTCCTCTACCTTCGCTTTCAGCTTGCGCGTGGACTCGTCAAGCCACTTCGCGGCGCCGCGGAATTTCTCGGTTTTGTTTTCGAAGTTGCGATCGAGGAAGGTATTGGCAACGGCGTTGGTAACACTGGCGGCAATTTCAGGGTCGGTATGAGTAAAGGAAATCCTGAGCGCCCGAGTTTCCTTTACCGGCTCTACGGTCAGACCGGTCTCGAGCAATCCGATGCAGCCCTCGAGACGCTTCTTTTGTTCCTTTTCGGCGTCCTCGAGTCCGTCCGCGGTTGCCTTGGCGAATTCAGCCTCGGCGTTGAGTTCGTCGCTTCGATCGTTGTCCTTTATGCCTACCTTGGTGCCGATGGTCTTCACGGCTTGCCAAAGCGATTTCTTGCCTCCCGCGAGAAGGAATTTCGGATCCTGATCAAGGTGATTCTCTGTGACCACTGCTTCAAGCAATGAGTGGCTCTTGACCATCAACATCTTTGTCTTGATGTTGACCATATAGAACGGGTCGTAATCGTCACCGTAGATACTCCCCGGCCTGCCGAGCGTTGTCATGTCCTTGCCGATCTCGATCAGCGCCGAAGCCTGAAAAGAGTTTTTGGTGCGATACATATCGATCGTTACAAGAGTTGTGATGATGACCGTGATCGTTGCGATCAACCATTTGCGCTTTCGAACAGTGCGCCACAACTCACGCAGATGGATCTTCTGGTTATCCGCGCCCGTGCCGTATCCGTAGTCGTAGCCGTAGGAATTGGGATAGTGAGGTTTTACCCCTGATGTCTCACGCGCAGCTATGTCGACTGTTTGGGGCGGGATCTTCTCCAGCTTTGATTTCTCGTCGGCCATTCGTAGTGCTCCTGGACACTCGCGGAAAAGAACTGCGGGTGGTGGCTCGATCAGATCATATCGAACAAACTGAGGTTTGTCGGGCCGGACAACTCAGTAAATGACACCTCGTTGCGCGGCGCCCATTCCTACCGCCTTTAGGATGGCATTGCCGATGGTCTTGCTCTTACTGTTTGGAACTATCACGATGTCATTTGCAAGGATGGGAACGTCGTCTTTTTTCGCCTTCATCACTGCGCCGACGTCCACAGGTATCTCGATGCGTTTGCCGGTCGCGATGTCAGTGCGGAAGATCACCCCGCTTCCAAGCGCTGCATTCAGAGTAGTGCCTTGTGAAAGCGCAATCGCTTGCCGAAGAGTCGTACCTTCGCTCAGCGGGAAGGATCCCGGGGCATTCACTTCGCCCGCAACAAAGAACACATCGGCTTGAGGTATGTTTACGATGTCACCCGGCTCCACGTAGGCGTTCTGATCGAAGCGGCCTTTGAACAGCCCGCTGATATTAACTGTCTTGAGTGTGTACTCGGGTACGTCTTCTTCGGTGGCGCCGGCCGCCTGACTCGCCGAACTGTCCACGAGAGCAGAAGCATGTTTTAACTCACGGCCGGCATCAGCGGACGCCTCGCCGTTCCTTTTGGGCTTTGCCTCGCGGATGATAAACGCTGTCGAGCCGTGGTTTTCGGCGAGTCCGCCGGCGACGCTGAGGAGTTTCAACAGCGACGGATGGCCTTCCATCTGATAAACCCCGGGTTTCTTTACCGCGCCCTGTATGAAGAAAGTACGGCTGTAATACTGCTTCACCACAACCAACACCTGCGGGTCTTTGAGGTAGCGTGCGCGCAGCGCGTCAGAGATGAACCGGGACAACTCCTCGGGGGTTCTGTCTTGTGCCTTCACCCGTTTCAGATACGGCATCAAGAATGTACCGTCGGCATTGACCTGATACGTATTTGACAGTTCCGCTGCATCTTCGATTCGAACCTCGATCACATCGCGGGGTCCGATGCGGTAATCCTGATCGGGCGAAACAATAATTGTCGGTGTCGCGTTGGGTTCACCTCCCGATTGCGGCGGGGGTTGAATCTTGGGTTGTTGGCGGGTCTGCGCGCCGGCGATCGCAAGCGCGAACACCAGAAACAGGATTGTAATCGAAATAGCGGTTGGCCGCATCGTTTTGTTGCCCATATGGTACTCCTGTTGAAAACGAGCGCCGGTGCTCCGGCGCCCAGAATATTTAGACCGCGTGCGACAACCGATGTAGTTGTCCGGCCGAGTTTTTCGGCTGGATTATACACCGCCGGTCTGTCGGTTACTACTCTTCCTTTAAGGCGAAGTCATCAAACCACACGGTGCCTCGCGTCGGTTCGTCGTAGCTGAATTTGGGTTTGCGTTTTATCGACACGAAGACCGCCGACGTATTCCCGGTCGCGCTCTGAGGCGCGACAAATTCGACCACAAGCCGCTGCCAATCGGCCGAGCCGTGAACGACGGGCTCGGAAGCCGCGATCCAGTCAGTCGAGCCGCTACCTGACACCACTACTCGAGGACCTTCAGGCGTTTCCAACTCGCTTGTTTTGACGTAGCACTCAAGCGAGTATCGCACCCCGGATCGAACTGCCAGCAGTTGTCTGATCTCGTTGTCCAGTCGCGTAGTGTCCCGCCCGGCAAACTCTATCCGCAGTGATCGTGCGCCACTGTGGGAGACCGCTGAGTCTATGACAAAGCGAGCGTACTCGCTCCGGCCAAACGACCAGTCAAACTGGGTGAGATCCTTTAGGGCGTCCGATTCGAAACCACCGTTTGACACGAGCGCCGAGTCGCCGTCGACTCCGGCGGTTTCGCTCCACAGGCCCCGCGCCAACCCCAGCTCGCGGGCGGCAATGAGTGAGTTCAAAAAGGCGCCGCTCTCGGCAGAAGACGCCAGCCTGCTCGCGCGGTCGATGCCTCCAAAAACGCGAGCCGCTTCCGCTGGACGCGACACCCTGACCAGAAACTGGGCCAGCGTCAGCCTGGCTGTTGGGCTAGTCCCTGCCACGGTTTGGAGCGCCTCCACATCGCCGCGCGAGGCTCGCCAGAGGAGGTCGAGAGTGCCCGGGAGGACCGAACCGTTGGCCGCGGCTGCGATCCGGAACTCGTCGAGCGACTCAGCCAGTTTGCCTTCTCTTACCAGAAGATTTCCAAGCCGGTAATGTACGCTCCAATAGTTGGGCGCCAGCCGTCGCGCGGCTTCGAGTGCCGCTTCCGCGGCCGCACGGTCGCCTCCCGCTTCTTCGATTGAGGCAAGGGTAATCCTGAATCGGTAGTCGTTGGGTGAAAGATTGATGGCGCGTTCCGCGTGTGCTTTGGCGGTCCCCAGATCGCGGCCGCTTTCCGACAACTCCGATAACGCCAGGCGTGCATTGAGCCGCGCGGAGTTTGGGAAATAGTCGACGGGGACTCGAAGCATGTCGCGACTTACCTGAAGGTGATCGTCGGCAAGCGTGCCAATCACGAACCTGGATACTATGAGCACAATGAGCAGCGCTGAAGAGGCCAGCGCCAATATCGCAAGCGCTAACCGGCCACTCATCTTGTTGAGATTCAGCCTAAGGACCATTCTTCGCACCGGTAGTGGGCAGGCTCCGCCCCCAGAAGTTAAGCCCGATCGGGAAGCCGCAGATGGCGGCAGCTCTTTTCAACAGAACCTTTGCTACCCGTCTCGCTTCGAGATAGCGCACCGTTTGGCTCCAGAGCGACGGATTAAGGCACGTGCACGGGTTCAGTGTTATGCGTTTTATGTTCTGGCTGTCGCGCGCGTCCGCGCCTTGTGGTGGGATTCGAACTACGCTTCAAATGACCCACTCCTGCGTCACCCTGCACTTCCGTTGTACTCACTTTTCAATCTTACGAATTCCGGAAGCGCACAAAGCATACTTACGGGGTTTCCTGTTGTCAACACAATCGAAAGAAACGACTTCGGCGCGCTGGCTCCCGTTTTTTGCGCGCTTCGAGGCGATCCAAAAAGGGGTCACCAACCAGAAAAGGATAGAGAATTACTGGTTTGCGGAGCGGTTCCTCTGGCTGAATGTCTGTCGGATTCGTTCGTGGTCAGGTTCTCAGGCGCAACGCTGCCGCCTCGCGCTTCCTCTCGATAGCCCTACAATGGTTCGGGATACTTCGGGTGTAACCGCCTCGGCCTTGAATGACCTGAAGCGGTTACGCGCAAACGTTGGCGTTACAGAGACCGGAGCAGCACTGAGCGCCGGTGGTACAAGCTTGTCCGGACGCGCTGCAGTTCGCCGCCTGAGCCGCAGACGGCGCGAGGATCGATGTCACCACCGGAAGGGCGACGGCCGCCGCGACTCCAATCCGCTTCATGACATCGCGTCTTGACAGTCCCGCTTTCTGTTCGGGCAGAGCCGTGCACTCCCGCAGTAAGTGGGTTTTGCTGAGCTGTTCTATGCCCAGCCAGATTACATCCTCGTCAACAGGTGTTTGCAACTCACCCTCGATCTCGCGAGCGATTTCTGCCACAGGCGTCTTACCGTCGCAATATCCCCAAATGCGGGCCGCTGTCGAGTTGAGACAATGGGCCTTGTTTCGGTCGCGATCGTACACGAGCACTTCGCCTGACAGTTCCTGTACCACGAGACCTTCTGTTCGCGCTTCGGGTATCAACTGCTGTTTCTCTCTCTTCATTGTCACTCCAGTTCCCGCTCAGAGACTTTTCATGACGAGGCTCACTGAGCCGCGTTTATACTACTCAACTCCAATAACTGTCAACAGAAATGACACATCAGCTCGCAAACTTCTCGAAGATGAACTCGACCACTTGTCCCACCTCGCCTCGGGGACCCTTCAAAACCGGGGCCCGTGAAACCACTTCCCGAATAGCCCCCAGCATGGCCTCGGGTTGCCGCCGCGCGGATACAGTGTTGGCCATCAACTCAAGCGCGCCCTCGCCTTCCGAAAGCCTGCGCGGACGCCAGCGGGCCCCTGCCTCGTATTTGCTCACTACCACCATTCCAACCGGCAACGGCCTGACTCCCGCCCGCCCACCGAGGGTCTCCACCCTATACTTCTTAGGCTTCTCCAGGTAGCCGTTCTCTCTTATCGACAACGGCCTCGCGTAATGATGCACGCGTCCTCGTTCGTCGAGCACCGCGTACTCATCCGAGTAATAAACGGCACCCGCTTTCACCAACGCCGCGACGAGACTGGTCTTTCCGCTGAAGCTTCGCCCCGGGATGACTATCGCCCTTCCTCGCAGGCCGACAACCCCTGCATGGACGAACACCCTTCGAGGAGCAGTCTCGGCGACAAAAAGCTGCAAATCCGATTCAAAAGCGTCGATCGCCTGATCCAACTCCGGCGTCCCGGCTATCCGGTTGTCATCCGCGTACACAAGGTTGAAACTCCGGCGTTTGCCCCGGTGCTTTTCGTCTCCTAACACAAAAGAATACAACCGATCAACGTTCAGTGAACGCGATTCCTTCCAACCCGGAGGCAGGTACGGAAGGATCTGATCGAGCGTGCCCGTCTGATTCGCTCGAATACCGGCACGTACCCCGTATGATGTAAGGCAAAGGCCTTCACTCCAGACGTGGTGGCCGATCTCATCCATCGAAGCGGACGCGATTTTCAGACGAGGCAAGTTTGATATCGACACCGACGCCCCCGTGATCGTTCTTTCTTTAATTGAACGATCGACTTCACCCGAAACATCTTCATTACTGGTACGCCATCGTAGCTTACTATTTTGTCGATGATTCGGGAAGTCTCGCCCTCGCGGGCACTCCGCCAGGACAATCTCGAGTTAGAAACAAATCATCGAAACAAAACAACAGGATCCAACAAAACCAAAGAAACCGCTCACGAGGTGTGTGTTAGAAATCTCAAGAGCCGCCCAAGCGCATTCCCGATCTGATAGGGCAACCTGGGCATTTCGTTGAACGATCCTCTTAGCCGCATAGTCGCTTCTATCGGGTCAGGCCAGCGCTTGCGCAGCGCTTTCATCAGGCCTCGAGGATGACGCAGGTAAGTGGCCATCGGCGGCAGATAAGACAAGGGCGGGTAGTTCTCTGGAAAGGCCTTATCCCAGTTCCTCATAACGCCGGAGACTAACCACCGCGGCAACCGGCTGGCTCGTTGCGCTACCGGCGAGTCATCCACTCGCGCTTGAAGGAACCGGTGCGCGAGCCCTATCGCACACGCAACCCAGTCCGCCTCCCGCTTATTGCTGCCAAGGCACCGGTCCCAATCGAAAGTCGAGGACCGCAACTCCACGGCCGCCGCAATATCACAAAGCCACAGCGGCCGCCACGCGCTGTGACGCAGCAAGTGCGTGCACAGAATTCGAAGCTGGTCTTCGGCCCCAAGCAGACGAAACTTCGCCGCGCCAAGCCGGACAGGCTCGGACCTGTCCATCAGTTCATCGAGACCGAGATTGTCCAGCTTGCCGAATCCTTCGTGCACATCGACACTGTACCTGACCGCTTCCGGACTCGCGAGTACTACCATCGCCTTCCGATACTGGTCGGGCCCAAAGCACAAATCGATATCGCCGTAAGGCCGCAGACCTTCCTCGGGATACAACCGCGCGACCGCCCAGCCTTTGACCAGCACCGGATCAACTCCTGCCGAGTTCAGCAGCGCGATGACTTCTTCGATCTCGGTCCGGTGAATTGCGGCCTGGAGCGAATGAAGTTGATATGCGGATTTTAGTTCGAGCGCTGCGTCACACTCGCTCAGGTGGCTGTCACGGATATGCCGCCACGCAAGCGCAGCCGCGCCTGACTTTAGGAGTATCGGCTTGATCAGCCTTAGTTCTTCCGCGGAGATGCCTGGATCGGGAGGGACCTGTCGCCAGCTTCCCGCGAGAAAATTTGCAATGACCGGGCCGAGCGATTTTGTTGAGTTGGTGTCAGTCATCGCAAAACCTCAGCCCGCCGGTCAGGAGGTAGTTGCGGCAGTGCTATTTGAGTCTCATTGCGGGATCGCCGAACAGTATCCACGAACGCCGCACGTCCGCATCCGTGACGGCCTCTTTCGCTCGGGCAGCCGCTTCGCCAATCGTGATGGAGCCGCCGTTGAACAACAAACGAAATAGCTCTTCGTTCATGCGCTCCTGAGCGGCCGGCTCGGATAGCGCGGCAGATGCCCACACCGCCGCCGCCCCGCCGCTCGACTTGAGCAGTGATTCGGCCAGGCTATCGTACATCGGGTCGTCAAAATAGCCGTTCAGACAGGTCATCATCACAAACAACGAGAGCTTTTGGCGGTTGGTGAGGCTCGCTGCCTCGGCGTTGGTCAGGACGTCGCCACGCCACGTGTTGGTCGACCCATGTCCGTTGTAGTTGACGATCGTCTTCCCCTCGTTGATCGCCGCAAGGATTCGGCTCTTGATCGCCGCGTCATCGCCGGTGCCCCGCGCTATGTCTTGCACCTCCATCCCTCCCGGCACAAGTGTTCGCAACTCAGCGCCAACTGCCGCGAAGTTGTGCCCGTCGTTGAGGTCCGATGTGAGGAGCACTGAGTTCGATCCGGTCGAGCTCTCGTAGCCGATGATCTTGTCGACCAGCGCAGCCGCTTCGGTAGCATTGCGTACCGGTAACCGCCCGCTGGCGATATCCGGCACACCGGTACCCTGAAAGTCTACGAACCAGTCGTCGGTCGCCGCTTCCATATACGCGCTGTCATAAAGCTTCGTCGGGACCAGATCGCTGTCGCCGTACCCGAGATAGTTTTTCGGGTCATAGCTCGAATCGCCTGCAAACAACACAAACCGCGGTTGCCGCCTCCAATTGTCTCGAGCGAACCGCAGGAAGTCCTTGACCGCTTGCGGCGACTTGTTGCCAAAGCTGAACTCGTCGTACAGGTCTTCCACATCCACAACCGCCACCGACAAGCCCTTGCTTTCACGTAGCGTCTTGAGGGGACCGAGGCTCGCCTTAAGATCCTCTGTCGTGATCATCACGTAGTCGTATTGCAAACCTTCCTGATGCCAGTTCGACGGCGTATTGGCTTTCGCCGGCGCGTTTTTTGCGGTCGCCCCGGTGAACGCCATCAGGGACCTCATCCCGCTTCCCGCCGGCGTTAGGGTGATGCTTGCATTCGACTTCGACCCGCTGATCGACCCCGTCAGTTCCCGCGGGCTGCTCGCATCTGTAACATCCATGACTCGAATATCCGATGACCTAAATCCCTCGATGGTCACCGTCTGCCCGCCGTTCACCGATGCGCGCAACTGGTTGCCGTCCGCGGTCAGCGTGTGGGTATAAGCCAACCGCACGGTGTCCACGAGGCTGATATCGGAGCCGCCGCCCAGCGCAACCAACTGCACCGAGTTCACGCCTTCACGCAATAGCGACTGCGGGATCGCGAAGCTCGCCTTCCCGCGCTCCTGTCCATTAAAGCTCAGCGTCCCAACTACCGTTCCGTTGAACGTCACCTGTGCCTGGTGCTGAGTCTTGCGTCACTCCCTGGAGATACACGGCCAGCGAAGCTGCCGATGAAGTCGATGCGACGTTGGTCAACGACAAGGATTGGTCAACGGGCGTCGCCGCCACCACGGGGCCGAAGAAGTTTTCCGTCTCTCCGTTTCGCAACCCCGCGAAGTACAACGTCCGGTCCTTCCGCTCGACCGATGCGACGAAAGCTCCCGGGTGGGGTTTGACTCCCGGTGGTTTTCGTTGTTTTGATGCGCGCGCCGTTTTGCTCGCCGGCGACCAGCCAGTAAACGTGAGCGTTGGTGGCAGCGCTGTTCAACCCGACGCCGTAGAACTCGAGGCTATCGTAGGGGTCGAATCTGCCGTCCTGTTCGCCGTTGACGATGATCGGCACTTGGCGGCCATCGACGTAGAGTTGCAGGTTTCTCGCATTCACGCTGGAACTCAACCCGGCCGCTACCAGTTCCTGCTGTCTGATGCGATACCAGCCCTCCTGGTTGACGCTTAGCTTGACCGCGGGCCGTCCGGCGAGATCGGTTTGCAGGTTGATAGTTTCCGGGGTGAGGGTTGCGATTTCGGCCCTGCGCTCAACCGTCGTTGAACCCAGTCCGAGGGTCATCTGGGAAGCTGCGAGGCCGATTCGCGCCAGAAAGAGTGATTGCTCGATGCCTGGCGCTTTGCCTGTCTTGCCGCTGAGGCTGACCGGACCGGTCCACGAACTCCTACCGCTGAGGTCGATGTCTTCGAGCCAGTACCGCGTCCCCGCCTGTGACACTTGATCGCTCCAAGCGTATGACTTGCCCGAGGTGAGGGCGATCCCGGGACCGGTCACAAGTGCGGACCCGGCGATAGTCTGCGGACTGATTCTTGTTCGCTGCCCGTTTGTTTCCCGGTAGACGTTATAGCCGAGGTTGTCTACTTCGTAGCCCGAGTTCCATCGGAGCAAGACCCGCCCGTCGTCGAATCCGTCGGCCGTAAACGTCTTCACTTTTGCTTCTGTTGGGAGGCCGCAGGACGGGAACTTGAATGATCCGATACGGGTGTTCCAACTGAAGCTGTTGGTCGCCGAAAAGTACTCGTTGGTATGCCAGAATGTGCAGCCATCCGAGGGATCGATGGCCAGCGAGCTATAGTCACCCCATCGGCCGGAAAGGTGGGTCTGATGTCCGCCCCCGGCGACAAGCTGCGCCTCGCCCTGCCCGAGCGTATTCAGCGGATCGGTAACCAGTCGTCCGGCGTACTTGATCGCGGGTTCGGTGGTGCTGCTCGATACGGCATAACCGATCGACATATTTCCCTGCTGGTCAACTCCTATGCTGGGCATCCATCGCCACAAACCGTCAGCGCCATTGTTAAAGGATTGTTGCTGGAGCGGAGTCGCGGGAATTGTGCTGCCGGTGACATCGAGTTGATACCAGCGAATCGCCGTTGGGCCGGTCCCACCCTGGTTGTTATTTACGGTGTGTGATGCATATAACGATTCCGCGGTGCCGAGTTTCTGGTAAACGAGCGGCGTCATCAGTCTGTCTCCCAGCGAATCGAGGGGGCTGGCGCCGCCATTTTGCGGAACGATGTTGGTGGTGGTGGTGAATGCATCGACATAGCCGTTGACTGTGGTAGTACCGCTCGGCGTGTGGTTGGCTCCCGTACCAAAGGTAGAATTGGCCGGCGTAATAAAGTCGACGTGAAAGCGCCACGTAAATACCTGGGTCTCTACGGTACCAGCTACCGCGGAACTATTGATCGCCATGAAATATTCCGGCGTGCCGGCGGTTGGGGCGAGACCGGTTCTGAAGGTCGCCGGCACCAGGCTATATGTATCGCCGAGATTTGCCGGGGTGACCGTAAAGGCTACCGCGCCGGCGTTGGGCGCACCGGTTCCGTTGATCATCGCGAGCCGTGGGAGCGCGAAAACCCGAACGCCGTTGAATGTGGTGTTGTTGGAAAACAGGTCGGCCGAAAAATAGTAAGCGTCGGGCCACAAGCCAAACTTTGGATAATCGCCCAGGAATGAAGGGTTCGCGGGATCTATTTGCACAGCATAGAGCCACCAACCGCCTGCAACCGGATCACTGGTCTTCGAGACACCGACGCATTGATAGAACGACGTGCCCGGAAACGAGGGGTAGGCAAAGTCGCTGACCACCCAGCGATCCGCCAAATGATCGTATAACACAAATCCATCACCCCGGTTTTGATTGGCGCCACAAGGCGTGCTGGACCCCATTGCGTTAAAAAAGGAATTGTATGTCGTCGGACCGGAGACCGAGGTGCCCGTCTTGTTGAACACCTGTATGGACGAATTGACGGATTGGATGTAGTGATCCGGTCCAAGATCCCCGTGAGTGTCCGGCGGAACGCAACCGCACCCGCCCGTCGCGGAAGAAATCCCGCCGAAATTCTGAATCGTTGCGGGCATGACAGAGGGTTGCGAGGTCTCCCTGACCGGCAGGGGGGGATCGTCCACTCCCTGATTGTGCAACACCGGGTGGCGCTTCAGCCGCTGTTCTTCGTCCTCACTATTCGGAGGAATGTAAGGTAGCTTTCGTAGATCCACGTCCTGCGAGACCGGCCCGACAAGTTGAACTACTTCAGGGCCTATCGAAATTGCGGCTTGCGCTGAAGCGGCGTCACCCTGTGCGGATTGCTGCGCCGCGCCTCCCGGGAGACGCATGCCCACGGATCCCTGAAGGTTTGGCTTCCGGATCAAGTGATGACCCATCAGATCTTGAAAGTGACGCTGAAGGATCCGACTGGCTACCCGACCGCGGTGCGGTTTTTGATTCTTCGGTGATAGCCGGGAGAGCCACGACAGTCTTCCCCGACGACGCGACTGGTTCCTCTTCAGCTGTATGCACGCGCGCCTCGCCGTTGCGTTTCACCGGCTGCGAGTC
Source organism: Blastocatellia bacterium (assembly GCA_963737945.1). Taxonomy (GTDB): domain Bacteria; phylum Acidobacteriota; class Blastocatellia; order UBA7656; family UBA7656; genus Onstottus_A. The sequence goes on along the minus strand of CAVTUR010000011.1, from coordinate 214,084 downwards.
CGCCCGTCCAGTGATAGCGAGGGCGGCGGCTGATCCAGGTTCTGCTTTGCTGGCCGCCGGAGAAATCGACGCTTCGTTTGGATGGTTGGGTTCGGGAACGGGCCCGTGAGAGGACCTGATAATTGAGAGCGCCGTGATGCTCGCCGCGAAGATGACAATGCCAAGCGATACAATCACCACACGAGTAGTGTTGCGTCTTCGTCGACTCGGTTCGTCTGGCGAGACGGCCGGGTTCGTGTTCCTCCCGATACTCATTGATGCTTACTCCGCTATTTCCGGAAAAATCTTGATTCACTGGACTCACAGCGCTGGCAATCGTGGTTGGCTTGCAACCGTGGTCAACGCTCAGTCTAGCGTACTGTTGTTACCTTGTTTGGAGTCTGATTTGGCTGAAGGGGCCCGCTCAAACGCACACATACTATCCGCCTTTGGGCTTTGCCATCAAGAGTAGCGGGTCTGTTTACACGGGCAGCGAAGAATGGGGCCGGGGATCAATGAATCCCCGACCCGTAGCACTTCAGATCTATCGCGAAAGCCGGGTGGTTGGGTCACCGAGCAATATCCAGGTGCGCCGCACGTCGCCGCCGGTGACTGCTGCCTTCGCCCGTGCCGTCGCTTCGCCTATGGTTATCGGAGTTCCGTTGAAGATCATCGCGAACAATTGATGGTTCAGGATGGCTTGAATGTTTGGCGTGGTCATTCCCGACGATCCCCACACCGCCGTGGCTCCTCCATTGGCTTTCAACAAGCTCTCGGCAAGACTGTCGATCGCCGGGTCCTGGAAGTAGCCATTCAAACACGTCATCATCACAAACATCGACAACTCACCGGCGTTAGTCAGGCCGGGGGCGTCCGCCGAGGTCAGGATGTTGCCTCGCCACGAACCCACCGACCCGTGACCGGTGTAGTTGACAATAATCTGCCCGCGATTGATGGCGTCGATTAGCCTGGCCTTTGCAGTCGGATCGTCCGTGTGAGCTCGATCCACTGTCTCGATACGGATCTTAGACGGAATCAAGCTTCTCAACAGATTGCTTGCGCTCCCAAAGTCGTATGTGTCGTTTTGGTCGTTTACCAAGAGCAACGAGCCACTTGACGGCTGGCTGTCGTAGCTGACGATTTTGTTAGCCAGGCGCAACGCCTCGTCCGCCGAACGCACCGGCAAACGGCCGATTGCCATGTCCGGTAAGCCGTCGCCGTCGAAATCAACCAGCCAGTCGTCGGAAGCCGTCTCCATGTACTGCGTTTCAATCAGTTTGGTTGGGACGAGGTCCGAGTCGCCGAACCCCAGGAAATTCTTCGGGTCGTAGCTCGCATCACCAACCAGCATCACGAAGCGGGGCGCCTTCTTCCAGTTCGCAGCGGCATACGCGAGGAAGTCTTTGACCGCCTGCGGTGTCTTCTGACCGTAGCTGAACTCGTCATAGACATCCTCTATGTCGACCATCGCTACCGAATATCCCTGCTTCTGTCGTAATGACGCGAGCGCGCCGAGCGGGGCGAAGAACTCGCGCCGAGTGAGTACCACGAGGTTCGCGCCGTTGACCGGGCTGGCGCCATGACGATGGGATGTTCGGAGCGACACTCACCGGCTTGGACATATCTCCAGCGATAGCCAGCAGGGTCCGAGGCTCATTACTTTGAGGATTCAGGGACACCGAGTATCCGCCAGTCTTCTGCTCCTGCACGATCCCCATCAACTCTCGCACTGCTCCGGGATTAGTAATATCCAGCACCCGAATGTCCTTGCTGCTGAAGCCGTCAACTGTGACCAGCTGTCGCCCCGAGATGGTAAGCCGGAGCGCGTTGGCTTCAGCCGTGTAGCGATGCGGGTATGTCAGCCGAACATAGTCGACGAGACTGATATCGTTCGGTCCCTGTTGCGAAGTGAGGCGCAGGGAATTCTGTCCCTCCTTCAGCTTCGACGGCTGAACGTTGAATCGTCCGACGCCTTCCGACTGCCTGTTGAAGGAAATCGTCCCCGCGTAGGAACCGTTCAGCTCCACGTTGACACTGTGCTCGGCCGTACTGACGCCTTGCAGCGCTACTTCCAGTGTTGCGAGGTCGCTCGACTCGGCGTCGAGGCGTGACAGGGTCAGAGATTGATCCACCGGGTCGCGCGCGATGACCGAACCAAAGAAGTTCTCCTTCTCGCCGTTCCGTAACCCGGCGAAGTAGACAGTGCGGTCGCGGCGCTCAACTGTGTAGGGGAAGCTGCCTCCTGTGGCCTCCGGGCCCGCAGCGTCGTTTTGAACTATGCGTTTGCCCGGTTTTTCGCCCGCCGCCAGCCAGTACGTCCGCAAGTTCGTGTATGGCGAATCCACGCCGACGCCGTAGAACTCGATGGCCGTGAGGCTGCCGTCTTTTGCGGTGACGATGTTGAGAGGTTGCTCCTGCCCGTCCACCGAAAGCTGCAGCAGGCGCGGATCTACGCGCGAATCGAGGCCGGCCGCGGAGAGCTCGGATTGTGAGATTCGATACCACCCCTCCCGTTGCACTGAGATCTTGACGGCCGGCTGGCCAGCGATGACCGCCTGACTCGCCAGTCCCTCGATGGTCATCGGTATCTGCAAGGCTTTAGGCTCGAGCGGCGAGGTTGCGCCGTTCGCGCCCGCAGAGAGTTCGCCTAACAGCTTCGACTGGGGTTCGACTTGCGCGGACGATGACTTCTTACCGCCGTCGGTTGTTGCGCGCACGGGTCCGTACCACGTGCTGAAGCCGTCGAGATCAATCGACTCGAGCCAGTACGCCGAGTCGGCATTGCCGCCTTGCGAATCGCGCCACGCATAAGACCGCCCGGCGCCGAGCACTGTCCTTGCGCCAACAAAAAGGGCCGACCCGGCGATGACGTCTGGAGTGATGCGAACGCGTTTGCCGGCTTCTTCGCGATAGATGTGGAAGCCGAGGTTGGCGACCTCATTGCCGGTTTCCCATCTGAGCAGCACGCCGCCGTTGGGACTCTTGGCAGTCGCGGCATAGCCATCGGCTGTGAACCAATTCAGCGTGGCGTCAGTCGGCGCCACGTTGTTGAAGCAAACCGTTACATCGTTGACGGTAGGCGTTAAAGCGGGGTCGGTCGTTGACAGGATAGCCCCGTACCTCAGATAGCGGTTGCCGTTGAACTGAGAGAGCGACGCGCCGCTTGTAGTAAAGAAGGTCGCGTCAGTGCCATCCGGGCCGACGAAGTTGAACGGGCCCGACGGGCTGTTGCTCGCAGCGACCAGGAAAGCGACGTCGGTGTTTGCCGGAACGGTTGCGTTCCACGACAGGGTCGTCCAATTGGGCGTGAAAGTGGCGGCCGGGTTGGCGTCCTTCAGAGAGGATACGAGCGAGCCCCAGGGTGTCGTCATGTAGGTCCTGAATCCAGCATCGGTTACGACACCACCGAAGAACGGAATCCCCCAAGTCACCCCACTGTCGTTGCTCGTAACCCGGTTACCCAACGGGTAGACGTCGGCCCCGACAGTGTTATTTCCGCTTCGTGTCAGCACGTAGGTGCCCGTTGGGTTGGCGTTTGGGCGTATGATCAGCGCGTACTGGGTTCCTCCCGTCAGCGTCGCCGGGCTCGCAAAGTTCGCTGTGTAGAAGACCAAAGGTCCGCTCAAGAAACCCGCGATAGTCGCCGACGCAAGGTCGGGTCCTGTGGGTACGCCTCCGCTCGTCGCCCGCACGGACAGAGTGAGGTTGGGCGGAGACCCCGAACAGGCGCTACAGCTCAGGCTGATGTCGGCCCTTGTGAGCTGCCCCGTGACTTGAGGGATGAACGTCTGTCCACCCCAGGTTGTGGTGGTGATGGCGGCGCCCAGGCCGTTGACGGCCTCGTTCAGTTGGTCGAGGTTCTCCCTCGAGAGAAGTATATTGCCCGGGCTTGTCGTGAGGTCGCAATTAAAGGGGGGAAGTCCCAGGGAGAAGTCAGCCTGCGACGTATCCGTCAGGCACCCGCTCGCAGCCGCAGGCGTGAGCGCGAAGTTGTTCGTTGACGTCCCACCGTCAGGAACAATAACGGGCGTCGCAGTGGCGGAGGTGAAACCCTGAGCGCTGGCCGCGATGCTCGGATACGTACCCGCCGGGATGTTCGTGAACGAATAGGCTCCGTTGACATCGGTCGTCGTCGTCCGGCTCCCGAACGCTACCGATGCGCTGCTGATCGGCGCGCCGCCCGGAGTCACTGTCACCGTACCGGAGACGGTTCCGTTGCCGATTGCCGTACATGAGGGAAACTTGAATGAGCCGATCCGGGTCAGGTCGTTCAGGCCGTCGACCGCGTAATACTCGTTCGTATACCAGAAGGTGCAGCCATCGGTGGGATCGAGCGTCATCGCACTGTACTCACCCCAGCGAGTGCAAGTCACGCCAGCGCAGTTGCCGACCTGCGAGCCCGTGCCTTGAATGAGATCGACCTCCGTCTGCGGAAGCGAGCTGAGCGCGTCGCCGGCCAATCGTCCCGCGTAACGGATTGCGGGTTTCATCGTGCTGCTCGAAGCGGAGTAGCCGATCATCATATCGCCCGCGCGATCAACGGCGAGGCTGGGAATGAAACGGTTGACTGTGCTGTCGGGACTATGCGTCGCGACCTGCGTCAGAGCTGCTGCGATCACGCCCCCGGTGACATCGGTCTGGTACCAGCGGACCCCGGTCTGTCCAGCCACGCTGCCCTGGACAGTGTGCGTGTCCCAGAGCGATTCAACGCCGCCGATGTTCGTGTACTGGTTCTGCATCATCGTCCTGATGCCGAGTGTGTCGAGATTGTTGCCGCCCTGGGAGGGCACGCTAGACGGGGGCAGAACCCAGCTCGAACCTTGATTCGGGGTTGTGACGCCGGTGAACGTTGAGAGTAAAACATTGTTCCAATCGACATGGAACTTCCAGATCGGGAGCGCACTGGTATATGAGCCGGTTCCGACGAAGTAATTCGGCGTCCCTGGCGGCGGCGTGCCGGACTGGAGCCGGGCGTTGCTGGGTATGATCAGAGCGACGGCCATCCCGTTCTGGTCAATTCTTGGTGCGTCGAACGAGACGCCCTGCACCTCTTGGGAACCGGCGTACACCTGCGCCTTGTTGAACGCCAACTGTCTACTGAAGAGCAACGGTCCGCTGGTCGCGCCTCCGTATCCAAACATGCTAGCCGAGACGTACAGGCCGTCAGGCCAGATGCCGAACTTCGGATAGTGGGGCAAAGCGTCAGTGATCTCGAGCGAGTAGAAGTTCCATCCGCCGCCAATGGGATCGCCGGTCTTCGAGACCGCAAAGCATTGAAGGGCGCCGGGCGGGTTGATCAAATTACCAGTTCCATCGAGTTGGAACGCGGAATCCGTGATAATCCAGCGATCCTCGAAGCTGTCATACAACACCACCGGCTCTCCGGAGTTGTTTGTGTCGCATAGATTGCCAAAGGCGCCCTGGCTCATGAAGGTGTTGAAGGTGAACGCAGCCAACTGAGCGCCCGTTTTGTTGTAGATTCCAATTGATGTGTTGACCGTCTGAATATAGTGACTTGGACCCACGTCGCCGTTTGCATCCGGCGGGTGGCCGTCGCCCCAGGTGTTGAAATCGAGTCCGTCGAAGTTGGCGATCGGCGAAGGGGCCGGAGCAGCCGGCGCCACTTTCGGCGCCGCAGGCTTGGGCGGCATCGTGGCTTTCGGTCCCATGAAGGGCGGCTCAAACTCCGGCTCTCCCTTCTCGGGCCGCTCCTTTTTGATTGGGGGAGTCTTTGGCAAATCTCTCAGGTCGCCGTTGAATTCTCTCGCCTTCACCAGATGTAGTTCTCTGGGCTTGGGGCTGATGGTCGCAGAGGCTTGGGCGGTTGCGCTAACCTGTTCGCTCCTGTGCCGGCGCGACCGGACCTCCATCTTTGGTTGGCGCTGGTGTTGAGTCCGGCAGAGGAACGGGAATCATTTTTCCATCAGCGGTTTTTCGCGTCGTGTCTTTGTTATCGGCGATCAAGGTTATCTCACCGCCGTCGCCCTCCGCGGATGGGAGCTTCGCTGCATCACCGCGCTCTCCGGCCGATCGTAACGCCCCAGCCCCTTCGAGTGACGCTTGCCTGCCGGTTGAGTCCGCGTTGCGGAGCATCGAGAAGACCGGGTTCCTCTGGGGGGCAACGGGCTGCAGCGCCGGAGCGCGGAAGACGCTCTGGGATCCCACGGGAGCGCTTGCCGGACTCTGACGCAGCGCGAGACGCAGTCGGGCAATGCCTTTGCGCGACAACTGTCGTAGGCGCGTCGCCGTGCCTGGAACGGCGAGGGCCGGGCCGCCTGGTCTTGCCTCTTGCGCCTCACGTTGTCCCGCCACGCTGGTAGCGGCCGGAGAACTCGCGGCCTGTTGCTGAACAGTGGGAGAGGAGGTTCTCTTCAGGAAGAGCAGGCCGGGGTCTGTTGTGATGATCACAATGCACAACGACGCAAGCATCGTGCGCTGGTAGTTAATCATTCGATGATGCGGCTCACTCGACGGGCCGCGTCTATCGGTTCTGTTCTCGACGCTCATTGATGCTCCCTCCTTCACGGCAAGAACCAGAGTATCGCTCTCTATATGACGTTCCAATCGCTGATTGTGGGTTCGACGGCCGAAATCGACGCGCCGATTCTATTCCTGCTTCTTCAATAGTGCAATACCTAAAACACATCGGCATTGCCAGGGAAATAATCGCCGTTCGGCTACCTCTTTAGCATTGCTTGTGTGTACCAGGAGTCTCTTCAACAAAGGAGAACAACTCGGATCTGCCAGGACAGAGAAACATCAGCCTGCTGGCAGCACTGCGAGGCTGATGAGGTCAACCCGATAGGTGTCGGACGTAGGTGGGAAGGGAGCCGGGAATCCTCTCGAATCCCCGGCCCTGGAGTGTTCTTTCAAGTTGCGTTGCGATCCAGCAACCGTCGGTTATTTGAGCTTCATGCTGGGATCGCCGAACAAAACCCATGTTCGGCGAATATCGGGATCCGTCGTTTCCAGCTTCGCTCGTCTGGTCAAGTCTCCCAACCTGTCATTACCCGAGCGGTCGAACAACAGTCTGTAGAGCTGCTGATTCACTGCTGACTGATTGCCGGGCATAGTCATTCCCGACGAAGCCCAAACCGCTGCGGCGCCGCCTCGGCTTGCTTTCATCAACGACTCTGCCAGACCGTCCAGCACCGGATCCTGATAATAACCATTCAGGCAGGTCATCGTGATGAACAGCGGCAGGCTATCGGCGTTTGTGAGAGTAAGGGCGTCCTCGCTTCGAAGAAGAGATCGCCAACTGTCCACCGATCCGTGACCGGTGTAGTTGACGATCCTCTGTCCTCGATTGATGGCCTCGATCAACCGGGCTTTTGCAGTGGAGTCGTCAAGGCTTCCCCTTGAAATTTCTTCGACTCTGAGGCCGTCCGGAATCAGCCCCCGCAACTGCGAATTGGCCAAATCGAAGTTGTACCCGTCATTTTGGTCCGCGACCAGCAACATCGATTCGGGGATCGCGGCTCGGTCGTAGGAGACGATCTTGTTGATCATCGCCGAAGCTTCCAGGGCGGTGCGAGCGGGCAGCCGTCCTATCGCGAGATCCTCGACTCCGTCGTCGTTGAAGTCCGCCAACCAGCTATCTGAAGCCGTTTCCATGAGCTGGGTATCCAGCAGTTTCGTGGGCACGAAGTCACTGTCGCCGTAACCGAGATAGTCCTTCGGATCGAGGCTCGCATCTCCGGCGAGCAGCACATACCGCGGCGCCTTCTTCCAGTTGCCCTTCGCAAACGCGAAGAACTCTTTGAGGGCCTGGGGCGTCTTGTTGCCGTAGCTGAACTCGTCAAAGACATCCTCAATATCAATCACAGCCACGCTGAGACCCTGGCTTCTGCGCAAGGACTCCAGACCGACCAGGCTGTTCCTGAAGTCGCGGTGGGTGATGATCATCAGATCGGCCCCGTTCCCCGCCTGCCGCCAGCTTGACGGCTGATTAGCCCGTGCTGAGGCGACTTGCTTCGCGGCTGCTCCGGTGAGCGCAAGCAACATTCGTTGGCTTGCCCCGGGCGCGGTTGCCGTCACCGCGTAGCTGCCCTTCTGCGGCTTAACAACCGTCGCAAGCTCCTGCACCGAATCCGGGTTGGTGACATCGAACACTCGGACGTCGGGGCCGGTGAAGCCGTCTATCGTGACCTGTTGCCCGGCGGAGGCGGACAATCGCAAGGCATCGCTTTCCGCGGCGTATGTGTGCCGGTAAGTGATTCGTACTGAATCAACCAGGCTTATGTCGGTCTCCCCCGCTTGTGCGATCAACCTCACGACGTTCTCTCCGTCGATGAGCTTGCTTTGCGGCACAGTCAGATTGGTGACGCCTCGGGCTTGTCCGCCAAAGACAACCGATCCCACATCGGATCCGTTCAGTAGGACCTTGATCTGGTGGAGTTGCTGTGTCACCCCTTGCAGCGCTACCTCGATCTGCGCGTTTGAGGCTGCCGCCCTATCGACACGTTGCAATGAAAGCGATTGGTCCACCGGTTCCGTGGAAATGACCGGTCCGAAGAAGTTCTCCGCATCGCCGTTGCGCAGACCCGCGAAATATATTGTCCTGTCTTTGCGCTCCACCGTGTAGGCAAAGCTGGGTGAAGCAGCGGGCAGCCCTTTGGCTTGCATCTTCTCGATTCGCGATCCGGCCCGAGTTCCTGCTGCCAGCCAATACACCCGCGTGTTGCTGCTCGCAGCGTCGAGTCCGACTCCGTAAAACCCTACGGAATCCGCCGGATCCAACTTGCCGTCCTCCTCGCCCTGAACGGTAATTGGTACCTCACGCCCGTCGACGAACAATTGCAGGAAACGAGGATTCACTTTCGAATCAAGCCCCGCGGCAACCAATTCTTGTTGAGTGACGCGATACCAGCCTTCACGGCTAACCGAGAGTTTGATCGCGGAGCCGCCGGCCAGAGAGAACGTGCCCGACGCTGGTTTCGCCGCGCGCTCGGCGGGTACAGAGCCAAGCCCGTAGCTCAACTGCGCCTGACGCAAGCCCAGTCGAGTAAGCAGCGTCGCCTGTTGTTGCGATGAAGCGGCACTGCCTTTGCCGATAGGAGGAGCGGTCGCGATTGGACCATTCCACGCGCTCCTTCCCTTGAGGTCTATGTCTTCTAGCAGGTATTTCGCGGGTCGGCCATTCGGCGGCGTATCCGACCAGACATATGAATTGCCTGACGTAAGCTTGGCGCCGGGCCCTGCCAGCAATGCCGAGCCCGCAACGAGTTGAGGTGTAATGCGAACGCGCCGGCCATCCTGCTCGCGGTAGATATTAAAGCCCAGATTATCCACCTCGGTGCCGGTGCGCCACTGAATGAGGACCTGACCATCATCGGTTGCGTTGGCGGTGAATGAGCTGAGTTTCGCCGCCGTGGGAGAGCCTGGTAGAGCAATCTCCCACATCCCGCGCCCGTGGGTTGCCACGCGCAGGATTCGAGACGATGGCTGTATCGCCATATCGAATACCGCCACTCGCGGAAGCCCCGTGCCGAGGGGTGTCCAGTTCGCGCCTCCGTCCGTTGACCGATAGACGCCGATGTCCGTGCCTGCGTACAAGACCGAAACGCCAGGCAGAGTTGGGTCACTTGGATCGACGACGAATGCATTGACCGGGATGTCGGGTATGCCGCTGCTGATTTCGGTCCAGGTTGGGGGTGTGGCATTCAGGTTGGTCGTCTTCCAAATCTGCTGCGAATTCGGGTTGATGCTGGTGACGGTGTAATAGGACAGGGTGAGGTACGCCGTATTAGCGAGGACCGGATCAACGACCGCTCTCGATATATACTTATTGAGCGTCGACCCGTTTGCGTTGACCGGCGCGGTGAAGCCGCTGGCATCCAACGTGGATGAGCCGGTAGTCGTCTTAAATGCTTGTCCGTTGCGAAGGCCGACCAGCCTGACGCTATCGTCGGTCTGCTTGATCCCTATTGCGGTGATAGCGGTGGACGCTACAATTGGCTCCTGGCTCACTTTGATCATGGTCGCACCGCTGTTGCTCGACCTGTATAGGACATCAGAACCGAAATAAAAGGAATTCGGATTGCCAGGGCCCAAAGCCATCGGGGCGTAGAACGAGATCGCCGACGCTGTGCAAGTCATTCCATTCGGGGTTGACCCCCCAAATCCGCACCCAAAAAACGTCCAGCCGTTGTCTGTGGCATTTGTAGTGTTGGTGACTCTGGAAAACCCCATGGCATTGGTCTGGTTGAAATAGGTGTGATACATCGTCACGTTGGTCGTATTGGTGGCGTTCTGATCGATCAGTGCGAACCCGCCGTCGCCAAAGTCTGCTCGGGTCCAGGTATTGGAAGGCTGCTGCAACATCTGGGTGCCATTATCCTGCGTCCCGCCGATCGTGAAGTTCTGATCGGTCGGGTGCACCGCGAGGCTTTGAAATTGCATCGAGCCGAGGGGAGCGTTGTTCTGGCTCGACCATGCGGTGCCGGCCGCTGCATCCTGCCTCTTCCAGACGCCCCCATCAGTTGTGAACCAGATCGTGCTTGGCGACGTCAACGGATCGATGAACAAGTAATGCGCATCCGCGTGGATGTTGGTGTCGTCTCGGGTAAAGGTTGTGCCTCCATCGGTGGATCTCTTCAAGACATCGGAGCAAGTACCTCGCGCATTTCCCCCAATGTAAACCAGGTTAGGGTTTGTGGGATCGACCGCGATAGGGTTGTCGTATGAGCACTGGCCTCCGCAGTAGCCTTCGGCGGCAGTTAAAGGTGCTGACCAGGTTACACCACCGTCGGTTGATTTCCTCACACGTCCCGAATTACCGGCGTTGCTGCAGGCAAGGGTGCCAGAGCCCTCGTTGGAACTTACGTACACCGTCACAACGGCTCCAACCTTGCTGATCGCCAGCTTATGAACCAGGCCGTTGAATCCCGGGAAGAGCGTATTCGTAAAGGTGGGAACGGCTGTAAGAGCGTTCGTTGAGCGCCAAACCCCACCGCCAGTGGATGCGCCGGAAGGAGCCACGAGGAGGTTGCTGGGATTTCCGGGCTCAAGCGCCATGTCGAAGATTGAGGTATTTCCGGTTCCCGGTGCATCAAGGCTTCCATCCGTATTCACTATCAGCTTTGTGAATACGACCGCGCCCGCTGCGGCGGTCGCGTTAGTCGAGCGAAAAACACCGCGCAGCGCCAGAGGCGGAACAATGTTGGTTTGTGAATTCGCGCCGATGCCGCCAACCCCCGTCGAGGTTGAGACAAAGATAGTTGCAGGATCCGTTGGATTAACGAGGATCCTGGTGATAGCGCGTCCGGTAAAACAGTTGTAAGTGATCGCGGTAGTAGTGCCGGTTGTGATTGACGGGTTTATTGGTCCGACCAGGTCAGCAGTGGAATTCGCATTGTCTATCCGATATACACCGACTCCGAAATAGCTGTCGGCCGAATTATTGCCCTCGCCTGTTCCGACATAAAGAATCGATGGGTTGGATGGAGCCAGAGCGAGCGCCCCTACCGCCAGTGATTGGGCGGCATCAAATATTGGCGTCCAGGTCGTACCACCATTGGTCGAGCGCCAGACCCCACCTTGAGCCGTCCCGATATAGACCGTGTTCGAGTCAGTGGGGTCGACGACAACCGCGGTGGTTCGCCCGGTCACCGAGGAAGACCCCGCTTGTGTTTGTCCGTTCGGGATCGGAAATGGGCCAATCTCCGTCCATGTAGTTCCGTTCGATTCCGGCGCTCGGGCCAGTTCCTGCTGTTCCATCTGTCTGATCGCATTGGATCGCCACCGCGGATCAAAGCCCTTGGCTTCCTCATCGAAACCTCGCAAAAGATTGATATGTTGATCACGCAAGCTCAGGTATTTTTCCTTGCTTATGATTCCCTTGAAGGTCGGAGGAATATCGGCGTCGCCGTCATCATCGCTATCTCTGTCCTTCAGGTTCTGTGCCGGGACCTGTGGTATCGGCGCTCTATTGGGCTGGCCCTTGTCACCGCTTTGTGCGTGGGCTCGCGATGTAATCGCGAAACTAAGCGATACCATTGAAAACAAGGCCACGAGTAGAGTGACAAAAAGATGCTGTTTGTGTTTCTTCACGATCCCCTCCAACAAGCGAATGATTTGTGAGCGATCAAACCCTCGCCACGCCGAACTACGCTTTGAAGGTGTCGGCGTGCGATATTTCTATATCAAACCACCCTGTGGTAATTCAAAAAAGAACCACCGGGCTCAAGTGCGCGCACGGGATGAGCCGGCGACGCGGGATTCATCGTTGTTCAAGCGGGGGCGTTCAACTTCGGTAACGATCCCGGAAGTGCTCTTCCAAATTTCCCACCGTGCCGGGTTGAATAGTGAGCAGCCGGACCCTGGCTCGAAGCCTTATTGCCGTTCACGTCTGCGCGAGTGGCGCCGAATTTCCCTTCTGAAGAGCCCGAACCGCCTGTCAATTTAAGACCGCGCTATCGTATTTGCTTACGCCCTGGCAAGTCAAGCAAATGGAGAATCAGCAGCGACTATGATTCTTCCTCCCGTTAACCAACGTTGCTCGCTCCAGCCCTCTCGCGTATTCATTGCACCATTCGGAGGTCGATGGACAGACCGCACGGGATCTCGATGACCGTGAATCGCTTTTTCAGATCGGCCAACTCCTTCTGCTGATGTTCGAGTATCTCCGGATAATCGGCGGGCGGATTACCCCAACAACCGATAAGACTATAGAACAGAATCTCGCGGCCTCGCGAGTCTACGAGCTTCCCTTTCTTGCACCGCGCTTTGAGTCCATCCAGCTTTTCCTGTGCAGTAATCTTCCTTGAGGTAACCGTGTCGCTCTCGGTTGACTTGAGAGTCTCTATAGCAACGACTTCGGTCGGCTTGATGCCTTCCGGAAGACATTGATTTCCACGCTGATTGCCGGCAAGCAGGCTCAGCGCTATGAAGCTGAAGACGATGGTCGTGTGCATTGTGAACCTTCCTTAGTAGATCACTTACTACAGTATTCAAGCAACTGGCAATAGGGGTTTGGGGTGGCCGCCGCAGTAACGATATGAATGCAATGACGGCGAAATTCTAAGAGGGAAGCGGAATGCTGTCAATTGATGAAAACAACCCGGTCGGCGAGTGCGAAATTGATGAGAGAGCAAATCGCGATTGTGATCAGGTTTGCCGCGTGCGGATTCAACCCGACGCCGCTCACCAGCAAGAACATGAGAGCCAGATTCCCGATCAGCGACATCGCTCCGTTTGTAGCGTGGAACCGGAACAGGGTCCGCGCGACACGCGACCTCGAACGGTCCCCCCAGGTCCAGCGCCTGTGCCAAACAAAGTTGTTGAGCACCGATGCCTCCACCGCCAACGCTGTCGCCAGCAAGTAGTGCATGCCGACGCTCCTGATGAGAATCGCGAGCGTCAACGTTTGCACGATCACGCCGCCCGCGCCAACCGCGCTGAACTTTGCAAACCGATGAAAGACTGCACGTGAGCGCGCGCTCTCCGGCCGATTCGCGACTTCCCGCCGGCACCCGTGCGCCGTCTCTTCTTTAGTTGGTATCGCTGCCTGAGCGCCCTCCATCAAACCCTCTCAGCGCGATATAGAATGATCGTGTTTCGCGTGACCGACACCACCAGCACAACTGCCATCACCGAGATCGCCACCACAGCGCCGATATCGAAAAACAGATACCGCTCGCCGAATACGCGCGCGGCCGGATCCGACAGCGCTCTGATGTTGCCTATCGCGAGCAGTATCCTTAATTCGGTGGGACTGAACTTATAAAAAGAGAGCTTGAAAGTCCCGATCGTGTAAGTCGCAAGATAAACATCGATCGAGATCATGAAATAAATCACCAGGACCGCGAGAGCGATCGTCCAGGTCATGAAACCCGACAGCGCCAGCCCACAGATGACAAACAAAATGCCAAAGGCGTCAATGATGTGATCCACATAAAAGCCGTACCGAGGTCTTTGTTTGTTCCGCGTTCGAGCGAGCGTTCCGTCGAGGCTGTCGCCAAACCAATTGATCGCCAGACACAAGTTGACGATCAAAAGCGCAGGCGGCCACCACTTCGCGAGCGCGTAACACATTCCGGCCACGAGCATCGCGCCAAAGCCGAGCAGGGTAAGGTGGTCAGGCTTGACCCACGACGGCATGTTTCGTGCGAGCCAGCCCAGACAAACCCGCTCGAGCGGCGCGAGCAGGCTTGTCTGCTGCCGAACAGCGCTCTTGAAGTCCGGAGTCTGTACTCCGCCGAGTGCAGTATTGCTAAAGGATGTTTGGTTCATACCTGCCTCGCCAGATTCTTGACCGCTGCGTAGGCGTCCAGCGGTGACACCAACACGATGATCATCCAGATGGGAATCGAGATGAGCGCGAGAATGACCCGGTTGATGAACGCACCTTGATTTCTCGTCGAAGGGACAGACAGCGCACCGGTGATCACCGCACTAACGAGCGGCCCCGAAATTCGTCGATACACATCCGTCCTTGCACCGGGCGCAAGAGCTACGGTTGCAAGCGGCGGCGCGCTTCCGGGGCCGGCTGCGATCGCCTGAGCACGATCCAGCCCCAACGTTTCCGGGACGGGCTGCCGGGAGCCGCATGATCGGCAATACTTGTCTCGTTCGAGTAACGCCGCCCGACACCCGGTGCAGGCCTTAACGGCGACTGTTTTCGATTCCGATAGTAGTGCATTCATAACAACCAACTCCCATCGAAGCCTCGATGTGTGTCCAAATCCGAAATCTGTCGGAGCAACCGTGATGCCACAACCAAAGGACCTGATAACGAGTTGATTTGCGAAGAAAGCCAGGAAAAAGGAAGCAAGGCAGGTGCAGTAAGAGCCCGACACCTGCTGCCAACGAATGTTTCAGAGCTTTGGTCGAGCCTGGGTGATGCTGGCGCGGCTCAGAGCTCAACTCAGGCGAGGTGTAGATTTCGTCGTGGGAAGTTGTGACCCCGCTAAAGCCGGAACTGTTGCCAATCGAAACTGCCGTTTGTTACTATCCTTCAAGCTGATATCCAGCTACAGCTCCCGTACCCCGTGCCGGAGGAACCTTCAATGAAATCCATGCCGCGTGCGCTGGTGATGACTGCGCTGGCGCTTTCATTCATCGGTGTTGTTGCCTTTGCACGAGAACTCGGAGCGCGTGAGGCACGCGAGAGGATCGCGCAAGCACTCGGGTTCGACAAGACTGACAGCGTGCACATCAAAAACATCAGCAGTGGCATCGGAAGCGAGGCAATCGTAGAAGCTCAGTTCGATGCGGCATTCCGATTCACGACCGACAAAGACGGCAAGTGGCAAGCGGTCGAGGTGCGCTCAGGCGACCGCAAATGGGAATCGATCGAGCTCATACAGACCGCTCTCCGCAAGGAGAAAACGTTGAGGACCAGCGCCGATCTTCGCACGATCGCGACCGCCCTCGAGGGATATCGTCGCGATCGAGGGTCGTATGTCCAGGCCGATAGCGGTTCGGGTCTGATCGATCATCTAGTACCGGCTTATTTGAGTTCGATCATTCGGCTCGATGCCTGGTCCGGCGAGTTTAGTTACAAGGGCACGGCCGCAGGCTATCGGCTTTCGAGCCTCGGGCCGGACGGCAAGCCGGGAACGGATGACGACATCGTTTTCGAGAACGGTAGATTGGTAAAGGGAGCGATTGATTGACGCGAGACTCGGGACAGATCGCCCGCCTCGCCGGTGCTTATCGAACCGCTCTCACGCTGGTAGCAGCCCTTGCGATGAGCATTGTTATTTACGCCGGCCTGGGGTTGTTGATTCTGAGTCTTCGAGGGGCGAGCTCGCAAGCGCAGCCGCCGTACTCGTTCTACGCCGCAGCGGCGGTGCTCGCGATCGGTTCAATCCTGATTCGACGCGCGCAATTGCATAGAATGAAGCTTGAAGTTGTGGCCGGGACGCGCGGGATCGAAGGGCTCATAAAGCATTTGCTGAACACGACGATTCTGGCGGCAGCTATTGCAGAAGTCATAGGCGTGCTGGCGCTGGTGGTCGCCTTTGTCGGCGGCGACCGGAATGATGTGATAAGGCTTGGCGTCGTAGCGATGGCGGTGTCGCTGTACAATTACCCGAGGCGTTCGGCGTGGGAACGAGCGGTGGATTATTTCTCGGAGACGACCGCGGGAGCGGGTGAGGGCAGGTTAGGCCTGTGACCCGCTACGTTGATGGATAAAACACAGCGCAGACTGAAGTCTGCGCTACGACTGGCGCAGAAAGGACAATTTTGAAAAACAACAAATTCACTGCCGGCGCGGCTCTTGCTCTGGCGATTGCGCTAGCCGGCGCGGCGAACGTGGGATCGGCTTCAGGAGCGGGTTTCAGGGCTCAAGACAATTCGCAATCGCAGAGCACCGATAAGCGGGCGGACGCGCTTAAGAAGTACCTCGAGGCCAAGCGGCTCGACGATGCCGGCAACTACCCCGGCGCTGTGGCCGCTTATAAGGAAGCGCTGGTGTTGGACCCGCAGTCGGTCGAGTTGCGAACCGCGCTGGGTTCGCTCTACTTAAAAAATCGCAATGTTATCGATGCCGAGACCCAGGCAAAGGAGGCGATGAAGCTGGCGCCGGACAACATCGACGTGCGCAAGCTCCTGGCTCGCATCTATCTCGCCCAAACCTTCGTCGGCACTACGTTGGTCAAGGATAAGGCTCGCGCCGCAATAAAAGAACTCGAGGAGATTGCAAGACTCAGCCCCGACGCCAAGATCGAGGTTGGTGATCAGGAACAACCCGTTCTGGCAATCATCGGAGAGATGTACTGGACGCTCGATGAGCAGGACAAAGCGCTCGACGCGTTGAAGCGAGTTTCAGACGGCAGTTCGGGTGCCGATCGCGCACATTATCAGCTTGCACAGCTCTACTCTCAGAAAAACAAGTTCCGGGAAGCCGCCATGGCCGCTCGCAAGGCCTATGATATCGATCCCAAGTCGCCGGCGTATGCGGGCCTTCTGGCCAAATCGCTTTTGCGCATCGGGCGTACCCAGGAAGCGCTTGATATTTACCAGAAAGCCATCGGTATCAAGGAAGTCGCAAACAAGGACGACAAGAAACCCGCCGAAACCAGTTCTACTGAGGACAAGGATGATGAAGGCGTCGGAGTGCTCATCCAGTCTCCGCTGCTGCTCGATTATCTGGAAGCGTTGGTGTACTCGGGCCGCTACGACGATGCCAACAAGCGTCTCGATCCGTTGATCAAAGTTGTTCGCAAGGACACGCCGACGTATCTGACTTTGATCAGGGTGAAGGGGGACGTACTGAGGAGAACGGGCAAGCGCGAAGAAGCGGTGCAGTTGTTCGAAACCGCGCTGAAGGGTCAGGATGTTTCCGACAGCCTGTTCGTTGTTTACGCTCTCGCCGAGACCTACGAAGAGATGCTGCAGTTTGACAAGGCAATCTCAACGTATGAAGACGCGCTCACATCGATCGTAAACCCGGATGGTACGGTGGGTGAGCGCGAAGGCGAAAAGCAAGCCGCCGAGGTAGTGCTTCAGCGGATAGGCATCGCGTATCGCGTCGCCGGGAAACGCGACAAGGCAATGGAAACCTTCGAGCGAATGAAGAAGGTACTGGGCAAGGACCGCCCGCGCGCGGACCAGCTCATCATCGACACGTTGATCACAGAGGGCAAATTCAAAGAAGCGCTCGCCGCGTCGACCGATGCTGTCGCGAGATTCCCTGATGAGCGCTCCTTTAAGTTCTATCGCGCACAGTCTGCGGGCCGGCTCGGCGATGTCGCCACGGCCGACGCGACGTTGAAGTCGATGCTAAAGAACAGTCCGGAGGACTCTGAGGTATACCTGTTCTGGTCAAGCGTGCAGCTTGATGTCAATCAGGTGAAGGAAGCCGAAGAGAGCGCGCGCAAGGCCGTCGCGCTCGAGCCGAACGACGTCAGTCCGCTGGTGACTCTGGCGAGCGTGCAGGACAGAGAGAAAAAGTACAAAGAATCGGAAGCCACTCTGAGAAAGGCGCTCGAGATTGACCCGGACAACGCCACCATTCTGAACAACCTCGGATACTTTCTTGCGGACCGCAACGAGAGGCTTCCTGAAGCCGAAGCGTTGATACGCCGCGCTGTGAACATTGAGCCTACCAACGGGTCGTTCCAGGATTCGCTCGGCTGGCTTCTGTTTAGACTGGGTAAGCTCGCGGAGGCGCAAAAGTATTTGGAGCAAGCGGTCATCTATCAACAACGCTCGGCGACAATCCACGACCACCTCGGCGATCTGTATAAGAAACAGGGGCAGACGGACAAGGCTCGAGCGAAGTGGGAAGACGCGCTGAGGCTCGCAACCGAGCCCGATGAGATAAAGAAGATCAAGGATAAGCTCGGGAAGAAGTAGAGGTCGGAGGTCGGAGGTCGGAGGTCGGAGGTCAGAGGTCAGAGGTCGGAGGTCGGAGGTCAGAGGTCGGAGGTCGGAGGTCGGAGGTCGGAGGTCGGAGGTCAGAGGTCAGAGGTCAGAAGTCAGAGGTCGGAAGTCAGAGGTCGGAAGTCGGAAGTCGGAAGGAATCGTTCGATGCTCGGGATGCGCGCAACTCAAGAGTTCGAATCGTCTCGGTTCGGAAATCGGAAATCGGAAATCGGAAATCGAAATCGTAAATCGTAAATCGTAAATCGTAAATCGTCTCTAACCCTGACGTGCCTCAGGGTCCGCAGGTTCGTTCTTATGCGAAGAAGAGTTGGTCCATTTCTCCTGGCAGCGCTGCTGTTTCAGCTCGCGCCGTTGACCACTGCGTACCCGCAACAGAAGGACTCGCGAGTCGCTGGCGGCAGCCGAGTGGCCCGTGGGAAAAACGACAGCGCGCATGCGGCGAAGCCACGACCCTCTCAGCCCGATCCCGTTGACTCTGGGGAGAGCGAGTCGAGTCCGCGCGTCTCAAGTCGCCTGATTCGCGAGATCGCTTCGCTCGAGCAACAATGCCTCGATGAAATCAACCTCGTGCGCAGGCGCAACGGGCTCTCTCGGCTCAACTTTTATGAAGAGCTGCTTCCGTTGGCTCGAGATTATAGCCGGCGAATGGCTGAGCAGAATTTCTTTTCGCACAGTGATCCCGATGGGCTCACGGTTCGCGAGCGGGTCGAAGGAGCTGACATCAAGTGGCGAATGGTTGGTGAGAACCTTGCCTATTCGAACGGCTACGTCAACCCGGTAGCAGCAAGCCTTCACGGTTGGATGGATAGCCCGGGCCACCGCCGAAACATCCTTGATCCGGATTTCAGCCTGACCGCGATAGGGGTATGGATCAAGGAAGACGGGACGGTTTACTTCACCGAGATTTTCCTTAAGCAGTAGCAAAGGGCGGGACGAATCGGGATGGC
Source organism: Blastocatellia bacterium (assembly GCA_963737945.1). Taxonomy (GTDB): domain Bacteria; phylum Acidobacteriota; class Blastocatellia; order UBA7656; family UBA7656; genus Onstottus_A. The sequence goes on along the minus strand of CAVTUR010000011.1, from coordinate 194,822 downwards.
GAAGCTGCTGCACGAACTATGGGAAGATGACGAGGGCAGTACGTTCTGTCTCGAGAGGGACACCCAGCGGTACCCCGAGGAATGGCTGGAAATTCAACTGTCTCGAAAGCCCCACTAACGACTAAGTCTTCTCGCCCATCAAGCCGCTCTCCATGCGAGTACGATCCTACGCCAAGATCAACTGGACGCTCGACGTGCTCTTCAAGCGCGAAGACGGCCTTCACGAGCTTCGAACCATCTACCAAACTGTCTCGCTTCACGACACCCTGGCCATCACTGAAACCAACGGCTCGATCGAGATTGTCTGCACCGACTCGCGAGTCCCTTGTGACGAAACGAATCTGGCATTCAAGGCCGCGGCAATGTTGCGCGAAGCGATTGGAGTAACAATGGGCGCGCGCATCGAGATCGAGAAGCGCATCCCTGTAGCTGCCGGCTTGGGCGGCGGGTCTTCAAACGCCGCGGCGACGCTTCTCGCGCTGATCAAACTGTGGCAGATCGAGATCGATAAACAGGATCTGATTCGAATCGCGGCAAAGCTCGGATCGGATGTGCCTTTCTTTCTTTTCGGCGGCACGGCGTTGGGAGTCGGGCGGGGCGAAGAGGTCTACCCGCTTGAACAGGTGGAGTGCGAGCATTTGCTCCTTGTCAATCCGGGCTTTGCCGTCTCGACACCCGATGCATACAAAAAGCTTTCGCGGTTGACAAGGTCAGAGGCGGCTTCTATCATACCCTTTACTTTACTGGCCGCTAACGGCATCAGTGGGCTACCGCTTGTGGCGAGAAACGATCTGGAAGAGGCCGTGCTCGCCGCTCACCCAGAGATCGCGGAAGTCAAACGTAGGCTTCTAGACCTGGGCGCGAGACACGCTCTGATGTCCGGCAGCGGCGCAACTGTCTTTGGGGTCTTTGATAATTCGCAGACGATCGAGCATGCGGAGTCTGAGGTGCGCGCAGCCGGTCATTGGGCCGAGCGAGCGCGCACCGTTGACGCGCGCGCGTATCAGGCAACGATCTTCCGGTGAACTGGGCGATCGATCAATGGAGGATAGAGGGTCGATTGTTTATCTTCCATCCTCGATCCGCGGTTTAGTGGTTGGTGTTTGACGCGGTGAATTCCAGTCTAATCATTTCAGCTTAATACTGGGGAGTCGCCAAGCGGTAAGGCAGCGGCCTTTGGAGCCGCCATTCGGAGGTTCGAATCCTCCCTCCCCAGCTAAGAAAACCGGTTCGAGGTTCGTGGTTCCGGGTTCCGCGTTGAACCCGAAACCACAAACCCGAAACCCGGAACTGTTTTGTCGTGGAGGCAGCGTGAACATAAAGGTCTTTTCAGGAAACGCGAATCGGCCGCTCGCTGAAGAGATTTGCCATCACCTGGGAATTGAGATCGGCGCGGCCCAGACCGGGCGTTTCTCCGACGGCGAGTTCAATTTCCAGATTCTGGAGAACGTGCGCGGGGAAGACTGCTTCATCGTTCAGCCGACCTGTCCGCCGGTCGACCAGAACCTGATGGAGTTGCTCATAATGCTCGACGCGTTCAGACGCTCATCGGCAAAGCGAATCACGGCGGTGATGCCGTATTACGGTTACGCGCGCAAGGATCGCAAGGACCGTCCGCGAGTTCCGATCTCGTCGAAGCTGCTCGCAAACCTGATAACCGAGGCGGGCGCGGATCGGGTGCTGCTGTTTGATTTGCACGCGGGTCAGATCCAGGGGTTCTTTGATATACCGGCTGATCACCTGTTCGCCGCACCGGTGCTGGTTGGGCATTTTCAGGCGTTGGAGTTGCCGAATCTGACGGTGGTCGCTCCGGATGCGGGTGGCGTCGAACGAGCGCGTGCTTACGCAAAACGCCTCGATGCGGAGTTGGCGATTATCGACAAACGACGCGATTACGAGCGGCTCGGAGAAGTCGAGGTGCTAAACGTCATCGGCGATGTCGCCGGACGCACGGCGCTAATTGTTGATGACATGGTCGACACGGCGGGAACGCTGGTCAAAGCGGCTGAGGCGCTCAAGGCGAACGGCGCGATGTCGGTGCTGGCCTCCGCCACGCACGCGGTGCTGAGCGGATCGGCTGTTCAGAGAATCGAAGAGTCGCCGATCGAGCAACTGGTGGTGACGAACACGATACCGGACGGTGTTGCCTGCGGGTCTGCGAAGATAAAGTGTTTGAGCGTAGCAAAGCTTCTGGCTGAGGCTATTCTGTCGATACACGACGAGACGTCAGTGAGCAGGTTGTTTATTTGAGGGTTGAAGTAGCAATGTCTTTAGTGTGTGTCCGGTATTTCCGTTGGGGCAACCCGCCGGACACAGACTAATGGCTATGCTACATCTTTGGAGTTACTAAGAAATGATCAAGGATCTAACAATCAACGCAAGTGCGCGGGAGGGACTTGGCAAAGGTCCGACGCGCCGGCTGCGTGCGCAGGGGATGATTCCCGCTGCGGTTTACGGCGAAGGGCTGGAAGCGGTCGCGGTTGCGGTCAGCGCCAAAGAGATCGCAACCATACTTCGCTCGGGTTCTGGGCACAACACGATTTTCAAGCTCGCGCTCCCGCACGCCGAGGGCGAACCCGCCAACGTGATCATCAAGGACTACCAGGTCGATCCGGTAAAGGGTCGACTGCTGCACGCTGACCTGTTGCGGCTGTCGATGACGACCTTGACCCGTGTAAGCGTGTCGGTTGAGACAATCGGTGAGCCACCCGGGGTCAAGAGCGAAGGTGGGTTACTTGAGCTCCAGCTTCGCGAGATCGAAGTCGAGTGCCTGCCGGGTGACATCCCGCAGCACCTCACGGTCGACATCTCGAATCTTCAGATCGGTGGCCATGTGACCGTGGCCGATCTGGTTTATGATCGCGAAAAGGTCAAGTTACTTGTAGACGAAAACCAGATCGTCGCCGGCGTCACGGCTCCGAGAATCGAGGAAGTCGCGCCAGTTGCTGTGGCTATCGAGGGTGATGCTGCTTCAGGCGCCGAGCCCGAAGTAATCAAGAAGGGCAAGGGCGACGAGGAGTAACGATGAACGATGAATGATGAATGATGAATGAGTGACAAGTGACAAGTGAATAGAAGAGTGGTGACTTGTCACTCTTCATTCATCATTCATCATTCATCGTTCATCATTCGTCCCCAGTCACTGGTATGAAGCTAATAGTCGGGCTCGGGAATCCGGGACGGGAATACGAAATGACCCGTCATAATCTTGGATTCATGCTCATTGACAGGTTGCTTGCACGAGCCGGCGGCCGCCGTTTTCGGTCGGAGTCCAGCGCGAAGGTGGCGGAGGTTGCGCTGGCCGGGCAGCGAGTGTTGCTGGTAAAGCCGCAGACCTACATGAATTTGAGCGGCGATGCGGTTCGTCCTCTGCTGGACCGCTACGCGGAAGGGAAACCGTTGCACCTGCTCGTAGCGAGCGATGATGTCGCGCTGCCGTTCGGGATGATTCGAGTGCGGGCGCGAGGCAGCGCGGGCGGTCAGAAAGGTTTGAAGTCGATCATTGAACGGCTGGGGACCCAGGAATTTGCGCGAGTGCGACTCGGTGTAAAGCCTGATCACCCACTGGATGATCTCTCGAGGTTTGTGCTTTCGCCGATTCGCAACCGTGATCGCGAACAGCTGGAAGAAGCGCTCGAACGCGCCGTCGATGCGGTGATAGTGATTCTAAGCGAAGGCGTGGAGCGGGCAATGGCTCGTTTCAATGAACGCATTAAGGACGTGATGAGTGAACAGTGACAAGTGACTGTTCACTTGTCACTGTTCTCAGTTCTTTCTCAAGAGGTTCTATAAGTGAATCTCCTTGCTCTGGAACAAGAGTCCAGGGCTTAACCGAAGCGTCGCACGCCGCAATCTGATCAGCCGATCTTTTGCGGTGGCGAGCCGAGTAATCCAAAAGGAGGATATCTCTCCAATGAGAGTTTTTGAAGTGTTGTTTATCGTCGCTCCCAACATCGAGGAGGCCGACATCGAAACCCTTGTCACTCAATTGAGTGACGTCGCTACCAACCAAGGGGCCCGGATCGCGAAGATCGATCGAATGGGTCGCCGCAGACTCGCCTATCCCATCGGGAAATTCAACGACGGTCACTACGTGGTGTTTACCCTCGAGGGAACCGGCGCGGAGATCGCCGAGCTCGAACGGCGCATGCGGGTCACCGACGCAGTAATCCGCTACATCACAATCCGCATCGACGAAGACTTGAAGCGCGCAGAGAAGTTTCGCGTGCGGCGCGCAGCGCATGCAGCTGCGAGTGCCGGTTCACGGCGCGGCGGCCGTCGCGCTGAACCCGTTCTTCCAATAGGAGACGCCGGGGAAGACGAGGAGGACGCATAACTATGAGCAGCGAACACAGAGACCACGGCCGACGAGACGACAGGGGCGGCCGCCAGGGCGGCGGTCGGCGATTCATACGCGCGCGCAAGTCGTGCCGATTCTGCGCCGACAAGGTCGATTACATTGACTACAAAGACGGCCGGCTCCTGGGAAGCTATATACCCGAGCGCGGCAAGATATTGCCCAGGCGGATTTCCGGGACGTGCGCGCCGCATCAACGAATGCTTGCGACCGCAATCAAGCGGGCTCGCAACTGCGCGATTCTGCCGTTCACTTTGGATTAGCCCGATTTTGGATTTTAGATTTTAGATTTTGGATTGCAAGAAACACGGCTTTCTCCTAATCCAAAATCGGCAATCCAAAATCCAAAATCGATTGAGGATCATTTCAATGGCACACATGGATGTTCTGCTTTGTGAAGACATAGAGAATCTAGGGGAGCGCGGGCAAGTAGTGAAGGTGCGCGCGGGTTACGGCCGTAACTATCTGCTACCGCAGAAACTGGCGATAAAAGCCAGCGCCGGCAACAAGAAGATGCTTGATGAACAACGGCGTCTGCTTGCGAAACGCGAACAGCGCGAGCACCTTTCCGCTCAAAGCGAATCGGAGAAGTTGCAGGGAATCGAGTTGCGCTTCGAGAGGCGAGTCGGCGAGCACGGAATACTCTTTGGATCGGTGACCGCTCTCGACATAGCCGAGGCACTCAAGGATCGCGGGCTGCCTGTCGAACGCCGCCGGATCGCCCTACGCGAGCACATAAAAGAAGTTGGCGACTACGATGTGACGATCAAGCTGCATCGCGACGTCACGCCTTCAATAAGAGTCCTTGTGCGCAAGGAGGGCGCCGCCGAAGACGTCAACGCGGCGGAAGAGGTGAGTGCCGCGGAAGTGGCTCCGGCAGCCGATTCTGCACTAGACAATGTCGAAGCCGAGACAGCCCCGGATGCGGTAGAGTCCTCCGAATCGGAAGCCGAAGCCACCGAGGAATAGTTTGTATGGCGGCCCTGGAGCGCAGCAGGCATCCTTGCCTGGCTCATACTGCGAACCCCGAGCAGGTACGGATGCCTGCGCTCCCAGGCTCGCCCGTACATGAGCTGGACTCAAATGAAATGTTGTTGGTATCATCGCCCGCGCGGAATCGCTGAGGGAGCGGCGTTCCGCACGGCGTCGTCGACCTTGCGACCCTCCTCTCGGCTTCTTTAGCGCGCCCGCCAGCGAGCGCCTCTTAAAATACTATTCCAGGCACCAAACGACGGTAGCCGGCGAGTTTATGTCATGACGCGAGCGGCAATGGGTGATCCTTTTCTCGATCGAGGCCTTCCATCCAACGTCGAGGCCGAGCGCTCCATCCTGGGCGCTATCCTGCTTGATAACGCGGTCTGCAACCAGGCGATGGAGTTGCTGCGCCGTGAGGACTTTTTCCTCGACTCCCACCGTCGAATCTTCGATAAGATGATATCGCTCACCGAGCGACTGATGCCGATCGACTTGATCACTCTCAGCGATGAACTGAGGCGCGCCGGTGAGTTCGAACAGATTGGCGGCGCTACCTACATCGCTTCGCTCATCGATGGCGTGCCGCGTACCGACACGATCGAGCCTTACGCCAAACTCGTCAAACAGAAGTCGATGCTCCGCAAACTGATCTCGGCGTCTCAGCAGATCGTCTCGCTCGCGTTCGAGGAAGAAGACGACGCGGATGTGATCATCGACAAGGCCGAACACTTGATCTTTGAAATAGCCGAAGATCGCGTTCGCCAGGGCTTCCAATACATCGGGGATGTCGCGAAGCGCCGGCTCGAGCAGATCGAGCAAATGGCCGGCCGGCCCGAGATGATCACCGGTGTCCCGACCGGGTTCACCGATTTCGACCGAATGACCTCCGGCCTCCAACGCCAGGAGCTGATCGTGATAGCCGCCCGGCCGTCAATGGGTAAGACGGCGCTTGCTCTGAATATGGCTCAATACGCGGCCAAAAACGGCAACGTTGTAGGAGTATTTAGTCTGGAGATGTCCGCCGAGCAACTCGTGTCTCGACTGCTGTGCTCGGAAGCGAGGGTTGACGCGCACAGGCTGAGGACCGGTTATCTTAACCGCGAGGAATGGGCTCGGCTTGCAGACGCATTGCGGCGCCTTTGCGAGACGAAAGTTTTCATCGACGACTCGGCCGCCGTCAGCGTAATGGAAATGCGGGCGAAGTGCAGGAGATTGAAAGTCGAGCACGGATTGGACATGCTCATCGTCGACTATCTGCAATTGATGGCAGGCCGCGGGCGCATCGAATCGCGCCAACAGGAAGTCTCGCAAATCTCACGGGATCTGAAGGGGCTGGCCAAGGAACTGGACATTCCGGTGGTGGCGCTTTCGCAGCTCTCTCGCGCGCCCGAACAGCGAAGCGAGCACAAGCCCCAGTTGAGCGATTTGAGAGAGAGCGGCGCGATCGAACAAGACAGCGACGTGGTGTGTTTTATATATCGGGAAGAGCTCTATAACCCGACGGATGAGAATCAGGGCACCGCGGAGTTGATCATAGGCAAGCAGCGCAACGGTCCGATAGGATCGGTGCCGTTGGCCTTCCTCAAAGAGTTCACCCGGTTTGAGAACATGTGGAGGGAATAGGACCTATAAGACCTATAAGACCTATAAGACCTATAGGAGGTATAGGACCTATAGGGCCAATAAGACCTATGCCCGAGCTTCCCGAAGTAGAAACCCGGCTCCTCTATTTTCAGCGCACGGCTCTCGGTCAGTGCGTCGAGCGCGTTATCATCACCGCTCCAAACATCATCAAGCGTCCGACCGCGCGGGCGTTCGCCCGGCGTTTGGGAGGCCGGTGCTTTGTCGATGCCTCCAGACGCGGCAAGTACTTGATCGTTGCGCTCGATGATGGACGCGCGCTGATCCTGCACTTCGGTATGGGCGGCGACCTGTGCTACTACCAACACCCCAACGAGCGTCCCGAATATACTCGGATCGAGTTCATCCTGAGAAACACTCGCCGGCTGGCCTTCACTTGCCCGCGGAAAATCTGCAGGGTGATGCTGGTCGATGACCCGGCGCAGATTCCCGCTCTTCGAGAGATGGGACCCGAACCACTGGGCGCCGCGTTCAGCCTGGCGTTCCTCGAGCGCTTGATAGACGAGCGGCCCCGGCGTCGAATCAAACCGCTGCTGATGGACCAGAGGTTGATCGCCGGAGTGGGCAACATATACGCGGACGAGATTCTCTTTGAATCGCGAGTGCGACCCGACAGACTCGCATCATTCTTGAGCGGTGAAGAGACACGACGCATACACCGCGAGACGCGGCGAGTGTTGAGACGCGCAATGCGAACCGCGAGCGACGAAGAGTTCCCGCCGGACTTTCTTGTCTCACGCGACGCGCGCGGAGCGGTATGCAAAATCTGCGGGACGCCGATTGAAAAGAAGACTATCGGCGGCCGCACCGCTCATTTCTGTCCAGGCTGTCAGGTGTGAACAGGCGGTCCCGGCTAGCCGGAGCGAGCTCGATTCTTAGAAGAGCTTCCGCGGAGGCCAAGTCGCAGAGTGCTCGCTATCGGTTCTTTGGATACCTGAGTCTCCCCAACAACTCGTTCGATCGGAGGACTGTTGACATGGACGGGAACCTCTGGAGCAACATTGTTCACTTCGATCCCTCGATAATCGAGAAGATACTCCGTCCGGTGATCATCTACTTTTTTCTTATCATCGGACTCAGGCTCGCCGGAAAGCGCGAGCTGGCTCAACTGAACCCGTTTGATCTGGTCGTGCTGCTGACGTTGTCGAACACGGTTCAGAACGCGATTATCGGTAACGACAACTCGGTAATGGGCGGGATCGTCGGAGCGTCGACCCTTTTGGTGGTCAACTACTTCGTTGTCAGATTTCTCTTCAAGCACGAGAAGCTGGATCGCCTGGTCGAAGGCGATACCGACGCGTTGATCGAAGCAGGACAGATCAAACACGAACGCCTGAAGAAGGAGCTGATAACCCTGACCGAACTGGAGTCGGCCGCCCACAAACAGGGCTTTGGTTCACTCGATGAAATCGATCACGCCCAGATCGAACCCGGCGGAACCTTCTCGTTCACTGGTAAGAAGCCCGCGCCCGAAAGCGAACGCCACACCGAACTGCTGGCGCGATTGGATAGGATTACGATCGAACTCGCAGAATTGCGCGCGACCCGGAATCAGTGAACCGCCGGTCCCGTTTTGACGAGGAGTCGGTCGTCGGGCGAAGTTCCGGGTACGGCTTCAGCTTGCGTGATTCGAGGCAAGCTGAAGCTTGTAGTCCGCACTACGGTTCTTCTAGGGCGCGAGCTTCCCGGTGCTTCCTTTGCCCACTCGGGGGCCGCGGTTGTCACGAATCGGGGCGTGATCCATATTCGCTGTGCGCATTCCAATCTCGTAAGCGTACTGCCCGATGCGCGCCATCTTCTCAAAGTTGATCTTCTCGACGCTGTCGGTGTTTGCGTGATAGTCGGGATGCAGCCCTGTCGTGAGGAAGACGATCGGCACCCCCTTCGCCGCGTAGCTGTAGTGATCGCTCCGATAATAAATTTGCTCTAGGTCCGTCGGATCGTTCATCTCGTAGTCGAGCTTTAGCGGCTTTGCAAGCGCGGCGTCGGCGTCCACGGTGACGTTGTGAAACTCGGTGCTGATTCGATCCGACCCGACGATGTATACCGTGTTTGCTTCTTCTGCTTTGTTGTCGCGGTTGCGCCCGACCATGTCCATGTTGATCTGCGCGACGATCTTATCCATCGGGACCGTCGGGTAATCGGCAAAGAACCGCGAGCCCCACAGCCCCTTCTCCTCGCCCGAGTGCCAAACGAAGATGAGCGAACGGCGAGGCTTTGGCCCGGTCGCGAATGCCTTCGCCATTCCCATGATCGTCACGGTTCCGGAGCCGTCATCGTCGGCGCCGTTCCAGACTCGATCGTCCGCGGCGCCTGCCGTCACTCGGCCGCGCGCGCCGCTGCGAATTGGTCCACTTGTACCTTGTATGACTTCTCCTTCCGCGTAGCCGACGTGATCGTAGTGCGCGCCGAAAGCGACGTAAGTGTCTTTGAGTTTTGGATCCGAGCCTTCGATAATGCCGACTACGTTGTGGGTGTACTGAGTTCGCACTATCTGATACGTCGCATCGATGTTGAAAGTTATCCGGACATTCTTGATCGTGAATTCCGGGAGCGGCTCGCCTTTCGAAGCCTTGTCTTTCAACTCCGCATATTTCAAATCGCTTCCGCTAAAGAGGAAGTCGAAGAAGTCATCCTGACCGGTTGCTGCCGGTGGTGTTGCCGCATCCAGCCTCTGAACCGTTGTGAAGTCCGAGCCGTCCGCCTGACCTCTCCCAAACTGACCGCCACCGGGAGGGCCGCCTTGTCCCTGCGCTCCCGGCCCCTGCCCTCCGGGACCCTGACCCCCTGGTCCCTGGGCGCCCGGTCTTTGACCGCCGCCGCCACCTCTAAAGCCGCTCGCCACGCCTATGCTCGCCACGGCGCCTTCCTGCTCGGTCGCGTAACGCGAACGCCCACCTAACGCGCGGCGGTACGCTCCGCTCTCCATGCCCTTCGGTGGGGTGTTCCCGAGAAACACAACCGTCTTGCCTTTTACATTCTTGCCTTCGTAGTCATTGTGTTTGGCAAGCGGTGCGTTTAACCCGTAGCCGACGAACTCGATCTGGTCTGAGGTGATTGTTTGTTTGCCCCCGACGTTGGAAGGAAAGCTGATGCCTTCTCTGTTTTTGAACGTTCGAGTCTGGCCGCCCGCTTCGACGGTAATCGACGAGTTGTTATCGCTCTTGACGCCGAGCACCGCGACTCTTTGAAGATACGAGCCGTTTGGGCCGCCCGGCTTGACACCCCATGACCGGAGCCGCTCGGCGATATATCCGGCTGCGAGCCCCAGCCCTTCGGTATAGGTGTTGCGTCCCTCCAGTTCATCGGAAGCCAGGTAGGTCAACCATTCTTTGAGATCATCCGGGGTAATCGTGTCGCGGCCGTTGCTCTTTGCAGCGGTGGCCGAAAACGTGAAAGCGGCTACCAGAGCCAGTTGTGTTATGACGGCAGTCAGCTTGCGAAAATGAATCATTGGAATAATCTCCTTGAGCGAGTTCTTCTGCGGATCTTCTAGTACGCTCGAGACTCGATCGGAGATACAAAAAAACTCTTTTCATTTCGTAACTGCCTCTCGGACAGTTGGCAACTCGCTTATGGAATTCTCACGCCTTTGACAATTTTCGTTAAGTGACAACAAAACCCGAACCGCAGCGCTCAAGCATCCGGTTTCAAGTCTCGAGCGCTCGGCAACCTGGCATTCGGGAACGTGGGCGTTCGGAGAGGACGCCCCGACAATTTAAGCTGTTGACCGGTGCCACCACTATGGCCGCTCGGCGCAACAGTACTCAGAGGTTGCGACAGCCGGCCCGGAAGCATTAGGAACAGGGACTTGGAGACACATGGGGTTTGATCGGTCAAAGACGCGGCGAACGGCTGAGAAGCATCTATCGCGAGGCAAAATAACCGCGGCCATCGAGGAGTACCGCAAGCTGGTGGAATGGAATCCGACTGATCTCTCTACACTCAACACTCTGGGTGACCTCTACGCACGAGTTGGTCTCAAAGACGAAGCTAAGCGGATCTTTTCTCGCGTCGCTCAAGGCTATCGCCATCAGGGTTTCACATCCAAAGCCATCGCGCTCCTCAAGAAGGTAGCGCGGATCGATTCCGACGACCTCGACTCGGCGGTCCAACTTGCCGAGTGTTATCTGGCTCAGGGGCTGCCGGGAGAGGCGGGACGGCAATATGCCAACGTTGCCGCAGCCCACAACCAAGCGGGGCGCGAAGACAAGGCGCTTGATGCCTATCGGCGCATGGCTGAGATCGATCCTTCGAATGCGTCGCTGCAGTTGATGCTTGGTGATCGCTGGCAACGCGACGGACAAATACTGCGTGCTCACGAGTGCTTCATGGCTGCGGGTGACGAATACAACCGGCAAGGGAACTATGATGGCGCGGTGTCGGCCTATCTAAGAGCACAGTGTGTCCGGCCTGATGAGTACAAAACACTTGAGGCGATTACATCGATATGCGTGGCCCAGCGCCAGGCCGATAAAGCCATACCGGTTCTCCGCGAATCTCTCACAAGGGACCCCGGTAACGTCGAGCTGCTCAGGATCATGGGCTCTACCTATCTGTCAGCCGGTCTGCCGGACGATGCTGAAGACACATATCAAAAGCTCTTTGCCCTCGATGCCGGTGAGTACGGCGCCTTGCTGGTCGTCGGCGAGAAGTTTCTGGAAAGAGGTGACCTTGACCGCGCCGTAGCGCTGGTCGATGGGTTGGTTGACCCATTGATTGCCGATCGGAACGAGCAGGACGCCGTAGACCTTCTGCGCAAGATCCTCTCCCGCGATCCTGAACATCCGGCAGCCTTGAGAGGGCTGGCGCTTATCTTCCGCCGGTTGCGTGAGGATTTTTTTCTGACGCCCACGCTCCAGACGATTGCCGATGCAGCATTGCGGCGAGGCGATCGCGCCGAAGCCATCGAAGCGCTCGAAGAGCTGTGCTCGATCGAACCGCAGGAACCCGCACACAGAGATGCGCTTCAGAGCCTTGGGGTTGACGTTCCCTTCCTTCCTTACACCGTCTATCCCGCAGCAGAAATCTCTCGCACATGCGTTTCTTCGGATGAGAGTAATCGAGGGAGCGCGTTGTGCACGGTCTCGGACATGTCGCACCGCGGACAAGACGACAAAGCGATGGCCCTCCTCCAGTCAATAATTAGACAGGAGCCCGACAATCTCGAGTTTCGTCTGGCCTTGAAGAACGCCTATTCGGACGCGGGTCTTATGGATCTTGCCGCCAACGAATGCGTTCAAATCGGCCGGATAAGCGTGGCGGCCAGACCTCCTGTCATCGCCGCGGCCGGTTCCCCTACATCCTCGCAACACCTCCTGGCATTGCACGCCCAGCTTAGCCGGGCGAGCACAGCCTTCGAGTTTGTCGGCGTGGACAACCAGCGCCGGGCGTCGCGGGTACTACAGCGGGTGCCCCTTGTTGTGATCTCGGATGCCGGGGGCTGGCGGGAGTTTACGGAGACCGTCGACATCAGCGAATTGGGGGTGAGGCTCAAGCTTACGCACAGCGTCGCGCCGATGACGCTGCTGTGTGTCTCGCTGGCTATGGAAAACTGGCCCGATACGGTTTCCAGAATCGGGGCCATAAACCAGATACCAGGTATTGTGCGTTACTGTAGAACGTGGGCCGGAGCATCAAATCTTGTCGGCATCGAGTTCGGATCCGAATCCGAGCAGATTTCCAATATCACCTCACTCGACCAAGGGTTAACCGATACCGGTGATGGTTCGGCATCGGCAATCATGCCTACAGTCTGAAATTTCAAACCGCCCGGCTCGCTTAAGAGTTTGGACATTTCCCCGAAGGGGATCCGTCCTCCAGTATCCACGACCCAACTCAGGTTTCGGGTTCAATATCACCTCCGATTCGTGATCTAATACACCCGCACAGGATGAGCCGCTGAACTGCGAGCCTTCACACCGACTGGGTTCAGAGTTCCGCCCTGAAAGCAGGAAGCCTGAAACTCTGAACCCGCGCAGGAGTCTCTTTATGTCAACGCCTTTCAAGATTGCATTGAGCATAACATTAGCCTTGCTTCAGTCTTCCGGTCTGTTCACTCCTGGGATCGCGGCTCGGCAGATACGACGCCCTGCGACATCGCGACCGCAGGGAGGCGATGTGAAAACAGGATTACAGCTCAGGTTGAGTGAGGGAACCCCCGTCGCCCAAAGCGAGCCGGTCACCTCGACCGTACCGGCCGCGCGGCTCTCGGACGACGACGCTCAAAATGTATTGAAACGGCTTCGCCCTCTCAAGACAGAACCGACCGACGAGCAGGAATTTGCCTTGCGTGATCGCTCGCTGCCTCCGCCGCGAACCGGCAAGACGATCACCGATTCGTTCCCGCCAGCGGAAAAACTCGACGTGCCCGATATCGTCGCCGCCGGCCCTCTGGAAGTGCTGCGTTATTCTCCCGAAGGCGACGTGCCTCTGGTTCCTCAACTCAGCGTGACGTTCTCGCAGCCGATGGTTGCGGTCACCTCGCATCAAGACACGATCGCTGGAGGAGTGCCGGTTAAGCTGACGCCGCAGCCTCCCGGGCACTGGCGATGGGTAGGAACAAAGACACTGCTGTTTGAAACCGACGGCCACTTCCCGATGGCCACCGAGTACACGGCGGCAATCCCGGCTGGCACTAAATCGGTCACAGGAGCCAGTCTTGCGGCGCCGAGGAGTTGGAAGTTTGCGACCCCGCCGCCAGTGTTGAAGTCAGCTTATCCGAAAGTCGGCCCGACTGTGCGCGACCCGCTGATGTTCATCGAGTTCGATCAAAGGGTCAGCCCGGCTTCTGTGGTTGAGACGATTCGAGTGCGATCAGGCAATCGCGAATGGAAAACACGGGTTGCCACTGATTCTGAAATCGCGGCCGACGACGCGGTGAGCAACCTGGCTGCTCGCGCGAACAAAGATCGCTGGCTCGCGTTCCGGGTGGTTGATACCGGCAACCCGGCTTCGAAAGCGCCGCTGCCTGCAGGAGCATCGATCGATGTGACGATCGGGCCGGGCACTCCCTCACTCGAAGGACCGCTGAAGACCTCGGCCCCGCAGAGTTTTGCTTTTCGCACCTACGGGCCGTTGCAGGTGGTCAAGCACGAGTGCGGCTATGGTAGTGGTTGCTCTCCGTTTGACAACTGGAGCGTGCAATTCACAAATCCTATTGACACCTCGGGTTTCGAGCAGTCTCAGGTACGGGTCGAAGAAGTCAGCTCCGCCGGAAAAAAGACCCAACCCGTCAGCTTGAAGAGTGCTATCTACGGCAACACGCTCAGCATCAGCGGGATCAAGCGCGGCCGTACGAGCTATCGGGTGACGCTTGATCCGGCGATTCACGACCAGTTCGGACAGGCGCTCGGTCAGACCGCGCCGATGGTTTTCAATGTTGGTTCGGCGCCTGCTGCGCTCGCGGGACCGGATAAACAATTTGTGGTGTTGGACCCCGCGGCGCCGCCGCGATTCTCGGTCTACAGCATCAATCACAACTCGCTACGGGTGCGTCTCTACTCAGTAGGCCCCGAGAATTGGAGCCAGTTCCTCGCGTACATGCGCAATCGGGACGACCGAACTCCGCGGACGCCGCCTGGTAAGCTTGCTCTCTCAAAGGTGATCAGCGTCGCCGGTAAACCCGATGAGATGACCGAGACCCGCATTGATCTCAGTCCGGTGCTCGACGCAGGCGTAGGGCAGGTGTTCATCGTCGTCGAACCGGCTGTTGCAACGGCCAGGCGTTATCGCGACTCGGTAGCCGTGTGGGCGCAGGTCACTCAAATCGGACTCGATGCCTTTGCCGACAGCTCGGAGTTGATCGGCTGGGCCACCTCGCTCAAAGACGGCAAGCCGATAGACGGCGTGCAGGTATCAATAGACGTCGTGCGACCCGCGGGCCTTCGTTCCGAGACCACCGCAACAACTCACACCGACGGCATCGCACGAATCCCGCTCAGCGGGGGTTCTAGCGATGGACCGCGTATTCTCGTCGCACGCAAGGGCCGCGACGTCGCAATCCTTCCCGAGAACAACTACTGGTGGAACGATCGCAGCGGCTGGGTCAAGAAGGATTCGGGCTATTCGCTTCGATGGTTTGTCTTTGACGACCGCCAGATGTATCGCCCGGGCGAAGAAGTTCACGTCAAAGGATGGATTCGTCGCATCGGTGACGGCAAAGGCGGCGATGTGAGCCTGCCCGACATCGGGCAAGCAAGCGTCGCGTATGTGGTTAAGGACTCGCGCTCCAACGATGTTGCGAAGGGCGAAGCCCGGATCAACGCACTCGGCGGGTTCGACATGACGTTCAAGCTTCCACCTGCAATCAACCTCGGCTACGCTAGAATCGAGCTTGATGCGCACGGCGACGGTTTTGCGGCGAGTAGCCCGAACTCGCATCAGTTTCAGGTTCAGGAATTTCGACGGCCGGAGTTTGAAGTCACCGCCCAAGCTTCCGATGGTCCGCACTTTGTCGGTAGCAACGCGACCACGACCGTGAACGCGGCATATTACGCCGGAGGCGGACTCAACAATGCCGAGGTGACCTGGCGAGTGACGACATCTGCGGCTCACTTCACGCCTCCCAATCGAGATGATTTCACTTTTGGAAAATGGGTTCCGTGGTGGATCGATCGAAGCACTTACACTGAGAGAAAGGTTGAGACGTTCACCGGCCGAACCGGCGCGGCGGGCAAGCACACGCTGCGCATGGACTTCGCTTCGGTTGATCCGCCGCAGCCATCAACGGTCACCGCCGAAGCCAGCGTAACCGACGTGAACCGCCAGGCCTGGACTGCGTCGACGAATCTGCTGGTGCATCCGGCTGATCTTTATGTTGGGATTCGCAGCCCTCGCACGTTCGTGCAAAAAGGCGAACCGCTTATCGTGCAGTCGATCATCGCCGATCTCGATGGAAAGTTGATCGGCGGACGGGAGATCAAACTCCGAGCGGTTTTGATGGATTGGGTGTTTGAGAAGGGCGAATGGAAGCAGCAAGAAACGAACCCGCAGGAGTGTACTGTAAGATCGGCTGCCGATCCGGTTCAGTGCCGGTTCGAGACCAAAGAAGGCGGGCAGTATCGCGTAACCGCGACAATCCTGGACGACCGCGAGCGCAAAAACGAAAGCGAGCTGACGCTGTGGGTCGCCGGCGGAAAGGTCATACCGAAACGGAACCTCGAGCAGGAAGATGCTCAGATGATTCCCGATCGTAAAGACTATCGTGCGGGCGACACCGCGGAGATTCTTGTGCAAGCGCCGTTCTATCCGGCTGAGGGAGTGTTGACGCTCAGGCGATCGGGTATCGTGAGCACCGAGCGCTTCGCGATGGACGGTCCGTCACACACGTTGCGGATTCCGATAAAGGACGGCTATACGCCGAACCTTTTTGTGCAGGTTGATCTGGTAGGCGCGGCACTGCGCACCGACAACGAGGGCAAGCCTGCAGAGAAACTACCGAAGCGGCCAGCGTACGCAAAGGGAACGCTGAACCTGCAAGTACCGCCGCTTTCGCGCAAGCTGGCGGTCGAAGCAAAGCCGCGCGACATCGCTCTCGAACCGGGCGGTGAGACTACGGTCGACGTTATGGTGCGAGACGCATCAGGCGAGCCGGTGGCCGGAAGCGAGCTCGCGGTGGTCGTTGTTGATGAAGCGGTGCTGGCGTTGAGCGGCTATCGCATCGGCGATCCGATAGCGACATTCTACTCACAGCGTAGTGCCGATGTGAGCGATCACCATTCACGGCAAGACGTGCTGCTCGCAGCGCCTGAAGATCTGGCAGAAAAACTACAAATCGGCGTCGGACGGGGAGGCGGAGCTGGCGACGCTGCCGGGGGAGTTGCGGCGCCTATGAGGGCGATGGCTCTGGCAAAAAACGGGCGCTCTTTCCAAAACCAGCTTCAAAATGAACCTGGGCAGGACCAGATCAAAATGCGCGAGGACTTCAACGCCCTTGCGACGTTCGCGCCTGCTGTGCCGACCGATTCAAACGGACGCGCAAGCGTCAAAGTGAAACTCCCCGACAGCCTGACTCGCTATCGGGTGATGGCCATCGCAGTCGCCGGCGGCAAGCAGTTCGGCGCAAACGAATCAAGCATCACCGCGCGCCTCCCGTTGATGGTGCGGCCCTCCGCTCCGCGATTCCTCAACTTCGGCGACAAGATCGAATTACCCATCGTGGTGCAAAACCAGACCGATTCGCCGATGGATGTCGATGTCGCAGTCCGAGCCGGCAACGCGGAACTCACCGCAGGCGCCGGCCGCCGCGTGACCGTCCCGGCCAACGATCGCGTCGAAGTCCGCTTCCCGGTTTCAGCCGCGCGCGCTGGAACGGCGCGATTCCAAATCGCGGGTGTGTCGGGCAAGTGGGCCGACGCCGCCGAGATCGAACTGCCTGTGTGGACGCCGGCGACAACCGAGGCCTTTGCCACCTACGGCGAGATTGACAACGGCGCGATCGCCCAGCCGGTTGCAGCGCCGAGCGACGCCATCCGTCAGTTCGGCGGGCTCGAAATCTCGACCTCTTCAACCGAGCTTCAGGCCCTGACCGACGCGGTAATCTATCTCGCAGCCTATCCGTTCGAATGCTCGGAGCAACTGTCGTCCAGAGTGCTCGCCGTCGCCGCGCTAAAGGACGTGCTCGCGGCATTCAAGGCGAAGGGTCTGCCCGAACCGAAAGAGTTGATCGACGCGGTAGCGCGGGACATCAAGCGATTGGAGTCTCGTCAAAGCGACGACGGCAGCTTTGGATTCTGGCGGCGCGGCGATCAGTCGTGGCCTTACGTGAGCATTCATGTGGCCCACGCGCTCCAGCGAGCAAAGGAGAAAGGCTTTGACGTGCCGGCTCCGATGCTCGATCGGTCAAAGAAGTATCTGCGCGATATCGAGCAGCATATTCCCTGCTACGGTACGGCGCGTTTGCCCGGCGCGCGCTCATCGCATACTCGCTCTACGTGCGCAACCTGATGGACGATAAGGACCCGGCAAAGGCTCGAAGGTTGATCGCAGAAGGCGGGCTCGACGGGCTCTCGCTTGAATCAGTTGGCTGGCTGCTGTCGGTGCTTGTCGGGAGACCCGGCATCTCAAACGGAACTCGCCGCCATCCGCAGGCACCTGAACAACCGCGCCACCGAAGAGGCCGCCACGGCTCATTTCGTCACCTCATACAAAGACGACGACTATCTGCTGATGCATTCGGATCGCCGCGCCGACGGGGTCATCCTCGAAGCGTTGATCAAGGACCAGCCGGCAAATGACCTGATTCCCAAGATCGTGCGGGGTCTGTTGGCGCATCGCACACGGGGCCGATGGGAGAACACCCAGGAAAATGCATTTGTGCTGCTGGCGCTTGATCGGTACTTTGCGACTTATGAAAAAGTCACGCCGGACTTCGTCGCGCGCGCGTGGCTCGGCGACGCCTACGCCGGCGGGCATGAGTTTCGAGGACGCACCACCGATCGTCATAACCTGAACATCCCGATGAGCGTGCTGGCCGAAACAACCGCGTCGCAGAATCTGATCCTCAGCAAAGAGGGGCCCGGCCGATTGTACTATCGCGTTGGGATGCAATACGCGCCCGCGAGTCTCAAGCTTGATCCTTCAGAGCACGGTTTCACGGTCGAGCGTACGTACGAAGCGGTGGATAAGGCTGACGACGTGAGCCGCGACGCGGATGGAACCTGGCACATCAAAGCCGGCGCGCGTGTGCGAGTGAAACTCACGATGCTAGTGACAACAAGGCGTTATCACGTCGCCCTTGTTGATCCGATACCAGCGGGGCTTGAGGCTTTGAACCCCGCGCTCGCGGTCACCGGCAGCGTTCCGCAAGACCCGAACGACAAGACGACTGATCGCTGGTGGTGGTGGCAACGGCCGTGGTTCGAGCACCAGAACATGCGAGACGAGCGAGTCGAAGCATTCGCGTCGTTAGTCTGGGAAGGTGTCCATGACTACTCTTACGTAGCGCGCGCGACGACACCGGGAATGTTCGTGGTTCCGCCAACAAAGGCCGAAGAGATGTACCATCCGGAAACCTTCGGCCGCAGCGGAACGGATAGGGTTATTGTGGAGTGAGGTCCGTTCTTACTTATTTACTTTGGAACTGGGCCTGCAGTACATTCGCTGATGAACTGCGCACATAGGCGCTCGTAGCCGTCTCTTCCTTTGAAGCGGTTGCGCACCAGGGCAAACACGGACATTGAGGCCTTTGGCCTGATGATCCTGATCAGATCCGAATCAACCGGCGGTTCCTTCGCGCAAACCCGCACCCCCGAGTTGCTTATGTCGGCTATGAAGCCCGATTCCTTCATGATGAGTCGCTCAGACTCGTCGAAGTACTCGATTTCAATCGCCTCGGACACGCGCTCTCGCGGCTCTGTCCTCCGGTCCTGGCCGTTCCAATTATCGATGTGAAATGTCGCCCAGGGCCGATCGAGAAACCCGAGCGGAGGTAGCTCCCCGATGAACTCGATTCCCGTGAGCCTGAGTCCATCCCGCGGCGGCCTGATCCAGCGCACGATCGCATAGGTGCCGTATGTCTGATCGAGGTACTCGTGGGCGCGAAGGACAATAGGCATAGGCATTCTGAGGTAAAGAATGTTGCCAACCAGCACCCGCCTGCTGATAAGAATGCGCGCCCCGGTTCTACTGAGGTCAACAGACTGCACGGCTTCGTGCCAGTCGCTGGCGTTCTCGTAGTAGCCCGTTACCGTGACCGGTATGGAGATTTCGAATCGCTCTCGCGCACGTCGATTGGCATTCCTGGGCTGCGATTTTTGAACCTTTGATCTCGATTTCCCGCGCTGCTGACTTTGTTCTTTGTGTTTCGAATCTTCGTTCTCCCAGCCAAACAAGCTAGCGTCGTATTCGAGTCTTTCGTAGAAATCCATCAGAGTCCGAAACGCCTCCGAGACTCGTTCAGCGGAAATCGTGACTCTTGGTCCCAGTGACGCTGTTAGATCGGACTCCAGACCGTAGGCTGCCGGGTCCAGCAGTATCATTGCCCTCGTGTATGCAGTCGTGAGTTCGCCGGATGTCGCAAGATAATCGAGGCCCAGGACCTTATAGTGGGTCTCGGCTGATTCGATCCGGACCAATAAACCTTCAAGCTCGTAATAGTAGGCGCTCAGATCTGTGGGGGAGTATACCAGTCCCTCGGAGTCTACCTCTCCGGGACCGTCGTACTGTCGGTCGAAACCGACATGCGTATTCACAGGTGCATTGAGATGTGCACTCATGGTCGAGTATCCCTCCAATTCTCACTTTTTGAGAAGGAGATGGGACTTAGAACTTTGTCTGGGGGCAACCGTGGCAACAGTTGTAATACAACCCACGATCACCCTGTCTGTGAAGCAATGCGCAGTCCACAGAGGTGTAAGCAGGCTCGCTTCCATTGCTGCTATAACTTAGCAGCGGCGTCCGGTTAAGCCCGGCAAGACCTTTCCGTTAGAATGATCAACCGAATCGGTCATCTTGCATTAACTCGCAATCCTGTCGTTAGCTCAAATTACTAGATGGCCGCGCTTCTCGGCGACAGAGATCGTCGCCTGAGTGCCTGAATTAAAAGCTACAAAGTCGCTTTCGATTCCGTCGCTGAAGATCACGCCAACTTCCGGTGTCTGTGAGATCAACGTCAACGGGCGGGCACCAGTGATCTTGCCAAACACCAGCGTCGCCGATGACGTCTTGCTCGGGAACGGTTCGCGTACAGTGTAGTAAAGATAGTCCGAGTCCCACGCGAATCCGGCAGGCGGTTCAATGTTGACTCTGCCGCCAGAGGCTTCGCTTGCCACTCTTGCGGCACCGGTCATCAGGCTTCTGAACCAACCTGTCGAGCCCAGTCCAGTCGACACGATCAGGCCACTGGATGAGTGCTGCTCGGTCTTGTCTCCGATGCTGATCGTGTATCGCGCTGAAACGTGCGAGCGCACCCCGACAAACAGATCGTTCACCGCATAGAGAGTCTGGCCGTCGTTCAACTCGGCTTTGGCCATCGTCACTTCCTTGATTGGCCGCCGGCGAGCGAAAATCTCCGGGAGAATCTTTTCGAGATCACCAACCCCGAACGGCAGCAGCACACCTTCCCACCTCGCCGGATCGGGGTTCACGCCGACAACGGGCTGAGTCGTGGTGTACTTGACGGTGTTCGCTACCAACCCGTCCTGCCCGAGCACCACCACGGTGTCATCGTTTGCGAAGATGAAATTTGGCAAAAAGGATCGGTCCAGCACGTGAAGCCGGCCGATGCGTTCCATGATCGCGCTGGCTGCGGTTACCGATGCGCGGTACCGTTTGTGTTCGTAGAGGTAATCCGAGAAATCGGCGCCCAGGTGTTCAACATAGAACTTCGCCTGACTGACAGTATTGAAGCGGGCGACCAGATCATCGAGCCGGGTGCGGCGCGTGACCAGAACGACCTTGTTCTCGGTCAACCGATTCATGATTTCACCTGGCGCTCACTTGTTGGGATTGAGGGTGAGCAGCTCCCGGAGCAGGTCAGGTGAGATATTCAACTGGCCGATCTTGTCCGCGCGTTCGGCGAGACCCTGGAACGCGAGCGCAACCAATTGATCGGGTTGCATGCCGACGCTTGCAAGCGCCTGCAGCACCTTTGAATCGACCCCTTCGAGCGCCTTCATCGTAGCCGCAACGCCGTATGCTTTCGCGTCGGATTCGGCCTTTGTGTTCTCGGTGGAGAGCGTGACCAGCTGTTTGTTTTTTTCTTCGAGCGCGATGTTGGCTTCCATCTCGGCGTCGCGAAGTTGGTGTTGCTTCTCTTGTACGGCGCGCTCGGCATCCATCTGCGCTTCGCGTATCTGGCGCTTCTTGTTCTCGACGGCGATCTCGGTGTTCAGTTCGTTTTCACGAATCGCGCGTTCCTGTTCGACTGCCGAATTGCGCCGCGCGTAGATAGCTTCGTCGGCCTCGCGAAGCAGTTGTTCGCGGGCTTCGGCCTCGAGCGCGCGGCCGGTCTCCGGATTGGGCTTTATGGCCAGGATCGAAAGACCGAGCACCTCCAGACCGAGAGAGGAAATCTCGGTTGAAGCAGCGAGGCCCTTGGTAACCTGCTGAACAAGCGCGTCGGAGGCTCGCAACGCGTCACGCAGCAAAAGCGTCTGAAGCTCTTTGCGAGTGAGCACCTTGATCACGTTGATGACCCGCGCCGAGAGCTTCTGCGGATCATCCGAGACATAGGTGCGCGCCGACGCATCGAGGGTAAAGTTGAGAAGCTGGGAGACCCGTTTCGGATCGGTGATTCGGTAGGTCGCCTGCCCTTGAATGCTAATCTCCTGAAAATCGGAGGTGACCTCGTTGAAGATAAACGGCGCGTCGGTGCTCGCGACGGGCACGGCTACCAGAGAGGTCGTTGGCGCGTAGTAGAAGAAAGACAGCCCCGCGCCTTCGCGGATGATCCGGCCCCCTTTGTACTGCAAAAGGTAGCTCGTCGGCTGCATCTTGATGAATCTGAGTCCCAGCATTTGACCCTCCACTCCGACGCAAAAAAAGAACCCGACCTCTTGGTTGTTTGCTATTCGGAGTTGTTCATTTCTAGTTAAGGAGTCCGAGTCTCCGAAGGTGGTCGTCGGTCCAACCGGCGTCCGCAATCATGCCCTTTAGCGTTCCAACCGGAAAGGTTGCACTCAGGCGATGATATGCCACTACCACTCTTCTGCCGTCAGATCTTCAACATAGAGCTCGACTGCCTCACGGACATTGACCAGCGCTTCTTCGTAGGTGTGGCCCCATGAGTGACAACCTTTCAAAGCGGGACAAGATGCGTGGTAGGCTCTCTGACCGTCTTCAAACTCATCCTGCTCAATGGTCACATCGAAAATGTAGGTCCTGGCCGTTTCGTCCTTGTTCTGCGCGATCCTTCTCATGATGCTAATACCATAAGCACGCCAGCGATGCTGGTCAATGAGGAGAGCGCGGAGCCCGCCTCGCTCGTCAAAGTTGCCAGTTCCTCGCTCCCCTCAGCCGTGCGTGCGCTCGAATTCCTTCATCATCGCAACCAGCGCCTCAACGCCCGCCCTCGGGAACGCATTGTATATCGACGCGCGAATACCGCCGACTGACCGATGGCCTTTGAGTCCATCGAGCCCGGCTTTTGTCGCTTCGATGACGAATTGCTTTTCGAGATCTTCGCTCGGCAGCCGGAACGTCACGTTCATCAGCGAGCGGCAGTCGGGCTGTGCGTGCCCGCGATAGAATCCGCTCGCATCAATCGCGTCGTAGAGTAACTTCGCCTTCTCTTCGTTGCGGCGTTGTGCGGCTTCAAGGCCACCTTGTTCGAGCAGCCACTTCATCACCAGCCGCATTACGTAGATCGTAAACACCGGTGGCGTGTTGTAGAGCGACTGGTTTTTCGCGTGAGTGTTGTAGTCGAGCATCGTGTGCATGCCTTGCGGGCTGCGAGCAAGCATGTCGTCGCGAATAAACACCAGTGTGACTCCCGCGGGCGCCAGGTTTTTCTGCGCTCCGGCGTAGATCAACGCGTATTTCTGAATGTTGATAGGCCGGCCGAAGATGTCCGATGAAGCATCGGCAACCAGCGGCACGCCGCCGGTGTCCGGGTCGTACTTCCACTCGACGCCGTGAATCGTCTCGTTGGTGGTTATGTGTACGTACGCGGCTTCCGGGTCGAGGTTGAGTTCATCCTGCTTGGGAACACGCGTAAAGCCGTCCGCTTCCGTGGACGCCGCAACGTTAACCTGCCCGACTCGCTGCGCTTCCTTTATTGCTTTTTTGGACCACGACCCGGTGCTGACATAATCGGCTTTTCCGCCCGCGGGCATCAGGTTCATCGGCACCATCGAGAACTGCATCGACGCACCCCCTTGAAGAAAGAGCACGTGATAGTTGTCCGGTATTCCTGCGAGTTTGCGGATATCGGTCTCGCAGCCCTGAATTATTTCATCGAACGCCTTTGAGCGATGACTGATCTCGAGAACCGACATTCCAACACCCGGAAGCGCGATCAGATCGCGCTGGGCTTCTTCGAGCACCGCGGCCGGCAATACCGCCGGACCCGCTGAAAAATTGTAGACTTTCTGTATCATGATTCCTCCGGAAATGGTTCTTGGGGTTGGTGGCAGGGGAATGGAACCCGAGCCCGCACCCAAACCCCCAGCCCCGATTCAAAGCTTGAGTAGACTCAGCTCAATTATGTCTTTTGAGTTCGACTTGATCGCTTCTAATACAAGGTCTGACGGCGCCGAGTCGAGGTGAATGCGGACGATGGCCGCGATCGCTCCATCGAAGACAATGTTTTCGGTTTCCTCGGCGTTGATACCCGCACGCTTGAGCTGGTCGAACACGCTTGCCAGGACCCCCACACGATCGAAGTGCCGAACAACCAGCAGATGGGTCGCCGGTGTCTTTGTTGCCAGATTGACAACGTTTGGCGCGCGGCCTGTTTCTTTGTATTCGCGGATGATGCGAACGGTCTCTTCGGCGATCGCCTGCTGAGCCTGGTCGGTCGAAGCGCCGATGTGATGAGTGCCGATCACCCCCTCGACTTTGAAAACATCGTCTTCTACGGTGCCCGCCCCGCCGGTCGGTTCACCGGCAAATACGTCGAGACCCGCTCGCAACCCGTGCTGTTTGACCGCGCTAACCAGTGCGGCTTGATCGACGACCTCCGCGCGCGAAGTATTGATGAAGTAGGAACCTGGTTTCATCGCGTCAAAGAACTTCTCATCGATGAGGTTCCGTGTGTCGTTGGTCAGCGCGACATGCACGCTGACGACATCGGAAGCCGACGCGACTTCAAGCGGCGATGTCTTCATTTCGATTCCCATCCGTTCCGCACGTTCTCGCGTTAGCGAACGGCTCCAGGCGACCACCGGCATGCCGAACGCTCGAGCCCGGGTGATCATCTCCTGCCCTATTCGCCCGACGCCGATCAGTCCGAGGGTTCGACCGAAGATGCCGCGCGCCTTGCTGTACTCTTTCTTATTCCAGCGGCCCTCCCTCAGATCGACGGCGTTGTCGGGTATGCGGCGGTCGAGCGCCAGCATTAGCCCAAACGCCAGCTCCGCTACGGCGATCGAGTTCTTGCCCGGGCAATTTGTAACGTATATTCCCCGCGAGGAAGCGGTGTTGACGTCGATTGTGTTGTAACCGGCTCCCGCGCGAATGACGAGACTCAGGTGTCCGGCTTCGAGCATCGCGCCCGTCACTTTGGTGCCTCGCACGACCAGTATGTCGGCCCCGCTCGACCCGATCGCCGCCGTAAGCGGGTCGTCTTTCAAATCGGGGTCATACACCAGATCGAAGCCGGCTTGAAGCAGCTCTGTTCGCCCGTCGTCCGGGAATTTGTCCGCGATGAGAATCCTCATGATGTGCTCCTTGCCCCTTCCAGCCGGATCAGAATCTTAGACTCTATTGTTACTCCTCACAAGATGCCCCGACATTCAGAAATCAGAAAGAATGAGAAGGATCCCAGCGAAGGATCACAGGTACGGAGGTTGGCTTGGCCACGTTTTGGCAATACTCGGACGACAGCACATTGCCCCACTTTCAGAGTCTGGAAGGGTGGCTTGCCCCCGCCGATCGCCTTGCCTTTGATTCACGCGGGCGGGGGCAAGCCCACCTTCCCAACCTGTGATCTTTCTCTGTTGTCTTTACCTCCAATACGTCGCCTCCTGAATCCCTTCTCTTCAGTATCTTTGCGGGGCCCCGCGCACACAGCGGACCGTGTCGCGCGCGATCAGCAACTCTTCATCGGTCGGAATGGTGTAAGCCGCAAGCCGCGAGCCTTCACTGGTGATCAAACCTTCGCTCCCGCCCGTGCACTCTTGGTTGCGATCCGCGTCCAGCTCCAACCCCAGGAACTTCAGCCCTTCACAGATCAGCGCCCGCACCTCCGGAGAGTTTTCGCCTATGCCGCCGGTGAACACGATCGCGTCCGCGCCACCCATCGCAGCCAGATAAGCACCCACGTACTTGCGGGCGCGATAACAAAAGATCTCAATCGCCAGCCGCGCGCGACGGTCGTTGTTCTCGTGAGCCTCTTCTAATAGCTCGCGCATATCGTTTGTCAATCCCGAGATGCCTATCAATCCGGATTGCTTGTTGAGAAGACCCTCGATCTGATGGCCAGATAATCCCTCCTTAACTGCCAGAAACTCGATGATCGCCGGATCGATGTCACCCGAACGCGTACCCATCACCAGCCCTTCGAGCGGGGTCATCCCCATCGAGGTGTCGATGGAGTTTCCCCCTCGGATGGCGGCGGCCGAGCAGCCGTTGCCCAGGTGAAGCGTGATGATGTTGGTTTCTTCGCGAGTCACGTTGCGAAGCTGCCGGTAACGATAAGCGACGTAGCGATGCGACGTGCCGTGAAACCCGTAACGGCGAACCTTGTAGCGGCGATAAAGCTGATAAGGAATCGCGTAGAGATAGGCTCTTTCGGGCAATGTCTGATGGAATGCCGTATCAAAAACCGCGACCTGAGGCAGACCGGGGCCGAACAAATCGCGCGCGGCTTGAATGCCCTTGATGTTAGCCGGATTGTGCAGCGGGGCCAGTTCGATGCAGTCCTCGATCTCACGCAGCACCTCGTCGGTTATCAAAACTGAGTGAGTGAACCGCTCGCCGCCGTGAACTACGCGATGCCCCACTGCGTGAATGTCGGCGATGCTGTGAACGTCGCTGATGCCTGCGCGCTCGGATGTGGCCCATCGGATGATGAAGTCAACGGCCGCGCGCATATCACGGAGCGATTCAGCGAGGCGTTGTTGCTCGCGGCCCTCGGTCTCGAGAGTAATGATCGCTTCACCGCCGACGCGTTCGATTGCTCCGCCCGCGAGCCGCCTGTCTTCGCCCTTGCCGATAGCCTCAAGGTCGGTTGCAATAAGTTGAAACTTGATCGTCGAGCTTCCGCAATTGAGGACGAGAACATTCATTTTTCAAATCAAATGACTCAACAAGCCATCCCTCAGCTTTGGTTCGAACCACGTCGACTTGGGAGGCATGATGTCATTCACATCGGCGATAGCCATCAACTCATCCACGGTCACCGGGTACAGAGAGAATGCCACCGCCGCGCTCCCGGCATCGACCATCTCTTCGAGCGCCGCCGTGCCGCGAATCCCGCCTACAAAGTCAATTCGACTGTCTGTGCGGACGTCCGCGATACCCAGAAGCGGATCGAGCGCCCGCTCTTGCAGCACGCTCACATCAAGCGACGAAATCGGATCGAGCGGGTTGGTGGTGCCCGCCGGCAACGTCAAGCTGCGCCAACGGCCCTCGATGTACATGCAAATCTGGGATTTCTGCGCGGGCGATGGCGAGACTGCGTCCGCGATATCGAACTTCCGCGACAGCTCGGAAAGAAACTGACCCGGTGACATTCCGTTCAGGTCCTTTACGACTCGATTGTAGGGCAGAATCTGAAGTTGATCCGCGGGGAACAACACCGTGAGAAAGAAATTGTACTCTTCCCCACCATCGTGGTCCGGGTTCGTTCTGAGTTCGGCTCGCGCGCGGCTTGCGCTTGCGGCACGATGATGCCCATCGGCAATGTAAACAAGCGGTACGGACCGAAAGGCATCAATCAATAGATCGCGATCGGTCTCACCGGCTCGCCAAACCGTGTGCGTCACTCCATCGGGCGCCGTAAAATCAAATAGCGGCTCCTCCCCCTGTGCGCGAATGACGAGATCGTTTATGTCATCGCTCCCGCGATAGGTCAGGAACACCGGGCCGGTTTGCGCACGAATCGTCAGCATGTGACGCGTGCGGTCATCCTCTTTATCTTTGCGCGTGCGTTCGTGCTTGCGAACGATGTTCGAGTCGTACTCGTCAACCGAGCAGCACGCGGCAACTCCCGTTTGTGCGTGTTCACCCATGCCAAGTCGATAGACATAAATGGTTGGGGTCTCTTCGATCAACAGCGGCGCGTCCTCTTTGAGCTTTTCGAAGTTCTCACCCGCCTTGGCGTAAACCGCGTCGGAGTGAATATCAATACCGTCGGGCAAGTCGATCTCGGGGCGCGATACGTGGAGGAAGCTCAGTGGGTTTCCGGTTGCGAGCGCGCGAGCTTCGGCGGTGGTGACGACGTCGTAGGGAACTGCTGACACTGCGGGCGCGTTTTCGGTCGTTGGGCGAAGCGCTCGGAAAGCGCGAATTGTTGCCATCTGATCTCCTGGACCCGGACGGTAAGAACAGGTCTCTGATAGTGATGTCGCAGTCGTAGAGAATGCTAGGATGTGGACGAAGTGCTGTCAACTTGGCGGCCGGCGCGTCCGGCGCGTGATTCACCTCCAACCTGGTCCGGAGAATCCGGATCGAGCGTCCGTTCAGGCCGGACAGCAGATTTACCGCCGCGGCTGGCTCCCTTATGATAGACGATTGGGATCTGGTATCGGTATGAGTCAAACGAGGAGGCTGCCTTCATGACTATCGCAAAACCGGAGCCGCTTGTGTTGAGCCGGCGCGAGGGAGCGATACTGATGCTTACGCTCAACCGGCCCGCAAAAAGCAACTCGCTTCACCCGGATCTGGTCAAGCAGCTGTCGACGGCGCTGAAGACCGCTGAAGCCGATAGCACCGTGAGCGTCGTCGTGATTACCGGTGCGGGTTCGAGCTTTTGCGCGGGGTTGGATCTCGAGTTGCTCCTCAGCTGGACGACGGCGCAAAAGCTTGCCTATCTGGAAAAAGTGACGAGCCTGTTTCGGCGTGTGTGGTCCTTACCACAACCGGTGATCGCGGCGGTGAACGGGCCGGCCATCGCCGGCGGGTTCGATCTCGCCGCGTTCTGCGACATACGGCTCGCGTCGAAGGAAGCCGTCTTTGGCCAGGCGGAGATTAACATAGGCCTTACTCAGATCATTCATCCGCTGTACAAATCGATCGGGCTGGCGCGAGCGAAAGAACTGGCGATGACCGGTCAGAACATATCCGCCGACGAAGCCTTTCGCATCGGGTTGGTCAACCACGTTTATCCGCGCGAAGACCTTATGCCTCGCGCGATGGAACTGGCCGCGGTGTTGGCGTCAAAGCCGCAAGGCGCGCTATTTGCAACCAAGCGGCTCACACGCGAGCTTATCGATCTGGATACAAACACCGCACTGGTTGAAATAGGAAAGACGTTTCGTAGTTGTCTGGCTTCCGATGAGCACCGAAGGCGAGTCACTGAGGTGTATGAGAGCCTGAAAGCGCGCAGGGCTACGAATCGCTAGTTCGGCTGATCATAGCTATCGGCTCATGATTCAGGTCATCCTGATATAGCGCAAACAGATATGGGGCGTTCGTGCTCTCCTGGAACAGCACATAGTTCCCAGGCGGAAGTACCGTGCTGCCCTCCTTCAACTCAAAGGGCACGTTTATTGTGAAGTTGATGCGCTTGTGCAAGGGTCCCTGACCAAGAACCGGGACGATAGCAACGCCCATCAGCAGGATCGCCGTTAGTGCGAACCGTAGTAATTTCAAAATTTCTTACCTCCTTAGCAAAAACTAGCCCGCTGGTTGGGAGATCCAACCAACTGCTATCCCTTTACTTATGCTAGAAGCGTACCGCCCTTTGACCGAGCCCTTCTTCGCCGAGTCTGTGGCAAGCAAGTTGCTCAATCAACGTCGGTTAGTGGTTCACCCCAGGAGACCTGTAGAACTGTACTGTTTGAAGCAAAGGAGAACACATGATCGCAACAGAACCATACACACCAAAGCAGTTTGATTTGAGCGGGCTGAAGGGCATTTCCGACGAGACCCTCGAGATGCATTTCAAGCTCTACGAGGGCTATGTCAAGGCGACAAACAATCTGTCTGAGAGGATCGCCGAGTTCCTCAAAGACGGCAAAGTGGATCAGGAAGAGATGCCGCTATACTCTGAGCTGAAGCGAAGACTCGGTTTTGAGTTTAACGGGATGGTGCTTCACGAATACTACTTCGCCAACCTCAAGAAAGGTGGCGGCGGCGACCCGGCACGCAACTCAGCGTTTCTCAAGGCCGCCGAATCGAGCTTCGGAAGCTATGATGTTTGGAAGGCCGACTTCGTGGGAGTTGGCAAGATGCGCGGGGTAGGCTGGGCGATGTGTTACGAACAGCCGAATACCGGACGCCTGTCAAACCACTGGATCAGCTTGCATCAAACCGGGGAGGTCGCCGGGTTTAATCCGGTGCTGGTAATGGATGTATGGGAGCACGCGTATCTTTTGGACTATAAGCCGGCGGAGCGCCCGAAATACATCGAGGCGTTTCTCTCGAACGTAAACTGGACCGCCGTGGAGGCGAGACTCATGCAGGCGAAACGCGGGGCGACCGTTTCGCGGTGAGGGCGATGGTTGATGGCCGATCCGCACCTGGCGATGTGCTACAATTTTCGTCGATTGGAACGGTGCGAGATTGGCCATCAACCATAACGCCTCTGACCTGCTACGCTGACATCTTCGGTCGCCTGTTTGAAAGCAGCGAGTTTCACCAACTCGAATCTGAAATCAAAGCGGGCCGTCGGGTAGTCGTTTTGTCCGGTCTCGCCGGAAGCGCCCGCGCCCTGGTCGTGACCGCGCTCGAAAGGAAGCTCGCCCGCCGGGTCATCTTCGTAGCCCGTTCCAACCGCGAGGTCGAAGAGTTTCAGCCGGACATCGACTTCTTCTATTGCGCGATCAACGGCGTGAGCTCGAGCGATCAAAGCGTGCTCACGATACCCGCCGTTGAAGCCGATCCCTACGACGGTACATCCCCTCACGCCGAAGTGCTGGAACAACGCGCGCTCGCGCTTTATCGCGCGACTCGGGGCGAGGCTCGCATACTGCTCACATCCGTTGGAGCGCTGGCTGAGCGAACCCTCTCCCCCGATCTGCTAAAGGCTTCAAGCATCGCGCTTCGCGTGGGCGAAGAGATGCCTCCCGAGTTGATCGTCGATCTGTTGATCGCTGCCGGCTACGTTCGCGAAGAACCCGTCGGGGCCGTCGGCGAGTTCAGCCTCCGCGGCGGCATCCTCGATGTCTTTTCCCCCGCTCACGATACTCCTCATCGAATCGAGTTCTTCGGCGATGCGGTCGAATCGATACGCGAGTTCGATCCGGACACCCAACGCTCGGTTGGGCGCGCTTCTGAATCGACCATAGTTCCAATGCGCGAGCTTTCGGTCCGTCGTGAAGAATTCATGACCTGGGCTCGAGCAGCCGAGCATCATTGGGAGGATGACCGGTTCCGGCGCGATCTGAGATCGCGTCTTGCTCACGCGGAACGCGGCGAGCCGTTTCCCGGATGGGAGTATTTGATACCGCTCACGCGCCCGCTGACCTCTTCCGCTTTCGAGTATTTCAAGGACGCGGTGCTGGTTATCGACGAACCAATCGAGATCGAAAGACGTGCGTCGGATCTCTATCGCTATCTTTCCGACCGATTCTCGCTCGCCGATGACTCCGGCGAATTGGCGCTGGAGCCGGACAAGCTGTTCTTGACGCCCGAGGAGCTTCGAACGCGATTTGAAGCCGCGACCCGCATCGAACTTCGATTGCTCGGCCGAGACGCTGCCGCTACCGACGAACAGTTCAGCATCACTGGCGAGGTTGCGAGTTCCGAAAGCTCACCGATCGCTTCCTTCACCAGCCTCCCGACCGACCGGCCCGCGCCACTCTTCCTTTTTCCTATCGTCTCGTCGACTCCCGACATCGCGGCCATCTCACAATCGCCTCGCCGGTATCACGGCCGGATAGCGGACATGGCTCACGACCTCGAATCGGAAACGCGAATGACGTTGTTCGTGATGCCGAGCCTCGGACTGGCAGAACGAGTAACCGAGATGCTCGGTGAATACTCGACCACTGCCCAGCTGTTGCCCTCGATGGGCTCGAAAGGTAAAGAAGCTGCCGCGCTTGCCGGCAATCGAATTGTTACGGTCGGCAAGCTCGCAAACGGGTTCGCGCTTCCCGCCGCCGAGCTGTCGGTGCTGACCGAGAGCGATGTCTTTGGCGATGTCGAACGCATGGCCTCGCAACGTGCCGTTCCCAGGAAGGCCCGAAAAAAACGGACGGCGGCGGCGTTTCTCTCCGATCTCGGGGACTTGAAGGTCGGCGACTACGTCGTCCACGTGGATCACGGCATAGGCCAGTTCCAGGGGCTCGACACAATCGCGACCGCCGGCGGCCCAACGGGCAATGTCGCCGCCGGGCTCGAGCGCGGCCGCGGCGACACCCGGGAGTTCATGCTGCTGACCTACGCCGAGGGCGCACGATTGTTTGTGCCCGTCGAGCGCCTTGATCTTGTCCAGAGATACTCGGCGGGTGAAGGGAACAGGCCTCAACTCGACAAGCTCGGCGGGCTCGGCTGGCAAAAGGCGAAGGCCAGGGCTCGCAGGGCGATGCGCGACATGGCCGAAGAGCTTTTGAAGCTCTACGCCGAGCGGCGGCTTGTCCAGGGTCATGCCTACGGCGCGGACACCCCGTGGCAGCACGAGTTTGAAGACGCGTTCGAGTTCCAGCTTACGCCCGATCAGGAAGCCGCCATCGAAGACGTGAAAGAGGGGATGCAAAGCGCGCAACCGATGGACCGTTTGATCGTGGGCGATGTCGGCTACGGCAAGACGGAAGTGGCTATGAGAGCCGCTTTCAAGGCGGTGATGGAAGGCAAGCAGGTCGCTGTCCTGGCGCCGACGACGGTGCTGGTCCTTCAGCACTACAAGAGTTTTCAGCAGCGCTTTAGCTCGTTCCCCGCGCGGATCGATATGCTCTCGCGTTTTCGAAGCTCCAAAGAACTAAAGGAATCCGTCAAAGCGATCGAGGCCGGTACGGTGGATGTTGTCATCGGAACACACAGGCTGCTCTCAAAAGACATTCGCTTCAAAGACCTGGGCTTGCTGGTTGTCGACGAAGAGCAACGATTCGGCGTCGCCCACAAGGAGCGAATAAAGCAGATGCGCAAAAAGGTCGACGTGCTTGCGATGTCGGCCACACCGATCCCGCGCACGCTGAACATGTCGCTCGCCGGGCTGCGCGATATGTCGGTGATCGAGACGCCTCCGCGCGACCGGCTGGCGATTCAAACTCACGTAGTTCAGTTTTCGGATTCGGTTGTTCGGTCGGCGATCGAGCTCGAGCTTCAACGGAGCGGCCAGGTCTTCTTTGTTCACAACCGCGTCGAGACGATCTTCACCATCGCCGAGCTCATCGGGAGACTTGTTCCCCAGGCACGCATCGGCGTGGGTCACGGACAGATGCACGAAAAGGATCTTGAAGAAGTCATCCTCAAGTTCATCCGGCACGAGCTTGATGTTTTGGTGTGCACGACGATCATCGAGAACGGCATCGATATTCCTCTTGCGAACACGATCATCATAAACCGCGCGGACAAGTACGGGCTGGCGCAGCTCTATCAACTGCGTGGGCGAGTCGGACGCTCGAACCGGCGAGCTTACTCGTATCTGCTGATCCCGGCCGAAGACACTTTGACCGACATCGCGCGCCGGCAGACTCGCAGCGATTCGAGAGTTCTCGGACCTGGGCGCGGGCTTTAGCATTGCTGCGCTCGACCTAGAGCTTCGAGGCGCGGGGAATCTGCTGGGCGCTCAGCAATCGGGGCAAATCGACGCGATTGGGTTTGATCTGTACACGCAGATGCTGGAACGAACGGTGAGGGAGCTAAAGGGCGAGCCGGTTGAAGACGAAGTTTCGACGGCGATCAACCTGGGCGTGGATATTCGAATACCTGAAGACTACGTCTACGATATGAGCCAGCGGCTGCGAACCTACAAGCGGATCTCGTCAGCGGAGAGCGAAGCGGAACTGGCGGACGTACAGGCGGAGATCGCGGACCGCTACGGCCCGATCCCCGAGACAATCGAGAACCTTTTCGAGTACTCACGCTTGCGGCGCGAGGCTTCTACATTAGGGATCATCTCGATCGATCGAGAAGTCGACCGGCTCGCGGTGAAGTTCACTGAGCAAGCCAGGATCAATCCCGACAAGCTGATCGCAATGGTATCCGAAGGCTCAGCCAGCTTCGCCCCGAGCGGAGTGTTGAAGGTGAAGCTTGAAGTCTCAAGCGACTCAGTGTTGTTTGATGAAGTAAGAGGATTATTGAATCGCTTGCTGTAAACAACCCCGGGTTCCGCTAGCTTCCCAACAGCCGGGCGGGTATGCTCTCGCAAACAAGATGATCACAAAGCTCACCGTCAAATCATTCAAGTCACTACAGTCCGTCACCGTCGAACTCGGGCAAGTGAACGTGTTTATCGGGGCAAACGGGAGTGGTAAGAGCAACCTGCTGGAGGCCCTTGGCGTTCTCGGGGCAGCAGCGTCTGGACGGGTCGACGACGAGTCGCTCCGAAGTCGGGGCGTTCGGCCCGGTGTGCCAGAACTCTACAAGTCGTCGTTTCCCGCGTCAAGAAGAGAAACGGAAACCACTAGTATTCTGTTTGAAGCTGGGCAAAACGGCGCAGCCTACAAAGTGTCGCTGTCGAATCCGAGTAACGACCGAAATCCTGCCTGGCAGTTTGAGGCCAAGCTCTGGAACGCTGGCCGGGTGACAGGTTTGTTAACCGATCTCCTTTAGACACGAACCTAAATCCGGAGCAAGGCTATGCTGCCTTGAAAGTGGTTGAATTGGGGAACGGCGAGCCGGTGCTAAGGTTATTTGACGATCTACGTGGCTACCGCATCTACTGCGCAAACACTCCTACCCTCCGCGGCGCACCAGATCTGCAATCGCGCGAACCGCTTGGTCTCTCCGGTGGTCGACTCCCCAATGCCATCAGAGAAATCAGGGGAGCGCGAAGGGGTAACAAACGTCTGAAAGATGCGTTTCAACAAGTGATTTCATTGATTGACTGGGCGAAGAATGTTGAGTCAGCGGCGTCAGCTGACGTTCCTCTCCCCCGTCTGCAACTACGTCAAAGCTGGTTGTTCGATTCACCGATCGCTCCATGGCTGAGAAACGAAATGCCTTAACCGGCTATGACGCTAGTGAGGGCGCGCTTTATGTCCTTTTCGCAGCGGTTCTTGCCCTTCATCCAAAGGCTCCGAGTTGCTTCGCAATCGACAACCTCGATCAAGCGTTGAATCCTAAGCTCTCCATCGCGGCTTGCGGAGGCTCTGTGCAGATGGCTTCTTGATTCCGACGAGTCGCGGCAAGTCCTTTTCACTGTTCACAACCCGATAGCGCTCGATGGACTGCCCCTTGGGGATGATCGCGTACGGCTGTTTACCGTGGACCGCGACAACCAGGGCCACACCGTAGTGCATAGGGTGCAGTTGAAGAAGCTCCAGACTCGTGCGGCGGACGGATGGACGTTGTCGCGTTTGTGGACCAACGGGTTAATCGGCGGAGTCCCCAATGTCTGAACCGTTGAGACTGGCGCTGGTCGCGGAAGGCCCAACTGACAGGGCAGTGAATTGACGCCGCGATCTCCAAAATCCTAGACCAACGGCCCTTCATTCTCATTCAGCTTCAGCCTGAGGGATCACTTGCCTTCGGCCCACTCGGTACTGGGTGGGGAGGGGTTTACAGATGGTCCGAACGGGCAGTCGCGCGCGACGGTGCGCTAAGCAACGATCCTTTGTTTCTTAGCTACGATCTACTCATCCTCCACCTAGACGCCGATGTCGCCAAAGAAAGGTATCAGAACGCGAACATCCATCATGAGAACCCCGGGGATTTGCCATGCGCGGAACAATGTCCTCCCGCCCAAGCGACGACTGACCGCCTAAGAGAAGTGCTTTTGCGATGGGTCGGCGAGCCGGCGACGCCAGAGCGCACGGTTCTCTGTATTCCATCGATGAGCAGCGAAGCGTGGGTTTAGCTTGCCCTTTTTCCGACCCATCCGTCGGTCCGCGATGGTAGCCATGAATGTCGCCCACACCGACAACAGCCATTGCGAATCAGGATCGCAATGAGCCAGTCTCTGTGCGAGAACCTTAGAGCGACGCTCGGAGAGACTGTGGGAGACTGTAACCGAAATTTGCTTCGAGGCCCGGCGGTTCAGCTATGACTTTCGCGTAGCCGTCCAAACAGTTGATGCTGCCGCCGCCCATGCCGGAAAGCCGCGGGCCTAGGAACTTCTTCCGCGGGTTGACCGACCGTTTCAGTTGTCGAAACCGTGATCCGCCAGTCTTATCAGCTCGTCTATCGAAGTGTCTGTGAATCCTCGCGAGCGCATCTTCTTTATGAATGCCGGTGTCACACCGTGGTCGTGCATCCGGACCAGTTGGTCGATCGGCAAATTCTGAAGCCCAATCTCCTTGAGCCCGTTGATGAACTCCGCGGTGACTCCGTGATCGCGCATTCTTACTAACTGCTCCAGAGGAGGCCGGCCGTAACCGAGCGTTTCGACTTCCTTGATGAATCCCGCGTTTACCCCGTGATCCACGGTTCGGGTTATCTGCTCGAGGGACAACCCCGAATAACCCGCGGCTCGAATCTCGTTGATAAACCCCGGATTCACCCCATGATCGACAGTCCTGATCAGCGTCTCGACAGAAAGCTGCTTGAACCCCAACGTATCCAGCTCCTTGATCACCGACGGATTTACACCGTGGTCGACCATCCGAGTCAACAGGTCCACCGACTGAACGCTGTACCCCAGGGCCTTGATCTCCTTCACGTATTCGATCCTCACGCCGTGCTTTCCCATGCGCACCAGTTGCTCGATGGAAGGTCGCTCGTAACCTTGTGCGTTCAACTCGTCAACGAAAGCCAGGCTCACGTCCTGCATCGCAAGCGAGAACTGCTGCTCTTCGCTTGGCGCGGAAATGCCTCTCTTTTGAAGCTCCGCGGCGTATGCGGGACTCGCGGAAAAGGTAAAGTGGCCCGAGCCCTTGCCGGCTTTGAACCACCCTTCGCAGTTGAACGTGCCGGCGTCGCGAACCAGTTGAAACTGAACCTGCGAGCCGGTCGACATGATCTGCGCCCCGCTCAGGCCTTGCAGCCTATCGGGGTCGAGGCGATACGACGTCATGTTGTTTCCGTGGTTTGACCCCTCCGAACGATAGTTGAGTGTGAGCTGATACTGATTCGCTCCGCGCGTGGTGTCGATTATCCACTGCCCCGAGCGAGAGTCTTGCGCGCTGGTCTGCAATGCGAAGACGGCGACTAGCACCGCGCACAAGCCGGAAATTATCAGAGCGTTAGTCAAGGACCGATTTTGGTTCGTCATAACAGGTTTCCTCCTGCAGTTTTCTTGGCGTCTTTGTGAGTCTTTGCGATCTTTGCGCGGAAACGAATTCCTCGCGCAAAGACGCAAAGATCCGCAAAGAACGCCAAGTAAAGAACACCGAATGGCAAGCGACTACTTGTCGAAGCCGTGAATCTTCAACTCGATCAGTTTGTCGATCGAGAGGTCGCTGAGTCCTCGCGACTTCATCTTCTGAATGAACGCTGTACTCACGCCGTGTATTCGCATCGCAACCAGTTGATCGATTGGAACTCGCTCGTAGCCAAGCTCGCTCAGTTCTTTGATAAATTCGTTCTTCACTCCGTGAATTCGCATCGCGACCAGCTGGTCGATGGGCGGCTGGCGGTATCCCTGCTCCTGCAAGCCCTTGATGAACTCGGTGCTCACGCCGTGTATTCGCATTGCCACAAGCTGGTCGAGCGGCGGGTGCTCGTAACCGAGCGACTTGAGTTCTCTGATGAACTCCGGTCTGACGCCGTGGATACGCATCGCGACCAGGTTATCAACAGGCACCTGATCGTAGCCTTCTGCTTTCATCTCCTTTATGAACTCGGGACCGGCGCCGTGAATACGCATCGCAAAGAGATTGTCGAGTCGTCAGATGATCGTAGCCGAGCGCGTTGAGTTCGCGTATGAACGCGAGCCCGATGTCGTGCACCGCCATCGAGAACAGCTTCTCATCCGACAGTTGCTCGTAGCCCAATCCCTTCATCTCAGCCGCGAAACGCTGATTGGGCGAAAAGGTGAAACTCCCGGAGCCCTTTCCTTCTTTGAACCATCCCTCGCAATTCAACGTGCCGGCCTCTCTCACTATCTGAAAGCTGACGGCCGAACCGCTGCCTGAAACCTGAGCGGCGCTCAGCCCCTTGATACTGTCCGCGCGAATGTCCGAAGACGACGAGTAATTGCCGCCTCGATCGCTGCGGCGGTGAATCGAGAGATAGATGAAGTCCGTGCCGGGTTTCATCTCGATAATCCATTCACCGGTAATCGAATCCTGAGCCGAGATTCTGGAAACCGACGCGAAACAAAGAAGCGAGGCGAGAACAGCCAAAGCCGCTCTCAATGTGTATTTGGGCAGATCAGTTCTGATGTTCATCGTGTCTCCTTGAGCGCACACCCATCCCCTTGCAACGCGCAATCGGGAACGCGCTGTTCTAAAAAAAACCTATTTCCGCCTCAGTCAGTTCTTGTTGCCGGACGGCATTATCTTCAGCCGCCGCAATTCTGCGAGCTGGTGCAAAGTCACATCGGTGAATCCCCGGCTCTTGACCAGTTGGATGAACTCCGGTGTGACTCCAAAGATCCTCAGTTCCGTAAGCTGATCGGCGGTTATGCGATCATAACCAGCCTCTTGAATTGATCTGATAAATGCAGGCGTGACGCCATGTACTCGAAACGACGTCAACTGAGCCGCCGTCAGATTTGCATAACCCATGATCTCGAGTTCCTTGATCATCTCGGGGGTTACGCCGTGAATCCGGAGACCCAGCAGATCGTCGATCGTCAGGTTTCCGTGGATGAACGACCTCATTGTTTCCACATAGAGGGGTGTCACGCCGTGAACCCCGCAGGCCGCCAACTGATCCGCGGACAAGTTCCCAAAACCTATGTCTCTCATCTGCCGGATGAACGCCGGAGTGATGCCGTGTATCCTGAAAGCTACCAGCGAGTCCGGGTTAGCGCCGCCGTACCCGGCATCCCTCAGCTCGTTGATGTACTGCGAAGTAACACCGTGAATCCTGAAGGCGATCAGTTGATCGGCGCTGAGGCCTGCCAGCCCCCGAGCCTTTAGCTCCGCGGCGAACTCCGGCGTGATTCCGTGAATCCTCATCGCGACGATGCGATCGACGGTCAGCTTCGTGGGAACCAGTGCCGCCATCTCGCTAACAAACCTCGCCGTTATCCCGTTGACCCTGAGCGCGATCAGTTGATCGATCTTTAGATTGGTGAACCCTGCCGCAGCCATCTCCGCCTGGAAATCGCTACCTGGCTTCTCATCCTGATAAACGCTTTCAACGGGAGCGGGACCGCCTGGCTCTTCAATGCCGGCTCTCTCATCGATTGGTGTCGTCGGTTCGCTCGGCGGAGTCACGACTCGGTCTGCCGTG
Source organism: Blastocatellia bacterium (assembly GCA_963737945.1). Lineage (GTDB taxonomy): Bacteria > Acidobacteriota > Blastocatellia > UBA7656 > UBA7656 > Onstottus_A. The sequence continues at coordinate 155,641 of CAVTUR010000011.1, read as the reverse complement.
CGGTGTTCAGCGCTGGCGGCCGGAATCTCTTTCGCATTCTGTTCAATCGCGACACCGCTCATATCCGAGAGGGTAAATTCGCCGGCATCCTTAACCGCTGCTTTGGCGTTGCGCGAGAGAAGCGCGGTCTGGGCACCCAGAAGCAGCAAGGAGATCGTGGCGAGCGCCAGGAAGCCGGCAAACCCGTTCTCGAATCCATAGAGTGCTGGCGCGCGACCTCGCAGCAGCCTCTGAATTCTGACAAGGAGCGAGCCGCCGTCGGCCGCGACTGCGATTTGAGGCGCAGAGCCGCGAAGGTGCTCAAGCTCGGTCAACGCGCGAGCATAAGTCAACACGTCACCACACGCCGCTACCGCCAAATCGTCGCAACAGTGTTCGCGCTCCTGTCGCACCTGCGCCGATACCCACCAGACCGCGGGATGATAAAAAAACAACGTTTCAATACTGGTCTGCAGCAGATTGACCAGATAATCGTGTCGACGGATGTGCGCCAGCTCGTGGGCGAGTAAGGCCTCCAACTGCTCGGCGCTGAGCCCGGTGAGCGCGGTCGCTGGAAGGAGGATCACTGGCCGCAGCCAGCCGATCACCGAGGGTACTTCTACAAGTGCGGACTCGCACAATCGAACCGGGCGCGAGACTCTCAGGCGACGGGAGAGACAGGCGAGTTTTTCTTGCAAAAGATAAACGCTCGCGCTGGTCTCGGTTCGCTTCAGGCGTTGGACCATCACCAGACCGCCTGCAAATCGCAGCGTCAGAAACAACACACCGGCAAACCACAGCGCCAACAGCCACGGCATCGCTCGCGGGAGGCGGTCCTGGGTCCAGTGCTCGATCGAGTTCGGTTGGGACGGGGGAGCGGTTTCAATTTCAGCCACGGCTGCTGCCGGCGTTTGTTGTTCAACTGGAGATTGCGCAATCCCAAAGGCTGTTGGATCACTCTGTGTGGTGTCGGCAGTGAGTGACGCAACCGGAGAGGTCTCGGTGGCGGCGCTGATTGCAAACATAGTGACCGCCGGTGCGATAAGCATCAGCAACATCGCCCCGCAGGCCGCTGCGTAGCGCACACTAGCCGAGAACCGGCGGAGCAGCACGCTCGCGCTGACGTAGAGGATGGCGATCAGCGCGCCTTGCCAGATAAAGTGAATCAAGGTCCAGCCGAGCGCCTGAAAGATGGGTTTGTCCAGCAGCGTTTCTATAGCGTTCATCGTTTCCCTTGTTCAAACTCATCCAGGATTTGGCGGATCTGCGAGAGCTCTTCCGCCGAGGTTCCCTTCTTGGTTGCGAGAGCGTGCATGAGCAGGTTGGAAGCCGAGCCGTCAAAGACACGATTGAGTAGATCGCCGACGATTTGCCGTTGTGTCTGTTGCTGGGCGAACTGGGCTTCATAGACGTGCGCGCGTTGTTGCTCATCCCGGCGAACCAACCCCTTTTCGGTCATGATCTGAAGCGTCTTTAGAACCGTGGTGTAGCCGGTTGGTCTTGCTTCATTAATCGACTCCTGAACTTCGCGGACGGTGCTGGGGCCGCGCTGCCACAGCACCCTGAGTATCCCAAGTTCGGCGTCAGTCGGCCGGGGCGGCCCCTTCTTTGTCATGGCATCATTCCTCCGGGCTTCTGTCAGGCCGCAATCCTACTACGAAGAACTTCGTAGTGTCAACGAAAATCTTCGTAGAGGTATTTTCAGGGTCTCTGGTGAGTTGATGGGTGAGACGAGTTAGTTTCACGTTGGGGTTGATTGGGAGTAATATGACAATCAGTCGGGAGGCTATATGTCGAAACATGCGGAGCTAATGCCAGCGACAGAGTTAGCGGAAGATATGGAGGCGGTCCTTTCGGGCCTGAGGGCGTCTGATGAGCCTCTAATTATCACCGAGGAGGGTCATCCCTCGGCTGTGATGCTTAGCTTCGCGGCCTACGAGCGCGCAGAGCGAGAACGCCACATCTTACTATCGCTGGCACGCGGCGAGAGGGAGATCGCCCGATCAGAAGGTCATGATCTCGACGACGTACTCGCAGAAGCCGACGCCATTCTCGCTAATGCGCAATAGTGAAGATTCGGTTCACCAAGTCCGCCCGCGCTCAGTTCCTAGCCGGATTGTCCTGCATCTCTGAAAGGATCTCGGATGAAAAACAGAATTGCTCTATTAATTCCGCTTTTGCTGATCCTCGTTTTGCTTTTCCCTCAACGGCAGGCCGCGCAAACAACCGCTGATCCTCAACTGCTCGCCGAGATCGCCAGTATCAAAGCCATCGACAATCACGCGCACCCCCTTCGTTACACGGCCGAAGGCGATAAACCTGACGACGAGTTCGATGCCCTCCCGATCGACGGGCTCGCGCCCTTCGCGTTGCCAACGCGACTCAATCCACTCAACCCGGAATACATCGGGGCCTGGCGCGCTCTCTATGGATACCAGCACGACGACATGAGTGAAGAGCACGTCAAGGAGTTGATAGCCGCCAAACAACGGGTAATGCGCGAGCGTGGTGACGGATATCCCGCGTGGGTTCTGGATCGGCTCGGCATCGAGACAATGTTTGCCAATCGTGTGGCGATGGGCCGGGGCCTGACGGCACCCGGTTTCCGATGGGTTTTGTTTGATGACGCGTTGATGTTTCCCCTGAACAACAAAGGCGCGGGGCGGTCCAATCCGGACGATGGAGTCTTCTTCGCCGGCGAAGAGAAGCTGCTCAAGCGCTACCTCGCGGATCTGAAAGTAACTGCGCTTCCACCGGCGCTTGATGGTTATTTGAAGAAAATCGTTACCGGCACGCTGGAACGCCAGAGACGCGACGGCGCGGTGGCGGTCAAGTTCGAAGCGGCATACCTGCGACGGCTCGATTTTGATGACCCGAGCGTGGCTGAAGCGCGGCGGGTCTACGCGAGGTACATCAAGGGCGGTCAGCCTCGACTCCTCGAGTACAAGGCTCTTCAGGACTATCTCTTTCGCTACATTGCGCGCGAGGCCGCGCGTCTTGGGATGGCGGTTCACATTCACGTGATTGACGGCGTGGGGAGTTTCTACAGACAGACCGGCGCAAATCCTCTGCTGCTCGAATCGGCGTTTAACGATCCCTCCCTGCGACAGACCAACTTCGTCATCGTGCACGGCGGTTATCCGTTCACCAGGAGCACTGCCTCTCTGATGAGCAAAGCAAACGTCTACGCCGATTTCTCGCTTCAGACTCTTTTACTTTACCCGCGAGCGCTCAGCGAGGTGCTTCGCAACTGGCTCGAGTTCTATCCCGACAAAGTGCTGTTCGGCACCGATTCGTTTGCGCTCACTCCCGAAGTCGGATGGGAAGAGGGAGCATGGCTTGCGATCAGCACTGCGCGGCAGGCGTTGGGGCTTGCACTGACGGGCATGATGAACGACGGTGAGATAACACGCGACCGGGCGCTCGAGCTGGCCCGAATGGTTATGCGCGAAAACGCGCTCCGGCTTTATGGTTTCAAATCGAAATGAGCGGTCAAGAGAAACGAGATTCAAAATGAAGGGCTTCCGTCTGGTTTGCATTTTGTTAGTCGCGGCCTTAGCGTCCGGCTGCCGGTCAGGCGGCGATCATTCGCCTGTCATTGCCACGCTGAATGCGCATGAGATTCATCGCGCGGAGTTCGAGCAATTCCTCGAGTCGAAGATGAGCGACATCGGCACGTCCGATGTCTCGGATTCAATTCGCAGCCAGATGCTCGACGAATACATCAAGCGCTGGCTTGTGCTTGACGAGGCCGCGCGCACGGGTCTGAGCGTGACCAGCGACGAGATCGAACAGAGCGTCGACAACCCGCAAATGAAGTCCTCGGCCACGACCGCCGCGACCCGCGAGGAAATGAATCGCGATCTGCTCGTCGAAAAGTACTACCGCCAGATCGCGATTCGCGACGTGCGCGTTTCACCGGAGGAAGTCCAGCAGTATATCGAAAAGAACCAATCGCGGCTGACTGACCGCCCCGGTTTTCTGGTGCGGGAGATCCGCGTTCAGTCCCGAGAAGAGGCCGATCGGTTGCGTCTCGAAGTGACCGAAGGCCACGGCGATTTCACCTCGGTCGCGCGGCTGCATTCGGATGCTCCTTACGCCGAGCAGAACGGGCTGACGCATTACGATGAAGGTCAGCTCCCGGAGGTGCTGGAAAAGCCCGTCCGGCAGCTTCAGCCCGGCGACGTGAGCCCGGTGATCGAGTCCAACTATGGCTTTCACATATTCAAGCTGGAACAGCGCATCCAGCCTCACGCCCCTGAAGAGCGCCGCTCGCAGCTCGACGACCGCCGCGCCCAATTGACGGAAGAACTGGTTGCCCGAAAGAACCAACAGGCGATCGACAAAGAGATCGAGCGGCTCATATCTCAGGCCAGGATCCAAGTCACCGACTCGTCGCTGGGCTTCACATACACCGGACAGCTGAGGCAGGAAAAGAAAACGATGAACGATGAATGATGAACGATGAGTTCCGCAGCAAAAGAAAACGATGAACGATGAATGATGATTGATGAGTTCCGCAGCAAAGAAAACGATGAACGATGAATGATGAACGATGAGTTCCGCAGCAAAGAAAACGATGAACGATGAATGATGAACGATGAGTTCCGCAGCAACTTCGTGTTGCTTCATCGTTCATCAATCATCATTCATCAATCATCATTCATCAATCATCATTCATCATTCATCATTCATCATTCATCATTCATCATTCCGCAGGGGCTTCCCATACACCGGACAGCTGAGGCATAATTGAGCAAAAGAAAACGATGAACGATAAATGATGACCTATGAACGATGAATGATGAGTTCTGCGCAACTTCGTGTTGCTTCATCATTCATCATTCATCATTCATCATTCATCATTCATCAATTAGAAGGGGATGTGCAGTATGAAGTTCATCGTAACGATCCTGTCTGTCGGGTTCGTGCTGGCCGTGGCAACCCCCGCTCGCGCCCAGGAGCCCGAGCTGATTAACGAGATCGTCGCCCGCGTCAACAGCGATATCATCACCCGTGCCGACTACCTCAACGCACTGCGCGACTTCAAGGAACAGTTGGTGCGCGAGATGGGTGGCAAGTCCGAGGCTGAAATCGAGGCCGAGTACGAGCGCATGAAGCCGACGATCCTTGATTTCATGATCGAAAACCTGCTGCTGGAGCAAAAGGCCAAAGAGTTGAACATTGATGTCGAGGCCGAGGTCAACCAGCGCATGAAAGACATCGCTACCGAAAACGGTCTGCCAAACGTGCTGGCTTTCGAGAACGAGTTGAAGAAACAGGGCGTCGATCCCGAGGCGGCGCGCGCGCAGATTCGCAAGGGATTGCAGCAGCAGTATGTCGTACAGCGCGAAGTGTTGTCGCCGATCTTTCAGCGGCTGAACGACAAGGATCGCCGGGATTTCTACGATCAACACAAGGACGCGTTCACAATCCCCGGTGAGGTCACGATTTCGGAGGTCTTCCTGCCACTCGAAGGTCACACGGCTGATGAGGTTGATCAACGCGCCAAACGCCTCGTCGCGGAGCTTCGCGCGGGCAAAAGCTTCACCGAGGCTGCGAAGGAATACTCGCCTGCGAGCCGCCCATCGAAAGCGCAGGACGGCAAGCTCGGGACCTTCAAGCAAGGCGAGCTCAACAAGGATGTCAGCGCGGCGATCGCGACGCTCAAAGCGGGAGACGTGACTGAGCCGATAAGACTCCAGGATGGATTCCAGATAATTCGGCTCGACGACAGCAAGCCCGTCACTTTGCGGCCTTTCGAGGACGCGGAAGTTCAAAACCTCATCGGGCGCGGCGCCACGATGGAACGCGCCGATGAAGCGCGCAAGAAGTACATGAAGAAGCTTCGCGAAGATGCGTTCCTCGAGATCGCACCGCGCTATGTCACCGCTGAAGCGAAACCCGAGAAGGCAGACAAGTAGAAGGAGTTCAGAGTCCAAGCTTTAGCTTGCTTTCGAGGGCAATACCGCAGGGCGACGATGGAACGTGCAGCTTGCTTTTGCGGCCAATACCGCAGGCGAAAGCCTGGACTCTGAACCCTCAAGCTTGGACTCTGAACCCTCGTTCGCCCGCTGGGCTCTACCACGCGATGCGTCTCGATATCTTCCTCAAACAGTCACGACTCGTACCGCGCCGGACGCTGGCTCAGGATATGTGCGAAGCGGGCGTAGTGAAGATAAACGGGTTGCGGGCTAAAAGCGCGCACGAAGTGCGAGAAGGCGATCTGCTTTCGATTCGGCAACGGGGTCGAATCACCACGGCGCGGGTACTCAAGGTGCCGTCAAAACCACCATCGAAACGTGAGGCAGCGTCGCTGTACGAGACAATCGGCGTCGAATCGGTTGAGGCCGATGTATCGCTTGTTGACTCGTTTGGTTCTTGATGCCCTGGCACAATCTCACCGGTTTTTTTCGAAAGGACAAATGGGTTAGTCGTCATGTCAAAGCGATACACGATCGAAGAGCACGTCCGATGGTCGGACACCGACCGGGCGGGGATCATTTATTACGGGCAATTCCTGAGATTTTTTGAGATCGCCGAGACGGAGCTGTTTCGATCGGTGGGCCTGCCCTATTCTGACGTCTTTGAACGGTTCGACATCTGGCTTCCGCGAGTGCAAATCCATTTCGACTTTCGCAAACCGCTTTTCCTCGACGATCTGATCGAGGTATCGGCGTATGTTGGGCGCTTCGGGAACAAATCGCTAACTTTGCGGCTCGAGGTAAACAAAAAAGGCGAGCGAGATCTGGTGGCCGAGGGTCAGGTAGTTCTTGCGTGCGTCAGTCGTTCGACGTTCAAATCGGTTGTGGTACCGGCGGCAATAATCGAAGCTCTGAGACCTTACCTTGCGGAGTGACGGCTGAGAATCGGGGATCGGGTGATAGCGCCGGCGGGGTCAAAAACTTGACAAAAAAATCGGGGGGCCGATATAGTCTGGGCGTTTGCTGGGAGGTCGTTCAACGGTAGGACAGCAGACTCTGACTCTGCTTATCGGGGTTCGAATCCCTGCCTCCCAGCCATTCATCTTGCCTTCACTGCCGTTGGGGCAATTTTCCAGGTGCGATACGATCCTGTCAGGTTGCGCACACGGAAGCCGTTTTGGCTCAGGATGCGCGCTGCGTTGTAGGAGCGCTGGCCGCTCTGGCAATACGCGATGATTTCGCGCTCGCGCGGTAGCTCACTCAGGCGCTCGCGCAACTCATCCAGGGGAATGTGGATCGCACCGGGAATGAACCCGCGCGCGCGTTCGTCGGGACGGCGGACATCCAAGAGCAACGTCGTTGCTGGGATCGAGCGAAGCAACTTCGTTCCACTGCGCGAGCGCCACGTCACCGGCGAGTACGTTCTGTGCGACCATGCCGGCAAGGTTGACGGGGTCTTTCGCCGATCCGTATGGTGGCGCGTAGGCCAGTTCCAGCTCGGCCAAGTCGTGAACGGTCATGCCAGCCTTGAGCGCGGTGGCCAGCACGTCAATGCGTTTGTCCACTCCTTCATGACCGATGGCTTGTGCACCAAGCAGTCGGCCGGTGCCAGGAGCGAACAGGAGTTTCAGCGCAATGGGTTCGGCGCCGGGGTAGTAGCCCGCGTGAGAGCTGGGGTGAAGATGAATCGCCTGAAATGGAATGACCGCCCGACGAAGGGATTTCTCATTTGCGCCCGTGCAAGCGGCGGTAAGATTGAACAACCGCAGGATGGCTGTGCCCCAGGTGTGTTCGTATCGGGACGGACGGCCGAGGATATTGTTGGCGGCAATGCGACCCTGGCGATTCGCCGGGCCAGCCAGCGGAATCAGCGCCCACTGATCCGTGACTCCATCCCGCACCTCAATGGCATCGCCCACTGCCCAAATATGCGGGTCGCTGGTCTGGAGGTGTTCGTTGACCCGGATGCCCCCCAGTTTACCGATTTCCAAACCGGCATCTTTTGCCAGACCCATTTCAGGTTTTACGCCCAACCCGAGCACGACAGAGTCGGCGGGCAATCGTTGACCGCTTTTCAGCACCACGATGGAAGCGCGGGCGGGCTCGTGCTCTGAGGGCGCTTCGAACGATGCAACGGCATCGTTCAGATGCAGGGCGACGCCATTGGCACGTAACTCCGCGTGCAGCCAGGCAGCCATTTCCAGGTCGAGCGGCGCCATGACCTGGGGCAACGCTTCCACCACCGTCACCTCGAATCCGCGGCGCCGCAGTTGCTCGGCCATTTCGAGTCCGACGTAACCGCCGCCGACTACTACGGCGCGACAACGCTCGCAATCTTTTGACCACGCCATGATTTCTTCCACGTCGCGGATGTTTCGCACCACGAAATGGTTTGGGCGCTCGATGCCGGGGATGGGCGGTTTTAATGGCGATGCGCCGGTGGAAAGTATCAGTGCATCGTAGGCTTCTTCGTATTCGCGTCCGGTTTCCCGCTCGCGAACTCGGATGCGCCGGGCCGAGCGATCGATGCGGATGACCTCGGTATTGATGCGCACATCCAGATTGAAGCGCGCCTTCAGGCTTTCGGGCGTTTGCACCAGCAGTCTGTCTTGCTCAGCGATTTCACCGCCGACAAAATACGGCAGTCCGCAGTTGGCAAACGACACGTGCGGGCCGCGCTCGAATATGATGATATCGCAGTGCTCGCACAGCCGTCGCGCGCGGGCTGCCGCGCTGGCCCCGCCTGCGACCCCGCCGACTATGACCAGGCGTTTGTTGCTAGTGTTCTTCACAAGGCACACCTTCTATAGCAAAAGATTGAAGAGATATCCCACGATGAGTATGCCAAGGCCAACCACCCCAAGGAAGGTCGCGATTAACCTCAGCTTAAGAACCTTGCGAAGTATGATCATCTCCGGAAGCGACAGTGCGATGACGGACATCATGAACGCCAGGACTGTGCCGAGCGCCGCGCCCTTCTCCAGCAGCGCGTGGACTATCGGGATGACCCCTGCCGCGTTTGAGTACATTGGGATTCCCAATAGAACTGCCAACGGCACTGACCACCATGCTCCCTTGCCCATGAACGAAGCCATGAAATCCTCGGGGACATACCCGTGAATGCCTGCGCCAACAGCAATGCCGATGATGATGTACACCCATACATTGGTAACGATCTCGCGCACGGCGTGTAGCCCGTTGCTGATCCGATCATCCCAGCGCAAGCTCGTATCGAGCGCTGGATCAGAACCGACCTGCGCTTTGAAGGCCCACTCCTCTACATACTTTTCCATGCGTAGTCGTCCAATCGTCCACCCGGCGACGATCGCAATAAGTATCCCGGTAGTCAGATAGAGACCGGCGACGCGCCATCCGAAAAGGCCAAACAACAATACCAGTGCAACCTCGTTCACCATCGGCGCCGCAATCAGAAAGGAGAAAGTAACGCCGAGGGGAACACCGCTGGCAACGAAGCCTATGAACAGCGGCACAGCCGAGCACGAGCAAAAAGGCGTGAACACCCCGAGCACAGACGCCAGCACGTTGCCTACGGATTCACGCTTTCCCGCGAGTATTCTCCGAGTGCGGTCTGGTGTAACAAACGATCGCAGTATCCCCACTCCGAAGACCACCAAAGCTAATAGCATCAATACCTTCGGCGTCTCGTAGATGAAGAACTCTACAGCGGAACCAAGATGCGTGCCTTGTGGCAATCTCAGCAGGGTATATGTGATCCACACCGATATTGTCAGCAACTGCTGATAAAGAATCCACCACGCAGCTATCCCGACTATCAGTAACGCAACATTGCGCGAAGGCCAATTCCGATGCATTGCTGAAGAATCGGAGAGATGCCTATCAGACTCCTTTAACGCGCCGCGCGCATTTCCTTCACCACCACCTGTTTCAAGTACGGCGGCAAAGTTGGAAGGACCACTCAAAGATGAGACCCGCTGTTGCCCTTCCTTCGTTTTGTTAGATTCTCGCGGTACACCTTTCTTCATCACGGTAGTTAAGCTATCAGTCTCTTGATCTCTTCAACGGAAGGAACAGACCCGGTGAGTTTCACCTGACCATCAACGGCAAGCGCAGGGGTCATCATCACGCCGAAGGAGATTATCTGCTCCATGTCAGTGATCTTCACTATCTGGTGTTCTATGCCGAGCTGTTTTGCGGCTTGCTCCACCCGTTCAGTTAGTCTCTTGCACTTTGAACACCCAGTGCCGAGTATCTGTAGCTTTTTCATTTCGAGTTCCTCTCGTCATTTTGCGTGCGGTCGGGGGCCAACCCTGTTGTCGTCTCCGGGCGCAACCTTCTGAGCGATGCGCGAAGATCCTCCCCTTCTTATCGCTTCCGCAAATATCCCGAAGCGAGCGCTCGCTTGGTTAGCATCGTTTGTTTTGACTCTCCGATGGCAAGATCAAGTTTAGTAGGATCTCTCATTGAGATCTCCAGGGATGAAGTAGAGGCTTCTTGGCAGCCCCACCGTTCTATGTGTGGGGGCGGGACGGGCGCATCTTTAGTGGGGCAAAGCATCTTATGTGACCTCGTTACCATACTCTGATTCGGCGCCCAGCGTTGTTCAATATTATACGAATTCCCCGCAATGACTTTCGGCTAGCAGCTACGGAGGTCTCTCCAGGTTGAAGCAGACAACAAAACGAGGTTTGAAGAGCGTGCGAACGAGTGGGTCACAGCCGCGACGAATTCAGTGTTGGGTATCTAGGTGCTACTTGGTTTGTTCATTTCTGGAAGGAGTATAGCAGGCAGGCCGGGGGTGTTTCGCGTCGCGCCCGCGCGACGACGAGAGCTGGGGCCAAAAGAAGGAATGCCCTTTGTACACGCGGGTAAATCTGGTGCCCTAACGTGGCGAGGGGGATGTCGCTTTTCGATTTTCCATTCGGGCGGCTTGCACTCGCAGTTCAATCCCGACGGCGTGGAGCAGCTTCACAAAGCTGGATAGTCTGGGATTGCCCTCTGCCGATAGAATTCGATAGACGTTCTCTCGGTTAAGATCGGCCTCCGCTGCTACCTTCCCGACTCCCCAGGCCTCGGCAACGTCGCGCAGTGCCAACAGGATGACCGCAACATCACCGTCTTCCATTGCCGCGTTCAGATATGCGGCGGCCTCCTTCGGCCTCTGTAGCCTCTCAGACAGGTGCTCTTTGTAGCTCTTACTTGGTTTCATATGGGATGTCGCCGCCTTCGGTTCCATAAATCTCGACCTGCTTCGGCTCTACAATCCCCACGGCACTATTGTAGCTTATAAACTACTTCGAGTGCTACTGCAGCGTTTGCTGCTCAGAAAGCGGAGTATTTCACTTAGAGAAGACGTTCACTTCGTGAGGGGTTCTATGGCTGGGCTTTCGAATCCCTGCCTCCCAGCCATTGTTCCCAACAGCTTAGCGTCGCGGTTGTCCAGCTTTCTTTCCTTCCGTGCACCGGGCATGCACCAACTCAGAGAAACTCGGTAGAATTCAGCTACACAGTGTTGACCAATTCGCCGAAGATTCTCGATTTGTGTACTGCAACCTTAACAAAGCGAAAAACGCAGAATCACAAGACCATTCTCGCGAGAGTGATTCACAATCACGCGTCGTGTCAGGGTCGAGAGAATAATCAGTTAGCTTGATCGTTGTGATGGGCAAGCATCCGTTCCCCCAAAGTAGCTCTGTGAGTGGTGCCCTCCACCCCCAGACAGTCCATTTCCTATTCGATATCCTCGACTCGAATGTATCTGTTAGAGTCGCCGACCACCAGTACGAAATCAGCGTCTCCTACCTGCACCCGCGTTACACCTTCCGGCTTCATTTCGGGGTCAAGCATTGCCAACCTTTTAATCTTATCGCGTCCATCCCAGCGCCAAAGAGAGAACTCGCCTTTTCCCTGCATCTCAGTCGCACCCCCAATGATCAGGTAAGTCTTCGATTTCCAATCATACTGAATGCTCCGAATGCCCAGTCCATCCAGGGGCAGCTTTATCGGCGGTGAGTCATTGAAGGAAAGGTTCTCGACGGTGAACGGAGCAGCAGGATCGCGCACACCTATCGGTACGATCAGGGCCAGATTCGTTGAAAGCGGAGAGCGCAGCCCCAGAAGCAAGCGATGGCTGGCAGGATCCCAGGCGATGCCTTCGATATTGAGTCCATCATCTCCAGCCTTCTTAGTGCCCGCTTCCTTGAGCTCTTGAACGCTCTCGAGTAGTAGTTTTCGTAGATTTGGTATCGGGCTGGCAGTTACCTGGTTGGTTGACGAATCAAAGGCAAAGCGAACAAGGCCGAATCGTTTCTCTGCCTCCCGTTTGTTGGATCCAACGAGATAGAAGTATTTCCCATCTGTAGTGATGTCCTCCGGGTCATCGATCTCGATTCCCAGCGGAACTGATATGATTTTGCCCTTCTGCCGTCCTGAGCCATCCAGTTGCATCCAGTAAATCTCGCGTACGCGGCCGTCATCCACAAACAAAACGGCATCGGTGCCGGGTACGGAGACAACTCCTGATGACTCGAAAGGCCCGCCGTCGAACTCAAAACCGCTCGGCGCCTTCTTCTTCTCCTTCGACCGTATCGCTTGTGCTTCGCTCTCAGCAAGGTCGTTCTTACCGATCAGCAGGGTTCCCCGGAAAGCTGCTAGAAGACCGATGGCGATCACGACCGCAACCGCCACGGAAATCCAGGCGATCCGATTTTTCACTCTCGCCGGTGTAAGGTCCATTGGCTAATAGTAGCTTCTGATGGACCGGGGGCCAACCTGTAGAGTCAACGTTGCGATGGATTGTTCTTCAAAAATCAAGTTTGCAGAACACTACTCCAGCTCGCGGTGTGCCTCACGCTCGATATATAATCCCCGTCTTAGAATCTGCGCCTCCAAGTGCGCGCACCGGAGATAATGCGAACAAATGAGTTCCAAATCTGAGCCGGCCGCGTCTTTTGAATCGTCGAGCCGATCTAATTTTATCCGCGACGTCATCATCGAGGATATCCAGGCGCGAAAACATGCCGGACGCGTGCAAACCCGCTTTCCTCCCCTCGAGGTTGAGAGAGTCGACCTATCTCTTCGGTTTCTACACATATGGGACTTGGCATTTCTCTGTTCTTGTTCGCAGCCGTCCATCATCGGACCCAGGAGAATCAGCCATGCGAAGACAATTACAACTAGCACTGTTGATATCTTTATTCCTCTTTCTTCCGGTGACTCCAATCAATTCAGTCGGGCGAGCCCCTTCCCCGGGGATCTCCGGGATCGATCTCTTCTCACGCACCGGGGCGAGCGCGTCCGCGGACCCGCATCGATACGACAACGCGCTCGAACAGTGGAGAAAACTGCCCGGCGCCAGTCTGTCCGCTTCCGCGGCCGTTGGATCGATCACCGGAACGGTCTGGAAGGCGCTAGGGCCGAGCCCTATCGTCGAGAACGGCTGCTGTGTAACACCCACGGTCACCTTCGCGGCGAACGGACGCGTGAACTCGATCGCCGTCGATCCAACCAATTCCAATGTGCTTTATCTCGGTTCAGCAGGTGGCGGCGTCTGGAAGAGCGTAGATCACGGCGACCACTGGATGCCGATGACCGATCAGGAAATCTCGCTGGGAATCGGGAGCTCGCACGCTTTGGCCGTCGATCCCAACAATCCGAACACGATCTATGCGGGGACGAGTTCCTTTGCCATGTTGGATCAGAGCCTGCCGCGCCCGAACGATGTCTCCCAATCGCGAGGCATCTTGAAATCCACGGACGGGGGCGCGAGCTGGGTTCGGCTCGGATCTGGAATCCCGACCGGCAATGAAGGAAACGCGGCGTCGCTCTTCCTGGGGAGGAACATCAGCACAATTATTGTGGATCCGGCCGACAGCAATGTCCTGTATCTCGCGGCCGGACGCAGCGGCGACCCGAACTTTGGAGGCTTGTTTTGGTCGACCGACGGGGGCTTGAATTGGACGCAGGGGAACGGCACGGTCAATACGTTGGTTGAGTCCCTTGTCCTGGACACGTCTTCACCTCCCGGGTCGCGGGTTCTCTATGCCGGCGCCTGGGAGCGGGGGGTGCTCAAGTCGACCGACGGCGGACAAGGTTGGACGCCCGTGCTGACGGCAGCCACCCCGGCCGTAGCGCCGTACGCGCCATTTCACAAGGTTATGGTTGCGCTCGCGCCGCCGGCGAAGCCTCCCCTTCTAACGGGACCCGTCGTCTACGTCAGCCTGATGCTGAACGACTTCTTGTCGGCAGTGATCTTCGAAAACACTAACGGTGGCGCATTAGGGGATTGGGTCAAGAAGAACGCGCAGGTTCTGACCTACGCGAATCCCGATTTCTCCAAGCTATCGGGAGGCGGTTTCAGTGACATGGTGGTCGATCCCGCGTCGCCGGGCGATGGCATGAACGACCTCATCTATTGGGGAGGCCTGACCCAATATCTTTCGACCGACTCAGCAAATACGTTCAACGAGATCGGACAACTCCACGGAATCCACGGCGACCATCAGACCTGGCTGGTCGTCCCGAATGCGGGAACAAATACCGTCTATGCCGGTGATGACGGCGGAATCTGGAGATCGGAGGATGCCGGTGGCTCGTGGACCGGCACGAGCCTGACGAGTCTCGGGTCAACGCTCAATGACGGTGGCCTGCAGATCGCGACGCTCTACCAGCTGACGGTGAAGCAGGACGCGACAGCGGGCGTGACGATCGGAGGAGCTCAGGACAGCGGCCTGCTTCGAACAACCGGCGGTCTGTCGTGGTCTGGCACCTCGAACGACGGGATTGACCTGGCGTTCGACAAAGTAGCTGTGGATGTAGCCTACGCGATCGGTAACGCGGCCTTTATGAAATCGACCGACAGCGGAGCGACCTGGCCCATCGATTTCTCGGCCAACCTTCCCCCGTCGCAGATCGGTATTTTCCAGAACCGCTTTGCAGTCGATCCGAACAACGCCGGCTTTCTATACGTGGGCGGGTCGGGTAAGTTCCCGCCGCCGCCGGCGATCCAGACGCCGGGAGACGTCCTTCAGACGAGAAATGGCACGACGAGCTTTCGGTCACTCGGGCTCGCGACGCCGTGGTACGTCAGCTCACTCGACGTCGCCCCCGGCGACTCGAACCACGTCGTGGTCTCGTCCCAAACTAAAGTATTCGTTACTACAAACGCCCTCGCTGCGACAGTCGGACCGCCGTCAGGCGTCGTATTTGACGACATAACCGGAGACCTGCCGGGGCGCTTCGTCACCCGAGTCGCCTTCGATCCGAACGACGCGAACGTCGTCTACGCAACGCTCGCAGGTTTCGGCGGTGGTCACGTCTTTCGCAAGATGATCACGGAGGCGAACTGGACGGACATTTCACCCATGGTCGACATACCGGTCAACGCGATGGCGTTTGACGGCGGCTCGAACCCCGCAAGCCTCTACATCGGAACGGATCTGGGGGTGCTGCGCCGCTCCGTCGCCGATGGTGCGGCGTGGGAAGTCGTCGATGACCTCCACCTTCCAAACTCGGCGGTTTCGGATCTGGAAATCAATACACAGGCCGGCGTGCTTCGAGCATCGACCTGGGGTCGCGGCGTCTTCGAGCTCGCGGCTCCCGGCGGACCGGTTATCTCCGTGTCCGAAACTCTGCTGCCGTTCGGCGCGACCTGCGCGGTCACTGGCGCGAACCAAAGCATTCACGTTTCAAGCGTTGGAACCGCTAACCTCGTGGTGTCGAGCGTCCAGCGGATCTCGGGCTCACCGAGCTTTACGGTTCTTCCGAGTCCCTCAACCCCGCTTACGATCGGTCCCGGAGGCGCGGCCACGTTTACGGTGCACTACACGCCCACGATTCCGGGAATGGCCGAGTCGGCGATCATTCGAATCAGCAGCAACGATCCGGCGGTCCCGTTCGTCGATCTCGTCGCGACGGGAAGGCTCGAGACGACGCCCCCAACAATCACCTGCCCTGCAAATGTCACGACTGTCTCCCCGGTCGCGTGTCCGCCGACGACTTCGACGGTCGTTACCTACGCGGCTCCTACTGCGTCTGACAACTGTCCCGGTGTCACAACAGCGTGCAACCCTGCGAGCGGCTCTATCTTCCCTGTGGGCACGACGGTTGTGACATGCACCGCTACTGACACGGCAGGCCTTACTGCTACGTGCAGCTTCTCGGTGATCGTGTTCAACGGGCGTCTGCAGGACGATTCCAATCCCCAGAACGTTCTGCTCTTCAACACGGTGACCGGTGATTATTCTCTCTGTTGCGGTGGCACGGTCTTCATTGGAAAAGGGACGATCATCCTGCGAGGTTGTACCTTGACGCTTCAGCACAATCTTCCGGACAGGCGTCTGCTGGTCAGTGTCGACTTCTCCCAGAAGAAGGGCACTGCCTCGCTTCAGTTTCCACCGGGCGTTTTGAAATGCACGATCACCGACAGAAATATGGCGGACGATACAAGCATCTGTCAGTAGCTTTGACACAGGCACCGCTGTTTGGTCAAACGCGGGCTCAACTCAAAGCGACCACTTCCTGATCATAGGCGCCCGTACAGCTCCAGCCGTTTTGGCCGTTGACCGAACCGGGCGCGTAGGCAGCTGGTTCGAAGTTCACCACGGCACTATCAGCCATAATGGCGGGGAGAGCGACTACTGCAAAAGCGAGCAAGAAACTGGCGATTAATCTTACTTTTCTCATCTTTCTTCTCCTTGTGCGTAGGGCTATCATACAATAAATCAGCCATAGGCGGGAGAGAAACGCTCTCACTGATCGTTTGGTTCGCTTCCGGGCGAGCCCATGTCGAGGCATCCGTCACCCGCAACCGCTACACTCCAGCTCGCGGTGTTCCTCACGCTCGATATATAATCCGTATCTTAGAACCTGCGCCTCCAAGTGCGCGCACCGGAGATAATGCGAACAAATGAGTTCCAAATCTGAGTCGGCCGCGCCTGATGAATCGTCGAGCCGATCTAATTTTATCCGCGACGTCATCATCGAGGACATCAGGACGGGCAAACACGACGGGCGGGTGCAGACTCGCTTTCCTCCCGAACCAAACGGATATCTGCACATCGGGCACGCAAAGGCGATCTACCTGGACTTTGGACTGGCGGCGGAGTTTGGCGGCAAATGCAATCTTCGTTTTGACGATACCAATCCTTCAAAAGAAGAAACCGAGTACGTAAATGCCATCCAGGAAGACGTTCGCTGGTTGGGCTTCGAATGGGATGGACTCTTCTACGCGTCCGACTACTTCGGGCAGCTCTACGATTGGGCCGTCCAGTTGATCAAGGCGGGTAAAGCCTACGTCGACGACCTGAGCGCTGCTGAGATTCGCGAGCACCGAGGCACTCTGACTGAACCCGGCAAAGAGAGCCCCTACCGGAATCGCTCCATCGAAGAGAATCTGGATCTGTTCGAGCGCATGAAGAAAGGCGAATTTCCTGACGGCTCGCGAACGCTCCGCGCGAAGATCGATATGGCGTCACCCAACCTGAATTTCCGCGACCCGGTGATGTACAGGATTGTTCACATGGAGCACCATCGAACCGGCGACGAATGGTGCATCTACCCAATGTACGATTACGCGCACGGGCAGTCGGATTCGATCGAGAACGTGACCCATTCGATCTGCACGCTCGAATTCGAAAACAACCGTCCGCTTTACAACTGGTTTATCGAACAGCTCGGCATCTTTCCGTCTCGGCAGTTCGAGTTCGATCGGCTCAACATTACCTATACTCTCTTGAGCAAACGCAAGCTGCTCGGGTTGGTCGAGGAAGGCCGGGTTAAGGGTTGGGACGATCCGCGTATGCCTACGCTGTGCGGGATGCGGCGGCGCGGGTATACGCCGGAGGCAATCCGCGGCTTTTGTGCGAGTCTGAGCGTGTCCAAGACAAACAATACGATAGAGCTGGCGGCTCTTGAGCACTACGTCCGACAGGATTTGAACAAGCGCGCGGCGCGGGTCATGGCGGTGCTGCGGCCACTACGCGTCGTGATTGACAACTATCCCGACGACCTTGTCGAGGAGATGGACGCCGTCAACAATCCTGAAGACGAGAGCATGGGATCACGCCGGGTCCCGTTCTCAAAGGTCTTGTACATCGAACAGGACGATTTTCGCGAAGAGCCGCCAAAGGGATTCTTCCGGTTGGCGCCGGGCCGCGAGGTCCGTCTCCGCTACGGTTATCTGATCACCTGCAACAGTGTAGTAAAAGATGCAAACGGAGATATCACAGAGTTGCGCTGCACCTACGACCCGGCGACTCGCGGCGGCAATACGCCCGACGGACGCAAGGTCAAATCGACGATCCACTGGGTTTCAGCAGCGCACGCCGTTGATTCGGAGGTTCGACTCTACGAAACTCTATTTGCGAAAGAGAATCCGAATGATTTTGAGGAAGGCGAGGATGTCACCGCCAATCTGAATCCTAACTCTTTAGAGGTGCTGTCAGGTTGCAAAGTAGAGCCCGGCTTGAGGGAGGCACCAGCCGGCACGCGCTATCAGTTCGAACGCCTCGGCTACTTCTGCGTGGATCCCGATTCGTCGCCCGGGAGGGTTGTGTTTAACAGGACAATCGGATTGCGGGATGCCTGGTCAAAGATGGAACGCCGCGAAAAAAAATAATCTCCCAGCCTGGCATGGCTGTTTGAACCTGTTGCCGGCGACCACTCGAAAGAAAGCCCGTCGCCGGCACTTAATCACGGCACACGGTCAAGATGGATTTCTTCCATCCAGCTCTCCTTGCCATCCTGATACCAGGTCCACTGCGAAGTCGCGTGATTGTCATCCACAAAACGAAACACAGCCTTGTCCATATGCCCTCGATCGCGAGAAGCGAGGTTCCCCCCGTCAATGAATGTGAACGTGACGGTCTTCCCGCCGTCTGAGAACGAAGTAGCAACCAGGCGCGGTTGATTCCTGGCGACGCAATAGTGGGTAAGCATGAGACGATCACCATCCAAATGATACATGGTCATCATCGTTTCATTCGGATGAGCATCAAAGGACGTTTCCACTACGACCGATCCCCCGGCTATGGTCTTAAAGGTCAAGACTTCCTCCCATCCTTTGGTGCTTCGTCCATTCCACTTTCCTTCAAGCTTCTTGAATCGTTCGAAAGCCGCGGCGGCTGACTCTGGGGTGGATGTTTTCTTAGGAACCTGTGCGTACGCGCTAACAAACATCGCAGGCGCTACGATCGCAGCAAGCGAAGCTGCCACAAGTAGAAAGAGGAGTTCACTGGTCACCAAACTCTTCACGGTCTGAACCTTCATTGTGGACCTCCTCTGGACATGCTTCCTCAAAATCGGTCGATCTGTCTGACTTCAACGGTCCCACCATACTTCAAGTGAGGACAACCTGAAGCGATCGAGACCGCTTGCTGATAATCCGTAGCCTGGATCAGGAAGTAACCCTCGATTACACTATCCGCCGGACTCGCTGAGCTCTCCGATACCAGCGTGCGGCCTTCAGAGACGCTGAGAAGTCGGGCCTCACCCTTGAGCTTTTCGCCACCAAGAAGCAACCCGGTTTTTCTGATCTCTCCAGCCCACGCGGAGTATTCCGCAACGCTTTGGCGAACCTCGTCTGAAGAGCTCGCGTTTGCGTCCTGCGAAGAGGATCGAAGCACCAACATGAATTCCGGAAGATCCGGTCTTGGTGAAGAGCCGGAAGTCCACCAGGAGCCAGCAACGGCGCCCAGAACAAACAGCGCAAGCGAGGCGGTCACGGCGATGCCGATCCTGCGAGAGCCAAACCGCAGCGCCAATCTGGGTGAGCGAATGAGATGGACTGTTTTGAGCGCCTCAACGATTTGCTCTTCAAGGAATGGAGGTGGCATCGCCTCTTTGGCTAAGAGATCAATCGCCTGGCGTTCTTGAGTGTCGAGATCGTCTTCAAGCTCCTCGCTCATTGTTCGTTTGACTCCTTCCGAGCATTGCCCGCACGGACTTTCGCGCGTGGAAAAGCTGGCTCTTCGAGGTGCCGGCACTGATTTCCAGTAGCAGGCCTATCTCTTCGTGAGTGTTGCCTTCAACGTCGTGTAGCACGAGAACCTGGCGATAGCCTTCCGGGAGTCGAGCAATGGCTTGCTCCAGATCGAGTCGTTCACCCGGTCGTGCAATCGTTGATGCCGGCAGATCGTCCGGCAGATTCCCTTCGGGCTGACGCAAACGTCCACGGTTGAGCTCTCGCATCCGGTTGACAAGGATGCCAGCCAGCCACGTTCGCAGGCTTGATTTCCATTCAAATCGGGAGAGCGATTTACATGCTCGAATCCAGGTGTCCTGGATCGCGTCCTGAGCGTCTGCCTCGGAGCCTCCGGCCAACCGCAAGCCTAGACGGTACAGCGCTGGAGTATGACGCCGGTAAAGCTCTCTGAATGATCTCTCATCCCCAGTGCGAAGAAATCTCTTCACCAGCACCAGATCCGTCTCGCGAATCAAACCGCTGCTTTCCATTAGAACAATGAGTGACGATTAAGCGATGGACGGTTGTATGGCTATCGCAGTTTTGGGTTTTCCTTGCGGGATCCTGGGAACCCTAGGCATCCCGCGTGCTAACCGGGCTATGACTGATTAGCGCAGGGTATTCGATCTTGCGGATTCAGCGCGGCTAAACAGCTCCGGTGACTTCATCCGTCGGCATTGTTCCTCAAAGGTCGGGCGGGGGCCCTTCCATCGAAGATCATCTACTGTGTCAAAGACCGGCACATCCAATCGCAGGGTTGCCAGAGTGCGAAACAAAAGAGCGTCGCTCCAGGAGCCGAATAGCGATGTTGCCAGTCTCTCGGCGCTGCGGATCGATGGATGCCAGTCTCGGAAGTTCTTCGGAATGTCTTCAAGGTGCATGTACCGTGACAGGATCAACGCCGCGGTTTTTTGTCCCCATCCCGTCACACCCGGAAAGCCATCGGCGCTGTCGCCGACCACCGCGAGGTAGTCTGCAATCGATTCCGGCTTTACGCCAAACTTGGCGACGACTCCGGCCTCATCGCGTATTGCGTCGCGCCTTCGGTCCAGTTGAACCACACGGTCGCCCACGACGCACTGGCTCAGATCCTTGTCCGGTGTACAAATGATCACTTGTCTTACGCGGTCATCCAATGCTGCTTTGGCGGCGGCGGCGCCAAGCGCATCATCCGCTTCGTAGTAGACCATCGGCCACACAACGACTCCCATCGCTTCCATAGCCTCTTCCAGAATTGGAAATTGCGAGAGCAACTCCGGATCGACACCTTCGCCGGTCTTGTATCCGGGATAAAGGTCATTTCGAAAAGACTCGACTACGTGATCGGTGGCAACTCCCAGGTGGGTTGCGCCGCGTTCGATCATCGACAGAACTGAATTTAGGACGCCCCGCACGGCGCCAATTTCCTGTCCGTTTAAATCCGCGGCGGGCGGCACTGCGAAAAAGTGCCGGAAGAGTTCATACGTCCCATCAATTAAGTGTACGTCCATAGGACCTCAGGAACCGTCAAGATTACTCGGATGGAACCGATGTCCGGCACGCTCGCTGGCGGGGTCCGCTAACGGAATCCCTCGTCCGAACACGATCCCCGCTTCCGGATTACTTTGCCAGGCAATGACGCTATACTAGCGTCTCTCCGCGAAATCCGCGACACGGGATGCGCGGGTGTTGTGTAATCGTTTTATTACCGCCTTTAGACTTTAAGGAGTCGACCATGCATCGTCATCTTCTGCTCACCGTCACCATCTTTCTAATCGCGCTCGTCAGTCTGCCCGCGCACGCACAGAACAATCCGGTGCCCGCGCAGGGTGACTTCACGATCCGCAACTTCAAGTTTGATAGCGGGGAAGTGCTGCCGGAACTCAAGCTCCACTATCGCACTCTCGGGACGCCGCGGCGTGACGCTTCCGGGGTTGTCCGCAATGCTGTGCTGGTTATGCACGGCACTACCGGATCAGGAGGCGGGTTTATTTCAACTCAATTTGCCGGAGTGCTTTTCAAACCGGGGCAACTGCTCGATGCGGCGAAGTACTTCATCATACTTCCTGACGGCATAGGTCACGGGCAGTCTTCAAAACCGAGCGATGGACTGCACGCGCACTTTCCACACTACGCCTACAACGATATGGTCACAGCGCAGTATAGGCTGCTGACCGAGGGACTCGGCGTGAACCATCTGCGATTGGTTACGGGAACGTCTATGGGAGGCATGCACACGTGGATGTGGGGTGAGAAGTATCCCGATTTTATGGACGCGCTGATGCCCCTGGCGAGTTTGCCGGTTCAGATTGCCGGACGCAACAGGATGACGCGGCGCATGGTTATCGATCCGATCAGAAATGATCCTGAGTGGAACAACGGCGAGTACAAGACTCAGCCGCGGGGTCTAATCACCGCAATCTACACGCTGTTGTTTATGACCAGCAGCCCATTGCAATGGCAGAAGCAAGCGCCGACGCGCGATGCGGCTGATCGCTTCTTTGACGATATGGTGCGCAGGCGACTCGCGCAAATGGATGCCAATGACATGCTGTATGCGTTCGATGCTTCGCGCGATTACGATCCCCAGCCGAATCTTGAAAGCATCAAGGCTCGATTGATCGCGATCAACTCTGCCGACGATCAAGTCAATCCGCCTGAGCTGGGAATCCTTGAGAAAGAGATCAAGCGAGTGAAACGCGGGGAGTACGTGTTGATCCCGATCAGCGACAGAACGCGCGGGCACGGCACGCACTCGCTGCCTGAGCTGTGGAAGGAGCACCTCGCTCGGTTGCTGGAGGAGACCGACCAAGCGCGCAAATGACAGTCGCTACGTCGAGTTCAGGGTTCAGAGTTCAGGGTTCAGAGTTCAGGGTTCAGATTCAGGGTTCAGCCTTTAGGCTGCCGAGTGCGATGCTCCGGCCGGGGCTTGAACTCCAAATGAGCAGCCAAAGGCGGTAGCTTGAAGTCGAACCTTGGCTGAAGCGTCCCCGAAACCGAAATCCCCGACTCGACATTGATCTTCTTTAGAGCCTGGTCTAAAATATGGCTCGATTTCGCTTCGTTCGCTAAATTTGCGGACCGATCGTTCAGCCTAGATTCTGGACGTCTTCCAAAAGAGCTTCTCGCAGAAGCCGCCGGTAAGACAAAAAAAGAGGTAGTCTCATGCGTAGTGCCCCCACTCGCGCGTCGGCGACGTTTATTCTCATCCTGTGCCTGGCCTTGCTTCCCCTAAGCCACCCCGTATTTCGTTCAAACGCTTCGGCTTTTCCTGATAGTTCCGGCTATCGCTCAATGTGGTTGGCGCCCAACAACCTCGGTGCGTTCGTGCGCAAATTCGTTGACGGACGCGCGGTTTGCCTTGAGGCGGGCGTTGACCAGGCCCGCGGCATCAGGGATCGCGATCCAAACCTGCCGTTGACTGCGCTCGCGCCCGATCCGTCTTTCGAACCACAAGGTTTGAGAATCATCCTGCGCGGCACATCGCAGTTGCTCGGCTTCCCGGCGGCGAGCGAGGCGTTTAGCCGCGCGGCTGCACGATGGGAAGCAGTGATTCAAACTCGAGTGACTATAGTCATCGATGTCGATTTTGGCCCGACCCTATTCGGCAAGGCGTTTGACGATAATGTAATTGGGTGCACAAACACCCAGGTTCTTGGTGGCAACGCTCTCTATCCGGCAGTACGGGCCGCTCTGATCTCCAAGGCAATAGCACCTCAGAGCAGGTCATTGCTTGATTCCCTCCCCGCGAAGGCTGTGCCGACAGACGGCGGAGAATCGGCGGGGATCGTTGCGCCATCCGCAACGCTTCGCGCCCTGGATCTGATCAACAAAACTGCTGACCCTGATGATGAGATGAGCAGTTTCGGTCTGCCGCCCGCAATTAGTATGAACTCAAAGGTCGCTTTTGATTTTCAACCCTCGGATGGCATCGCGCCGGACAAGTTGGATTTCGAGGCGATCGCTCAACACGAGATTGGCCACATTCTCGGGTTTGTTTCGAGCGTCGGTCAGCAAGAAATGGATTCGTCGACAGACGCCGAGCCCTCAATCTGGGATTTGTTCCGAGTTCGTCCCGATGCAATTGGCGGAGGCTTCGCCGCAGCTGAACGAATACTGGCTGCAGGCGGGGAGCAGAGTTTTTTCGCAGGCGACGACTCGCTGCCGCTATCGACTGGACGGCCCGACGGCTCGGGTGGAGACGGCAGACAGGCGTCGCATTGGAAGGACGACAACCTGACAGGCCGATACATCGGCATTATGAACCCGGCGATTGAACCGGGGGAGCCTCAGGTCCTGACTGACAACGACGTCGCCGTTCTTGATGCTATCGGGTATTGGGTTAACGGCGTGAATCAATCACCCACGCTGATTCCGCTCGTTTCCGGACAACCGCAAAGTGGAGGGATGGTCGGGCCACCGCCTAATCTCGGCTTCCTGAGTCATCTGCAGTATGCGATACCGGTCGCACCGGACGACACTCAGTTGCGAATCGAATTGAACGGGAATCAGGACGTAGACCTGTTCGTGCGCTATGGTGCGAGAGTGTTTATTCAGGGCTTTTATCCGGAAAGCGATTATGTCTCCGCGGGTGAGACAGGTTCAGAAGCGGTAACGATTACCCCATCCAGTTCTCCGCCTCTTCGCGCAGGGACTTACTTCATTGCTATGGCGAACTACGGTCCGGGATTCGCCGATTTCACAGTGACCGCAACTGTTTCTGGCGGCGCCAACACCCGCGCGCCGGCGGTCTTTAATATTAGACCGCACCTCGAAGGTGATGTCCTGGACATCGCCTACGCAGCCGTTGACCTCGATGGCGACGTCGCAAAAGCGGAGGTGACCCTCCTTGATGAGGCTGGACGACCCGTTGGTCAGCCGTCAAACGTTGTGACCGGCTCAGGAGGTTCGGTTCAGAGCGAGTCTCAAATCTCGATTGGTGGTCTGAAAATGATGCCCCTTGCACTGAGCGCCAAGCTTGTCTTAGTTGATAGCGACGGCAATAGAAGCCCGGAGGCGACGGTTGATTTTGGCAGGGCAGAACCCGGCGGGCTTACGCTTAGGAACGCGAGCTTTGACGAATCAAGGCTTACGATAAAGATCAGCGGAGGCGCAGAGAGCCCGGAGGTTGAAATCAACGGTCTTATTGTTGCGCCTCCCCTGGCAATAAAGGTAAAGGGATCAGGAGCAAAGCTGATCATCAAGGGCGATGCAGGTCAACTGGGTCTGCAGTCAGGCGCCAATCGAATCCGCGTGAAGAACAGCCGCGGCTGGTCGAATATCCTCGTCCTGAGCAATTGAGATTTACACAACAATCGCTGATTCATAAACAAGAATGACAACGATCAAGGCTGTGAGGGCAAAGCAATCCGCCGTGGCTTTCGCAGGGCTGATTCTGGCCATCACAGGCTGTGTTCGTGGTCACGTTCAGGCCCTAAGCATTCAAACGCCCGCCTTGCGAGCCGCACTGATGAACCCAAAGCACGAGCTTTGGAGCCAGCGATCGCCGCGAGTCTTCAACGTGAGATTGGAAACCAGCGAGGGAAGCCTGGTGATCGAGATTCATCGGGATTGGGCGCCTTTGGGAGCCGATCGGTTCTTCAACCTGGTTCGCGCCGGGTTCTTTGATAACTCTCGCTTCTTCCGCGTGCGTCCAGGGTTCATCGCTCAATTCGGGATTCCCGGCGATCCTGTGGTCGCCGCAGTTTGGAAGGACCAAACGATATCGGATGATCCTGTGCGGCAGAGCAATGTTCGGGGAACGATTGCATATGCGATGACAGGACCAGACACCCGAACGACGCAACTGTACATCAATCTGAGCGACAACTCTCGATTGGATAAAGATGGGTTTGCACCGATCGGCAAGGTAGTCGAGGGTATGGACCTCGCGGACAAGTTGTATGCCGGCTACGATGAGAATGCCGGCGGCGGAATGCGTGGAGGCAAACAGGGAAAGATATTCGAGGGTGGAAAGGAGTATCTCGATCGAGAGTTTCCAAGGTTGGACAAGTTGATGCGCGCGACGATAGTGAGGCGTTGAGAGTTGATAATAGGCACGGGACCAGAGCGTCTCCGCAAGTTCTTAACTACACAACCGGTAGGTCTCAGGACCACCAACGGGTTTCAAAGTCGGGAAGGGTGGCTTGCCCCCGCTGACTTCTTTCACCTAGCTGGTGTCGTAACTCAATAAGCTGCTGCCTGAACCCAGCGGGGGCAAGCCCACCTTCCTGACTTTGAAACCCATTGGTTGTCCCGAGACTGCTGTCCAGGGCGGGTCCGCAGGTTCTCAACTAGCTGCTTGAACCCGGCCGGGGGCAAACCCACCTTCCCAATCGGTGATCCTTGTCCACCGAACCGCAAGCCAATCCAACCACCACCTCGCGATGTCAGTCTTGACAGCATGCCCTGCCCTGACAAGAATCGAATCTCAGTCTCAAGGTGAATAGAAAATGAAATCAACGGCCGAAACCGGTCTCGAATCGAGAATGAAGAACTCGCGGGACGCGCTTGATTCCTGGGTTCGCGAGATAGTCGAGTGGCATTTCAATCCGGAGACGGGCTGTCCGTTCTGGCTTGATTATGCTAAGCATCTTGATTGGGACCCGAGGCGTGAGATTCGCGGCTATGATGATCTCGACAGGTTTGGCGGGTTTCAAGACGAATGGCTGCGTGGCGGCCCGGTCAGGCGGTGGGTTCCCAAGGCATATGCCGATCGCCCCGTCTACAGTTTTGAGACCGGCGGAAGCACCGGCATACCTAAGTCCCGAATCAACATCGATGACTTTCGCATAGACTACGAATCCTTCAGCGACACCTTGCCCGACGGATCGTTCCCTCGAGGTTCGGACTGGCTGATGCTCGGCCCAACCGGACCGCGGCGACTCAGGCTCGCCGTTGAACATCTCGCGCAACATCGCGGCGGGATCTGCTTCATGGTGGATCTCGATCCGCGCTGGGTTATCAAACTTCTCAAAAAGAACCAGAGCGATATGGCCGAGAAGTACAAACAGCACGTGATCGACCAGGGTCTCACGCTGCTCAAGGCTCACGGCAACATCCGTTGTTTGTTCACGACACCGAAGCTGCTTGAATCGCTTTGCGACAAGGTCTCATTGAAACGCGTTGGAATCACCGGCGTCTTTTGCGGCGGGACCGAGATGACTCCGAAGTTTTATCGCTACGCCGTGGAAGAACTGCTCGATGGTGTGTACTTCGCGCCGACGTACGGGAATACGCTTATGGGACTTGCGGTTCACAAACCGCGCGTCGCCGAAGACGACTACGCGGTGATTTACTATCCGCCGGCGCCGCGGGCAATGATCGAAGTAGTCGACCCTGACGATCCACAAGAGAGTCGTCGAGTACGGCGAGACGGG
Source organism: Blastocatellia bacterium (assembly GCA_963737945.1). Taxonomy (GTDB): domain Bacteria; phylum Acidobacteriota; class Blastocatellia; order UBA7656; family UBA7656; genus Onstottus_A. The sequence goes on along the minus strand of CAVTUR010000011.1, from coordinate 128,441 downwards.
TCGAGTGAGGCTCACGACTCTCACCCGTGAGTTTTTCATGCCGCGCTTTCTGGAACGCGACGAGGCCGAACGCGAACAACCTTGCGACGCATATCCGTGGGATGGGGTTCGAAACGTCAGGCCCTTCTCGCGGTTCCAGACAAGCGTCATTGAAGGAGTGTACTGATTTTGGATTTTAGATTTTGGATTTTGGGTTGCCGCGCCTGCGCATGAAGATCGAGGACGCAAACCAAGACGATCCAAAATCCAAAATCCAAAATCCAAAATCCCAAATCCGATGAAGATCTTGTCCATCACAGCGGGCGCGGCGGGTATGTACTGCGGCAGTTGTCTGAGGGACAACGCGCTGGCGACCGAGCTGCTCAAGCAGGGGCACGACGTTTTGCTCGTCCCGATCTACACGCCTACGCTGACCGATGAAGAGAACGTCAGTCAGCATCGCGTCTTCTTTGGCGGGATCAGCGTATATCTCGAGCAACACGTTCCGCTCTTCAGACACACGCCAAAACTGCTCGATCGTCTGTGGGACTCCCAGACCGCTTTGAATATGGTGGCGCGCAGGTCGATCCCAGTCGATCCCCAATCGCTGGCGGCGCTGACGCTCTCGATGTTGAAAGGGGAAGACGGGTATCAGCGCAAAGAACTCGACAACCTGATCGGCTGGCTTAAGAGCGAAGCGCGACCCGACGTGGTGAATCTGCCCAACTCACTTTTGATCGCGCTGGCTGGGCCGATAAAGCGAGAGTTGGATCTCCCCGTTTTTTGCACGTTGCAAGGCGAGGACCTCTTTATCAACGGTCTGGGCGAGCCGTCTCGAAGAGAGGCTCTGGAGTTGATCAGGTCGAACGTCGAGTTCGTGGATGGTTTTCATGCGGTGAGTGATTTCTACGCAAAGCGGATGTGCCGTGATCTCGGCATTCCGGAAACCAAGATGCATGTCGTTCCCCTGGGAATCAGCTTCGATGGTTATGAGAAAGAAGAGCGCCCGGCGTCGAGTGAGTTCGTAGTGGGATATTTCGCCAGGGTCGCACCTGAAAAAGGCCTCCACGTTCTCTGTGACGCTTATCGGTTGCTGAGAGAACGAACTCCGGGACGGAGAATCAGACTCGAGATCGCCGGCTACCTCGCGCCCGAGTATCACGAATATCTGGCGGGTATCCAGCGCCAATTGAGCGATTGTGGTCTTGCCGGTGAAGTTCAATATCGAGGAGTGCTGGATCGCGACGCGAAGATTGCTTTTCTGAAAGGCCTCGATGTTATGTCGGTGCCGGCGATCTATGATGAGCCAAAAGGCATGTCGCTGCTGGAGGCGATGGCTGCGGGTGTGCCTGTTGTTCAGCCGCGAAGAGGGTCGTTTACCGAGATCGTCGAGCGAACCGGTGGCGGATTGTTGGTTGACGGCACCAACGCCGAGAGCCTGGCAATGGGGCTGCTATCGATGATTGAAAGCCCGTCGCTCGCCGCGGAATTGGGTCAAAGGGCTTTTGGCGGCGTACGAGAGCACTATGGAGTCTCGAACATGGCGCGTCGTGCGATTGAGACGTATGGGGCCGCGGCGACACGAGAGAGAGACGCTTCGATACCGGCGGCGGTCGAACTCGCTCGCGGATGAGGGATCAGGCCCCTATGCATTTGTCTTATGCCCAAATCCCCCGGCGACTTGTGAATCACATGGACCTTAAAGAAGTCTTTCGCTTTGTTGCGCCGCGCGTACGTGACGCGGCGATCAAAAGCGCGGCAGAGTTGAATGATCTCGGCATACGCTATGCGTTGGCTGGGGGATTGGCGGTCGGCGCTCATGGCTATGTCCGCGCTACAACCGATGTTGATTTCCTCGTAGGAGAAGAGGCATTTGAGCATCACGGATCGGTGGTGGCCTTCAAAGCCGGCGTCCCAATCGAGGTGGATGGCGTGCGCATAGACTACCTTTCGCCCGTCTCACTCGGCGCACAGTTGGAAGACGTCCTTGACCATCCTCCGATGACTGAAGGCCTGGCGATCGTTCCGATTGAAGTGCTCGTTTACATGAAGCTCGTGGCCAAACGGCGAAGAGATCTGGTGGACGTGATCGAGCTTGTGAAAGCCGGCGCGGATGTGAGCCGGGTTCGAGACTATCTCCGGCGATATGCCGGCGATCTGGTTCCCTCGTTTGAAGAGCTGGCAAACGAGGCGCTTGGTGAATGAAAGCTTTGCCGGTGTACGAGAGCACTACCAGCGCGATTGAAGGTATTCAATGCAAGGAGTGAGATAACGATGAGTGTTGCCGCGATAGACCTATCGCTTAGAGCGCAGGAGGCAAAGGAGCAACTCGATGCCCACGTTCGCGAGATCGTCGAGTGGCATTTCAACCCCGCGACGGGTTGCCCGTTCTGGCTCGACTTCGCCTCCAAGCTCGGCTGGGACCCCCGGCGCGCGATCAACTCCTATGAGGACCTCCGCAAGTTCCCGCCCTTCGAAGACGAATGGTTGCGCGGAGGGCCGGTGCGGCGCTGGTTGCCAAAGGGACTCGAGGGCAAACCTCTCTTCACGTTTGAAACCGGTGGCACAACCGGCGTACCTAAGAGCAGGCTGCAGATCGAAGACTTCCGCACCGACTACGAAATGTTCAGCGAGACTTTACCCGAAGAGTTTTTTCCTCGGGGCGCCAACTGGTTGATGCTCGGGCCTTCGGGTCCGCGAAGACTGCGGCTCGCGGTCGAGCACTTGTGCCAGTATCGCGGAGGAATCTGCTTCTGTGTGGACCTCGACCCGCGCTGGGTGATCAAACTGATCAAGTGGGGCGAGTCGGAGGCGCTCGACGAATACAAGGCCCACGTGATCGATCAGGCGATAACGGTTCTCGGGGCTGGGCACGATATCAAGTGTATGTTCACGACGCCAAAGCTCCTCGAATCGCTGGCCGAGGAACTCGAGAATCGCGGGAGCAGCATTGCGAAGTCCGGGATCACCGGAATCTTCGCGGGAGGAACTGAATTCACTCCGCAGTACACGCGATTTGCGATGGAAGAGCTTTTGGGTCCTGGCGTGTACCTGACGCCGACCTACGGCAACACGCTGATGGGGCTGGCGTGCTCGAAGCCGGTGACCCCGGATGACGGCTACAAGATTGCGTACTACGCGCCGCAGCCTCGCGCGGTGATCGAAGTGGTTTCATTTAACGACCGCGATCTGGTCGTCGACTACGGCGAGACGGGCCGCGTGCGATTGACCACGCTGACGCGAGAGACATTTATTCCGGGTTTCCTGGAGAGAGACGAAGGCGAGCGCGAGAAGCCTTGTGAGAAGTATCCGTGGGACGGCGTAAGCGGAGTGCGCCCGTTCCGCAAGCTGGCGGCGCAGACAACGGTTGGAGTCTATTAAGAATCAGTGGATCACCTTATTTTCCATTTGTTATTTGTCATTTAACACTTGTCATTTCCCCAGGGATCGATCTGTGGTAACCGGACATTGACTTGGGCCGGCGTTCGGAAATGACAAATATCAAATATCAAATGACAAATGGAAAATCCTCCTGTGATCTGCATCAAATGAGGACCCAATGGCCATACTGAACATTCCGATTTCCCGATGGGGAAAGCCCTACACCAGTCTCGATACCGATGACGTCGTCCATTTCATCACCGGCGAAACGCTGGCTCGAGTCAGCCAGGCAAACACCGGGCTGCTAAGCCGCGATATGCGACACGCCGAACGAGCGCGTAACGTGCTCACCGAGATCCCTGTCTCGGATCTCATCGCGATGATGAAAAAGGCAGGCGACCTCTATCTCAATGCGACGCTCCCGATGGGCGATGGAGCGCAAACACCTGATGACTTCGCGCGCCAGCAATCCGCAAGCACCGGTCTGCCCGAGCATATGTGCAAGGGCAACATGAGCAAGAATCATTTCGTGCTGTCTAATATGGACAAGATCCTTGACTCGCTTACTCGAGGATTGGATCTGAACATCCTGACTCGCGGCTACGGAATCGAGCCTCGCGGAGTGATGGTCAGCTATCAAGCTCAAGCGCCGGTCTTGGGCCTGGTGCTGCCGTCGAATTCACCCGGCGTGCACACATTGTGGCTTCCGGTGATTCCGATGCAGATTGGGTTGCTGCTCAAGCCCGGCCCGCAGGAGCCGTGGACTCCTTATCGAATGGCCGCCGCGTTCATCGAAGCGGGCGTCCCCAGGAAGCGATTGCTATTTATCCGGGAGGCGGCGAGATGGGCGCGGAAGTCGTGCGCCGATCAAACCGCACGATGATCTTTGGCGGCACGCCAACGGTTGAGCGCTATCGCGGCGATGTTCGCGTTCAGGTGCACGGACCCGGGTTCACCAAGATCCTGCTGGGTGACGACGTGGTCGACGATTGGGAAAAATACCTAGACGTGATGGTCGACAGCGTGTTTCTCAATAGCGGCCGCGGGTGTATCAACTGCTCGGGAGTCTGGGCCTCGCGTCACACGAAAGAGATCGCGGACGCTCTGGCCGAACGATTGGGTCCCATAGAGGTGAAGCCGCCGGAAGACCCGCAAGCAAGTCTCGCGGCATTCACGGTGCCGGGCGCAGCGAAAGCGATTTGGAAAAGCATCGAGTCGGGGCTGCACGAAGCGGGCGTCGAGCATGTGACTGCGAAGTTTGGCTCTCGGCTGGTGGAGAAGGAACGCTGCGGGTATTTGAGGCCGACGGTTATCCACTGCGACTCGCCCGAGCGTAAGCTGGCTAACACTGAATTTATGTACCCGTTCGTAAGTGTCGTCAGTTGTCCGCAAGAAGAGATGCTGAAGCGAATCGGAGGGACGCTTGTGGGCAGCGCTATCACCTATGATGAGAAGTTTCAGAGGGAGCTGGTGAATGCGACTCACATCGATCGTTTGAATCTTGGACCGGTGCCGACGATTCAACTGGATTGGCTTCAGCCGCACGAAGGGAACATCGTTGAGTTCCTGTTCCGCCCTCGAGCTTTTCAGTCGCGGCTTGAAAAGATGGCGGTGTAAGGTCTGGACTCAATCAGGCAAGGCCCGTCTTAGTGGCGGTTCTTTGCGTCCTTCGCGGTTCTTTGCGTCTTTGCGCTGTGTATTCCGGTCATTACAACGAACTCAGGAAATACACAGCGCAAAGACGCGAAGAACCGCAAAGAACGCCAAAAACTGAAAAGACGCGCAAAGAAAAGACGCGAAGAACTAGATATCCAGATTCTTCACATCCAGCGCGTTGTCCACGATGAACTTCCTGCGAGGTTCAACCGCGTCCCCCATCAATACCGTAAACATATCGTCGGTCTCGACCGCATCGTTCACCTGTACGTTCAAAATGGTTCGCGTCTCCGGATTGAGAGTCGTCTGCCAGAGCTGCTCGGGGTTCATCTCGCCCAGTCCCTTGTAGCGTTGAATCGTGAGCCCGGTTTTGGCCGACGTCATTATGTGCTCCAACAGCGCCTGGCGCGATTCGACAATCACGTGCGCGTCGTTCTCCGAAATGACGAACGGCGGGCGGCTCAGATCCTGAAGCTCGCCGTAATAGTGCACGGCTTTTTGAAACTCGACGTGGGTCGCGAGCTCCCAGTCGATCACGACACGCCCGTTGCCGCGTGCGCGTGTGATCACTATCGAAAACGTGCCGTGCTCCTCGTCCGCTTCAATCTCCGTTTCGTAGCCGGCCAGTTCGAGCGCAGCCGTCACCGTCTGAAGAAGCGCCTCCTTCTCAAATACTTCGTGCAGCTTCGCCGCCGCCTTAGTGGTCAGCAGGCCTGTCGGCCCGGCAAACGCATCGAGCACCGTGTTGACGATTTTGCGATCGTGCAGCCGACGCTCGAGCTTATCAACATAAGTATCAAGCTCGGCCAGCTTCTCAAGCATCTTCCGCAGTTCGGCGCCCCTGAACTGCGCGCCGCTAGCCTGCACTTTCACGGTGACGTTCTCGGTCGCCTTGCGCATTAGATACCTCTGCATGTCCTTCTCATCGTGCATGTATTGTTCATTCTTGCCCTTCTTGATCTTGAACAGCGGCGGCTGCGCGATGTAAATGTGGCCGCGTTCGATCAGCTCGGGCATCTGCCGGTAAAAGAAGGTCAGAAGAAGAGTGCGAATGTGCGACCCGTCAACGTCCGCGTCGCACAGCAGGATGATGCGGTGGTATCGGAGCTTGGATACATCGAAATCGTTCGCGCCGATGCCGGTGCCAAAAGCCGTTATCATCGTGCGAATCTCGGAGTGTCCGAGCATCTTGTCATAGCGGGCCTTCTCGACGTTTAGAATTTTTCCCTTCAATGGAAGGATCGCCTGTGTACGCCGATCGCGTCCCTGCTTTGCCGAGCCGCCCGCGGAGTCTCCCTCGACGAGGAATATTTCACAGAGTGCCGGGTCTTTTTCGGAGCAATCGGCCAGCTTGCCCGGCAGCGAAGCGGAGTCAAGCGCGCCTTTGCGCCGGGTCAGATCGCGCGCTTTTCGAGCCGCCTCGCGAGCTCGTGCCGCGTCTATGGCTTTCGCTATGATCTTGCGGGCGACGGTCGGGTTCTCTTCAAAGTAGCGCCCAAGACCATCGTTGATAAAAGCCTCAACCTGGCCCTTTACGTCGGAGTTGAGCTTGCCTTTGGTTTGGCCCTCGAACTGCGGCTGAGGCAGTTTGACGCTGATGACCGCGACCAGCCCTTCGCGCACGTCCTCCGGCGCAAGCTTCTCATCGTCCTTCTTGAACAAACCGGAAGACCTTGCGTAGGCGTTGATGGTTCGGGTGATAGCCGCTCGAAAACCGGTCATATGCGTTCCGCCATCTACCGTGTTGATGTTGTTGGCGAACGAGTGAACGATCTCGTTGTAGCCGTCGTTGTATTGGATCGCAACTTCGATTGCCAGCTGCTCGGTATCAGTCGCTTTGCGGTCGAGGTGGATCGGTTGAGAGTGCAGAACGCTTTTGTTCTTGTTCAGGTGCTTTACAAACTCCGCGATTCCGCCTTTGTAAAAGAACTCGTGAGATTTCTCCGTCCGCTCATCGATAATGCTTATGCGAACCCCCGAGTTCAGAAACGCCTTCTCACGCAGGCGCTGCGAAAGCGTATCGAAGTTGAATTCAGTGACGTCGAAAATCTCCGGATCGGGTTTGAACGCAACCTTTGTCCCGCGGCGTTTGGTCTTGCCCGTAAGCTGGAGCCGTTCCGCGGCGATCCCGCGAATGTATTCCTGCTCATAAGTTCCGCCGTCCCGCCATATCTCGATGCGCAACCATTCGGATAGGAAGTTTACGACCGAGACACCCACACCGTGCAGCCCGCCCGATACCTTATAAGCGTTCGAGTCGAACTTGCCGCCGGCGTGAAGCTTGGTCAGCACAACCTCGGCGGCGGATATTTTTTCTTGCTTGTGGATATCGACCGGTATACCGCGGCCGTTGTCGATCACCGTGATTGAATTGTCGATATGTATGAAGACTTCTACTCGATCGCAGTATCCAGCCAGCGCTTCGTCTATGGAATTGTCAACGACTTCGTAGACCAGATGATGAAGTCCGAGCTCGCTGGTCGAGCCGATGTACATCGCCGGTCGTTTTCGCACGGCCTCACGGCCTTCGAGAACCGTAATCGAAGCCGCGCCGTACTCCTGTGGATTTGTTGTCACGCTCTGCTCCTATAAAAATGTCCGGCACTACGCATTTGCCGCGGGCTCGAGGTTGTCATCGCTCGCTTCTATTTCGTCTTGTCCCTGCCCAACCCGCCCGCCCAAACTCAGATCGTTTTGGGCGGCCTCATACACCGCCTGGCCTCGTCTCCACGCAATGGACGGAAGCGCGGTTGCGATAACGATTTGCGATGGCTCTCCGTGATGTGCTGACGACGGTCTGAGTACGCCCTTCAAGCTCCAAAAGCAGCGCCTCAATTCGTCCTCTGATCGAGCTCTGCATCGATATCATCTATCAGCAAAACGGGGCTTTCTTCGTAAACTGAATTGTATATTGATACCTGAGCTAAATCAAGCAAAAGTAAGGCACTTCGCTGCTGTCCCGCGCTCCCGTAACGAGCCACTTCGTGGCCATCGGAAAGTATCTCGAGATCATCGCGATGTGGCCCAATCAGCGAGTGTCCGGCTGCCATTTCCGCGGTCAATCTGAGCGCGAGACGTTCCTGAAAAACTTCCGCGTAGCGGTCCAAATCACCTTTACCCTCGAGCTGCGACCGGTAGCGCACGTTGATCCTTTCGGCTCCGAAGATCGCGCGCCCGTGATCGTTTTGATCGAGCACTTGATTAAGCCGCCCGACGTAGTCCGTGCGCTGGTTGTGAATTGAGGCGCCGAGTTCGACCAACTGCTCGTTCCAGGCTTCGACCTGGCTGACAAACTGACCGGGGTTGTCGCTCTGGCTGGCCTCGCCGAGCAAACGATTCTTCTGTTTTATCACCTGGTTATAGCGAGAGAGAGTATTCAAAAACCTCGGGCTGCTGGTGACCGCGCCTCGATCAATAAACCGGCGGCGCTGACCCGGCTCGCCGCGGATCACATCCATCTCTTCGAGAGAGAAGACAAACACGGCGAGGTTCCCGAGATAACGGGCAAGCGTCTCTCGCTTGCCGTTGACGAATAGCTGTTTGGAATCCTCAGCGATCAGAAGCTGAATCTGTTTGGTGACAGAGCCTCGCAGGGTCTCCCCCCGCAGCAGAGCCTGGGGTTGGTTGAACGCGATGCACTCGCGAAGTTGGCTTGTTCGAAATGACTTGGTGTTACCGAGGATGTAGATTGCTTCAAGCCAGTTGGTCTTTCCCTGCGCGTTGTCTCCGTAGAAGATGTTGAGGTCCGGGCCGAGGTCCGCGAAGCCCTCCAGGTTGCGGAAACCTGAGGCTTCGATGCGGGTGAGCAACATGGTCGGATGTTAGCACAAACGGATAACCGCTCGTAACGGCGTCGTGGTTACCGGCTGACCTCATTTGCGACTCTTCAATCCACGCGATCGCAGGTGTCGGGTGAGCGCTTTTTGCTGGGCTGAGATTTGCGATTGTAGAGTCTTCATCACCCGCTCCTGCCGGTTGAGACGTTCTTCCTGTCGCTCAATTAATCGTTGCTGCGCCTTGATTAGTTCCTGCTGTTCCTTTATGGAGTTTATTAAAACGATATTGAGCTGTCTGTATTTTACACCCTCGATCTCGCCAGAATTGTTGTGGGTTACCAGCAACGGTTCAGCTTCGGCAACCTCCTCGGCGATCAGCCCGATATCGTGCTCGCCGTCTCGTTTCCATTTGAAGCTGACAGGCCGAAGGCGTTGGAGCAAATCGAGTCCTCGGCTGAACGGCAGGATTGACTCCTTGTAGCGACGGCTCGAGGAACACAACGCTATGAGCCCGCCAAAGTTGGTGCAAACGTCATCGCTCCCGGCTGAGAAAGTACCGATGCGTAGCATGCCCTGTACGGTGACGAGATCTTGTCCTCCAGGCCGGCCAAGAACGATACCGTTGCTAAAGGTGACTCTCGCCCCTGCGCCGATTGCAGTCGCAAACGTCAGGTTGCTATCGTCGAGATCCGCGCCGCTCCCAATTAAGGTGTTCGAGTTCCCACTGGTATTTGCATTACCAGCGTTCTTCCCAACGAAAGTGTTGTCGTGGCCTGTGGTGTTGCCCAGTCCCGCCGAGCGTCCGTAAAAGGAGTTGTCAAAGCCGGTCGTATTCCCTGCACCCGTCCCCGCCCCGGTGAACGTATTGTCGTTGGCCGTTGTGGACGCTGCGCCTGCCGCCCTTCCAATAAAGGTGTTCGCCGACCCCGATGTATTCGACTGACCGGCGGCGCTGCCGACAAATGTGTTCAAGCCGGCGGTGTTCGCGGCGCCCGCCGAGAATCCAACAAAGGTGTTAAGGGTCCCGGTCTGGTTCACACCGCCGGCGCCGGCTCCGAAGAAAGAGTTGCCGCCCCCGGCGGTGTTAGCTTCGCCTGCGCTTGTTCCAAAGAAAGCGTTGTTGGCTGCGGCGGTGTTTGAGAGCCCCGAGTGATAGCCAAAAAACGAATTTGAGCCGCCGGTTGTGTTGAGGGTGCCGGCTGAAGTGCCGAAAAAGGCGTTTTGGATTCCGCTTGTGTTGGAGGCCCCGGCAAAAGCTCCAAAGAACGAGCCGTTGCTGGCGGTGTTCGAGTGTCCGGCGTTAAAGCCGAAGAAAGAATTGTCGATTCCCGCGATGCTCGCCTCGCCAGCGCCACTGCCGAAGAATGAATTGTTGGTTCCCGCGGTGTTAGCCGCGCCGGCGCCGTTGCCGAAGAATGCGTTAAAGCCGCCAGTCGTATTGACGGCCCCCGCCGAACGCCCGAAGAAGGAGTTCGAGCCCCCAGTCGTATTGGATCCCCCCGCATCGAATCCGAAGAACGAATTATCGGTCCCGGTTGTGTTGGCGTCACCGGCCGTGGCTCCAAAAAAGGAGTTGTTGGCGCCCGTCGAGTTGTTGAACCCTGCTAAGCTTCCAAAGAAGGAGTTGTTAGACGCGGTTGTGTTCGAGAGCCCGGCCGAACGGCCGAAGAACGAGTTGGATCCGCCAGTTGTATTTAGTAAGCCCGCGTTAGCTCCGAAGAATGCATTGAGACCGCCCGACGTGTTTAGAGATCCCGCCGTTGAGCCAAAAAACGAGTTTTCAACGCCCGTCGTGTTCGCGGCCCCCGCCGAGCGCCCAAAAAACGAGTTGCTGCTGCCCGTCGTATTCAATTGTCCGGCTGAACGACCGAAGAATGAGTTGCTGCCGCCCGTGGTGTTTGATGCGCCTGCAGAACGCCCGAAGAACGAGTTGTCGCCGCCTGTGTTGACGGCTCCGGCGCCCACTCCCGCCATCGTATTGTTCAGACCCGCCACGCTCAGCACGCGGCTGCCCCCGATGTTGTACTGCATCCCGGCGTCGAGCGCGTTGGCCGAGAGCGTCCCACCAATTACGCCGTCGCCGCTTATGTTGAAGTTGCTGGCAGCCTGCTGAGTATCGGTGTTCTGGATGTAGTTGCCGCTATCAGACGGCAAGCTGCGATTTGCGCGGCGGTCACGCAACCGACGCAAGTTACCGACAACCTATCCGCGGTGCTGGCGTTCAAGCTCCTTACCGCGTATGGCGTCGAGGTGATCTGCTGACGCGGGCTGAGAGTGGTGTAAGCGCCGACGCTCACGCCGGGACGCATGGCGATCTCCAGAAACCGGTCTGCGCCCGGAAAAGCGCTCCCCCCGAAGTTCAAAACCACAGTGAAGATTCCATCAGTCACCTGGACATCATCCAGGGTGAGAGTCATGCCCTGCTGCACGCCCGCGACAATCTTATCAAACAGCAAGAACTGCAGATCGTAAGCGCCGTTGGCCACCACGCCCCCGTCGCTGAGTTTTCCCTGATAGCTGAATGATGTGGTTTGCGCTTTGACTTCCGCCGCATACAGACAGAGCGTTAACAACACCGCCGTCAATACTCTGCCGATATGCAAGCGCGTGTTATTGATTGGCATTTCATCCTCCTGATTTCTGCTTGGAGAAGTTCATCGTGATGCCGATCGGTGAGATCGGGGGGAACGCGAAGATTCGACTAGTCTCTTTAGCATTTTGATATCACGCTGCGTTCTTGAGAGAGCCAGGTGCTGGGCGGCGAGTTGCCCCTGTTGGCGCCGGTATGGCCTCCCGAGTCTATCTACCTATCTCTTGTCGCCGCTTGAATAGTGCTTCCAGCTGTTTTAGTCGTTGTTCCTGTTGCTCGACTCTCTTCTGAAGCACAACGATTGTTTCCTGCTGTTCGCGGATAGCGTTGATCAGCACGATGTTGAGCTGGTCATACTTGACGCCTTCGATCTCGCCTTTTTTGTTATGGGTGATCAGCAGCGGTTCGATTTCTGCGACCTCTTCGGCGATCAAACCGAGGTCGTGTTCCCCGGTTGTCTTCCAGTTGAATGTGACCGGGCGCAGACGTTGCAGGAGGTCGAGGCCGGAGTGAAAGGGGCGGACATGCTCCTTGTAACGACGGCTCGATGAACAACTCGAAAGATGGGTGAAGGCGTTGATGCAGACGTGGGTGCTGCTGGCCGCCCCGAGTGTACCAACGAAAAGAGGGCCCCACACAACGACTTCGTCCTGGCCTCCGCTTCTTCCGAGTGCGATGGTGTCGCTGGCGGAGACAACGGAGGCTGCGCCAATAGCCGTGGCATAACTAAGGTTACCGCTGGCGACGTCGGCGTTTGTCCCGATGAGGGTGTTGTGATGACCTGTCGTGTTCGACTCGCCGGCCCCGAGTCCAAAGAACGAGTTCTGAAACCCGGTCGTGTTCGCGCCACCAGCCAATCGTCCGAAAAACGAATTACCGTCACCTGACGTGTTCGAGCCTCCAGTCTCGTATCCGAAGAACGAGTTGACTGCGCCTGACGTGTTTGAGCCGCCAGCTGAGTACCCGAAGAACGAATTGCCGCCGCCTGATGCGTTCAAGAGGCCGGCATTAGCGCCGAAGAAAGAGTTTACGGCCCCATGGTTTGCCGAGCCCGCAAAACTTCCGAAAAACGAGTTGCCGAAGGCGCTCGTGTTGGCTTGACCAGCCGAACGCCCGAAGAACGAGTTGCCGGCACCGATTGTGTTTGACAGGCCAGCAAGAGATCCAAAAAACGAGTTATCGCCGGCCGTCGTATTTGAACCACCGGCCGAGCGGCCAAAGAACGAATTCTCGTTGCCCTGGGTGTTTGTCGTGCCCGACAGGTATCCAAAGAACGAGTTGCCGCTGCCCGTTGAGTTCGTATCACCGGACGAAGCGCCAAAGAACGAGTTGCTGCCGCCGGTTGAGTTCGCGAACCCGGCGCGCGAACCAAAGAACGAGTTGCTGGTTCCGGTTGTGTTTGTTACGCCGGCCTCGCGCCCGAAAAACGAGTTGCTCCCGCCGCTCGTATTCGCAGCTCCAGCCAAGCGCCCGAAGAACGAATTGCTGCTTCCGGTCGTGTTCGCCGCGCCCGCCGAAGAACCAAAAAACGCGTTGTTGCTCGATGTTGTGTTTGCCTGACCGGCGAAATCGCCAAAGAACGCGTTGTCGCTGCCGATCGTGTTGTTGAAACCGGCCATATTTCCAAAGAACGAGTTGCCGGCGCCCGTTGTGTTGGAAAGCCCTGTGGAACGTCCGAAGAACGAATTACCGCTGCCTGTTGTGTTTAAGAGCCCGGAATTAGCGCCAAAGAAGGAGTTGTTGAAGCCTATCGTGCTCGAGCTGCCTGCCAATGAGCCGAAGAATGAGTTCTCAGCCGCTGTAGTGTTCGCCGCCCCTGCGGACCGCCCATAGAATGAATTGCTGCTGCCGGTCGTATTGGCGGCACCGGCCGAGCGCCCGAAGAACGAGTTGCTGCCGCCCGTCGTATTGACGGCGCCGGCGGCGCGCCCGAAGAACGAGTTATCGCCGCCCGCGTTCGCTGCGCCGGCGCCCACACCCGCAATCGTATTGTTCAACCCGGCGACGCTCAGCACACGACTCCCCCCAATCTGATATTGTGTCGTAGCGTTGACCACATTAGCCGAGAGCGCTCCGCCTGCAGTCCCATCTCCGCTAATGTTGAAATTGCCGGCCGCCTGCTGGGTGGTTGTGTTCTGAACATAGTTTGCGCTCCCTGGGGGCAAACTCCCGATTTGCGTCTCGGTTATACAACTCACACAAGCTGGCGATAACGCGTCTGCCGCGCCTGCGCTGAGGCTCCGAACTGCGTAAGGTGTTGACGTGATGGGCTGGCGCGGGATGAGCGTTGCGTATTGGCCAGTGCTTGCTCCCGGGCGAACCCCGATCTCAAGAAAGCGGTCAGCGCCGGGAAAGGCGGCGCTGCCGAAGTCCAGAATCACGGTGAAACCCCCATCGGTCACCTGCACATCATCCAGCGTGAGCGTGGAGCCTTGTTGGAGCCCGCCGTCCAGCATGTCAAACAGCCTGAATTGAAGGTCGTAGAGCCCGTTCGCAGGCACACCGCCATCGATGAGGCGGCCCTGATAGCTGAACGCAGTCGTCTGCCCGAAAGCCGAGGATGCCCAGAGACAAAACACCAAAGATAGGTGCGCTGCTGCGATGCCGGCGTGTCGCAAACTGATATTGCGCTTCTTCATGCTTTCTCCGTTTCGATCGCGTGGCGCAAACACCTCGCAGCGGCGGATCAATGATTGAGGGCGGCACTCCGCGAGTTGTTTTTCACTAAGTAACCCGACAAAACTGAGTCAAAAATACGATCAGTCGAACCTTTTTCTGGTTCACAGATTCCGATTTGGAGTGCTCATCGAACGGCGTTAAGCATCATTCGCCATCGCGTATGCGTTCCTGGATTCTCGCGTCGATGGCGCGACTTATGACAGTCTGGCCTGTAGAGTGATCAGGATTTTAGCCTCGCCGCTCTGTGCGATCACGAGCCGACGACCACGATCTCTTTTGGTTTTGACGAGAGCATTGCGGTGGACTTGCCGGTATCGTTATCAACCATCTCCAGCGAAACAGGAAAGTCGGTATCCGGCCGAATTCGATCACCCGACGGTTGACTAATAAAGATATGTACGCTGACGCGCAATTGAATACGGCCTGTACTTTCGCCGGTCAGATTGAGCGCGGCACGGTCAAGGTCGAAGAAACGGAACTCTCCCGCGGGAAGGACGATCTCGTTACTCTGGGCCACCACACTGCCGTCGAGGATGAGAACGGCAATCAGCATTTTGTATTTTCGACCATCCGCGCCGGGTGCTTGAGGACTATTCGGGTTGAACTCGGTGATGCGCAGGGTCTGTCCGTAAGCGAACCCCACTGGCGCCAGGTCCTGAACGACGCTGATCTGACGCGTCTGCTCAGGCCGCGCCTGGGTCTGTATGGTGGACATTGTCGCTGTCCCGATCAGCAGGACGCTCAACCCGCAGCGAATGATGTTGCGTCTCATAGTACCCCCTTTTGTTGCTCTCCGGTTCCGTTATCCTCCTACGAATCTGAAACCGATGACTTCAATTTCGAAAAACGGTGATAAGCGCTTGCGCTTCAACGCGCGCATGCACCTGAGTGCCGGCGATGTCATAGATCCGGCAAGGCTCGGACAGCTCAGTGTCTGGACGGATCGTGATGATAATCTCGCCCCCGGGAGTCCTCGTATTCGCTGCATGCGCGTGAAGGAGGACTCTTGTGGCGGCGTCCTCGGCGGCAAATACACGGCCTAACCTAACTTCCCAGTGCCCAAACCCTTGATTGCTCCCCGGTGCGTTGTCCGTCGGGGAGAGCGCCATTAGTCCGATGGCGCCGACGCTCGGAAAAACCAGCGCGACGTTCTCAAAGATGGCCGAGTAACCACCCCGGGGCATTTGGGCTACGACGATTTGCGGCGGCGCGTTGATGTAGCCAAGGTCAAAGTCGGGGAGCGAGTCTGGCTGAAGCTCGAGCACCGTGCCATTGGCTTCGAAGCTAAGAACCCCGCCGGGGTCTACTGGCCCTAACACGAATCTTACTGATCCGTCGCCAAATTCGGGGCGCAAGGTAACGGTGATCAAGGCCCCTGGCAGCGGCGAAAGCCTATGCGCCTTGAACTCAAGAAAGGGAGCATTGCGGCGGTCAGAGATTACACGGCCCTCGGAGACCCGGTAGAGCGAAAGAACATCCGGAGTCCCGTGCTCCAACAGGCCCAGACCGCCATTGGCCCTGCCGTCCGGCAAGAGGATGATTTCGGCGAGAAAGTCAGCGCGGGAAATACTCCCATCGGCCTTTCGCACTTCGACCGTCTGGTGGGTGCTGCTTACGTAGAAAGTGGGTGTTATCGGCTCTTGCCCCGCCGCCCGGGTGGAGAGGCCGCTGAGCAATCCCAACGACAGCGCCAAGTTAGCAATCAGCAATGTGAAATGTTTTGGCCTCATTTTGTTCCTCCCTGGCGAGATGAACTCGGTTGATCTTCTCGCTCCAATCGAATAACGCGACAAATCATCTGCATGCTCACCAAGGTTGCGCACAGTCGAGCGCTTAGCCAGGCTGTTCCTCCATTGATTAACGCGGCAAATCGGCGTAGAAAATACAACCAGCTACCAGAATTTCTTTCACCAGTAGCAGTTTGGCTCATTGCAAGCCAACCCGTACCTCACGGCCAGGACCGCATGGAAGAACCGGCGCCACATAAGAAGATCGACGCGGCTCAGCAACAGATCACTGAGCGGTTGATCGCGTGGAACAGCGGTGATCCCGAGGCCCTCGATGATGTGATACGCGCGGTCTATCAGGAACTACGCCGCATGGCCGACCGCTACCTGCGGCTCGAGAGCCCTGGCCACACCTTGCAACCCACAGCGCTTGTTCACGAAGCTTATTTGCGGCTAATCGATCAGACTCAGGTGACCTGGCAAAATCGCGCGCACTTTTTTGGCGTAGCCGCGCAGATGATGCGGCGGATTCTCGTCGATCACGCCAGAACAAAGAAACGCGAGAAACGGGGAGGACCCGCCAGAAAGCTCTCGCTTGATGAGGTGATGAACCTGTCGAAAGAACGGGCGGCGGATCTGGTTCTGCTCGACGACGCGCTTGAGGCCCTGAACACGATCGATCCGCGAAAAAGCCGGGTGGTCGAGCTGCGCTTCTTTGGGGGTCTGAGCGTAGAGGAGGCGGCTGAGGCACTGGACGTGTCACCGCAAACCGTGATGCGCGACTGGAAGCTGGCGAAGGCGTGGCTCTATCAGGAGATCAAACGCGAAGCTCGTGATGAAGCCCATAATGACGCCTGATGACTAAATGCCAACGAAGAATCGACCGTCTGTTTTTTATTGAGAGTGACGGCGAGCGGAACGCGACGCGGCGAAGACCCTTTTCAATGTCTCAATCTCGCGCTGTTGTCGTGCGAGCGTCCGCTCCTGAGCGTCGAGTTGCAGCTGTTGATTCTTGACCATCTCGTCCTGACGCTCGAGTCGTTTCTTTTGCGAGTCGATCATCTGCTGCTGTTCGCGAACCGCGTTGATCAGCACGACGTTAAGCTGGTCGTACTTTACGCCCTCGATCTCGCCCTTCCGGTTGTGGGTCACCAGCATCGGTTCGACGGCGGCGACTTCTTCGGCGATCAATCCGAATTCGTGTGCGTGATTTGTCTTCCAATTGAAGCTGACGGGGCGCAGCCGCTGCAGGAGGCTCAATCCGGCTTTGAAATCGGTGACCTCTTCTTTGTACCGGCGGCTTGATGTGCAAGAGGAGAGTATCCCTCCCGAGGTGATGCACAGATGCGTGGAAGTCGCCACGCCGAGGTCGCCGACGATCAGCCGCCCCTCCACGACCACCGCATCGGATCCATCCGGTCTGCCGAGCACTATTGTGTTGCTGGCGGCGACCACCGCTTCGGCGCCGATGGCCGTGGCATATTGCAAGTTACCGAGCGCCACGTTTGTGTTTTCACCGATGAGGGTGTTCGCGGCGCCCGTCGTGTTGGCAGCGCCTGCGCTCTCGCCCACGAATGTGTTGCCAAAGCCGGCGGTGTTATTCGCGCCGGCCCTGTACCCGACGAAATCGTTTACCGTCCCATCTTGATTCTGCTCACCCGCCTGATAGCCCAGGAAGACGTTGCGTCCTCCGGTCTTATTCGAATCGCCGGCATTTGCTCCAAAAAAGGCATTCTCAATACCTGTCGTGTTGACTTCGCCGGCCGAACGGCCGAAAAACGAATTGGACGCGCCGGTATTGTTTGAACTGCCGGCCAGGTAGCCGAAGAATGAGTTGTCGGGGCCTGTGGTGTTTGCGCCGCCTGCTAAGGAGCCAAAGAATGAGTTGAACTGGCCGCTTGTGTTCACCAGACCGGCCGAGCGACCGAAGAATGAATTTTGAGACCCTGTGGTGTTGTTCTGACCAGCCGAGGCGCCGAAAAACGAGTTATTGACGCCGGTGGTGTTGGCTTCGCCGGCCTCGGCGCCAAAAAACGAGCTGCAACAAGCGGTTGTCAGCGAGCTGCCCGCGGAGTAACCGAAGAACGAGTTGAAACTGGCTGTAGAGCTGGCGGCGCCGGTGAACCGGCCAAAAAAGGAGTTGAAGCTGCCGGTAGTGTTCGCGGCGCCCGCCATTTGACCAAAGAACGAATTGCGTCCGCCTATCGTGTTTACGCTGCCGGCCTCATTGCCGAAGAACGCATTGAAGCTCCCAGACGAGTTCGCAGAGCCGGCGGACCGCCCGAAGAACGAGTTGCTGGCGCCGGTCGTATTTAGCAACCCGGCGGAGCGTCCAAAAAACGCATTATCGGAACCGGTTGTGTTTGCTGTGCCCGCCGAAGTTCCAAAGAACGCGTTGTCGTTCCCCGTCGAATTAGCCGCTCCGGCCACGCGCCCGAAAAATGAGTTGTTCGCGCCGCTTGTGTTCGCGACTCCGGCGGATTCGCCGAAAAACGAGTTGCTGTCGCCGGTGGTGTTTGAACCTCCCGCCGATTCGCCAAAGAACGAGTTGTCGCTGCCGGTTGTGTTTCCGGTGCCCGCCGAACGTCCGAAAAATGAGTTGCTGTTACCTGCCGAGTTCGCCGTTCCGGCCAGGTAACCGAAGAACGAGTTGCTGGCGCCGGTCGTGTTCGCCAGACCAGCGGAGTGCCCGAAAAACGAATTGGCGCTTCCGGTGTTAGCCGCTCCGGCGCCCACTCCCGCGAATGTGTTGTTCAACCCTGCGACGCTCAGCACGCGATTGCCGCCGACGTTGTACTGAGTGACCGCGTCGAGGGTTCCGGCCGATAACTTGCCGCCGATCACTCCGTCGCCGCTGATGTTGAAGTTGCTTGCTGCTTGCTGCGTTATCCCGTTCTGGATGTAGTCGCCGCTGCCGGCGGGAAGGCTTCCAATCTGGCCGCCGGTTACACAATTGACGCAAGCAGGCGACAATCCGTCCGCAGCGCCTGCGTTGAGACTTCGCACGGCGTAGGGCGTAGACGTAACGGGTTGCCGCGGGCCGAGCGTGGTGTACGGACCGGCGCTGGCGCCGGGACGCACTTCGATCTCGAGAAAGCGGTCCGCGCCCGGAAAAACGCCGGCGCCAAAGTCCAAAGTGACTGCAAAGCTCCCGTCGGTCACCTGGATGTCATCCAGCGTGAGCGTCTCGCCTTGCTGCACGCCGGCGACCAGAGTGTCGAAGAGACTGAAACGCAGATCGTAGGACCCGTTGGCGGGCCCGCCGCCGTCGCTGAGCCGTCCCTGGTAGCTGAAGGCCGTGGTCTGGGCCACCGCCCCGGACACACTCAGGCAGAGCACGACGGCGATGAACATCATTCTTGCGGTGGAGACGGGTCGTAATCTTATGTCGCTTTGTCGCATGGCTTCTGATCCCCTCGTCGCTACGCGGTTTTGTCATCGCGCACGATTCTGCAATCGATTAGACACTCGACCACCCCGTCGCCGGGTTTGGCGCCCATCCTCATGGATTCGCCGGCCGGAAGACCGGGTTGGCGACAGGACGCCGGACCACCCGGCGTGTCCTCACATTGCCTAACGCGACAAATCGGGGTAGAAAATACAACCAGCCAAATTTTTTCTTGGACAATCGTACTCCGGCGCAACGCTAGCCACTTCGCGCCTCACGCACAGGGAAACGCATGAAGGAGACATTGCCAGGACCAGGAACAGAATCCGCGATGACGCTTGAGCGTTGGCAAAGAATCGAAGAGCTTTTTCACGCAGCCCTTCAGTGCGAACGCGACGGGTACGCACGGTTCCTTGATGAAACGTGCGGTGGCGACGACGAACTTCGGCGGCAGGTCGAGGGGTTGCTGGTTTCACACAACGAGGCGGGCGACTTTATCGAGGAGGCGCCGCTCGCTGGAGCTATTTCGTCAGCCGCCGGCGAATCATCCGCAGAATCCCCGGCGACTAATGCCTCGCTTATGGGTCGCCGGATCAGCCACTATGAGATTCACGCATTGCTAGGTGCGG
Source organism: Blastocatellia bacterium (assembly GCA_963737945.1). Lineage (GTDB taxonomy): Bacteria > Acidobacteriota > Blastocatellia > UBA7656 > UBA7656 > Onstottus_A. The sequence continues at coordinate 108,636 of CAVTUR010000011.1, read as the reverse complement.
GTGGGATGGGTGAGGTCTATCTCTCGCTCGATTTGAAGCTGGGCCGGCCGGTGGCGCTCAAGGTTCTTCCCGCCCACTTCATAGACAGCGACGCGCAAGTTCAGCGCTTCGAACGGGAGGCGTATGCGGCTTCGGCGCTCAATCATCCGAATATCCTCACGATTCACGAGATAGGCCGGGATGGAGATACCTATTTCATCGCCGCCGAATTTGTTACGGGCCAGACGCTGAGGGAAAAGATGGCGGCCGGCGAGTTGAGTTTGAGAGAAGCGCTGAGCGTGGCAATTCAGATCGCCAATGCCCTGGCCGCCGCGCACGCCGCGGGCATCATGCATCGCGACATCAAACCCGAAAACGTGATGGTGCGGCCTGACGGCCTGGTCAAAGTCCTGGACTTCGGTCTGGCTAAACCCGAAGCGGCGGAGCCTGTGGCTCTCGGCGCTGCTCTGGCGCCGACCCTCAGCATGCAAACCGACGCCGAGTCGGCGATGGGCACAATCGCGTACCTGTCCCCCGAGCAGGTACGCCGGGATAGGATCGACCACCGCACGGACCTTTTCGGTCTTGGCGTCGCGCTTTATGAGATGGTCGCCGGGAAGAGACCCTTCACAGGCGGAAGCGCACAGGATATCTGCGAAAAAATTGTGGGCAGCGACCCGGTACCAATCACACGCGCCCGGCCGGACCTCCCTGCGAGTTTGGAGCCCATTATCAACCGCGCATTGGCGAAAAACCCCGACGCGCGCTATCAGACCGCCGTCGAGTTTCGAGACGACTTGAAAGGCCTCGAAGGAGAGATTGAATCTGAATCGATTGGGCCGCGAGGTCTTGGCGTATCGGCGCCCGCTTCCATTCCAGGGACTCGCCGGTTGGCTCTTTTCGTGTTGATCGCCGTCGTGCTGATCGGGTTGACCGTCTCGCTTTTCTCCTCGTGGTTTGGTAAAGGGCGTGAAGCCGAGAAGCCCACGGCGTTGAGATCGATCGCCGTGCTTCCGTTCAAACAGCTGACGGACGGGCGTGACGAGCAGATGGAGCTCGGGATGGCCGATGCGTTGATTACCACGCTTAGTAACGTGAGGGAGATCACAGTAAGGCCGACCAGCGCCATTCGCAAATACTGGTCATCCGCGCAGGATCCGGTCGCCGCCGGACGCGAACTGCGCGTAGACGCGGTGCTGGACGGCAGCATCGTTAGGGTAGGCGACCACACACGGGTTACGGTTCAACTTGTGCGTGTGAGAGACGGTCGGCCGGTTTGGGCCGAAACGCTCGATGAGACGTCCAACGACATCTTCGCGGTGCAGGATGCGATCTCTGAAAAGACCGCTGAAGCGCTGGAGCTGACGCTGACCGGCGAGCAGCGTCAACGGCTGAGAAAGCACTTCACCCAGAACAAGGAGGCGTACCAGCTCTATCTGAAGGGGCGCTACCTCTGGGCCAGACGGACCGCGGAGGACCTGCAGAAAGCCATCGGCTACTTCCAACAAGCGATCGCCAGGGACCCGCAGTACGCGCTTGCTTACGCGGGGCTGGCTGACTCCAACGCGCTTCTAAACCTTTACAGCGGCACCCAATTCACAAACGCGTTCCCCAGAGCCAGAGACGCCGCCGCCAAAGCCCTGGCGATAGATGACAGTCTGGCGGAAGCCCACGCCACCCTCGCTTACGTAAAGTACAACTACGAATGGGATTGGTCGGGCGCTCGGAAGGAATTCCAGCGCGCCATCGAGCTGAACCCCAACTACGCCACCGCCCATCAGTGGTACGCCGAATACCTGTTTTACATGGAGCGGTTCGACGAAGCCCTCGTCGAGATCAACCGCGCGTTTGAACTGGATCCTTCCTCGGTAATAATCAATCTGGAACTGGGGACGCCTTACCTGTATCGCCGACAGTATGACAAAGCGATGGAGAAGTATCTGAAGGCACTGGATCTGGACCCCAACTCGCCTCTATCCCTTTGCTCGCTGGCGATCTGTTATGAACAGACGGGAATGTATGACCAGGCCGCTGCCACATACCAAAAGATCAGACGCTACAAGATGGGATTGACCGGTCTCGGATATGTTCTTGCGATATCCGGGCGGAGAGCCGAAGCGCGGGCGGTGCTGGAAGAACTGATGTCGCCTTCGGGGAAACAGCAGCCGTCTCCCTACAACATCGCCAGGGTTTATGCCGGCCTCGGCGACAAGGAGAAAGCGCTGTCCTGGTTGGAAAAGGCTTTCAACGTCCGAGATGAACGCATCGTGATGCTCAAAGTCGATCCCAAGCTTGACCTTCTGCGTTCAGACCCACGGTTTGACGCCCTGCTGCGCGATGTCGGACTCGCCGGCTGATCGAACTCTCGCATTAACGCACCCCTCGTCCTCAATTCGCGATTGCGTAGAGAAGCCTAAGGATTTCCCTGCGCTCTACGCTGCGCGCGTTCCCCGTCTCTTGTATTCGGTAACGCTGTTCAGCGCCCCGACTCAGCGTTTCGCGACAGTCTAATGATCGTCGCGTACCCTCCGGCGCTCGCCCCCGAACTGCTACTAACGATCTCGAGTGACGCCGGAAAGTCGGCATACTGGCTCGCGGCGTCTTGTACGCTGAGAGTGCACGAGCCTTGAGATTGCAGACGACCGGTGCCTGCTTCGCCCGCAAACGGAAGATCGTCCCGGTTGAAATCGAACGACCGAAATTCTCCCGGCGGTATTACAGTTACCGGACTTTGTGCAAGCTGGCGACCCATAGCGTCGAACAGAATCACTCGGGCTCGGATAGGGCCGCTTCTGGCTGAGTCGTTGGGGTTAAGGAGGCTGAATCGCAGGGTCTGCCCGTGCACTATCCCGGTGCTTTGGAAATCGGCTCTGAAGATATGAGAACCGACGACAACGATCTCTTTCGGTTTTTGTGAGTGCGCCGCGGTGGTCTTGCCAGAACTCTTATCGATGATCTCCAACGACGCGGTTGGGAGTTGCGTGCGATCTACCAGCGCGAAAAACCGGTATCGGACTCGCGCGTACAACTGTATGCGTCCGGTACCGGGTTCGCCGGTCAGTTGAAGGTCGTCACGATCGAAATCAAATGAGCGAAACTCGCCGCGTTCGACCGTCAGTTCCTCGCTCTGCGCGACGACAGTTCCGTCCGCTATCAAAACAGCAACGAGCATTTTGTATTTCCTGCCGTCCGGGGCCGGTGCGCCAGGCTCGGCGGGGTTGACTCCGGTAACGCGAAGAGATTGTCCGCGAGCTAGCCCAAACGGAGCGGACCGAACGATGATGCTGCTCGAGTCGGGCTCGGCGAAGAATGGTTGAGCGTTGAGCGGTTGAGAGAGACAGATAGCGAAGACCGCCGCCAATGTCGCTCTTCGAATCGAAGCGGGTCGACCAATTCTATGACGCATCGTAGAAACTCCTGTTCGGATTCTTGATCTGGCAAATTCTCTGTGGCAGGGCGAGCAGATTCAATCGCGTCATCGCGCGCGACTCGTCCGTGTGCCCCGATGCTCGCCATCGACAAACCAGATGCGGAGCGCCGAGCGCACTGCAATCTCAGTCTGGTCCTTCGTACATTGATTAACGCGACAAATCGGGGTAGAAAATACAACCAGCCGACAGAATTCTTGAACAACCGCAACATAAGGAAATCAAAAGCGAATCCCGCAATGAAGTCTGAGCGTTGGCAAGAAATCGAGGAACTCTTTCACTCCGCTCTTCAGCGTGAACCCGTCGAGCGTGCCGCATTTCTTCACGATGCCTGTATCGGCGATCCGGAGCTTCGACGGCAGGTCGAGGCACTGCTGGCTTCGCTTGCAGAAGCCGGCGATTTTATCGAACAAGCGCCGCTCGCAGGCGCGATTTCGTCGGTCGTTCAGAAGTCTGGTGATGACGCATCGCAAGAGACGAATCTATCGCTGATTGGACGCCGGATCGGCCACTACCAGATTCAATCTTTGCTCGGCGCGGGGGGTATGGGTGAGGTCTATCTCGCGCGTGACCTGATGCTCGACCGCCCCGTTGCCCTCAAGATGCTGCCCGCACAGCTTACTCAGGACGAAGCGCAGGTGCAGCGCTTTGAGCGGGAAGCGCGCGCCGCGTCCGGCCTCAACAACCCGCATATCATCACTATTCACGAAATTGGTCAGGAAGGCGAACTTCATTTCATCGCTACCGAGCTTATCCAGGGCCAAACGCTTCGCCAACAGCTTGCCGGCGGGCGCTTGCAGCCAGACAGAGTCGTTGACATCGCGTCCCAAATCGCGGCGGCCCTGTCTGCGGCTCACGCTGCGGGGATCATTCACCGCGACATCAAACCTGAAAACGTCATGATGCGCGACGACGGTCTGGTCAAGGTGTTGGACTTCGGGCTCGCCAAACCGATTGATCGCGATCCTCTAAATGTCTATTCCCATGCGATGCCCGAAGACGCCCTGCGAACCAGCCCCGAAGTATATATGGGGACAGCAAGCTACATGTCGCCCGAGCAGGTTTTGAGAGAAAACGTCGACCATCGCGCAGACATCTTTGGGCTGGGCGTCGTGATGCACGAGATGACAACGGGCGAGAGGCCTTTTATGGGCGCGACGGCTCCAGACATTTTCGAGGCGATTCTGCATCACGACGCGAACATTGATGATGAACTCCCTGTCCCGATCGAACTGAAACGAATCATCCAACGCGCCTTGGAGAAATCCAAAGAGGCGCGCTACCAAACAGTCGATGCGTTGCGCGATGATCTGCGAACTCTGGGGCGCGAAGCAATAGAGGGCAAACCAACGAGCGTAAAGGCGAAGGCAGCGCTTGCGTTAACCGGATTGCTCATTCTCGCGGGCCTGTTCTATGTGATGAGTCGCTCCAATCCGACAGTCAGGGCCTCGGACAAGCCGCTTGTTATCGGCAATTCAATCCCGATCGCCCAGGAGCGAGGCACCGAACACTTTCCTTCGCTGTCGCCGGACGGAGAATCGTTGGTTTACACGAGTGCGATGACCGGAAACTGGGACATCTACTTGCGGCGAATAGGTGAACGAGACTCCATCAACCTGACCAGCAACTTCACACCCAACGCCAGTCAACCCGCGTTTTCGCCGGACGGCCAGCGAATCGCCTTTGAGTCGCACGGCATCTGCACGATGAACACGGACGGCGATGACATCAAACAAGTAACCGACGAAGGAAACAATCCCGCGTGGTCGCCCGACTCAAAAGAAATTGCCTACGCGATGGACCGGATCATCAGTCCTGACCGCACAATCGTTCCAAGCCAACTTTGGGCGGTCAATGTCGAAACCGGCGCAAGGCGAATCATCAGCAACGGCGACGCCGTACAGCCCAATTGGTCACCGCACGGATATCGAATCGCCTTTTGGGGCGTCGAGAGAGGCGGACGTCGCAACCTGTGGACGATTGCGGCAAACGGAGAGAACCTCGTCGCGGCAGTTGATGACGACTTCCAGAACTGGAATCCCGTGTGGTCGCCCGACGGCGCGTACCTCTACTTTGTGAGCGATCGGAACGGGACGATGAATCTCTGGCGCTTGCCGATTGATGAAAAAACGGGAAAGGTCCTGGGGCAGGCTGAGCCGATCACAATTCCTTCTGCTTACATTGAACAGGTGAGCTTCTCACGCGACGGCGGTCGAATGGCATACGCCCGCGTGGATAAGAAAGCCAACATCAAGCGAGTCGGGTTCGATTCAAGAAACGAGAAAATCGTAGGCGAGCCGCGCTGGGTGACACAGGGATCCAGCCTGGCAACCCAACCGGACATCTCGGGCGACGGCCGGCGGCTCGTTTTCAACTCGTTTGGCGAGAAGGACGAAGACCTTTTCGTGGCGTCTGTTCCAAACACCGGCGCCAGCGAAAAGGTCAGGTTGATCGGAGATATTTACAAGGACCGAATGCCCAGATGGTCGCCCGACGGTCAGCGTATTGCGTTTTATTCAGACCGCAGCGGCAATTTCGAAATCTGGTTAGTCAACAAGGACGGCAGCGATCTACAGCAGCTCTCTAATGTGGCCTCGGAGACCGCATACGCCGTTGTCCCCGTTTGGTCTCCCGATGGGTCCCGTCTCGTGTACTATGTCAACAATGTAAATACGTTCATCATCGAAGTCAGGAAGGACGGGGCGGGACAATCTCCCCAACCTTTAGCGGAACCGGATTCAAACTTCAAAAAATTTCTTCCGGCGTCGTGGTCGCGCGACGGGCTGAAGCTGGCAGGCTGGAAAACAGTCGGAGCAAACCAATCGGCCGGGGTTGTGGTCTACTCCTTCGACAAACAAACCTACGAGCAGCTAACCGACTCAGGATCCACCCCTAGGTGGTTGAATGACAATCGCAGGTTGTTGTTCCTCAACGAAAGCAAGCTGCAAATCGTGGACAGCTTAACCAGGAGAGTGGCAACCGTAATGGAAATACCGCCAGACGGGTTCTTCGGCTTCGCCATATCCGGAGACGAGAAGCTCATATACTTCACTCAGGCGTCCACTGAAATCGACATCTGGGTGAGCGAAACCCGCTGACGCACAACCATCCGGTCATCGTGACGCACCGAGTCAGGGTTGGCACCTGCTCAAAGAGCTGCGCGCGAACTAATGTTTGACAATGGACCACGCCTGATATAATTTTGCTCCCCTTGGGAGTGGAAGGCGTGACGCAGCAGATCAAGATAGAAATCAGCGGCAAAGACGATTTCTGGGAGAGGGCCTTTCACGTCGAGTGGGAGTATCAGTATCCGGATCGCAGGGTCGATTCTACCGGGGGCCGCAGCTTCCTTGCCCGGAGTGAGTGGCTCGAGGATCTTGAGCGAGTAGGCAGTCAGACTTTTTGTACTATCGTTCGCGCACCTGAGAACCCGCGGCGGAGAGAATGGTTGAGTTCGCTGATCCCGCGGCGCACAGATTGATTGTTGGAGGAAGATGATGGCAGACGAAAAAGAACAACTGACTCGGCGTGAGGCGATCAAGACTATAGGTGTTGGGGTAGGGGTGATCGCGAGCTTGCCGGTTCTGGCCAATGGCGCCGGGGCCCAGGAGCTCGCGGCACACGATCACTCGAATCACTCTGCTCAAGCCACCGCGCCCGCCAAACCTCAACCACTCAAGTTCTTCACCCCGGACGAGAACAAGACTGTCATCGAAATGTCTGAGCGAATAATCCCGGCCGATGATCACTCGCTCGGCGCAAAAGCCGCCCGTGTCAGCGAGTATATCGATCTGGTGGTGAGCGAATCACCGGAGTCCACAAAACACACCTGGCGCGAAGGCCTGACAGCAATCAGCAAAATGAGCCGGGACAAATTTGGCAAGTCTTTCGCCGATGCGAATGCTGATCAACAGATCGAACTGCTTACAGAGATCAGCAAGAACGAGCGCTCGCCCCAGACTGTTGAAGAGAAATTTTTTCGGACGATAAAGTACGCCACCATTGACGGCTATTACACTTCGGAGATCGGCATAAAGAAGGAGCTCCAATACAAAGGCAACGCCTTCTTGAAAGAGTTCATCGGCTGCACCCATCCCGAGCATCAGCAGTAAGCTCCGGAAGAGTGAGCTGCTACGCAGATGCGGTCGCGGACGTCCTTCCAGCCACCGGTAGAGAGCTGTATCAGAAACAAAGCCGCCACACCCGATCCATTTCCCGATGCCCTGCACCTTCGATCCCATCCCGAGGAGCTAAGGTAATGAGAAGAATTGTCTGCCCATCAATTGCCACGCTATCGTTGTCTATTCTCCTGCTCTCGTCACTGACCTGGGCTCGGCAAGCTGAAAGCAAAAGAGGCGTAACGCCCGAGGATTACTTCGCGTTTGAGTCTGTCAGCGACCCGCGCTTCTCGCCTGACGGCACCCTCGTCGCATACGTAGTCACCACCGTCGACAAAAAACAGAACCGCCGTCACTCGTCGATCTGGATGGTACCGACTGACGGCAGCCGCGCGCCGTGGCAATTCACGACCAGTCCGCAGAACTCCAATTCACCGCGATGGAGCCCGGATGGCCAGTCGCTCGCATTCATATCCTCGCGCCCGGATGGTCCCGCCCCCGACTCCAGGCCTCAGGTCTGGGCTCTCCAGATGAGCGGGGGGGAAGCGCGTCGCCTCACGAATCTAAAGAACGGTGCAAACAGCTTTCAATGGTCACCCGACGGGAAGCGGATCGCCTGTCTAAGCCGTACCGGCCCGAGCGATGATCGCGCGGAAAACAAAGAACGCAGCGACGTTCGTCACTACTCGCACATCTCATACAAGTTTAACGATACCGGTTGGTTCGATGACCGGCGCAGTCATATCTGGATCATCGACGCCAAAACGGGTGCGGCAAAACAAATCAGCTCCGGGGAGGATTGGAACGATGCTGATCCTCAGTGGTCGCCGGATGGAGCCAGGATAGCCTTTGTATCGAACCGCACCGGCAAGGAATACGACGAGAACCGCAACTCGGACGTCTGGGTAATCTCGGCGGATGGCGGCTCGCTGACCAGGATCTCAGATCACGACGAAAGCGACAACAGTCCGCGTTGGTCTCCGGATGGAAAGACAATCGCGTTTGTCGGACGACTCCAGGAAACGGACCACCCGAAGGTATGGCTTGCGCCGAGCACGGGCGGCGCGGCGTCTACGCTTGCAGCAAAGAATCTCGATCTGATTCCATCCGATCTCGATTGGGCCGAAGCGGGGCGAGCGCTCTACTTCCAGGCAGGCGTCAAAGGCGAAACGCATCTCTTCCGAGTCAATGTCGTCTCAAAAGAGCTGAGTCCTGTAACCTCAGGGCCGCGCGCGATTCGAGGCGTGGACATCAACGACAAAAGCCGAAAGATGGTCTACATGGCCAACGATTTCAAGAATCCTGATGATCTCTATGTCGCGGATATCTCGGGCAGGAACGAACGCAGGTTGACCCGGCACAATGAAGCGCTCTGGCGCCAGCTCGAGCTCCAGGATGTCGAGCGCATCAGCTACAAAAGCACCGATGGATGGGACATCGACGGGTTCCTGGTCAAACCCCTCGGCTGGCAGGAAGGCAAGAAGTACCCCATGATCCTCTGCGTTCACGGTGGTCCCGCAGGGATGTACGGCGTCGATTGGTATCACGAGTTCCAGGTGTATGCCGCGCGGGGCTGGGCGGTGTTTTTCACAAACCCAAGGGGCTCGACCGGTTACGGCGAGAAGTTCGAACGCGGTATCGTCGGCGAATGGGGCGGCAAAGACTATCAGGATGTGATGAACGGCGTTGAAGCGATTTTGAAAAAGTATTCGTGGATCGATCGCGACCGTCTGGGTGTGACCGGCGGAAGCTACGGCGGGTACATGACCAACTGGATTGTAAGTCACACGGACATGTTCAAGGCGGCGGTGACTCTTCGGAGCGTCGTGAACTTTATCAGCGACGATGGAACTCGCGACGGGGCTTACGGACACAAGCGCGACTTTGGCGGTGATATCTTCGAGAAGTTCGATTTGTACTGGGACCGTTCGCCGCTCAAGTGGGCGAAGAACGTCAAGACCCCGACGTTGATCCTGCATTCAGACAACGATTATCGCGTACCGCTCGAGCAGGGTGAGCAATGGTTCCGAGCGTTGAAGCATTTCGGGGTGACGACCGAGTTTGTGATCTTCCCTCGCGAGAACCACAATCTGACTCGGACGGGGGAACCAAAGCACCTGGTCGAGAGCCTGAACTGGCAGATCTACTGGTTCGATAGATTTTTGAACGGGAACACGGCTGCGATACCGCCTGATGCAAAATAAGCCGGAGCCGCGGATTGTGGCGCGTCTGAGCCGGATGTGACGGCCTGGCAATGCACCAGTATGGAGCAGTCGCATTTGTGTCATCCGTGTTCTATCCTGCTGAACCGAAAATTCACTACGACAATGACAAAGAATTGTTTGCTACTCCTCATATCCTGGCTTCTGCTGTCGTCACTTGCGCTGGCGCAGGATCTGAAACTCGTACCCGAACCAAAGCAGGTCCAGAAACGCGAAGGGCGATTCACGATCACATCCAGGACCCGAATAGTGATCAACACCGCGCACGCTGAGGACGATCGAATCGCTGCCGAGTCGCTTGTGGAAGAGATCGAGGCCGCCGCGGGCTTCAAACTCAAGATCAAGACTTCGAGATCGGCGCCGAAATCGAACGCCATCTATCTGGCGCGCATCGGCGACGACAAGCGGCTCGCCTCGACGCTTGAAGCGAGCAACCTGGCGATCGATGACAAGTTCAATGATGAAGGCTACGTGCTGGACGCGAACACCGGGCGGGTTATCGTAGCCGCGCGAACCGGAGAGGGCGTGTTCTACGGGGCGCAAACGTTGCGGCAGTTGATTCATCGCGGCGAGGCCGATCAGGCGAATGTTCCCGCGGTTGCGATAAAAGACTGGCCGGCGATGCGTTGGCGCGGCGTTCACGACGACATCAGTCGCGGTCCCGTCCCCACGCTCGACTACATCAAGAAACAGATTCGAACCTGCGCCGCTTTCAAGCTCAACTTGTTCTCGCTGTACATCGAGCACGTCTTTGACTATCAAAGTCATCCGCTGATTGGTCCAAAAGAGGGCTCGCTCAATGCCGCTGAGGTCAAAGATCTTGTACAGTACGGGAAACGCTACTACGTCACCATTCTCCCCGAGCAACAGGCGTTCGGGCATCTGCACCACGTGCTCAAGAACGAAGTCTACAACGATCTTGCTGAGACCCCCCACGGGCACGTGCTCGCGCCGGTGAATGAGAAATCTTATGAGTTGATCAAAGATCTGTACTCCGAACTTGTTCCTCTGTTTCCGGGGCCGCTGTTTCATATCGGCTCCGACGAGACCTTCGAGCTTGGACAGGGCCAGACCAAAGACCGGGTGAAGGAAGTAGGTCTGGGCCGCATCTACCTTGATCATCTCAAGCGGGTATCGGAGATAATGAAGCCCTACAACAAGCGGTTGATGTTCTGGGGAGATGTCGCGATGCACTATCCGGAACTGCTCGAGATTCTGCCGAAGGACGTGATCGCGGTCGCGTGGAGCTACGGGCCGGCGCAAAATTTCGACAGCATGCTGAAGCCTTACAAGGATGCCGGGCTCGATATGTTTGTGTCTCCCGGCGCCAGCAACTGGAACCGCATCTTTCCAAATCTCGATGCGGCGTTTATCAACATCAAGAACTTCGTGCGCGACGGCCAGAAGTTTGGCGCGATGGGGATGCTAAACACGACGTGGGACGATGACGGCGAATCCCTGTTCGGGATGACCTGGCCCGCCATCGTCTTCGGTGCCGAGTGCTCGTGGCGGAAAGGCGAAGCGGGAATCGAGAGCTTCAAAGCAAATTACGATTGGGCATTCTATCGGAACGACGACAACACCTTTCGCGATGCGATTCAGGAGCTGAGCCGCTCTCACGCGTTGATGAAGACCGCGGGACTTGGCGAAGCGTTCGACTCGGCGTTTTGGGATGATCCGTTTACCGAACTCGGCGCGACGTCGGCGGAGAGTGCCTTGCCCGCCATGCACGAGTTGCGGCTTGGCGCCGAGAGGGCGCTGGCATCGCTCTACCGCAATCGATCCCGGGCTCGCGCCAACGCCGACACCCTCGACTACTTGACCTTTGCGGCGATGAGATTGGATCTGTTGGGGATGAAGATCCAGTTCGCCAACGAAATCAGCAAGTATTATTGGGACGCATATCTGAATATGAGTGACCGTTCCAGAGTCCGCCGCGATTTGAACGAGATCACCAGCATCAACGCCCGGCTCGAAGATCTTCGCGACGGGACGACACGGCTTCGCGGGTTGTATTCAGATCTCTGGCTCAAAGAGAATCGCCCGTACTGGCTGGGCAACGTGCAGCTTCGCTATGACAGTCTGGCGAATCTCTGGCAATCAAAGATCCGCAGTGTCCAGGCGGCGCAGCAACAATATCGTCAGCAACAGGTTCTCCCCACTCCGGAGCAGATGGGATTCTTTATCCGGTAGCGCGGCGACTCGCAGACCAAATCACTGCTCGCTTTCGCGATTGCGTTGAAGCCTCTTTTTCAGAAGGTCACGGCGGCAATAGATCATGAAGCGCGCCACCGCGCCGGTTGCCTTGTACTCCGTCATGAACTCCCTCAGTTCCGGGTAACTGTTGATCGACAGGTCGGCATTGAACATTCCGAGTTCATCGACGATGTATTTGGGTCTTGTTTCCTGAAGATCGCGAATAAGCTGCCCGCGCGCCCGCGCCGTGGTTGTTTCGTCCACAACCGAGTGATAGTTCTCACTGAAGTAGTGAACGTCCGCCGGCACACCGGTCAACGGCTGCGTGCTCAAGAACCGCGACGCCGGGAGAAGCCCCGAGAAGTAATAGATTTCAGGGCGGTACCCCCACACGAAAAGATAATCCGTTGGCCCGTTGACCTCGCGCGTCCGGGGCCCGTGCTCGCGAATCGCTTCCAGCCCAACCCGGGCGGCGGCGTCCTCGCCGTCAGGTAGTTCTCTGACCACCGCGGCGACCATCCGCTCCTCACGGTCTATGCGTTCGTGGAACCAGGCGGCAGTCGCTTCGCTCTTCTTTCCGCGAAACATATCGGCGGCGAGAACGACGGTGCGCCCATGAAACCGGACCAGGGTGAACACAAACCCAAGGGCTATTATCGCGGTTATCCCCCTGCGGATTGACGCGTCGCGACTCCGAAGCGTCGCCCTGATCTCGAGAAGACCCCGCGCGCCGATCAGACAAAGGGCCGGCAAAACCTGAAAGAAGTAGTGAGAATAAAGACGCCCTCCGAGGATCACCCCGCCGTAGGATACTGCAAGCCACAACAGCAGCGTTTCGTCTGCGCCGATTGGGTGTTGGTCCGGCGGACTTGCAACCGAACGCCGATCCGACTTCCGCCCAAACCGATTGGCCGCTCGATGAGCCGTAACCACGCAGACAAAGACAAGCGCAATCAGAAGCGTATTATTGAGCGCGAAATAATCGAGGCTGCGCGTCAGCCCGGTCACAAATACCCGAGATACTGGATTGTAACTGCCATAACGAGCGCCCCAATCCCACACGTAGAACCAATACTCCCGGAGCGATCGCGTTGCAGCGATGTAAGCAAGAAACGGCAGAGAGCCAACCGCGAGGCCGGCCGCTCCGAGCGCAAACAGCCGCAAACCCGATTCGCCAATACTAGCCGCGGTGTCGTCGCCTCCCGCCTCTGCTTCACCCTCGGTGTTTGAGCCTCTTGCCGCCCATCTACGCCACGCAATCAACAGAACCGCGAAGAAGATCAGGTCGAAAATCCCTTTTGGGTTTATCTGAAACGCCACACCCGCGAGGAATCCACCGGCTATCGCGAACCATCGTTGATATGCCCGCTCGCGTCGCGCACGAACAAGCAAGTAGGCGGCTGCCGTGTAAGGCAGGGCCATCAGGAAATCCGTGCCGAGACCCTGTACGTGGCCAGTCGCATTCGTCGTGCTAAATATCACAAACAACCCGGCAGCCAACAGCCCAACGCGTTTGTTGTAGAGCCTCGAGCCAAATAGATACAACACCGCAGATATGGCAATCGAGTAGGCGATCGTGAACAACCGAATGGTGATCACGTGCGCGCCGAATATCCAAAACAGGATCGCATAGACCAGCGCCAGACCCGGCGGTTTGTCAAAATAGATCTCGCGATAAAGCGCCTTGCCGCGCACAAGCTCTTCCGCGGCGGTGAACCATAGACCATCGTCCTCGTAGAGATGTCCGGCGTAGAAAATCCGCAGGATGAAGCTGACCGCTGCAAAGAGCACAAACAGCTTTACCACGGTTGCGCGAGTGATTTGGGAATGCTCGTCGGTCAATCGATTCAGCGGAGCGGCGAGTCCTGCGTTTGTCATCAAGAAGTGAAAGGAGCAGATGTCATCAGAAGTTGGCGGTGAGAATCACCGGAACAAGCGTCGCAACAGACAGATCGCTGTGCGCGCTGAGCACGCCGTCGAGCTCATCGGCGAGATCAGTCCCGGCGCCGGACAACGATCCGAAGTCAAAGAGACGCCGGTCGAGCAACTGCGACGGGCGAACATTCGTGAGCGCTTTGAGCATTGACGACCGGACCTCGGGTATCTCACTTTGAAGCTCCTCAATCAGCCGGCCTACTCGCTTGCGCTTCAGGTTTTCCTGCGAGCCGCACAGGTCACACGGGATGATCGGATACTTTTGAGTTTCGGCGAATGCCGCCACATCGGACTCCCAGCAATAGGCCAGCGGACGGATGATCATGTTGCGTCCGTCATCGCTTCGAAGCGCCGGCGGCATCGCTTTTAACGAGCCGCTGAAAAACAGGTTTAGCAGGAAGGTTTGCAGAATGTCGTCCGCGTGATGACCTAATGCGATCTTTGTACAGCGCTCCTCGACCGCCACGTTGTAAAGAATCCCACGCCGTAACCGCGAGCACACCGAACAGGTCGTCTTGCCTTCAGGCACGAGGGTCTTCACTACGGAATAGGTGTCACGTTCGATGATGCGAAAAGGAACCCCAAGGTCGCCCAGGTATTCCGGCAGAACCCGCTCGGGAAAACCGGGTTGCTTCTGGTCAAGGTTAACGGCGAGCAGGTCGAACCTGACGGGCGCGCGGCGCTGAAGGTCCAACAGAAGCGACAGAAGGGTATAGCTGTCTTTCCCCCGCTCAGGCAGACCATCACCCGATCGCCGTCCTCGATCATGTTGAAGTCGCCAATTGCGGTTCCAACTCCACGAAGCAGCCTCTGTTTGAGCTTTTCAGCCAGGTGTGGTGTCTTTGACATCGAGAAGGTTGATACTAGCATATCGCCGAGAGAGCCCGCCAAGAGCACCGTTCCTCGATCAATCGCGGTTATTACGCATCGTCCGATCGGAGTTAATTGATACGCAGGTGGAAAGAGGCGATGACACCACTCGGTTTGTCGGGTTAAGCAAATTCGCCCACGGTGTGGATCTTGATTGAATGAGACAACGTTACGTCACGGACTTTCCCGGCCATTACGACAACGCTCTCGCCGGCGGGCGCGAGGTTGTGCTTCAGCAGCGCCCGGTCGGCCGCAGCCAGCAGATCAACCATCAAGGCTTCCAGTTCTCCACGCGCGCATTCTGAACGCCGCATAGCATCGCTCGCCCGCTCGGACAGCCAATCCGGATCGATGGTTGTCGTCGACACCTCGAGAAGAAACGGTTCGACGCCCCATCGAGCGCATAGCCTTCGCCTGGTTCGTTCGGTGGTTGTAAGCGCGATGATCCGCTGAGGGGGTCGCAGGGACGCGATCTGCCGGCCCATCTCGCCCGAGGTAGTTATCACCACGATGAGCTTCGCGCCCACTTCCTCGGCCGCAAACGACGCAGCCTCGGCGATCGCTCGGCCAACTGAGCCCGATATTGTAGAGTAGAGCGATTGCCTGAAGGTCGCGATTTCCGGCGAGGCGGCCATCTCCTCGATCGCAGATACTATGCGCTCCATTGTGGCGACGGCTTCAACCGGAAAACGGCCGACTGCGGATTCGCCCGAAAGCATCACGGCGTCGGAACCATCCAGCACAGCATTTGCGACGTCGGAGGCTTCGGCGCGAGTCGGGCGGGGACTCTCGATCATCGATTGGAGCATCTGGGTCGCGGTGATGCTGATCTTCCCGGCGAGCAGCGTTTGCGCAATGACGCGCTTTTGAATGACCGGCACCAGTTCGGTGGAAGTCTCGACCGCAAGGTCTCCGCGCGCCACCATCACGCCGTCTACTTCCGAGAGGATTTGCGAAAAATCATCGACCGCTTCGGGCTTTTCGATTTTGGCGATCAGGAGGACATCGCCTCCAAATTGTGCAATCATTTCCCGGGCCCGAACGCAATCGGCGGCGCAACGGACAAAAGAGAGCGCAACCAGATCCACGCCCTGTGCCAGGCCGTACTCGAGATCGGCGATGTCCTTCCCGGTGATTGACGGTATCGAGATCTCGGCTCCGGGCAGGTTTATTCCTTTGCGGTCGCCCAGCACACCGCCGTGCACTACGCGAGCGATGACATCGGCCCCGCTTGTGCGGATGACCGAAAGTTCGATCTCCCCGTCCGACAGCAGTATTCGACCACCCGGGCTGACCTCGTGCGCAAGCTGTGCGTAGTTGGAAGAAAACCGGCTTGCGTCGCCCTCGATGTCTTCTGCGGTAATGCAGAGTTCATCACCGTCTTTAAGCTCGGCGCGCCCGCCGCGAAGCTTACCCGTGCGAATCTTTGGTCCTGCGAGATCGAGGAGCACGGCAATCGGCCGGTTGAGTTCGCCGGCGACGCGGCGAATGCGGGCGATAACTTCGCCGTGATTCTCGCGTTCGCCGTGCGACATGTTGATGCGAGCGACATCCATGCCCGCAAGCATAAGCTCGCGTAGTTTGTCTTCGGACTCCGACGCGGGTCCAATAGTGGCGACTATTTTTGCTCTTCGCATTGAGACCTGGGAGCGCAGGCATCCGTGCCTGCCTCTTTCCGCTGGCCGCTATTTCTCGTTGTCGCCACGCGCCAGGGCAGGCAAGGTGCCTGCCCTCCCAGGCGTCCCAGCGCCTACGAGCCAGCCAGCGCTTGATTCACCGCTTCATCAAGTTCCTTTCCGTGCGATTGGGTGTATCCACTCAGGTGTTTGATCAAGCGTCCGTCACGGCCAAATACCAGCGTCTGAGGGATCGTGTCGTCTTCGGTGCCGAGGTAAGAGGTGAACATGTCGTCGGTGGCTAATCCTACCGTGTATGCAATGCCGTAGTTGTCGATGAACTTGCGAATGTCCTCGGGCGACGATTTTCCTCGATCGTCGATGTGCAAACCGATGACTTCAAGCCCGCGGTCTCGATTCTCTCTGGCCAACCGCGTTAGTTGAGGAGTCTCAAGCCGGCACGGTGGACACCACGTCGCCCAGAAGTCCATCACCAAAACCTTGCCGCGATAATCCGAGAGCCTGATCGTGCGGCCATCGACCGTGTGCACGTCGACGTCAGCGGGAACTTTCGATGCGGCATTTGACACCGGAGTGCCCGGCAGCACGATCCTGGGGTCGGTCTTCGCGTGCGGGGATGCGGTGAGCAACGTGTAGCCAATTGTCGCTATCAGGGCGGCCACGACGCCGGTTGCAATCATCCGACCCGGGGTCCATAGCGTTTTTTGCGCGTCGCTTTCAGCCATAACTACCTCCAAAGCCGTGTCCGACAGTCCGACAAAAGTCCGACAAACTTCAGTTTGTCGAGAAACGCCAACCAGCGTCGACCCCCTTCAGTTTGTCGAGACACACCGACCAGCGTCGACAAACTGAAGTTTGTCGGACAATCAATCCTGCTCCAGTTGCTCGGTATCTTCGGATACGTCCCTCAGCGGTATCGACACGCTGTATTCCTCGCTTGCCCACCTTGCCAAATCGATGGTGCGGCACCGCTCGGAACAGAACGGGCGGTTTGGGTTGTCCTGCCATGTGGTTGGCTTTCCGCAGATTGGGCACTTCATCCGTCAAACCCCTTGAGCATGATACTACGAACCCAGACGAGGGCTGAACCGCAAAGGCGCCGAGCACGCGGAAAGAGATCTCATGTACTCGGCGTCCCGTTGGTTTGTCTTAGGATTAACGCTGCGTCGCGTTTGTAACCATAGCACCCGAATGAAGAGGATTAGTCATCACCAAATTCTCGATGAAGAATTCCATCATCCGATCCGGACGGAGGGCTGAGTGACCTTGATCGGGGCCAACCTGCACCTCGAAACTCTTACCCGCCTTTTGCAACGCCTGAATAAGCTGCATCGAGTTGTTTGGGTGCACGTTGTTATCGGCCGTGCCGTAGTAAATCATCAACCTGCCCTTCAGCTTGTCCGCGAAATTGATCGCGTTGCCTGCTTCATAGCCTTCTTTGTTCTCCTGAGGAATCCACATGTATCGCTCGGTGTAGATCGTGTCGTAGTGATACCACGAAGTCGGAGGCGACGAGGCCGATGCAGCTTGAAACACATCCGGGTGGCGCAGGATCGCAAGAGCCGAGGCGTAGCCACCGTAGGAAGTGCCGAAGATGCCTACGCGATTCTTGTCGACATAAGGGCGCTGCCCGAGTGCCTTAACGCCAGCAGCCTGGTCGTCTATATCGGGTACGCCCAGCTTCAGGTAGATCGCGTCGAGAAAACGTTTGCCTCGCCCGGCTGCACTTCGCGAATCAAGCGTCGCGTAAAGGAACCCGTATTCGGTGAGCGTGCTGGGGAGAGTAAATGTCTCTCGGGCGCCGTTTGTTGCCGGACCTGCATAGACGCTGATCAGCAGCGGATATTTCTTCGACGGATCGAAGTTCGATGGGAAGTGCAGCAATCCATGAAGCTCGGTCACGCCGTCGGCGGCCTTATACTTGATCAACTCGACGCGTTTCAGACCTAGTTGGTCGAACCGGGTCATATCGCTCTTTGCAAGCTCCGCGACCAGTGTGCCGTCCGCATCCATCAACCGCGTCGCCGGCGGCGTATCGTGCGTTTGAGCCACATCGATGAAGTGCCTGTTGTCCGGCGCGACATCCACAGTGTGGTTGAACGCCGGATCGGTCAGCCGCTTGTCCCCTTTACCATCGAGCCCGACGCGGTGAAGCTGAAGCTTCATGTGATTGTCGCCGTCGCGAGCCGTGTAGAACAGCAGCCCCGCGTCCTCATCGACTTTGACAATCGCGCCGACTTCAAACGAGTGATTGGTGAGCGTCGCGAGCAGTTTGCCGCTGATGTCGTAGAGGTAGAGGTTCCTCCATCCGGTGCGTTCGGATGCCCACACAAACCGCTTGCCGTCTTTTAGGAACTTCATTGGTGGGTGGTTCTCAGTCCAGCCCGTGGGCCACTCTTCTCGAACGATGACCCGACACTTGCCGGTCCCGGGACTCGCAGCGGTGAACTCCATGATGTTCTGGCGGCGATTGGTTCGGTTGAATAGCAACTCGCTTCCGTCCGGCGACCATTGCACGTTATAGGCGTAATGCCCGACTACCGAATTGTCGAACGGCTTGCCGTCGCGCACATCGACGTTAACGGTCTTTTTAGAATCGATGTCGTAGATCAGGATGTCGGCGATGGGATTGTTCACTCCGGCCTTCGGATACGCTTCAACATCCATCCTGCTTTGAAGCTTGGTCTGATCGAGCTGGAGGAAATAATCCGGCACGGGGCTTTCGTCGAATCGATAAAAGGCGATCTTCTTGCTGTTGGGGGACCACCAAATCGCGGTGGTCTGACCGAGTTCTTCGCCGTAGACCCAGCTCCCTGTGCCGTACTTGGTCCGAGCCTTTTCATTCCCATCGGTTGTAATGGCGATTTCGCCGGAGCCGTTCGCCTCACTGAGCCATATGTTCCGATCGCGATAAAACGCCTTGAGTTTCTTATCGGGCGATTCAGCCGAAGAAAACTGCCGTCCGCGCTCCGGTCCGCCGCGTCTTCTGCCACCCCCTCTTCCGGTCTCGGCATCGGCGGGCGCCGCGCCGGCTTCCGTAGCCGCGCGGGTTGCGATGTCATAGCGGTAGGTCTTGCCATCTTTGTAATAGTCAAAAGCCTTGCCGTCATCCTGCCACTTGACCTGGAGGGTTCCCAATTTGACCGACCCGGGGATCTCTTTGGACATCTTCTGATACTGATCGTACCCGGGCATGGTCTTGAGACGGTCTTGCGCGTGGGATATTATCGGCAAAATACCGATCGCGATAGTGAGGGCGATTACGACGCCCGTGTTTAGATTGAGTGCGATCCTGTTCTTCATTGTCTTGCTCTCCTTAACTCGATACGGATGACTGGCCCATTATCTCCTCGAACGCGTTGTGCGCAAAACACCCAACCAAGAGACGCGACCTACTCAAAGGTATCCCCCACTGACGACGCGACCATCACGCCCGTCGGCGCGCGGGTCCTTTGCTTGCGGCTGAAGTCCGGCCTGCCGTCGCCGGAACAGCAGGTGGCTTTATTGCAGGGTTCGCCATCCGTATGAACTTCTCTGGCTGCAGCAGGCTGGCCACAGAGATATCCTCATCAATGGCCTCCCAGTGAACGCCTATGCCCCCGCCGATCAGTTCCCATTCCTTTCTCTTCTTCGCCGATGCCTGCAATAGGCGCGGAAACCAGGCAAGAGGGACAGAAACTGTTCGACCGTCATCCAGCACTACTGTGAGTTCATCGTCGCTGCACGATACTTCGAGGGCCAGCGCCTCACTGTGTTGTAACAAAGTAGGCATTCCATTTCTCCACGAAGAGAACTCGGTTCTCGACAACAAGTTCCCCAATAATAGTCAACTCGTGACTTCGAAACCCGCGATTTGATGCCAGCGAAACGGGCTGCAGCCAATACTTGGCATACCGGCCAGCATGAGCAACGTGAATATGCTTAAGGTTATCCGGGGCGACTGTCTCGCCAGGTTGTGCGGCGCGCCTTTATAGCTGCATCGAGTCATCAATTTGAACAGGACAGATTCCTACATAATTCCTGATACTAGAAGTGGAATGGCTGAGAAGCCCAAGGACTAGTCTCTTACATCAGAATTCGCATCACTGCGGCGCCAGCACGCGACTCGCAAATGTCATCGCCCCAGTCACTCTGTAAATGGGATGAACCTTGCCCTCTCCAAGGTATGCATCCAGAAAGTTCCAACTAGTCAATCCGTCATCGCTCTCCGGCTCCAGCAAGTAAGCCGCGAGCGTTCCCAGCGGTTGAGCGGCGCGAACGATGATCGAGCCAGCCGGAAACTCAATCGTCTCTTTCCTGTAATGCCCAGCTAAAGTGACTGCCGTGTGTCCCTGGAATGGCCGCCCTGCTTTCTTCACGGTATCGATCACAAAGCTCTCTACTTCGGTCGTCAGCGGCGCAGTGAGCTCCTCGACCGCAACGCCGTGTTGAAGCAGCTTCTCGATCACCGCGCGAGTCCCGTCTTCCCGGCGAAACAGATAGGCGCGAGCGGCCGGAACGCTGCGCTTCGCCGCGAAGAGACCGAAGTCCTGCATCGCGACCCTGGTGAACTTGTCTTCAACCGCCACAGTCATATCGCGCCCCGAACGCGGGTTCTTTACTTTTGTTACTTCCCCGGCCAGGATCTCGACCGGTTTTGGAAGCGCTTTCAGTTCGTACTCAACACCAATCTGCAACGGCGGTCCGGCCAGTCCTCGCCGGATTGTATCCAGATCGACTTGATTCGCGAGCTGCGCCATCTCAGAGCCGTGCGCCGCGGAGTACTTGAGGATCTCTTCTACAAAAGCCTCTGTCACTTCGACCCGGCGGCGAAAGTCGAGATAGCTGTACGCCTCTGACAGGATCGTCAAGCGATTGCGAAACCCGACATAGTTCTGCCCGATACGCGGCTGATGAGTAAACGCTTCCCAACGGCGCTTGTCGGGCTCGCCGGGTTTGGGCGCCTCGCCTTCGAAGTTGCCGTAGTAGTAACTCCGAAATTTGTGCTGCGCGAGGAGGGACTTCGCGATCGCCGGCATCATCTGTTCTCGATGATAAGCGATGATCCGCGGATCGATCGTGGGATTGAGCGGAATCGAATAGGTCAGATGATACCCGTGATGTGAGCCGTTGGTTGTATGCAGATCGACAGTCAGATGGGGGTCCCAGGTATTGAACAACCGCACCAGTGATTGGGCTTCGGGAGACTCGAGCTTCATGTAATCGCGATTGAGGTCGAGACCCTTTGAGTTCTCTCGGACGCCGACGCCTCCGAGCGGTCCGTTCTGCGCGGTTCGATTCATTACGCTGATTTTTTCATTGCCGTCGGCGTTATAGATCGGCGCGATGAGGATGATCAGCTTGTCCAGAAGCGTGCGCATGTCTCCGAGCACAATGCGGCGAGCCAGGTGCTGTACTGCTTCTTTGCCTTCGACTTCTCCGGCATGGATATTGGCAAGCACAAAGACAATGGGTTTACCGGAAGCTCTGGCGTCGCGCGGCTCTGAGATGGGCGGATCGGAGAGGATCACCAGTGGCAGCGCGCGGCCTTCGACTGAATGACCAAAGGTCTCGATCCGCACCAGCGGGCTCTGCTTCTGGAGTTCGCCGAAGAAGCGCAGCACGTCATCATAGCGGCTGGTCTCTTCGTAGTTGGTGAGTTCGGCGCGCGATTTCAAGTTGTTGTCCTGGCCGCACACAGTGACGCTGAGCAGCAATATGGAGGCAAGCGCGCAGGCGAATTTCATCATTCGAATCTCGACATCCTTCAGGCGGCGCGACCGGCGGAATGCGCCGCCTCGGAGCGCCACTTGTATCAAGCGCACCGGGAGAAATCAATGCGCCAGGGCAATTACACACGCGGATCACGGGGTTGCTATTTCGTGGATCGCTTGCTTTCGTTGGCCATTTGCTAATAATCGGGTAGCTGACACGAACTCAACACAGCGGAGCAGATTCAACCGCCTAT
The DNA here is from genome assembly GCA_963737945.1 of Blastocatellia bacterium. Taxonomy (GTDB): domain Bacteria; phylum Acidobacteriota; class Blastocatellia; order UBA7656; family UBA7656; genus Onstottus_A. The sequence goes on along the minus strand of CAVTUR010000011.1, from coordinate 86,304 downwards.
GTTCAAAAGAACGACGAAGATGGCTCTGCGCCTGGGACGAGTTATAGGCCTGCTGGTTTGTCTATTGATCGAAGCCGGCGCCGAACGACTTCCGCTCAGAGCCTTCACGACTGCCGATGGTTTGCCCGCAGATAACGTCAACCGCATCGTGCGCGATTCGCGCGGCTTTCTGTGGTTCTGCACGACCGACGGCCTTTCGCGTTTCGACGGCTACACATTCGCCAACTACGGCACCGACCATGGACTTCCACACCCCAACGTCACGAACTTTCTGGAGACGCGGACGGGCGAATTCTGGGTAGCAACTCACGGCGGCCTCGTCCGTTTCAACCCGAAGGGCATGCCAACGAAGAACGTCGTTAACGTCCAGGACGCCTCAGTTGACAAAGCGCCGATGTTCGCCGTGATTCTGCCGGAGGACCAGGACCGGCGTGCGAAGGCCGTTGAAGTGGTGCTCGAGGGGCGCAATGGGGTCATCTGGGTTGGTACGTATAAGGGACTATATCGGCTTGAGCGCACTGCGAACAGTTACTCGCTAAGGGTTGTGGAGATCGGGATGCCCGCGGACACCCCCGAGCAGAGTCACATCTCGGACTTGTTAGAAGATCGGCACGGCTCGCTGTGGGTTGCCACATCCAGCGGCCTTTACCGAGTTTGGCCGGACGGCACGACTGCCCGCTACACCAGCCGCGACGGCGTCCTGGGCGAACATTTTCACGACCTGTTCGAAGATCACGAGGGCAGACTATGGGCGGGAACGCGGAACAACGGCTTCTTCCGCTTTGTCGCCGACGAAACTCACGCCCCGCCTGCCATCGTGCGCGCGTACAAGAAGTGGGATGGTGCAACGGTTTGGGTCAATCAGCTCTTTGAAACCTCCGACCACCGATTCTGGGTTGCCGCGAATTCGGGACTCGTCGAGTTTTTCCCCGATCGTGACAAACTGGAGCGCCAATTTCGCGCCTACACCACCAGGCACGGTTTGTCGCACTACGAAATCACCGCGCTAAACGAGGATACCGGCGGCAACCTCTGGCTGGGCAGCTATTCTGGGGCGATGAAACTGGCACGAAACGGTTTCGCCACCTACGACGAGCGCGACGGCCTGTTGTCGGTTGGCGCGATCTTCGGAGACCGTGCGGGTGGGGTGTGTTTCCGGGCCATCGTCATCGGCGATGAGCGCAGGAGGGAGGTCGACGAGGCTAAGTTAAACGTGGTGCGCTGGGCGGATGCTTATCACTTCCGGCACGGACGTTTTGACCGAGAGCGCTTCACCTGGTACCTCCCCGGCGCGCCGAAGAGCGGAGACTTTGGTTGGGTCGGCGAGCACCTGATGCTGCAGGCCCGCAATGGCGAGTGGTGGATGGGCACGGGTGAGGGGGTTTATCGCTTCCCAGCTTCCGATGACTTCACCGCGTTAAAGACTGCTCGCCCGATGGCCGTCTACCAGACGAAAGAAGGGCTGCTGCCACCTCAACAGGTGTTCAGGATCTTTGAAGACTCACGTGGTGACATTTGGGCGTCCACAACTGCCCCAAGGAACGGCCTGGCCCGCTGGGATCGCGCGACTGAGAGATTCCTGCGCGACCTGGCGGAATCGCCAGGCCTGCCCTCGTCCACCGACGACCTGGCACGCTCGTTCGGTGAAGATCGAGCGGGCAACGTCTGGATAGGTTTCGCCACCGGAGCAGCGCGATACCGCGACGGACGTTTTACTTTCTTCACCGCGAAAGACGGATTACCGACGGGCGCAATCCAGGATATCCATTCGGACCGGGTCGGGCGGCTCTGGCTCGCTTCGGGGCGCAGCGGGCTTGTGCGCGTTGACGAGCCCGAAGCAACGCGCCCCACTTTTAGGAGTTATTCGACTGAACAGGGTCTATCCAGCAACAGCGCCATTGTTATCACCGAAGACCTCGAGGGCAACATCTACGCTGGTACTGGTCGCGGCCTCGACCGGCTGGATCCGGCGAGCGGGAGCGTCAAGCACTTCACAACCGCCGACGGCTTGGCGCCGGGTGACATTGCGGCGGCGTTCTGCGACCGCGATGGCGTGCTCTGGATCGGCACACGAAGGGGATTGTCGCGCTACGTGCCCGTACCAGAATTGCCGAGCACCGCCCCGCCGATCTTGATTACGGCGCTGCTCGTCGCGGGCGAGCAGCGCGCCGTGTCGGCGCTCGGCGAAACCGATATCGTCTTATCCGACCTCACCGCAAACCGGAACCAACTGCAAGTCGAATTTGTCGGACTAAGCTTCTCGGTCGGCGAAGTGCCCCGATACCAGTACAGGCTCGAAGGCGGCAGTGGTGATTGGAGTGCGCCCACGGAGACGCGAATCGCAAATTTTGCAAATCTCGCTCCGGGCCGGTATCGGTTTCTCGTTCGCGCGGTCAATGCCGAAGGGGTTGCGAGCGAGCGGCCGGCCACTCTTCAATTCACGATCCTCCCTCCGATTTGGCAACGCTGGTGGGTTCTGGCGCTCGCAGTCTTCGCCGCGGCGCTGAGTGCTTATGCGCTTCATCGATACCGCTTCTCGCGTCTCGTCGAGCTCGACCATGTCAGAACCCGCATTGCCAGCGACCTGCACGATGACATCGGCGCGGGTCTATCGCGCATAGCCGTATTGAGCGAGGTTGCAGGGCACGAAGCCGGCAACACATCGCCTGTGACCGAACGCCTCTCGGTCATCGCGAAGGCTTCGCGCGAGTTGGTGGATTCGATGAGCGATATAGTCTGGGTGATCAACCCGGAACGCGACCAGTTGCGCGATCTCACACAACGAATGCGGCGCTTCGCCAGTGACCTGTTCACTTCGCGCGGCATTGAGTTCACTTTCCGAGCCCCGAGCAGCGATCATCACCTCAGAGTCGGGGCGGACGTGCGCCGCCATATCTTTTTGATCTTCAAGGAGAGCGTAAACAACATCATCCGGCACTCGAGGTGCGAGAAGGCCGCTATCGACCTGAGCGTCGATGGCGGTTCGATCGTGCTCACGGTGGAGGACGACGGTTCGGGATTTGATACGGCCTATGCCGCCGATGGCAACGGCGTGGCGAACATGCGGGTACGCGCGAGACTGTTGGGTGGGAGTTTTAGGGTGGACTCCGGCACCCAACGCGGCACAAAGATCACTCTGAGCGCGCCAATCAGAGGAACGGTGAAGGAACGCAACGGCCGCTTGCGCGGTTCAAGCAATTGAGTTTATTGAGAGGGTACCTATATGCAGGATTCCCGTCTGTTTAGACGGGGACGTTGTTACTCGCGTACCCTATGATGTCGCGAAGACAAGACGCCATCGTCGCCTTGCGGTTACCCGAGACTGATGAACAGCGAACACACAGCCCAAACCGAGCGATCGCCGACAATGTCTGATCGAGCCATCAAGGTAGCGATCATCGAGGATCAGCGCGACATTCGCGAGGGGCTGGCGACGATGCTCAAGTTTACCGATGGCTACCGCTGCACAGGCTGCTATCGCTCAATGGAGGAGGCGATAGAGAGAATCAAGACAGATGTGCCCGAAGTCGCGCTCGTAGACATCGGGCTACCCGGTATGAACGGCATCGAAGGTATCAGGCTGTTGAAAGAGCATCACCCGGACATCCTGCTGTTGATGCTGACAGTTTATGATGACGACGAATACATCTTCGACGCGTTGTGCGCCGGCGCCAGCGGGTATCTCTTAAAAAGACGCCGGCGGCGCGCCTGATCGAATCACTGCGCGAGGCGATGGACGGCGGCGCTCCCATGTCTCCGGAAGTGGCGCGAAAGGTGATCAAGCTGTTTCGAGAAGTCAGACCGCCTGAGCGCGCCGACTATCGTTTAACGCCGCACGAGCTGCGCCTGCTGAAGCTGCTTGTTGAAGGCCACAACTACAAGACCGCGGCTTTGGAAGTCGGCGTCAGCGTCACCACCGTCGCGTTTCACATGCGCAACATCTATGACAAGCTGCAAGTCCACTCCAAATCCGAGGCAGTAGCCAAGGCGCTCCGCAACCGGCTCGTCTAACGCAACGCGCGGTATCTTCCGGCCTTGACCTCTATTTGTTCTCTTACACTTTCTACTCTGTCTTCTCACAAACCTATCCACACAGACGGGGACAGCGACGCGCATCCCCGATATAAAAGCCTCTGACTGTATAAACGGTCGCGCATCTGCGTTGGAACCGATCATACCGCTCCAGCGAATAAGGGAGTCCAGTCGATGATCGAAAAAGGATCAGAACCACTCGAGCCGAAACGTGTCTCTTATAGACATAGGGTAACGATCGGGCGTGCGGTTGCTTCATTCGTTTGTCTCATCTTGATTGGAACGGCCGGGCTTGTGAGACACGACAGGCTCTCGCAAGTGCCCGTGAAGGGAAGAACCTCGGAGGTTGGCGCGCGGAAGGAAGTAACTCGGAACTCTACTCCCGGGTGGGGAAGGCGTGCCTCTAACCCCGGTCTCCTGAATTTGAGCAGGACACCGCCCGCGTCGCTGATTGGAAAGCTGGCGGTCGAGCGTTACAGCCGCGGGGACGAGGAGCCGGGGCCGAGTAATCCTGACGGCGCGTTGAGATTCAGACGATTGCAGATGCAGGATGAGAAGGGTTACGTACCGCCCGACGGCCTCGAGAAAGCCAGGCAGCACGTTGAGCGGATGAAAGCGGCGCGCGAGGAGCGGCTCAAATTGCGCGAGCTCGCGGGTTTGCCAACCGGCGGAGTCTACGGTTCAGGGATCGGGCCTAACGCGTGGACGTGGCTGGGACCGGGAAACATCGGCGGTCGAATTCGCGCACTCGTGATCGACCCGACCAGTCCGAACAATATGTGGGTAGGCAGCGCGTCGGGAGGGATCTGGCGGACAACAAACAGCGGCGCGGGATGGGAGCCGGTCAATGATTTTCTGGCGAACCTCGCTGTGACGACAATGGTCATGGATCCAACAGACCCGACTGTAATGTATGCCGGCACGGGTGAGGGCTTTGGCAATATCGATGCGCTTCAAGGCGCCGGCATCTTCAAATCAGCAGACAGCGGTGCGACCTGGAGCCTCTTAGGTTTTACATCCGGCAACGTAAATTTTAACTTCGTCAACCGGCTGGCAATCTCGCCTGACGGCAATATCATTCTTGCGGCCACCAACACGGGCATCCACCGATCAACCGACGATGGCCAGAGCTGGAGCCAGCGGACGGCCAACCAAGCGTTAGACGTTGACTTTCGACCGGGCGACAGCAGCCGCGCTATCGCAGGTGAGTTGGCAGCCGCTCGGTTCTCAACCGATTTCGGAAAAACGTGGTCGGCTGCGACATTCCCCCCTCCCGGGATCTCAAACGGGGGTACTCCCCAAACCAACGGGCGGGTCGAGTTAGCCTATGCGCCCTCTTTGGGAGGGGCAGTAGTTTACGCAACTGTGAACAACAATAACGGAGATGTTTACCGCAGCAGCGACGGTGGGCAAAACTACACGAGTGTGAACACGGGCACCAATTTTTTTATCGGTGGTGGCTCCAATCAAGGCTGGTACGACAATGTCGTTTGGGTCAGCCCGCTCGATTCCACGTTCGTTATTGTCGGCGGCATTCATCTGTGGCGCAGCACCGACGGCGGTACCACCTTTACTCAGATCAGCAACGGGGCGGGCAGTTCGGCCCACTCCGATCATCACATCATCGTCGCCCACCCCGGCTTCAACAACAATGACAACACCACGGTTTTCTTCGGCAACGACGGCGGTATCTACCGCGCTCAGGATGTCACGGCTGCGGTTCCGCCGATGGCCACAACCATCGACTTCCTCGAGTTGAACAATAATCTCGGTATCACGCAGTTTTATGGAGCCGCCGGCAACGACGCCTCGCAGGTAATCGTCGGCGGCGCGCAGGACAACGGTACTCTCAGGTTCTCCGGCAACCCCGAAGGCTGGACCTCCATGCAGGGGAGCGACGGCGGTTTCTGCGTCGCCGATCCGAGCGACTCAAACTACTTCTATGGGGAGACGCAAAACCTCGGTGTAGTCCGCAGCACTGATGGCGGGTTGACGTCGACTACCATTAGCGCCGGCATCGGGGACGCAGGTAGCAACAACCCGGCTACGACGAACTTCATAGCCCCACTCGCTCTAGACCCCCTCTTCAACAACACACTGCTGGCGGGCGGCATCAGCCTGTGGCGCACCAACGACGTCAAAGCTGCTACACCGACCTGGACTTCAATCAAACCGGCGCTACCGCCAGATGGAACCGGCCGTAACATTCCGATCAGCGCAATTGAGATCTCGCCAGGCAACTCAAACTTCATACTCGTCGGGCACAATGACGGCAGCATCTATCGCACCTTTCTTGGCACCACCGCTACGCCGCCCGACTGGACTCAGATTGACACTGCCGTCGTTCCAAATCGACTGGTTACGCGCCTGGTGATCGACAACACCCGCACCCCCAACTGGATCTACGCCACCTTCGGCGGGTTCGTCGCTGATAACATTTATCGCTCGACCGATCTCGGGGTGACGTGGGCGGCCAGGACAGGAAGCGGCGCGACGGCTCTGCCCAGTGTGCCGATTCGCGCGCTGGTTTTTCATCCCGACCGGCCAAATCTGCTCTACGTCGGTACGGAGATCGGCATCTTTACATCGGAAGATGCCGGAGCGACCTGGGATGTGACCGGGGACGGACCGGCTAACGTCTCGGTCGATGAATTGTTTTTTATGGCCGGCCCGGCGTTCTTCAGCAAGGCATTGGTCGCCGCAACGCATGGACGCGGCATCTACCGCGCTGATGACGTGATCGCACCGCCGGTGGTTACCACCACTGATGACAATGGCAGCAATTCAAATCCGACTCCAGGTTCGTTGAGAGAGGCTATACTTGTCAGCGGTCTCATCGATGGCTCACAGGCACCGGTTAATATCACCTTCGAGATCCCTGGTCCGGGCGTCAAAACCATAATTCCGACAACCCAATTGCCTGGTATCAACAATCCTGTATTCATAGACGGATGGAGCCAGGGCGGTGCGGGTTATACCGGCCCGCCGCTGATTGAGATAAATGGCCAGGCTTTCACGGAGCCCCTTATAAAAGTGCCCGCTCTGGCTATCAATTCCGGGGGTTCAGGCAGTCGCATCCGGGGCCTGATACTCAATCGCTTCACTGGAAATGGGATCTTAATAGTTGACTCATCCAATAACATTGTCGAGGGGTGCTACATTGGCACGGACGCGAGCGGATCATCGCGTCTGCCGAACCGGGATGACGGCATCCGCGTTTCGGGGGGCACCGGCAATAAGATCGGCATGCCTGGCGCCGGTCGGGGAAACCTCATCTCAGGCAACGGCGTGGGATTCGCAGCAGCCGATGGGATTGAAATCAACGGCATCGGGGCGTCCGGGAATATTGTGCAGAACAACATCATCGGACTGAACGCCGCGGGCACGGCGATTATCGACAACCTCGGCAGCGGCGTCCACATTGTCAATGCGCCCGGGAACACAATCGGCGGCCCGGGCGCTGCGACGCGCAATATTCTCTCTGGCGCGGCGGTGAGCTTTGGCATCTTCGGGCACGGCATTTTGATCGAAGGCAGTTCGGCCTCCGGCAATGCGATTCGGGGGAACTACATCGGTACCAACGCGGCGGGCACAGCGGATCTTGGCAACAACGGCGGCGGCGTTTACATCGACGGCGCACCGAACACCATCATCGGTGGGCTGGTTTTGGACCAGATCAACGAGCGCAACGTCATTGCGGGCAACAACAACTACCCGCAGATCTATGTCATCGGCAGCACAGCTACGGGCACCCAAATCAAAGGTAACTACATCGGTCTGAACGCGACCGGCGACGCGCGCATTGAGACCAGTGGAACCGTTGGCATTCGTATCGAGAGCAGCAACAACCAGATTGGTGGGACCGGCCTCAGCGACGGTAATGTTATTAGCGGCAGCGTCATTGGCATTAACCTATTCGGAGCGGGCGCATCCTCCAATGCTGTTCAGGGCAACCGCATTGGCACCGACAAGACCGGCGCCGTGGATATAGGCAACGACACCGGCATCCAGATATTCCTCGGTGTGAATAACCTGATCGGCGGCACCAGCCCCGAAGCGCGCAACATCATTTCGGGCAATAACAGCGTCGGCATCACTATCACCGGCAGCAGCCCCAACTTCGCCGCGGGCAATCTCGTCCAGGGCAATTACATCGGAACCAACGCGTCGGGCACAGCCATCATCGGCACCGCCAGCGCCGGCACTGGCATCTCTCTCAACACTGTAAAAGACGTGACCATAGGCGGCACCCCTCCCGGAGCGGGCAATCTCATTTCCGGCAACGGGAACAGTTTCGGCAGCGGGGGAGTCATCATTGCCGGCAACCCCGGCACGGGCATCATCGTGCAAGGCAACCTGATCGGCACCAACGCCGCGGGAACCGCGGCATTGGGCAACGCCGGCAGCGGAATCCTTGTCGGTGGCAGCACCGGCAACGTGACGATTGGGGGGACCTCGGCTGCCGCGCGCAACATCATAGTCGCAAACGATCAGTACGGCATACATCTCAACGGCACGGGCGGCAATGTCGTAAAGGGCAACCTGATCGGCACGGACGTCACCGGAACCACCAACTGGCGCAACTCTCTTTCGGGCATTTACATCGGCTCGGGCAACAACGTGATCGGCGGGCCTGGTCCAGGAGAGGGCAACACAATAGCCTTCAACGGGGTAAACTCAAACTACAAAGGCGTAGAGGTCGCGTGCTGCAACACCGGAAATTCTATTCGCGGGAACTCGATCTTCTCCAACGCCAGCCTCGGCATTGACATCGATGCCCTCGGCGTGACGCCAAACGACAATTGCGATGCGGACACGGGCGGGAACAATCGGCAAAACTTCCCCGTGCTGACGTCAGCCACCCCTTCCGCGGGCGGCACCATCATCGCCGGCTCTCTCAACAGCACCGCAAGCACCAGCTTTACTCTCGACTTCTACAGCAACCAGGCTTGCGACGCTTCGGGTAACGGCGAAGGCCAAACATATCTCGGCTCTACGACCGTCACTACAAACGGGAGTTGCACCACGATTTTCGACATCACGCTGGCGGCAGCCGTCCCCGTGGGCAGCATCATTACCGCCACTGCAACCGATCCTGCAAACAACACTTCGGAGTTCTCTGCCTGCGTTCAGGTATCGTGCGCCTATGCGCTCTCACCCACCAGTCAGTTCTTTCTTATCAACGGAGGACCCGGAAGTGTAGGCGTACAGACCGGGGGCGTTTGCCCCTGGTCAGCAACCCCGACAGCCTCCTGGATAACCTTCACGTCCGCCGACAGCGGGGACGGCAGCGGTAAGATTACGTTTGAAGTGCGGGAGAACTTTACCGGCAGCGCCCGCCAGGGCTCGATCAACGTCGCGGGACAGATTACGACCATAGTTCAGGATGGCGGCTTGGGCGAGGGTTGCGGTTATGTGATTTCACCCACGTTCGGCGCCCACCAGGCGGGCGGGGGCAGCGGGTCAATCAACATTACGGCCACGGGGCAGTGCGCCTGGCAGGCAGTCAGCGAAGCAGGCTGGTTGACGATCACGTCGTCGAGCGTAGGCATCGGTAACGGGACGGTGACCTATTCGGTCGGAGTCAACCCGGGCCCAAGCGGACGCAAAGGGACGATCACGATTGCCGGAAAAGTGTTTGCGGTTAAGCAAAAGGGAACCTGACCGATGGAAGATTCTTGGCGCCAGGCAGCGGTCTTAAGCACGGGGAAGGTGTTCGCCGTTAAGCGGAAGGGAAACTAACTGATAGACGATTTGGATCAATGACTCCCAAAAGCCACCATCCGCCTCTGTCGACGCGCCCAGGCTAACGCTTCAAGTTGATTTCAAACAACTTGAATATCCGCTTGTACTCATCCGCCCAGCTCGTCGGTTCGACAAACCCGTGGTCTTCAACCGGATAAACAGCGAGCTCCCAGTTCGTCTTGCGAAGCTCGATCAACCGCTGCACCAGTCGAACCGTGTCCTGAAAGTGCACGTTTGTATCAACCATTCCATGGCAAATCAACAACGCGCCCTTCAAATTCTGCGCGAAGTAGATCGGCGATGACTGCTTGTATGCCTCGGCATCCTTCTGCGGCAGGTTCAGGATGTTCGACGTGTACGGGTGATTGTAGTGGGCCCAGTCGGTCACCGGTCGCAGCGCCGCGCCTGCCGCAAACACGTCAGGCTGGGTGAACAATCGCCATCAGCGTGATAAACCCGCCGTAGCTCCCGCCATACAACCCAATCTTCTTCGCGTCAACACCCTGCTCGCGAACCATCCACGCCGCCGCGTCGACCTGGTCATCCAGGTCTTTGCCGCCCATGTGACGGTAGATCGCCGTGCGCCAATCGCGGCCGTATCCGGACGATCCACGGTAGTCGATATCCATCACCAGAAACCCGTTCTCCATCAGCAAGTGATGGAACATGTATTCCCGATAGTAGCTCGACCAATAGCGGTGAACATTCTGCAAATAGCCCGCGCCGTGCACGAAGATCACTCCCGGTCCGCCTTTCTTGAAGTTCTTCGGCTTGTAGACATGTGCGTAGACTTCTGCGCCGTCGCGGGCCTTGAAAGTGACGATCGGCGGATCGATCCAGGCGTAGTTCCAGAACTCGGGCGCGGGCGACGAGGTGATTTTCTTTGCTTCGGCACCGGGGCGATTTTCGGTGACGTAAAGCTCGGGAGGCTTGTTGCTGTAAGAGTAGATCAGCGCGAGCATCTTCTCATCGGGCGACACGAACGCCTGGTTGCTGCCGGGCATCGACGTGATCTTTGTCCGTTCGCCGCCATCCGTGGACATCGAGTACAACTGACGCTCGCCGGGATGAACTTCGCTTGTCGTCAGGAAGAACCTGGTCTTGTCATGCAGACAGATGAACGCCGCTCACTTCCCACTTGCCCGATGTGAGTTGTTTCGGCTCTCCGCCCTCATACGCAACGCTGTACAGGTGGGCGTAGCCGCTGCGCTCGGATTGAAAGTAAATGTGCTGATTGTCCTTCATCCATCCGAGTGTGAACGCTCCGGGCCCGTCGATCCACGCGTCGTCGTGTTCGTTGACGATGACGCGTGTCTTACCCGTTTCCGGTTCGAGCGCGAGCACCCAGCGATCTTTGTTGTCGGCGGCGCGGGCAGCGACTATCGCCTTTGTTCCGTCTTCGGACCAGATGGGTTGGGATAGTTGGACATCGCGATCGCGCGGCTCGTTCGACCGGCCGCCCTGACCGCCACGAGGGCCGGTTTGCGGGCCGCGCGGTTCGGCTTGGTGCTGATCAGCGGTAGCTTTTTCAGCAGCGGGGGCAGCCTGCTTTTGTCCGTGATCCACCCATTTCACCTCTCCGGTATCGACCGCCACGATCGCGAGGCGCAAATGGTTCTGCGGGTCTCCCACCTTTGAACGGCTGCCGATGTCTTCGGTGTAGGAAGATTCGGTGACGAAATTGGGAACGATCGTGTTCTTCGCGCCGTCACCCTGCTCATTCACGGTAACAAAGACCGACTTCTCATCGGGCGCGAGTTGAAGATTCACCGCGGCCTGGCGCGCCGCGAGGAGAAACGGTTTCCGCTGGTGTTCGCGTTTGCGTTTCTCTTCGTCCTGTTCGCGCTTCTCAGCCCGGCGCTTGATCACATCAAGCAGATCGCGCTCCTCCTTCTTCAGGTACTCCTGGCTGTCGGTTCCTTTCTGCTGACTTGCGGCGCCGGTTTGACCTCGCTGACCGCGGCCTTGACCGAAGCCTCCGCCCGCGACTGGCGATGGGGCCGGCGTCGCCCCGCCGCTGGTTATCTCGGTCATTTGCACCAGCGAGCCCGTTTCGAGCGACATCACGTACAGATTGCCGGCTCGAGTAAAGTAGATGTGTTTCTGGTCGCGGGTGAAATGCGCGTTGGTTTCGGCATCGGTGGTCGCGGTAATCTGGCGGCGCTGGTTACCGATGTTGTCGTAGAGGAACACGTCGCCGCGGTCTACAAAGAGTGTGAGCTTCTTGTCCTTTGACGTTTCGCCGTTGATTGGCGGGCCGTTCTTGGCTTCCTCTTCTGTGAGCTTCCTCAAACCCGAGCCATCGCGATTGACGATGTAGGTGTCGAAGTCTTTCTCGGCAGGCTCGCTCGCCTCTTTCCACTGAAAGTAGATGTGCTGACTATCGGGTGACCAGTGAACGGCGCGTGGTTCGTTGCCGACGAGTCCCGGTCCGCGCATGATGTTGTCTATGGTGAGTTCGAAGTTGCTATTTGCGGAGCGGTCGTCTGCGTGCGGGGAACTCACGCCTCTTTGCTGAGCGAATGCGGGAGCGATCTGTGCTGGGACGAGAAGAGTAATCAGGCAGAGAGTCGTAGCCAGCTTCCAACATACTTGAGAGTTATGCATGATGATTTGTCACCTGAATCCGGGTAGCCTCCTCGTTTGTCCAGGCGCGAGCGTTCAAACACCCGGCATTGCTTTTTTGAGCGGTTTCAGAAGCAGCATCAGGACGACCGTCATCACCAGAGCGGCACAGGCGAGGATGATAAAGAACGAGGACTGCTTCCAGATGGACCAGTAAACACCGATGGCCGTCAGCTTGTTGCCAATTGCCGTAGCGACGAACCAGCCTCCCATCATCAAGCCGCGGACACGGAGCGGCGCAACCTTTGATACCAATGACAAGCCCATCGGTGAGAGCATCAGCTCTCCAAGCGAAATTACCGCATAGGCAAGGATCAGCCAGAACGGCGACACCACAAACAGATAGCCGTGAGTCAAAAGCGCGGTCCTGTTACTAGCGATAATGTCAGCCGGGAAAAGTTTCTCGAGTGCGGCAATGAGATTCTGTTCTCCGGTCCCTTTCTCATCCTTTGAGAACTTGCGATCGAGCACGATAAACTTGCCTTCCGCGTCTTTCGTATCCTTGATCTTGTCCAGAACGTTCTGCGGCACACCGCTGGCGCGCAAAGAGTCGAGCGCGCGCTCAGTGATGCGGAAGGATCCGGTGGGGAACATGTCCGGCCGAACCTCTTTCCCTTCGCCGATCTTTGCCGCAGTAAAGAGAATCAAAAACGACAGCCCGGTAAGGGTCATCCCAATAGCCATCTTCGTCGGCGTCGAAGGTTCTTTGCCTTTGCCGTCGAGCCACTTCCAGAACCACACCAACGGAAACGTCAGCGCAAGGATCCAGAAGGGGTTGATTGCGTTGGAGATCGTACCCGAAACGCTCCACTCAGTGTTGTCATCCGCCCAGTACGTCAGCGTAGAACCATTTTGATAGAAGACCATCCAGAAGACGATTACGATGAGGAAGATAACTATCAGAGCGCCGATGCGCTTCCCGTCCGAGACCTGCTCCATCTCTCCGCCGCGCCCGACCGTCGGCAGCGACGTGCCCTTTTTCCTGGCTTCGATAACCGCGGGGTCTTCGACCAGGCTCTTGAATATCCATAGGATCGCGACCGAAATTATCATCCCGAATGCGGCGATTGCGAATGCAGGGTGGAAGCCCCACCGCGACTTAACGACTTCCATCACGACGGGGGCGAGGAACGCCCCGACGTTGATACCCATGTAGAAGATGTTGTATGCACGATCCTTCAGGTGGCTGCCTTCGGGGTAGAGGTTTCCGACCATCGTCGACACGTTCGGCTTGAAGAACCCGTTACCGATTACCAGACACGTCAGCGCCGCATAAACTGCCCAGAGCGCCGGAATCGCGAGCAGGCCGTGTCCCGCCATAAAGAAGAAGCCGCCGATCATCACCGCTCTTCGATAACCTAGAACCTTATCGGCTAGCCAACCCCCAACAAGCGGACTCGCGTAAACAAACATCAGATAGTTGGCATAGAGACTCGTCGCTTGCGCCGGAGTCCAGCTAAAGCCGTCTTTGGAGTCCTGCAAGTAAAGCGTGAACAGCGCGAGCATCGAGTAGAAACTGAATCTTTCCCACATCTCAGTCGCGAATAGCGCATACAGCCCCTTAGGGTGTTTGTCGATGTCACCAGCCGGAGCAGGGAGGACATCCTGTGCGTGGGTTCTGACAGCCATAGTCAAGCAGCTCCTTATTCGGATTTCGTAAGCAGGATCGCGGAACACTCATCCGCAAGGGAGAGCCTTTGAGCATCTCTCCGACATCATTAGGCAGTTCGAGAGGAATGATCTTACATGACCGCCGCGAGACCGACAACTGTTTGGGTTCTAAACCACCCCTGAGAGGTACGAGCGGTCGCCTGACGGCACTGACGACTGCGCCTCGCCGAACATCACGGTTCAGCCTTTGCCGCTGTCGCAAACTACCAGGCACCCGGTTTGCAGGAATAGTAGCCCGCCGTTTAGTATGCCGCTTGGCCACTCTCGCGGTCCGGAGCCGAGCGGCCCAGGAATGACTCCGAAGTTACAAATTGCTGTGAGCGGAAGACAGCCCGGTGCGTTATGTTCGAATGGAGTGTGAGCGACAGAAAGTTTTGCATTCGCGATATCGAGGGCGAAGCCGAGCACCACGCAATCGAGGAGATCCAGAAAGAAGCATGGGGCTTTAGCGATCTCGACATCGTCCCCGCGGCTACGCTGATTGCAACACAGCACGCGGGTGGCATAGTGCTCGGCGCGTTCGAGGCCGATCGCGTGATCGGGTTCGCATACGCGTTTCCTGCGTTCGAGCAGGGCCGCGCCACGATGCATTCGCATATGCTTGCGGTTCGACCCGGGTATCGGAATGCCCACGCTGGGTTTTATCTGAAGCTTGTTCAACGCGAGCGCGTCATGGAAAAGGGACTCGATGAAGTCACCTGGACCTTTGATCCGCTTCAGAGCCTGAACGCGCATCTGAATTTCTCAAAACTCGGCGTGGTGTCGCGCCGCTACCTGGTGAATTTCTACGGCGAGGGAAGCTCCAGTCCCCTGCATCAAGGCTTTGGGACGGACCGGTTGTGGGTGAGCTGGCTTTTGAACAGCGCACGCGTCGAGCAGTGCATCTCGCGCACGCCGGTGCATCAAGTTGCCAGGGTCGTGGCGGCTTCGAACGACCCGGCCAGCGTTGTCAAATCGGCGTTGATCTACAGCGAAGGCGAGCGCCCGCTGCTCGGCGATTTTGGCAGCGGTCTCGCCGCCAACCGATGCACAATCGAGATCCCGAAAGACATCAACTCTCTCAAGGAGCGTGACCCGAAGCTGGGAAGTGAATGGAGAACGGCAACTCGGGCGGCTTTCCTGGCTGCGATTGAAGCAGGCTTTTTGGTCGAGGACTTCGTGCGGCTCGAAAGCGACCGTGGCCCGCGATTTTTTTATTCGCTTAGTAAGTAGTGCGGCATCTACTCACGGCCGCTCTTGTTTGGTGTCCTCTCGATGGAAATTCTCCGCGCAAAGACGCAAAGGACCGCCAAGAACGCAAAGCTAAACCGTCCGCCACAGACGAGAGCGATGAGAGGCCCCCAGGCGTTGGCGGTTCAGTTCAACCACGGATAGAATCCTTTCAGATGTCGAGGAGATTCAATGACCGTTCGGTTATGCCGGTATGCGCGGTATGTGCGGTCGTCCTTCTGCTACCTCTGGTAGCGGTTGCGCAATCCAACTCGAAACCCAAGGACTCCGCCCGAACCAAGCAACAACGCAGGGAAGCTAAAAGAAATGCCGCGCGTGGTGCCGGGCAGGAACCGGCGTCAGAACCAGGAGCGACTTCCACCTCGCGCCTGGCTTTGCCGTTCAGGCGCGCGTGGCAGTATCTGACCAGCGAGACATCCACGCTTGCACCTTCGATTGACGATGCGAGGATTTATCTGGCGTTGGCCGGCGGTCGCGTTGTTTGTCTCGACCGCGAAACCGGATCACTGCGTTGGACCAGCGACCCCGGAGGAGTTATCAGTGCGCCGGTCGCCGTAGGCGAAAACTCTGTTTACATTGCAACGTTGAAGCTCGCCGATGATGGATCCGAAGCGGGTGGTTCGCTGCGCGCCGTGGACAAGAGTACCGGCCTGACCGTCTGGGTGAAAAACTACCCAAGGCCGTTCGCGTCGCCACTCGAGCTCGCGGCCAATCGAATCTACGCGGGGAGTGCGGATGGATCGTTCTATGCGCTGGACTCCAAAAACGGCGACGTCGTCTGGAAAGTGGCGACTCAGGACATTGTACGCGGCCGCGCACTTGTCACGGATCGCGCGATCTATTTTGGTGGTGACGATGGCGCGCTGCGAGCCGTCGAACCCGATCACGGTCAGATCCTTTGGAAGTATCAAGCCGGCGGCAAGACCATCGGCCGGCCGGCCATCGACGAGGGTTCAGTCTACTTTGGTGCGGGTGATGGCTACGTCTATTCGGTAGATGTATTGACCGGCAAGCTAAGATGGCGTTCGCGCACCGGCGCGGCAATCGAGGCATCGCCGGTGTTGGTGGGGGAGCGCCTGCTTGTTGCCTCGTACGACAATTTCGTCTACGCGCTCTCACGCTCGAACGGCGACCGAATCTGGAAGCACAGGCTGGAAAACCGCATAACGTCCACGCTCATCGTTGAAGGAGACGCCAGTCTGGTCGCACCGTTCCGGGGTGACTATGTTGCGGTTCTTCTCAACTCCGACGGTCGGCGCGTGAACCTCTATAGACTTGAAAAGGATTCCGAGATCGTAGCCGATCCGGTCTTCTCGAATGACACGCTTCTGCTTGTGACTAGCAATGGTCTTGTGGTCGCAAAGACGAATCGATCCCGCGACAACGAAACGAACGCCATCGAGAAATGATGTTCAAGAAGGCGAATCGCCGCCGCGCTGATGAAAAAGGTTTCCCTTACCTTGATCATTCGCGCGGCGGCGATTTGTTTCGGAACTAAACGGGGGAACCTAGTCCGAAGGGGGTGAGGGGCGACAGAACAACTCGGCTTCCTGCTCTATTAGTGCAAGTAATTGCGGGGGCAGCCTATCTAACATCAACTGGCGTTCCAAAGTCTGGCGAATTCGGTCCTGACCGAACCCACCATTAGATGTATGAGAAAATCGGCGATCACGATGGAGGGGTCGGGGAAGAGCGCATCACGGGTTCGAGCAGAATGAAGAGGTGAATTAATCTCACTGCTCGATAATGACCGAGCGATAAGTGACACAATGACAACGGTTGTCATACCCTGAATACCAACCGCTGTCACTTCAGTTGATCAAGCTTTCGCCTGGGCCTTTGCGTTCGTAAACACCCGGCACATTCGTTCGACGCCGTCAGCGATCGACTCCGGTGATTCCTTCGAATATGCGAGCCGCAAGGTGTTCGCGCCGCTCCCGTCGACGAAGAACGGCTGGCCGGGCACATAGGCGACGCCGTTGTCGATCGCGTCGATAAGCATCGCCGTTGCGTCGGTCCCACCGGCAAGTTCCATCAGGATAAAGAACCCGCCGATAGGTTTGGTCCATCGCGATCCGGCCGGCGCGAAGCGCTCGAGCGCGTCGAGCATCGCCGCACAACGTACCTGGTAGAATCGGCGAAGCTCGGGCAGCCGGCGTTCGATCAAGCCTTCGCGAATTGCTTCGATGACTATCGACTGATCGAGCACACTCGATGAAAGATCGGCGCCCTCCTTGGCGATCTCGACCTTCGCCGCAAGCTCTTCGGGCGCGTGCAGCCACGCAGTGCGCAACCCTGGCGCCAGCACTTTTGAGAAGGTCCCAAGATAGACGACGCGGTCAGGGCGCAACGCCGCGAGCGGCACGAGCCGGGATGCGTCGTCGGTAAAGTAGAGATCGAAGTAAGCATCGTCTTCGATGATCAACAGATCATACTCGTCAGCGATGTCTATCAATTCTGCGCGGCGCTCGGCCGCGAGCGTTACCCCCGAAGGGTTCTGGAAGTTCGGAATCGTGTATATGCACTTGACGCGGCGTCCCTCGGAGCGCGCGCGGCCGATTTTCTCTCGCAGGTCGCTGATGACGATGCCGCCGTCATCCTGGCGCACACCTATCATCTCGGCCTGAGCGTTGTGCAGCGAGATAATTCCGCCGATGTAACTCGGAAGCTCGACCATCGCGACATCGCCCGGGTCAAGTATCACTCGCGCGATCAAATCGAGACCCTGTTGAGAGCCGGTGGTCATCACGATCTGGGACGGCTTGCAGGTTTCGATGCCACGGGCACGCAGGATAGCGACAACGGATTCGACCAGCGCTCCCTGGCCTCTGGTGGGTCCGTACTGGAGAGCGAAACGTCCGCGCTCGCGAATAACTCGCGCGGCAATTTCCGCGAGTTCTTCGAGTGGGAATGTTTCAAAACTGGGCGCGCCCGCCGCAAGCGAGATCACTTCCTTGTTTCCAAGCAGCAGCGCCAGCTTGCGGATCGCGTTGGGCTGCAGTCGACGGCCAAGCACTGACAGCATCTCGTCGTAGTCGATTTCCGTTTTCGGCATGGTTGCGTCGGGATCAGCCTTTCACGTCAAACTCAAACTGCACAAGATGAGAGGGGTCGTTTGGATCGTTGGATTTTATGGTCACCGATTTCACGTGAACGCCAGGCTGCTTGCCCGTGTCAACTTTGACTTTGATCGTGCCGGCCTGACCAGGCCGTAGGACTTTCGGGAAGTCCACGGTGGTGCATCCTCAGCTTGGCACCACTGACTCGATGTTGAGATTGGAGAGCCCCCCGTTCTTGATTACTATCGCCCGAACCATCGACTTATCCTGGGGCTGCTTCCCATAATTTATCTTCTTCTCGGGCGCCACCAGTTTTGGCGCGCGCGCATTGCTGGTGGTCGGTGCGGTAGCCGGCTTCGCGTCAGCATTAGCATCCGATTTCTGAGTAAAGGCCGGCGGCGGCGGTATCATTTGCACCGCTGGCGGCGCCGGGCTGGGAGCCTCGGGGGTGCTGCCTTGAGCAATCTGAGGCTGCGGGGCAGAATTGCTGTTGCCCTGCGGAGCGTTTGTGTTCGTTGCGCCTGAGTTCTCGTCAGATCCCGAGCAGGCGGACAAGAGCACAGCCAGCACCAGCAGGGCGAGGTAGGGCTTTAGATTGACGTGTTTCATAGCGTCATAATTTAGCACAGAAGAGGACGATGGGTGCAACGCGCTCAAGGTACCGCAGACTGTCTAGTCTGCGGGTTCCCCTAAGCTCGGCTGCTCGCTCACATGACTCATCGCCACGCAGACTAGACAGTCTGCGATACCAAATATCACCAGACTAGACAGTCTGCGATACCTGTCTGCGATCGACAAACTGAAGTTTGTCGGACTTTCAAATCAACTCTCCACTTTCAGAGTCACGACCGTAGCTCCCCACCCGCCTTCTTCAACGGACGCATCTCGAAAATCAACGACGTTGGGAGTGCGCGAGAGGATCGATCGGACCATCTCGCGCTGCACCCCGATTCCCTTGCCATGAATGATTCGCACCGTGCGTTTGCGACGGCGCTGCGCCTCTTCAAGATAGTCTTCAACCACCGCGCGAACCTGACGAGGTGGAATCGAATGCAGGTCGATCACGTCCTGGAATTCGATAACTACGGTGTCGGGAAAGGGATTGTCAGGTTCGACCTGCTCGCTTTGGTCGCCGGCTGTCTCAATCGCCGAGTATTTGATCCTGGTCGTTTGCCGGCGGTGGCGAAACCTGAGGAACAAGAAGTCGAAGAACATATGCCGATGATATGTGCCTTCGATGCGAGGCTCAAGGTTTTGCACCAGGTCGAGTCTCGCCGAAAAACAGTCCCACTCTTGGTCACGCCCCTGGGGAGGGTTTGGGAAAGCGTCAGCTTGCCCGGTGATCTGAAATCATGAATAATCGCATATTGAACTTCTCTTCGCCTGCTGCAATTACGCAGAGCGTGCGGTCCGCTTCGTTCGCCTCTATGACGTTACGAACTATCACTTCGCTCATGACTGTTCTACTGCTGAGCGGATTCGAGGCGTTCCCTCAAGCTCCAAGCGCCGCGAAGCAAAACTACCCGGCGGTGATAAAGGATTCTGCGGATCGGAGGGCGACTGCGGAACGCGAGTGGAGGCGGATGCTCGACTCGTACACGGTGCCGCAAACGCCACCCGATCTCTACCCCATCACCAACACGCCGCGCTCGCTGGTGGGCGTCTCGAACGGGATAAAGCTCCTCGCGACGAAGCCTGCGCCCGGCAATGAAAGATTTGCGCTTCGAGAGGCAATGAAGGCATTCATCGATCGCTGGCGCGATTTACTCGCCGTCGATCCAGCCTTGATTTCACTGATCGCCGCTGACGCATCGGGCGATACCGAGCGGCTGACCTACAGACAGGCAAACTACCCTTATCCGTTAGCCGGCAATTTCGGCGAGATGGTTGCTGTCGTGAGCAGCGACGGACGGCTGATGCAGCTCGACGATAGGTTTGTACCGGCGGTCGACTTGCCTTTGAAGCCGACCATCGAAAGGGACGCCGCCGCAAAAAGAGTCGTCGGCCGGACCTTCAGCTACACCGACATCGCCGGACGCGAGCAACGGACCCAGATCGCCGAGCCATCCGAAGTGAGCGTCAAACGACTTGTGATTCTGCCAATAGAGAAAAGCGATGCGGTCGATGTGCGGCTCGTTTGGGAAGTGACCGCCGGAAAGTCGCTCTCGTGGACCGTTTACATAGACGCGGTCACCGGCGAAGACGTGAGAGTCATTCAGAACTTTCAGACCTGAGGACGCCGTGGGGGAAGACGGGAGGGGAGAAAGGGAGAAGGGGAATGGTGAGAGGGGGAGAAGGGGGAATGGTGAGAAGGGGAGAAGGGGAGAAGGGGAGAAGGGGAGAAAGGGCCAGTGGTACCTTCGGCTTCGATCGCCTCATCCTTCGGTCGCGCTCTCTCCCCCCTCCACTCGCCCCTTCTCCCCATCTCCCTTTCTCCCCATCTCCCCTTCTCCCCCACTCCCTTTCTCCCCATCTCCCTTTCTCCCCTTCTCCCCTTCTCCCCTTGTCCCCTTCTCCCCTTCTCCCACTCGCCCCTTCTCCCCTTCTCCCCTTCTCCCCTTCTCCCCTTCTCCCACTCGCCCCTTCTCCCCTTCTCCCCTTCTCCCCTTCTCCCCTTCTCCCACTCTCCCCTTCTTCACGACGCTTCTCTCGGCTCCGTTCTCCGATCGAGATCGCAGGCGGGCTCGCGCTGATACTGGTTGTGATGGGATGGATTCAATTTGGTGGTCCGGCAATCCTTGATAACGACGGCTACTATCACATCCGCTGGGCAGCGATGCTGCGCGAGAACTGGCCTCACCTTCCTGAGTTCAAAGCTCTGCCGTTGACCACGCTAAACGAGCAAGCCTACGTCGATCATCATTATCTGTTTCATGTGTTGTTGATTCCTTTCACCCTGGGTGATCTGAGACTCGGCGCCAAGTTGGCCGCGATCGTTTTTTCGAGTCTCGGGATTGCCTCTCTGTTCGCGTTGATGGTGGCGTATCGAGTTCGATATCGATGGCTGTGGCTTGCGCCGCTGGTTGCCGGGTCCGAGCATTTTCTGTATCGCCTGTCGATGACACGAGCACCCGCCTTGTCGCTTGTGCTGCTCGGCGTCGGGACCTACTTGATTTTGAAAAGAAAGCACGTCTGGCTTGCGGTGCTATCGTTTGTTTACGTCTGGTCGTACAGCCTCTTCCCATTAATGCTTGCCTTCGCTCTCGCGTACTCTCTCGCGGTCTACTTGTCTGAGCGGCGAATAGACTTGTGGGGCGCTCTCGGTTCCTTTGTAGGCATCGTCGCGGGGCTGGTGATCAATCCGTATTTCCCAAAGAACCTCTCGTTGTTTCGCGAGCACGTGCTGATGAAGTATGCAGGAACTTACCCTGTTGACGTGGGGGTAGAGTGGTATCCGTACGAGGCGTGGGCCATGCTTGGCATCAGTGCGGTCGCATTCAGTGTCTATTTCGTTGGGCTCTTGGCGTTTGAGTATCGCGAGCGGGAGCGTGACCTCAAGCCGCTGTTCTTTTTGATGGTGTCGTTCCTGTTGCTGCTGATGGCGTTCAAATCTCGGCGCTTTATTGAGTACTGGCCGCCTTTCGCTGTCCTGTTCGCGGCGTTCACGATTGGGCCAAAGCTGGAACGTTTGAATTTCGGGTGGCTGACTCGAATGCGAGATCGGGTTATTGTGGCGGTAACGGCGGCGGTTGTCGTCTTGGCGGGAGTTCTGTGGATGGGCGGCTGCGTATGGACGGCGCGTCAGGACGTCAAGAGCGAAACGGACCCGTACGCATATCGAGGCGCGTCGGAATGGATCGCGGCGAACACGCCGCCGGGCTCGATGATCTTCAACACTGACTGGGATGATTTTCCAATGTTGTTTTATTACAGCCCTGGAAATGCCTACATCGTTGGGCTCGATCCGACTTACTTGTATGACAGCGATCCCGAGTTATGGAAGGTCTACAAGGACATCACTCTGGGGGACGAACGCAACCCGGCGCCGCTGATCAGGCAGCGTTTTGGGGCCGAGTACGTCTTCACGGATAATGAGCACACGAGTCTGCTGCAGATTGCGGAAGACAGCGGAGACTTCGAGAAGGTTTATGAGGACAAGTTCGCTACGGTGTTGAGGGTTCGTAAACCCGATGAGGCCCGGCCAAGGCAAGAAGAGACTGAGCGTTGATGATGCGACGGGCCCGCTGATTCCGAATTTGCCGGATTCTGCGCTCAACAAAGAGCAAGAGCAACACGATCACTCGTTCAAGAGTCGAGAGGTAGCGATAAACAAATGAATGTAGTGGTTGCATCAGGTCTTCTGCTCTCGATGTTGCTAACGGCGTGCGGTAGCGCTCCCACACAGAGTCCTCCTCCAAACAACGAGGTGACTGTTGAGCAGGACCTTTTTGATAGATTGACAACCTCTAGCTGGTGCAACGAAAAAGAGGTTCAACAGCAGAGCAAGTTCTATGAACGAGGGTTGGCCCCGACATCCAAGGGATACAGTTTCAGAAGAGATGGTTCTTACGAGTATTCACATTGGTCCGATTATCCTGAGCAAGAGGGCCAGGGTTTTTGGAACTTCAAAGGAACGTCGAAATCAGGCGGAGTCATTTTTCTCGGTTCCGACGAATTCTTGAGCTTCTCATTCTCAGACAATAATGATCTGTTGCTCGCCGGGATGAGACTAAGCGCTTGCGCTCCCATCAAGTATGACCGCGATTATTACTCTGTTGCTGGCTTGCGGAAACTTACTCCTTCAAACATTTTTCTCAAGCTCACCGGTAACCGTTGGAAGAAGATAAGCGAGTTCGATGTCTACAGACTGCCAACCACCATCGAGTTTAAGACAACCGGCGAATACGAAGCCTCATTTCGCAACGGGGAATGTTCTGCTAGCGGAATCTGGTCCTGGAGAAAGCAGACTGGTCTGATTAGGGAAATCCCCAAGAATAGTTGCGATAGTAGAATCCGTGGCGTTGCCTCTGATTGCTACGTACCTGTCAGGTTTGAGCGAGCATTCCTCGTGCTCGATGGCAGAATGTACGCTCCGGAAGGTTTTCAGTTAACCGAGGGCCTGGAGTGGTCAGATCTCGGATCCAACAATATGCCGATGAAACTGACTTTTACAAGCCCAATCAAAACTGGCGTCCCTAACGAATTCGACATCGAGTTGAAGAACATGGGTGCCCAGGTATTGACCGTAAAGTCTCTATCAATTTCTGAGATGCCAGTGAAGGGAAATGTAGCGTCAGGGACGGGTGGAACAAGAATCTTAAGGGCGATGAAGTTTCCTTCTATAGAGCTAACGCCCGGGCAGAGACACGCTGTGAAGGTTGTCCTGACTTTTTTCAGCCCAGGGAGATCACCTCATTACATTCAGCGTTCAGTATCAAGACAGGACTCAATCTTATCCTGGAAGAGGTCAGTTCATTCTGACTCTGTAGATCGATTTCCATAAACCCCGGAAGCAATAGTGCGCTGTGGCCGTCCTATAGCGTCCCCAGCAACGCAATCAGCGCGAGTGCGTCGTCGCTCGAAGGCTCAAGCCCAACCCAGGCCCTTGCACGCCGTGGGTTTTCATCCCAGTCACCTATCGTGTCTATCGAGAAACACATTTCCGGTCTTAGTCACCCTGCAGTACTTTGATATGTCAACGGTGAAGATAAACTCCTGACCCCCGTTGATAATTTCCACCTTGCCCAGCGACGTAGGAATGTGACACTCGCTCTTGGCATAGCCACCCTCGACTTCATTCACATGTTCGATGATACATTCGTTTCCCTCGCGACCCTTCACGGTAACGCCTTGCGAGCCCAGGCCCCACGCTAGATTGGTTGACGCTTGATGGCATAGCGATAAGTCGACCATCAGCGACCTCAATTGGCGAAGTTCTGGAAAGGTCCTCTTAACCACCCATCTACCATTCTCCTTTGCAAGTACCACTAAAAAACCGAAGGTTCTTGTCGTGTAGGATCGGATATTAAAATCGGCCTGGGAAACGCTTAGAATCGCAGTGTGCATGGTTGAATCAAATCCTACCCGTGACAGACTCAGGTAGCCCAATGCGTTCGGATGTCTTGCATTGAACTTTCTCATAGTCACTCGGCTATCGCCCTCTTTTGCGGCCTCCTGATTCTCTTGTTCAGTTAAGAATGTTGCCTTGATGTTGAGACCACGGATCTCACGAAGAGTACATGTCGTCGTATTCTTCGCCAATAGATCCTTGAACGCTTGGTAGGCGATTGGAGGAAGCTCTTCCTCTACGTTAGCGAGAGGAACATATGCCGTCCCCCAAAAGGCGCACGATCGACCAAGCACAACCTCTTTGATATCGGTAGTACTAAAACCCTCGATTACTTTCCCTTGTAGGGTGAACCCTGAATCAATGTTAGGGTTGACATAGGCCTGGTTGATGAAAGCGGAGTACACAGCGTACTCCTCACGCTCGCTGCTAGAAGCCGCGCGTGACTGGGCGTGACAAGTCGCTGAGTGCAAGAGGGGGTATACGCACCAGACCGACAGCACAGAGTTGAATAGCAGCGCCCTGACAATCAGATGAGTTTTAGTCAAGTTCAACACCCGCCCCAATACGCCGTAGACAGCTGAACGCTCCCAACGTTTTATCTTTCCTTCGCAGCGTACAACATCCAGGTGACGGCATAAATGGTATTCTATCCACGATGAACGCAAGCGCATCGACATTTCTTACCGCCGAGTGGCGTCATCTGGCGATGCTCAACTTCGACGTCGATCCAATCGTGCTAAAGCCATTCGTGCCGGCGGGTACCGAGTTGGATGATTGGCAGGGCAAGACCTACATCAGCGTAGTTGGTTTCATGTTCCTCAACACGCGCGTGTTCGGCATCCCGATCCCTTTCCACCGAAACTTCGAAGAGGTGAATCTGCGCCTCTACGTTAGACGGAAGGCGAGCGAGGGATGGCGGCGTGGTGTGGTCTTTGTAAAGGAAATCGTGCCTCGCGCGGCGATCGCACTGACCGCGAGAGTAGTCTACGGTGAAAACTATGTTGCCGTCCCAATGAAGCATCACATCGAAGGTGAGAACGCTGGTGCAACCCCGCGGCCGGTCTCGTACTCATGGAGGTTTCGCGGGCGAGAAAACCGTATCGAACTCACCGTTCAGGGAGAGGCCGGCGAGACCCCCGAGGGAAGCGACGCGGAGTTCATAACCGAACACTATTGGGGCTACGCCCGGCGACGAGGCGGACGTACGATGGAATACCGCGTCGAGCATCCTCGCTGGCGGACTGCGCGGGCGTCAGCGGCACGGCTAGATTGCGACGTAGCGGGGCTCTATGGAAACCAGTTCGTCGAGTTCTTGAAGGTTCAGCCGGCGTCAGCGTTTCTCGCCGACGGATCGGATGTCACGGTCTTCAGAGGAAGGGTGCTGCCTGTATGAAGTTAATGACAGAACAGAAGCAACCGATCGGTTGGGTGCTCTATGACGACTCCTGCGGCTTCTGCAGGCGGTGGATACCGTTCTGGGCGGGTGCCCTTTCCAGGCGAGGCTTTGACATAGCTCCACTCCAACGAGAATGGGTTGTGCGACGGCTGAATACGCCCCCGGATGATCAGCTTACGGATCTGCGGCTCTTGCTGGCGGACGGAGATCAGGTGCGCGGAGCGGACGTCTACCGTTACGTGATGCGCCGGATCTGGTGGGCGTACCCCCTCTACTTGCTTTCGGTTGCGCCGCTGCTGTGTCGTGTTTTCGACTGGGGCTACAGAACCTTCGCGGATAATCGCTATCGGTTTTCGCGCGCGTGCCGCCTTCCTGCCGCCGACGGCAACAAGGCGCCGTCCAAAGACGACCTGCGGATGCAACCTCATTGAGGTCTTGGGCTGGCTGCAACATCACACGCTTAGAGCGTTTTTAGAAACACAATCAGAGCGCGCTTGTCATCCGCCGACAAATCCATCCCAAACTCGTGACCCGGCACCGCGCGCGTCTTCCTCCCCGGGGCCTTCCATCCGCTCGGCTCATAGTCGTCTCGCAATCGCTTTCTGTCAAACCACTCCTCGAGCGTCGCGATCGACCCCGAGTGTTCGATCAGGTTTCGATACCACAGTCCCTTCAGCGAAGGAACCTTGTAGTAGCCGGTCCCTTTTCTCGTCTTCAGCGCGAGGTTCGGATCCGTGCCCAGTGGGTAGCGCATGATGTGCAGGCGCGCCGTTACCGGATCGTCCTTTGGCGGAGCGAATCCTCTTACGGGGATCAGCATGTTGTTGGTGTACAGCGGCGGCGTGTGGCACATTGCACAGCCTTCGCTTTCAAACACCTTTTTGCCACGTTCCGCCAGCGCCCCCACCTTGTTGGGGTTGGGAGGCGGTTCAAGCGAGTAAACAAACTTCCCGACCGCGTATAGTGCTTCGTCGCTGAATCGATGAGTGAGCCTGCGCTGTTTCTCATCGAGGAACTTGTATGGACCGAAAGAACCGTCGTCCGCAACGCTGACGAGGATTGCGTATCGAGCGATGTCCTCGGGGCCGCGATTTATGTGCGTGCCGGTGTGATCGATGTAACGGCGATCCTTCATGCCGATCAGGTCGGGAATCTTGGTGATGTAGTAAGGGCTCCCGTTAAAGCGGGAGAACGTGCCCGGCTGCGGGAACCCGTCCACCTGCCCAATCTCTTCCGGCGTCATTGTCTTGAAGCCTTCGTGAATGTCGTCCTTGAGCCAGGGCATTCCATACGCTCCGTATTCGGCCTGATTTATCGAGATGCCTTTTTGATCGAGGTCCCTCACGAATCCATCGACTACAACCCCAACCGATTCGAACCCGGACGCCAAATTGCCCTGAGCGCCAAGCAGCAATGATCCGTCCGGCAGGATTCTGCTGTGACAGGCCGAGCAGTCCGCGAGCCCAATCTTCAACTTACCGTCGCGATCGATGCTCCATCGCAGTGAGGGTATGATCCCGCTGTTGGTAATTGAGTCTCCGCCTTTGCGGACCGCCTCGGGGTCGCTCAGGAATTTCATTATCCGTGGGTCATCGGTTCGTGTAACAGGGAAGTCCAGTCCCGCGAATACGACCCGCCCGGCTTCGATCCAATCGCGTTCGCTCTTGAGCTTCTCAGGCTCGATCAACCTCTGCGGGCCTTGCTTGAGCATCCACTCGCGGTAGCCCTTGGGCTCTTTGTCAGGAGCGTAGACCGGGTAGGTGCGGACGTTGTCAACGGGCGCAGCGTAGTACTCTTCTTCGCTGTAAAAGTTTGGGATCGCATTGATCCCGGCGATGGGCGTCGCCCAGTTAGCCAGTTGCTTAGCGTCCCAGATCTTTGGGACGACGACCTTGGTTGAGGCGATTTTTGTTTGAGCATCCGAGCCGGGCATCATCAAAAACGCGGTTGCCACGGCCCATAGAAGTATAAGAAAGAAGCGATCAGCTTTTCGCATTTTGCACCTCGCGAGGATTGCGCAGAATCTCGCATATGCTGCGCCATTTGATAGCCCAAAGGGTGTCCGGTATACTCCCACAAGTCTGTGGAGAAGTCGCCTAGTGGCTGAGGGCGGCGGTTTGCTAAACCGCTATAGGCTGTAAAGGCCTATCGAGGGTTCGAATCCCTCCTTCTCCGCCATTCAAGAAAGAGCCGGGGTTCTAAAACTCCGGCTCTTTTGCTTTGTCCGGGAACGGCCTTACAAACGTGATGCATTGTATAAGAACTCGCGGCTGCCGAAAAGGTTACGGTGGAGGCTAGCAGGCTGCTGAAAAGGTTTCGTAGTCCCGCCTTCAGGCGGAATTTCGGAGAGCGAAGCCGCTAAATGCCCCGTTTCTGATGGTTTCAAAACAATGCCCCCCGTCAGGATTCCGCCTGAAGGCGGGACTACGAAACCTTTTTCAGCCGCCTGCTAGGTATTCGGACATCGTCACCTCGTCGTCGTCGACGTGGTTTGATGTCGCTGTGTACAACTACGCGCGTGACGCTGCATACCGCTTCTTGAGAACTAAGGAGCGCGACGCTATTCCAAGTAAGTTGGATTTAGACACACTATCATTTGAACTCGGCCACCACCGGAGCGTGATCGGAAGGCTTCTCCCAGCGACGCGGTTCCTTGTCTATCACTACCGATGCGATTGTTTGGCAAGCAGCTCGGTAACCCAGATGTGATCGATCCGTAGACCCATGTTACGGCGAAAAGCCCCCGCGCGATAATCCCACCACGAATACTGTTTATCTTCGCAGTTGTGCATTCGGAACGTGTCGACGAATCCCCATTCCTTAACACGGTTCAGCGCCTCTTTCTCTGGTTCGCTAAAAAGAATTCTTCCTCGCCACAGTACTGGGTCGTGCACATCCCGGTCTTCAGGCGCGACATTGAAGTCGCCGCACAACAGAACCCGTTCGCTCGGCTGGCAGTGTGAGTCGAAGAAGGCCCTCAGCCGGCGCAGCCACTCAAGCTTGAAGTGGTATTTGTCAGCGCCGACGGCTTGCCCGTTGGGAATGTACACATTGACGATGCGAATTCCACCGATCGTCGCTGTTATCAAACGGGATTGAGCTCCTTCTTCGTCATCTGGCATGCCGCGGCTGACTTGTTCACACTTCTCTCGGGAGAGGATCGCGACACCGTTGTATGCAGCTTGTCCAAACGATTCAGAGAGATAACCGAGGCTCGCAAACTCATCCGCAGGAAATCTCTCGTCGATGCATTTCGTCTCTTGCATACAGAGCACATCGGGATTCGCGACTTCGAGCCATTTCACTACTTGCGGGAGTCGCGCAAGCACCGAATTGACGTTCCAGGTAGCGATCTTCATTCAGCGTCCCCGTTCAAATCGGAGGTGAAACGACAGCGCCAGCAACACGCCTTCTCTCCACGTTCAGGGCTAACGAAAGGGCCGCCTTGAAGCGGCCCGTTATCGTTGTAATACCCGCGGCAGGATTCGAACCTGCGGCCTCTTGCTTCGGAGGCAAGCGCTCTATCCATCTGAGCTACGCGGGCAAGGAGCGAGCCCGAAAAGGATAGCGGCTGTGATGATCAGTGTCAAAGTTCAGGACAAGTGAGAGCACGCTCGACGGCGGTCAAAACTTTCAATAGTGATTCGCCTCATCTCGCGGGTAACGCTGAAGCATGCCTTCCTCCGACATCAACTTCTCGATTCCTGGGATGTCCCAGGGAACAAAATCTGAAAGGATCTCCGCCTTGGTGTCGGTGATCACGATCATGTCCTCGAGTCGAATGTAGATCTGTTCCTCGGGCACTCGAAGCGCGGGTTCGATCGTGAACACCATCCCCGCCCGTAGTGGACCCGTGTCTTGTCCAACGTCGTGCGTAGACATTCCAACCCAGTGGCCAAGCGCTGTTCGCGGGCTCTTTGCCGACTCGGCGTACGACGAAACGAACTCGCGCGCGGCGTTCTCGTAAGCCGGCTTTGAGAACTTAGTCGAGGCGAGGATGCGTTCCATCTCACGCACAGCTTCCTGCTTGATACTTTGCGCGGTCACGCCCGGACGGATGCCTTTAAGAATCGCCTGATAGCATCCGAGATAGAAGCCGTACAACTCACGCTGCCCGGCGCTGAACTTGCCGTTGACCGGCCACATCCGGGTCACGTCAGCCATGTAGTACCCGACGTCAGGCGCGAAGTCCATAAGCAGAAAGTCGCCATCCTGCATCGTGCGCTTGCCCACGTTGTAGTGCGGGTACCAGGCGTTTCGCCCGCTGGCAATCAACGAGTAATAAGCCTCGCCTTGGGCGCCGTTCCGGTAGTAGACGTACTTGGCGACAGCGTCCAGTTCGTATTCCTTTAGGCCCGGCGCTGTTGACCGCATCGACTCCATCAACGCGAGACCCGAAAGTCGCGTGGCTTTGCGAAGCAGTGCTATTTCGCGCGGGCTTTTGATCAACCGCAGACTATCGAGTGTCGGCGACAGGTCTTTGACCTCGATTTGCGGAAAGCGGGTTCGCACCATTTGAACGAACTGACCTTCGCGCGACGGAGTGCCGTCCCACGGATCAGCCGCCCGATCGGCTACCGCTCTCAGCGCAAGGTCGCGGCTCATCGCGAAGCCCTCGGCCGGGCTGAACGGCGTATACAGCGTCCGAGTGCCGCGCGCGTAACGAGTGAGATGCTCGGCGAGCAGATCAGTCGCGAACACCGCATCGACGCCTGCCAGTTTCTTCACAAGCTCGGCATCTTCGGCGGACAGCATCTTGCCTTCATTGCGTTCTCGCCCTTCGTTGCGATGGGGCAGATAGAGGCTTGCCCGACGGGTGGCGCCGTCAAGCAGAAGATACGCGTGAGGGCTTTCGATTCCACACAGATAATACAACTCATTCGACTGGCGGAACCGGGTGTAACCCGCGGGGCTCGGCGCGCCTTGAACGACGGCGAGCCCTATGTCGCCAATCGCGTCGTACGCCCTCGCGCGGCGCTGCGCGAATTCCTCGGGTGGAAAGTCCGGAGTAAATAGCGGGAAGCCTTCCTGCGCAAAAGCCGGACGCGACACTAACAGCATCAGGACAGCGACCCATAATCTCGTCTTGATCATAACGTCCCCCTCGTCTGACAGCTCAATCGATCACGGATCTTACTGATGCGAGCGGTTCTACGGATCGGGCTGATGCTGCGATCAGCCCGATCCGTGGTTTATTCCGGTGCTACGGTCGTGCTTCGAACACCAGGTTAAAAGGTGTCTCCGCTGCGCGGCGAAAGTGAGTGAACCCTCCGGAGGTAACAACCTCGCGGAGCCGAGCTTCGCCAGCCTGGGCGCCCAGCCCCAGGCCAACTTCCTGCGACAACGAAGCCGGGGTGCAGAGCAGGGTCGAAGCGCCGTAGAAGGCGCGCCCTCGAGGATTCAAATTGTCTTCGAGTTTGTCGCCGGCGTATGGCTCCACGAGCATCCACGAGCCGCCGCTCTTTAACGACTCGAGTACGTGCGCGGACGCGCCCACCGGATCACCCATGTCGTGCAGGCAGTCGAAGAATGTCACGAAATCATAGTCCTTACCGGGATAGTCCTTGGCCTTAGCCACCTCAAAGGTAACCCGGTCTGACACACCCGCTTCGCTTGCTGCCTTACGCGCGTGCTCGATCGAGCGCCCGTGATAGTCGAACCCGATGAAGGTCGAGTTGGGGAACGCCTTTGCCATAAGAATCGTCGAAGCGCCGTGACCGCATCCCACGTCGGCGACACGCGCGCCGGCCTTCAACTTCTCCTCGACGCCGTCAAGCGACGGTATCCACGAACTCATCAGGCTCATCGCGTAGCCGGGTCTGAAGAACCTTTCGGTGCCTCTGAACAAGTCGGGATCGTGCTCGTGCCAGCCGACGCCCTCCCCGGTGCGAAACGCTTGCTCGATCCGCGACTCAGACTTCACGGCCGCAACCGCCAGCTGGAAGGCACCTGGCAGAAACGCCGGGCTGTCCTCATTGGCCATTGTAAAGGCCTGTTCTTCCGACAAGCTGTAACGGCCGCTCGCACCATCATACGTCACGTAACCGCCAGCTGTCTGCGAAGCAAGCCATTCACGTACGTAGCGTTCGGCCGTGTCGGTCCTGTCGGCCAATTCTTTTGCCGTTAGCGGCCCGGCCCCCGCGAGGGCCTTGTATAAACCGAGCCTGTCACCTATTACAACCATCGCTCCGTGAAAAACTGCTCCAAAATCGTCCAGAAATCGTCCGAGAAGTTGGTTCATCTTCTCTTCATTGATAGCCATCGTCACCTCCTTTGATATTGTCTGGCAGACTAACACATGAAATCACATTTGCCCGAACGTTGAAAACTGAAAGAGAGAATTGCAGGTTTCGAGGTGGCGGTCGGGGGCAATCCTGCCGAAGCGATTGGTGGATCGTTCAAACTCAACCGACAGCTCGACGGCTAGTTGGCAGTCGAGCTGTAGGTTGAGGATGAACAATCCACCAACTGCGTTGGTGGGATTTGGGACGGCGGCTGGCAGTCGAGCTGTAGGCTGAGCATGAACAATCCACCAACTGCGTTGGTGGGATTCGGGACGGTACGCTCCCGTGACCAACGTAGGCTGACCATGAACGATCCACTGGGTGTTGCGCTACGTGCTGAAGCGAGCTAGAAAATCGCCTTCATCTCGATGGGCTTCTTGTCCTTCGAAAAGGCCGCAAGCGAGCAGTTCCACACAGCAGTCTTACCGTTCAACACGATGTCGGCGTTCGAGTCGGTGATTGGCGTGGGCGTATGCAGCACAAAACGCATCCTGACGATCGAAAGGATCAGCGGCTTGAATTGCTCTGCCATTTCATTCGACGCCTTGTCTTCTTCAGGGCTCTTTTTCTGCTCTTGTTTTTGGCCGTTCACAGTCACTTCGGCTTTAATTTCGGCGGTTGCCTTGGCGTCAACGTCCAGCAGAAATTTCTGGGTATAGAAGTTCTTATTCTCCTTCTTCTCGATTTGCAGCGACCACTGAGGGGCTGACCCAATATCGCCTTCCTTCAAACTTCCTTTTCCAAAGTTCACCAGCACACGCTGGATGTCCTCGATCTTCGTGAAGTGAAAAATGGCATAGAGACTCTGAACGCCATTTTGCTTCACCTCTTTTGCTTGCTTAAGAGTCACGGTTGGAGGTAGCGCGGTAGTTAGCTCTTTTTTGAAATCAGCGAGGACATCGCCGGGATTCTTCTTGGTCGTCATCTCGGCACCGGCCATCTTCTCCGGTAAATCCGGCAACGATATGAAGACTACCAGATCTCCGGTTCCGTCGGCGTTCAGAAAGATCTCCTGTTCGATGCTGAAACACCCTGTTGCAAACAAACAACACGCGATCATTACTGCATAGCCGATGACATGCTTTATCTTCATTTTACCTGCCTTTCTTCCCACCGCTCGAGTCTCACCGCCTGACTCTTCGGTTTCGCGTTTGCCGCGATTTCCATCACCCGCCGCGAGTCCTCGTCGCAACCCGAAACTTATCTCAGGCTGACGGATTCGGCGCCGCCATAGTAGATCCCGTTGAACAGAAACTTGAACGTCCCGTGCGGCTGAGCGCGGAACGTGATCTCAGGACCAAACAGAAACAGCTTGCCCTTGCCGACACTCGCTTCAGCCACCGCTACTCCATCCTCAAGGTACTTCTGGCCCCAGGCCCAACCGCTTCTGAGAGGCTTGTCACTGTCAAACCACGCCACCGGCCTAACGCCCTTCATTGCAGCGTCGGGTCGCAGCCTGAACACCGGGCTGTTATCGAAGAACACATCGATATTGGTGCCCATACCGTAGGCGAGCGGATTGCGGTTATCGACTCGCACCTGAAGAATCGATCCGGGAATGTAATACTTCTCGCGCTGAAGCGGGCGTTCGGTACCATCCTGGGTTCTCTCCATCAGCGCATTGGCGATCGGCAAGTCGATCCTGTAAGCGAGGCTGGTCGAGCTTCCGATGGCCAGAATCGCTCCGCCCGCATCGAGAAACTGTCGCAACTGCGGCACCGTGCGGGCGACGGTTACATTACCGAGTCGCTCGCGAAACTCAGCGGGTATGCTTTGCGGGTCAGGCGCACCGCCTCCTCCACCGCCGCCCCTTCCACCGGGGCCTCCGCCGTCGCGCGCGGGGATGCCCCCGTCGACGAAGATCAGCACATCGAATTTACCGGCGAGGTCACCGGCGTCCAGCGTTGGCGGATACACGACCGCGAAAGGAAACTCGTATTGCTCCAACAGCCAGCGCACCCAGCCTGAAGGCATTGAACCGCCGTAACGGTCCCACAACCCGATGCGCAGCGGGCGGAGTTTGTACGCCTCGCCGGTCGGCTTTGAAGCCACCGCGTCGAAGCTCAACCCGACATCGGAAGCGAGTTTCTGCAGCTTCGGAAGCGTCGATGACCTGGCGGGTATGAATATCGTCCCAGTGTCGTAATTCTTGCCATTCGAGCTGAGAGGTTGCTTGAGCCAGTAAACTTCTTCGCCAGTCGCGAGCAGGCGGTTTACCGCAATAATCGAATCGTTGACCTGGTGGCTTAGCAGGAACCCCGCGGCGTTGGCGACGGTATTGACCTTGCCGGCGTCAGGTTTCACAAGACCGTTGATCTTTTCAAAGGGGCCGTCAAATCCCTCGAGCACACGGTCGAACGTCACACCCATCTG
Organism: Blastocatellia bacterium; assembly: GCA_963737945.1. Lineage (GTDB taxonomy): Bacteria > Acidobacteriota > Blastocatellia > UBA7656 > UBA7656 > Onstottus_A. The sequence goes on along the minus strand of CAVTUR010000011.1, from coordinate 51,879 downwards.
GTAAGCCAGGGTGTAGCCCGCGTTGTCATAAGGCGGAGTCGGCGGGCCGCCGGGATAGGGGATGTCGTCGGGGTGGTCCTGCGGCTCGAACATATCGAGGATATGCGGTCTGAAAGCCTGTGCGGTTTTGACTACGTATGAGCCAGCCGGGTAGCTCTTACCAGCAACCGTGAATTCGCGGGTTGCGCGATGAATCGTGATCCCGTTTTTGATCAGGGTGTTGATGAATTTGGTGGCGGTGAGGAAATCCGCCTGATCGGAAGGAATGACGAAGGCGCGTGGGTCGCGTTTATCGGGTGCGTGAAGCATTTCATAGTACTTCAGTGGAACGCCGCGCGCCTGACCTCCGAACCCCTGCGGCGTATCACCGGCCGGCGGGGGTACACCGGCAGCCGCAGCAGCCCGGCGGCCCTGACCCTCCGCTCCTACGGCCGGCGTTTCCTTCGCGATTACGGCTTGCAGCTCGGTCATACGTTTTGGAGTGATCGTCCAATGATCCTCACTCCCGCGCTCGATCGAGTTCTTGCCCATGCGATAGATGTTGAACAGGAAATCTTCTCGATGCTTTGACGCCAGATCCAGGACGGCGCGGTTCGCGGTGATCGAATAGTCGATCGACTGACGAAAATGCCACTTCTGAGGGGCGATAGGGTAAGGGAGGTCGCCCTTGGCCAGTTGCCGCTGCGGCAAAAATGGAATCTCGATCGGCGTGGGGTTCCCGATCGATTCGGTCAGGAGTCCGATCATGTTGTGAAAGTAGGTAACCGTGCGAAGCCCGCCGTTCCACCAGGTCGAGTATGAAGAGCCGGATCGCATCGTCGCGCCTGGTTTGTCCTCGGCGACGAACCGGCCGTGCATCGCCGCCCCCACCAGATCGATCCCCAGTGGCACGAGCGGATCGAGATAATAGTTAAACGGATCACGGAACGGAGGCGCGAACAACACCGTGCCGGCCGGTCCAGTCTGGTGATGGTTGTATACGATTTGCGGGAACCAGTCGTGGAAGAATACTCGATTGATCGCTTCCGTCTCGGGCTGATTTGACATGTAAAAATCGCGATTGTTGTCGTGACCGATGTACTTTTGATAGAGGCGCGGGAGGCCGTTGGTCGATCGCTTGAGCGGGTCTTGTTCGCGCATATACCAGTTGGAAACAAGCTCGAGTCCGTCGGGGTTCACCGGGGTCGCGAGCAGAATCACATCCTTGAGAATACGCAGTGTCTCGGGATCGTTCATGCTCACCATCTGGTAGACCAGTTCCATCAATTGCTGCGCGCCGAGTACCTCAGTCGCGTGCAATCCACCGTCGATCCAGACGACGGCTTTGCCTTCGGCCGCGAGGGTTCGCGCCTGATCGTCGGTCAATCCTTCGGCTGTGGCGAGTCGCCGGGCGATCTCTTTGTAGTGGTCGAGCTTCTTTTGATTCTCCGGCGCGGTGATGATAGCCATCACCATCGTGCGGCCTTCAGCGGTTTTGCCTATCTCGACAAGCTTCATGCGATCGGACTGCCCGGCGAGCTTTTTCCAGTAGTCGACGAGTTGAGTGTAGTTGGCAAGCTGATAGTCATCACCGAAGCTGAACCCGAGCTGTTCCTTGGGGCTTGTGACCTTGGTTTGGGCGATTGCGGTGCGGTGAATAGCGAAACGACGACGAGAAGGGAAGCAAAGTGAAGCTTGCGCGTGTTCATACGCACCTCATTGATAAGTTCGTGGATTCCACTGAGGAAGCGGGGCAGCGCAGCACCCCGACGGGTAGCTAGTATAGCTGAAGGAAAAACGCAATCAATAGCGGCGGGCTCGGCGTCTCTTCGTTCCTCCGCGTTCTCAGGCGGTAGCTCGATGTTCCAACAGCGGAGGCCGCCTCAACTCGCTCAACACGGTGCAAACGTGAAAACCAAAACCCCCAGCACAAACCACAGCAACGCAAAGATCAAACCGTATCCAAAGAACTCCCGGAAGTTCACTCGCGCGACTCCCGCTACCACAACATACCAAAACGGCGCGACGAGATTCCCCATGTGATCTCCGATGCTCAACGCCAGAAGCCCGCGCTGGACAGTTACCCCGGCCGCGGTTGCCGCCGCCGAGGTGATGTAGCCTTGAATCACCCACTGCCCGCCGCTCGACGGGACAAAGATCGCTACGACCGTTCCGGACAGGGCGGCCAGAAACGGGAACGTATACGGTGTCGACACCGATGAAACAAGACCCGCCAGTACCTCTCCGACCGAGGTGAATTGAATCAGTCCCGCAACTCCAGCGTACATGGGATAGATGATAATCACCGGCCAGCAGGAGACCACCGCGCGCTGCAACGTCTGAGTGAATCGATAGATGGTCCGATGCAGTAACAAACAAGAGAACAGCAGAATCGTGTTGAGCGAGTTGATGTCAAGACTGAGATGTTTGACACCGAAGTGATTGTACAACCAACCCGCCATAACCGCGCAGATCACAAGCGGGACTATCGGGTTCCGCTCGAGGCGTTCCGAAAAATTCACCGCACCTGGATCGATCGGCTCTCCCTCCTCGCTCAGCTTGCACGCATCCGGAAACTCCGACACCGGCCGGCAATGCTTTGGCATCAGCAGGTAACCAACCACGATCAGAATCGCGACGAAGGAGACCTCGAGGATTATTGCCGCAGGCGACCAGATCGTCGTGCTCAAAGGGAGGATGCCTATTGTCTTCTCGAGGAAGTGGCCGGGGGTTGCCATCAACAGCGGCGCGCTTGCTGATAGTCCGAATTGCCAGGCCGCGTTAGCCCCCCAAAGCAAAGCCAGCAGGAATAGAAAGTCCAGCTTGATCCCTTTGCGTTCGGCCTCGCGAGAGAAGTGCACCGCGATCAGCGGAGTCATCGCGATTCCGAGACCCCAGTAAAGGTAAGCGGCTACCGCGGTCACCAGCACCGACAGCGCGATTGCCTGGAACTGTGTCTTTGGCAACCGGGAGAGACGGGTTATCGCGGTCTTGAAAAACGGTGTCGATCCGAGCGCCGAACTCAACACGATGATCAGGGTCATCTGCATGGTGAACGGCAGCAGCATCCAGAGTCCCTGATAGTAGGCGTCCAGAGTTTTTCCCGGAGAGTTGCCCATCGCCAACGCCATGACCGCCAGTATTAGTAGAAGGAATACCGAAGCGGTTATTGCATCGGGTACAAAGCGGCCCATCACCTGTGCGAACATCTCGAGCTTGCTTCCGCGCGGGTCCGCTCTTTCGGCTGGCTGGATCGTCGACATTGATCGGATTACCTCCAGGAATGTCTCGCCGAGAGAGTCTCAGCGTTTTTTAGAGCAACAGACTAATAGGGCGGTCCCGCTCTTGAAACCGCCCGCATAGAATCACCAAGGCAGTTAAGAATCACAGATGGAAGGGCAACTGGGTTCTCGGTCGAGGGCTAGACTAAACCTCCTGCCAGGCAATCGACGCAACCCTCAAGCTCGAGGTCGAGCGGCTTGCCCGGCCCGATTGGTTCGCCAAACAAGGCAGCGGGGGCAAGCCGCCCTTCCCGACCTTGAAACTTGCGATTGCCTCAGGTTCCCACGCGAGCCAGGAATGCACGCGGCAAGGGCAGCGGGGGCAAGCCGCCCTTCCCGTCCTTGAAACTCGCGATTGCCTCGGGTTCCTCCGTGAGCCAGGAATGCACGCGGCTTCTCCGGTAGGGAGCAATCTGTCTCGCGCCATTCCGTCTATTGATCATCTCCGGTGGCCGCATCCGTTCGCCGAGCCGGCGGCTCGGGTCTGCCAACTCCCAGGTTGTTATAGTTCAGTGCCGCGTTAAACAACAAGAAGAAACTCCCCTGAGTCTGGTGCCGCCACATCGGGTTGTTTGCGAACATTACCACGTGACCCTTTCCCACCGGAACATCGACAACAGCGGCTTTGCCCGCAAGCTCCGATCCGCCTGCAAGCATTCCGCTGATCAGCAGTTCCTTTTCATTGGTGTTGAAGCGCAACACCACTCGCGGGCGCATCGCTGGCGGCGTCACCGTCTGGGGACCAAACGCTCCCTCGCCGGCACCTTGCTCGCCCGGACGCTGCGGCGGCCGTTGTCCGGCCTGAGGCATTGATTGGATAATATCGGGATCGGTGAGCGACCCGCGACCCGAGGGCCGCCCGCCACCTTCAGCTCCGCCGCCGCCGCCAAATCCGCCGCCGCCTCCTCCCCCACCGCGACCGCCACCACCACCGCCACCACCACCCGCTTGCACGTTGATCAGCGGCGCCTGGCTGAAGTAGACCGGCAGCGAGTCGCCGTACCCGTATGCGATCGGGCTCTTCTTGTCCGCAAACGTCGCGCTGAAAACCGAGCCCCGCGCATTAAGCTGACGCGGATCCTGTATCGAAACACCTGTCGTGATGCCGTAGTCGATCGGGACCTGAGCCAGATTTGAAATCGTGACGAACAACCCCCCGTCCTCGATGAATCGCTGAAGATTCAGCACGCCGCGGAGCTGCATCCCACCCCGCATGTCATCGGTCTGATCGGGCGAGAAACCCAGATTCGGTGTGATGTCGGATTGCTTCCAGGGAATCGGATCGCCGCGCATCGGAGTACCGTTAACTATGCCTTGCGCCGATCCGCCGACAGGCGGGAAGACTATCACATCGTACTTCGCTCGCAAGTTCGGCGTGTCTCGAATGACGTGATCGGAGATGTACGAGTAGGGAATCTGCAACCGGTCGAACTCGATTCTGAACCAGCCCTCGTTCTGAGTGTTGGTCCATGTGTGAACGATTGCGATTCGCGCGGCGGCCATCTCGTGAGTCTTGACCTCGGGAAGCTTGTCTACAGCGATCGCCGTAAGCCCAAGCTCGGTCACCGCTGCTTCCAAGCGTTGTCTGAGGTCCGCCGGATTGCCTTCGGTCTTTATGATGAACGAACCGGCGTTGAATTGTTGACCGCCGATCTTGAAGGTGTCCTCGGCCGCGCCCATCTTCACATCCTTCAATTTGTATCGAAGCGTCGCCAGCGTGTTATCAGCGTTATGGTTGATGACGAAACCCGCGGTGGAAGCCGATCCTGCGATCCTGCCTATCACCTTCGCATCGCTTGTCAGCAACACCATCGGTACATCGAGCACGTTCTTGTCGGTCACTCGAACCGTCTTCACGTTGCGAAGCGCGCCCAGCGTCCAGCCGGTGTCGTCATAAGGCCTCGGGTCGTTGACGTTGTAATACTGCGTGTCGAACAGCATGTCGGCCATTCGCGAATACGGCTGGTCCATTCGTACTATGTATGAGCCCGCCGGAAACTTCTGATCCTTGAACGCGAATTCCCTTGTTGCAGTCTGGACTTCGACCCCCATCAAGCGAAGCAGGTTGACCGTGTCGGCCGCTTCAACAGGTCGCGCCGTGTCGCCGGGAATCACCCACGCATACGGTCCTTCGTTTGCCGCCTTCGCAACCGATCGCTTGCTCTTTATGTAAAAGTTGTTGAGGAACCGGTCCTTCTGAGTTGCGACGAGATTCATCGCAAACAAGATCGCCGACTGCTGCATGTTGATGTTGTTTCGGATCGACCAATTCACCCAGGGAAGCGGCGGGTTGGGACGGAACCAATCGCGTTGAGACTGCGGTCCCACATTGCGAATGCTGGTGTCGGCGCCCTGACCGCCGAATGTTTCGTAGAACCTGCCGATCGAGTTGTGCCCGTTGGCGACATAGAACATGTAGTTGGGCGCCCATCCGTCATAAAACCCGTGGGTCCACACGCCAGGCACCCCGCGCTTGGTCATCTCTTCGATCTCGTGATACGCGAGCACGTGCCATTCGTCGATCACCAGCGGATCAAGCCAGGCGTTGTAAGGACCGGTTCCGGTCGAGGTGTACAGAAACGGAACCGACTCGTGCAGATCGTGGAGGACCACCGGATGGTATTCGAGAAACGTCTTCATCTGATTCCGAGACAGCGCAAGCGCCATCCCAAGCCCGTCGCGGTTGTTGTCGTGCGCGACGTACTTGCCCCAGTAGAGCAAAGGCGGCGCTTGCTTGCCGGGGTTCGCTTTTCGATAGTTGTACACGTCAACTGAACGATCGCGGCCATCTACCTCGAGCGCGGGAGTAATCAGGACAATGACGTTCTTTCGGATTGCCTCGATGAGCGAGGAGTCTTCGACAGCCAGTCGATATGCCAGCTCCATCAGCATTTCGCACGAACCCTGTTCGGGCGAGTGGATCGAACCCGACGCCCAGTAGATCGCCTTGCCTTCCCCGATCAGCTGCTGGGCCTCGGCGTCATTTATCTTCCGCGGATCGGCGAGCCTGGCCGTTATTTCCTTATAACGATCGAGCTTGGCGATGTTCGCTTCGTCGCTTACAACAACCAGCATTTGCTCGCGGCCTTCCTCACTTCGCTCGGGCGCGGTAAACACCCGAACACGCGGCGTCGATTTCTCGAGCTCACGATAGTAGCGATACATGTCCTTCGTGTAGGTGAGCTTGTTGGGCGTGCCAACGACATATCCGAGGATCTTGTCCGGAGAGGGTACTTTGTCGGACGCCGGAAGGTGGTCGACCAGTTCGGTCAAAAAGTACTTCTGCGTCGTGTACTCTTTGATCTTCGCGGTGTACTCCTCGTTGATCTTCGAAGCGGGCGGCGCCGTGGTCTTGCTGCGTTTGTCTTTCTTTTGCGGCGGATCAGCGGCGCGGGTGGTAGCTGAAAAGCCGGCGAGCATCACAGCGATTATCGTCAGCGCAAACGCGCGTGTGATTGGGAACAAATGTCCTCGGTTCATGGCTCCTCCGTAGGGGAAAGGAAGAAATGATGAATTCTGAATGATGAACGATGAATCATTGAGAGAAACCGAGGGTTCGGTTCCGCGTTTAGCATTCATATTTCATCGTTTTGTGATGAAGTTGGCAGAGCGTGCTCGCGTCCGCGCCAGTGGAAGCACGGCCACGAGCGCGCCCGCCTGACGCCTAAGACTCAAATAGTCTTCGCCCGGTTACAAAAAATTCCAGCTGCAATTCGGAAGCGGTATCCTGTCAGCAACCCTGGCTTTTTGCAAACGTTCCCCGGTCACCTTTTCCCGAATGCCCATTCCGAGACGCAAGGCCTCACCAAACCGAACCACTCGTTGACTTGATCGGGGAAAAGTCATAATCTCGCGCAGCCTCGGAGTTTGGTTTGGTGAGGCGCAGTGTGTCAGAGCCTCGGTCCGAAGAGTCGGTAGCCTTTTCGGTAGCGGCCGCGATCGAAGCTCAGGTGGCTGCGTGTCTGTCAGATGAAGAATAAGCCGTGGAGGGATGATGAAGATAAAGGCGTTGTTGCTGTCTATAACGATGATGCTGGCGGTTAGTCTGCCGGTTCGCACCCAAACCGCTCCGAAACTCGATGACCTCAAGCGCGAGGCGATCTCGGAAGTCGACGCCCTCCGGGCGCTCACCCAGCAAATGGTCGATCAGATCTTCAGCTTTAGCGAACTGGGCTTTCAGGAGTACGAGACTTCGAAATATGTCACCGGTGTTCTGGAGAAGAACGGCTTCAAAGTTGACCGCGGCGTCGCCGGTATACCCACCGCGTGGACGGCGACTTGCGGATCAGGCAAACCGGTTATCGCGTTCATCACCGACATAGACTGCATTCCTAAAGCTTCACAAAAACCCGGCGTCGCCTATCACGATCCCATCGTAGAAGGAGCGCCCGGTCACGGCGAGGGTCACAACTCCGGTCAGGGCGTCAACGTGACCGCAGCCATCGTGTTAAAGAAGCTGATGGACAAGTACAAGATCGCCGGTACGATCAAGCTTCTGCCCGGCGTCGCCGAAGAACTCGTCGCGACAAAAGCCTTCTTCGTGCGAGCCGGCCTCTTCAAAGACGTCGACATCGTGCTCGGGTGTCACGTCGACAGCGACTTCGCGACGAACTACGGCCAATCTGCTAACAACAGTGGTCTGGTGTCGGTGCAGTACTTCTTTCACGGAAAGGCGGCTCATGCTGCCGGCGCGCCGTGGTCAGGACGAAGCGCTCTCGACGCCGTAGAATTGATGGATACCGCATGGAACTTCCGCCGCGAGCATCTTCGATTACAGCAACGCTCGCACTATGTGATCATCGACGGAGGAGACCAGCCCAACGTCGTGCCCTCGGAGGCCGCTGTTTGGTACTACTTCAGGGAACTGGACTATCCGCACATCAAGGAGCTCAACGAGCTTGGAAATAAGATGGCTCAAGCAGCGTCGATGATGACCGACACAACAGTTACCCAGCGAATCGTCGGTTCGGCGTGGCCTTGTCACTTTAACAAACCGATGGCCGAGGTTCAGCAAAGGAACATCGAGACGGTTGGCATGCCCGAATGGAGCGAAGCCGATCAGACACTGGCCAAGGCGCTCCAAAAAGAAATAGGCGCAAAAGTCGAAGGCATGAAAACAAAAGTCAAAGAGCTCGAGCCACCAAAGGACCCAACCGGCGGCGGTTCAGATGACGTGGGAGATATCTCATGGAACGTGCCAATGCTCTATTTGCGCTACCCGGCAAACATACCTAACCTGCCGGGTCACAGCTGGCCAAACGCGATTGCGATGGCGACACCGATTGCCCACAAGGGCTCAACCGCCGGGGCGAAGGTCCAGGCGATGACCGCGCTCGACTATCTGCTATCTCCCGAGCTGATCACCCAGGCGTGGACCTATTTTAGAGATGTTCAGACAAAGGATATCAAGTACTCGCCGCTGATCAATCCGACCGACCAACCGGCAATTGAACTGAACAAGGAGAAGATGGAGAAGTTTCGGCCCGAGTTGAAGAAGTACTACTACGATCCGATTAAGTACAAGACGTATTTGGAGCAGCTCGGTATCCAGTATCCGACGGTGAAAAAGTAAGAGCGGATAGACCACAAAGCGAACGGCCGCTATTCGGGAAGCTCCTCTCGTGCCGGCTCGGGTAACCAGAAGCTCGCGATCACTCCGATCGCATAAACCAGAGCAGCCACCGCCGCTGCTCCGTAAGCCAGATGCGTCGCCGGGGTGCCGCCGGGCATCATCGCCGCGAACTGAGTCGTCAGCAGCGCTGCCGAAGTTCCCACCATTCTTCCTCCGACGTTCGCAGCAAAACTCTCCCCCGTTCCCCGAAGATGCGTCGGATACATGCGAGGAAGATAGTTTCCCCAAAAGCTCAGCTGGGCAACCGTAAACAATCCCGCGAAGAAGATGCCCCACTTCAGCAATGCGAGATCGTGCACGGCGGGATAGAGAAACACGAGCGGAACGATGATCAGCCCCGGGATCTGAAACAAACGAAGCAGCTTGCGGCGTGACACGATTCGAATAGCCAAAAACGCGAGCAGGAACCGGCCCGCCAATCCGCCGAGCTCTTGAAGCGTCTGAACACCGGCAACCGTCGACTGCACGATCCGCCGGTGCTCGGGTGACTGGAGGATTGCCTGCCGCTCGGGTGGAGGCACGCTGCTGTCCACCTGAACAAGCGCCGGAACGATCTGTGGAAGCTGCTGGATCGCGCCGAACGCCACGCCAAGGCTGCATGCAAAGATCAACGCGCTTACCAGTGTAGTTTGCCGATACTGAGGCCTGAATATCTCGGCGAAGCTCGGGCGCTTGAGGGTTCCGGCAGCTTTCTTCTCTTTCCACACTGGCGACTCGGGTAATAATGGACGGATGATGATCAACGGAATCGCCGGAATCAACCCGGAGATCAGGAGGTACCGCCAGTTCTCGTGGCCCGACTGAATCGTAGGCAGCGAGGTCGCCACTCGCGCGATCCCCAGCGCCATCAGACTCACCATGAAACCGCCCAACGACGAAAATGCCTGTGTGTATCCGATGACCGCTTCGCGCCGTTTCGGATCCGGAAAGAGTTCTGCAAGCCACGCAACGGCGGCGACGAATTCCACGCAAACGCCGACGAAAGTGGCCGTCCTGAGTAGGAGCAACATCGGAAGCGAAGTCGCAAAACCCGAGCCAAGCGCCGAAAGGGCATAAAGTAGAATGCTCCACGTGAGTATCCGTCGCCGCCCCAGCCGGTCCGTCAGATACCCTCCCAACATGCCAAAGATCCCGCCGCACACCGCGGGTACATAGAACATCAGGTCGCGCCAGTGAGAATACTCCGGGCTGCCAAAGGTCAATCCGCCCAACTGTTCGAGCGCGGGGCGGAGAATCAGAGGCAGCATCAATAGCACGTAACTATCAAAAGCAAAACCAATGACTGCGATGACGCAGATGAGCCATTGAATGCTGGTGAGGCGCGGAGAGCTTTCAGCAGGGGGCGTAGAAGTCATAATGGGGTAGCATTCTTTGTGAAGTTGTCGTGAACGTCAAGGTAAGCGCTGACTACTTTGCGGCAAAGTACCTGTTGATCGTCTCGTTTGTCGGCTTAGCTGAAACACTCGAGACTAAGACCAGTAACAACGCTGAGATGATCGTCATTGGAACTACCGGCATCAAGCCAAACACCGCGGTCCCGCCCGGCGTGCGCGACAGGACTTCAATACCAGCGACCGACCACGCTACGACCGGAGGACCCGGTGCCGGCGCGGGCACCACGTATTGAAAGACAGCTACGGCCGCCACCGACAAGGCCGCCCATACCGTGCTGGCAAGCGCGCCCCACTTGGTGCTTCGCCTCCAAAACAACGCCCCGACCAAAAGCGGCGACAGAGCAGCGTAACCCGAGAATGCATATTGCACCGCTAAATCAAAGATGTTCTGCGGGAGTCGCAGCGCCACTGCATAGGCAACGATCGTGATCAGAATGATAAACAAACGCCCGGTGTGAACCTGCGCAGCTTCGCCAAAACGTCTCTTCCCGCCATAGAAAGCAAAGACATCTTCGGTGAACATCGTCGACAACGCGAGGATTTGAGAATCGCTGGCCATCACTGCAGCCATGATTCCGGCCCCCAGCAACCCCGCCAGCCAGATCGGTGCGTAGCGATCCAACAACAAAAGCAACACATCATCCGCAATCATCTTCTCGCGCAACCCATCGCGCTCATCAGGAGTAAGACTCGGCCCCTCGACCGCGAGTGTACGCCGCGCCTCGATCTTCTGCTGAATCTGCGGCACGTCGTTCATTCGATTGGCCATCGCGCCCAGAAAGACACACGGCATCCAAAGCGCAAGCATGCAAAACGGGTAAAGGATCACGGTCTTCTTGAACTGATTCATCTTGCGAGCGGTCAGACAGAAGATTGTTATGTGTGGAAATGCGATCGAGGACAACGGAATAAAAGTGTAGCTGAAAAAGAAGAGCGGCGAGACTCGCTCGCGCGTCAGAAGGGGAGCAGTGGCTGGGGATGCGAGCAGTGCTTCAGCCGACTCGCGAAACCCACCCATCCCGATTCCAATCACAACCAGCGCAATCGCGCCAAAGCACAAAAAGAGAATTGTCTGAAAAGTGTTGACCCATGCGGTTCCACGCATCCCGCCAAAGAAGACGTAAGACATCACCACCATCGCAACCAGCGCGCCGCCAAACCAGAAGGGAACCTTGCCGCCGCTGATCGCGCTCAGCGCAGTGCCTCCACCCATGACGCCGATGATGATGTACGGAATAAGAAACGCAGCCTGGACGACGAAGATGACCGTGCCGATGTGACTGCACTCCCAGCGGTCGCGAAACATCTGCACCGGGGTGATGAAACCGAACTTTTTCCCGAGCGCCCAGACTCGAGTACCTATGAAGAACAGCGACAGCGGGATGACTAACGCCGAAGATGAAGCCATCAACCCAAACGTCACGATACCGTTGTTGAATGCGTGGCCCGATGAGCCCAGGATCGCAAACGCGGTCATGTTGGTGCCGAACAACGAAAACAGGAAAACATAAGGTCCGAGTGAACGCCCTGCCAGGAAGTAGTCTTCGGCGCCTTCTCGAGAAGCCGATTTTCTAAAGGCAAAGATGCCGATATAGAGGACTATGACCAGGTAGGTAAAAACGAAGATCGCAGGGATCAATGCTTGGTGTCCTCCCTGTCAGGAGTGGTCGGGTGAAGGGGCGACGCTGAGACCGGGCGCTCGCCCGCTTGCCCAGCTTCTCCTCCCTCATTGCCCACTCCCTCCTCCAGATGCGAGGGCCACGCGTACTTGACGAGCACGTACATTACCATCGCGGTCACGACTGTATAGCACGCATGGTAGAAGAGTCCGATCGGAATAAAACCGAACACCAGTGGACGAGCCGTGCGCCAGAACCAGAAGTCCTGATGCAGGACATAGAGAGCACCAACGAGGATCAGCAGCAGTGCTCGCTTCATTCGAAATTTGGCCGCAACCGTTGGCAAAATGTCTGCGTACTATGGCACAGCGCCGAGTAAAATTGCAACGCTCACACGTGGTTGGTACAATGAGGTGCAATCGGAATGGAATGCAATAACAATTATGATCAACATACCCGAAACCAAGACCGAAGTCGGCAACTATTTCGTCTCTAACTATCCGCCGTTTTCACTGTGGCGACCGGAATACATCCCTGAGGCCATTGAAGCGCTGAATCAACCGCCGCGCGTCAACGACCCGCTTGGGCTCTATCTGCACATACCCTTCTGCCGCAAGCGATGTAAGTTTTGTTACTACAAGGTCTACACCGACAAGAACGCCGCGGAGATCGAGCGCTACCTCGATGCGCTGATCAAAGAGAATGAGATCTATAGCCGCACCAACGCTCTTCAAGGCAGGCAGCTTCGGTTTGTTTACTTTGGCGGCGGCACGCCTTCGTACATCAGCGAAAGACAGCTCCACTACCTCGTGGAAGGGCTCAACCGCCACGTGAGCTGGGAGAACGCCGAGGAGGTCACATTCGAGTGCGAACCCGGCACGCTGCGAAAGTCGAAGCTCGAAACGCTAAAGGAAATCGGCGTGACGCGGCTCAGCCTCGGCGTCGAGCACTTCGACGACGACGTGCTCGAAGCAAACGGCCGCGCGCATCTTTCACCCGAGATTTATCAGGCTTACGAGTGGGCCCGCGAGGTCGACTTCGATCAGATCAACATCGATCTGATAGCCGGGATGATGGGCGAATCGGAAGACAGGTGGCGCGACACGGTACGCCGAACCATCGAACTCGAACCCGATTCGGTCACCATCTATCAGATGGAACTGCCGTACAACACCATAATCTCCCGGGATATGATCGAGAAGGGACTCGACTCGCCGATCGCTGACTGGCCGACGAAGCGGCGATGGGTTGATTACGCCTACGAGCAATTCGAAGCGAGCGGCTATCGCGTCGTAAGCGCCTACACGGTTGCCTCGACAAAGAAACGTTCCCGGTTCGTCTACGTCGACGCGCTTTGGCACGGAGGCGACATGATAGGGCTCGGCGTTTCATCGTTCTCGCATTTCGGCGGCGTGCACTTCCAGAACGCACATAACTTCGAAGAATATGTTGGTCTCCTCGATGCCGATCAGTTGCCGCTTCTGCGTGCTCTATCTTTGACGCCGAAACAGAAGCTCATCCGCGAGATGGTTCTTCAGCTGAAGAGCGGCAGGTTGGACACTGAATACTTCAGCCGAAAGTTCGGCGTTGATATCTGGAACGAGTTTCAGCCGGTTTATCAGCGCCTGACCGATGAGCACTTGATCGGGCGCAACAATGGAAGGATCGAACTAACCCGCAGCGGACTGCTACAGGTAGATGGCCTTCTCTCCGAATTTTTCGAACCAGAATTGAGACCTGTTCGATATGCATAAACTCCCGACGGAACCGAGCGCGAACATCTTTGATGTGATCGTGATGGGGGGAGGTCCGGCTGGCAGCGCCGTTGCCAGCATTCTCGCCCGCGAAGGCCGAAGTGTCGTACTGTTCGAGAAGGAGCAGTTCCCACGCCACCATATCGGCGAATCGCTTATGACCGAGACGTACTGGACGTTCCAGCGAATGGGGTTTCTGGAGAAGCTCAAACAGAGCCCGTTTACCGCCAAGTACAGCGTGCAGTTCGCAAACCCCGAAGGACGAGAGTCGCGCCCGTTCTATTTCTTCGAAGCAAACCATCACGAAAGCGCGGTCACATGGCAGGTGAATCGCGCGGTGTTCGATAAGATGATGATCGAGCACGCCGGGGAACAAGGCGCGACGGTTTACCAGATGACCGCCGTCAAACAGGTGCTCTTCGACGGCGACCGCGCGTGTGGCGTCGAGGCTCAAATGGCCGACGGCTCAATTGAACGGTTTAACGCGCAGGTGGTCGTCGATGCGACGGGTCAGAGCGCGATGCTGTCAAACAAATTCCGGTGGCGCGTCCGCGATCCCAAGCTCAAGAAGGCCGTGCTCTACTCCTATTTTAAAGGCGCGCACCGCGAGCCGGATCTGAACGGCGGCGCCACGCTTGTGCTCCGAACCGAACGAGGCAGCGGCGGCTGGTTCTGGTATATTCCGCTCGAGGACGACATCACCAGCGTTGGCATAGTTGCCGACCCTGACTATCTGGTCAAGGATCGCGGCCAGGATCTGGCGAAGATTTTCGACGAAGAGGTTGAGAAATGTGAATCTTGCCGCAAGCGGGTGGCCCGGGGCGAGCGCGTCGACAAAATCTATTCGATCCTGGATTACTCCTACCGGTCGAAGCAATGCGCCGGTGATGGATTCATCTTGATCGGTGACGCATATGGATTTCTCGACCCGATCTATTCCTCGGGCGTGTTGCTGGCGTTCAAGATGGCCGAGCTGGCAGCCGATGCGATACACGACGCGTTCAACAACAACGACTTCTCGGGCGAGCGCCTGGGTCAGTTTCAGTCCAAGCTCGACAACGGGATCGAGTCTATGCGCAAGCTTGTGCACGCATTTTACAGCGACGGATTCAGCTTCGGAAAATTCCTACAGAAGTACCCCGAACACCGCGTGAATATCATCAATCTGCTTATCGGCAACGTCTTCAGAGAAGGCGTGGACGCAATATACGAACCGATGTCGGAATTCGCCGAGATTCCTCCGCCGCTTTATGAGGAGTTCCTTTCCGCCGACGGCGAAGGCAGCGCCTCCGAGGATGGAGAGTCGATGCAGGGCCTCTCAGCAAAATACATGTACTTCGACGAGCGCGCGGCAAAATAAGAAATCAAGGTCGATGCAGCTTTCCTTTTTCTCCTCCGACAATTAGAATCCACCCTGCTTAGGACTTCATGCTCACAGGTCATATATGTCAAAGATCATCAAAATCATCTTCGCCAGTCTGATCGCAGGGTCGTTGCTCGCAACCGTCGCCGCCGAAGACTGGTCGCAGTTTCGCGGACCTAACGGGACCGGTGTTTCAACTACCACCGGGCTGCCAACGGAGTTCGGACCCGATAAGAACGTCTTCTGGAAGACACCGCTGCCGCCCGGGCACTCCTCGCCCGTGCTCACCCGCAACAAGATCTTTCTCACCGCACACACCAACGGGAAAGAGAACCATCGCCTAATGGTCATCTGCCTCGACCGTCAGACGGGCAAGCCTCTGTGGCAGCGAGAAGTGCCGCGCAAACAGACCGGCAGACTTCAACTCGTCAACGGGCCCGCTTCGCCCAGTCCAGTCACCGACGGCGAGAACGTCTACGTCTTCTTTCAAGAGTTCGGTATGATCTCTTACGACGGGAACGGCAAGGAACGTTGGAAACTGCCGCTCGGGCCGTTCAATATGTTTTATGGTTTCGGCGCATCGCCCATCCTCGTGGATGACAAGGTGGTGCTGCCGGTCGATCAGGACAATCCCAATTCATTCCTGATCGCGGTCGATAAGAAAAACGGACGCATACTGTGGAAGGTGGATCGCCCCGAAGTCATCTCCGGCTATTCGACGCCGATCGTCTATCAGCCGAAGCAAGGGCCGAAACAGATCATCATTCCCGAATCTTTTGCGCTTTCGGCTTACTCGGTGGAAGACGGCAAGCGAGTCTGGTTCGTGCGAGGCCTCGCTTGCGAAATGAAGTCGATAGCCAGTCACGACGCCGAATACCTGTACGTCAACGGCTGGGGCTTTCCGCAGAATCAACCCGGCAAACAAGTGAAGACCATCCCGTTTGCCGAGGGTCTGGCAAAGTATGACACCAACCACGACGGCCAGGTCTCAAAATCCGAAGTCGTCGGCACTGAGGCGATGGACAAATTGCTCAGCGGTGCGTTCGAGGCCTTTGACACCGATCGAGACGAAAAGCTCAACGAAAAAGACTGGGGCGTCTTCCGGGCGATGTTGGCGGCCGAGAACGGCCTGCTTGCGATAAAGCTCGGCGGCCAGGGGGATCAGACCTCGACGGCGATCCGTTGGCGATATACAAAACCGGTGCCTCAAGTGCCCTCGACGCTGCTCTACAAAGGCGTGCTATACATGGTCAACGACGGCGGTGTGCTGATCTCCTTTGATCCGGCTACCGGAGATGTGATTAAGCAAGGACGTCTCACCGGCGCGATCGATAAGTACTTCTCATCGCCGGTAGCTGCCGACGACAAGGTTTTTTTGATCGGAGAAAGCGGTGCTGTGTCGGTGCTGAAAGCTGCGGGCGAGTGGGAGATACTCAAGGTCAACCAACTCGATGATGAGTGCTTCGCAACGCCCGCTATCGCCGATGGCCGAATCTATATTCGAACACGAAGCGCGCTCTATTGTTTCGGCACCAGGAGCTCATAGTCTTTTGAGCTCTTTGTGGTCCTTTGCATCTTGGAGGGGAATTCTGATTCTCAACGCAAAGACGCAAAGGACCGCAAAGAACGCTGAGATCAAAAGGAAGGATCTGTGGCTGATACCAGGAAGGGGCAAAAGAAATCTATGATCTGGGTGATGTTCGCTTTGGGCGCGGCGCTCTCGTGGGGACTTTATGGACCCGTACTGCACAAAGGCCAGCAGGAGTTGGCGAATAATCCTTTCCGCGCATTGCTCTGCGTGGGGGTCGCATACTTTCTAATTGGCGTGCTGGTTCCTCTGATCGTACTGGGAGCGCAAGACGGGCTGAAGGACTTCAACAGCGGTGGGATCACCTGGGCTACGCTTGGCGGAGCGCTCGGGGCTGCCGGGGCTCTGTGTATCATCTACGCGTTCAGGAGCGGCGGCATCCCGACCTACGTGATGCCACTTGTGTTTGGTGGCGCACCGATAATAAACGTTTTGTACTCGATGTGGCAGCACCCTCCTAAGACTACGCCAAATCCGCTGGTCTATGTCGGCATGGTCCTGGTCGCCCTGGGCGCAGGCATCGTGTTGTACTTCAAGCCGCAGGGATAGCACACGCAAGGTACCGTAGACTGTCTAGTCTGCGGCGCGCATTCAAGGTACCGCAGACTGTCTACGGTACTCTATGTTCCCCCCGCAGACTAGACAGTCTACGGTACCTTGCGTGTGCGCCCCGCAGACTAGACAGTCTACGGTACCTTGCGTGTCCGCCCCCGCAGACTAGACAGTCTGCGGTACCTTGCGTGTCCGCCCCCGCAGACTAGACAGTCTGCGGTACCTTGCGTGTCCGCCCCCGCAGACTAGGCAGTCTACGGTACCTTGCGTGCGCCCCCGCAGACTGGACAGTCTACGGTACCCTCTGCGTGCGCGCCGCAGACTGGACAGTCTACGGTACCTTGGGGCGCGCCCCGCAGACTAGACAGTCTACGGTACCTTGGGTGGCTACTGATTCAACGTCCACGCCGCGTCGCCTGGCCTGGTCCGCACCGGCATCGCTAAACTTCCCAGGTTCTCGAATGCGTCGAGTAATACACTTCTTGAAAGGGGTTTAGCCATGAAGAGAATCCTGCTCATATTATTGTCGGGCGTTGTGCTCCACGGTGTTTGTTCCGCGCAAGTCAGCGGCAACGCCGCTTATTCGCAATCCGGCGGCAGCGCAAGAGCCAAACAAAACGAAAGAAGCAAGCATGTCTTGCTGCCGGGCGAGATGCCTCCAAGCCCAACCAGCATGTTCCTGGAAGCCAACGTGCTGATGAACGTGAAGGCTGATGAATACGTAGCAGTGTTCGGCGTCTTGCAGGAAGGCGCCACCGTAGCCGAATGCAATCAGAAGATGGATGCCACCGTCGGCGAATTTTCCGTCGAGCTAAAACAACTCGGGATAGGCGGCGATGACGTCTTTGTCGACTTCGCGGCGCAGAACAAGATCTATGGATTTCAAGTCACCGGCTCCATCGCGAAGGAGCGGCTGGTCGGTTTCGAGCTGAAGAAGAACGTCTCTGTTCACTACAAGGACAAGCTGCTGCTGGATAAACTCGTAATCGCGGCTTCCAAATCAAAGATCTTTGATTTGATAAAGGTGGACTATGTGGTAAGAGACCCCACGGCGGTTCAGGGCAAACTCATGGATGACGCCGCCCAGGTCTTAAGACAGAAAGCCGCCTTGTACGAGAAACTCCTGGGCATAAAGCTGCAGCCCCCGGTTCAGGTGTACGCTGAAAAGCCGAGCATCTATTTTCCCACGGAGATGTATGACTCATACGCAGCGTCAGAATCAGAGGAGATAAGCAGCGACAGCGATCGGCAGAAATACACGATTCAGGGCGCTCGAAAGAGCCGCACATTCTTCTTCAACGGCTTGAACGCGGACGGCTTTGATCACATCACGAATCCAGTGATCATCGAGCCGGTCGTCCAATTCACGCTTTATCTGAAAGTAAAGTACGAGATAGAGGCCAACAAGAAATAGTAGACGGCAACTTGCAGCGGCTGGTGTCAACTTGGAGAGAAGTCGCCATTCGCGCGCTTCGCTTCGCGGCCCGCCGAGTAGAAGGTAGAATCAAAGCATGTCTGATCAAGCTCTCACCGCAAGACGCCTGCTCAACCATCAGAGTGTCGGCGTGCTGTCCACTCATTCGATCGACGTCGAAGGCTACCCCTTTGGCTCGATCGCTCCATACGCGCTCAACTATGACGGTGAGCCCGCGATACTAATCAGCGAGATCGCTCAACACACCCGCAATATCAAACAGAACAACAAGGTATCGTTGACCGTGTTTGATGCACTCGCGGATGACCCGCAGTCGGGTAGCCGGCTTACCTGGATCGGAGACGCCGAGCCAGTCGCTTCGTCGGACGCTGAGATAAGCGATCGTTACCTGCGCTATTTCCCGTCCGCAAAATCTTACTTCATAGCGCATGACTTCTCCCTCTATCGAATTCGTCTGAGAAGAGCGCGCTTTATCGGAGGGTTCGGGCAGATATTCTGGATCGAGCCTGACGCCATGCTGGTCAAGAATCCTTTTCGTGAAGCCGAGCGAGGGATCGTTGAGCATATGAACAAGGATCACCAGCAGGCGCTGGTTCACTAC
Organism: Blastocatellia bacterium; assembly: GCA_963737945.1. Taxonomy (GTDB): domain Bacteria; phylum Acidobacteriota; class Blastocatellia; order UBA7656; family UBA7656; genus Onstottus_A. The sequence goes on along the minus strand of CAVTUR010000011.1, from coordinate 32,681 downwards.
TGCGAGGTCTTTGGTAGAGCCGGCGCCGGAGCCGTAACAATGATCGGGATCGACAGCGAGGGATTCGATCTGCTGGCAGACAATCGAAAATTGCGAATAGACTTTGATGCCCCCATACACACTTCTGAAGAAGCTCGCGCCAATTTGGTGAGACTGGCCAGGTCATAGACACCAAAGGCCGAGTCCTCCGGTTCAAATATTCATCGCGCATCCCTGATAGGTGGATCAGCTATTGTTTCCGATGCTTCTCAACATAAGTCTTTGCGAACTCGGTCAGGTGGGGCGCTTCCCGTAGGCCGATCTTCTTCGCTTCCGCTTCTGCTGCCTCAATCGTCCATCCATCACGCAACACGCGCCGGATCATCCAGAACGCTCCGACTCGAATCGCCGCTGTGCAATGAATGAAGACCGGGAGGTTTGCAGGATCGTCGGTTATCCTTAGGAACTCAGTGGCCTGCTCCTCTTTCGGCTCGGTATAGACAACCGGAATGTTGAAGTACTTGAGGCCGAGTTCCTTTGCCTTAGCTTCTTCCTCGGCGGCGCGGTGCTCGCCAGGCGTCCTGAGGTTGATGATCGACTTCACGCCTTCCGACTTTAGTTTCTCAAGAGCCTCGAGTTTTGGCTGACCACCCGTGCAATATTGATCGCTCACCCGTGTGAAGTTGAAAATGCCGGGTTGTTCCGGCTGAATCTGTGCGTACGCGGCAAGTCCACATAGCGCTATAACCAGAATGACAACAAGGTTCTTCATGAGTTCTCCTAAGCGGTGGCAGAGCCAGCTATGAACGTGCTATCCAGCATCCTCTCGGCACAACAAAAGAGACCGCGCAAGAAATCGGCGAACTGGCATGCCGGGGCTCCTGATCTCACTTCTGGGCTCTCGAACCGCCAGCCTTTGTGATTCTATAGAGCTTCGTCGCCGTGCGGATGATCAAGCTGCCTCGCACGATCGCCGGAGTAGCCATGCACATCTCGTCCAGCGAGTTCTTGCCCAGCAGCTTAAACTCCTTGCCCGCCTCGATCACAAAAGTGTCCCCGTCTTCGCTCAAGCAGAATATCTTTCCGTTGTAAGCCCACGGCGACGATGTGAACGCATTTACACCCGGATCGATCCGGACTTTCGAATAGATCTCACTCCCGGTCTTTGCGTCGTGACAGGTAAAAAAGCCGCGATCCAACAACGTGTAGTAGTAGTCACCGTAGACTATCGGCGACGGGTTATAAGGGCCGGCCTGCGGCTGATACCACGCGATAAACTTGTTGCTGGTCTCTCCCGGCTTGAGCGAGATATCGCCAGATGCGCCTGGCTTGATGGCGTACACCGGCCGGAGTTGATCCCCTACATAGCCGGACGTGATGTAGACCAGACCGTGCCGTGAAAACGGCGTCGGTATTGAGATCGAAGACATCCCGCTGAACTCCCACAGCGTCTTGCCGTTCAAATCGTAAGACCTGGTCTTTTTTGTTCCCGGCGTGATTATCTCGGTCCGAGAGCCGGTCTCCCACACGTACGGCGTGGCCCAGTTGGTGCCTTGTTCCCTCTCAACTCGCCAAATTTGTTCGCCGGTCTTTTTGTCCAGCGCGACCATGAACGATTCGGTGTCGTTGTCGTTCACAACATAAAGCCGGTCCTTGTAGAGCACCGGCGACGCAGCGGTGCCCCACCCGTATCGGGTCGCGAACGGTCCCCATTTCTTCGACCACAACAGCTTGCCATTCATGTCAAAACAAAACAGCCCCACGTTGCCAAAGTAAGCATAGACACGCTCGCCGTCGGTCACCGGAGTTTCCGAAGCGTAGCTGTTCTTCAGGTGGCGGGAGGTTTCGGGTGGGCCCTTCTTCACTTCCTGCTGCCAGCGAATCTTTCCGGTCTTGAAGTCCACGCAGTAAACCACCCAATGGTGAATGTCAGTGGCCGCTTTGCGTTCGCCGCCGAAATAGAGCCCCTTCTTCGGCGGTTCACCCGCGACCGAGCTCACGACCGACGTAACAAAGATGTTGTCGCCCCAAACGGCCGGCGAACTCCAACCAGTGCCGGGAATCTCGGTCTTCCAAGCCACGTTTTCGGTAGTGCTCCACTTATCCGGCAGGGTGGGGTCCTCGGCGACACCAAGCGAGCCGGGGCCGCGAAACTGCGCCCAGTTGCTCTGAGCCGTGACCGCCGTTACCAGCACACAGCATAGGAGCACCGCTGTCATCGTTTTCTTGATCATCGAGATTCTCCCAAAGAGTTAGCATCGAGTCGGAGTTCATAGTACAAGCTTTAGCTTGCCGCTATCAGCCAGGCGCGTCGAGTTACGGTTCAGAGTACAAGCTTTAGCTTGCCGCAATCAGCCGGGCATCGAGTTACGGTTCAGAGTCCAAGCTTTAGCTTGCCGCAACCTGAAGGTTGAACTCGGAACTAACGCGATGCTCGCTTACCGATACAAAAGAGGTACTCTGAGGTTCGCATGAATATCTGCCCGTCGGAAACAGCCGGCGAGCTGAGCGTGTAATCGTTGAGGCTGTTCTCAGCCAGCACCTCGAACTTCGGTCCGGCCTTCAGCACAGTGGTCAGCCCCTCCTCGTTTGTGACGTAGAGCTTATCGTCGGCCAGCACAGGAGACGAACTGTACGTCGCCGGCTTTATGCGCTGCGGTCCCCAAATCGCCTGACCGGTCTTGGCGTCGAGACACCACATGATGCCTCGGTCATCGACAACATAAAAATACTTGCCGTCGGTGACCGGCGTCGGCACATCGGGACCGTGCGTAAACGCCCAGAGCTTATGCGACTCGGTCACATCGCCGCGTCCGCCGCCTCGAATCGCGAGAAGAGGCTTCTCTCTAGTCGGTGCGTATACGATGTCTTCGAACACGACCGGGGACGCAACGATTCGAAAGTTCGGATTGTTGTCCGGGTTGAGCCCGTTCGCGCGCCACAATTCCTTGCCGGTAGCCGGATCGTGACCAGTCACACAATCACCGCCGGTGATCACAATCTCGACGTTCTTGCCATACTTCAGAAGCGCAGGAGTCGTGTAGGAGTCGGGTGACTCCCTTATCGCCTGCGTCGGGCGCTCGACCCTCCAAAGAGTCTTGCCCGTTTTCTTGTCGATGCGCATCACGTATGACGGATCGTCGGTTCTCATACCATGAAGCACCTGAACAAACAGCGCATCTTCATAAAGCAGCGGCGAAGACGCATATCCCCAGTTCAACCCGAAGCGGCCGTAGTCCTTCTGGACATCGCGCGCCCAAAGCTCCGTGCCTTGAAAGTCGAATGCCTTGAGTATGCCGGTTCCAGTCATCACCCAAACGCTCTTGCCGTCGGTGACCGGCGACGGGGATGACATATTCTGCTTGCGCATCTTGGTGTTGCCGCCGCTGAGATGTTTCTTCCAGAGGATCTCTCCCTTTGTTCGGTCGACACACCACAAGAGCAGGTCGTCTCCCTCGGCCACGTTTAGAAAGATGCGCTCGCCCCAGATGATCGGAGTCGCACCGGTCCAGCTCGGCATCGCTAGTTTCCAGGTGACGTTTTCATCGGCGCTCCATTTGAGGGGGAGGTTCTTTTCGGCGCTGATGCCGTTTAGAAACGGCCCGCGCCACTGAGGCCAGTTGTCGGCAGAAGCGGCTGACATCGCGAGTGCGATAACGAAAAAGAGCCCGGCTACTCTTAGTAGCATGTTCCTCCTCGCCCGACGGAAGAACGGTCGGTGGATCTAACTCCAGTTACCATCAGCATCACAATGTAGCGAACGCTCTCGGCCCGCTGCTCTCCAAACTGCATCAAACGACGAGCGTAACTTCCTAACACTGAAGATCCTCAAGCTGCCAACGAATTCTTCAGCTCCACCACTAGTCGCCTGATCTCGTGTGCTCAGCGTCAACCGGTATCTGGGCCATTCGCAGGACCAGCCGAAGAGCTTCGTTTACAGCTTCTTCAGTTGGGAAGGCTCGAGCAACATCGGGCGCGAGGAGCACGAGATTGGTGCCCTCGCGATATCGGCCCGCATACTTGCCTCGTACGCCGCCCTTTAGCAAGGTCTTTAAATCATATTCGGGCCGCAACTCGTCTTCGGTCTCAGGCAAAGTCTCCTTCTTCATATGCACTTCTTTCGTCTCGCGTCAGTTCTCGCGCGCTAATGATACGGATACGGTCGCCCCGCTCCGCATGTGAAACGATCAGGAGTCTGTCCTCCTGCGAAAGCCCGACAATGATATAGCGTGGCTCATCAAACGAATGGTCCGCGTCGGGGACCGTGATCGACATTGAGTCGCTAAAGACCGTCGCCGCTTCGTGAAACGATACGCCATGTCGTTTCAGATTTGATTCCGATTTGTCCGAGTCCCATTCGAACTGCACGGCGCCAAGTATAGCAGCGGCTCGTGGGACAGCCTACCCTCATCTCAGTCACATTCTAACCCACGTCCGACGATCTCCTTGGTGCCGCGCCCGTAAAGCTGTTTGCGCCGCGCCTTGCGTGGCTGCCACAAGAGCGAACTCCGACACAGCATACCACCGAGTACTCTGACAGGGCACGCACAGGAAGTTTGCGGCGCTGCCTGGAGTCCTGACGGTAAGCATATCGTGACCTCGCGTAGCGATGGCAAAGCTGTGGGATACCGTGACGCGAGAAACCTTGTTGACCATCACGTATGCTGAGCAGATGTATGAAGCAGCGTTCAGCCCTGATGGTTCGATACTGGCCGACCAAGAAAGATCAGGTGCCAGCAACGAGGTTCGTGCCCTCACGGCACCACAGACCCAGTCCTACTCAAGACTCAGCAGCGCAAGCGTCGAAGCGTCCTTGATCAACACGCGGCTTCCGATCACGACAGGGTGGGCCCAGGTTGGACTGTCAGCGACCGAGTACTTCTTTACCACATCGAACCGCTTCGGATCGTTACGAGCAACAATCAACTCGGCTCCATCGGTTAATAAAAACAGGAATTGTCCGGCGGCGACGATCGCGGCGTTGTCGCCTTCTCGACCGGTGCTGGTCCACAGAGTCTGACCCGTACGGGCATCAAGGCAAAAGAACTGACCTTTGCGTTTGTGGGACATTCCATACAGATAATCTCCGCTGACGACCGGTGAGTTCATGTACATCGATACATCCGGATTCTGCCAGAGTGGCTCGGCAACCCATTGTCTGTTTTGAATCACCACCTTGACTGCAAAAACGCCCTTGTCGAGGCCGGAGAAGATCAACGTATCCTTGTACCTCGCCGGAGTCACGATGTTCTGCACGTACTCGGTCTCAAATGGAATCTCCCAGAGCAGATGTTCGCCGGATGCGCCTACGCCGACGATCTGCTTCTGGGTTTGAGTGACTATTTGTCTGACGCCGCCAAACTCAGCCACGATAGGCGACGCATAGCCGGGACCGTCTCCCGACCAACTCCACCGAGTCTCGCCGGTATTTGCGTCAAAAGCAGCCAACATTCCCGAATCATTCCCGCCGACATGGGCTATCACCATTCCACGGTCAACGATCGGCGACATTGCAGTGCCGAACAACGGGGATGTCCCCTTTGTGACCTTCGAGAATTCTCTTCGCCATCGCGGCTTACCGGTTCTGGTGTCGTAACAGGAAAGGATGCCGGTTATGCCAAGGGTGTATAGCTTGCCGTTGTAGACGACCGGTGTTGACTTCGGGCCCTTGCCGTGAGACGCCGCCGCCGGGTTCATCGTGTAGGGAGTTGGATAACTGTCGCGCCACAACTGCTTTCCAGTGTCGAGATCAAAACAGGCCACGACTTCGTTCTCGTCTTGCCGCGAGTGCACATAGATCCTTCGGCCAACGACCACCGGAGATGAATGCCCGATGCCGACCGGCACTTTCCATATCGTCTTCAGTTTCTCCGGCCAGACTTTAGGTGCGGTGAACGAAGCAACCACGCCGTCGCGATTAGGACCCCGCCACTGAGGCCAGTCCTGCGCGCGCACTAAGCAATACGAAACGGTTGTGAGAAGACCCGCACAAACCAAAGCGCCGAACGATCCTGGTAACCTCATATCCGTTTGGTACTCCGATCATCACTTTGCGATCCTGCTACTCTTCCTATGCGAGTAAACCGCGAGTGCCCTCGGTCTGCTTTCACATAGTCATTAAAGGTGCACTGGAATCGCAGGTTCACGTTTGCCTCAAGCCAGACCGATCACTCCGACCGAAGCGACGAAATTAACGGTGTGCGCAGCGCCGCGACAGTCGCAGCCACCGACGCAAACAAACCCGTCACAAACACGCCTACCAGCAGCCAGATCGACAGAGCCGGAAGCTGACCGCCTCTTGATACAAATGCAGGTCCGATCGCAATCAGTGCGCACGCCGCTCCGATCACAAGACCGGAGCTGACGAGGAACGCGTTCTCGGTGATCACCATCAGCGCGAAGTGCGCCGAGTTGTAGCCGATCGCCCGAAGCAGCGCCAGTTCGCGTCTGCGCTCCAATACGTTTCTCAGCAACACCGTCGCAAGCCCCAACGTGCCAAGCACCAGCCCGAGCCCGCCCAGCGTCTGAAAGGTAGACAGGTAGGTGTTCTCCACCCGATGAAAACTCGCAAGTCGATCCGCAGTCGAGGTCACGTCAAAGCCAAAGTCAGAGAGTTGCTTTTCAAGGACGCCGGCAGCCACGGAAGCGGTTTCGGGAGCGGCTTCCAGCAGGAAGAAACCGTATCCACCCTGCTCGGGGAATGCCCCCAGAAAGTTCGCGTCGCTCATCAGCAACTCGCCCTGGAAGATGCTGTCGGCCAACGCGCCAACCAGCCTCAACCGGACCGGTTCACCGGTTGTCCGGCTCACTACAATTTCATCCCCGAGTTCGCGATGAAGAACATAGGTCATCGAGTTCGCATCCGCGATTATCGGGATCACGCCATCGGCAGGTTTGCGATCCAGCAGCAACCACGGTTTCTCTTTCTCTTCGTTTGTCTGAGCCGCCGAATCTTGAAACACGAAGCGTCCACTTTGAATAAAAGCATTGCTCGCTCCAAGTATTCTCGGATTTCGCGGCTGGTACAGGTTGAGGCAACTCGCATCATCGCCGGGTCGAACCCTGAACCCCGTGAAGCTCACGCTCGCCGGGTCGAATCCCTTTTGAGCGACGATGCTCAACGCCTCTTTGCCTTCACTTGTGTTCAGGTCGTGATAGATCGGCAACTGCGACTCGGCCAGCAACGCAAACCCTCCGTTGCCAGACTTCTTGTCGAGCACCGCATCACCGCTGTCTCGCTTAAACGCATCAACAGCGACGATGATAAAAGCCGCCGAAGCAATCAGCGCGATGCATAGAATGCTGCGGCCCGGACGATACGTTGCGTTTCTGAAACCGAGTTTGGCGACCGGCCACCACCCGCTGCCGCCGATCAGGCTCCCGCCTTTACTCTTGAGCCAGCCGTACTCAAAACACAACAGCGCCGCTAGAAGTAGCGCTCCCGCGCCGAAGAACCCACCGGTCTTTCCAATCCGGTTCGCCCAGGCCGCGCCAAGCAGCGCCACTCCGCACGTAGCAAACACTATAGAGAGAAGCTGCGGAGACACGACGGCGAGCCGCCGCCTCGATCTCGTCGATTCGCTTTGCAGCGCTGAATCGAGGTTGCCGGTGAGCAGGCTTCGCGGTGATGAATGCTTGAGGGTTCTGAGCGTCCAGACGACGCACAACAGCGCGGTGACGATCCCGCCCGTGCCGCCCAAGAGCAACGACATCGCAGACACGTGCAGGCTCAACGTCGTGGTCCCCACTGCGCCGACCCACCACGTCCGCAACCCGTACATTATCAACTCGCCGTACCCGACCGCGCCGATTACCCCGAGCAGGCTTCCAACCGTCGCCAGCGTCAGGCCTTCCCTCACAAACAACGAACGCACTACCGAGATCGAGAAGCCAATCGCTCGAAGGGTCCCAATCTCGCGCAGTCGCTGCTCGATGCCAAGCTTGAAAAACAAGCTCGCAAGCAACAGCGCGCCCACAACCAGAAAGAAGCTGAAGTAAACAAAGTACTCTCCAAAATCCGTCGCGCCCTGGGACGCTTTGAGGCCTTCGGTCCTCACAGAGCTTATCGAGACGCCCATCTCGACTGGGTCCAACAAGGCCCGCAGACTCCGCCTGAACGGCTCCAACTCTGATTCCGCGTCTCCACCAGTCGCGGCTCGAAGCCGAAGCGACGTGTACTTTCCGTGACGCGATTGCCAGAGCTTGATCCCCGTCTCCAGTGGAATGAACGCCTTCGGCGTCGTCCGGTACTTGTGCCAGTAGTCCTCATCTTTGGGACGCACGCGCTTGAGGTCGACCGGGAAAGGTGGATCCCAATCCGACATGTTTTCGGTTTCCGTAAGACCAGGATAGTCTGGCACCAGGTCACGATCGATGGCCTGGTCATTGAGCGGCACAATCGCATCGAGCACGAACCGCGCGCTCTCAGTCTTTAGCTGGCCCGAATCTTCCCAGAGGTAATACTCCAGGCTGATTACGTCACCGCGCTTGGCGCCCAGATCGCTGACGGCCCACTCGTTCAACACGATGCGCGGCAAGCCGGAGACTGCGGGAGTCACAGTCTGATCGACTGACCCGCCCGTCTGGCGCCGGCTCATTGCCTCAAACGCTTCGCGGTTGATCGCGGTGACTACCGAGTAGGGCACCTCGCGCTCGCCAAGACGAATCCCGTTCGCCAAATAGCTCAAGATTGGAACGACGCTCAGCTTGGTTTCTCCCGCGGCGTTCCTCGCAGCCTCAAAAAGAGGTTCGCTGATCATCGCTGTGTCGCTTTCCAGCGCGATCCCGCGTTCGCGGTCGAGCACCCGAAGCTTTAACCCAAGGTCTTCAATCGTGAGTGTGTCTTTCAGCAACTCGGCGATCACAAGCGGACCGTTTGCTGATCGCACACCATCGTGCGATTTGTCGGCCACCAGGATCGTGTTTACACTGGCAGGTTGTTCGATATCCTTTTGTAGCCTTCTGAGCGCAACAAAGACCGCTCGCACCGGGCCCTGGCTTGGCCGAAGCGAGAACTCACCCATTTGAGAGGCCGGCAGCGCCTCACGAAAGGTCAGACGAATCGTCCGGCCAAGATCCTCTTTGCGGCCGTGCAGCGATCCGGCGGGAATAGCCGACGGTTTCTCTATCCGCAAAAGCGTGGTCTGTCCGGCTTCGGTCCCCAACTCACGCGCGAGATCGGGGCTCAACAATGCCTCGCGTTCGGTTGGCGGTTTGACCTGGGTCGCGAGGCCGTGAAACTTCCAAAAGCGCTCATCCACTCCGTAAACCTGAACGCCTGAAGCCCGCCGCCCGCCATTCTCGTCAATCACAAGCCCGTTGAGAACGATCAGGGGACACGCGCCGCGGAAAGCCTCGACATTTCGCGGGTCAGCTTGCAGATCGTCAACGAGTTTCTCTCTGAAGAAACTCGTGGAAGCGACGACCTCATCCGTCTTGCCGAGGTGTTGGACGAACAGATCACGCAGGCTTCCACGCACTGAATCCCCAACCAGCAATGCTCCGGCAAGAACCGCCACCGCGGTCGCAACTCCAAGCACAACGGCGATGTTGGTTCGCCAGTAGTAGACAAGATTGCGAAAGAGGAGAGTGGAGAGTCGCATTACACTTGCCTGATACCCTGCTCGATCATTTCGTAGCGGACGGGAAACCTCGCAGCAAGCTCGGCGCTATGAGTGACCACTACTAGAATCGTGTTCTGACGCGCGTGGAGCTCCAAAAGCAGCGAGGCCACCGTCTCGGCCGACCTGGAGTCGAGGTTTCCGGTTGGCTCGTCGCACAGGAGCAACAGCGGTTCATTGATGAGCGCTCGCGCCAGAGCTACACGCTGTTTCTCGCCGCCTGACAACTCCGCCGGGCGATGATCGAGCCGCTCGGTGAGTCCTACCTGATCAAGCAACAGGCGCGCGCGTTTGGTGCGGTCGGTGTGGGATCGCGAAACAAGCGTCGGCGTCAGGACATTCTCGAGTACCGAACACTGCGGAAGCAGGCAATGATCCTGAAAGACAAAGCCGACCTTCTCGTTCCTGAAAACCGCGAGTGCTTTCTCATCAAGCTCGAACGGATTGGCGCCGTCAAGAGTGACGCTGCCCGAACTGGGCGTATCAAGCGCACCGATTATGTGCAGAAGAGTGCTCTTTCCGCTTCCGGACGGCCCCATGATGACAACCGCATCGCCGAGCGAAAGACGGAACGAAACTCCTGAGAGCACCGCGAGCGGCCCTCGTGGCGTTGGGTAGTCCTTGTTCAGGTCTTTGACTTCAAGCAAAACGACCTCGAGTTCGGAGCGTTTCAGGCTCTTAGAGATTGGGTTCTCGCGACGAAGGAGAATCGGGCGTTACTCGTTCTTCGTCGCTTTCAGGCTTTCGAGTGCGCGGCGATGCTGTCCCATATCTCTTCGATCAACTCAAGCCTCTCTTTCACGCTATGATTCAGAATCCCATCAATGGCAAACGCTCATAGTTCATTCTCTTTCGCGAAGTGGGTTTCGGCAAGCCGATCCATCATCAGAGGGCGCGCGTCAAATTGGACTGCGCCCCATTGCTGAGATCAAGAGTCGGGTTACGGTTTCTCGCATACCACCTCGTGAGGTGTAGGCCGCATCACCGACCCGCTTCTCGCAAAGTGAGATGTTAACCACTTCGTGGGTTCATCCACCTCTGCGACGTGGCGATGGCGCACCTGGCCTAGCCTCTCTGCGTTTTAGCTCTTGGCAATCACGTCGGCGAAGAGATCGAGGCTAATGTTCCGGCCGCTCACTATCGCTGCGACCCTTTTCCCGTCGAGCCTGGCGTCGCCTAGAGCCGCTACGCTCACTGCAGCCGAACCTTCGATCATCACGTGATCCTCGCGGGCTACCCGCGCAATCGCGGTTCGGATCGTGTCTTCGCTCACAAGAACGATGCCGTCAACCAACCGCTGAATGAGCGGAAACGTTATCGAGTCCGGCTCGATGTTGCCAGCGCATCCATCAGCTATCGTAGACTGCTCTTCGATCTCGACAATGCAACCAGCGTCGAGCGCCGCAGTCATTGTCGGCGATGTCAGCGGCTCGGCACCGTAGACTTTGATTTCAGGGTTGACTGCTTTCACCGCCAGTGCCACTCCCGCAAGCAGCCCGCCGCCGCCTACCGGAACCACGACAACATCAATGCCGGGCGAGTCTTCGAGAATCTCGAGCCCGATGGTTCCCTGTCCGGCGATGACCTCACGGTCATTGTAAGGCGACACGAACGTCGCGCCGCTTTCTCGTTCCAGATCGCGCGCCGCCCGCTCAGCGTCGTCGTAACTAGCGCCCCGTTCGATCAGCCCGACCGGATAACGGCGGATGCTTGCAACCTTAGCTCGAGATGCTGACTCGGGAACGACGATCGTTGCGTCGAGACCCAGCACCTCGGAACAATGAGCGACCGCGAGCCCGTGATTGCCCGCGGAAACCGTGAGCACGCCCCGCGCGCGTTCAACATCGGTCAGCGACGAGAGCTTCGCCATCGCGCCGCGAATCTTGAATGAACCCGTCAACTGGAAGCATTCGAGCTTGAGTAACACATCTCGCCCGTGTTCGGCTGAAAGCCAGCGCGAATGCTCGAGCGGTGTGCGGCGCGCAGTCGAAGAGATTCGCTCTCCTGCCAGCCTGATATCGTCGATTGTCGGTTCCAGATCGTTCATCCCTGCTCTTGAGTCTAGTACACATCCAGGTCATGACCCGAGACAACCTTGCCGCCATAACCCGCGCGCACTTCTTTCAACAGATCGTCTTCGCTCGTCCCCCAAAACAGTTGATGGTACAGAACCAGCAAACCCGGCTTCGCCTTGCTCGCCAGTTCCGCTAGTTGTCGTGAAGAAGTGTGATACCGCGAATGATACTTTTGCCACTCAAGCGGACGAGTTGCAAAGCCGGTCTGAGAATAGACTTCGTGAATCAGCACATCGCAGCCATTGCAGTTCTGGATAACAGACGGACTCGGCCGGCAGTCTCCCGAGATCACGATCGTGCGATCGGGCGTCTCAAAGCGAAAACCGTACGCCTCGCGCCAGGAACCGTGATTCACGAGAAACGCCTTCACCGTAACGTTTTCATCCTTGTACACGATCCCGGGTTTGATCTCGTGGGCGATGACTTTGTATCCGGTCTTGTTGGACGGCTCGCCGCCGCGCAGCCTGATGGCGATGTCCTCACTGTAGGCCTTCAATATGTAGCCGGTCATCGCTTTGATGCCTTTTGGTCCGTAGACCTCGAGTGGTTCCTTCCTTTCGAGCACCCACGGGGTAAGGATCAAGTCGGGATACCCCGCGGTGTGGTCCGAGTGCAGGTGAGTGACAAACGCTCGTTTGAGATTCTTGACTGCCAGCCCTTTGACGCCTTTTTGAAACGCGGCTGCCGCCCGCCTCACAACTCCCGGGCCGAAGTCGATGAGATAAGGGGTATCATTTACTACAATCGCCACTGACGGACCCGAACGATCAGGGTCTGCGTTTGGTGTTCCGGTTCCAAGCATCACGATTTGAGTCGTGCGTCCGAACGCCCTTCCCGGGTTCGAGTGCGCGAAAGGGGAACGAAGAACCGGCAGTCGACCGTTGCGGCAAGGAAACCCGGCAAGACACTCAACAACAGGCGTCGCATAATTGTTTCTCCCGAGTGCGTGTCAAACACCCTTTCCAGTACGGCGGCAAAGAAACCATCTGTACCGTCCCGGTGTGGAAAGGTCCTTACGAAGCGGTCGATGGTAATCAAGCCAGCCGGCGCCCGCGGCTCAATCACCTGGAACGTCGAATTGTGTTCCAGGAAGCGCCGCACCACGTCTTCATTCTCTTCCCGTTCGATCGAGCAAGTCGAATACACCAGCCGGCCACCGTTTGCAACGGCGGAGCCGCCGCTCTCCATCAAGATGAATTGAAGCTCGGCGAGCCGGGTTATGTCATCGGCAGAGAGTCGCCACTTGATCTCCGGGTTACCGCTCAACGTCCCGGTACCGGAGCACGGAGCGTCTACCAGGACGCGATCGAATCCCCCCGGCCGCTGACGAACGGGAGCCATCGAGTCGCATCCAACGCCAGCGCATCGATTGAACGCACACCGAGCCGCTCGCAGGTCGCCCGCAGCGTCTTCAAGCGGTGGTGATGGCGATCGCTCGCGATTATCCATGCCTTGTCGTCAGTGAGCGCCGCGATGTGCGTGGTCTTTGAGCCGGGCGCCGCGCATAGGTCGAGCACACGCTGACCGCCGCTCGGCTCGAGAAGGATCGAGACTAACTGTGACGCCTCATCTTGAACATAGATCATCCCTAGTCGCGAGGCCTCCATTAAGACCGATCCCGGACCGCTTTCGACCACAAAGGCGCCGGGCGCTACTTGAGATTCTCGCGTTGTCACCCCTTTAGTTTCGAGATCGGTGATCACTTCCGTGGCAGACGTTCGAAGCGTGTTCACGCGAAAGGCAGTTGTGGGCGGGGTGTTGTTGGCGAAGGCAAGTTGCCGTGCTTCTTGCTCGCCGAATTGTGGATTGCCAGCGATCGAGCAGCCATCCCGGATGTGACAGCTCAATTGACGCTCGCTCCAGAGGATCGGTGATTTCCTGTCCCGGGCTTTCTTCCAGCCGTCTGGCTGCCTGCCGCAATACGGCATTCACCATAGTGGCGGCGCTGGCGACTCGAGCGCTAGCTTGACCAGGTTCACTGATTGGTTGACGGCGGCTGATTGCGGGACGCGATTGAGATGACGCAGTTGATAAAGACCGAGCCGCAACGCGATCAACACCGGCAGATCCAAACGCCCGATCGAGCGCCCCGAATAGCGCTCGATAAAGTAGTCGAGCGACCGCCGCCGGCGAAGCACTCCAAGAATCAATTCTTGAGCGAGTGCGCGATCCTCCCGCGACAACTCCGATTCGGAGAGTCTTGCGACGAGCACCGACGCATATGCGTTCTCGGTCTCGACCTGGCTCAGTATCTCAAAGGCAGCTCGTCGTGCCGGGCTTACTGGTTCACTTTGTTTGGCATTCATCAGTGCCTACGACGAAGCCGATAACGCGCTGCAATCTGATGGGGTTGTTTCAGGCAGACGGTATGAACTCGGGATCATCCTGGCGCCGCCGCTCGGATGAGAGAAAGTCATAGTACCCGCAACGCTTGCTTTCGGGATAACCTCGACAAACCGCCGGACGCGCGTCATAGATTGTGCACTGACGTTTCTCTTGGTCGAGAAACTCACAGACTTTCTTGAAGATGTGATCCTTCTTATGTCGAAGCACCGGGCCAATAGGAGACGCCTTTGCGTACCGCCGCTCGGCTTGTTTGTACGATATGCCAAAGTGATTCGCGATGCGCAGCAAGTCGCGTTTGGTTACTTCGACGCGATCATAACTGCAACAATAGGCGGGACACTTTGAACAGTTGAACATCACCCGCAGCGAACGGGATGGTTTCTTTGCGTTTCCATTACCTGTAACACTCATCAAGAGTTCCTCGAACTATAGAGATAAGAAAAAAGAAGGCATCATTCTAGCACGCATTTGTTTCGTTACTGCAACGACTGGGATCTGAGCCGTATCTTAATTTGCATGTCCGATAAACTTCAGTTTGTCGTCCTACCGGCGATAGCGGCAAACTGAAGGTTGTCGGCTAGAGTTTGGACATTTTCCCCGAAGGGGATCTGTCCTCCAGCCCGGGGTTGCTGTACTCGGCTACCCTGGGAAAGATGGCCAGCAAGTTCCCAAACCCCAACGGGGTTGAGGCCAATCTTCGCCGCAATCAAGATGAGTTTGTCTCGAATCGTTCTCGATTATTGAATTCATGCGCTTGCGAAATTAAGTCCCGGGCGCAACCCCGATTACGGGTTGGGGGAACTTGCCGCAACCATCCAGCCCAGGGTAGCCGAGTACAGCAACCCTGGGCTGGAGGACGGATCCCCTTCGGGGAAATGTCCAAACTCCAAGGCCCTCTTGGCGGAGGGCAAGCGACAAACTGAAGTTTATCGGACGTGCAAATCTAAGCACCGCTGGCATGTGAGGAGTGCCAGCCTGAATGGTGAGCAATTTATGTCGCTACCTTTGAAAACACGCGCCGAAAACAGCTCCTTTGGGAAGTGCGGGTGCCAAATGGAGGTTAAAGATGGATGACGTTAGCTTCCGTCCAGTTTAGTATGGCGCCAACGGAATGCGGCTACTCTGTCCATTCTTCTTCTTCCTCTTCCACTGCCACGTCCAGTTCGATTGGATCGAGGCCAACAACCTCTAATTGAGTGCCGCAGTCCGAACATTCGACGACGTCGCCCTTATCCGTGTCTTCGTCTACCTGCACTTCAGCATCGCATTCGGGACAGGTCCCTCTTGGCATCTTGGCATCCCTCCATTATTCGCGTTGGGTCTGTTATTGCGCCGTACTATTCAACGAAAAAATATCTAAGCCGAAATGCCAAAGTTTTGCAAGAAGCAAAAAACGGAACCTGCGGCGCCCGGACAAGATAACGAGCCCCGTGCCTGCGAGCGGACCTCACCGCTGCCGCGCCGTCTTCTGGTCGGTGAGGCCCAGACGCTGCCGCGCGAGCCCGGCTTCTTCACTTTTTGGAAAACGTCTGACGATCTCGCGGTATGCTTTTCCATTATAGATGAACTCGTCGGCTGCATCGTTGAAGTCGAAGGCGATCCCGAGCCTGCTATAACGATCAAGTCCGGCATCGCTCAAATAGTAATCTCGCAAGCTCGCATCCGTGCCCCGGACATCTGCGAGCCGCCTTTGGGTTCGTTTGCTGAGTGTGTCTGCAACGCGCTCTGCCTCCTCGCCTAGCAGCAGCATCGCGTGGGGGAGGAGACGTGAATGGCCAAAGCGTTCGATGACGATTCGGCAGAGGGTTATTCTATCAACGGCGTCGCTGCTGCTCTCGATCAGGTTAATGATCCGTTGATCCTCGCCTGATCGGCTCGGCACGGCGAGCGCCGACTGGTGGAGCCAACCTCGGGTGCGTCTTGTTACTGCTACTCTGCAAAACCTCGGCTGGCCGGTTCTGGGTTTACTTGTACCGACGATGAACACGAGGCGGCCGAGTCGGAGTCGGCGGATCACCTGCGACTGCAGAGCGGGTTCGCGTCTCAGGGCGGATAATCGATCATCGATGACGAATGCTTTAAGGTAAGTCGGGCGACCGGCGACCGGCTCCGACTTTGGCGAGCGAAGCTCAACGGAAACCGAGGAGTCTTTCCTGAGAGAGTCTTTCCCCTGAGCGGTCTGGGTTTGCTGGTTTAAGGCGCTGGAAGCGGACACTAGCAAAACAACGATTGAGGCTGTTGTCGTGATTTGGGTGTATCTCTTCATGTTTGAGTTCCTCCTTATCGAGTCATCTTTGATACCCGGAAAACACGCAGTTGAAGTGAAGAATGAATCAAGAAACAGTGAATATAATCAGAAACATTGGGAAGCGCAACTTGACGGAGCAAAAAGAAGTCATGTATCGTGAAGTCTCCGCTTGGGGTAAGAAGGATCAGCCAGCGTAGCTCAGTTGGTAGAGCATCGGTTTCGTAAACCGGAGGTCAAGGGTTCGAGTCCCTTCGCTGGCTCCATAGAATCAAGAAGTTAGGTCGCTCCTGTAGCGACCTTTTCTATTTGGGTATACAAACGGTTATACATTCGCGTCCCGCTTGGGGCAGTCGATCCAATCCAACATTTAAGCCATTTGCTTTTGGACAAGATCGTAAGCGCGTCGGTTCAACGTTGGATTTACCGATACGAGCATTTCCTGCTTCTCAGAGACTAGCGGTTTCCATAGCAGTGATTTCCACCAAATTCCTTAACTCAAAGGGCCGTTGCGCCAAGCTTGCTGGCGGGATAGCCCAGAGAGTTTCTTTTCGTACAGGCTACTATTGACCAGCCGGAAAGCTTCGAGAAGTGTTCCGATCACCGCCGCAATCGCAGACTCTCTCCGCGTTAATCTCACAGTGACCTTGCGTCCACAAAGACGGATACTTGGGTGAGTGCATGCCAAAGGGGACAATCAATGGTCTCATTCGAGAGTGATGAAGAGGTCTCGAGATCACTACGACCAGCGGAAAGCGTCGAGGAGCTAGCTATGCTTCTAGGTCTCTAGTGCGGTCAGGCAATAACGGCCGGCGAGCCAGGTAGCGAAGACTTCGATCGAGTCACCTCTCCGCCGCGTCCGCTCCTTTACGATCGATGAGTGCGTGTTCCGACTTCGATAGCTGTTCGCGCAGCCACTCGGCAATGCTACGACGAGTCCAATGTTTTCACGGACTCCGCGGAGGCGGCACCTCGCATGGTTCCATCTCGTTGTCTGCCTCGTAAACGCGCAGACCTGAGAGTCAGGACGTAGGAGTCTCAGCGCCTGAATAGTCTATCCCGATGTAAAGTTCGAATCGGGTCATGATCCTAAACACGCTTCAGGAAAAGTGTCCGAATATCTTTTATGAATTCGCCTATCTGAACCACTTCGACACTCTCAAGTCGAGCGTGCTCTTGGAGCCGAATCATGCCCATCGCATTTTCGTCGGCGAAAAGTGCGTCGGCGATTTCTATTGCCTCAGGCATCACCCCTACATCGGCGTACTGTCGCCGAAGGTCTTCCGCTTGTCTAAACTCTTCTTCCGTCATCATTGCCCATGTGGTGTAAATGTCGAAGGCATGATGACGGCCGAATTCCTTCGCTTCGTTATCTATTTGATCTCTTAAGGCGAATAACTTCAGCATCACATACGAAAACGGATGCGGCAAGAATACTTCAATCCGCTTGTCAGCCTCGCCGATATTCACCGCGAGTAAGTGTTCTTCGAGAGTGAGAGCTTCTGGCGTCGTGTGCGCGTGCATTGGCGCTCCCGTGACGGCGCGCGGTCTAATGCGGCGAACATCAGCTTTCACTTTCTTTGCTTGTTCGCCTAATACGGGCGCAGCGAGAAAATCAAACTTGAGATTTCGTGGCGCTCCTTCGACGATAACCTCGCGGAAGAACTGATAGTACTCGGCACCCACCACCGGTGAGTAATCCAGTTCGTCAAGTGCCCGTCGAATTGCGGACATATTGTTCTTATCGATGATCACTTCGGTGGTGAGAAACACATCAATATCGCCAGTTGATCTCGCGATGGGTATCTGCTCCAACCGGGTCCGAGCCCCCGTGCGCTGGGTATGATTAGCCTTGAGCAGTAAGCCATACCCGCCACCAATGACCAAGGGAATGTTCTTCCCCTCTAGATTTTCTGCCAACTGACGCAGTTGACTCAGTAGAGGATCCTCGTTCATTGCTTCTCATACCGGCGTGCAAGAATATCGGCGCGTAGCGGCTCAGCGGCTTCTTGTTCTCGCTTGCCGCCTTTGGACAGTTCGAGATAGGCCTGGAGTGGAGAGATAAAAGGAATGGGGCCGGTCTCCCTGCGATCGAAGTAGACGGTGGGATCATCTGTCTCGAGGAGATCCACGTTTGGGAACCGACTTGTTTCTTCAAAGTCGAACTCTTTCAAGAACGGGGCAGTCGAAGATACATAAAGACTTGTCATCTCGTTGCTGCTTGGCAAAATCACATAAGGGATCTGAGAGCGGCGAGCAACGAGGAGTTTGCTGTCTTCTGCCACTTTTGCCGCCTTCGTAATTAAGTTCTGCACATCGTTGATCTTTCCTTGCAAACGTGGTTTCGTCCAAGGGCGACGGTATGTCTCTTGGAGTTGGTCGAGTAGACGTTCTGGTTGCAAGAGCCGTATGCGCTCATTGCGACTGATAATCAAATCCTCCTGCAAGGCTTTGAGAACCTTGGAGACTGTCGAAAGCGCAACCTCACCCTTTCGCGTTTTGATCTCTTCTAGAACCTCGGTCACAGAGCTGTAAGTTGGTTGGAGTAGGAACACTCGCGCAACGATTGAACTCGTGCCTCGGTAAATGTTTTTGATTGGCTGCGAACTTGGAAATAGATTCTTCTCACCCGTGCGAAAGACAAACCACTGTCCGGGTACGTTGATTACGCCGTTGCCGCACAGATCCAAACCGCTGACTCCTGCCGCGATGAGTCGTTCGAGGGACTTTGGACCAAGGTAGGGCACAATGACCAAGGGTAAGAGATCCGGCCTGGCGGCGCTGTAGGATCGCACCTGTTCTATTGCGCCGGCTAAGTAGCTCGGTGCCGATTGGCTCTTAAACTCGACCACGAACTTGCGGCGCTGATTCTCCCACTCTAACGCAAGAACCAAATCGGCAGACTTCTCACCGCCGTTCAGAAACAAACTCGGGTTGAATTCCTCGATGGCTCCTCGGAGCGGCGGAAAATCCGGCTTCTCCGCAATTCGACTCAGTATGTCCGACTCAGTAAGCATTTTCTTAAAACAACCATTTTCTTGGTTAGGAAATCATCGCCCTTAGGAAAGTTTCCCAAAATCAGGCCCTTTCCCACATAAGAAACTACGCTAAATCAGGAAAGTCGTCAATCTGCGGTTGCTCCCGCAAACGGCAAACAGAATGCTTCCCCCATCTTGACGGCAAAGCTCGCTATGAATAGCAAGAACCATCCGTAAGGTCAGAATCAAGAGCTCTAGTTCACATGGACGAAACCAATCGATATCGTGAATGGCGTCAAGCATCCGCTCGGAGTTAACTCACGAGCAAGAGGTAGCCTTAATACATTCTCCCCCGAGCACTGAGATAAAGTGGTCTTGACACCTTGTTGGTATGAACTCCAAAACTCGCGGAAAAACCGGCGACCCTCACCGTCTTTATACAAAGACGATCATAATCTGGAGGATCGAGGTCATGTTGCGCTCGCTCTACCTTCTTCGCGTTATCAAAGCTATTGAGGCCCAGGTACTTTGCGGGAGCTCATGAGATCCCGCCGTACTTAAACGCCGCTCCTGAATGAGAAGCGCAAGGAAAGGAAAAAAATAAGCTCCTCTCCATTCTAAGCCGGCGAGGAAACGGTTAGCACAAGAGAACGCCATGGCAGCAGCACTCGATGGGATCATAGGACACTCCACAGCGATGCAAGAGCTGACAACTCTCGTTCTGAAAGTCGCACCTCATGATTGCAGCGTTCTAATACGTGGAGAATCAGGTACCGGCAAGGAACTGATAGCCCGCTCCATCCAAGACAATTCTAGGCGCGCCAAGGGTCCGTTCGTGCCACTCAACTGCGGAGCAATGCCAGACGCTCTTACCGAATCCATTCTTTTCGGTCACGAGAAAGGTTCCTTCACTGGCGCCTCCTCTGATAAGCGCGGGCTCTTCGAGGCAGCCAACGGCGGCACAATCTTCCTGGACGAAATAGGTGAAATGCCATTGCCGGCGCAGGTCAAACTCCTCCGAGCCCTCCAGGAGAAAGAGATTGTGCGCGTGGGTGCGACGCGGAATATTAAGGTCGATGTCCGGGTGATTGCAGCAACCAACCGGGATTTGAAGAGCATGATAGCGGAGGGTCGATTCCGCCAGGACCTCTACTACCGTATTTCAACCTTCGAGATTCAAGTCGCTCCGCTCAGAGAGAGACGGGCAGACATACCGTCATTGGCCAACCATTTTCTCGACAAGCTTTCGAGCCTAGCGTGTCATCCGCTACCCATGACCTTCGAGGAAAATGCGTTGAACGCACTGGCAAGTTATGACTGGCACGGCAACGTAAGGGAGCTCGAGAACGTAATGAGTCGCTTGCTCGTCGTCGCGGGTACATCGACCATAACACGCGCTGATGTCGAAAACGTGCTCGGCATACATCCAGATCCGGCAAGCATCGTCGCTCAGACCCACTCGAATGCGCGCGCCGAAGCAAGACGAGTGCTGCGCCCTAGCACAGCGGAGCTCTGCGAAGATGAGACGATCACAGCCTACATGAGGCGGGTTAAGCTCGACGTACTTACAGCGGCGATTACTCAATATCCGAATAGAACCGCTGCGGCCCAGAGGCTCGGCTTAACCAAAGAAGCACTGAAAAGACAGCTACGGTATCTGCGTAACGCTACAGCGCGGCTCGACCACTATATCGACGAAAATTCAGGAGGAGGCATGAGCAAACGAGCAAATAATCTGCCGGAGAGCAACTATCCGCTGGTATGTGTGCAGCGGTTCCAGTCATTGAAGTGCGATGTGAACACGCGGCAACTCGATGAACTTGCCAAGTACATTAGCTACGTTGAGGCGGCTAGCGGAGACAAACCCACCGAGGGAGAGGTTGTAGGCGCGGCACTCACCGAGCTCTTCAAGCTCGACCGCGGCTTTCAGAAGTGGAAAGACCGGTCCCAGAAACCCGATGCGAGTTCACACAAAGCAGCGGATCTTACAGCACCGAGCAAGGCGTGACTAGTGAAATCGACAGACGCTCTCTGCGGCGCCCCCATGCTCCTCAGGGTTGATTGGGAGTCTCATAGGAAGAATGATGCGCACTCTATTACCCAGTAACTCCCTATTTCACTGCTCCGCTCCGCGACACTGCCAGGACTATGGAAGCTTGGCAAATTCACGGTGGTGGACCCAGTTCGCAGTCTTGCAGTAGCCGTTAAGATCGACGTTCGTTAGCGATTGGAACGGAGGGGGATGCAGATGGCTAGACCGAAACTACCAGTAGCGCAACGCAAAGGCATGGTGATGACCGTGCGAATGAGACTGGATCTAAACGAAGGCTTGGCTGCGGTCGCTCTACTGCGCGGAACGACAAGGAGCGGACTTGTGAGTCAGTACGCGGCTGAACAGATCAGGCTTGAGCAGGAACGTGATCGACCTCGCTTCGACGCAACCGTCAAAGGTATTCGGTTTCAAAGAGAGACGCGGCGGCGAAAGGAATCTGCTCAATCACGATTCGAACACCCCTCAGATTTGCTCCGATTGCCTGAAAGCCAGCACGGAGCACCGCCCATTGGCCAGGCATTGGTGCCTTGAATCGCGCCCCCATGATCGCTTAATCGAGCCTCTCTATGACAGTGGGAAGAGGGTCATTCAGGCTACTCGTCGAAGCCTATCTCTCCTCGCACGAGGACAGCGAACCGCTTGTGGCGAGTCATTAGCTAGCTCCTTCGGCATCAATCCGGCTCCAGAAGACCGCCAATAACCTCACTCAATAGGACAGGGAAATACTGTGAATAGACTACGGAAAGCAACCGACCAATTCAGAGCTTAAGGCGGGATACGTCTTCGCGCTATCGCGCTAAGACAGGGAACGATTGACTAAGTTAAGAGTATGGGCAAGCGGCAAAAACAATACCCAAAAGGCGCCCTGGTGAGACTGACAAACGACGAACATATGCGGCTAACAGCGCTCGCAAAGAAGGCAGGGTTGTCATTCTCGAGATTCCTGGTCGAGTCGGGACTCACCGGACAAGCGCCAACTAACGAGGACAGAATACAGCGCGAGCGGGCCATTTTGCAGCTTGCCAGGGTAGGCAATAACCTCAATCAAATTGCCAGACAATTGAACGCTCAACGGGGAGCACTCAGCTCCAGGGACATCGCTGAGACCCTAGAAGAAGTCCAAACCGCGCTCGAAAGGATCGAAGTACTGTGGCAGGGGGTAGCCGGTGAGCAGCGGCAGAGCCCACTTTGAGAATCGAAATGACAACGGCAAGCTCAATAGCAAAGGTGAGTGTAGGTAGGAGCGGCTGCGGTGCCGCGCATGCTTCCTACATAACACGAATGTCCGCACTCGATCCCGAGGGACGAGATCGGGCAAGAAGTAACGCAGAAGAACGCTACGAACAACTGTCATTGCTGACTCATGACCAGACCGAGAAGACGGAGCCAAGCGTCACCGAAACACTAAGAGACAATTTGGATCATCGATCTTTGGACGCAGAGAAGGAGCATGGGGGGCACGGCCAACGCGATGCTGATCCCGTTTGGACCCGGAATGCGCCCGACTTTTTGACCGGCGACACCAACGGAAGAAACTCCCGAGTTGGGCCAATCGAACGCCTCTGAAAAGCTCTCCCTGAAGGAGAAGACCGAGAACCTCAGGCTCTATTTCGGATCACTGGAAGACTACGAAAGGAGGAAAGGAGGACGAACGCATTACCGGATAATCCTCTCGTTTGATGTCCCGGCGACCAATCAACAGATCCGAGATCTGACGAATAACTTCCTTGAGCAGGCATTTCCAAAGGCGATTGCGTTCGGCGCTATCCATCGGGATACCGACCATCCTCACGTACATCTCTACTTGAATTCGCGGCAGACCGATGGCCGGCGAATTCAGCTCAAGAACAACGAGTTCAAAACCATCGACGAGAAGTGGTCCAAGATTTACACCAATTTCGCCGGCGACAAGAGTGCCCACGTCGAATATTTGAGGAAGAAAGAGGAGACCAAACAGTGGAAGATCACGGCGGCTGAAGCCTTTCGAAAAGGCAAACCGATCCCGCCCAAACCCGAAAGAGACAACGACCGGAGGGAGCGATTAGCTGAGCAAAGACTATCCGCGCAGAGATCAGAAGCCAGGGACCAGGGCAAGCGACTCGAGTCTCGGCCGCCCGCCGAGCCGGTAATCAGAGCCGGGTCCGAGAAGGAAACCGGACGCCTATTGGCTAAGGTGGACGTTGCACAAGAGCAGCTCGCGCACCTAATTCGTACCGAAGCGCCCCAAGGTCAGATCAGATCAATCGCGACCATTGCCTATGACCTGAAGGCTACCGTTGACAAGACCATAGCCGCGCGAAAACAGGATGGAAAAGAACGACTGCCCGCAGTCGTATACACCACCGAGGAGTGCAAGCAGCTTAAGGAATACAGGGCTTCCCATAATTTACCTGTGAAGAAGGAGCACGCGGCGGCTCGGATTCAGGCCGCCCGAGTGCTTGCTGGAGCAGAATTGAGCGACGCCGAGGGTAAGGCCGAAGCATTCCGGACCACGAGGCATTTCTGGAAGTTTGAAGTCGAAGGATGGGACCGAAAGCTCTCGCTGAAGGAGGTGGAGCAAGAAATAAAGAGCAAAACCGAAGAGAAGTTTAAGCTTTACAACTTCCTCCGGCCCAGCAAGAGAGAGTCGATACAAGGGCAGATAGACTACCTTAGTGACGTTAAGAGAGACGTGCAGAAGCAACTCCTGGCCAAGGACCTCGTCGTACATAAAACGCTTGGCGCCGCCGGACTCAAGTACGAGGTTTCCAGTAAACAAGCTGAGCAGGCGCAGCAAGCGCGGTCTCGGGAGGGGAAGGCGATGCCACTGCCAGTCTTCCAGAAAGACGAACTGGGGAAGATGGCAGAAATCGCAACTCGCAACAAAGACGCGCGGCTGCTGGCTCTCGTATACAGCCAAGTCAGGGAGAATCGTGTTAAGGGAACCGACTGATCAAGCCTTATCTAGAGTGAAGGGCCATGCGAGTTATGGCGCGCATGGAGATGTTGAGAGAAGCCGAGCGCCTAAGGGCCGCCATACAGTACGGTGAGTTTAGACAGGTTCCGCTCAGAGACGCGCACGGACTCGACTACACAAAGAGCCTGCGCGACGTGCAACCGAGGAACACGCTGGAAGCGGTGATCAGGCACTTCACCGACAGCGAGAAACAGAAGAGGGAGAGACAAGAGATCGGGGACATAGGTCGGGAACAGCTCCGACGGGCTGAAGCACAGTCGATGAAAGCTAGGGATTACAGTGTTGTCCTGGACAACATCGCTGCGGATCATTTCAGAGCAGCCGGAGTTCAACCCGGCCAAATTGCGCCGGAGTTGGATGCGAAGCAGATCGCAGCATTGCGCGAGTTCGCCGAGAAGCAGCCTCTGCTCAGCGGAGCCAGGAAAGAATTCGGTGAAGCCGCGAGACAGGCCGAGCGGGGACTTCAGGAGAGAGAAGCCGCCGCGGCGGCGCACAGAACGCAGCAGGCCGTAGTCATGACCCATCGACTCGGCCAAGAGAACAATCACCTTACAGCACCCGAACCAACCATAACGCTGATCGCGACAGTTTCTCGCGTGGGAGATGAAAAGGCAGACAGAGCCCTTCTCAAAACCCGCCCCATAGATGTCGCGCTAAGGGTTGCCGCCGCCGAAGGTGGTGCGACCTTTGGTCAAGGACAACTGGCGTTGTGGCTGGCTGATTAGGTGACGTTTTTGCTCTGCAGGCCTGCTATATGCTATCAGATACACGCCCCTACCCGGCGGCTCCAGTCCCTAAGTGTTACAATATGGAGCCATCTGGGACTCGAACCCCTGGACCTCCGGTTTACGAAGAACAGTGATCGTTTACCCTCGTTGGTAGCGCTGGCAACAGATTCCTTACATTTGCATTGCTGCAATTCTGGAGACGTTCATTCCCTTGGTTGGTCCGATTACTTATCAGAGCCTCCTAACTGACAAGCCTCCTAACTGCGGATTGACATTCGCTTTGATATTACTTTGTACGCAATCCGCGACCACCTCGTAAAAGGTCGACATTCCTGACGAGACAGTCTCAGGTTGAGCAATAGGAAAACTCGAATACCAGAGAAGTGTTCTTATCGGGCATTCGCGCGACGCGCGTTTTGCTTGGCAACTTGAGCCATAGACTTCTTCGCGAATCTACGAGCGATCAGGACTGCTCCCGGCACTTCAACAAACGATCCCACCCTTCCAGGCGATGCACTTTGTTCGCTGCGAGATTCCCGCTATCAAAGTTCTCCGGCTTGCTATAGGCATTCTCACGAGGATGCCAGCGAAACAACGCACGTGCGAAGACGAGAATCGTGCTTGTGCCAAGACCGGGCTTCCGCTTCGAACCAGCTGCGGACTCCAGTCTTGAACTAGAGGTAGAAGCGACGGTTGTCAGCGGCATGCACGGGACTAGCGATCTGACGCTTGATGACGTTTCTTCCAGGCTTGGACATAATGCGCGGTCTGACCATTTTTCTCGTTCCATTTTGGAGTCGTTGGCGCATTGGCCAGCTTAGTCACTCCAAGTGCTAACATGCGGACCACCTTGGCCATATTGGCGTAGTCTATCTTGTTCGACTTGTCGCCTACGCCGTGGTAGTCAGAGTATTGGAAGAGGACGCCAAGGGTATGTGCGGGGACACCAGCCTCGGCAAACGGACCGTTATCACTATGAAGAAAATAGCGATCGCTAAACTGCTGGTGCTTGTATATTCTGATTCCGGTGAGCCTTCCCGCCGATTGAAACGTTGCGGTCATGTCACTAAAGTCGAACCCGGTAACCGTTGCGCTGGCGATCTCCGGTCCCTCTGTGCTGTCGGTTCGGCCTAATTGTTCGAGATTGACATCGGCGATGGTCTTCTCCAAAGGCAATATTGGATGGCGCACATAGAACTGTGAACCTATCTCTCCCTTCTCTTCGCCGAAGAATGTCATGAATACAAGGCTGCGTTTTGGCCGTTTGACGCCTTTGGCCGTAAAGGCCGACGCAAGTTCTATCACTGAGGCCACGCCACTACCGTCATCGTTGGCGCCATTGTAGATTTGTCGTCCGCACCCATGCCGAGATGATCGTAGTGAGCGGTTACGAGAACATAGGTGTCCGCGATCTCCGGATCTGAGCCTCTGAGAAGGCCGATCACGTTCCGCAGTCTGACAGGCCGCTCCACGGATGCAGGGGCGCGCAACGAAAGAGTCACGTCCGTCAAACCCGGCTTCATCGCGTCGAACATTGCGACGACATCCGAGTCGTTGATCACCAACATTGGGACATCGGATGAGGGCGGCTGCAGCCGTTCTTCAGGATCGATCAGCCGGCGTGTCGCTATCACCGGCCCGCTCGCTATCTGGCGGTCCACTCTTATTACTAGCGATGGTTTCCCGGAGCGCAGCTTATCCGGAAGATCCTCCGATGTACGAATAAGACGATCAGTAATGATCGCGCGACCTGCCACCTGGTCCTGTGCGATGTTGGCAACCTCGGACGGATCATCATTGCCAAGTTTGTAGAGCTTCACGCCTAAGATATTGAGGCCATGAACGGAGTAGAAGTCGCAATGATCAGGCGGGATTTCCAACGCGCTGCTTTGTTGACCGACCGCAAGCGAGAACCCCTCACGTTGAGGAACCATCTCGCGCATGTTTGCGGTCTGGAAGTATCCGTCGTCGCCAATGGGCTGGAGGCCGGCCCGGCGGAACTGCGCGGCAATATATTCCGCGGCGATGTCCAGCCCTCGCGAAGGTGAGTCACGCCCCTCCAGCAGATCGGATGCAATAAAACTAAGGTGTCCTCTCAGCGAATCAGCGGATATCTTGTCAAGCACAGCTCGATCTTCAGCAGAAATACGAGCGTGATCCCGCGATTGGCGCATCGCGCCACTCCACGCAGGGAGGACCGAAAGCAAGACAGAAATCACTAATGACAAGAACCGTAGCTCGTTCGTCAAGTTCCCGAGTCCACCTTTCTCTTTAGACACCCTTCGGGTTGATAGTCAAAGGGAGAGCTGTCGCCGACGCATCACAGTCTCTCTTCGAAGGCTCAAGATCAACCACAGATTCCTTATGAAGAGGCTGACTCTCGGCGGAAAGTGCATGATCGCTTCAAAGCGAGCTAGCCGCCGATCTTTACTTTCCAGATCGCGGCATCACGACCAAATCCGCCTGGCAGCGCGCACAAGCAAGTCCAGCTTTCTCTTCTGGTCTTCGATATTGATTGGATTACCTCCGACGGTACTGGCAAACCCGCATTGAGGACTCAGGGCAAGGCGTTCGCGCGGAACGTAACGCTCTGCATCGGTTACTCTTCTTTCCAGGTCATCCGCGCTCTCGAGTAATGGGGTCTTGGTGCTGATAAGCCCGAGGACAACCACTTTCCAAGCGGGAACAAAAGAAAGTGGAGCGAAATCGCCGGCGCGCGGTGAGTCATATTCAAGGAAATAAGCATCCACCCCAACTTCGTTGAAGAGCAGTTCGGCAATGTATGCGTAGCCCCCCTCCGACAGCCATTTGCCTTTGTAATTCCCGCGACAAAGGTGCATTGCTATTGTGAGATCCGCGGGCGCGCTCCGCAAGGCGGCGTTGGTCAGTCGGATGTACTTGCCGATCAGAAGATCCGGGTCTTCGCCCCGTCCGCGAACTGATTCTCGGACGGAGGGGTCACAAAGCATCGCCAGCGGCACATCGTCAAATTGAATGTATCGCGCGCCGGCCGCTGCAAGATCGCGGATCTCGTCCCGGTAGATGCCCGCGAGATCTTCAAAGAACACATCCTCATCGGGGTAAGCGGTTTGATCCACGCCCGCGCGACCGAGCCAAAAATCCATGGTGGCCGGAGACGGCATCGTCAGTTTTGGCGTGTGGCGGGTGACTGATTTCAAGAACGCGAATTCCCTTACGGATATCGGCCGCTTGCGACGGATCGGTGCGGTCGTTTGTGGGGCGGTGAATTGCTGTGTTCCCGATCGTCCCTGAAGACAAAGTTGGCCTCGCGAACGGTCATCCCCTCCAGGGCATCTACAAAATGGCTCCAGTACGACGCCCGCCGGAATTCACCGTCACTGATCGATTCCAACCCCGCCTGTTCCTGAAGCTCGACGACATCCCGGATGGCTTGTTCAGTCACTGTTGCAAAGTCTTCCGGCGACAGGCTTCCTTCTCTCAGTCGTCGGTGCGCTCGGGTCAATTCCTCCGGGCGCAACAGACTGCCGACGTGATCGGCGCGGAACGGCGGTGAGATTCTGTAAGGCTCGAACATCAAGCAAGTCCTATGAGGCTTGTCATCTCAGGGCCTCCTGCATCCATTCGGTCCACCGTCGGTAGACATCCATGACGTGCGCCGGATCCGACGGGAAGTGACCGGCGATTGGATAGGCGAAGAACGTCACAGGAACGCCGTTGTCTTTGAGGGCGTGGAAGAGGAGGTAGGAGTCAGTGATAGTCACTCGCACGTCCCCAGTGTTGTGTAGGATCAGCATCGGGGTTTTGATCCTGTTTGCATATGTAATCGGCGATTGGTCCCAGTAGGCCTTCAGATTGTCGCCGACAAACGGAGAGCCTTTGAAGGCGTAACGACCCAACACATTACCGTCCGTCAGGCTATAGTTGTCGAACAGATTCGTGACCGGCGCGCCCGCAAGCGCGGTCTTCCAAATCTGATAGTGGCCGGTCAGCCAGACCGTCATGTAACCTCCGTATGACCATCCCGAGACGCCGATTCTAGATTCATCCACAAAACCAAGCTTCTCGAGAGCGTCGATTCCCGCCATCACGTCACGGCCCGGACCGTCGCCCGCGTCGTTCCAGATCGCACGCTGATACTCATTGCCGAGGTTGTCGCTGCCGCGATAATTAGGCTGGAAGACCACGAGGTCGCGCGAAGCTAGAAGATGCGAAAGAAAACTGAAGGCGACGGTCGAGGCAGATTGGGGACCTCCATGGATCGAAAGCACCAGCGGGTACTTCTTATCCTTTTTGAAGTCCGGCGGGTAGAAAACTACGCCGTCTTCGTCGAAGCCATCCGGCCCTTTCCAGTTGAAAGTTTCAACTCTGCCAAGAGCCCGCGATTCAACATGTCCGTTGAAGTTCGTAAGCCGTTTCGGCGGATCGCTCGGTGACTTCATATAGTACAACTCTGAAGGCCGAGTCGGCGTACTGCCGGGGAAAGCGATTTCGCCGCCGGGTCCGACGGCGGCGTCTACCCAATAGTTCCAATACGGGCATATGTCGCCAAGGTCTAGCTTACGCGACGGACCCGAGAGCGGTTGGAGCCAGAGTGAGACCTTTGTTCCATCGTGTCCTCCGACTAATAACGATCTGCTGTTCGGCATCCAGATGACACGCAGAAGGTTTCGATCGAGTGATCGTGTAAGGTTAACGCCTTCGCCGCCTGATACCGATGTAACATAAAACTCGTTCAAGTTGTTGGGATCTGCGTGCCGGGGATACCCGTACGCCAGGTGCGACCCGTCCGGAGAGAATATGCCGAAGCTTTCGAACTTATCGTGCCCGGTGACTTCGCGCGCCTTGCCGGTCTCGACTTCGAACAACTCCAACGTCCTTTGGTCGAGATCGCCGAAGTGTGGACTCGCCTGGCGGATGAACGCCAACCACCTGCCGTCAGGGGACCAGGATATCGGGGCGGCCGAGAAACTAGCTGCCACGCTCCACGACCCTGACGTCAAGCGACTGGGGATTCCGCCGTCTGCGGAGACCAGCCATAGGTGAGTAGGCATCGGGACGGCGGTGGCCAGATATTCAGAGTCGCCCACTTCAAAGGCGTCGAGGTGTTTTTCAATGTCGCTCTTGTTCTTGCGTTCGTCTGCGCTAACATAGGCGATCTCTTTCCCGTTGGGTCTCCACGCGTATTGATGAACGCCGCCGGCGACGTTAGTGATTTTCTTAGCCTCCCCGATTACCGGGAGAACAAATAGCTGCGGTCTTTCTTCCTTGCCATCGGGCGCGTTGGCAATGAACGCCAGTCGATCACCGCTCGGTGACCAGCGCGGCGAGCCGACTCCTTTGCGATCGTGTGTCAATATTCGTTGTGCGCCGGTCTGCACTTCAATGCGAAGGAGCTCCCGGTCATTTCGATTATGCTCGATGTTCGGACGCGAGACCACAAGCACGATGAATCTTCCATCGGGTGAGATTTGAGGATCGGAGACACTGACTATCTTCTCGTAATCGACAAGTTCGATACGGCGCTGCCCGGCGCGCGCCGGCTCCAGGGCCAGAGCGAAGACAAGCGAGGCGAGCACCCAACCCCCTCGCCTACAGAAGAATGAAGAGATACCCGAGGCCATAGTTTCGTACCCCCAGGGACGACTTCGGCTTTACGCGCGAATGGTCCAATCTCGAATTCAAAAGCAACTACCGCGGATTGCCAGTCTTTCTCCGAACCGAGGGCGCCCGTCGTGTCTCTTCGCCAGGGCGGTATGACGCTTCGCTGTGGGCGCGAATCTCGCGGAGCGTAAACCAGGCCGGTTTGAACGAAAAGCCTGGAGCAGTTTGCGGCAGCGTCATCGTGTAAAAGCGTTGCGGTTCCTTTCTGGATTGCGGGCGAGCACTTCATGGTGGGCTGGGGTCATGTGGAGACGATCCCGCCTACGCTCCTCTTCGTAGACACAGGGCTGGCAGGCGCAGAAGTCAAGCTGGCGGAGTCCGTTATCAAGGCAGCGTGGATCAAGCTGGAGGAAAACAAAGCCTATGAAGGGGCGGGAGGATGCGGAATCCGACGCAAAGCGGACACAGATTCCGACGGAAGGCGGACAGCAATCCGATGATTGCGGACAGCCGATGATCGCGGGCTGAACGGCGTTCCCGTCGACAATCGAATCGACTGATCGGGGACCCCTGCAACCAACAGCGGGGTTACCGATGCCAGCGGAGAGATTGTCGATGCGCAAGGTGCGCGAGGTGCTTCGGCTGAGGCACGCGCTTTCACTGAGCTACCGAGAGATTGGCGAGGCGCTTGGGGTCAGCAAGACGGCGGCCGGCGAGATCGTGCGCCATGCCGAGGTGATCGGCCTCAGCTGGCCGCTGCCGCAGCTATTCGACGATGGCGAGCTTGAGCGCCGGCTGTTCACGGCCGCTGGAGAGGCGCAAACTGAGCGCCCGGCTCCCGATTGGGCCAAGCTGCACGAGGAACTCAAGCGGCGCAGCGTGACACTGGTGCTGCTGTGGCAGGAGTATCGCGCGGAACATCCAGACGGCTACCCGCGCGCGCCATTACGGGGCGATCGCCAAGGACGCGCTCGCGTTGTTCGCCGCCTCGGCGAAGAGGAGTTCTCGATCGGCCGCACCCATTGATCCGCACTGAGCGCGCCCCCGTTGGTTATTCCCCCCAGGCCGCAAAAGCCTCGGCGAAAGCGCGCTCGCCTGGTTCGCCCTTTTCGATGGCCATGATTGCGCGCCGGCCATTGGCGTAAACCACCGGCACATTGAACCAAGCCCGCTCCTTCAGGAGCTGAATATTGCGCTGCACGTCGGCCTCCGCCGATGACAATCCGATCAGGAAAAAGCCGGTCATCACCTTCACGGCGAGCCCGGCAAGGGGCATGCCGCGGGTCTGCTCGGCCTGTTTCATCAGAATGCCTGCAATGTTCGAGATGCCGCCATTGGGGGAGTCCGGCGGCAGCGAGAACATGATCTCAATAGTATGGCTGGCCGGCAGCGCTTTGTCGGTATTGCGGCGAAGCGACCATTTGACGGTCACCTTCGGCTCCGGGATTTCTATTTCGGCGCGCACCGCCACGTCATTCGCCTGCCCCGGCCCGGCGGCAACCGATTCCGTGCGCCAGATCGCGGTGCCCACATATTGCTTGCCGGAAGCGTTCGAGGGATCCTCTTCGTAGAGCACGACGCGTTGCGCGACCGCGGGGCCCGCCTGCGGACGGGCGCTGGGTGATGTCGGGGGGCCGATCCTGTCGGTGGTCTTGGCGCGCGAGGACGGACTTGTTCCCGGCGCAACCGTCGTCGTCGCGGCGCCGCCACCGCTGAACAACTCGGCAATCGTCGGCCACTGCCAATAGGCGAGCCCGGACAAAGCGAGCACGATCAGGGCGGCGGACGCCGCGATCACGACGAGCCGATTGGACGCAAGCGCCGCGAGCGCCTGCAGGCTGTTCGCGACCAACCCGCGTGGCTCCGCACCCTGGTCGGCCCCCGAGACAAAAGCGTGATCCGAGGCGAGTAAAGGCGGCCGGCCCTTCTCGTTGGGCATGGAGCCGTGCTCGCCGCGCTCGCCGCCCAGCGGTTGGGAACCCATCCCAGCTTCCCGCCGGGCGGCCAAGGAAGGCTCGGCGGAGCCGGCCGGCCACGGCGCCGACCTTCGGACCGGGGCATCTCGCACCGGCGGCTCGCTCCGGTCTGTAAACGCCCGGTACGCTTTGGTGACGGTGC
>CAVTUR010000010.1:0-634000 GCA_963737945.1 Blastocatellia bacterium | reverse complement strand
ATTATTGCTCTACTCCGTGCGCCATTGCTTCCCGCGGCGCGATTGTGACGCCTTCAGTGTGGGCAAAATGGATGATGCAATCCATCTTTGGGAAGAGTTCGCTGTATAGCCGATCCTTTGACTGCCATCCGTGGAACTTCACTCGGCCCTGCGCAACCCAACCCGTTAGCCTGTGCGAAAGTTCCGTCTCATAGGGACCGGTTCCAACGACGTCAAGTGCGTAATCGATACCATTTCTGTCCAACTCGCGGAGGAACGGTTCCGCGTCCAGGATTCGCTTCTGCTCCTGGTCGAGTCGTCCGACATATCCGATGCGTATGGGTGACCGGGGATAACGAGGGCCGATACCCACTCTCGGAGCGCTTACTCCGCCGGGTATGCTCACTACTCGATCTTCTGGAAAGTTACTCCAATGGATGGCGGCCAGCCGTATCAGGTTCCCCGACGTTACGCATAGGTCGACACTCTCGCGATATGCGCGGAGGTTGTACAGATAGTGAGGCTCGTAAGCCTGGATCGTCACTGCCAAGCGCAGGTTCGGTTTGTGTTTCTTCAGCTCACCTACTACTTCGTACGCGTCAAAGATGCGCGCAGACAGCACTACGTTTGGTCGAACACCTTCAATCAACTGAGCAAGCGCTTCCAGACGCCCTTGCCGTGTTCCCTTGGTGCCGTCTATCTCCGCAATTGGAAGGTCTGGGTAGGCTGCTCGGTATTTACCCACGTCGTTGAAGCGCGATCCTTTCCCGAGGGCGAGGATTGCGTCCCACCCGTGCTTGGGAAGCTCGCGACAAAGGTTGTTGACTATTGTTTCGACACCACCGACAATCGCGTGCGAAGGTGAGCAGATTAACAGCCTCTTCATCATAAGCCGCTCGGAAGGTCCTGCCGAGATTTCGACGCCATTTGCACCGACCGAGAGTTTGCTGGATGCCACCCTATTGAAACCGGCTTGCTCTAACGCGGCGTGAATCTCCGGCAGCAAGTCCTCGACGGGCACCGGCCAGAAATCTGTCCGAAACGGGTCTTCCGTGAACGAGCGTGACTCACGCTTCGGCGAAAAATGCTGAGTCTTCTCCAGATCGAGGGGACAGCCCCACCAAAGGTGTCGGTAGATCCGATCCCAGACTTCAGCAAGGGCGGGCACCGACTGGTAGCGTTCGACGGCCGTGCGACCGGCTTTCCCGAGGCGCTCCCGTAAAATCGGAACTTGTAATAAGACTGCCAAGACCTCTTATTGTCTGCATTGGTGTTGACAAGCGGTAAGTTAAACACAGGATCTCCAAGGTGCTCCTGGTCCAGGTACGTCAGCACAGGCTTGCCAAGCGCAAGCCCCTCCAATGCGAACATGCCGAAAGCGCCGATGCAAAACTGATCCGCGATGATGTCCGCTTCTCGGTAGTGGTATAACGCTTCGTCGTGCGGTATCCGCTCCACTAGCATCAGCTCCAATTCAACCCCCCGGCCGCGAAGATTCTCAACGGACTGTAACAAAAAATCCGTGCCTTTGGTCAATCGGTGGTTCGGTGCATGGGCGATGATTGGCCGAGAGTTAGACGTAGAATCGGACGATCGGATTTCTTCGCAGTCAACCGGGAAGTATTTGAAGAGTAGATCGTTCCTTGGCAAAAAACGAGCCAAGGAGCTGTCCGCACCGATAACAAAGTCGGCCTCCTCGCAGAATAACGCGATGCGTCGTTCAGCAGTGATCTGGTGCCGCGTCTCGTCCCAGTCCGGATAGTCGCGGCTGAAGCGATCAGTCCATCCGTAGCGTGAGACAATGCGGCTTTGGTGGCTGACATCTGCACCGTGGGGCGCCACGATGATTCGAATGCCAAAGAGACGCAGCAAACGCAAAAGTCTGTCGATTCAACCAAACCTGATCGTCGCGAAAGAAATGGCAATCAAAATGCGCCATCCAGATGTCACCACTTAGAAGCAAGTCGAGGAGACAAACCCAGTGACTCTGGTCCCAACTAGCGCGGGTTCCCTGGACGACTCGGTCAAAACTCTCGGCGGTCACAAGCTCGTAAGAGATCGATCGCGCGGTTTTAACGACCGAGCGGCTAGGATAACCAGCGATACGATCCGCCAACCTCTCCCTGTGTCATATGCAAAGGGAAAATCCCGTGCCAGATGCGGGGTGGAAGGTGGAGGCGGCGGCGGGCGGCGCGGACCAGCGAGCCGCCAAGTCCGGCACAGATGGTGCGCAAAACCCAGAACGCCCGTATTAACCGGCGATTCATCGGATACCTAACCACTGTTCATGTACAGGCTGGCACAAACCTGTTCCTGCTCGTCAGCCGTTAAGCCTGCGTAAATTGGAAGAGCCAGCGTCAGCCAGTCTGCCCGCCACGATTGTGGGTAATCTGCAGCTCGGATTTTATATTTGTTGCGGTAGTAGCCTAGCATATGCGGGGCGTGAGTGCCGGGCCGTGTTGCTACCCCGGCTTCATATAGACTCTGCATGAGACGGTTACGGCGAGCGTGCCATTGTTCCAATGTAGTCTCATCGTCGTCGGGCGGCATCAATCTGCAAACGTAAGCCTGAAAGGCGTGCTCACGCTCCCGGGGTAAGGGCGGCGGTTGAAGCCACGTTGCCAGAGTAGAGCCGTTGATTAACTCATGATAGCGGCGGGCACAGTCTAGCCGCCGTGCCAGGATAAAGTCGAACTTCGCCAATTGCGTCAACCCCAGCGCGGCCTGCAAATCTGTGAGACGATAGTTGAAGCCGAGAGCATTGTAATCCGGCAACAACTGCTGGGCGGCACGGTCCGGCAAATAATGGGCACGGTCCGAGCCGATGTCGCGGAGAGAGCGAAAGATCATATCAAGCGATTGCCGCCCCGTCGTCAACATGCCGCCCTCGCCTGTGGTGATTGATTTGCGCGGGTGAAAGCTGAAACAACCTACATCCCCCAGTGTGCCGACGTGTCGGTCGCCGTAGTAGCAACCCAGCGCACAGGCAGCATCCTCAATAACAAAAAGGTTGTGCCGCTGGGCGAGTTCCGCAACGGCAGCCATGTTCGCTGCCAACCCAAACAGGTGAACGGGAAAAATGCCTCGCGTCCGCCGGGTAACGCGCCTGGCAGCATCGGCCATGTCAATGTTGAATGTTACCGGGTCAATGTCGCAGAAAACCGGGCGAGCCCCTGCTTGTTCAATAGCGTTGGGCGTCGAAATCCAGGTAAAGGCCGGGACCAGCACTTCATCACCGGGACCAAATCCGGCGGCCAATGCAGCCAGATACAAGGCCGCTGTGCAAGAGGATACAGTTGCTGCGTAAGCCGTACCTACATACTCCGCGAAGGTTTGCTCGAAGGCGGCGACTTTCGGGCCAGGGCCAACCCATCCGCTGCGTAGCGTTTCTAGTACAGATTTCTCGTCATCCTCATCAATCCACGGGCGGGCTAACGGTATTTTCAAGATACTCGCTCCTGTCGTTGACGAATCATCTTAGCAGGGACGCCCGCCACAACCGTATAGTCCGGTATGTCCTCGGTAACGACTGCTCCAGCACCGATCTGCACGCCTCGGCCGATGGTCACGCCGGGAAGGATAATTGCCCCAACGCCGATGTCGCAATCTGAGCTGATTGTCACAGGCGCGAATTCAAGGGTACTGTCTAAAATGGCTTTGCTCCACCCTTCATCTCGATGGAAAGAGGTAATGATCCGCGCTCCAGGCCCGATACCAACGCGGTCGCCGATGAATAACCCGCCAGCACTATGAAAGAAGACCTGCTGTCCGATCCACACGTCATCACCGATGACCATCTCGCCCTTGTAATATCCTTTGAGGATCGAATAATGACCGACATAGACGTTCGAGCCAATGGCTATGTGGTCAGCGTGAAATACCAAGACACCGACCTCAAAGATGACATTCTCGCCAAGTTTTCGAAACAGGTTGCGATTGATTTCGCCGCTGCCATGACTGGAAAAATGCCGCATCGTTAATTCCTGCTTGAGCCCTGACTTCACTTCACATCCGCTCAGATTGAGAAACCCGATTGAGTCGACAATGAAATCGCATCGCGACGAGCAAGTCTCGTCACCCAATGACCACTATTCGAGCGAGATTAACCCAACAACCTGTTCGCATAGAACTCGCCCGTTCTCTTAATCCCTTCTTCAAGATCAATTTGCGCCTCGAAGTCAATAAGATCGCGCGCCTTATCCACGTTCGGCACGCGCAGTTCGATGTCCACATATCCTTTGGGAACAAATCGAATCGGCGATTTTGATTCGAGCACGCGGACGATCGTGTTGGCCAGCCCGTAAATCGTCACCACGGCGCGGGCATTCCCGATATTGAAAGACTCGCCAATCGCATTCGGATGCTCCATCGCCAGCAACACGCCATCTACCATGTCGTCAACGTAACACCACGCCCGAATCTGCGTGCCGTCACCGTGAATCTGAATCTCTTTGTTCTGTAGCGCGTTGACTACGAATCGGTGAATCGCTCCTTCGCCTACCTGCCCGGGGCCATAGACGTTGAAGGGCCGTAGCGTCACAGCAGGTAGTCCAAACTCGCGGTGATAGGCATGGGCCATGTGCTCACCCGTCAATTTGCTGACCGCGTAAATCCATCGGGCCTCGCCGACAGCGCCGATGGATGCCAGCCCGCTCTCTTCGGCGCGAAAGGCGTTTGAGCCAAACACCTCGCTCGTCGAGAAATCTACGAACCGCTCCAACCGCTTCACCTGTAGAGCCGATTCCAACGCATTCAGCGTCCCCATAAGGTTGACGCGCATGGTCGTCGTCGGGCTCTTGATTACCGTGTCGATTCCGGCGATAGCCGCCATGTGGACGACGATCTGCGGATCGGCCTCGATCATCGCCGCCCTCAACGCGGCGGCGTCGGTTACATCGCCAACCACAAGCTTAAGGTTCGGATGCGACGCATAGGGAAGTCCGGCCAGTGCGTTGCGGCTCAGGTTATCGAATACGGTCACACGATTATTTTCAATCAGTCGGCCAATCAGCGTAGAGCCTATGAAACCGGCACCGCCAGTCATGAAAATGATTTTATCCTCTAACATACGCTCCTTCGGTCTGATGCTGCCTGCGACCATCGGCAATCCATGAAGACTCGTCCCCGCATAGGATAGGTCAGATAGTGTCAGTTGTTCCTGCTGCGTCCGGGTCCACGCTGATTTCTATCCGGCCCACTCTGAAATATATGGTCCGCGAAGGCGATGTTTACCTTCTCGACGATCCAGGCTTCGAGATAATAGATTCCGGGAAGGAGATTAGGCGTAAAGACCAGGCAATCGAATCTGCCCTCGCCTTCTTCAAATCGCCGATTCGGAGATTTACCTCTATCGTTTCGGTCTGGAATATCCGCTCTCCTTTGTCCGACAGCAAGGCGAATCCAAATCGAGGGTCGATCAACTGCTTGCTGGCCCGATAGTGCATTCGCAAACGGAAAGACTGCCGGAATGTCAGGTTTGTGATCGGTGTGTCGGTGTCGGCGGCAAGCAACTCCAACC
Organism: Blastocatellia bacterium; assembly: GCA_963737945.1. Taxonomy (GTDB): domain Bacteria; phylum Acidobacteriota; class Blastocatellia; order UBA7656; family UBA7656; genus Onstottus_A. Next base: position 628,503 of record CAVTUR010000010.1, on the reverse strand, counting down.
GCGTGATTCGGGCATTTCCGGTTCCTTCACGGTCCGTCTGCCCGTCAACTTGCCAGCCGAAGCTGGCCAACAGTCGAGGTCAGGTAATGGGCAACTACCTGATGAGTCGGCCCGGAACGCTCGATGCGCCCGTTCTTTAAGAAGACCGATTTCGGGCACAACTCCTCGATGGCGGTCATGTTGTGGCTGACAAAGAGCACTGTGCGGCCACCGTGAGACACTTCGTTCATCTTGCCCAGACAGCGCCGCTGAAATTCGTAATCGCCTACGGCGAGCACTTCGTCAACGATCAATATCTCGGGCTCAAGGTGCGCCGCTACGGCAAACGCAAGCCGCACGTACATCCCTGATGAATACCTTTTCACCGGCGTATCAAAAATTTCTCCACTTCGGCAAAGGCTACTATCTCGTCAAACTTTCGTTTATCTCTTCCTTCAACATCCCGAGTATCGCGCCGTTCAGGAAAATATTCTCGCGGCCGGTCAGCTCTGGATGAAACCCGGTCCCGACCTCGAGCAAACTCGCGACGCGCCCTCTAATTCGCACTCGCCCTCGATCGGCTCTGTGATCCGGGACAGGATCTTGAGCAGCGTCGATTTCCCTGCGCCGTTTCGCCCGATTATGCCTATGACTTCACCCTGGGTTACTTCGAATGAAACATCTTTGAAAGCCCAGAAATCAGGGGTCAGAGGTCGGAGGTCAGAGGTCAGACCGCGGAGCCGGCGGAAGGGCGCGGTCACGAAGTCATTGAGCGCGTGGCGCAGACCGTCTGAGCCGTTACGCTCACGGCCGATGTGTTCTTGCCGAGTTTTCGACTCGGATCACGGTGTCTGGCATAAGAAGAGCAGGGAGCAGGGAGCTGGGAGCAGGGAGCAAAGAGCAAGGGCTAAGGGCTAAGGGCAGGATCAAGGAAACAGCCCAATCATGCCGTACCTCACCCTGGTCGTGCAAAACTCGTTCAGGATGCAACGCTCAACGTCTACTTTCAGCAGGTCCTCGGCGTCCATCATTGAGAAGATCGGCCCTCCGCGATTACCATCTCGGCCATGAGAAATGCGATTGTCACTTCATCAGCAGACGTAATGGACGGTGCTGCGGTCTTTGCCGGGACTCGAGTACCGGTCCAAACCCTAATTGACTACATAAAGGGCGGCGAGTCGATCGATGACTTTCTCGAGGGCTTTCCTACTGTGACCAGAGATCAAGTCATCGGCTTTCTCGAGCAAGCCCGGGAGCAAATCGTGAAGATGGTAGCCTGACATATTTCTTGCTGACGTTTTCAACCCTGATTACCGTGTCAGACATAAGAAAAGCAGGGAGCTAAGAGCAGGGAGCTAAGAGCAAAGAGCAAGGGGCTAAGGGCTGCGGACCGCCCTTCAGATGACGTCGGCGAAGGCGCGCTCGGTTTTGCGGAAGTACCAAACGCCGGTGAACAAAAGAATCACACTCAGCGCGACAGACAAGGTAAAGCCCAGTCGGTGCAACTGGCTGGCGCCGCCTAAAACGGCCCATCTAAAGCCATCGATCACTCCGACCATCGGATTCAACGAATACAACAGAAACAGATTCTCGCCCAGCTTCGCGCGAAGCACTGCGCTGCTGTACGCCACCGGACTCACGTACATTCCAAACTGAACGATAAACGGAATGATAATGCGGAAGTCCCGGTAACGAACCGTCAATGCGGTTATGATCAGCCCCGGGCCTAACGCCGCGATGATCGCCAGCACCACAAAAAACGGCAGCGTCAACAACCGCCAACTGGGTGCGAACTGATACCACACCATCAGACCCACCAGGATGGAACACGAGATGCCGAAATCTATCAATGAGACGACGACTGAACTCGATGGAATGATCAGCCGCGGGAAATAGACTTTGGATATCAGAGCCGCGTTGCTGACCACGCTCTGGCTCGAGGACGACAGCGAGTTGGCGAAGAACTGCCAGGGCAGCATCGCGGCGAAAACCATGATGGCGTAAGGTGCGTTGCCTTCAGACGGCAGCCCGGCGACTCTGCCGAAGATGACCGTCATTATGACATGCTCAGAAACGGCTGGATGAGCGCCCAGGCCGCACCGGCTACGGTCTGCTTGTAACGGACTGCGACATCTCGCCAGGCCAGAATATAGAACAGCTCGCGATAGCGCCAAAGGTCTGCCCAGTAGTGCTTCTCGGCGCGCCCGGCTTCGATCCACAGATCGAATGACTCGGGAGAATCCGGTGTCGGCTCGGGAAGAACCTCCGAGGCGTCGCGGTCACCGAGGCTTACTATCGGGTCCAACGTGTCTATTTGCGGTCTCATAGGAAACGCGAATCTCGAATTGTGTAAAATTGAGAGCTATGGAGTCGGATCTGAGGTCAGAGGTCAGAAGTCAGAGGTCAGAAGTCAGAGGTGAGATCACCTCAGTGGCAAGTGTCGTACCTGCCCTTCATACTCCGCCTCAAGGCTGGCCATAGCGATCATGACGATCTCCTCTATCGCCTGACCGATCGGCATGTCCGGACTTATCTCGAATATTCCGGGCATAACAAGTCCCTGCTTGACTCGCTCGTAAGCGAATGCTGACATCGTGGATGCATCGTGGGTCAACAGCACGCGACCGTCACGTGCCGCCCACTCCAGAACGTCGGGATCCTTGCTGCCACACAATCCGACATCCTGCACGCGGGACACATCCAAGGAGGGCATACGCCGCAGCAAGCCCCGCAGAATGCGGTTGTTGAAGTCTTCATCAGTCGCCAGACGCAGCATCTATTTCGTTGTTGAAGATTTCATCCGCGACAGGAGCCTCTCGCGCAATCCGAAAGGGTTGGCCCTGGTTTCGTTCTCTTGCCTGACCTTCTCTCGCTGCTGCAGCCTCCAAAGCAGGTAATCATCTATTTGATCTTTGTGCTTCAGGTAATAGCCGATTGCCGCATAAACGTCAGCCACTTGCAGAGAGGGAAACTGTTCGACTATTTCCTCCGGTATCGCCCCTTCGAGATAAGCCCGAATCACTATATCGAGTGAGACGCGTGTGTTCCCGACACGAACCACCCCCGAAGCATCGGTTCGGAGAGTCAAGGGCTCTGCGATGATCTCAAGGTTCATTGGCTTCATTGTACCAAATCGAGGCGAAGAGCAAAGAGCAAAGAGCAAGGAGCAAAGGGCGAAGAGCAAAGGGCACGGCTGATTGTGCTTTCATTCTCCAACGGCTTGTAATGCGCTAAGATAGAGATCCTCAGCGATCCAGAATCCGGCATCTCGGCGAAGACGATCCAGCTCTTCGCGCAACAGAGGGAGTTTGCCTTCCAGCTTGGCTCGGATCAGGAGCCCAATTACGCCGGTCTTGTTCAGTACACATCGGCAATGCTTCGCGCGGCGGACTCGTCAAGGAAAACGACCTCGGCATTCTGTTCCAAGGCAAGCGCTATGGCTTCTGCTTCCCCTTTATCCAAATCGCGCTTCAGCAACCGGAGGAGAATTTCATTGGTAGGGGCCACAACCATGAGCCATCCAGATCGAGCCGCCGCCTCAACCTCCTGGGCGCCAGCTCGCCCTTGCCCTTCTTCTACAACTTCTCTCCATACCGCTGGAGGAATCGTGACGTCGCCATGAAACTCTTGCAGCAGGAGCAGACGATTGATTGCTGCGAGGTGAATAAGTGTTGACGAATCGCTAACTGCTCCTGGCATACTCGATGTCCTCTTCGAGATCGTCAGCTCGGTACCTCATTCCTGTAACTATTACCAGTTCCCTCTGAGGATAATATCAAGAACCCGTAACTGATGGCAGAGAGCGACAGAGTCCGCCGAGGTCTTTCAAGCTGGCAATATCGCCTTCGTATTCGGCCACGTCATAGTGGAAGCAATCCGAAGTTGTCTCGAAGAACCCTCGACTTCGGCGAACGCGACTATCTCATCGAACTCTCGTTTCGATCTCTTCTCTCGACATCCCGAAGATCGCGCCGTTCAAGAAGATGTTCTCACGGCCGGTCAGTTCGGGATGAAACCCAGTTCCTCCTTCGGTCATTCGCGGAACCACTGTCTCCAATCCGGCAACAGCCAGATCTCATCCGTCCTGGCACCACTCACCCCGTGACGAGGAGCGGATGAGCCGTATCGTCTTTTCTGGAAATCTGAGTGGTGCGAATTAGATGCCCTAACTCGATTGCCGGCCGAGCATCTTCAATCCCAAAACCTTCACCCGCCAGCGTTCTTCTCATACACTCGCGTGTGCAGATCGGTGAAGCCATCCGTGAACTCGATTTCCTCGCCATCGATTGTGATCGAACGGTATGTAGTGCGGCCGCCCGCGACTGCGTCGAATGGAAGATCGGCCGCATCAACCGATAGAAACCAACTCACCCGCGCGCGTTCAAGCTCCAGAAATCCACGCCATCCGCCGAGTATCAGAACAGATGGACTCCGGCACTCGCCAGCATCCCCGAAAAGCCATAGCAACAAATCGAAGAAATGAATCCCGATGTTGGTGGCGACGCCGCCCGATTTTTCGGGCGAACCCTTCCAGGAATTTTGATACCAACCGCCGCGCGCAGTTATGTAGGTGAGACGGACCTCGTGCTGATGATTCCTATCGCCCTGAAGCAGATCCTCTCTCAATTTGAGAAGCTTCGGATGCACTCGCAATTGAAGAATTGTATAGATCCGAGCGCCTAACTCGTGCTCGAATTCCTGGAGCGCATCCAGGTTCCACGGGTTGATCGTCAGCGGCTTCTCGCAAATCGCGTTTGCACCGATGCGCAGTGCGAGACGGCAATGCGCATCGTGGAGATAATTTGGCGAGCAGATGCTTACGTAATGGACTCTCTTTTCATCGGGTCCCCGCCGCAGCTTTTCCAGGTGCCGGTCGAACCGTTCGATCTCTGTGAAGAACCTGACATCAAAAGAGTATTGATCGAGGATCCCGACAGAGTCGTGTGGGTCCGCGGCCGCCACAAGTTGATTTCCGGTGTCTCTATGGCCTTCAAGTGGCGAGGCGCGATGAAACCGGCTACTCCGATGATTGCGAAGTTTGGCATAAGAAAAGCAGGGAGCGGGAGCGGGGAGCAGGGAGCAAAGGGCAAATGCGAAGACCAGGATCACTACTTCCAACCATACGGCCTCGGGTATGGTTAGTTCGCCGTAGAGGTCCCCCGTCTTCCCTCCTCAGAAGTCAGAAGTCAGAAAAAGGATCTCACAGGCAGTCATTTGACGCCTTCAATACGATCAAGGAACACGTTGACGAGTTTGTGATCGGGAAGAAGGGCCTCAATCTGAGGCCATGCCCGCTGGAGAAATTCATGGAACTCTTGCTTCCGTATATTTCCGATTCGCAAATGCACAATCCATGGCGGGACGAGCGAAACATGATTCGGTTGGAGAAATCCGCGTCCTTAGTCACGATTACATATCCATTCGATTCCGCATATTCCCATAATTGTGAATCCGTAAGGCTCTCGCCAATTTCTCTAACATGGATTACCGGAAGCCGAGGTTTAAACGCATAGCGGCTGGGGATATTCTCGTCGAGAATAAATCCGTTCAAGCGACTTCCCGAAAAGTGAAATGATGCTTCAGAAGCTCAGAAGAGAACCGAACGCATTCCAGCACGTGCTCTCTAGTGAGAGACGGATACTCCTCAAGGATGTCGTCAATTGAATCTCCGGCGCCCAGGAACTCCAGCACCGTCTGAGCCGTAATCCTCGTGCCCTTGATTACCGGTTGACCGTTGCAAATGTCTGGATCGACTATTATCCAATTCGTGTTCATTGAACCACAGAGTACCCCGCACCGGATAGCCGCTGCAAGAAGACCGAAGTCAGAAGACAGAAGTCACCTCGTCCACGAGCCTCCGAACCGCGGGCAACAGCCCCCCGCTCATGTTTCAGAGTCGGGAAGGTGGGCTTGCCCCCGCTGGTAGCTCAAAAGAATGATGAATTGGGGAAAGGGGTTCATGCCCATCGCAATTTGATCTTAGCTAGAGCCGCGGGGGCAAGCCCACCTTCCCGACTCTGAAACATGAGGAGGCTCTTGAGACATGACTCGTGTTGCGCTTCATAAAAGCGAGATCCCTCGATGAAGTCGTCTTCCGCCTGATCAAGAATTTCAATCCTCACGAGGTTCTTTCGGTGATGTGCTTTTTGGCGGTTTCCCAGTCACGGAACTGTGCCGTGCCCTCTTCGATCGACCGCTCTCGATCATCTAGAAGATCTTTGTGCCATTGTGGGACCGGCACGTCCTCCTCACGACGGCAAAGATCCTCCCATAGTGCTTCCATTGCGCGCAGCTCCTCTTCCAAAGTCATCTGATTAATTTGAAGCCGACCTCTGACCTCCGACCTCTAGAGATTCGTCACTAGCTCTTCCACTTGCGTCCTAAACCGCGGGAAGTCGAAGGCCGCGAGACAATCCGGGACTCGTTTCTCTTGCGTCAATATTGTTTCGAGGCCCTGGAACAATTCGTCAGGGTTTTCGGGATCAACCATCACCCCGAGATGGCCGTCGACCAGCGCATCCCGGCTCCCGTCCACGCTTCCTCCGAGCACCGGCAGTCCGCAAGCAGCAGCCTCTAGAAATACAAACCCGAAACCCTCGCCAGTGCTGGGCATCGCGAACGCGTCCGCAAGGTTGTAATGATCGATCTTTTCTTCTTCCGAAATCCGCCCGGCGAAGATAACGTGTCCCTGAAGCTCTGACTTCATGGTCATTGTCTCGAGCCGGTCGCGATCATCTCCGTCCCCGGCGATGAGATAGACCAGATTCGGAAACCGCGCTGTCAACTTCGCCAGCAGCGTGATGATTTTGTCCTGACCCTTGTAGCGCTCGTTGCTACGTAACCTTCCAACAGTCAGCAGCACCAGTTTGCCTTCGACACCGTAACGCTCTACCAGATGACGCGGCTTTGCGCCGCGCGAATAGCAGCCAAGGTGAACCGCGTTTGGCACGACCCTTATTCGGTGTGGCTCAATTCCCGACCAACGCTGAACCTGCTCGCGAGTGTAACGGCTAATTGCGATCACCAGATCCACCTGGCGCTGTGCCCCACCCGCGAAGCCTTCGGGGGGCTGCCCAGGCCTCGAATCCGTATGCCTCCAGAATCAGCGGGCTGCCTGTAATCTTCTTGACGACGGTCGCGACCGGGAGCAGATTGATATGCCCACACACGATGACGTCCGGGCGAAACCGGAACTCGGCGTATTACCGCCCTGACGAGATAGCGAAGTTCGTTGCCCGGTAAGAACCGCTCCGCGGAGCTTTCGATGGCCGCTCAACGTTTGAATCGGGACGATGTCGCGTCAACGACAGGATTGACTCAACCCCACTTGACGCGGAGAGCGCGTCCAGGAGGTCACGGTTGTACTGGGCGATGCCCCCAAAGCCGCCATATGAATCAGGCATCAGCGCAAGCATTCTCATACAAAAGAACCAGCCACGGTCGACCGGGGACAATCGCCGGTCACCGGTCGTATCTCATCACAGTCACCCGTTGCTCGCTAGCGAAACCGACGTGTAGGCCCAGCGACGAGCCCAATGTGTGCCCGGTCTCGCGAGCGCGGGTAGCCGTCTCCATATATCGAGCGTCTTGTTTCTCTCGATCCAGTGATTGAGCGGAACCGTAAACCCAGTCTTGCTTCTGGCACTCACAGCTTGCGGAAGCGACGGTTTTGCGATTGTTGCCAATAGCTGTCTTGGTCGCACGAGCTCCGGCTGAGCTGACAACAACGGGGCAAGTCCCTTTACAAGATCGACATCAACCAACGGCACTCGTACCTCGAGCGAATGCGCCATGCTCGCCCAATCAGTATCGCGAAGCAGTTGGTTTCGCATGTACATCGATGCTTCAATTGCTGCAACTCGCAAACCGAGGTGCCCGGGTCAGGATTCATCGCGCGGCGATCATTCGCAGCGGATCAAGCCGACGAAGCCCCTCGACAGCCAATTCCTCACCTAAAATCTCCTTCAACTCCCAGGGCATGAACAACCCGCGGCGCAGCAGGTACGCTCCGGGATAAGTACCGCCGTACTCGATCATTCCCGCGATCTTTGGTGAAGTATTACCCGGCACAAAGGGAGAGACGACCGCCCGCATCAGCCTGCCAAGCCCGGGCACAAGTGCCGGCATCCTCGTTCTTCTCACCCACCGCGGGAGATCCCGAGACGACGGATAGCCGCCGAACAGTTCATCTCCGCCAAGTCCGGACAAGGCGACTTTGACGCCGATCTCGCGACGCCGCCTTGCTGACGAAGTATGTATTGATGCCGTCGATCGAGGGCTGATCCATCACATCGAGAATGTTGGGCAACTCACGTTGAAACTCTGCTTCGTCCAGCGGACGAGTGTGATGACGAGTACCGTACGTCTGAGCAACCTCTCGAGCGAGAGGCGCTTCGTCGTCGTGTGTGCTTCGATACTCTTCGAACGCAAGCGTCACCGTTTGCAGATCCTCGGCTCCCGCTTCACGAGCAAGCCCTACAACCGTCCCTGAATCAACACCCGCGGACAAAAACGCGCTGACCGGGACATCCGCAATCAAATGCTGACGTACCGAGTCCAACAATGCATCGTGGACAAACTCCTTCACCTCTGATTCGCTCAGGCGCTTGCTCTCACCTCCGGAGTGTCTTGCGTCATAAAATACCTGCGCGATTGAAAAATAACGCCTGGGGGCGGATGCCCCAAGATGATTCACCCAGACCACGCTGCCGGCTGGAACCGCGCGAATCTCCTGATAGATGGTGAACGGCTCGGGCACGCTGCCAGTCAGGTAAAAGCCCGCAATCCCCGCGGGCTCCGGCAGCGTCGAGACGTGAGACCCGGCCAACAACGCTTTTACCTGCGAAGCGGCGCGCACCACCCATCCATCGTCGGCGTAGTAGAGCGGCTTGATGCCATAAGGATCGCGAGCCAGCAGCATCGCGTTTCTCTTTGCATCCCAAAGAGCGAACGCGAACATCCCGCGCAGGTCGTGGACCATCTCTTCGCCGCGCTCTTCGTAGAGATGAACGAGAACCTCGGTGTCGGATTGCGAGCGGAAGCTATGACCCTGCCGGATGAGTCTCTCTCGGAGCGCTTGATAGTTGTAGATCTCACCATTGAACACCAGCCGTATGGTTCCATCTTCGTTGGTCATCGGCTGGCTGGCGGCATCAGACAGATCTATGATCGACAAGCGTCGATGCCCGAGCCCGACGCGGCCGTCGGGCGAGAACCACTCGCCGACACCGTCGGGTCCGCGTGTGCTCATGTGATCTCGGATTGTGCGCAGTTCGTCCCGGTCGATCTCAGGAGCGACCGGATGATATGCGAAGAGGGAAACTAGTCCACACATGGAGATAAGTCGGTGGTCGGTGGTCGGTGGTCGGTGGTCGGTGGTCGGTGGTCGGTGGTCAGTGGTCGGTGGCCAGTGGTCAGTGGTCGGTGGTCGGTGGTCGGTGGTCGTGGTCGGTGGTCGGTGGTCGGTGGTCGGTGGTGGTTAGTGGTGAGTGGTGAGTGGAACCACCGACCACCCCCGCCTAACCACCGAACCGACCACCACCGGCCACCGGCCACCGACCACCGACCACCGACCACTGACCACCGACCACCGACCACCGGCCACCGACCACCGACCACCGACCACCGACCACCGAGACCACCGACCACCGACCACCGACCACCGACCACCGACCTCCGGCCACCGGCCACCGGCCACCGACACGACCACCGACCACCGACCACCGACCACCGGCCTCTAGCTACTAGCGTTCGCGTCCGTGCCGCTTTGTGCGTAGTCGGAGTAGTAGCGCTGATAGTAGTACTCGTCGTAGCGGTCCCGGCGCATGTCGACGTTGTTAAGCACCACGCCGAAGATCTTCGCGCCAACGCTGACCAGTTCCTGGCGAGCACGTTGCGCAACCGCGCGCGAACTCTTACCGCCGTGGACGACCAGGATGACGCCGTCGACCAGGCTCGAGAGGATTACCGGATCAGTCACGTGTATCAGAGGCGGCGAGTCAACCAGGATGTGATCGTACCGCTCTGCGAGCAGTTGGAGTATCTTTTTCATCCGATCGGAACTGATCAACTCGGCGGGGTTCGGCGGTATCGGGCCGCATGGAAACAGCGATAGATTCGGTATCTGCAGTTTATGAATCAGCCCGTCGATCTCGATGTCGCGCGATAGATACGTTGACAAACCCTTTGACTGTTCGATGCCGAAGACTTTGTGCGCCGAAGGCTTTCGAAGATCGCAGTCGATGATCAGGACTGACGACCCGAGCTGCGCAAGAGAGATCGCCGTATTGACGACAGTGGTGGTCTTGCCCTCTCCAGGTTGTCCGCTGGTGACCAGCACTATCTTGGGGGGATTACCCGCGGCGGAAAGCAGCATTGAAGTTCTGACCACTCGATACGCTTCCGCAGCCGACGAGCGGCTATCCGCGAGTGCGAGGCGGTCATTGTCATACGGAAACTCCTTTGTTGCGCTTGCGGATCCGTTGCCCGTGGCGAGTTTCCTTCCGTTGGCCCCGGCCCGCAGTTTGCGCGCTGTAGCCGCGCTTGCCATCGCGGGAATGACCCCCAGGGACGGGAGCCGCACGTAGCGCCCAACGTCCTCGACTGTCTTGATCGTGTTGTCGACGTATTCAAGAAAGTATGCCAGGCCCATACCCCCAACGAGGCTCAGGAAGAACCCGATCATTATCATTCGAAAGCGCGCCGGTCCAATTGGTCCGCCTGGAACCCGCGCCGGCTGAATGAGCTGCATATTGTTGTGTTGTTGCGCGACCTCGACCTTTGCCTGGCTGGTCTTCTGAAGGAAGTCCTGGTACATGCCCTTGGTCGTGTCAACTTCCTGCTTGAGGATGTTGTATTGAATGGCGTCCTGGTTTTGCTGAACAGCCTCCCCCTTGGATTGCGCGAGGGCGATCTTCAGCGACTTCTCATCGCGCAGCGCCAGCTCGTATTCGGATTTCAGCCTGTCTTCAAGCGCCTTGCGATACGACTCGAGCAGTCCTTTGGTACTCTTGATCTCCAGCTTCGTGTCCTTAACTGCCGGGTTCTCGGGTCCGTATTTCTGATCCAGCTTGTCGGAAGTCTCCTGTAGCTCGTCCAGCTTGGTTTGAAGCCCGGTGAGTTTTGGATCCGAGAATGCCGCCGGAAGGCCGGATACGCGTCCCGCCTTCACCTCCTCATATACCGACTGCTTCAGGATGCGTTCAGTTTCGGTACGAGTCGCCTGATCGTGCAGCCGCGAGAGCTTGTCGGTCGTCAGCGACTCGCCCTTTCCCTCGCTCGAAAAGATATTGTGCGCTTTTGAATAATCGGCCAGGTCCTGTTCGGCGCGTTCGAGCTTTGCCTTGAACTCGCGAGTGGTGGTGTCCAGCCACTTCGAAGCACCGGTGAATCTTTCGGTCTTGCCTTCAAAGGTCGTATCTATGAAGTCCTGGGCCACCCCGTTTGCTACAGCTGCCGCGATGGCTGGATCGGTGTGCGTATAGGTTACCCGCAGCGTTCTGGTATCTTTTACCTGTTCGGCCACCAGCCCTCCGGCGATCATGGACACAAACGGGACCAGGCGTTCTGACTCCTTCTTGTCGTGGCGCATCCGGCCGTTTGAATCCGAATTCAAGTCACCGATAGTCGCGGGAGGTTCTCCCTCCTCCTTGTGAAAAGTGACTCTGTTGATGATCGTTCGCACTGCCTCCAGCATGGACCGTCTCGATGACTCCGCGAACTTCGGGTTCTTATCGAGTTTCAAGTCGACTACGACATCTTCAAGAAGGGGTTCGCTGGTCAGCCGGAACAGATGAGTGTTGATGGCAAGCTGCGGATAGTAAATATCCGGGTCATCGGATTGGATGACCATTCCCCCGGCTGCTGATCGAACTGCCGGCGCGTCCTTTCCAAGTTCTATAAAGGCCGATGCGCGGTAAGTAGACTTGGTTCGATATGCCTCGATCGTGACCATCGTGGTGATGATCACCGCGATGGTGAGGATCAGCCATTTGCGCTTTCGAATTGTGCGCCACAGCTCGCGGAGGTGGAGCCCCTCTTCTTCTTCACCGTAACCATAGCCGTACGCGGGGTTCTCGGGGTAACTCGGCGCCCTTGGGTAATGTGGCCGCACAAGTCCCACGTCGTCTAAGCCGTCTACCTTTTCGAGTTCGACTCTGTCACCTGACATCACGTCTCCTCCAAAACTCCTACCTTAAATACCAGAAAATACCAGAAATCCTGTTAATGAAAAGAGTGTTTTAGCTTTGCACAACCAAACGTCTTCATTGTGTAGCAAATACCGCACTCTCGATTCTAACGTGGCTGCCGCCGTCCGCTTTGTTCATCCTGACCCCGGCACTCAGCCGCGACACGATTGCGGTAAGAACCAGGAACAACAGAGCATTCGAGGGTATCTGAAGATTGAAGTCAAAAAGACTATGAACCAGCAACGCGAAAATGCCGGCCGCGCTCCCCATCCCGAGGGCCCGGAGGATGCCGTCATCAGCCTTTGTAACTTGTGTCATCGCTCTTGCGATCACAATAATAAACCACAACGCGATCGCGCCCCCTATGACTCCGGTGTCAGACAACACCTGTAAGAAATCGTTGTGCGCGAACTGGATGAGAACCGAACCGTCTCCCCGTCCATAGACTGGATAGATTGTTTCGAATGCGCCCAGCCCGATGCCCAGCACCGGGTTGGCGCGAAACATCGTCAGGGTGTCTCCCCAGACCGCTCGGCGATCTGTCGCCGCGCTGGTAGTCAGCGGATCGTGGGCGATGCGTTTCAGGATGTCAAAGTCCGCGCCGATCCAGACAACCCCTGCGCAGATCGCAACCAGCATCAGAAGCACCAGATACTCGGGTCGAAGGCTAAACCAGGACCCGCGAATTGGACTCGGGCTGTTGCGGCGTTGCCTGACTCTCATCACCGCCAGGAATAACAGACCAGAGGCGAGGCTCACCATGCCGCCGCGCGATAGGGATGCCGCCTCGGCTATGCACATGATGGCAGCGGCGAATCCACAGAAAAGACGTGCTTCACCGCGCGCCGCACGCGACAACGCCAGGGCTGCCGGTATCGGGATCAACATCTCCATGTAACCGGCGAAGTGATTTCGATTGACGAAGGGTCCGCCTGTTCCAGCGCCGGCCGAGTCCGCCGGACGCACCCAATACATTTTTCCTTCCCAGGTGAAATGCTGGATGATGGCAAACACCGCGAGCGCCAGGCCAAAGATGATCAGAAAGGTTGCCAACGTACGCAGTCGCCGCGGGGTGTCAAAAAAGTTCACGGCGATCAGGAACGACAAAAACAGAAAGAAGATCATCGAGGCGGCGCCGCGCGTCGCTTCAACATCCATCGACAGGCTTACCGTATGTCCCGCGCTTCCGGCAAAAGCGATGCTCTGAGCGAGTCCGAGCAGCAGGAACGCAGCGAGCGGCAGCGCCGCCGGCGGGAATTCAATCTCGAGACGCTTTTCGAGGATCGCCTTTGCTGCCCAGAGCAACATCAGAACGACGACCATCAGTTCAAAGATGGCAACCGACCAGGCTTCGACGGTTCCAAGCGCCAGCGTGGTAAACACAACTGCCGCGAGCAAGCCGGTGACTATCGATTTTTCGATGAGGCTGGTAAGCATTATGAGATTGGCGATTGGCGATTTCCGATTTCCGATTGCCGAACTCTCGGAACAAGATTTGAAACGATCAATCAGCAATCGCCAATCGGCAATCGGCAATCAGAGCAATCGGCAATCGCCAATCAATCGGGGAAAGCTACGCCTTCGATATTGAGCCCAGAGGGAAGCCGCACGCGCGGCAAGATGAACTGTTAAGACCCGGGCGCCGAAACGTGGCTAGCCTGCGGTGCCGCCTCGCACTCACGGCTCGAACACAACTCAAGCCAGTGTAGGGGAGCACGCACCTGCAAGAATTCAATTAGGGGGATTGGTTCGACTCCTGCCACCGTACGCCGGTCTCGCGAGCGGGCACTCGAAAACCTGAGCTTAGCCAATATTGCCAGACTGTAATGCACGACTCACTGTCTGGTTCTTTAGATTTGCCTCAAAAACTCACAACGTCAACGTCCTGTGTACTGCGAAAAGATACGGTACAAAGGCGTTGTTGTCAATGATCTTTGGAGCCATGCTCCAGGCCCAAACGGTTCTGAATTACTACCTAAGAGGGGTGCGAAATGCGATCCAGCGGAACCGGACGGCAGGCGGAAAAAGCGTGATGCTGTTCTGCCTTCTTTGCTTGGGTTTAGGCCTCAAGTCTCTCCCTGAAGAATCGGATCAGGCGTTCACTGTATTCGCGCTTCACAAATCGAATCGAGCGAGCGTGGCGCGCACCCTCGACAAACCAGATCTCTTTCTCGCCGCCCAGAGCGGCATAGATGTTCTCGGAGTGCGCGGTGGCGATCAGCTGGTCGGCAGTGCCATGAACCAGATACACTGGACATCTGATTTGAGCCGCTAATGCCAACGGATCCACCGAGTGAACATCGAACTTTCCACGGTAGTTGGCCACCTGAATCGTCGTCCACAACACGGGGTTGAGTACCGCGCCAGGCAGACGAGTGGCTCGCTTGACGAATTCTTCGGTGATCCGGCGAAGCGACGCGAAGGGGCTGTCCGCCCAAACCGCGCGTATCCACGGATTGTGGGCCGCTACCTGAAGCGCGATCGCAGCTCCCATGGATTCTCCGGCGAGGCCAATGCGGTTGCGGTCGATCCGCTTCTCCCTGGCGAGCCAATCAATCGCCGATTCGACGTCGCGGCGCTCGTAGAAGCCATAAGTAACGTAACGGCCTTCACTGTCGCCGTGTCCGCGGCCATCGAACAGCAGGACGTTAAAGCCGGCACGCCGCAGCACCAGCGCCGCTCGCAATACGTCGGTGCGATTCTTCTTCACGCCGTGAAGGATGACTATCGTAGGCGCTCTTCGACCCGCTTTCATCCACCATCCGTACAAACGTGTACCGTCAAACGAGGGAATCGTGACGTCGTCGAAGAGGATTCGGCTGCGACGGATCAGGTGTCTGAGGTGCGGGCTTTTGAGCTGAGAGAGCCGCTTGAGTCTGGGACGTATCAGCAGTTCGGAGAGTGGATAGCTTGCGGCTCCGAGCGCAATTGCGAGCGAGCCGGCCGCCCCCAGCACGACATAGCCGGCGAGCCGTAGCCACCGAGGCATCGACGACCGGGCGGCTGTGATCGATGCGTCGCCAAGCGGCTCCTTTTTATTGTTGACCCGCGCGTTTCTCATTCGCTCACCTGTCCGGGACACCGATGTGCGATCATAGGATGGTACGCCAGAGAAGAGCGGTTGTATCCCTTCTTAGTTCGGAACTCCGGGGGCATTTGAAATATTACCGTAGTATCGGCCGGCATATACTGCCCTGTTGTGCGACCTGAGGTTTCGTAGTCCCGCCTTCAGGCGGAACCCAGTCCCGCCTTCAGGCGGAACCTAAGTCCCGCCTTCAGGCGGAACCCTAGAGTTTGGACATTTCCCCGAAGGGGATCGGTCCTCCAGCCCAGGGTTGCTGTACTCGGCTACCCTGGGAAAGACGCGAGCGAGGTACCCAACCCCACCGGGGTTGAGGCAGAGCTTCGCCGCGTACCCAATCGGGATGAGTTTGTCTTGAATCGTTCTCGATTATTGAGTTCCATGTGCGTTCGACATGAGGCCCGCCCGCAACCCCGTTGGGGTTGGGGAATCTGCTGCCGTCTTTCCCAGGGTAGCCGAGTACAGCAACCCTGGGCTGGAGGACGGATCCCCTTCGGGGAAATGTCCAACGTCCAGCCCACCAACGCAGTTGGTGGCCGCCTTCAGGCGGAACCCTGTGGGAGAAAGGTTTCGTAGTCCCGCCTTCAGGCGGACCCTGTCGGAGAAAGGTTTCGTAGTCCCGCCTTCAGGCGGACCCTGTCGGAGAAAGGTTTCGTAGTCCCGCCTTCAGGCGGACCCTGTCGGAGAAAGGTTTCGTAGTCCCGCCTTCAGGCGGACCCTGTCGGAGAAAGGTTTCGTAGTCCCGCCTTCAGGCGGAACCCTTTTCAGCAGACTTAGAGGAGCGTGAGCCCATATGCCAGCAAGACTAGCCGGTTTTCTTCTCATCGCAATCCTTATGTCACCGGCCTTGACCCTGTCCTCTGCCGGCCAGGTTGCGCCGCCGCTGAGCGTCACCTGGACCAGCGTGACAAACTGCACGGTTTCCGGCAACAGTTTGCAGAAAACCGCCGGGCGTAGTGATTCCGCGGATGCGGGGGCCAGGTCGGAGCAGAGCGTGACATCGGGTGATGCCTCGTTCGAATTTACCGCAGGCGACTCAAATAAGATGTTGTTCTGCGGGCTGACTCATGCGGCGACCGGAACCGGGTACTCAGACATAGACTTCGCCGTCAAGCTCACAGAAACCGGAATTGCCGAAGTCCGCGAGAACAACGTCTACACAGCGGAGACTCCGTACCGGACCGGCGATGTGTTTCGAGTAGCGGTGCAGGCTGGTGTTGTAAGGTACTACAAGAACGGCGGGCTCTTTCAGTCGAGTGTGAAAGCCCCGACCTATCCTTTGTTCGCCGACGCGTCCTTTCTGACGGTTGGCGGCAGGATCGACAATGCGGTGATTGGAGCGCTTGCGGTCGGCGCAACCGCCGACTGGACCACCTACCAACACGACCCCTCGCATACCGGCTACTCAGCCGGATCTGAGATCGACATTACGAACGTGGAGATGCTTGAGGAGGCCTGGAGGTTTGGCACGGGCGACTGGGTGACGGGCACGCCGCTCGTTGCCGACGGAGTTGTTTACATCGGCTCGTGGGACGGGATGATGTACGCCCTGCGCGAGATGGACGGGAGTGTCGTTTGGAGCTTCGACGCCGGTACCGTGGCAGTGGATCGCTGCGCGACGACCTATGGAATAGACGACACCGCGGCGCTCTCGGGTGGCAGATTGTTTTTCGGAAATGGAATGGCCCAGCTTACCGCGCTGAAAGCCACCACCGGTGAATTGATCTGGCGCAGCCAGCTTGCGGATCCGGGGCAGGGGTATCACATATGGGCGTCACCGCTGGTGTTCGATGGAAAGATATACGTGGGTCTTGCCAGCCATTGCGTTAATCCATGCGTCACCGGCCAACTGATTTGCGTTGACGCAAACGACGGCCAGGTTCTCTGGCGTTTTGGGGCTGCGCCCGAAGGAAGCCTGGGTGGAGCCGTTTGGTCATCGGCGGCAGTGGATTCGGGACGCCGGATGATCTACGTCGGAACGGGCAACTACTGCACCGGGACCGACCTCCATTCATCGGCGATTGTCGGGTTAAACGCGGATACAGGGGCGCTCATATGGCGCTTCAAGAGAATTCCGCAAGGGGACTTGAACAATCTCGACTTCGGCGCGTCGCCGGTGCTCTTCGACATTAGTGGGCAACCGATGTTGGCACTCCCCTCTAAGGACGGGCACTGCTATGCGCTCAATCGCGCGACCGGGGAATTGATCTGGGATACGGTGGTAACCGACGGGAATTCTGTGGGCGGCAGCATCGCGTCGCCGGCCGCGGCGTTCGGCAAGATCTTCTTTGGCGCGACTGTTCAACGCACGACAGGAAAGGTCGTCGCTCTCGATCAGCGAGACGGCAGCATCGTGTGGGAGACCCCGCTATCGGATCCAGTTCTGGGTGCGGCGGCGGTAGCCGGGAGCGTTGTTTTCTTTGGAGGCGCTGACAAATCGCTTCACGCCTTTGACACCTCGACCGGCGCTCAATTGTGGAGTGCGCAACGGAACTCGATGTTGGGAGGGGTGTCCATCTCCCGAGCGAGCGTGTTCGTCGGTTCGCTCGATCACAACATCTACGCATTCGCGCTTCCATCTACATCGCCACCCCCCGCGTCGGTTGCGTTGACGGTGAACTCACCAGTCGCGGGTGAACAGTGGACCAAGGGTCAAAGATACAGCGTGACCTGGAGCGTAAGCGGTGGCGTGAGGCAGGTGAACATAAGCATCTCGCATGACGGCGGGGCTACGTGGAAGGTTGTGGCGGAGAATTTGGATTCCGCCACCGGAGCGCTTCAAGTAAAAGCAAAGAAGCCCAGATCGGAGACGGTGATAGTCCGGGTGACCGATTCTTCAAACGCCACTGTGTTCGGCGAGTCGGGTGTGTTTTACATCAGATAGAAATCAGCGAGTGCGAGCCACAATCTCGTCGTGCAGGCGGTCGTCAATCCGGCTCAACCACGTTTCAAAGCTGAGCAGCCGCTCGTTGAGCGCCTTTATCCTCCGGTTGTACTCATCGAATCCGTCGCGCACTTCTCGAGTAAGCGCGACGACTCGTGCTTCCAGCGCATCCTGTTTCGCCGCGAACTCATCTTGCTTGGCGGCCAGCGCATCTTGCTTGGCGGCGATCGCATCTTGCTTGGCGGCGATCGCATCTTGCTTGGCGGCGATCTCCGCTAATTGTGAGCCAAGTTGTCGCTGGCCTTCCAGCAACGCTTCAAGCATTGGTTGGGTTGTAATATCGTCGGTCATAATGCGAGTATTTTTAGCACGGGATGTTCGAAGATGCAACAAAAAAATCTCGACGGGACGTCAGTTTGTGTCAGGTCAGATACGCATTGCAGCCATAACACCACGTGAAAGAACTCTCGGAGATCGGAAGCTGCCGTATGAGCGGGTGGCTGCTCGCCTGTGAATGCGCCAGCGCGTGACCGCTTGTGGACTCGCAACACCCGACGTGGCCACACGTCAGGCACGCGCGGATCGGAGCGCTTACCCCGCATTCCTCGCACTTCGCGCCGGTGATCTCAAGAGCGTTGTCTATATCACTGAGGTGCGGGCAGTCACTTGCTTTCATATTTCCCATTTTACCAATCCTATGAGCCGCGCCGACTCTTCATTGCGGTCAGCGTGTTTTTCATCAACATTGCGATCGTGAGCGGGCCGACACCCCCTGGAACGGGGGTGAGGAAGCCCGCGACTTCCGCGGCTGCCCGCGGATTCACATCGCCGATAAGCGTGCTGCCGTTCTTGTCGAACGCCGCCCGCCGCTTCGGATCGTCTCCGAAAAAGCGGGCGAGATCTTCGCGTGTTGTGACTCTGTTCATCCCGACGTCGACGACCGCGGCGCCCGGTTTGATGTAGGTGCCGTCAACCATTCCCGCTCTTCCGATCGCGGCAATCAGGATGTCGGCCTCACGGGCAACAGCCGCCAGGTCCCTGGTGCGCGAGTGACAGATAGTTACCGTCGCGTGACGGTGCAGGAGCAGCAACGCTGTTGGCAATCCGACTATGCGGCTGCGGCCCAGGACGACGGCCCTGGCGCCGTTTATCGGGATTTCGTGACGATCGAGCAACTCGATGATCCCTGCGGGCGTGCACGGCCTCGGACCCGGTTCGTTTAGCGTGAGCCGGCCAACGTTTACCGGATGAAATCCGTCGACGTCCTTTGCCGGGTCGACCGAATTGAGCACCAGCGAAGTATTGACTTGTTTGGGCAAAGGCAACTGCACGAGGATGCCGTCTATTTCGTTGCGGGAGTTTAGATCGCGAACCAGCGCCAGCAGTTCTTCGGTCGTCGTGGTCTCGGGCAGTTCGATCTTCTCGGAGTAGAGCCCGAGCTGCTCGCAGATCCTCACTTTCCCCGAAACGTATATTTGCGATGCCGAATCGCTGCCTACCAGAACGGCTGCAAGTCCCGGCCGGAGCCCTCGTTTTGAGAAATCAGCGACCTCGCCAGCGACTTCGTTTCTTATCGCCTGCGCTACGCTCGCGCCATCAAGAATCTTCGCGGTCATCGGTCATCCTCTACCGGAGATACAGCGAGTTCCGAGTATGAGGTTGGCCTGCTCTTGATGTCAAACTTCACGACAGTTGAGCCCGCTTGATCAAAGTGGCGACCGAAAATACGGGCAAGGGTGAATCAGACTTCGACGCGATGCGAAGTCTCTTCTCTCCTTCGGTCTGGCGTGTTATCAAGGGTCATGGTTGAAAAATCAACCCACGCTCCTGTACCATTGTTCACTGACGGCATTCCGACGTCGATCAGTTTTCTTCCACGGGTGGTCAATTATGAATAAGAGAAGCGCTTCAGTGCTCGTGTTGTTCCTGGCTGTGATGCTTGTCTTAGCCGGGCCAGCCCCGGTCTCCGAGAGGGCTCGCGCTCAGGGGGTGTTTTACGGGGCTCAACGATTTCCTGCGATCGATGTCGATGCCAATGACAACCTGTATCTGATGATGTCGGTAGCGACCGCGCCGGCGAGTGAGCACCGGCCACATAGCCAGATTTACTTTACGATGTCGCGTGACTCCGGCGCCACCTGGGACAATCTGCCGCATACTCGAAACCTTTCGAACTCGCCCGGCGAAGCGTTTGGGCCGTCGATGGCGGTGCACAGAAACGGAAAAGTGAGAGTGTATGTCAGCTACCACGATAATTCGAACGGGACGACGCAAGCCTATCTAATTAGCTCGAAGAAGAAAACGAAATTCAGAGCGCCGCTCAACCTGACGCCGGACAATGACGGTGGAGCTTTCGCGCCGCGTGTCGCGCTTGACTCGAGCGAAGGGGTCAATATCGTCTGGGGGGATACTCAGAGCGGATCAGGAAAAGTCGTTTTCGCCAGATCAACCGATTTGGGTCTCACTTTTAATGAGCCGATTGAGGTTTCCAGATCCTCAGGTTCGGCGTTCGACCCTGAAATCGCAATCGACTCCAGCGACGCCATAAACGTGGCCTGGCAAGACACGGCCCCAGGAGCGAGTGCCGTCATGTTCTCCCGCTCGACAGACGCGGGCCAGACCTTCTCTGAACCCAGGCAGGTTTCTACCGGGACCGGCAACGCCACCGAGGCTGCAATTGCGACGGATAGCACTGGCCGCATCAGCGTTGCATGGGTGGACGACAGCGAGGGCCCGGCGCAAGCATATTATGCGCGATCAACTGACGGCGGCGACTCCTTCTCCGATCCAGTCAATGTCAGCAACTTGCGAAAGGGCGACATACACAAGGTGGTGGTAGCCGCGTTTCAGAACACCGTCTACGTTGCCTTTCAAAACGGCGATCTGTTCGGCGAGGAGTATATCAAGAACAGACAGGTATATGTTGCCAGGTCAGTAGATGCGGGAGTGAACTTTGAAGAGCCGGCACAGGTTTCGAATGCCGTCAACAGCAAGGGACGCGCGCACAGTCCTGCGATGGTGGTCGACAGCCGGGGCACACTTCACATGGTGTGGATCGACGCATCATGGGTTGGCAACGATGAAGGTCTGATTTTCTACAGCAATTCGACGGATGGCCGCCGATTCTCGATCCAACGAATGATCCTGGCAGTCATTTGATCGTTTCTCGAGAGACCCCCAACGCGCTTACCAATACACTATTGATCGAGGCGTCCTCCGCGCGGATGGCAGCCTCGGTGCTCGAGAGTGGACCGTCTTCGGTAACGATGCCGGTAAAGCACGTAAGAGGCGTCGGTTCAAAAAAGCGGTTAGCGACCGCCACCCCGCCTGGGGCGTCCGGCCACAACTCGCCCGCACGTCCAGGGTGAGAAAGCGGCGTGTCTAAGTAATCATCGCGAATAAACTTCGATGAATCGCAAAGCGCGTATACGGGCAGACCTCGCTCGCGTGCAGCAAGTGCAATCATTCGTGTGCCGATCTTGTTGATCAGATTCACCGGGGTGACTTTGTCGGCTCCAACGATTACAAGATCAACGTCGTCCATGACGAGACAGGCAGCAGCATCGGCAATCAAGGTAACAGGAATGCCTTGACCCGCAAGTGCCTCGGCCAGAGCTCGGCCTTCGAGCATCGGGCGGCTCTCGGTCGCGAAAACTGAAAAGCGCCGTCCGGCGCGCCTGGCTTCGACGAACGCTGCAAGCACCGTAGAGCTTCGAGAGTGGGTCAACACCGTTGAGTGGTCGCGAATCAGCGTTGCCGACTGAAGCCCGGCATCGTGAGCCGCGCGTTCGGCGTTTGCGATAAAGCTCAGCGCAGCCTGTCCCGCGCGCCTCCACGAATCCGGCGCGCTGGTCGCGGTTTGAGCAGCCGAGAGCGCTGCGCTTGCCAACCTGAGAAGCGGGGACATCTCGGGCTGAGCGGATGCCAACGCGACGCACGTTTCGATGATGTCTTGCTGCGCCACCTCAAAGTCGCCCCCACAGTGTTCCGATGACATTTCATTGAGTAGTATGAATACCGTAGCGGCGCTGCGCAGGATCTCCGCGGCGCCGGATGTGTTGTCAGAGGCGATCCGGCATATTGCCTCGTCTATGACGATTCGGGATTGACTGTCTATGTTGCTCAACACGTCACGA
The DNA here is from genome assembly GCA_963737945.1 of Blastocatellia bacterium. GTDB lineage: Bacteria > Acidobacteriota > Blastocatellia > UBA7656 > UBA7656 > Onstottus_A. The sequence goes on along the minus strand of CAVTUR010000010.1, from coordinate 606,234 downwards.
GATCTACGAGTTCGCTCGTTGCCTGACTTATGAACGTTGGGTATAATCGCGGCTCAACGAGCGAGCAAACGTTTGGCGGTCCGTTCTGGGATTTGCTCCTATTGGGCTATGCTCACCATTTGCACTTAACATCCGTGTCCGGAGGAAGTCAATGCCGAGCGCTTTTGTAGATGACGCAAAAGAGATAAAGGAAGAGAATCCATTTGAGTCGATGATGCAGCGATTCGACGAAGCCGCCAGCAGACTCAACCTGGACCCGAATATTTATAAGATCCTGAGGTGGCCCAATCGGGAAATCACCCTCTATATCCCGGTGATGATGGACGATGGAAACTACCAGGTATTTACGGGCTACCGAGTGCAACACAACTTCGCGCGTGGTCCTGCAAAAGGCGGAGTGCGATACTCGCCGGATGTTTCTTTGGATGAGGTGCGCGCGCTTGCGGCGTGGATGACCTGGAAGTGCGCGGTGGTCAACATTCCATTTGGCGGCGCTAAGGGTGGCATCATTTGCGACCCGCGCGACATGAGTACTACCGAGCTTGAGCGATTGACCAGGCGGTACACGGCTGAATTGTTGGATTTTATCGGTCCTGAGAAAGACGTGCCTGCTCCGGATATGAACACGAATGAGCAGACGATGGCCTGGATGATGGACACGTACTCGATGCACGCGCGCCACCTGGTCACCGCCGCTGTTACGGGCAAGCCAATCGAGATCGGCGGATCGCGTGGCCGGAGGGAGGCCACCGGACGCGGGTTGCTATTTGTTTGCAACGAAGCATGCAAGAAGTTCGGGTTCAATATCGAAGAAACCAGAGTAGTTATTCAAGGTGCCGGGAACGTCGGCGGGACGGCTGCTCAACTGATGCACGAGGAGGGCTATAAGGTCATTGGTCTTGCTGACATCACGGGATCGGTTTTCAACCCAAAAGGGCTGGATATTCCCGGACTGTTGAGATATCTCAGGGAGAATAAAACAGTCGAGGGGTACACCGAGGGCGAGCATATCCGCACGGCAGACCTTCTCGAACTCGAATGTGAGATCCTGATGCCGGCAGCGACTGAAAACCAGATTACCAGCCATAACGCCGACCGAATTCGGTGCCGGATATTAGCGGAGGGTGCAAATGGTCCGACGACGGCAGATGCCGATGAGATCGTCTCTGCCAAGAGTATCTTTGTAATCCCGGATATTCTGGCCAATGCTGGTGGGGTCACCGTAAGCTACTTCGAGTGGGTACAGGATCGGATGGGGTTCTTCTGGAATGAGGAGACGGTAAATACTCGATTGCACGAGATAATGGTCAGCAGCTTCAACGACGTGGTCGGGTTTGCGAACAAGTATAGTGTCAACACGCGTTTGGCAGCTTATATGCTTGCAATAGACCGAGTGGCATACGACACGAGGCTGAGAGGGATCTACGCATAGCGGGGCCCGGGTTGGAAAGGCTGTATCGAGAGTCCTCGTCGCGAGGCGTCCGGAAGCCTTGTTGGTTGCGTTGGAAGAGTGTCGCCGAGGTCGACGGCTGCCGAGGAAAAAGTAATTTTTATGTTGACCGGCAAGCTGTTTGCGAGTATAGATATACCTGTAATGGGGCGTAGTTAGAGCCAGCAGCATACGCTTGCAGTTTTTGTAATCATCACCGAGTCCGGCAGGAAGGGCTCAGATTGGACGCTCACGTAGTATTACATCCCGCCCCCTTTGGTTCTTAAGGGGAGGCAAAATCACCTTCATTTTTGAAGGCGATCCCGAAAGCGAACTGCATTCCGTGGATGATAACTTCAGGAGGCAAACAATGAAAGCGGCTAGAAAGACAAGCACGCTTGTGGTGGTGCTTTTGGTCCTCGCGGGGCTCACCCTTGCGCAAGAGCATCATGACGGTAACCTTGCCGAGAGGCAGAAGGCGCCAACCGTGCTCGGCGGCACCGGGTTGTTCAATACCTTTTCAACTCGCACCCTGTGCAAGGGCGAGTTTAACTTCGCGCTGTTCTGGAATAACTATACGCGCGACCCGGGTGATCTGAGCATCAATCAGGTGCCTTTTAACTTTACCGTTGGCATCACCAACAGGTGGGAGCTCTGGATAAATTGGAATGTCTGGACTAACACCACATCGCGCCAGCCGTTTCTATTGAGCGGTTATCAGTTGAGTGCCTCCAGGACCTTTGGCGATCCTTTTGCCTTGTTAGGTCCTGCCTCGGGCGGAAACGACAAGGCGGCGGCGTACTTTCCAGGAACCGGCGCGACCGCGGGTGGAATACTACCGGCGGTGGGACGATTCGGCACTCCGTTAGGATTTCCGACCAGTGTGTATTCACCGGCGGGGACCGGTGGCAAACTGGTTAGGGGTTTGGGCCCTGCGTTTGCCGTCAACTTGCCTAGTTATTATCCCGAGTTGCCGTTCTTCGGTGAGCTCGATTTTCAGGGCTTTGATAGTTCCGGCAACGCGGTATTCGGGCCACGCGAATCCTCCAATGGCTCGGGTGATGTGACGTTGGGCACAAAGTTCAACCTCATCGATCCGAACCATCATTGGTTCAGTATGGCGCTTGGCGGCGTACTTAAAGATCCCTGTCTCAAGCACGGACGCCGCGCGCGCGACCGGCCGCACGAGCGGCGAATATGAATTCGGGCCAATCCTGATGTTCGGTCAGGAGACCAGCGGAAAGAGATTCCGGCTTTACGAGAATGTTGGATACATCAAAACCACCGATCCGAGCGTCAATGACGTCAAGATCCTTGATCTGCCCAACAAGCTCCTGTTGAACGCGGGAATGTCGGTAGCCTTAAACTCGCATGCGGAGTTTCTAGCCGAAGTAGCCCACACGCAATTCGTCGGGGGGCGCACGCCAAATCTCCTCCCGTTTTTGGGACAGAATATCAGCCCGACCGATTTGAACCTCGGTCTGCGGTTCTTCTTCCTGAACGGAGCCATCTCTTTCGGTGGCGGTTACAGGAAAAACCTGAACAACGCGGACGGTGTAACCCTGCCCGTCTTTGTCGCGGCGACCTTCTGCGTCGGACCCGACGGACGGCCGTGCGTCACCCCGTCCAGGAAAGTCTCTCCGCAGTTCTTCATCATCAACCCGCTGTTCAGCACGACACCTCAGACCTTCGACTCGCAGTCAGGGAAACGGATTCGTGGGATTCTTCTCGATCGGAACCCGAAGACGCTGTCCGTTGCCGCCGGCTCCGACTTGCGTGCTTGCAACCAGCGCGACGACTGTCAACAAGGGTGAGCGGTTATCGCTTACGACGACACCTACCACTCCCGGTTACGAGTCGAGCACCGTCAGCTATGAGTACCGCTGGCAGGTGACCGACGCGCAGGGCCGGCCCGTTACGGTTAGCGGCAGCGGGACTTCGGTTGACGTACCGACAGGATCGCTTGCTTGCGGCAGATACTCGGTGACGACCACCGTGACGGCTACCGTCCCGGCAGTCGATTGCCCGAGCGATTGCGTGACCACTGGTCAAACCACGTGCACGACGAGCTTCGAGATCACAGAGCCGCCGTGTCCGACGGTTACCTGCGATATCAGGGCATCCAGTTCGTCAACAATGTCTGGCGATCGGGTAACGTTCAACGCTACGGCCACGGGTGCAGACGGCGCTACCTTCAGCTGGTCGACGACCGGCGGAACGCTGTCGTCGACGACCGGTGCTGAAGTAATGCTTGATACCACAGGGATGGCAGCGGGCACCGTAACGGTATCAGTTGAGGTCAGCAACAGCAGGACTCGTTGCGATCAGCCGTGTCCCGGTGGGAGTTGCTCGACGAGCGTCACTGTTAATATTCCGGAGAATCACCCGCCGCCGCCGCCGCTCTCGCCGTGCGGCCCGATCTTCTTCCCGTTCAATTCGGCGAGGATCAACAACGAGCACAAGGCGTGTCTGGACGAGATCGCGCTCAGGATGCAACAAGATCCGCGTGCGTCACTCGTCGTCGACGGCCACCGCGACTCATCTGAGCGCGTAGGCATCTCGCTCACTCGCGGTAACAACGCGCGTGACTATCTGGTGAACGAGAAGGGCGTCGACACGGCTCGCGTAACGGTGCGTAACTTCGGCGATACCTGTCCGCACGACTCCGGTGATCCGAATCTGAATCGCCGAGTCGAATTCTGGATCGTGCCCGCGGATGGCAACGCTGATGACATCGCCGGATTGAAGAAGTGCGCAAGTGGTGCTTCGCCTCAGGTCATTACGACTGAGGAGCCGGCTGAGTCAGTGGACAAGAAGCCAGCCCGGCGTGTGCCGCGACGACGACGCGCAAAGAAGCCCGGTGAGCCGATCGGAATGATCCTTCAGTCCGAGACGTTCACTCTTGCGGCGAATCAATAAACTCCGGGAATCATCTCGGACCAAAAAACGGCGGGGCGGTCTTCGGATCGCCCCGCTTTTTACATGTGAGTGCGCCTTGTTGGGGGCACCCACTGGAGTTTGGACATTCGCGCGCAAGAATACCAGCAATGCAGCAGAGGATGAGTGCTTGAACCTGGGTGCGTAAAGAATCGACGAAAAGCAGTATGTAACCGCCATCGGGCCAGGAGTACCCCGAGAATATTACTACGGACGAATCCTACAAACATGCAAAGCCGCGCGCGATGGTCTCGCGTTTTGCACATACCCATTTCTTGAGAAGTGGGTCATGTGATGCTGTAGCCTACAACAGATCAGTCGCGCGCCAAGGTCCCGCACTTTGCACATACCCACTTCGTGAGAAGTGGTCAGGTGATGCTCTAGCCTATCAGATCAGAGCGCGCCAAGGTCTCGCGTTTTGCACATACCCACTTCGTGAGAAGTGGGTCAGGTGATGCTGCAGCCTACAACAGATCAGAGCGCGCCAAGGTCTCGCGTTTTGCGCATACCCACTTCGTGAGAAGTGGGTCAAGTGATGCTGCAGCCTACAACAGATCAGAGCGCGCCAAGGTCTCGCGTTTTGCGCATACCCACTTCGTGAGAAGTGGGTCAAGTGATGCTGCAGCCTACAACAGATCAGCCGCGCGCGAAAGGTCTCGCGTTTTGCACATACCCACTTCGTGAGAAGTGATGTTGCAGCCTGTATTGTGCACCTGACGCCCTCTCTTGCCTGCAGGCTTCAGCATCACCGACCATTCTCACGAAGTGGGTATGCAGCGTCCCGTGGACTGCGTCGTAGGCTAGAGCATCACCGACCCACTTCTCACGAAGTGGGTATGCAGCGTCCCGTGGACTGCGTCGTAGGCTAGAGCATCACCGACCCACTTCTCACGAAGTGGGTATGCAGCGTCCCGTGGACTGCGTCGTAGGCTAGAGCATCACCGACCCACTTCTCACGAAGTGGGTATGCAGCGTCCCGTGGACTGCGTCGTAGGCTAGAGCATCACCGACCCACTTCTCTACGAAGTGGGTATGCAGCGTCCCGTGGACTGCGTCGTAGGCTAGAGCATCACCGACCCACTTCTACGAAGTGGGTATGCACGTCCCGTGGACTGCGTCGTAGGCTAGAGCATCATCGATCCACTTATGACGAGTGGGTATGCATGTCCCGCTGGACTGCGTCGTAGCTATAGTTCAGCGACCGCACTTCCCCATGTGGGTATGAGCGTCCTGTGGACTGCGTCGCAGGTAATGCATCACCGACCCACTTCTCAGGAATTTCGGATGAGCGTCCTCTGGACTCGTCGGATGCTTGAGCAGCACCGAACCATTCTCAGAAGTGGGTCATTCAGCGCCCGGTGGGGCGCTCGTCTTGGCTCGTGAAGTCCCACGTTGCCTATGACTTAGGGTTGTTGAGAGGCAAGCGACAATTCATACCCGGAAGCTCGGCCCTCACCAGTCGTGCATGTTTATAGGCCCCGCATCGACACGCCCCCGCCCTCCACAATAGTGCCCGCCACCCCGACCACGCTGTCTATGAACGTTCCCTGCGGCAGGGCGGATTGGCCGGGGTCCGGGTCAATAAGATGGCCCTCGTGACGGTTCGGATTGATTGTCTAAGGCAGGTCAGTTCGCTTTCGGCGAAGGCGGTGTTGGCTTCGGAGCGGAGCCTCGAACGACACCGGCGCACGTAGCTGCCGGCTTGAACGATGCCAACGCAACTCGCTTGATGTCCTCGGCTGTAACCTTCGACGCCTGTTCGGCGAACCCATCTACATCAGCGACCTGTTGTCTATAGAAGATCGCCCGCGCATACTCGAGCGCGTGCTGAGGCTGTGATTGAAGAAGCGAAGAATGCGAAATGGAGGCCATCGCTTGTGCGCTGGCAAGCTCTTTCGCGGTAAACCCGCCACGGGCCAATCGCTCGAACTCGCCCAGGACCGCGGCTCTCGCACGCTGTTCATTCTCAGGAGAGGTCACCGCGTAAGTGGCGATCACTCCTGCCACAAACATCGCCTCGCTGCTGAGCGCAGCGGTTGAGACCAATTTGTGAGTGTCCCGCAGGTCTCGACGCAATCGCCCGCCTTCTCCATTCATTGCCGCTTCAAACAACTGAACAGCGGTCAGGTCTCTGCTCTCTGCCCGAGGTCCGGGGGTTCCGATCGCAATGGTAGTTTGATCTAGCCGGCGCGCCTCCGTTTTTTCAGCAGCAGGGTTGGTCGGGGGCGTCTTTACTTGAATCTCCGTGTCAACCTCTCGTCGTCTGAACCCTTCGGCAATCTGCGATGACACCAGGGCCGATCCGTCTGTGTCGCCAACGATAATCGCGATCGGGAGTTGGCGTCTCACAGCGCGCTCATACCATTCCGCCAGTTTCTCACCGGTTAGGGCAGCGACCACTTCTTCGCGGCCGTGAGGCGGTAACGAGTAGGGATGTCCGGCGAAGAGCGCTTGAAACAGCAACTCTCGCGAGCGCTCGAAGCTCGAGTCTCGCGCATCGCGAATGGCGCTGATTTGTCCGAACCGCGCCTTCCCGATGTCTGGTTCTCTAAACGCCGGTTCTTCGATCATATCGCGCAGGAGCTTCAACGCGCGGTCAGCGTTGCGGGAGAGCGCGCTCAGCATGAATCCAAAGTAGTCGGGCTCGACGACGATGCGCAGGTTCGCTCCGAGTTGCTCCAGTTCCTGTGTGACCTGTGGGTAGGTTCTACGCGGAGTCCCGTAGAGGATCGAACGCAGCATAAGCTCAGTGGTGCCGCTGGTTGCCGCATCTTCAACGATCCGGCCGCCCTGAAACAGTATCGCAACAGTTACTGTTTGCTTTGAGTGGTCTTCGCGTACGAAGGCCTTTGGTCCGTTGAGAGTTGAGAAGTCCTTGATCGGCAGTGGCTGCACCGATTCCAGCATTGCCTGTCGAACGGGAGAGCGCTCCGAGCCTTGAGCTATCACCGCTACGGACGCGCCATTCTCGGCCACTCCAACCGCAGCGTTGTCTACTGGCTGAGCTAATCCCGGCGCCCAGGCGACCACCGTCGTCGCAAAGGATTCGGAATCGAACGTTCGCGCCGGAGCAGAGAGAGGTTCGTACTCGTGAACCGATGTGTTGGCTAGCGTCAGATACTTTGCTGCAGCACGCTGCACATCTTGGGCGGTCACCGCTCGGAGGCGAGTTCGATAGTCGAGATCCTGGCGAAGCGCCATGCCGGCCGCGTCGGAGCCCGCAAGAAGGCGAGCGCGTTCAAGGTAAACACCGCTACAGTCAACGAAACGCTTTTCCAGGAGAGTTCTTGCCCGGGCCATCTCTCCTTCGGTCGGTATTTCGCGGCGCAGGAGGTCCAGTTGCTTGAAAAGAGCCGACTCCGCATTGTCGATAGAGGAACCGTCGCGTGATTCCTTTGTCAACCACATCTGCACCACGAGCAGTCCCGTGCCTGCAAACGCCAGGTATTGTGATTCAACCCGATTCGCGGCCGCCTCCCCGTCAATCAGAGAGCCGCTCAAGCGTGATGCTCGACCCTGGCCCGCTAGAACTGACAGCACTTCTAACGCAAGCCAGTCCTTCGAGTCGGATCCGGGTACGTGAAAGCCTGTGCTCACAATTGCCTGACTTATATCACCGCGATCCGCAGCGTAGCGAAGCTTGGGTTGATCGGTCATACCCCACGCCCTAATCATTGGGGCTGGCGTTGAGCTCGATACATCAGGGTTAGCGGGTTGCGGTTCTGTGTCAGAAGAGGACGCGGACGGTCGAGGGTGCGGCTTCGGCTTTACCGCTTCCGGCGCTTTGATCTTCGCCTCGACTGGCTTCGTGGGGCTTGTTCCGAAATTTCCGTATAGCTGCTGAATCTCGACGAGCGTGTTGAAGGTCGATACATCGCCAGCAACCGAGATGATCAGATTATCGGGGCGATAGTGGCTCAGATAGAATTCTACGAGTTGATCGCGGGTTATCGAGCGCAACGCATCTACGCTGACCACCGGTTCACCGGTGAATGCCAGGTTAAACAGCCGGGACATCGAATACACCGCCGGCCCGTCGAGCCGGAAGAGGGCTTGATCACTTGTTTCAGGGGTAAGGGTCTGTGTTGAAAATGCTTGTGTATTGAATAGCAACCCCCCATCGAGCGGAGCGCCGGGGCGGGTTCCTTCCTCACTCAAGAGCTGGACTTCCCGTTTCACCGACTCAGCATCAAGCGTCGAATGTTGCAGCATATCTGCTTGAATCTCCAGAATCTCTTTCAGTTTGTCGGCTGAAGCGAGTACCGAATACGCCGCGCCGTCATACGAGGTGCTGGCTCCGACCATCGCGCCGAGGGCCCGCAGATCATCGACTGCATGATCCCCCGGGCGGTGCGCCGTTCCTTTGAGTATCAGGCGCTCGATGAGTCGCGCCGCCGCGCTCATAGACCACGGCTCGTCAAGCGAGCTTGCCTTGAAACGGGCTACAGCCGCCGCTAAGGGAGTTGAGTGATGTTCGCTGATGATGACCGTGATTCCGTTACGCAACACGAAACGAGACGTGGTTCCCACCTGTTCCTGTTTAGTCACCGATGCGGCTGCCGGGACGTTTATCACGGGCTGGGGTTGAGAGGTTGTCGGCGAAGGTTGCGAAACTTTGGGCCGGCCTCGCCCGCTCTGGGCCAGCGCCGGAGTGGCTAGCAATGCCGCTGTTATGATCGCAAAGACTTTTGCGGCTGATTTCGAGTATTGCACTGCGCTCTCCTCGCGAACTGCTATGGAGAATGATAGAGGTCGGGTTTATTGCAGTCAACGAGGACCAAAGCGACGGTGAAGGGTTGGAGACCGCACCAGGTGCTTACTAGAGGAGGAAGAGGAAACCAAAGTCGACTCAGGTTTTATGCGATTCGTGGCTCTCAAAAATCCGTGCCGAGGACCGTGCGGTCAACCTTCCAGGAATAGGTTGTCACCAGCAAGTCGATAGTTCTCTGGTAACTGACGCCTATCTGGACCCCCTTTTCGCCGCGGGTAAGGAGGTTGATCCCGTCGTCCGGCAAATCATACTCGGTGCTGATCCGCTTGATGTCCTGAGCGATCCGCTCTTCTTTCCAGGCGCGTACCGCCGCGATCCGCGCCAACTCATTGACGTCGTGAACCACCTTTTGCTGCTCAACGTATACGGGCGCTATTTTGATCACAACAAAGGTTGCGGCACAGACGAGCACAATGCCCAGAAGGGCCTTGATTGAAATCGCTCCGCGCTCGGGCGAGCGCGCATCGGTGCCTGTGACGTTGCTCATGATTTGTCTCCAGTCGTTGTCGGAATCCGTTAGAGGAGCGCTGATAGCCCTCGCCCCGTTCAAGCTGCTGCGCGCTTGCCAAATCTGAATCACCCGGTCACCAAGGCTCAATTGAGCGCGTCTCTGAGGGCTGCCTTGACCGTATGCGGGGGCACGTCTGACCTGATCACGACTTTGCCGATCTCAACCGGCAGCACGAATGCGGCGCGGCCGGCCTCGACCTTTTTGTCATGATGCATTGCGGCAATTATATCATCAAGCGCAAGAGTATTGGCGTTTGGCAGCCTGCCGACACTGTGGATGGCGGTCTCGATCGCTTCCCGGTCTGCTGACGCCAGGAGTTGCAGGCGTTCGGCCACTCGCGAAGCGGCGCGCATGCCAAGGCCAACTGCTTCGCCATGCAGAAAGCGCCGGTAGTGTGTCACTGCCTCCAGCGCGTGGCCAACCGTGTGGCCGAAATTCAGAATCCTTCTAAGCCCGCTCTCGCGTTCATCGCTGCGCACCACGCCGGCCTTGATTTCACAACAACGCGCGATCAGATGCTCGAGCTCGGCTGAATCGAGGCTCTTCAGCTTTTCGATGTTCCGAGCGACACGATTGAACAACCGGCGGTCGCTAATAACGCCGTACTTGAGAGCTTCGTAGAGACCTGCCTGCAATTGACGCGGAGGAAGTGTGTGCAGAACGTCGGGATCGATCGCCACAAGCGAAGGCTGGTGGAAAGCACCTATCAGATTCTTACCGAGCGGATGATTGACTCCTGTCTTGCCGCCAACCGAGCTGTCTATTTGAGCGAGCAGCGTAGTCGGTACCTGAATCAGCCGTATTCCTCGCAGGTAAGTGGCGGCTACAAAACCCGCGAGATCGCCAACGACGCCCCCGCCCAGGGCTACGATGACATCGGCGCGCTCGACCCGGCGCTCGATCAAGAACGCAAACAGCGACTCGGCCGTACGGAGGCTCTTGAATCGCTCGCCGTCCCCAATTGAGAATCGATAAATCTTAAAGTCAGCGCGAGCCAGTGATTCAGAGACGCGATCGCAGAAGAGAGAGTCAACGGTCGGATTGCTGACAACGACGGCTTGCCTCGTGCTCTGTCCGAGCGCCGACCCGCGCGTGCGGGCCCAGGTCGTCGAGCAACCCGCTCGAGATGAGAACTTGATAGCTGCGTGATCCAAGACGGACGGCTACAGTTCGCATAAGTGATGAGCCCCGCGATAGGGTTACCGCGGATGCGCTACCTCAGAGCTGCGTTGAATTCCTCGACTAGCGGGTCGAACTGTATAGGACCGATGCCGATTTGGGCTGCCATTTCGTCGGCAGTATATCGATCCCCGGTTTCCCAGATCTCTTTTAAGAAATCACCAGCCCGCCGCGAAGCCCACCAGCGCGCGCCAAAACGCGTCTTCAGATATTCGCGCAGGGAAACCTCGAATGCCCACGCTCGAAGATAGCTTGCGGAGTAGAAGGAATCATCGAGATCGAACAAAAACTCTCCGGGCCCGGTCTTGAAACCAGTCGCGCTCGTTTGAAGCTCGGCATAGAGTTGAGAAGAATCTGCGAGGTTCTCATCAAGGTGAAGCCGCAGTTCGTAAATGAGCTTCGCCCCGTAGCGGCGAACCGTCACGAGCCTTGCCAGCATCACCGATCGAACAAAGTCTGCGCTGTCCTTCAAGTTCAGAAAAACTGCCAGCCAATCGCTGTCAGAGATCAGGTGGTTAAACAGGAAGGCATAGGTTTCGGTTAGTGCATAGTCGCCGGAATATTTGAATTCGGGTGGTAGGTTGGCCGACGCCCAACCGTACTGTTGCGCGTGCCCAGACTCGTGAAGAAACGACTGGTAATCGGACTGGCCGCCGGCTGGCCGTATCACCAACTTGATCTCCTCGGGGACTGATATCGGCATGCAGAATGCTCGCGGGTTTTTGCGAGGGCGAGGTTCGCTGTCAATTTCAATGTTCCGTTGCGTGTCTGTTCTGATCCCGAGGCCCGCCATGGTCTTGCGGTAGACCTGGAGCATCTGCCCGGATGGGAAGCGATCATCAAACCCAGTCAGGTGCAGGAGGTACATTGCATCTGGGCGCTCGGCCTGGTCTATGCTGATCGCGAGATCGCGTTTCATCACTTCGTGAAGCCGCGTAACATACGCCGGCTCAGTCTGTGATAGTAGAGTTGCCGCATCCCTCGCTATGGTCGAATAGTCTAGCTGGCGTAGTTGCTCGAACAACTCCACGTAACTGGAATACTCTAATGAGCGCGCGCTTTCGTGTAGATTCACAAGGCGCTCGGCGCGCATTGCATTCGAAGCCTCGATAACCTCGAGACGCTTATCGTAAATCTCCCGGCGTGTCTCGCGGTCTCGTTCTGCCGTGATTGCAACGGTCAAATCCTGGAAGGTCATCGTGCGTCCCATCCACTCGACCGTCGCGGCGGCTTCGTATTCTCCTATCTGTTCGGTGAGCCGCCTTACTGAGCTTTCCAGGAATTGTTCAACCGCAAATGTAAACAAGCGCCTGATCGACGCTCTCTCATCCTCAAAGCGGGACGAAGGGTCATCCAGCTCACGACTCAGGCGGTCGAGCAGATTGCGATCGAAAAGATGGCAGTAACGTTCATAAATGGATGAGATTTCGAGGACGTTTTTCTGCCCTGAAAGGAAGAGATAGTTCTCGCGCGCGCATGCTACGTTGAAATCGGCGAAGTCGCGTCGATACTGATCCAGCATTAGATCCTCAGGCTAATTTCGACCTTTGAACATATCGGCGTGGCAAATGTAGTGTCAAGTGTATGTATGGAGCCCGGACTGTTTTAGAGAATGACTGGAAATGCTGAACGGAGCTCGTCTGATTTTGGAACTAAATAATTGCGAGAGATAGCATCAACGCCAGGAGTAAGACCAAGGAACCGAGGCGCGCCACTCGCTGGGTGTCGAAAAAAAAAAGAGGCGACGCAGCGTGGGAAAACTGCGTCGCCTTTGTCTCCGTTACTGTCCTCACCACAGTAACCGAGAATCGAGAACAGGAAGTGATGTTGTCATCACCCGTATCTCTTGCCCCATCTACCCTTGAGCAATAAAGGGGCCACGAGCAGGGAAGCACTCATATCGGTTACGTCTATCGCCGTTTCGTTGAGCTATCGCTCTGATCGCTGATTTTCCCAAAGGGATCGTGCGGTCGGCACGTGTAAAAAGTACATAAGTTGGAAGAAATATTTACCGTTGCTTAAGGCCGGATTCTCGATACTCAGGTGCGATTCTAGTCGAGTCCAAATAGGCCGCAAAATAGCAGCCGCGAATTGTTCTAACTCCAGGCGAGCTCCCAAACTGAAGGCGCGCGAGGTGGTCGGCGGGTTCCGCGATGATATGCAGGCGGTGATATACTGAGGTCCGTGCGTATTCTTCTGGCCACAACCAATCAGGGCAAGATCGCTGAACTCAAACACATAATGGGACAATTGGTCGAAATATCCAGCCTGGATGATAAAGCATCCACGGAAGAAATAGAGACCGGTTCGACGTTTGAAGAGAACGCGTTGCTCAAAGCCAGGTACTATCATCAGATCTCGAAACTCCCGACGATCGCTGACGACTCGGGGTTAGAGGTCGAAGCACTAGGCGGGGCACCGGGTATCTACTCGGCTCGTTATGCAGGTCCGGCCGCGGGTGATGCGAGTCGGATTGCGAGATTGCTCGATGAGATGAAGGAGTTGGCTGATCAGCGTCGACGCGCTCAGTTTACTTGTGCCGCTGCGTTTGTGTGGGAGGGCGTTGAGATGGTCTTTTTGGACCATGTGCGGGGAGCAATACTCCGCAGCGCGCGGGGTGCGAATGGCTTCGGTTACGACCCCGTTTTTTTCTACGAACCATTTGGAAAGACCTTTGCGGAGCTCACATCGACCGAAAAGGCGGCAGTGAGTCACAGAGGCCGCGCTTTTCGCCGGCTCGCGACGTGGTTGAACGAATCCGGAGTGCTTGACACCCCGAGGTCGGGTGATAGAATTGTGGCTACCGCGGATTAGACCTCTGCTTATCAGAAATAAGAGGTAACCTAATGAGACAAGCGACAAGATTGTTTGCTCTGTTCGCACTTGGAGCGATTGCGTATGCAAGCGTGCCGGCTCAGGCTTCCGCCGCACGTGGGTCCATACGAGGCGTTGTTATGGATGCGAGCGGCAGCCCGTTGATCGGTGCCGCGGTCGTTGTTCTGGCGGACGCCGAGGCAGCCAAGGCTGATAAGGTCGTTAGGCGAGCCAGCACGGACGGCGACGGTAAGTTCATGGCATCGGGCATCGCTCCGGGGCACTACCGGGTAAAGGCGGAAGCTGACGGCTTCAAACCGGTCGAGCTTGGGGCGGATGTGCAGCCTAACAAGGTCACAGTCTTCGATTCCATATTCTTACGACGTATAACCGCACTCGCAGACGAGACAAGTCTTAACACCGACTCCAAGTTCGCTGCTCGGCGTGTCCGCGGCACCATCTTCCACTACGATGAGGCAAAGAAGGATCCCGCTTCGCCTACTGACGATTCAACGGTGGCATTGACGGGGCGCTCCACCGAGTTGCACGGGGCGGTGAATGCGTTCGCGCAGGCAACTGCGAGTGACAGTGCCTATCCCAGCGCGTTCGCGGGTGCGAATTTCGCGGTGTCCGAGCAAATCGGCAGAGATGCGAATTTGGTGGTAAGTGGGCAGCTTGGCTATGGGAACGGTGCGCCCCAGAGTTTGAGAGCGCTGACAACGGCGCACGCGGGAGATCGCCATCGCGTCGCGGTCGCTCTGGGCTATGGACGTTTCACCTTCTCTCGCCGCAGCGCTGTCCCGAGGCTTGGGCAGTTCTCGGTTTCCGCCACCGATACCTGGCAGGTCTCAGGTCCGGTGCTGATCGTTTATGGGTTGGAGTTTGCCCGCTTTGCCGAGGGAGGATCGGGCGCGAGCGTGCTGCCCAGGTTTGGAATTGCCCTCGACGCGGCAGCCCGAACCCGTGTGTTTGCGGGATTCGTTCCCGGCTCATCCAGCGACGCTCAGTCCAGAGTAAACCTCGAGTCAGGCGAAATAGAATTCTCTGAGCCAAAACCGGTAGCCATCGCTGGGGGACAACCAGTGATGGAGCGTAGTTACCGGCTCGAGTTTGGTGGCGAACAGATCTTATCCGACAGATCGTCTCTGGAGGTGATGGCGTTTCTGGACACGGTGTCAGGGCACGGCGTCGGGTTACTTTCAATGCCTCCTGATGCATATCAGTCCCAACCCGCGATGCGCGTCGAAGATCAATCGGGACGTACGCGAGGACTGCGGGTTGTTTACCACCGCCACGTTAACAAGATCTTGGACGGTTCTGTGGGCTACTCCTTCGGCGAAGGACAGCAACTTGATCGTCGGGGGATAACGACGCCCGCGAATCTTTTTAGCAACGGTCTCTTCCACGTCGCCAGCGCGAAATTGGACGCAAACTTTACGGGAACCGGCACAAAGGTTTCAACTGTGCTGCGGCTTTCCCCTGGACAGGCGTTGTTCGCGATTGATCCGTTTCAGGGGCAGATCTCCACCTATGATCCGAACCTGAGCGTTTCGCTGACCCAGGAACTTCCCAGCCTTGGCTTTATACCCGGACAGTGGGCGGCGGTCGTTGACCTCAGGAACCTGTTGGACCAACAGGTCTCGGTCGCCGATGATCGTCAGGAGTTGGTAGCAAGCCGTTTCCACAGGCTGATTCGCGTTGGGCTCTCGCTTCGCTTCTAAGGAAGCGGGGTCCGAGAGGCACATCGCGGGACCACAAACGTGATGTGTTTGTTGCTACTGCGTTGCCCCCACGGACTTTCCTGACCGATTCCGTTTCTTGATTGATAGAAAAGGACTTGCTGGTTATCCAAAAAACTGGAGCAATCTCCGAGAATTTGGAAATTGGTGCATTGACGGAGTTTGAAGAGGAAGCTGGAGGTCTGGATTTCGTTGGCATTAGGCGAGTTGGCAAGCGGGAATAGGACTTGCACAAAGGCAACCAAGGTTGCTGGTGCCTCCTTCCGTGGTTGAAGCACGCAGAGGGTTTGAGATGAGAGAACGGATGAGCACGACCAAGCTTATTGCCATTTTGGCGGTTACGGTCGCGCTCTTTGTGATCGGGATCCTCAACCTGCGCGATCAGCTGAGTCGTCCGCCGATAGCTGACGATGGAGTGGAATGGGTCGACACCGCCGATGGCGTCCAAGCCAAGTCGGTCAGCCCGGGTTCCCCTCTCGCTTCGGCCGTCACCGAAGGGGACTACGTAAGAGCGTTTTTTTACATCGGCAAGTACGATGATACCTTCGGTGCCAAGACCAATCCTCGCAACCTGGACTATGAGGAGGTCAAGAACGCGGAAACGCTTTCCCGCTATCTCGAGAATCAGGGGGTGGGAAACAATGCACGCTATGCGATCGTGCACCAGGATTCGGTTCTCAAAGGCATCTACGGAATAAAGCATCCGATTTACGATGTCGATTTCAAGGTGGCGGCCCTCGACCAGCATCTCGAACGCGGGCTCTACTTCGCTTTTATTGGCCTGGTATACCTTGCGATCGGGTTGTTCGTGCTATTCAAACAGCGTCGCGCCGCGCTGACGTATCACTTCTACGCCTGGTCGCTGTTGTCATTTGTCAACTACTTTTACACGCCAACGATGGAGTTCACAGTGCTCGATCGGATGGTTAGCTTTCTTGATGGCGCCTCGTGGATCGTACTCGCCCCTCTGTTTCTACACTTTTGTGCGAACTTTCCATCCGGGCGAGGGTTGTCGGTCCGCCTGCGTCCGATCATCGCGACGCTATACTTGCCGGCTACAGTGCTGGTTATCATTGAGGCGTTGTGGCACTACAAACCCGACCTTCGAATCGGTGCCTCTGCTGCGCTTTTCCCCAGAGATTCGCTTGTGCACTGGGGTAACATCCTGCGCCAGGGCGAGTTGGTTCATTTCGCAATCTTTTTCCTGATTGGCGGCGCGCTTCTGCTCCGCACTTTCCTTAGAACTGAGAAGCCACTGCTGCGTCAGCAGCTCAAATGGATCATTTGGGGATTGGGGCTCTCAGGGCTGCCCTTTGCGGTCTTATATCTTTTCCCCTATGTCTTGAACCTTACTATTTCTCCGGCGATGGAAAAGCTGGCCTACGGGCCGCTGATCCTGATCCCGTTGTCGTTCGGTTACTCGATCGTTCGGTACCGATTGATGGACGTCGACGTGATAATGCGACGGAGCTTCGTGCACGCGATGGCGAGCATCGCCGTCGCGGCGATCTATATGGCGATGTTGCTTGGGGTGGGCGATCTGGTTAGGTTCATCTGGGCGACTGCCGACCTGAATTCCTGGCGAGGGCGCGCAGTGATTGTTGCGGGCATGCTCGTGGTTGCGATGCTGTTTGCGCCGATCAAGAACAAGCTGCAGGTGTGGGCCGACCGTTGGTTCTACGGCGAGAGATACACGCTGCGAACCGGGCTTCAGGACTTCGGGAGAACGCTGTCGCAGACAACTGCATTACCGCAGCTACTTGACTCGCTTGTCCGACGATTGTCGAACATGCTCTCGGTTGGCAAGGTCGCGATCTTTATCGAAGACGCAAGCGCGCCTTCCGGTTTTAGGCTTGCGCACGCCGCGGGCATCGAAGGCGATGTGGGTCTGCCCATGGATGTCAAGAAGACCGTTCGAATCCGCTCGGTGGGACGGGGCTTTGTCATCTCTCACGACCTTCGCATGGGACAGGACGTTCTGATGGATGCCGACGGACTCGAGGCGTTGGGAAGGGGTTACGAAGAGCTTCACTACTACGTGCCGTGTGTCGTGCGGGACCGGATGGTGGCGATTATTGCGATCGGGCGCACCACCGCAGGCGCGATGCTGACCAGCGAAGACACTGACTTGCTGAGAGCGCTATCTGGCTACGTCGCAGTCGCTATAGACAACAGCCTGTTGTACAGATCCGAGATGGAGAAGGCAGAAGAGCTTGCGCGGCTCAAGGAGTTCTCCGAGAACATCATCGAGAGCGTAAACGTCGGGATCCTGGTAGTTGACTTTGATGGACGGATCACAACGTGGAACAGCGCAGTGGAAGAGGTGTTCGGCATCGCGCGCGAGCGAGCATTGCGCCGGAGCATCAACGATGTTTTTGACCGCGACCTGATTGAGACGATCAGGAATGTGATCGGGCAGGAGGGCTGGGCGATTCGCGATACCCGGCACATCTACAAGTACAATGCATCGACCGAGGACGGCCGTCCGCTGACGCTCAACATATCTCTTGCGCCGTTCGAAGCGGCGCGCGGTGTGATTACCGGCACGCTCGTTGTCATCGAAAACGTTACCGAGCGAGCGCAACTTGAGCAGCAATTGCTCGAGCGCGAGAAGTTGTCGTCGATCGGATTACTGGCGGCCGGCGTTGCGCACGAAGTCAACACCCCGCTTGCGGGCATCTCGTCTTACGCGCAAATGCTGTTGCAGCAGGTCCACGAGGGCGATCCAAAGCGCACTTTACTAGAGAAGATTCACGTTCAGACCGTTCGTGCATCAGGAATAGTCAATAACCTTCTCAACTTCTCGCGCACCGGCGATGCTCAGTTCCGCGAAATCGATATCAATCGAGTCCTTGAGGACACCCTTCAATTGCTGGAGCCTCAACTGCGCGGCGCGAAGTTCAAAATCTCGTGCACCTATGGCGAGCGCCTTCAACCGGCTTTCGGCAGCGCGTCGAAGCTTCAACAGGTGTTCATGAATCTGATACTGAACGCCCGCGATGCCATGCCGCAGGGGGGGCGTCTTACTGTGCACACGCGCGCTGTCGATAGCTCGTTGGTTATTGACTTTCGAGATACCGGTATTGGGATTGCGCCTGAGAACATCGCCCGTATCTACGATCCTTTTTTCACTACGAAGGACGTAGGAGAGGGAACGGGTCTTGGCCTCGCGTTGTCGTACGGGATCATCCAGGAGCACAACGGGCGCATCTTCGTTGAAAGCCGTCCAGGCGAGGGCGCGCATTTCACCATCAAACTACCCACGGCCTTCGCGCGCCAAATGCAAGCCGCGAGCGATTAATCCAATCAGCAGTTCGTCTGCGAGTGACACCAAATCATATGGCAAAGAAAGGCAGCATCCTCGTTATTGATGACGAGGAGGTGATGCGCGACGTGCTCGAGAGCCTGCTCGCTGCTGAGGGTTATCAGGTTGAACTGGCGCGAAGCGGCGAAGAGGGGCTGGACAGGTTTCAGCAACGGCCTTATGACCTTGTGCTGCTCGACGTCTCGATGCCTGGCATGGGCGGCCTGAGCACGCTTGAAGAAATCCTCAAGCTCGACGCCGAGGCGGTGGTCGTCATGATCACTGCCTACGCGACATTCGACACTGCGATATCCGCAATGCAGCGGGGCGCCTTCACCTGTATCAGCAAGCCATTCGACAACAAGGAGATTCTCAAGCTCGTTACCTCGGGTGTGAGGCGCCGCCGAAAGGACGAAGAGCGCCGCACTCTGAAGCAGACTCTAAAACGCAGTACCGAGCCGCGAGAAACCGTGGCTCGCAGCGAAAAGATGCTCGAAATACTCTCGTTCGTCGAACAAGTAGCGCCTGCGCGCAGCACGGTGCTTGTCACCGGCGAAAGCGGAACGGGAAAGGAATTGATTGCCCGTGCGATCCACAATCACAGTGCGCGTGCAGACAAGCCTTTCATTACGGTCAACTCCGCAAATCTACCGACGGAGCTATTGGAAGCGGAGTTGTTTGGACACACACGGGGCGCTTTCACTGGTGCGGTGGCCGCGAGAAAAGGTTACTTCGAGGTTGCCGACGGCGGCTCTATCTTTCTGGACGAGATAGGGAACATCTCGATGGAGACCCAGGCCAAGTTGCTTCGCGTTATTCAGGAGCGCGATTTCTCACCTCTGGGCGACACTGCTCGGCGGCAGGTTGACGTGCGCATCATCGCCGCTACTAACGTCGATCTCAAACAAGCTGTCGACGAAGGTACGTTCCGCGAGGATCTTTTCTACCGGCTCAATGTGATTTCGATAGCTCTGCCGCCGCTCCGTGACCGCCGCGAGGATATATTGCCGCTTGCTCAACACTTCATTCGAAAGTACACGGCGGAAAACAACCGGGACCTCTCCGATCAGATCGGTGCGGAGGTTCTGTCCGCGCTCGAGGCGTATAACTGGCCGGGCAACGTGCGCGAACTTGAGAACGTGATGGAACGAGCGGTCATAATCGCGCGCGGCAAAACGATCGAGCGCGAAGATGTGCGGGAAGAGGTTCTCAATCCGCAAAGTGCTGTCGCACAAATTGGAGGGCAGAACGTCGCAACTCAGATCGATTTATCGCACGGGATATCTTTCTACGACGAAGTGAATCGATTCCAGATCGAGTTGATCCGGCGCGCGCTTGAAATAACCGGCGGGCATCAATCTCGCGCCGCCAAGCTGCTCGGGATGAATACCACGACGCTCAATAGCAAAATCAGGTACTACAACATAAGACCTTAAGAAAGCTGGCAGAAGACCGGCAATTGTCTCTTGTTACCACACCAGAACGTGCGGGTCCGATCGCTGGCCGTTCTCGATCAGCACAATCTGATTGGCGCCTTCCACTAAATTCAGCTTGGCGGGTTTGATTCGTCGGGTTAGAGAGTTGGTAGCGGGGTCGAATTCAAACGGTTTTCCGATCACCCGCCCGTTGACCTCCACTTGAGCAGCCGCAGTGAAGTCGTGACCGGTGATCGTGATGGTTTTCTTTACGTAAGTCAAATCTGAGATGCTCGGAACCATATCGGGCGGTGGGGGTGGCGGTTGGATCGGCGACGTTACGTTGTAAACGAGCAGTGCGAAGTCCTGGTCGAGACTGGTTTCATTTCCGGGCACTCCGTCACCGGCGATGTTTGCCGCCCGCACGGTGACCGTGAAGTTCCCTTGAACACCCGCGGGTATCGAGTCGGGAGACAGGTAAATTGATTCCACGTTGTTTACGCGGTCAGGCTCACCGCCAGCGATCGAGTACGAGCCCGCAAAGGAGTTGCCACGAAATACCGTGACTCCGCCGATCGCGAGTTCCAGATCAAGGTCGTTCACGATTGCCGGACCAATGAGCGTTCCGGGCGCATCGGTCCACACCAGTGTCACCCGCAGCGGTAGTGATCTGTCGGAAATCGAGCCTTGAATCTGAAACGTCTGGCCGCTCTCGGTAAACAACTTCGTCTGGTCAATCATCTCTCGCTTCGCGTCATCAAATGCACGCGACAGATTGGCAAGTCCCCATCCCTGCCTTTCTCCCGGAAGGTTGCCACCGGCATATTTACCCTCAAGATACGAAGCCGAGTTGAGCAAGTATGCCTTGGTCATTGCGGGTGACGGCGGGCGGCCGTCCCCTAACAGATTTCTTGAGACAAAGAACCTTCTGACTAGAGATGCGGCTCCCGATATATGCGGGGCCGCCAGACTCGTACCTGATGACCAGGTATAAAGCGATTGATTAGGGGGCTGAAACAGACCGGCGCCCGCGCACAGACCGTCGCCGAAGAACCCGGGCGCCTTGGACGCGGCTCCGTAGATGTGTGTTCCAGGCGCTGTAATATCAGGCTTTGCGCGGCCGTCCGACGTTGGTCCTCCAGATGAGTACCGCAAGATATCTCGAAGATCGTCGGCTCCTTCAGGCCCAATGTTACCACCGCCGTCGAGGTTACAGGCGTCGACTCCTTCCGGACGATAGTTCTCGCTTGCTCCGACGGCGATGACGTTCTTTGCAGTTCCAGGGGAGCTTACATGCCCACCCGCCCCGAAGTTGCCGGATGAAAAGACAAAGGTCATCTGCTGGTTGCCGGCCTCCGACGGGCGAGCATCCCTAACCAGCGAATCGTATTCTTGCGCTGCCGCGTCGTAGTTATTCGAAGAGTTGCCCCAGCTGTTGTTCGATACGCGCGCACCCTGTGAGTAGGCCGCGGATGCGACGCTTGTGAAAAGAAGCGTTCCGGACAGCTTGCCGGTGTGATCGAATATTCTGGACGCGCCAAACCGCGCCGCCGGGTCAACCCCCAGCCCGTACATATAGCCGGGCGCGTCCTCGCCGCTGCTCACGCCTCGCCCGCCGGCAACCGAGGCCACGATCGTGCCGTGCCCGCGGCGATCGTCGTTCTGCCCGTCACTCCCGTAGTTGATGCAGTAGGCAACGCGGCTCTGGAGTACGGAGTCGAGAAAATCAGGGTGAAGAAGAAACGCATCGGTCGAGCCGCGGTCCAGCCCCGAGTCGGCAAAGTCGATAACGAAATCCGCGGCGGCATCCAGGCCCTTCGAAGCGAGCCAGGATTGGTAGCCGGGTCCGCTCGGCTGGGTTCCGTCCGTATTGAGATTTCCCGCGACTATCTGAGCGCTTCGCTCGTCCTGGAGTCTCATCTCAGATGCAGGGCTGGCGAAGAGAACTTGATCAAGACCGGCAATCTCCACCAGCCGTTCCACGCGCACCGTGACCGAGAGGACCACGTAGTTGACGAATCTTCTCGGCTCAAGGTTAACGCTCGAGACCAGACTGGTGATAGTCTCGAGCGCAGCTTCGGAATCGGCTGAATCGATCAACTCGATCTCAGCGTCCACGCTTGTTCCGATCGCGGCAAGCATTTCGTCGGTGAATCCGGGGTCGAGCTTTTGAATCGCGAGAAGTCGTCCCGTCCATCGGACGGGCCTCGCGTCGTTCCACTCCTTCCCGGCGTTGAGCGCCGCCAGCCGCGCGAGATCGTGCCGGCCGCCGCGAACGACATAAGCATTGTTGGGAACATATCCAACGATCTCGACGCCCGTCGCTCTAAGCGCATCGATCCATTTGTGCTTTATCGGACCGCCGAACTGGACGATGCGTGTCGCTTTGGTGTCTGAAACGCTCATAGCGGACACTGCCGCCTGGTCTTCCTTCAAAGTGTCAAGATCCGGGTGCTCGTCGGGGTCCACAATCCCCCGCCTGAACAAGATGAGATTCTGACTTGGATTAGTGCCGATCCGAGACTGTTCGCCGGTATCAGAGGAGACTGTCGAGGGGTCTATCAGCGCCGGGCAAATCAGCATGACGCCCGCGAATACGACGAGGGAAAGCTTGATCGTTTTTGTGGCTAGACGGTTCATCTGGGACGCAGACAGTCCTTTTCACGATTGAATTGGCCTCTCACTCGATCGCTCAAGCAGCGAAGAGATTATAACGACTGATGGTTTCATTTGAAAGAGACAGGGAATCACTCGTTCCTTCAAAAAGTCGTTTGCGGCCCGAGCGGCAAGCCACCCTGTCGCGCGTCCGAAATCGTCGCAGGGCGCCTCGATGAACCATGGATGGCCTGATGCGTCAAAGTTGTCCGAACCGGCAAGCCGGCGTTTACTTGGTCTTGGAGGTCAGTGGCGAGCCGTTTGTGGGCTTGGTTCCGAGATCAAGCCGGTCGCGAAACAGATTCAGCAACAGGAGTGTGCCTATGTTGCCTGCGCCGTCACCTGAACCGCCCGACGCCATCACATCCGGGGTAATACGCACCCCCTTTTCGCCAATGACTTTCAACGTCTCGACGAGCGCGACGCCCTGCGGGCCTATCGCGTTTACCTGTTCAGCGTAAGCCACGCCCTGAGCCTCACCCATCAATCGGACCTTCTCGGCCTCAGCCTTGCCAGTAGCAAGAATATAGCTCGCTTCGCCTTCGCCCTCTGCCTTTCGCTGCTCGGAGCGCTTGCCGGCGATATCGACTCCTACGGTTGCTTCCATTAACTTGACCTGGTTGTCAGCCTGCGCCTTGGTCCTTTCGAGTTGAATGCGCCGTTCTTCAGCTTCCCGCTGCGCGTTGAACATGCTCAACCTCTGCTCGGCGAGGATTTTTTCGGTCTGGGTCTTCATCAACTCTTCGGGCAGATGAATGTGGCAGATCAAGACATTCACCACGTCGACGTGATACTTCAATAAGTGGGCTCGGACGCGAGCTTCGGCGCGTTCCTGCTCCTCGTGACGGTTTTGCAGATAGGCCATCGCTGATGACTCGGAGGCCTGGTTGCGAAAGATCGAGTCGATGAGAGGATGCATAACGTTTTGTATCAACCTATCGACCGAGCCAATCTTGGCGACCATGAACGGCGCATCTTCGGGTTTGACGCGAAACACCACGCGTACTTCGAGCTGCATCGTGAAACCGTCTTTGGATATCACCTCGAAAGGGTTGAACGTGTTTGCGACTTCACCCGAGGTCCATTCAACCGTCTGATTCGTCGTCGGTATGACTATCGGCGTGACCGCCAGCGTATTGACGTAGTAGCGCCCCGGTCCGACGACAGTCTCCTGTATGCCGCGAAAACCGGCAGGGACAACATAGGCTTCGTGCGCGCCTTCATCCAGGCGTTTGTCGGCGGGATCGTTGAGTGCGAGTTCTTCTTTGATCTCGGCAACCGTATCCTTATCGCCGATCCGCGAGGAGACCAGCGCTACTTGCATTTGCTCCTCTCGCTCCAGGCGCTCACGGATTTTTGCAGCCATTGCCCGCCGCACTTCTTCCGACGGATCTTTCCCGACGTTTGAGACAATCACCGCGACTTCGCCCGGCCTGATCTCTTTCGCAGATTCCGGAATAACCTTGAACAGCATCGAGTTGACGTAGTAGGTGCCCGGAAGGAGGATGTCCTTTTGAGGCCCGCGCTGACCGCCGTGGGCGATGAATTCGTTGCCGTCCTGAAAGTTGTCGTGGCCGTCGACCGGAGTCGCGACGTAATCGCGAGGGTCAAGTGTCGCGCCATCCAGCGCTTCGACGAGACCGATCTGATTCTCCTGGATGACTGTTGCGTCGTTTAGCCGAACGAAGAACAACCCCGGCTTGCGCTCTCCACCGCCTTCAAGGGGCGTCGAGTCCGTCAGTATGCGATAAGTTCCCGGTGTGAGGATGTCGACCTGCGGCCCCTTCTGTCCGCCGGATCCGATGAACTGCTCGGCGTCTTGAAAGTTGCGATGGTTGCTGATCGCCTTGGCCAGCAAGCGGCCCGGATCAAGCTCGGCGCCATCTGCTGATGTCACAATGCCGACCTTGCCCTGAGGGATGACAGTCGTTTTGGTAACCGAGACTCGGAACAGGTAAGGGTGAATTGGCCACAGCCCCGGGGGCAGAGTGCGAAGCTGAATGCCTTTGACGCCGCCACGTTTGATGAACGCGATCGGGTCCTGGAAATTGTTGTGGGCGTTCTGCGCGCGGTCGGCTGCGAAGATTCCTCCCGGTGGCATCGGCTCGCCGTCGATGGCCTCGATGATACCCATCTCGTCGGCGCCTATTTCAATCAGCGGGAACTTGCGAATGACCTTCTCGAAAGGCCACTTGATCAAGTGAAGACCGGGTTTGAGCACATCGGCTTGAATCCCAACTTCGCCTTCGGTGGCCACTACCCGTCCCGGAGGCATCTTGGCCCCGAGGTATCGCCGCTCTTTGATAGCGATTTCACGCGCGCCAACGTTAACAAGTATCCGCCGGAGGATTACCACCAGCAAAACGAACAAAACGAATCCAACTACCGCATAAGGCAGGAGAGCCTGAAAGTCTTGGTTCATGATTAACCTCGATCGCTAGCCTGGTTCCGAAAGGGCAGAATTCAACGCCCAGGCGCGGCCGTCGCTAGTTCACGGCGAACGCCGAGGAGTCTGCGCTTGAGGGCAAACCCCACGCCCCCGAGCCTCGCTTCCGGTGAGATCAACCAGTACTGGCTGACGAGAAGCGCTGCCAACTCTTCTATCGAAAACTGAGCGAGCTTTCCCTGGCGCCACGACTCCAGCGCCGCGTCAATAGCCTGCTCATAGGTCACCGCATCGTCCGAAAGCGCGGCGATGTGGATCATCTCGGCTATCGAACCCCGATCTGGTGCCGTCTGCCACGCTTCGATCAATTGTTGGGCCAATTTCTTGTTTGCTCTTAACCCATTGCTCTTTGACACCTGTGATGCCAGCGCCCAGAGGTCTTCCTGCCGCGCGGAAGCCCATTCCGTCAGGGTGCCTAGAACTTCAGAGTAGCACGCTTCGTCTCCTGTCGTGTGCGCTTCGGCGAGCACACTTAGGTCACCATTTGCAGCACGATCGAGCAAATTCACTGTAATCGATCCGATCGTCCGTTGCGTCTCAACCCGAATCAAATCCGCATCAGTATGCTCGAACAAGCCCACGAAGGGGGGCGCCGGAAGAACGTGATCACCGTCCGCGTCGGACGACGTTCGTTGCCGGACGTGAATGGCGTAAGCCGCCCCAATCAGCGCGAGAAACAGAATAACGATAATGGCGATCATTGCCTCTTCCTGAACAACAACCGGGGAGCCAGTGCCGCCCACAGCATGATTGCGGTAGACGCGATGGTCAAGCTCAATCTGACGCATTGTGATGTGTCCTGTTTCTCAAGACCAGACATCTCCACCTGGCCTGCCGCTCGTCGCGTTGGAACGCGGCGGGCAAGGACGCCGGCGACTTCAGGATCGATGACCAATGACCAAGGCGTGTTGACTTTGTTCCTTGAAATGCTTTACAAAAAGCGCACCGTTGAAAATTTCCTCGGATCGGAGAGACAACATGAAGAAGCTGATACGATGTGTAGCACTAGGTTTGCCCCTCTTATTTTTGCTGGCATCCGGGGCGTTTGCTCAAACACAAATAACCACCGGCGTAATTCAGGGCACTGTTCTGGATGAGCAGGCAGGCGTCGTGCCCGGCGCCAATGTGGAAGTCAAGAGCCCTGATACCAACTTTTCCAGAGCGTTAACCACGAATTCCGACGGGCGATTTGTGTTTCTTCAATTGCAGTCGGGCCGTTACGTTCTCACGGTTTCGAAACAGGGTTTCGCGACCGTCATTCAGGAGAACCTCGAACTGACCGTCGGTCAGACTGTCAACCTGAGTCTGAGCATGAAGGTCTCGCGGCTGGAGGAGAAGATAACCATCAGCGCCGCGCCAACCATCGATACGGTCAAGACAGAGTCAAGCTCAACGCTGAACGAGCTGTCCGTCGCTAACCTGCCGATTCTTGGAAGGAAGTTCGAGGACATGCTTACGTTGACGCCCGGGGTCAGCATCACTCAGGGTCCAGATGGGGACGAGATCAACTTCGCCGGCCAGCGGGGCGTTTTTAATAACATCAGCCTTGACGGGGGCGACTACAACAACGGCTTCTTCGGCGAACAAGCGGGTGGCCAGCGCGCGGCAATCGACATAACCCTGGACGCGGTCAAGGAGTTTCAAGTCATCGCGACCGGCGCCAGCGCCGAGTTCGGACGAACCGCCGGTGGCGTCGTAAACGTCATCACGAAGTCCGGCACCAACAACTTTCGCGGAAGCCTGTTCCATTTTCAACGGCTGGAGGCGTTGAGCGCGGACACGTCTGATGGAAAGCCACTCCAGGATTTCCACCGGGAGCAGTTTGGCGGAACAGTGGGCGGGCCGATCATCAAGGACAAAGCCTTCTTCTTCGTCGCCGCCGAGCAGATCATCTCGAATCTGACCCGCGCCAACCTGAGTGAGCCGATCGGCACTCCCTGCTCGGTGCCGGCCCCGACGATTCTTGCTAACGCGGCGCTGATCGACGGCAGTGCTGATTGTCAACGGCTTGCGTTGATCAACTTTTTTAAGCAAAGCCTGGGACAGGATGAAGGATTGCCGGTCAAACATCCGATCCGGAATACGGCGGTGCTGTCCAAAGTCGACTGGGACCTCACGACCAACAACAAGCTAAGCGCGTCGTACAACTTTAACTACTCGAAAAACGAAAACCAGACCTTTGATGTCGCCACCTACGGTACTTCGGCGAATGGAACCGAAGGGCCTTCAAAGATCAACGTGTTCAACCTGAATCTGTTCAGCTCAATTTCAGCGACCAAGCTCAATGAGGCGCACTTCACGTATGCACGCGAATCGCGTCCCCGTTCAGCCACGAAGTCGAATCTGGCGGCGGATACCGGAATTGGATTCGCCCCTGACTTCAGATTCGGGAATCCGTTCTTTCTCGCACCGAACGTCGACGAGTTGATCTGGCGAACGCAGATCAGAGATAGCTTTTCGGTTGTCTCGGGCAAGCACACCTACAAGGCCGGAGGCGAGTGGCTGCACACGCTCAACGATCAGGTGTTCCGCGGCTTCTTCACTGGCCGCTACTTGTTTGATAGCGTCACGGGCTTCCTGAGGTATGCGCAGCCCTCGCTGGGCGCTGGGTTTGGTCCAGCTGCAAATGGCGATCACCTCCTGCTCTACTTGCAGGGCGCCGGGCCGTCGGGCCCGGCTACTGACGCTGCCGGCGCATCGAAAATTTCCAACGAAGAATACGCGCTGTTCATTCAGGATAAGTGGAGCATACGTTCGAACTTCACTCTCAATTATGGACTCAGATGGGAGGCTCAGATATTCCCCGACCCGGTGGTTCCGCCATCTCAGACAGCCTATGGAGAATTCCTGAATGACCCGAGATTCCCGTCGGATGGAACGCTGCCGAGCCAGAAGAAGATGTTTCAACCGCGTGTCGGGTTTGCCTGGGATCTGCGCGGCAACGCCAAATCGGTGTTGCGAGCGAGTTGGGGAATCTACAACGCCAGGCAGAACATGCTATCGCAGGTCGGCTCAATCACAACCAACGGTGTTCAACAACAGACAATCGCCGGTGGCGCGTCTGCAAATCCGACGATCCTGCCGACTTGGCCAGGCGTCGTCACGCCTACGGCATCGAGTTGTGGGTCCAACCCGTTCCCTTGCTTTAGCGGTGTTCGGGTCTTCAGCCGGGACTATGCCAACCCGCGCATCTATACAACCAATGTAGCCTTCGAACAGGAGATAGCTCCGAACTGGGCGTTCTATCTGGATTTCACGCACGCAAAGGGTGTTCACCTGACCCGTTTTCTAAACGTCAACCGGAACAACTTCTTTGGTCCGGATCTTGGCGAAGTTCAGGTCACGAGCAGTCCGGGCAAATCGCTCTATCGCGGTTTTACAGTTGGCGTCCGAAAGCGATTCAGCAACCGCTTTCAACTTGAAGGCAATTACGTTTTGTCGAAGGACCTGGATGACGATTCGAATGAACGCGATCCATTTACGGACCGCGCCTTCGATATCAACAACCTGTCTCTCGATTACGCGTTGTCGGACCGTGATATCCGACACAAGTTCAATCTATATTCGTTCGCCGAGATTGGTCGCGGCTTCCAGTTCAGCGGCCGCATGCAGGCTCGGTCTGCGCAGCCCATTACGCCTGGTGCCCGAACGGCCACCAATCGCAACACGAGCCGCAAGGACAACGCGTACTTCTCGTTCGACTGGAGGCTGATGCGGATGTTCAAGTTCGGCGAGCGGATGGCGCTGACCCCGTCTGTCGAAATGTTCAACACCTTCAACAACGACAACAACGTCAACCCGCTGACCACTCCGGGGTTGTTTAACTTTGACGGCTTCTTGAGACAGGGAGTCGGAGACCCGAGGCAGGTGCAGCTTGCGCTGAAGTTTACGTTCTAACCGTCTGGCCGCCAATTGGCCAATCCGCAACTGAATGCGGCTCACGACGGAGTTGTGAGCCGCATTCAGTTTTATGGTTCGTGATCGTATGCTTACGTCTGCTCAAGAGGCTGCAGCGGAATGCCCTTGAGCTACTTCTCGGCCAGCATTCTTTCCAACGCCTCGTAACTGGCCTCCAGAGCCTGATCCAGCTTCTCGGGTTCGTTGCCGCCACCGGTCGCCATATCGGCACGGCCACCACCCTTACCTCCGATGAGCCCGGCAATCTCGCGCACTATCTGCCCGGCGTTCAGCCGTTTTGTCAGATCGTCAGTTACCCGAGCTAAAAGTGAAGCCTTCCCATCGCTCGCCTGACCGAGCACGACTACACCCGACTTTAGCTTCTGTGAGAGCGAATCGGCGAGTTGACGCATCCCGTTTGCATCTAGATTCGCTACCCGGCGCGCGAGAACTCGAATGCCCGCGATCTCTCGCGCGTTGTCGGCGGCTGATGCCGATTCCGTCTGGGCCATCTTCAGCTTCAACTGTTCGATCTCCCGCTCGTAGCGCCGAACCTGATCGTGAAGCTTGTCGACCTGAGCGGGAATGTCGCGCAGTGGAACTTTGAATCGCTCAGCAAGTTGTTCGATGACCTGCTCATCAACCTGGAAGCGCGCGATGGCTGCATCAGCCGTGAGGGCTTCGATGCGGCGTACCCCTGCCGCGATCGACGAGTCGCTGACGATCTTGAGCGGACCGATGTCTCCGGTTGCGCCGACGTGCGTGCCTCCGCAGAGCTCGGTTGAAAATCCGGGCACGCTGACGACGCGAACATCCGAAGCGTATTTCTCTCCGAACAACGCCATCGCTCCCGAGTTCAGAGCTTCCTCAAGCGGCTTGATTTGAGTTTCGACTGCGCGGTTGTGAAGAACCTCGTTGTTAACCAACCGCTCGATCTCAGCGACCTCGTCTTCGCTTAACGGAGCGTAGTGCGTGAAGTCAAACCTCAATCGGTCGGGCGCGACGAGCGAGCCAGCCTGCTTTACGTGCGGCCCGAGCACCTCGCGCAACGCGGCGTGTAGCAGGTGAGTGCCGGTGTGGTTTGCTTTGATTCGCCGGCGGCGTTCGGCGTCGACCCGCACGTTTACCCGGTCGCCTACCCGAAGCTCGCCCTGCCCTACCCTGGCCTTGTGAAGGTGATACCCGCTGACCACGGTGTAAGTATCCTCCACCTCGGCAAGCACATTCTCGCCTTCAAAGACGCCGGTGTCGCCGATCTGGCCGCCGGCCTCCGAGTAAAACGGCGTTCGATCGAGTATCACCTCGCCGCTTTCGGCTGTAGACAGCGACCCGCGTTGTTCGTCACCCACGATGATTGCGAGCACGCGAGCGTTGCTGGACTCAGTCTCTCGATATCCTGTGAACTCCGTGCGCGGCAGTCCTTCGGTGACCTTCGCGTAGACCTCGTGAGCGCGGCGCCCGGTCTCAGCGGTGGCCGGCGCGGCCTGTTGTTGAAGCTTGCGAAGCGCGGCGTCGAACTGATCGTTGAATTCTTCTTCGCTCATCTCGACGCCATGTTGGCCAAGCACGACGCGAATCAAATCACGCGGTACTCCGTAGGTGTCATATGTGCGAGCAAGCTCAGCCATCGGCGGAGCGGCCGGCGCGTGACGCTCGAACAACTCGGCGAGCCTCGGTTCGCCGACCATTAGTATCCGGCTGAATCGTTGTTCCTCACCTCGAACGGTCTGCTCGATAAGATGTCGAGATGCGACGAGCTCGGGAAAAGGCTCGCCCATCAAGTCGACTACGAAGTCGGTCACCTTGTGAAAGAACGGCGGCTTGAGACCGAGTCCCTTTTCGCCGTGATAGATGGCGCGGCGCATTATTTTTCTCAGCACGTAGTTGCGCCCTACGTTACCAGGCGCGATACCATCCGCTAGCGAGAACGCGGTCGCGCGAGCGTGGTCGGCGATCACTCGCATCGACATGCCGGCAGGCGAGTCGTAGTCGTATGAGGTACTGGCCAACTCGGCGACGAAGTCAATGATCGGTTGCACGAGGTCGGTGTCGTAATTTGACTTCACGCCCTGGAGTACTGCCGCGAGCCGCTCGAGCCCTGCACCGGTGTCCACGGAAGGCGCCGGAAGCGCATCAAGTTTGTATGAGCCATCCGGAAGCTGCGACCTGTTGAACTGCATGAAGACCAGGTTCCAGATTTCCATTGTCGTGTCGCCCGGTCCGTTCACGTATTCGACCCGATTGTGTTCTGGATCCTCAGGGTGCTCGCCCATATAGTAGTGAATCTCGGAGCACGGCCCGCACGGACCAGTCTCGCCCATCTGCCAGAAGTTGTCCTTTCGGCCGAATCGCAGTATTCGGTCCGGCCGCGCGCCAACCTGCTGCCAATACCGCTCGGCTTCCGCATCGGCGGGCACTTCTTCATCCCCGCCAAAGACACTGAACCACAAGCGCTCTGGCTCAAGACCCAGTTCGTTTACCAGCAGATCCCACGCGAAGTAGATCGCCTCTTTCTTGAAATAGTCGCCGAACGAAAAATTGCCGAGCATCTCAAAGAAAGTGTGATGTCTGGCGGTGCGGCCGACTTCGTCGAGATCGTTATGCTTCCCTCCCGCGCGCACGCACTTCTGCGACGAAGCCGCGCGTTTGTAGTCGCGAGGTTCGAGGCCGAGGAATACGTCTTTGAACTGGTTCATCCCGGCATTGGTGAACAGCAAAGTTGGGTCGTTCGCGGGCAAAAGCGGCGAGCTTCTCACAACGCGATGCCCACGCGCGGCAAAATAGTCCAGGAACTTCTGTCTGATTTCGTGTCCAGTCATAACGAGTTTCTTTTCCAGTCAAATTTGAAACTTGAATTATAGCAAACGGTTGGCAGGAAAAGTAAAAACCAGAGGGCAACGGTTAGACTCACCTTTGCGCCTTTGGCGAACCAAACTCCGACAGTCAGAGAGGCAGAGGGTCTGGTTTCGCGCAAAGATGCAAAGAGGAACCGTCGCTAGCCCGGGAAAGGAGGCCAGGTACCGCGTTAGCGAGTCCACCTCCCATTGGGCATCCGGACCGGGCCGGGGTGGAAAAAGGTCTCCGGCGTCATCGTCCCGTCCTTCTTGAACACCATTCCGTTCTTCATCACGAACTGCACGTTTCGCAAGGCGTCGATGTCCGTCAACGGATTGCCGGTCACCGCGATCATATCTGCGAACATGCCCGGTTTGATCGGGCCGCGTTCCTTGATGATGTCCGCGGCCTTGTAGCCGTTGATCGTCATCGCGCGAAGTATGTCCGCCGGTGGGATGTTGGCGGCCTTCCATGTTTCGATGAATGCAATTGTCAGATCGCCACGGCTGAGCCACTCACCGGTCTTATCATCTTTCATCCGATCGTTCCAGTAGTCGAAATCCGTCGAGAAGGTCAACGGCGTCTTCTTCTCCCAGGCGTCGTGCAGTTGCGCGACCGTTTGCTTAAACGCGTTTTCGCTACCGCGATACTTCGTGAACGGGGTGTCGGTGCCGGTAAGGAAAATGCCTTTCTCGGCCATCTGCCGGTGGTGTTCGGGCGTAAGTGCATTGCCGTGAGCGATGATGTAAATACCGGCATCGATCGCCCGCTGCGCTCCTTCCGGAGTCTGCACGTGGCCTTCGACCTTGCAGCCACCCTTGGCAGCTTCGCTGATGGCCAGTTTGATGTCCTCGACCGAGTAGCCCCACGGTTTGCAATCGATGCACAGCTTGATGGTCCTTGCGCCGAAGAGCATGTTCTCTCGAATCGCGCGGACGATTTCGTCGTGGCTATTTGCGTCAAGATACTCGGGGTACACGATATCGTGCCGCTTGTACATTTCGGGCGTCGGCCACAGTTGCCCGCCGGTGCTGCCGATGATAATTCCTGAGGGGATAACCGTCGGCCCGGGCAGCCACCCCTGCTCGATTGCCTGCCGCAGCGCGGTATCCGCGTAGAGTCCGTTGTTCCCCACGTCTCGAATCACAGTGAAGCCGGCGTTGAGCAGTTGAATGCCGTTGGACGCAGCTTGGATCGCTCGCAACGCAGTCGAATCCATCACCACAGTCAGATAGTAATAATTGTTCTCGGGCTGCTCCTTGTAGGTCAACGCCATGTGGGTATGCGCATCAACCAGGCCCGGCAGCACCGTAAGCTTCGACAGATCAATGACCGTCGCGCCGGCTGGAATGGCTAGATTCGCGCCAACCGCGGTGATCTTTTCTCCCTGAACCAGGATGACCTGGTTCGTCGCTACAGTCCCGGTGTCCGGGTCAATGAGCCGGCCAGCCTTGATCGCAGTAATCGAGGTTGGCGGCGACTGCGCGGATGCCTCAGCTAGTGGCATAGCAAGTATCAGACAGAATGTGGCTAGTCTCATTAGTTTCATGATTTGCTCCTAGAGTCAGGCGAACGAATCTTATTCACCACCCACTGCCAGCCTTTGCGGTGAATCGCGGGCGGCATGACCGTCGCGAGTTCAGACGGACGCCTCTGCGGCGGTTGCCAAGCCACACCTTACTGGAAACGGCAGGAGTTGCTCAAGGAGCCGGCAGCGATCATCCTCGATATTTTGCTTGACAGACAACCGGAATCAAAATAGGTTCACGATTCACTTATTCCAGCAGTTTCGCACCGGGTACAAGCGCATCTGACGGTTGCCGCGCATCAGTTATCCAAAACCAGAGGAGAATGCCGTGATGGTAAATCTAACCGAGTTGTGGCTCCCTATCCTGTTGTCAGCGGTTGTGGTGTTCATTGCCAGTTCGGTTCTTCACATGGCGTTGCGATACCACAAGAACGATTACTCAAAGTTGCCAGGGGAGGACAAGGTGCTTGAGTGCCTCCGTGGCGAGGGCGTGGGTCCGGGGAACTACATGTTTCCTCATTCGATTAAGATGGGAGATCCTGAAACGATCGAGAAGCAAAAGAAAGGGCCCGTCGGGACTATGACGGTGATATCAAACGGCCCGCCCGCCATGGGGAAGTACCTATTGCTGTGGTTCATTTACTGTGTGGTGATCAGCATTTTCGTTGCATATCTTGCCGGACGCACTCTGGCTCCGAAAGTTGAATACCTGGAGGTTTTTCGCGTGGCTGGTTGCGTGGCTTTTCTCGGCTATGCCGCCGCACAGGCGCAGGACTCGATCTGGAAGGGCCAACACTGGAGTACGACGATCAAACACATGATCGACGGGCTAATCTACGGGCTGTTGACTGCAGGTGTTTTTGGCTGGCTCTGGCCGCGGTAGGGCGGTCAGTTCCTTATGTTCCTGGGTCTGACGGGAATCGCATCTACGCGGCTCTGAGCGTTATGTGTGTGATCTCGGGAGGTGCGTTTATTCTTATCGGCGGACCCGTTGTCCCGAGTCCTCGATTGACGTAGAGATGCGAGTCGCCGATCTTGAACAGCCCCGCAAGGAACATCGTCGACAAGGCCGCCGGAGCGATGATCATATCTCCGATCGTCAGCGCTATCTGTCCTCCGTGCGTGTGACCCGACAACGTTAAGTCGATTCCAAACTTCTGCGCTTGCGGGAACAACTGCGGTGCGTGCTGTAGCAGGATCGTTGTGCCCTCCAT
The DNA here is from genome assembly GCA_963737945.1 of Blastocatellia bacterium. GTDB lineage: Bacteria > Acidobacteriota > Blastocatellia > UBA7656 > UBA7656 > Onstottus_A. The sequence goes on along the minus strand of CAVTUR010000010.1, from coordinate 571,560 downwards.
TCTTATTTCGCGAAGCACGTGATCGAGTGTGCTGGCCGTCGATCTGCTACCAAACAGATAATCGACTCCGATCATGTTCAGTGTCGCTCCGTCGATATCGATCAAGTGGTTCTTATTTCTCAGGAGCTTGAACCCGGCGCTCGCGAACCCTCGAGTGAGCGCCTCTTCTGAGTGAGTAAAGATGTCGTGGTTTCCGAGACAACCGAACACCCCGTGTTTTGCTTCGAGCCGCGACATTGCCCTCATGAAGGAATCGACCTGATCGTTGTGAGTAGCAACGAAGTCTCCGGTCAGCGCGATTATGTCCGGCTTTAGGCTGCTGGCAATGCGAGCGTACTCGGCCATCTGCGATTCCCTCATGAACATTCCGGCATGAATGTCGCTGAGTTGAACCACGGTCAGGCCGTCGAGCTGGGGCGGAAGGCCTGAAATCGGTACTATGATTCTCTCAATAACCTTTCGCCTCCTGGCAGCGACCGCGCCGTACGCCGAAACCGCGAACGGCATAGCGGATACCGCCGCCAGCGATACCTGGAGAAATCGCCGCCGAGACAGATCAAGCACTCTCACGCTCTCTTGCGAATCAGTCTGCTTGCGTCTGAAAAACTGGACCGCCGCGAAGCAACCCATCACAACCGGTGAGGCCGCCGCGAAGAACAGTGAGCCAATAGTCCACACAAAGAAGGTGTATGCGAACGGCCGCATCGCTTGCTCATACGCGAGCGGTGGGGCATACAGAAGCACGCTGCGCGGACTGACCAGCCCCTCGATGATGAACAATCCAAGGGGCAGGTTAACGATCACCAGAAAGCCAACTGCCGCAGCTGTCAGCAGCTTCTCCCTCCGTCGATTTAGCTCCATCGCCCGTATGATTCGCAGCATAGCTCGAAGGACGTAGAGCTGGACGGCAACGAGCAGCAACGCAAACGCCGTCCGCGCGCCGATGATCAGCAACGTTCGATCGGCGAACGCCAAGAGTTGGGTGATTGCGGGATGCGGATTGTTCACTGCGGTGTACCTTGGAGCGACCCCTTCGGTTTATGATACAGGCTGCGCGTGTCGCGTAAAAGCTTGTCGACTTATGATCCGGAATTGCATGATGTCAAACTCGATCCTTTGACGGCAGCAATACCTTAGATGCCGATTGGCAAACGGGAGTCTAATGCTCCACATCCACAACGGAGACTCTACAGCAAACACGCTCAAGGAGTTTGGGTTCCCCGGGGAGCACAAAGCCTTTCAGGAGGTGTTGATGGAGGGCCCAACGCTGGCCGGCCTGTCGCCAGATGAATGGGTAGCGGTTCGCGGGGGCTTTTTGGCTGACGCGTATGAACTGCTCCCCGAGAAGTGCGAGAAGGATCTACGAGAACAAGTTGCCTGGCTAACGGCATTCTCAGAACACGATGAAACGATCCTATGGTTCGAGCATGATGTGTTTTGCCAGATTAATTTGATCTACCTGCTTGACTGGTTCTCCAGACAGTCAAGTGGCACGGGCAGACTGAGCTTGATCTATGTTGGCGAATTTCCAGGAGTGGAAGACTTCAGAGGGCTTGGTCAACTGAGCGGCGAGCAGTTGGCGTCATTGTACGACACGCGCCACCAAGTGACGGAGGCGGAACTGAGCCTGGCTGCGCGGGCGTGGGCTGCATACTGTTCCGCTAACCCGCAAGAGATCGCTCATCTGCTTGACCAGGACAACTCGGCGCTGCCGTTTCTCGGACGCGCCTTGCGTTTGCACCTGCTGCGGTTTCCCTCGGAGGGGAACGGTCTCGGGCGTATCGAGAACCGCGCGTTGGAGATGATTTCAATAAGCGCTATCGGATTCAACACACTGTTCCCGAAATTCGCACAGGCCGAGTCAGCTTATGGGCTGGGAGATTCCCAATTTTGGTGCGCGTTGAAGCGCCTCGGTCATGGCAGAGATCCGCTGATCACGATAAGCGGTATGACGGGATCCGGCTCGAATCTGTACCACGACGCCTTATTCGAGCTGACCGCGACAGGGAGAGCGGTGCTTGCAGGCGAGCGCGATTTCATCGAGACCAACGGAATAGATCTTTGGCTCGGGGGTGTTCACCTCGTTGAGGGCTCGGTGTGGAGACGCGACGAGCGCGGTGTGTTGCCGCGACATAGTTCCTGGTGAAATCTAAGAGAGAATGAAAAAGGATGAACGGCGGTTGCTGTTCATCCTTTCGTACTATTCCGAAACTGTCGGTTTAGCGTCTTGGCCCACGGGGTGGACGCCGGTCGCGGTCCCCGCCGGGTCGCGGTGGACGAGGGCCCCGATCATCCCGAGGCGGACGATCTCCGCCGCCGTCGCGATCAAAATCAGGTTGGCGCTCCTCCTCACCGGTCTCGCCGCGTTCCTCTCGAAGCACCGCCTTGCGTGACAGCCGGATCTTGCCCGAGGGATCGACGTTGATCACCTTCACTAGCAACTGCTGGCCTTCTGTCAGCTCGTCGCGAACATTCTGCACCCGGTACTCGGCGATTTCGGAGACGTGCAGCAATCCATCGGTGCCCGGCATGATCTCGACGAACGCGCCGAAGTCCGCTATGCGCTGAACGGTGCCGAGATAAGTCTTGTTGACCTCCGGAACGGCGGTGATCTCCTCAATCGCTCGTTTGCAGGCTTCAGCTTTTTCGAGATTGGACGAGGCAATGTTGATACGTCCGGTGTCCTCGACGTCGATCTTGCAGCCGGTCTTCTCAACCAGCCCGCGAATCACCTTGCCGCCCGGGCCGATGACTTCACGAATCTTGTCGACTGGAATCTGGATTGTGAGAATGCGGGGAGCGTACTGGTTGATCTCGGGGCGCGGCGTCGAAATGACCGCGTCCATTTTCTCCAGGATGTAGAGCCGTCCATCCTTAGCCTGTTGCAACGCGTCGGCGAGAATCTGTGCGTTGATGCCGGTGACTTTGATGTCCATCTGAAGCGCAGTAATTCCGGTGCGTGTCCCGGTGACTTTGAAGTCCATGTCGCCGTAGTGGTCTTCTGCGCCGGCGATGTCAGTCAGAATCGCGTACTTGTTGCCCTCCATCACCAGTCCCATCGCAACACCGGCCACTGGAGCTTTCAGCGGAACGCCTGCATCCATCAACGCGAGCGAGCCTCCACAGACGGACGCCATCGAGCTGGAACCGTTGGATTCGGTGATGTCGGAAACAACACGCATGATGTAGGGCCAATCGGCCTCTGCGGGAAGCAAAGGCTCGAGCGCCCTTCGAGCGAGCGCGCCGTGGCCGTACTCGCGACGGCTTGTACCGCCCGAGCGGCCAGTCTCGCCAACTGAGAAATGCGGGAAGTTATAGGCTAGCAGGAACCGTCGCTTGATCTCGCCTTTCTCCAGGTCGTCCATATACTGGACGTCTTCGCTGGTTCCAAGGGTGGCTGTAACGATTGCCTGGGTCTCACCGCGGGTGAACAACGCTGAACCGTGCGCGCGCGGAAGCCAGCCAACCTCGATTGAGATCGGGCGAATCTGATTAAAGCGGCGGCCATCAGGCCGGTGACGGCGATTCAAGATGTCTTCGCGGAAAACCTTCTCCTTCAGGTGATTGAAGATCTTGCCGGCCATCTTGCGCTTGTCGGGGTCTTCTTCGGGATATGCGGAAACGGTCTCTTCTTTGAGCTTGTCAACCAGGGCGTAACTTTCGAGCTTGCCGTATTTGGTTGTGTCGAGCGCATCGCGCAAGCCGTCGGTCATTTTCGCTTCAATCTCTGCCAGCATTGGCTGATCGAGTTCAGGTTTGGCAACTTCGCGCTTGGCGATGCCCAGCTTCACATACATTTCCTTCTGGAGCCGGCAGAGTTTCTTGATTTCATTGTGACCGAACATGAGTGCTTCGACCATCACATCTTCGGCGACTTCGCTTGCGCCCGCTTCCACCATCACGATTGCTTCTTCGGACCCAGCGACGATCAGATTCAACGCTGACGCGCGTGTTTGATCATAGGTTGGATTGACGATGAAACGATCCTCGATCAAGCCAACTCGGACGCCGGCGATTGGGGTCTCGAGCGGGATGTCAGAAAGGTACAACGCGGCTGACGCCCCGGTTAGCGCCAGAACATCTGAATCGTAATTCTCATCGGCTGAAAGCACAAAAGCGATCACCTGTGTTTCGCTGTTGTATCCCTTGGTGAACAATGGCCGAATTGGCCGGTCGATCAATCTCGAAGTGAGCGTCTCTTTTTCGGATGGGCGGCCTTCGCGCCGAAAGTAATTACCGGGAATGCGCCCGGCTGCGTAGCCGTACTCGCGGTATTCAACCGTAAGCGGGAAAAAATCTATGCCCTCTCGTGGCTTTGTGCCGACCGCGGCAACAAGAACCATCGTGTCTCCATAACGAACTATCACCGCCCCATCTGCCTGCTTGGCTACCTTTCCGGTCTCTATCGAGAATTCTATTCCCCCTAACTGAACTGATTGCTTCAACTCCATATCTGTCTCCTTCTCTCCGCTGCGCGACTCTCCGCTTTACCTGGGCGCCGCAGCTTGCATTCCGCATGCGGCTCTCCCTTTTGCGCGCTTTTGCAGTAACTGAAAATCTCTTGGCTAGCCGAGTCTATATCGACAAGCCCTGTGTTGCATCGAGTGCAATAAACAACGAGGCCACGGTGAGCGGCTAAGCCTGCCGGCTCGCTCCCGTGGCCATCGGTAAACTGAATATGTCTGAATTGTATGGGGCGCGCCCAGCGTTTCCACGGTCCCCGGAATCGTCTCCGGGATAAAATCTTACGCGGGGTGAATCTTGGTTGCGCGCCAGAGAACCGACAACTGACCGGGCCGCTCGAAGCGGCTGCCCCTGGTTCCGGCCTTTCGCTGAGGTGATCTCTATTTTCTTATACCCAGACGGTTGATGACTTCTCGGTAACGGTCGGAGTTCTTCCGCCTCAAATAATCCAACAATCGACGCCGCTGACTAACCATCTTCAACAGACCTCGCCTGGAATGGTTGTCCTTGACGTGAGTCTTGAAATGATCCATCAGGCCGTTTATCCGCTGCGTCAGCAGGGCAACCTGAACCTCAGGCGAGCCGGTGTCAGTCTCGTGCGTCCTGTATTGACCGATTGTTTCGATCTTAGCTTCCTTAGCCAAAGCCACTATTACTCGTTCTCCTCTAAAGCTAAACTCTTCGTTCTCTTTGAACTGCCAAAAGTTACCACACGCCGAGCACGGGTGTAAAGTCCACCCTGCCCGGTCCGGTAGCCCGCGGAAATGCGAACTTTATCGCTGGCTCACGCCGGCGATGGCCTCCGCCGTGAACACCCGTATTTCCTCCGGCGTTCTTAGCAGGCGATTAGATCCCGTGGTAGTGACAATGGCTGCGCCCGGTCTCTGCGACTTTAAACGTTGCTCGCGCTCGAGCGCGAGAGCGTGCGCTCCAGGCCGCACTCCCAGATCAAGGTAATCGAGACCCAGCTCAAGCTTGCCGTAGGCTTCGGCGATCTCATGAAAGACTATCTCGCCACCTTGAACCCAGCAGCTGGTGCGCAGGTTGAACCAGCGCGCAGCTGGATTCAAACCTACTAACGAGTCAAAGCCTTCGGGTGGCCGCTCGCGATCCAGCTTCTTGCCGTTTTTTCTATATCTGTTGATCCTGCTGTCGGTATTGTTATCAAGGTTTATGCTCCCCGGAGTTTCGGCGCTCTTGCCGAAAGTTGGAGATTGCTGACCAATGTGAAGGAGGTATCGAAACTGGCCCTGAGCGACCTGAACCAAAAGCAGCAGTCCTTCATTTGACGAGATGTACTGCGCCGCCCGTAGCGGGTCTTGTACGCGAGGTTCGCCGCATCCGGCCGCCTTCGCAAGAAGTTTCATATCGAACCGAACCCGGCCATCGTCATCGAGACTGATCAATCCGGCGTTCTCTTCTCCGACGATCCAACGCAGGCGGGCCAATCCTTCAGCGGTGTCACCTCTGACCCACAACCCTCCTCCTTCCTGCCCAGGCGCGCCCTGGGCATTCCGCGCTTCGCCGGTCACCAGCTTGAACGCCAGTCCTACTGGGTCTGGACGAGGTATGAGACTCGTATCAATCCGCGGAGCAAGCCTCAACGCGGGCGTTCCGACGACAGGAAGCTGTTTGCGTGCCGGATCACGAAGGGCTCCTTGAGAGTTTGGACGTCCGTTGCTGATGGGCATCGCCTCACTGCGGTTGGCCGACGCGGGGTTCCCGCGCGAACCCAACTCGCCTCGGTTAGCCGTTACCGCTTTAGTAACAACTGGCGAACTGTTGGTGCCGGACTGAACCTGTGCCGTGCTGGCGGCAACTCGCCTTGGGCGCGTCACGGACTGATTCAGGGTTGCCTGCTTTACAAGAAACTCCTTGATGACCCCGCGTGTGACGAGATTAACCCCGTGGCGCCTCGCGGCATCGGGGGTGTCGAACAGTCCTACGAATACCCTCGTCCAGTACCCGCGACCCTCGATCTCTACCGTATCGAACACTGGGCTTTCTCCAGCGCCGACAAGGCCAGCGCCGAATCTGTTTGCTTGAGCCGTGTCAGGGAATGACGCCACCTGGAGCGTGAAGTGTGTAGCCGTCTGGTTCGACTTCGCCGGCGCGGCCGATTGGCCTGCCAAAACTAGTAGCGTTCCCAAGAGGAACGACAGCGTTGAGTGCATTGCCCCCTCCGTTCTCTGGTCAGCGTCCATTCCACAGAATGCGAGAGGGCAGATCGCGTAGATCAAGAGGTTGGCGGCAGAGGCAAGAGGGTGGGGTACTAACCCCGATAGGGAGCTGATTCGGCTACATCGCTCATCCTAGGATGCTCCCAACCCCATGTCAACAATTAACTTCGAGCAGATGCAGCCGGCAGCGATTCTTGCGAAATGAGACCGGCGGCAACTGAGGATCGTTTCGAGCGCAAAGCCTGTTCAAGGTGATCATCGACAGTCCCCCTGCGACCGTCGGGTTGCATTCTCGATTCAGCCTCGAGATTTGACTAAAAGAATGCTTGCCTTAGCACGCTTGACTAACTAGCATACTGATTTCGCGGACTTTCCAGAATGGTGACTGAAGACACGCTAATGCCCGTTTACGAGAATACGATCGAAACGCTTATCGAAGCCGTCCGCAAGGTCAGCAGCTCGCTCGATCTGGACGAAGTACTCGACACGATCTTTGATTCAATCAAAGAGCTCATCGACTACTCTGCGGCGGTCATCTACGTGATCGATTCCAGAAGCGGCGAGGTCAACGAATTCAAAACTCGCGGCTATCTTCCGGAGTCGATATCCGAGGACTTTGTTGCGACCGGCAGCGGCATCATCGGCTGGGTGATCAAGAACCGCGCCGGGGAAATAGTCGACGATGTGAAGCGCGACCCCCGGTACGTCACGGTCCGACCCGAAACCCGCTCCGAAGTGGCCGCGCCGATAATTCGCGCTGACGGCCGGGTGATCGGAGTCATCAACCTCGAAGCCGATGTGGTCAGCGGTTATGATGCGCGCGACCTCGAGCTGTTGACGATGTTTGCATCGCTCGCGGCCTCGGCCATCGATCACACATTGCTCTATCGCCGGGTGATGCGTCAGCGCCGGGTCGAGAGCGAACTCGAGCTTGCGCGAAAAGTCGTCGAGGGTCTGATGCCGCGCGCGTTCCCTCTGATTAAGGACTTCGATATCTACGGAACGACGATCCCGTTCCGCGAGGTTGGGGGCGACTACCTCGATTTCATTGACTCGATCTCGGAGCGGTTGTGCGTGCTGGTCGCGGATGTGTCGGGCAAGGGGCTGGCCGCCGCGCTGATCATGGTAGCTTTCCGCGCTTACTTTCACGCAACGGTGATCAACGAACTTGCGATGCGTGTGGTGTTGCGCCGGGTGAACCGGCTGGTCCACGACACGACCGACGGTGCAAGATTCATCACTTGTTTTTACGGCTTGATCGATCCGGAGAACAAGCGCCTGCTGTACATCAGCGCAGGTCACAACCCGCCGTTGTTGCTGCACGCCGACGGAACCAGCGAACTTCTAACGCAAGGTGGTCTGCCTCTCGGGGTGTTCGAAACCTCTCGATATTCCGAGTCTGTGGTGGAATTCCGCTCGGGCGATATTCTGGTGCTGTACACCGACGGGGTAGTCGAAGCTCGCGACCTCAGCGATGAAGAGTTCGGACTAAAGCGACTCGAAGATGTAGTGGGTGCATCAAGGGACCGCCGCGCCCACGAAATAGTCAAGGCGATCACGGAGGCCGTTGATGCGTACTCAGAAGGAGTGGGGGGCCCGGAGGACGACTTGACTGTTTCGATAATCAAAGTGAAGTAGAACCTCGCCGTCTCAAATGCTCACCATTCACTGGGGCAGGCCTCCGCTCCGAAGATGCACCCGCAATTCGACCGAGCGGCCCGCGTTGGACTCTCCTTCGATTCTCCAGCCGATCTTTTGCCACTCGCTCGCGTGTCCGATCGGTGCCGTCAGTACCAGTTGAACCGGGTAAGATTCGTGCGCCCCTACCGGGAACTCCGTGAATCTCGTTTGCTCTGTCCAGCCCTCAGGTAGCTCCGTGACCAGCTTAATAACTGCCGCTCGACCGGTGTCATTTGCGATCAACAGCGGAATACTCAACTGCTGTCCGCCGGCGACGCCAAGTTCAGGGGTGACCAACTGGGCGAGGTGCTCGATGTTTTGAGCTCGCCAGAACGCGCGGTAAAATTCCCACGGACCACCCAACTGCACCGAAATATCGTCACGACCTGGCGGGCGGTACCCGGTTACCGGAGCATAGGTGATTGCGCCCGGCACTACTCCTTCGAAGATGTCACCGGTCGTCGTTGATTTCACGAGCGACTTGCCAAGGACAAACCGCTCCGGCTGTTTGAGCGCAGTGAAATCGCCCTTCTCGATCGCCGACCGGGCGACGTCGCCCACACCACGCTGTGTTTGGTGAAAACTCCATTCTTCCGCGGACACGCGATAGTAAGGGACGCTACGTGAGGGTGAAACATCGCTGGTTTCATATCGCGGGCCTTTGCCTTCGAGGAAATCGACGTGGTCCGCATCGGAGAAGTAAAAGAGTTTCTTTGGTTGCCACGTTCGCAGGCCTTCCCCGTAGTTGCCTATTCGAAGAGGCTGGCGCGGCGCGGCGACCTGCGAGGGAAAGATTGTTGGGTCGCCCGACATACCGAATGCCTCGGTTGCGATAACCGCGGCGGCCTGATGGTCGTCGTGGTTCTCGCCGGCGACGTAGCAGGGCAGCCACGTCAGTATCACCTCGGGCCGCGTGAGGCGCACGAGCCTGACTACCTGCTCGAGGGCGTTACCGTGATGCCACGTCTCGAGAGATCTCAAAACGTCTTGCCCTGGCGTGTCAGGAGCGCCGATGAACCAAACGTTCATCACCCCCAATGACGCAAGAGCTCTGCGAGCCTCGATCTCGCGTACCAGACCCAGCGACGCTGCCTGCTCGTCACCCGCCGAATTGCCGCCTCCATCTCCACGCGTGCCGTAGACCACAGCGACTCGCCTGTGCTGATCCAGGATCGCTCGCGCAAGATAGCTTGAGATCGCCGTCTCATCGTCAGGGTGAGCAACTATTACCAGGATGTCCGCCTTGTAGCGTTCGTCCGGCGGAGTCAGCGGTGGAGCCTGTTGAGAAAAAGCCGGAGCCGCATTGAGTAGCAGCCAGGAGATCAGGACGAGGAAGGTCTGTTTCATAACTTGCCAGCTTGCTCGGTCGTTGCGGCGACGGTCACGTCGGGGCTACGTTGCGTCGTAACCGACAAACTCCTTCAAGTAGACATTGCCCTTGTATTCCATCTCGGTATGAATGCCTATCTTCGACGTGTAGTAGGCGTGCGCCGTGCGCGACTTTATTTCCTTGAAGAACGACTCCTCCGGGCTGGAAGGATGCATCTCGTTCGCCGAGATGCGAGTGAGCAACGCGATTCGCTGGGCCGGGGAAGATTCGAGAAACAACTTGCTGTGCATTTCCTGGGACAACTGCTCAATTCTCTGCAACCCCTCGCGCCAGCGAGTTCGCTCGCCTTCATCAAACGCCTCCGATAAGCTGAAGTCGATGTAACCCGCTACCAGAGCCGCTCGCGCGCCAGGCGAGTGGTCGTCTGCCGGAATGATCAACTCGCTCAGCTCGTCGACCAGCGCGAGTTCCTGTTTGGTGAAGAACAGCGGGGCCCTGGCCTGCGCGGCCTGTGCCGCTGCGTTCACATCCACACGCGTCAACGCGACGACGAGCGCGGCGCTCGCGCCGAGTTTTATCATTTCGCGACGCGTTAAGTCGCTCTCCCCGTCTCTGGCAATCGCATCAGTCTCATTATTGTCTTCAGTCATCACAGATTTCCTTTCTTGAACTGATCCGCCAGGTAGTCACACGATCGCCAGGCCAGCGCCATTATCGTCCACGTGGGGTTTTGACAAGAAGCGCTCACGTGACTGCTGCCATCTACTACAAACAGGTTTTTCACGTCGTGCGACTGTTGAAACTGAGTCAACACCGAAGTCTTCGGATCGGTTCCCATACGCGACGTTCCCAACTCGTGAATCGACCAGCCTTCAGTCAGAATCCTCCGGCCTATGTCGACGATCTCAAACCCCGCTTCGGTGAACATCTCCTGAGCGGTATCGGCCATGTCCTCGGCCATCTTCTTTTCGTTGTCTCCAAACTTGTAGTGGAACCGGAGCACCGGCACCCCCCACTTGTCTTTGACCGCGGGATCAATATCGACATAGTTCTCATATCTTGCGAGCACTTCGCCAAACGCACCCATCGACATGAATGAACCGGCGTAATCGCGAACGTTCTTTTTGTACGCCGACCCAAATCCCGGCGTCGAACCGGCGTTGCCCGGATAGATCGACGAACCGGAGCTGCCCTCGAATCCGTAGCCTCGAATGAATTTTGGATGGCGTTCAGCGAGATTGCGGAACCGCGCCAGGTAGAACGAGCCCGGTTTGCCGTCATCCAGCGTGCTCGGTTTGCCTACCAGATCCTTTACCAGGCCGGTGATGTGTGGACCCATGATGTGCTCGCAGAAGTTATGGCCAACGTGCCCGCTCGAGTTGCCGATGCCGTTTGGGTGCGTGTCGGATTTTGAGAGGAGCATCAGCCGAGCGGATTCCAGAGTCGAAGCCGCGATCACGACAACCTTTGCCTTTGCCTCATATGTCTTGCCGGTCTCGGCATCGGTGAATGCGACACCACGTGCCTTGCCGGTCTTCTTATCAACCGTGACTTCGTAGGCGATCGCGTTGGTCCTGAGCGTCAGATTACCGGTTTCCATCGCCGGGTAGATCAAACCGGTTGGCGAGTCGAAAGCGGCGTGGATATCGCAGCCGCCGGCTCGCCGATTACACGCGCCGCGGCCGAAACATCTGCTGCGATGCTTGTTGTGCTTTAGCCCGTCTGTGGTTACTCCCGCTCGATAAGGCGTGAGCAGGCGGTTCATCTTCTTGAGGCTTTGACGTAGTTTGAGCTCGGCATAGGCGAGCTTGATCGGCCTCTGAAAAATGCTATCGGGAAGATGCGCCACGTTCTCCTTCACACCTGAGATTCCGAGGTACAAATCGACCTTGTCGTAGTAAGGCGAGATGTCCTTGTAGGAGATGGGCCAGTCCTCTCCGTACCCGTCATGAGTCTTCGCTTTGAAGTCCAGGTCCGACAGTCTCAGCGCAAGCCGGCCCCAAATGTTTGTCTTGCCGCCTAGAAGCCGCGCGCGAACCCAGGCATAGTTCGTCCCGGTGTACGGGTGGTCCTTCTCGTCGACCACGATGTTCTTGCTGTAGTCCGATCCGCCCCAGCCTTGTACGTAGGAGTAGACGTGTTTGGCCTTGCTGTTCGCGGCATAAGGCGGCTGGCGAATGTTGTATTCGTTCAGCGAGAGCGCGTGAGAGTCTGGCGGCATCTCGCCCCGACGCTTGTGCTGATAGGGCCACTCCATCGATTTGAGTTCCTTATCGATGTCGAGCTTCTTGCCTGCTTCGAGCATCAGCACTTTCATGCCGTGCGAAGTCAAGACGTGCGCGGCCATTCCTCCGGCCGCGCCCGATCCGACGACGATGGCGTCATATGTTTTGTTCAGATCGGCTTCGGGCTGCGCTTGCCTGATTAAGCGGATGAGGTTCATTTGTTCAACCTTTCGAATCGAGTCTGCGAAATAACTACTCCCAATGACTCGTCGAGTCAATCCCTGGTTCACCTTTGTGCTTCACCTTCGCCTGCACTCCGGAATAGAATGACGAAGGTCCGACAAGAGGAGGTTGATATGAAAAGATCATTTCAGACGGCGTTCGCTATCAGTCTTCTGTTCTTTGGTCTTTCGCACTCGGACATCTTTGCGAAGCAGGGGATCAGGAAGCCAGTTCAGATTAGAAGGGTGACGGGCACATACAAGTGCGTGCTCAACAGTTTGGAAGTCCTCGAACTGCCCGATCACAGGATCCGAATCGGCTTCGCGGGCTTCTGGCCAAACGATCGGAGGCGTGCGGAGTCTCGCAATGTTGGGACGTTTGACGAGACGGTGCCTCTGCGGGGGCGCACGGCGACGGTGAAGATCCAGTATGGAGACGATCCGTGCACGATCACGCTGGAGTTCCGTTCCAGTAAGGTGATCGTCGCGCAAGGGGGATCGATTCTGGGATGCGGGTTCGGCTTCAACGTGGAGGCCGATGGGACTTACATGAAAACGAGCAGCAAGCCTCCATCCTTTCCACCGCGGTAGAATCCTGAACTGTAACAGTCACGACTTGAAAGTGGTTGGTTAACAGAGGTCCGCGATATGAAAAAGGTCCACCCCGTCGTATTCCTGAGTCTGCTGGCGGCGACAACCTTGTTCCTTCACCATGCGCCTTTGCGGGTCTTGGCGTCTTTGCGCGAAACGTTTCAAGACGCAACTAAAGGCGAACGGACTGACTCACAACTAATCGAACGGGTGCTGATACGTGGCAACAGACGGATTCCCGCCTCGACGATCAGATCCTGGATCAATGCTCGAAAAGGCGATCCGTACAGCCCCGAGCTTCTTGATCATGATGTGCGGTCCCTTTACAACACCGGTCATTTCGACGATGTCAGGGTTTACGTGGAGGGTGGCCTTCGCGGAGGTAAGATCATCACTTTCGAAGTGACGGAGCGGCCACTAATTCTTGAGATCGTTTGCGAAGGAATCGACCAGGCCACTGAGGCCATGGTTCTTGAAGAATGGAGCAAGCAAAAAGTCGAATTATCCAAGGGATCAGAATACGATCCCGTAATTGTCAGGCGAGCCGCGGCGATAATTCGAGACATACTGGTAAGGCAACGCAATCAGCAAGCAAAGGTCAACCCGATGGTCGGCAGACGGACGGCTACAGTTGTTTCGGTCGTCTTCAAAGTAGAACAGTAAATCCGACCCGATTCGAAGAGATGAAATGCTAATCCAGGCCGGCATCACGCAGACATCGTTGTTGCCGCGCGAGCGGGAAACGCTCGATCGTGACGGGTACATTGTCCTTCCCGACGTCATTGATGCGGACTGGCTGGTTCGATTGAGGAATGCGTTTGAGAGCGGGTGTGAGGGGGATGGAGGAGCATCCGTAGTTAAGGAGAGCGGCACTCGGCACGTCGACGATCTCATAAATCGGGGTACAGTCTTCGAAGGCGTCATCACTCACCCCCACGTGCTTGCCGCTGTCTATCACGTCTTGCAGGATGCATTCAGGGTGGGCCAGATTGCCGGTCGCGATCCATTGCCCGGCTACGGACAGCAGGGATTGCACGCGGATTGGACGTCTCGGGCGAAGGGTGAGGCGTATCGGATTGTCACCACGATCTGGTTACTGGATGACTTCACCAGTGAGAACGGCGCAACGCGCGTGGTTCCCGGCACTCATCACCTGTTGACTCCGCCACCGAAGAGCTTCGCAGATCCGGCGAGTCGCCACCCCGATCAGCACATCATCGTCGCAAAAGCCGGTTCGGTTCTGGTTTTCAACGGTCACCTCTGGCACAGCGGAACGGCGAACAGATCGAGCAGGCGTCGCCGTGTGTTGCAGTGTTCCTTCGTTGGAAGAGACGAGTTTCGTTTTTCACCGATCAAGATAGCTGCGCCCGAGACCCTCTCGCCGGCCGCTCGTCTGATCTTGGGCGTTTAGCGCAGCTTCTATTGCTTTGGAAATCTTGGGTCAGCCTTCACCTCGAGCAACTGCTTTGTGTGGCGTTCACTGTGTGCGGCGACGAACAGTATTCGCTCAAAAGCGTCGATCTTCCCCAACAACCCACTGTCGACTATGTGAGAGCGCAAGTCCGGAGTGTTCCTTAACAATTCGACAGTCTTCGCGCGGCTCTCCAGGAAGTGATTCAGCGCAGCCTGCGGTGTGCCGAATTGATTTCTGGGCCTCAACTGCTCGGGGGCCTGGAATTTCCTGGAACGGTCGGGAATCACCTCGAGCACCTTGTCGTCGGTCTTCTTCAAATCGCGATCCGGGACAGGAGGAGACTGCTGCTTGATCTGGGCTTCTGCCATCTGGCGCAACAGGTCTTCGCTTGCGGCGATGTGCTCCATCACCTGCGCGACTGACCATTTAAAAGGCGAAGGCTTGAAGTTCCACTGGGCTTCCGACAAGCCGCGCGTCGCGTCCACGATGTTTTTCCTGGTCGTCTCCAGATACTGAAGCCCTCGATCGAGGTCGGCCTTTGAAAGACTCTGCCCTTTTACACTTGACGCGCTTGCAATCAACATAAGAGCTCCTAGTGTTGCGCTAATTAGTCTTTTCATGGTCTTTCCTTTCGACCGCCGCTTTCGATTCACCCTCCTTGTCCTCGGTGTCCTCTACGGTTTGATTCTCCCAGAGAGTGCGAAGGCAGCGTGATCAAAAACGAGACCCGGTAGTCAACGCCTATTTCTCATCAAGCTTTCTTCCGGCATTCAGGTTATCGAAATTCAGAATCGCATTAAACACCAGGAAGTAGCTCCCCTGGGTCTCGCCTCGCCAGATCGGGTTGTTCGAGAACACAACTACGTGACCGTTGCCGACCGGCACATCGACTACCGCCGGATGCTGAGCTATCTCGGCGCCGCCGTCCAACAGTCCGGAGACGAGTAAGTCGCGAGTATCGCCGTATCGAAGAACCACTCGTGGGCGGTATTGCGGAGGAATGATGGTGAGTCCATTGCGCCGCTGTTCATCGGTTATCGGAACCGCTTGCCATGTTTCTACGTGAGGCTCTTCCGGCACCTCTGCTCCCGGTCTTCCTTGAGGAACATCGGGGTCGTCGGCGGTGCCTCTCCCGGTAACCCGATTGCGGTCTTCAGGCGACCGCCGGCGGCCGCGGCCACCGCCAGCCATGTTGCTCACGTTGAAGATCGGCCCATCGTATGTGTAGATCGAAAGCCCGCTGCCGTAGCCGTAAGCAATCGGGCTCGCGGAGTCGACAAACTTCGAGCGCAAGATGCTGCCGGTGACCTTCAATCTCTGCGCCGGGGAAATCGAAACGCCGGGTGTGAATCCCATCGTAACCGCAAAGTTCGCAGTATCCATCACGCTGATCAACAAACCGCCGCTCTCAACAAAGGTCTTCAGATTCGCTACGCCGCTCCACCCCAGACCAGGCCGCATATCGTCAGTTTCATCGGTCTTGCCGAGGTTGGGGGTCTCGGATGTGACCTTCCACGGCAGAGGGTTTCCCCACATCGGCATGCCTTCGATGATGCCCATCGGATTCCCGCGTCCGACCGGCGCAAACAGGATCACATCGTACTTCGATTTCAGGTTGCTATCTTTGGCGACGTCCTGGGTGCTGATGTAGTCGAAAGGGACCTTTACATTGTCCATCGCCATCCGCCACCAGCCTTCGTTTTGGGTGCCAAGCCACGTGTGCATCATCGCGATGCGCGCGGCTTTGAGCGGATGAGTCTTTACCGAAGGCGCGGACTCGACCGCGACGATCTTCAAGCCAAGCTCTGAACCCGCACGCTCGAGTTCGGAAGCGTTCACGTTTCGAATGATAAATGAGCCGCGGTTGAACTTCTGGCCCGCAGTTTCGAATGGCTCCTCGGCGGCTTCCATCGCTGCGTCCTTAAACCGGTACCGCAGCGTCGCGAGCGCGTTGTCGGTGTTGTGATTGACAACGTAAATCGAGCCGCTCCCTTTGATTCCGCCCGCGGCGCGCACGTCGCCGCTGACCCGCTCCATCGACGCGTCCAACACCTTGACGTCGGTGACTCGCACTACCTCGACATTGCCAAGCTCGCCGAATGTCCACGCGGTGTCGTCGTAGATACTCTTTTGCGGATCATTCGGGCTCCAGTATTGATGATCCAGAAGCATGTCAGCGATGCGGCTATAGGGTTGGTCCATCCGGATTACATAGCTGCCGGCAGGGAACTGCCGAGTCTCGGTTGTTGGCTCGGCTTTCTTTGGCCCGTCCGCCGGTTTTGGATCCGGTGCTGCCGCTCCGTCCCGATTTCCGGCCGGGGGTTGAGCTTTCTTCTTTTTGACGGTTACCGAGAACGGGGCGGTCGCGCGAGAGATTTCGCATCCTTGAAGCTGCATCGTCCGGAGCAACTCGGCTTGCCCGCCCGGTCGTGGATCGTCACCGGGAAACACATATGCGGCCGGCCCTTCCGTTTTTGGCTTTAGGATCGAGCGCTTGCTCTTGAGATAGAAGTTGTGCAGGAAGAGTTTGCTGTTGGCGTTGAAGTAGGAGAGTGCGGTCAGCAGACCGGTCTGCTCATAGTTGTTGTTGTTGCGCTGCGACCAAGTGGTTTTAGGAAGCGGCGGGTTCTGTTTGTACCAGGTTCGCGAGTATTCTTGTGGCGACAGCGTTCGCTCGACCGTGTCCGCGCCGCCGTTTCCAAACGTTTCGTACAATCGGCTGATCCCGTTGTGAGTAGCGGCGATGAACATCAGGTAGCCCGGCGACCAGGTGTCGAAGTTGCCGTGCGTAAACACGCCAGGCATGCCGAGCTTTGTCATTTCCGAAACGTTGTTCCAGCCCATCAACTGCCACTCGTCGGTTAAGAATCGGATCAAGCCACGCGTTGTAAGGCTCGTCGCCTATCGTGTTGTCATATAGATAAGGCACCGACTCGTGCAGGTCATGAAGGACCTGGGCTTTCCAGGTCATGAAAGTCTTGCCCACGTTTTGAGTGAGCTTGAGTGTCATTCCCATCGCGTCGCGGTTGTTGTCGTGTGCGACGTAGTGTCCCCAATAGACCAGCGGCGGCCAGTTTTGATTCGGATGGGCGAGATGCCAGTTGTAAATATCGACCTGACGATCGCGGCCGTCGACTTCGACAATCGGAGTGATGAGAGTGATGACCCCGTCCCTGATCGCCTTCACGTATGGACTCTCATCGACCGCCAGGCGGTACGCAAGCTCCATCAGCGCTGTGGGCGCGCCGGTTTCGGGCGAGTGAATCGTGCCGGTGATGTAATAGATAGGCGTTGAGGCTGCGACGAGCTTGTCTGCTTCGGCGTCGTCCATGTTGATCGTGCGAGGGTCCGCGAGCTTGGCGAGACGCGCGCGATTCTCCTCAAGCTTTGACATGTTTGCTTCCGAGGTGACGGCGACGGCGATCATCTCGCGGCCTTCTTCGGTTGTGCCGATCGAAAAGACCTTCACTCGCGGACTGGCCTTCTCGAGCAAACGCATGTACTTGTAGACCTCGTGCGAGTAAGGCAGCTTGCCCGGGGCTCCGGCTACGTCGCCAAGCACGACTTTTGGAGTTGGCACGGTTTTCGATGCCGGGAGGTAATCGACGAGCGGCGAGCTGAAGAACGGCTCGGTTGTGTACTCGCGGATCTTCTTTGTGTAGTCCTCGTCGATCGGTTGATTCGGATCGCGCCCGGGCTTAGCAGAACTCCTGACAGCGGTTCCGGCCGGTTGTTGCGGGCCGTTAGCGGTAGCGGTGGCGCTCAAAATCAAGGCGACTGAGATTGTCAGCACGATACCGCCGGTCGAAATAATCCGAGTCATGTCTTGGTCCTTTCGACGATGATTGGTGCAAATGAGGCTTCCACTGGTGTGGCGCATCGTAGCAAAGCCAGCTTGCAAACGGCAAGTTCCGGTGGCTTTCGGTTTGAGTTGGGAAGGGCGCTTGCCATCGATCGCACTTTACCTTTTACGCCCAAGTTGATCGGCATATAATCCCGCCTGCTTCCCATTGCTCATCGAAAGGCGTTGCTGCCGATGACAGACAGGTCAGACCCGGAGGTCAATCACTCTCCAGACCAATCAACTGCAGTAGAGTCTCGCGAGTCGATGCTTGCCTGGCTTACCGAAGTCACGCGCTATCAGTGGATGGTGCTGCTGGTTGCCTGGATGGGATGGGTTTTTGACAGCATGGACGGAACGTTGTTCTCACTGGTTCAGAAATCGTCGATGACCGAACTGATGGGACCGGGCGCAACAAACGCGGAGATTGGGTTCAACAGCAGTGTGGTGTTTTCGGTAATGCTGTTGGGCTGGGCGATAGGCGGAATCGGGTTCGGCATAATCGCCGATTACATCGGACGCACGAAGGCGCTGGCGGCAACGATCCTGATCTACTCGCTGTTCACCGGTCTGTCGGCGGTTGCGCACAGTTGGGAGCAGTTGGCCGCCTGCCGATTCATCACCGGGCTGGGTCTAGGCGGGGAATGGGCTGCAGGAGCCGCCCTGGTGGCAGAGGTGTGGCCGGACCGGCTCCGGGCGAAGGCGGGCGCGATACTTCAATCGGCGGCCGCGTTTGGATACTTCTTTGCTGCGTTGATCACTCGGGTAGTAGACGTGGGATCGTGGCGTTATGTGTATCTGGTCGGCGCGGTGCCCGCAATCTTTGTGCTTTTCATTCGTTTGATGGTCAAAGAGCCTGAGCGTTGGGTGGAGGTTCGTGATCGACGCGTTCTCGCAAGATCGGAAGGACGGCGCAAGTCGACCGAGGTTGATGCCTTCACTCTGAAGCAACTGTTCAGCCGCAGGCTTCGCCGCGATACGCTTGTGGCTTCAGCGCTTGCGTTCACAGTGTTGCTGGCGTTGTGGGGCGCAACGATGTGGATACCATCGGTGATACGCGAGGTGGGCGCTCACGAGGGGTTGAGCGTTGCCGACCAGAACAGGCAGGCGACCTATGCGGTGATGTTGCTCAACGGGGGCTCGCTGTTTGGCTATCTGGGATTCGGACCCCTGGCGGATCGCTTTGGGAGGCGCGCTGCGTTTTTGTTTTTCTTCGCCGGCGGAGTGATTCTGTTCCCGGTGACCTTCCTGATGGCGACTGGTATCACTCAGATCTTTGTTTTGCTTCCGCTGGTCGGCTTTTTCACTCTCGGCATCACCAGCGGCTTCCCGATTTACCTTCCGGAGCTGTTTCCGACGCGCGTCCGAACGACGGGTGTAGGCTTTTGTTATAATCTCGGTCGAATCGTGACGGCCGGCGGCGTGCTGGTCACCGGCGTACTTGTGGGGTCCTTCGGATCGTACGCAAAGGCAGCCAGCGCCGTCAGTTTGATTTATGTGCCGGGCATTTTTGTTCTTCTTTTCGCGCGCGAAACGCGCGGCGAGCCACTCACGTGAAGCTCGTGAGATGTGCCGGTCCCTGGAGAAGGAGAGGGTAGCTCATGAAGAAAAAAATCAATTGCGTTTTGGTGGTTGTTCTTCTGGCTGCATGTTTGCCGCATGCGGTCCCTGCGCAGCAGGACAAGAAAAAGGCAACGGAGAACTTGCTCAGCACTCTCAAGTCGGCGCGGGTGATCGAGCTGAACTTTATCTGGGATCGCAACTCGCCGCTTCTGGGTCTAAATCCGCCGTTTACTCTCGGCCTGCAGACGGGCCACAAACAAACGAGCGGAATGATCCCTGGCGGGATCGCGTTTGCCGCTGACATGATGTTTTTCAGTGGTCAGCACGGGTCGCCCAACATCGACGCCCTAGGGCACATCTCGGACAACATGAAACTGTTCGGCGGCGCAGACGCCGCCGCCAACGAGAGCCCGGCTGGGTTGCTGACGCTGGGGATTGAAAATTATCCCAAGGAGCGGTTTATCAACCACGCAGTGCTGCTCGACGTTGCGCGTTTCAAGAAAGTCGATGCGCTTGCGCCGGGTCAGGAGATCACGGCCGCGGATCTGGAGGCGACTGCCAAGTCGGAAGGTGTTGATATACAACCGGGCGATTCGGTGCTGATCAGGACCGGATACGGCAAGTTCTTCGAAGCCGATCGCGCGAAATTCGCGGGATTCAGACCGGGTCCGGGCGAAGACGCGGCTCGCTGGCTCGCGAGCAAGAAAATATTTCTTACCGGCGATGACCAAATGAGCTTTGAAGTAGTGCCCGAGAAAGGTACGATATTTCCTTGTCACCGTATACTGATAGCCGACAATGGGATCTACCTTGTGGAGAACTTGAATCTGGAGGAGCTGGCGAAGGCTCTTGCCGAGCTGAAGGTCTACGAGTTCGCGCTTATTCTAAACCCTCCCAGAATCAGAGGGGCAACTGGCGCAGCGGCGAATGCATTCGCGATAATACCTCGGTGAATTTGCTCAGGGTGGCGCTCCGAAGCCGCCCTTTTTAGTAGCTGAGACGGATTGAACGATCGGGAGCGGCCACGGAGGGTCGCCCCATAAGGGCATAATGAAAATTACCATCATCGGCGGCGGGCCATCGGGACTATACTTTGCGATCCTGATGAAGAAGCTCGACCGGACCCACGAGATTACCCTCCTCGAGCGCGACGGGCCTAACGATACCTTTGGCTGGGGCATAGTTTTTTCGGATCAGACATTCTCGTACCTCAAAGACAACGACAAGAAGTCTTTTGCCGCGATCACCAAGGCCTGTCAGAGGTGGGACAACGTCGATATCGTACACAAGAATCAGAAGGTCACAATTCGCGGGAATAAGTTTTCGGGCATTGGCCGCCTGGCGTTTCTAAACATCCTGCACAAGCGCTGCGTAGATCTGGGCGTCGATTTACGTTTCGACACCAATGTTACGGACTTGACCGAGCTACCGCCTTACGATCTGCTGGTAGGCGCTGATGGCTCCAACAGCTTTGTTCGGGGTGCGTTCAAAGAGTTTCAGCCGTCGCTTGATTTGAGGAAGAACCGGTACATCTGGCTTGGCACACGTCAGTTGTTTCACGGCTTGACCTTGACCTTTCGAGAGCACGAAGCCGGGCTGTTCATCGCCCACGCGTACAAGTTCAACGACACGACCAGCACCTTTATCGTCGAGTGCAGCGACGCGACCTGGCGAACAGCTCGCTTTGACTGGATGTCGGATCCTGAAACCTGCGACTACCTCGCTAAGGTTTTTGAGCCTGATCTGGGTGGGAATCCGTTGCTATCCAATAACTTCGTCCGCTGGCTCAACTTTCCGCTGGTGAAGAACCGACGCTGGTATCACAAGAACATCGTGCTGCTTGGGGACGCGTTGCACACTGCGCATTTTTCGATCGGCGCGGGAACTAAGCTTGCAATCGAAGACTCGATCGCGCTGGCCAAGTGCTTCAAAACCGGCACGGATGTTGAACAAACGCTGGCGGAGTTTGAAAGCGTCAGAAAACCAATCGTCGATGAGTATCAAGACGCTGCTTATTCGAGCTTGCTTTTGTTTGAGAACATTCAGAAGGATCTGCGCCTCGACCCCATCCCCTTCGCCTACAAGCTCATGACTCGGAGCAAGAAAATCGACTACGAGAAACTGAAGCAACGCGACCCCGAGTTCATCGCCGCGTACGATGCGTGGAAGGATGCGGAGGGGAGAGATCAAAAGGTTCAAAGCAGAAAGCGGGAGGCAGGAGGCGGGAGGCAGAAGGCAGGAGCAAGGAATCGGAAGCGCGGATAAGTCGGAGGTCGGCATGTCGGGGGCACGACCACGAGTCAGCGGTTCTGCCTTCTGAACTCTATCCCTTCAGCGCAAACCTATGTGGCATCCGGAGAATCCAGTGAGGCATGCGATTCCCGAAACGCGATGGCCCACTGCGGAAGAAGCGGATTGTTCGCTGCTGTTCACTCCGGTCGATGTTGGCTCGATCAACCTTGAAAACCGCACCTGGGTGCCTGCGATGGTTCCCTGGCGAGCCACTGAAGACGGTTTCGTAACGCCAAACATCATCGAATGGTACGGCCGCTTCGCGTCGGGACGCCCTGGTGCGATCGTCGTCGAAGCCACCGGCGTCCGTGACGTTGCAAGTGGGCCGCTGCTTCGCATTGGGCACGACCGCTTTATTCCTGGCTTGCGCAATCTCGTCGAAACCGTGAAACGCGAGAGCGGCGGCCACACCCGGCTGTTTATTCAGATCATCGACTTTCTGTCGGTAAGGCGCCGTCCACCGAAAGACAAATTCTTCGCGCGATTCCTACAACTCCGGCAGGATCATCGCGAGGCGGTTGCCGAAGCAACTTCCAATACAAACTGGCTTGACGCCAGTGAGGCCGAAGTTCGGGCTTATCTGAGCGATGCGCCGGATGAGTTGCTGGACCGGGTGCTCGATGAACGCGAGCTTGAGTCGCTGCGTTACGGTTATCGTGAGCGGGTCACTGACATGGCGTTGCCTCATATCCGCGAACTGCCTCGAGTCTTGCCCGAGATCTTTGCCGCCGCCGCGGGACGAGCGCGAGAGGCGGGGTTTGACGGCGTCGAGCTTCACTTCGCACACGCGTATACGATGGCTTTGTTTCTGAGCGCGAAAAACAACCGCCCGGACGGCTACGGTGGGGGAAGAGAGAACCGCGTGCGATTGCCGCTCGAGGTCTATCGCGCGGTGCGCAGGCGAGTCGGGGATGAGTACACGGTCGGCGTCAGGTTCCTTGGTGACGAGGCGATTGAGGGAGGCAGTCATCTGGAAGATGCGGTTTACTTCGGTGTCGAGTTTGCGCGGGAAGGCTTTGACTATCTGTCAGTCTCGAAAGGTGGAAAGTTTGACGACGCGAAGCAGCCAAAGGTGGGCCATGCGGTTTATCCGTACACCGGCCGCAGCGGCTACGAGTGCATGCCCACGGTGCTGTCGGACGAACGCGGCCCCTTTGGCCGGAACGTCCCGCTCGCGGCGGCGATCAAACGGGCAGTGAACGAAGCTGGCTTCGTGACACCGGTGGTCACATCGGGCGGAATCGCGACGTTTGAGCAAGCCGAAGCTATTCTTCGCAACGGTGAAGCTGATATCATAGCCGCCGCGCGGCAGTCGCTCGCGGACCCGGACTGGTTCCTGAAGATAAAACTCGGCCGGGGAGATGAGATTCGGCGGTGCGTATTCACGAATTACTGTGAGGGGCTGGATCAGATGCACAAGCAGGTGACGTGCAAGCTATGGGATCGCGCAAACCTGGATGAGCCCGAAATCTCGATGAGCGACGATGGGCGCCGAAGGTTGGTTCCCCCACGATGGGCGTGAGGGTGTGATCGCACCTTTGCGGATCGAGGGGAGAGAGGACTACGCAGCATGATGTATTGGCGCGAAATATCGGTCAACTGGGGTGAGTCGGACCCCTTTGGGTTGGTCTACTATCCGCGGATGCTCGCGTGGTTCAACGACACCGAACACGAGTTGTTTCGCACGCTCGGGTATCCGATTGACAAGATGATCCAGGACGATCGCACCACGTTCGTGATGGGCGAGATTCATTTTCGCTTTATCGGTCCGGCGGCCTATGGCGATCGGGTCACGCTCAAGCTTGTGCTCACTGAGATGAGAGAACGGACCTTGCACTGGGAATGCAGCGCGAAGCTCACGTTGACCGGCGCGCCTGTAACCGAAGGCACTGCGACTCGCGTCTACGCTCGGATCAATGAAGACGGCACGCTCAAGTCCGCGCCGATACCTGAGGAGATGCGAAGAGCTCTGACGTCTGCGGGCGTGGTGACCTCATTCGCACCGAAGAGTTGACCGCCTTTTTAGCGAGCTTTGCGGATCTTGGCGAGCTTTGCGCGAGGAATTCCCTTTTTTCTTCGAACAGCGTTTCGCGCAACGAACGCCAGAAGTTGCAAAGACGCGAAGGTGTTGGATGATATTCGCGTTTGACGGAGACACAATTGAATGGCGCAGACATGGCCACAAATCGCGTTGCCTGATTACCCTAGCGAGATCCAGGCCGACCCGCGAGAGATTTTGCTCTCGCGTGAACAACTACTGAAGATGTATTCAGCGATGAGGCTTGCGCGAACGTTCGAAGAGAAGCTCGCATCGCTTTATCGGCAAGGAAAGATCTTCGGCGCGGTTTACCTGGGCATGGGTCAGGAAGCGACCTCGGTGGGTAGCGTCAGCTTGCTTCAAGACGGCGATTTGTTTTCAACCGTCGCTCGCAATCTCTCAGCGTGGTTCTATCGAGGCGTCAAGCCCGAACACGTCCTGGCTCGGTGGTTTGGGAAAGACCAGCCGCCTTCAAACGGACGCGAGCTTGGTTTGTTCCTGGCCGACCTAAACGAGTACGGCATCTTTCCTTATCACAACGGCTCGATGGCCCATGGATTCCGGCCGGCGCGGGCTACGCCCTCGCGTTCAAGATGCGCCGGGAGCCAAACGTGTGTCTTTGCTTCACCGGCGACGGTGCAACGAGCCCCGGAGACTTCTACGAAGGAGTGAACTTCGCGGCGATACATAAGCTGCCCCTGGTGATCATCTGCGAGGTCAATCAATTCGCCTACTCGACACCTCCTCAGATGCAAATGCCTGTTGAAAACGTCGCGGATCGCGCGAAGGGGTTTGGCATTTATGCGGAAACGGCCTTCGGCAACGACATATTCACGGTGATCGCCGCAGCGCGCCGCGGCATCGAACACGCCCGAGGGGGCAACGGTCCGGCTTTGATCGAGTTCAAGACGTTTCGCAGACGCGGCCACGGCGAGCACGACGATATGGCTTATGTCTCGAAAGAGCTTCGGGATTTTTGGGAAGAGCGCGACCCGATAATGATGTATCGCAGGTGGCTCACCGATCGCGCAGCGATCGGTGAAGCAGATCTGAAGCGGATAGAGGATGACTCCGTTCAGAGAGTCGAAGCGGCGGTCGAGTATGCGGAGTCGCTGCCGTTTCCGAAGCCGGAGACCGTGACCGATCGACTCTTCGCCCCTTCTCCGCACGATCCGAAGTCTGAAGATCGCATAAACCTCCTCGATCCAATCGAGACCCCTGCGATACCGGCTCTGACGGCCTCCAATGAACGGAAAACGGGTGAACACTTTTAGGCGCGCAGTTAGGAGAAGAGGTTTCCTGGCGGTTGGCATTCCGTTGACGCTGATCGCCGTAGCGTGCACTGCGCCGTCGCGGTCGGGCTCGCGAGGCTCCGTGCAGCCTGCGTCCGATAATTCTGCTGACCCTGGAATCGAAATCTCGCCGGGGGACGCCGCAGCGGACTCCGATGATCCCTGCTCGGAGATGTTTTCAAATCTCTTCGTCAAGGCGGACTCAATCTCCTATGACGGGTACGAAGTAGTGCGGCTCGAAAAGACAATTCACGACAGGGAGGACGGCGTGGACATCCCGGTGACCTACGCTGTACTCAAGTCTGGTGGTCGAGTGATCGCGACATTCGAGGGGGTTTACTTTGGCTTGGGCAATCAGACGGATTTCGGTTTCGCCTCGCTTCTGGGTGGAGAGACAAAGCAGCTCGTCGTCTCTCAGACCGTACCTCACCGCGGCCGGCAATGGATCGTCGACCTCTCGTCTGATGCCGCGACAGTGTTCGACGGCAAGGAGTGGGGTGTGGGTGATGAAGATGTGTGCATTCACGATTTCGATGGTGATGGCGTTGAGGAGATCTCGTTGGTGATCACTAGCTTTTGGGGGTTTGGGCAGATGTCAATGGCCGGGAGTCCATTGCCTCGCGTGGTCTTCAAGTATGAGCCGTCCCGTCGAAAGTACATGCCCGATAAATCCGCATTCATTCGCGATCTCACGCACATCGACGGAGATCTTCAGAAGATCGATCCGAACGAGAATCCGCGGCAGGGCTTGAGCGGTCCATATCTGGAAACGCGTCTCGACATTTTCCTGCGTTACGTCTACGCGGGCCGCGAGAGCGACGGGTGGTCTTTCTTTGACAGGACATACAATCTGACCGACAAGCAAGAAATGAAGCGAGAGATCAAACACATCCTGAATTCGGAACCCGTGTACAGGTTCGTGTATGGGATGCAGCCCGTAGGTCGACGCTCGTTGTGAACCGGAGTCGTCATGCACGAAAGGTTGGCGCAGGCGTTGCGGAACACGGCAATAGTTGCTCTTTTGGGGATTGGCCTTTTGTTGGTCTACGTTTTGATTGATGGCAGACTTGGCTTCTTTATCGGCACAACCAGTTACGAAATAGACGCCGCTACGGAGATACGAGTAACCGCCCTTTTCTTAATCTTCGCAATATTGTGCGCGATCAGATTGCTGTGGCGGGGTCGTAGATCCCTCGGATGAAATATGCCGCAGATAACTTACCTCCAGGCAATCAGCAACGCGCTCCGTAACGAGATGCGTCGCGACTCGAGCGTGTTCGTGCTTGGTGAAGACATCGGTGTCTTTGGGGGCGCGTTCAAGATCACTCAGGGCTTTCTCGAAGAGTTCGGTCCCGACCGAGTCATAGACACACCCATCTCGGAATCGGGTTTCGTCGGCGCGGCATGTGCCGCGGCGACCGTCGGTTTTCGCCCTGTCGTCGAGTTTCAATTCATCGACTTTATTGCGTGTGCCTTCGATCAGATCGTGAACTACGCCGCGAAGTGCTATTACCGCTGGGGCATTCCGATGCCGGTGGTGTTTCGTGGGCCGACCGGCGGTGGAATACACGCCGGCCCCTATCACTCGCAGAACCCCGAAGCGTGGTTTGCTCACACGCCGGGTCTGAAGGTTGTGCTGCCGTCCACCGCGAAAGATGCGAAGGGGTTGTTGACCGCTGCGATTCGCGATAACAACCCGGTGGTCTATCTCGAGAACAAGTTTCTCTATCGTCACTACCGCGAAGAAGTGCCCGACGGCGACTATGTGGTCCCGATTGGCGTCGCGGCATTGCGCACGATTGGTAAAGATCTGTCGATCATCAGCTACGGCGCAGCGGTTCATCTCTGCGTCGAGGTGGCGAGGACGCTCGAAAAGGAAGGCGCTTCGATCGAGGTAGTCGATCTGCGCTCGCTGGTACCGTTGGATCGAGAAACCGTGCTCGAGAGCGTGAAGAAGACAGGCAAAGCGCTGATCGTTCACGAGGCCAACATAACCGCGGGGTTTGGGGCGGAGATTGCGGCTCTCATCGCGCAGGAAGCGTTTGACTATCTAGACGCGCCGGTCATGAGAGTGGCCTCGCTCGATGTGCCTGTGCCTTTCAGTCCTCCGCTCGAGATGGCCATGCTTCCGTCTGTCGACAAGATCGCGGCTGCAGCAAGGCAGCTAATTGCCTATTGAGGGGCGCACCTCGACGTTACCGCCACAAGTCACGCGCTCGCGTACACCTGCTCAAAATCGATCTCCGGCTCGAGCGTTACGTCGGTGTTGATCGAATTGGTGATCAGGCAATTTCTCTCCGCCTTTTCGAGTATCCTCTGGGCGCGCTCGGCATCGGACTCGCACCTGATCACGAGCTTGGGTCTTAGAACGATTTCTGTGATCCGATAGCCCTTGCCCTCTATCTTCTCCAGTTTGCCGACGGCGGTCGACGTAAGGCTCACCACGTCCAGCTTCGATAGTTCGGCAATGGCAACAAAAGTCGCCATGTAACACGAGTTCACCGACGCGACAAACAGATGCTCGGGCGTCCATGTGTGCTCGTGACCTTGAAACTCAGGTGGAGAGGAGACCTCTAAAACCGGCAGATCCGCTGAGGATCGCAGGTATCCTCGTCTCCCTCCCATCCATCCAACCTCGGTGTCGTAAAAATGCGTATTCAACATGTCGTCTCGTCTCCTTCCTTCCACTAGCAGCTCGCTCGCTCACGCTACCAGTATGCTGTTAGCGTATGCGGATTGCCGCCGTGCTTTGGACGCCTCGTCATAAGGCTCGAAGCGCGCACTGAAATGCCGCAGGAACGGCGGTTGATAAATGATGTTGTAGCCCCGGATCGACTCGCGCCGCTGATGGACTTCAAGTATCGCCTCGATAACGTAGTCGACATGGCTCTGGGTGTAGACCCGATGCGGGATCGCCAACCGTACCAGTTCCATTGCCGCGGGCTTCTCTGTTTCATCGTGTGGACTGCTCGCGGCGAGCATTACGGATCCAATCTCGCACGAGCGAATGCCCGCCTCGCGATACAGTTCGACTGCCAGCGCTTGCCCTGGGTATTGACTCGGCGGGATGTGCGGCAGCATCGCTTTTGCGTCTATGTAAATCGCGTGGCCGCCGGGTGGTTCAACGATTGGTACCCCTGCGTCGGCGATGTGCCTTCCGAGATAGTCGATAGATGCGAAGCGGTATGCCAGATAGTCTTCGTGCAGCACTTCCTGCAAGCCCACAGCAATAGCGTCGAGATCGCGGCCTGCCAGGCCTCCATAGGTTGGGAAGCCTTCGGTCAGGATGAGCAAGTCTTTCTCTTGTTGCGCGAGGAGATCATCGTTGGTGCACAAGAACCCGCCAATGTTCGCAAGACCGTCTTTCTTAGCCGACATCGTACAGCCATCTGCGAGCGCAAACATCTCTCTCGCGATTTCCCTGACCGATTTGTTTTCGTAGCCTTCCTCGCGAAGCTTTATGAAATAAGCGTTCTCGGCGAAGCGGCAGGCGTCCAGGTAGAGCGGTATCCCGTACCGCGAGCAGATGTTTTTCACCTCGATCATGTTGGCCATGGACACGGGCTGACCGCCTCCCGAGTTACTGGTCACGGTCAACATTACGAGAGGTATGCGTCCCGGGCCGACGCGCCCGATCAACTTCCGCAGCGCTTCGGTGTCCATGTTCCCCTTGAATGGATGAAATAGCGACGGCTCGAAGAATTCAGGGATCGGCAGATCGAGCGCTTCCGCGCCGGTGTATTCGATGTTGGCCCGGGTGGTATCGAAGTGGGTGTTGTTGGGAATGATCTGTCCTGGTTTGCACATCACGGAGAACAGAATTCGTTCTGCCGCGCGGCCCTGATGCATCGGAATGACGTGTCTGAATCCGAAGATTTCACGCACGCTTTCTTCGAAGCGATAGTAGCTCGAGCTCCCGGCATAGGATTCGTCGCCGCGCATCACCGCGGCCCACTGCTCGGAGCTCATAGCGGCCGTGCCGCTGTCGGTAAGCAGGTCGATGATTACGTTTTCTGCCCTGAGGAGGAACAGATTGTACCAGACGTCTTTTAGATACCCGTCGCGCTGCTCGCGGGTGGTCATTCTTATTGGTTCTACGACCTTGACTCTAAATGGCTCAATAATAGTTCTCATAACCGGTTGGTTGTCCTTTCTAAAAATGCCCTTTTCTGCCGTTGCCGGATGATTCATTCTCTGCTGAATGGAGCAAGTGTCACAAGTTCAGGGGTCACACTTGATTGTGACGAATGAACATGCGGAATGTGATCTAGAGGTTCGAGGCTCAGACACAAACACACTTGACCCATCTCGTAAGGGTATGGCGACAGGACTGTTAGAGCCACGTTAGCACTCGAGCAGGTCGCGCGATCACCGCCCCCCGGCGAGTCGTTTTGACAGGCGAAAGACCGGATAACTGGCGGCCAGAAGGACCAATGCAAACATGCTGTTTCGGGTGTCGCTCGCCACGGCGCCTGCGAGGAAACCTATCGAACCGAGCAGGGAAAATCCGGTCGTCCAGGGATAGCCCCACGCTCGATAAGGGCGCGGGCGGTCAGGCTCACGGCTTCGAAGAAAGAACACAACCGAAAACGAAATAGCGTAGTTGACTACGAAGAAGAACGCGACGACTGCAAGGACTTGATCCACGGTCCCGGTCAGAATGAACAAAGCCGCAACCACAGTTGAGAAAAACAGCGCCACCGTAGGTGTCCCGCCTTCATTCGCGCGAGCGCCTTTTGTCGAAACAAGCCCGTCCCGGCTCATTGCGAAAAAAACGCGGGTCGCCATCAATTGACACGCATTGACAGCGCTTAGCATGGACAGAATCATGAGCGATCGGAAGATGCGGTCTCCATTGGCTCCGAGGACCTGCTGCGCCGCCTTACCCAGGGCAAGGTCGCTGCCGGCGACTTGAGAAATCGGAAGGACGTAGAGAATTGCGAGGTTGACCAGCAGGTAAATGGCGATGACCGAAAGCACGCCGCCCAACATCGCCCGGGGAATATCACGCGACGGGTTCTTAACCTCTTCCGAGAAATAGATGACCCCGGTCCACCCGTCGTAGGTGTAGATCACTCCTTGCAAAGCCAGGATCACCGCGACAAGCAGTTTCAAACCGTGCGGCGCTTGCACCGGTTCTGCCCCCGGCAATGAAGAGCTGCCTCCCAGCACGAAACAAGCTGCGACCAACGCGGCGAAGGCAAGCGCCTTGAGCAGACTGGTGATATTCTGGACACCGCTGCCCCATCGGATTCCGCGCCACTGAAGGATGCCGAACAACACCACTATCACCAATGCGGTGGCGGTTGATCGCCCGGCAATCGCGGGGAACAACACTGCTGCATACCCGGCGATGATCAACGAGATGAAAGAAGATGAGCCGCAAGTGGAAATCCAATCGCTCCAACCGACAATAAAGCCCGCATAGTCTCCCAGCGCGTCGTGAGCGAAAACATATTGGCCGCCGGAGCGCGGAATCATCGTGCCAAGCTCGGCGATCGAAAACGCACCAAGCAGCGCATACAGACCGCCACCCACCCACACGCCGAGAAACAACCAGGGATTTGGCAATTGCTGAGCGATAGTGCCGGGGGTGCTCAGGATACCGGCACCGATCGTATTGCCGATTATCACCGCCAGCCCGAACCCCAGGCCGAGGATTTGCAAAAGGCGTCCGCGGTTTACAGGTGCATTTGTCGAAACGTCGATAGATGGCTGCAAAAGGCGCTCCAGTTGGATCGAGGGTAGAGAATAGGGACCGCGATGAAGTCTTGTGTCGATCGTCTCATCGGGGCGCTATCAGGGAAATAGATCAAGAGACGGGGAACTCGATTGTTTGCACACAGCCGGTTGACCGACTTGATGACGGGGCAGAACACCCATAGGGGCGGCGCCCGAACAAGTCATGCTTCGTTAGATTCCAAACACCTGCATGAACACCTTACGTTGATTTGGGCCATCGAACTCGGTCAGGATTACGCTCTGCCAGCGACCCAGTACCAACTCGCCTTTATCGATCGGTACCGACACGCTGTGGCCGAGCACGACGATTCTGAGATGCGAGTCTGAGTTGTGCCGGTCGCAGTCCGAATACTCCGGATCGTTGTGTCTGTAGTACATATCGCGAGGAACGATTCTCTCGATTGTTGTTTTGACGTCGGCAAGCAGTGCGTCTTGCCATTCATTGACGATCAAGCCGGCCGTTGTATGCAGCGAGGAGACTTGAACATAACCGTCCTTGACGCCCGTCGAACTTGCAAACTCTCGTATGTCGTCGGTCAAGTTTACCAGATCGGTCCGCTCGTGAGTCTTCACTGTTATGGTCTTTGAGAAGACTCTGACTGTACCTTCGTTCGTGTGACAGTCAAGCGTATCCGCGCCGCTTTCGCGGGCCTTTAGTGCTTCCATCTTCTTTTTCTCCCCTCAAGGATCATCGGTTTGTGCGTGTTATCGTGACCCTGGTGATGAAGGCCGATTATACTACAGCGAAGTCCCACGGCGTATACAAAACAACCGGTTAGATTACTTACGAGACTATTTGATAAGCGGAAGCAGACGCTGAACGAATTCAGCCATTCGATCTGCGCAAAGCTCTGACCGCTTTCGTAGCTCCCAAAGCCCTTTGAAAGCAACCGGCTTGAGTAATGCCGCTCTCACAACCTTCTTCGGGTCGACTCGGCCATCCGGTGTTCGATACCGATTGAAGTTGAGTGGCAAATCTTCGTCCAAGAGATCACTGATCGAGCGAATGATCAGAAACGGTACGCCTCTACTGGCGCACACTTTGGCAATTGCCGTCGATTCCATATCCACGAAGGCGATTTCGTTTGCTCCCAGAGAAACTGCAAGTTCGTGCTTTGAACTGGCCTGCCAGAGAATCTCAGGAGAGGTGAGGGCTGCGCCGAAGAGTACCGGTGCATCGACTTGCACTTGTCTCGCCGCAGCTAGCAGGTTTGGGCTGGGTTGGGGCTTCGAGTCGCGAACACCGTTGGCAATAACGAGGTCCCCGATCCGAAGCGAAGATGACAATGCTCCGGCAAAGCCTATGCTCAGGACGGCTCGCGCGGCTTGTTGATCGAGCCACGCATCGAGATGACGCTCTGCGTTGGCGACGCCTTCGCCTGTTTCGAGCAGCGCGAGCAGTGGGTTCCGGGCGCGTTGGAGCTTTTCCAGTTCATATCTTAGCGCCGCGACGACCAGAATCGGGGTTTGTTCCGCGCTAGACATAGTCATGTTCTCGAAACCAACTGACTGCGCGCTCGAGCGCGTGTTCGATCGGGTTCTGGGGCAAGCCAAGTTCGCGAACAGCTTTTGACGCGTCGAACCACATCTTGTGACGCGAGAGCTTCACGCTTTCCAAGGGCACATCGGGCTCGCGGCGAGCCAAGTTGATGGACCAGAAGTTTTCGATCCGCGCGTACGTTTCTGCG
Organism: Blastocatellia bacterium; assembly: GCA_963737945.1. GTDB lineage: Bacteria > Acidobacteriota > Blastocatellia > UBA7656 > UBA7656 > Onstottus_A. Next base: position 538,999 of record CAVTUR010000010.1, on the reverse strand, counting down.
ACCCAGTGCGGAACCTTCATCTTTGGCGAGGCGATTTCGGTGACGCCTGCAAGAGCATCGAACAACTCTTTCAATGTGAGGTTGCGGCCGCCGAGAATGTAGCGCTCACCGACGCGGCCCTTCTCGGCAGCGAGCACGTGGCCCTCGGCGCAGTCGCGCACATCGATCAGATTCATGCCGGTATCGACGTAACCGAACATTTTGCCGCGAAGAAAATCGACGATGATTTTTCCGGTTGGCGTGGGTTTGATGTCCATCTCGCCGACCGGAGTGCTTGGATTGACGATCACTACCGGCAAGCCGCGAGTGGCCCATTCTCTGACTTTTGCTTCGGCGAGGAACTTACTGCGTTTGTAGGCGCCGATCATGTCTTCGATAGTGACTGGAGTATCTTCGTTTGCCGGCCGATCGTTCTCATTGAGGCCGAGACATCCGACGGTGCTGGTGTAAACCACGCGGTCGACGCCTTCATCGTAGGCCGCTTGCATGAGGTTGTTCGAGCCTTCGACATTGCTCTGATGCATCTCGCCGGGGTCCCTGGACCAGAGCCGATAGTCGGCCGCGCAATGATAGACGACGCGACAACCTTTGGTGGCCCGGGTGAGTGAATCCAGATCGCGAAGGTCTCCGGTGACGAACTCTGTGTCGAGGCTTTCCAGATTATCGCGACGGCTGGTCGAGCGAACGAGACATCGAACTTGTTCGCCGCGTTCGAGCAGAGCGCGAACGAGATGCGATCCGACGAATCCAGTTCCTCCTGTGACGAGTACGGTCATTGCGGTGTTGGTTGCGGTTAAGACAGCGGCTCGTCGCGAGCACCGTGCCTGATGTGAACAACCTCGACGCTTTCGCGCCTTTCGTCCACTTCATAGAGTACACGGTAAGAACGAAAGGCTATTAGGCGGAGGGAGCCTCGTGAGCCTCGCGGATACGTCGGACCTATGAAAGGGAAAGTCGCGAGTAGGTCAGTGTGCGCGACGATGCCTGTCGCAACGCGCAGCGCCGCTTCAGGGTCATCCTGCGCGATGTGAGAACAAATGTCTTCCAGATTCGCGACTGCCGGATCGGACCAAATTACTTTGAAGCCCATCCTGTGGCCCAGGAGTCAACGAGCTGTCTTACTTCTTCCTGAGTTTTGGTGCGACCTGCAGCGATGCCTTCGCGGCCGCGCCGAACTGCTGCCATGATCTGCAACTCTTCAGTGATTTCTTCGAGCGAGGCGTTCTCTGGCAGCCTGCTTAGAGCATCTATCACTGCTTGCTTGTCTGTCATAGTCTAATCCTATTGTCTTCCGACTCGGAGAACAAGACGTTATCAACTCATGCCTAGTTCGAACTTCCGCTTTTGAGTTGTGCGTAGAGTGCCTCTTTCCCAGGACTTGGTGGTTGCTTGGAAATGGCCAGGAGCCGCTCGCGGTTACGCTCTTCGTAAGCTCGACTTGCTTCAGCTTGTCTCAGAACCTCTTGATGTGTGGCCGCGTCTTACTTGCGCTTGTCTTCCATCCGTTCCTTTAGGTTAGTCACTAATGTCCCGGCACTCTTGATGAGGTTCTTCTCCCGATTCTTGTCTCGTCTGGCACTCTCCGGTTTCTCAAAGGATCGCCAAAGCACCGTTTTCGTTTTCGAATCGATGATGGCGAGCCGGACTAAGTACACATGGTAGCTGTACGTCATTCCTGTTCCAGCATTTGTATATACGTGCGCGCCGGAGCCGTCTTCCCCAAAAGAAACCTCAAAGACGAGATCGGATTTGGCGGGATCATCGACCAACGCATACCTTGCCCACGACTTAAGCTCGGAATAGACCGTATCGAATGCTAGGTCGCTACCACCGGCGTTCGCGACGAAAACTGACTTTGCCGTCAAGATCGCTGTAGGAAGCGGCGCACGCCGCGCGCGAACACTGATTGAAGCGACCACGGGGATGGCGCTGATCGTCGTGTTCTGAGAGCGGCCCGAGCCGTCTCGCCTTCGGTGAATCATTTTGCCCTCGCCAAGTAAGTCAACACGGCTCGTGTCGTCGACGACAGTCTTGGTGTCGAGCGGGACGACCCCTCCGATGTTCCCGCGCATTGCGCCCAGAATGGCGAAGTGGTCGAGCACGATCAAGTGGGGCCCGTAGTGACACAGCGCCAGAACGCAAGGTTCACCGCGCCCCTTGTATTGCTTGAACTTTTCCCGTCCCTCCTCAATCTTGTCTCTTATCCTTTTATGTGGATCAAGAGTACCTAGTCCGGCTAGCGGCTGACGGGGTTCCCCATTGCTTCACATCCAATCTAATCGTGACGCCTTCAAAATCAAGACTGTAGTCGACTGGTCTCGTCAGCCCCTGTGGAAGCTCTTCGTAGCGGGCCGAGATTTCCCGCATCGACAGATAGTCCTCGAACGCGTGTTCAGATACCGTCCTAGCACTCACGAAGACACCTCCTGTAGCGACGGCTAACTAGGAGTTGGCAACAATGCTCACCCAGTCAAGTCCACCCAGCGATCCACATGATATCCCGAGAACTTACATAGGTACATCGGCGAGGCTTTCGATCTCAAGCGCGCTTGCCCTTTCTTGATTGTTGACCGTTCCCGGACTTCCTTATCCTGACCCTTTGCTCTAGTTCTGCGCGGCTCATAGTCCTCTGACTCCGGCGCTCCCTAATCAGCTTCCAAAACTTGTCGCTTGTTCCGAGTCCTATTTGCTCCTTGTCCAAGCCTTCAATGCCGACAATCAACGCCACCGGTTTGCCTTCGCGTGTTATGACCACTCGCTCGCTCTGCGATTCTCTAATGCAAGTATCAAGAGTGGCTCGTTCAACATTCAACACTTTCATAATATTTCCTCTGTGGTCTTGTGAGGCGGCTTGTGACGAATAGCGCGGATGACAACTATCGCTTCCGCTTCGTCAACATCATAGAAAACGCGGAACTGACCAATGCTCAACTGCCAAACGGGTTCTTCATGTTCCCACGGCGGAACCAAACCAACAAGGATCTTCCGGTTGCGCGTTTGTTCTGTAGGCTGGTAAGTAAGCTGTGCGTCGATGCGATCTAGGATGATTGTGCGTTGGGCGGCCCGCAGTCCTTTCAGATCATTGGCCACGTCCTCGGCGTATCTGATGTCGTACATGCGCAGCTCATTCTGAATTCAATCACCCCGCCAGATTCCATACCGCCATCCGCATCATATCCCGTGGGCTCTTCCGCAGTTCAAACATCGCCGATGCTTCAAACCCGCTATGCATCATGCAGTTCTTGCAAAGCCGGTCCTCGCGCGATTCCCAGTATGGCCAATCGACGCCGTTCCAGAACTCGGTCCAGGTTGCGTAGTACTTCTGACCGATCAAATAGCACGGGCCCTTCCACCCTCGCGGCGTTCGAGTCACCGTGCTCCACGGCGAGCAGTTGTAATCTCGTAGGCCAGCGGTGAACTCCAGATACATCGGCGTAGACATCAACCGGTACTTCTTTGATAGCTCGATAACGAGTTTGAACTTGGTCTGAATCTCATTCTGCGAGAGAAAGATGTCCCGCTCCACCGACTCGTACTGATAGCCGGGCGATATCATCATCCCGTCGACGCCAAGCTCGGACACCAACTTGCACACTTCCTCGATCTCGCTCATCTGGGTCTCTTTGAAGACGGTCGTGTTGGTTGTCACGTGGTAGCCCAGGCGCTTTGATTCTTTGATCATCTCGATCGCTTTGTCGAAAACGCCCGCGCGATCACAGACCATATCGTGAGTCTTTTGCATGCCGTCGAGATGGACGTTGATCGTCAGCCGTTTGTGGGGGGCAACTTTTCCAAACAGATTCTTGTCTAGAAGCAGCGCGTTTGTGCAGAGATAGATATGCCGTTTGCGCTCGATTATTCCTTCGAGCAGTTCTTTCAACTCGGGGTAGATCGTAGGCTCGCCCCCGCAGATTGAAACAATCGGTGCGCTCGACTCCTCAACCGCGTTCAAGCACTCTTCCAGCGACATTCGATCTTCGAGTTTCCCGGTGTGACGTTCAAGCGCACACCCCAGGCACGCGAGGTTGCAAGTGTAAAGGGGCTCGAGCATGAGCACCATTGGATATCGCTGGTTGCCTTTTAATCCGTTTCTAACCTGGTGCGCAATCGCATCGGTCGTTATGTGCATTGGAAATCGCATGCTGTTCTAATCCTTCTCAATCTTCTTTTGGTACATGCCAAGCGCAAGCAGCGGGAAGTAAGTCGCGTAAAGATGGTAGCGCAGATAAAACACTCCGGGGAAGCCGGTGCCTGTCCAGTAGTCATCTTTCCACGACCCGTCTTCGTGCTGGGTCTTGATGAGATATTCGATCCCGCGCTTCAAACCATCGGTTTGATCTTCGGTGGCCATCAACCCCATCAGCGCCCACGCGGTCTGGGAAGGAGTGCTCGGGCCCTGGCCCTTGGATCCTGGATCGTCATAGCTTCTTGGCGACTCGCCCCACCCGCCGTCCTCGTTCTGAATCGCTCGAAGCCAGCACCCCGCCGCTTGATACCGAGGCTCCATCATATCCTCGCCGATGGAATTCAGCCCGTGCAGCGCCAGCCAGGTTCCGTAGATGTAGTTGCATCCCCACCGGCCGAACCACGATCCGTCGCGTTCCTGCCCTTTTTCGAGAAAGCCGAGCGCCTTCTGCACAACCGCATGATTCCGGGTGAAGCCGAGAGCCGAGAAGGTTTCGACGCCACGGCCGGTGATGTCGCTGCTCGACGGATCAATCATTGCGTTGTGATCGGCAAACGGGATCTGAGTCAAAAACTGTTCGTCGCAGTCGCGATCAAATGAACCCCATCCGCCGTCCTTGTTCTGCATTGTCAGTACCCATGCCAGCCCTCGGTGCATCGCTTCTCGCTTAAACTGTTCGCGTTGCTGGTCGCGAAAGAGAACCCTGCTCAGCGCGGTCAGCACCTGAAACGTGTCGTCGACATCAGGATAAAACTCGTTTGCGTATTCGAAGTACCATCCGCCGGGCTGGCCCTCCGGGTTCTTAACCTTCCAATCGCCGTCCTGTTTGACTTCCTTTTCCAGAACCCACTCTGCCGCTTTTTGAAGTGCCGGATGATCACCCGGCAATCCCGACTCCGCCAGAGCGTTCATCGTGAGCGCGGTGTCCCAGACTGGCGAAAAGCATGGTGCGACTCGCAAGGTGTCGTTCTCTTCGATCTCCAACTTTTCGAGTTCTCGAATCTGCGAATCAGTTAGCGCATGCGCGTTGTCGTAACCAAGACATCGCAGAGCGATGATCGAGTTGATAATCGGTGGGAAGATGGCGCCGATGCCGTCGCTCTTCTCGAAATGGTCGATCATCCACTGTTCGCAGGTCTTCAGCGCTTTCTCGCGCGAGGGCGACCACCGTTTGCGCTCCAGCAGTTTCAAAGTGTAATCGGTGGTGTTGAAGATTGTCCGCCAGAATCCTCGTCGCGCCGACATGTTGACCGACTTGTCGAGCAGAAGCTCACCGATGTTCAGTTGCTCTGGAACCGGGCAGTAGGGTTTGCTGGCCCATATCACGGCAAGAGGGACCACGATTCCGCGCGTCCACGCGGACATCTCGTACAGATTGATGGGCGCCCAAGTCGGCAAGAGCACGATCTCAGGTGGAACTGCGGGGCATCGCTCCCAGGGGTACTGCCCGAAGATTGCAAGGTAGATTCGAGTGAAGCTGTTTGCTGCATCGAGCCCCCCGAGATCGCAAATCGCCTCGCGAGATTTCATCATGTGCGGGGCGTCGGGTGAATCGCCCAGCATCTTCAGGACGAAGTAAGCCTTCGCTGACGCGCTGACCTCAGCCGGCCCACCTTCGTAAATCGCCCATCCGCCTTCGGGAAGCATTTTCTGTCGAATGTAGTTGGCGGCCTTGCGGCACCGGTCTTCGTGCGAGCGACCGATGAAGTGCATCGTCAGAACATATTCAGATTCGAGGATAGTGTCGCCTTCCAACTCGCCGCACCAATGCCCGTCGGCGTGCTGAATCTGCAGCATGTAGTTGCGTGCCGACTGAATCGCACGTCCTACTCCCACGCACAGCTCATCTTCCACTCTTGCGAGCGTCGCTTGGTTCTGATTCAACATTTAGCCTACAACCTAATCCTTATACTAGTTTTTATGAGCCATTGGCTCAGGTACGGGGTTCCGTCTAATGGCCAAGATGATACTAAGCTTCACCGTTGCGCATCAAGCGGGCTCAACATAGGCAGAGAGCACGTCGGTCAGGCTCTTGCCTTGCGCTATCCTCCGGGAGTAACCCGCAGATCTAACGCCTGACCTCCATGCTCTCTTGCCGTCTCCTCGCCCGGGCCGAGGCTCATACCATCAGTTTCTCAGGATGGAGCAGTTCCTGCGGTAAGGCGAAGTGAACGTTCTCGTCCTCACCCGACTGCTCCTCGAACTCTCGCGCTCCCCTCGCCCGAAGATGCTCGAGTACTCGCATGACCAGCTCTTCAGGCGCGGACGCGCCTGCGGTCACACCTACGATTCTCGCACCCTCGAGCCATTCCGGTTTGATCTCGTTTTCGTCATTCACAAGGTATGCCGGTGTGCCCCCGACCGCCGAGACTTCACAGAGTCGCTGAGAGTTCGAGCTGTTCTGCGAGCCGACAACAAGCAGCACATCGACCTGTCCGGACATCTCCTTGACTGCGTTCTGGCGGTTTTGTGTCGCGTAACAAATATCGTCCTTCGCGGGAGACGTTACCCCCGGGAATCTTCTCTTCAGCGCCTGGATGATCTCGGCTACGTCGTCAAGCGATAGCGTGGTCTGCGTCAAGTACATCACCCGATCCGGGTTTGGAACGTCGAGCAGCGCAACGTCTTCAACCGAGCTGACCAACTGCATCGGCGCTTCCCCCATCGTACCTTCGACCTCTTCGTGGCCTGGATGCCCGATCAACACCAACGAGTAACCATCGCGAGAGAAGCGAACCGCCTCGAGGTGTACTTTCGTGACCAGCGGGCAGGTCGCATCAATCACACGCAATCTCTTACTATCGGCAAGTTCGACTACCTGAGGTGAGACGCCGTGTGCGCTAAAAACGCAGACTGAACCGTCGGGTATTTCTTCAATGCTATCGACAAAGATCACACTGCGTTTACTGAGATTTTCGACTACATAGCGGTTGTGGACAATTTCGTGGAAGACATAAATCGGCGGCGGGAAGAAATCCAGGGCGCGTTCGACGATGTCGATTGCTCGCACCACGCCGGCGCAGAACCCCCGTGGCTTTGCAAGCACCACTTTCTTGATGGACATCAATCAATCCTTCCAGCAAATGCTGAACATTTTCTATGATATGCAGATCAAAGTAACCCACGCAGAGTATAGCAACCGGGCTAGCATCGCTCAAACGGGCCTACGTTGAGTCGATGCACGTCAGATTTTGGACGAAAGATCGGGAATCTGTCGAGCGGTCCGTTGAAGCCCGGGGTGGTTCGATCCGCCGTTGGTGTTTGCGCACATCAAGGACGCCTGGTTGGTTGAATCTCGGAAGGCGAACGACCTGCGCCCCTTCGACGGCAGATTAGGCATTGCCGTGCTGCTGCAGGTGAGTGAATTGGATGCCCTGATTCTCTCGGTGAATCACGCCCCGAGGATTTGGAGCAGCCGGCGTGTTGTCGACATATCTTGTGGGATACCGGGGAGCAGTCGAGTGTTTGGAACTGCGCCGATCGGGAGTCGGTGACTCGCTTACGACGCCTTAGATTCCAGCCGACCTATCCGCTCACTCAAATCCTCGTAATCTGCTTCTTGCTGAAGTGATCTTCGATTCAGGGCGTTTATCTTGTGAGTTACTTCCTTGAACCCCTCAATGACTCGGTTGTTCAAGCCTGCGATGTCACCAGAAAGACGTGTTTCTACTTCATCAAGCCTGGCATCCGTCTTATCAAGTCGAGCGTTGAGACGTGATTCAGTTTCATCCAGACGAGCATCCAAACGAGAATTGAAACGGGCTTCAGTTTCATCCAGACGAGCATTGAAACGGGTTTCCACGTTTTGAAGCAGTCTGAACACGGCAGTTATTGTCGGCTGAGTGTCTTTGCCATCTTCGTCGATGTTTGCGATATCGTCGTCGCCCATGTTTGAGCCCCCCTTTCGGTACTGGCCAGTATACACGTACTGTGCGGGTATGTCTACAAAATATATTCAGTGGATGAGTCATTGAGCGCGGAGTCTCTCGGTGAAAAGCGCACGCCATCAATAGCATCCCGAAAGTGGAGTTGACGGGCCGTATCGTGAACTGTTTATTTTCGGCATATCCTGTTAATAATCTTGACCTGACCCCTTTCGACCTGCTAAAAACGGCCCGTGGTTCATCCCGACATCGTATTCGATCTCAGTCGCATCAAGTACGAGTTCGAGTCGTTCCTGCTCGGCGGCGAGTTCGATCTCTTTGAGGACGATCGCGCTCTGGCGAAGATGGATTCAGTCCACAGCACGGCCGAATTCTCTTTTGGCAAGTTGATCCTCTCGTGTTGGGGCGATGGATGGTCACGCTCGTGGAGAGTCGTATCATGCGAAATCTCTCCAGAACGGCTGACGCTCGAATGCGCGAAGCAGATGGGACTGACACGCTGCGCTCTTACCTTGAGCAGAGGCGTCGGTGTTCGAGAAGGCGGCCGGGGGCGGAAGGAATTCGCACGCCGACTAGTAGCAATGATCGAAGCCAATCTGCAAGGTATTCACGTCGCCCACGCCGTCGCCGGTCGCAACGATCTCCGCCATCTTTCCGGCGTACACACCCGGCTTGTAATTCGAGATCGGAAGAAGCGATGGGCCGGTATCGGCGTGAGCGATAGTGAGTTACAGCCAAACTTAGACGCTACGCTCGCGACCGGACTCGTATGGTTTGCCGAACTTCGGCGCAGAGGCGAGTCAGTCGAGGGGTTGATGATCTTTGCGCCTCGATGCGACACGATCGCGATTCGGCTCACAGGAATCTCCTCCGAGATACCGGTCGCGCTCTATCGGATCGACGAGGCGAAAGGCGCAATCGAACCGGCAGCGCCGTTCGATCAGGGCGATCTGAACGACCGGTTTCGTAAAGCTGCCCGCCGCGCCCATTGGCCACGGCCGGGAATGCTGCCACCCGACTGCGCGTTGCTTGTCGACTCCGTGCGAAGGCTCGCGCCGGATCACATCGAGGCGCACCCTCGCGGCCCGTGGGTTTCACTTTCAATTTGCGGGCTTGAGGTCGCGCGTGTGTGGATCAATCGCCGCCGTGTCGAGTTCGGAATTGGAGAAACGCGTGTTAGGCTCGATCAATACAACGAATACGAGTTGGAGCGGCTGATTCGCGATACGATCTTGCGCCGCCGGCCCGGATTTGAGCTTCGCAACGAAATAATGTTTCGATTTCAGCCGGAGCGCTGGCTCGAGTCGATCATCAGCCGCAATGTGACGGCTCTTGACCCCACGCTCGATCCCCGGTTCGTCTACTCGCAAGTCCCGACATATCGAGGCGAGCAGCGCACCTTCATAGACCTGCTGGCGGTCACTCGCGAAGGACGGCTTGCGGTGATGGAGTTGAAGGTGAGCGAAGAAACCGAGTTTCCATTTCAGGCGCTGGATTACTGGTTGCGGGTCGAGTGGCATCGCCGGCGAGGGGACTTTCAACGGCGGGGCTATTTCGAGGGAACGAACCTGATCGATGCGCCCCCGCTGTTGTATCTGGTCGCGCCGCTGTTTCGCTTTCACGAGACGACGAAGCTCCTCGCAGCGTCGATCCACGAGCGTGTTCCGGTTTATCGAATAGGGATAAACGAAGACTGGCGGAGCGGCGTGCGGGTGTTGTTGAGAGAGAGACTGAATTGAACAGAAGTCAGAGGTCGGAAGGCAGAGGTCGGAAGGCAGAGGTCGGAAGTCAGAGGTCGGAAGTCGGAGGTCAGAGGTCAGAAGTCAGAGGTCAGAGGTCGGAAGTCAGAGGTCGGAAGTCGGAGATCAGCGGCGCCTTTTTGCCCTGCCAAACAACGCATCAACGCTCAGCAGGCCCGAACCTACCGAGGCGATGTACAGGAAGATGAAGCAGAATAATACCGCCGGCTCGCCCCCGTTCATGATCGGCCAGAACCCCTTAGGGTAGTGCCGCGTAAAGAAGGCGACAGCCATCTGGCCGCTGGCGATAAACGCCGCAAGGCCGGCAAAAAAGCCAACAGCTATCAGAATGCCGCCGAAGAACTCGATGATGCCTGCCGCGATCATCATTGCAGCCGTTTGCTTTTGGCCGCCAAGCACGCCAAAAAGCTTCTGCGCGCCGTGACAGGCAAACAATACGCCGGCGACGATTCGCAGCAAGGCGTAGAAGAATCCAGAATACCTCCCGAGCCATTTCTCCATCAGGCTTCCTTTCACATAAGCTTGGGTCGCGGGTCCAAAGCATCTCGCCGGCCCGGCTGCCAAGAGTTGTTATCTTCTATTTTATCCTTTTCCCCACGTCATCGACCGTCAGCAGCCCGACAATCGCGCACGCCACACCGATTGAGTGCTTCAGCCGATCTCTAGTCATTCCGCATGGCCTCAATTCTTGGGTTGCATTCGATCGCAAGCTTGTCTGCGACCATTGCTGCCCGATTCCAGCACAAACGCTCGGTTGAGTCCATCATCTCACCGTGGCGCACAAGTCACGCGCTGATTGGTTCTTCGACAAGTGTCTTGGCTGCCCCGACCGGTTGAGAGACCGGCTGGCAGCGCGCCATGAGGACCATGGCCAGCAGATAGAGACCCGCTCCGACCAACAGTGCCTGATTGAACCCAGTTAGAATTGCTATCACTAAGGCAGCGACAGAGCCCATAACCGAAGTCGCACCGTTTACACCCCATGCCCACGGGATGATCTCGGGCGCGCTCCGGGCCAGCAACCGAATTCCGATTGGCATCGGCATGCCCATCACCATCGCAAGCGGGGCCATCAACACGACCGCCAGCACGATTCGTATCTCGCGGGCCAACCCTACCAGCCCGTAGAAGATCGGCGGCAGCGCCACTATGTAGACGACTACAAGCAGGACCAGAACGGCCAGCAGCTTCATCAACGCAGGCGTCAATCGCTCATCGCTGAAGCGGCCGCTGAGGTAGCTTCCAATCGCGCTGAAAGCGAGCACTGAGAACAACACGACTGCGAGGGCATAAACCGGATGACCCAGAAACAGAATGAACTTCTGGATCATCGCTACCTCGACGATGATGAAACCAGCGCCCAGACAGGCAAAGTACAGAAGGTAAGACAGCTTCGTGCCCACTCCTGTAGCCAGCGCCCGGCCGCGCACCAGCAGCAGCGGCCCAATAATGAACAACAAAACCAGCACGCTGGTGATCGCCAGCAGCGCGAACAGAATCGAAGTGCCAAGATTGGTCTTCTGCCACTCGCCCGCCGTTCCTTCGATCACGCTCCAGAGGTTTGCGAACCTCACCGAGTTGAAAAAGAACGGATTGTTGTCACGGGTGGGCTCTACGTTTGTAGCGTAGCTTGCCCAGAGCGCAGCGGGATCCGGCGCCATGATCATTTGAGTGAATACATTCGCCGGGTGGGTGAGCGGAGTGAACAACAGCTGAAAGCCGTTTGAGTTGGCGACGTCCTCAATCGTCCGCACTTCCTCGTTGGTGAATTCGCTTTTCTTGAAGATATAGTTGGCGGGTGTGCGGTCGTAACCGCTCCTGGCGTCGCGCACCAGCACGATATGACGGGCCGGGTTCGAGATTCCGAGCTCACTCATCATCGCGCGCGTGAGCGTGATTAATCGCAGCAGTTGATCGGGCGGTTCGAAGTACCAGCGGGTCATCGTCAACGCCCCGTCATCAGTCAAATGCGTGGTGTAATCCTTAAACGCCTCGACTGTGTACAGGTTGTTTTCGCTGAGCGAGAATGCGCCTGCCGCGGTCGCGGCCCAAGTGTCCACCATCGTGGCTTGAATGACGTCGTAACGGTCTCTTGAGTTTCTAATAAAGCTGCGACCCTCGTCGACGACTAACCGCACATCCGGTTGCTGATAGATCGAACCGGAATAACTCTTGAACGGATCGGTTGACATCACGTCGAGCGCGATGATCGGATTTATCTCGACCGCGGTAATGTGCTTTTGTCCGAAGACCCGCGCTGCCATTACGTCGTTTCCCCCGCCTGGTCCGATTATCAGCACGTTCGCATCGTGTTTCACGTTGTGCACCAACCCGCTCAGGGAATCTAACGCGTCTTGATGAATCGCCGAGTTGCTCGCGTCCTTGCTGATCCCGGTCGCGGCGTCGGCGTCAATCTTGATCTCGATTCCAGTGTCGAAGTCGCCTTCGACGGTGATACGCGAAAATGAGTTCCATTTCGAGAACAGCACGCTGGTTTCTTCGAAGCCCTTTGATTTGCGAATGTCGATCCGATGGGTGTTGCTGTTGTATACAACAAGCCCCGCAAGCCCAACGGCGAGCAGCAAAGAGCAAACGACCGGCGTCCGAGTTCCTCCACTCGCAAAGCCAAACAAAACACCCGCACACGCCCCAATCGCTGAAACCAGCAGCACGATATTGATCGCGCCGATTGTGTTGAGAACCGGTATCAGCAGCAGGCACCCAAGCGCCGCACCAGCGAGATCGAACAGGTAAAGCTTGCTGATTTCTTTTGCGAGCCGGGTGATCGCAAGGGTCACCGCGCAGCCCGCAAAAAAGAACGGCAGTGCCGAACCGGCGTAGATCCGAGCCAGACGGTAGTAGTTCTCGGGTCCGGTCTCAAACGTCAGCGGATTGGCGAGAATTATGTACAGCGAAAAAAGATTGCTGAGGGCGAACAACATCGCCGCGACGGAGAGCCACTGGCCGGTGCGTTCCGGCTTCAAACCACGCTGAACAATATAAATGAACACCCCGCTCGCGCCTGAGCCAAACAAGGCAAGCGAAATCGCCATAAACGCGAAGTGATAATACATCGTGGCCGAGAAAAGCCGCGTTAGGGAGAGTTCGAGCATCAGGACTGATAGCGTTATGAGCGATATGCCGCAAAAGATTCGTCTTCGATTCATTAAGTATCTCCGATATCTCCGATAAAGAATGCGCCACGGGCGACGTAATTGCCGATTTCCGCTTGGCGATTGCCAATTCCGGAACACGAGCCAAAATATGCAACTTGAAAATCGGCAATCGGCAATCGAAAATCGCCAATCGCGTCCTCCGTGGTTATGTACGTTCCAAAAACGCGGCGATCGCCTGGCTCACTTCCTCTGCACGAGCGTCCCACGTCGACTCTCTTACCGCTTGTTGGCGAGCCGTGCGCTTGCCCGCTGTGTCATTGTAAAGCGCGTCTTCAACCTTCGCGATGAAGTCATCGTAGCCGCGGAAAACGCGGAGTATACCATCCAGCCGCTCATATTCGTAGATCGGCGTGATGATCACAGGCTTACCAGTCGCCAGGTATTCGCGTACCTTGATCGGACTGCCGTAGTTGACGAACTCATTGTCGGTCACCCAGGGTAGGACGCACACATCGAATGATGCGGCGTAAGCCGGCATTGCTGAGTACGGCTTCGAACCGAGGTAGTGAACGTTTGAAAGTGCCTCGATATCGAGTGGCGAGGCCCGCAGTCCAACGAAGACCCAGCTCCAATCAGGACGTTCGCCGCTCACATATCGAACCAGGTCTTGATCAATAAGCCACGTCTCAATAGCTCCGAAGTAGCCCAGGCGAGGGTGTGGGACGCCGGCGATGTCCGCCGGCTCAGTCCATTCCTGGCACGTCGCCGCAGCGAAGTGATCGTAATCAACCCCCTGTTCGAGCAGCCTAACTTTGCCGGCGATATCTGGTCGCCTTGTGCTCTCTTCTTCGAACAGCTTTCGGCCCGAATAAAAAACCAGATCGGCTTGCGCCAGCAGGGCGTTGTGCATCTCGCTGATGACTCCCGCCGCGGTTGCGTGGTCCATTTGATTCGCGTCGTACTTGTCCGAAACTTGATAAATCAGGGCCTTTTCGCTGAGCCGGCCAACGACCTGATGCGCGGTCGGGATGGCGATCCAGAGAATCGGCCGTCGCAAATCGTAAGCGACCATCAACAGTTTCATTTGAGCTGCAAGAAGCCATCGATTGATCGCGCGCGCCATGCGGCTTGAATAGAAGGGAAGCACGGGCGGAGACACCACGATGATGCCCTCCTCGGTTAGCCGAACGGGCTTCGCATAACTCCGCAGTTTTCGTTTGATCTTGCTGATGAAGTCGCGGCTCGCTATCGAGGGTAAGCCCATCGATATCGAATTCACAAAGATGACCCGATTCCCGGCGCGCGCCAGACGCCGCATTATGTGGTTCTTGGAATGCTGATGGTGATACCACCAGTCTTCGCCTCCAAAACAGATGATCGATTGGTTCCGGATCATAACAAAAGAATGGTTGGCGTTAAGAATGAATCAAACCCGACAAAAAGTTATTCGCGATGTGGGCTCCGATCGCCGGCCAAAGCGAGTTGGTTTTCTTCATCAACCAGCCGAATAAACAGCCCAGAAGGAAAACATTCACTGAGTTCTTGATCACCTCGGGCGTGAATCCAAATTTTGATATCCAATAGGGCCAGTGAGCCAGCATAAACAGAAGCCCCGCTACCACGTTCGCTTTCCAGAAACCCATGCTCTCGTTTAGACGGTTGAGAAAGAAACCCCTGCAAAGTATCTCCTCCCAGATCGGAGAGACGAACACACCCGCCAGGATGCCCAGCCACTGCGCTGATTTCGCCGTTAGCAGGGTCCCGGCGCTTCGTTGTTGTACCAGCGATTCGCCAACAACCACGAGGCAGAACCACGCGAGGGTCACAACCGCGCCGATCATCAGACCCTTTCTGTTTAGCAGCGTCGTCAGCCTTAGATACTTTAGCGGCTGAAGGCGCGACACTCGCAACGTGATGAAGACCGGGACGACCCAGATCAGGAATTTGACTGCGTTGGAGTAGATGTTTTGCCAGACCGCGGATTCAATGCTCTGGTCGATGCCGATGAAGACGATGGCGCGCAGCCACCAGACCAGAAAGAACACGACGATGTAGATCGCAAGCTTAGTTAGCGAGGCGCGGCGCTGAGGGCTCGCATCGGCGGTTGTCAGGCCGATATTTGTTGTGGTCGTTTCTTCGGACCTGGGATGATTATTCATCGCGTTGAACCAGGGACGTCACTTCGTAAAAAACTCGCGCCGCGTTATGACGCCAGGTATAACGCTCGCTCGCGGTCTTTCTTGCGGCGGCGCCCAGCCGCGTGCGCAACTCGATATCAACCCCAAGTCTCTCGATAGCGTGCGCGAGCGCGTGCTCGTCGCCTGGCTCGACAAGCAAGCCGTTTTCGCCGTCGATGATTACTTCACCGACCTGACCCAACCGGCTTGCGACGATGCCTTTTCCCATTGCCAGATATTCAAACAGCTTTGTGGGTGAGCCGAAGAACTCACTGCCATCGGTTGAGGCCACGTGGGGCGAAGCTAATATGTCACACGCATCCAGATAGGCAGGCACTTTCTCGTGCGGGAGGCTCCCGGTGAAGGTCGCGCTCACGGCCCCGGACTCGATGATCGATTCCGATAGAGTTCGCTCCTCGCCGGCCCCGATAAAGATGACATGAACACCGGCATCTTTCGGACACAGGCACGCCGCTCTTGCAAGGACGGGCGCGCCGTGCCAGGGACCAAACGTGCCAATGAACCCTACGACAAGTCGGTCTTCGATCCCGAGCGCTCGCCTAATGTCGCGGCCACCACAATCAGATCTGAACCGGTCCGGGTCGACGCCGTTCGGATTCACGATGATTTTCGCCGGGATGACCCCCGCTTCGATCAGGTTGAGGCGTTCAACTTGCGACACCACGAAGATAACATCGGCCGCGTGAAGATTGAGCCGCTCGAACCGCTTCAGAAGCCATTGCAGCCCTATCGGATCCCATCTCTTGCTGATCCAGACCTCCGAGCCGTTGAACTCCAGGGCTAGCGGGAGGGCCGTCGCCGCCGACAGCAGAACACCCGTGCAGTTGAAACGGCTGTAGCGCTGATAGATGAAATCAACGTCGCTGGCCAGAGCCGCTCTCTGACTCAGACTCTTCGCGGTGAATGCTAGATTGTTCCATAGTTCAAACAGCGCCTTTGTGGCCCCGAACGACGGCGACGGGGGAATCACAACAGAATCGTCGCGTTCGCTTTGGAAGCCGCTGACCAGGAATCTCAGATGATGGCCAAGCGCGGAAGCCCCGCTGGCAAATCCCGTAACGTGCGTGCGCATTCCACCTTCGGACGCACTCGTCAGAGTAGCCCGAACATATAGCGCGCTCGACGATAGTCTTTGCTCCCGGTAGTTCCCGCGTCGGCTGATCCGCGAGACTCGCAAGGGTCCGCGAAACGCCAGCGAAAACCCCAACACCTCCGTGAGCAGCCAGGACAACGGGACGAGCAGCCCATATCCAGTCACCAGCTCGACCGCGAATCGAGGAGCTTCAAGCAGCAGGATACCAAACCGCGAACGCGACGTTTCGAGGCCTTTTGCGTCGCCGATCATTACGCGGCGCGCGCCTGCCAGCATCGCAAACAGCATGAGCATGCGCCGGCCGCTCTGAAGTCTCAGGTCCGAAACAAACACGCAGAAGGTGTCGGGTCGCATCGACCGAACGCGGGCGAGCGCCTGTCGCTTCGATGCCCATTTGAGGTCAGCCTTGTCTAATGCCCGAACGTTCAGTCCTGGCAATCGGGAAGTCGCCCATTCCATCGCGGCGTTCTCATTGCCTGACAGATCCAGAATCAACGCCAAGGATCTTGAGTTCTGAATCTCCTCTCCACCGTCGGATGATTCGCGCTCCGCCCGCGATCGGTTGACCTCATCGCTCGGGGAGGCAGCAGTCCTGGGCCGGTGAGAGCTTTTGCGAGGCTGGAGAGGATTCACCTGGTTGCCGTTATGAGGAGGTAGCATCCGAGATTGCGCGACCCCGCTGGAAGCACTTCGCATATCTGACTGTCCGATAGATCTCGACGCGCGCCGCGCGAGCGGGTTCATCGAGTTGTGGTGACCGGCGTAGCTCCCAGAGTGCGTCTGAATATTCGATAGTAGAGAAGGTGCAGTAGGTAGTCCAGCGCCATCGCGCCAGCGCCCGTCCAGGCTGCCCCCGCGATTCCAAAGCGAGGCACCGCCAATACCAGAGCGCCAATCATCGCCGCGCCGCTGATCAGAACGATGTTTCGCAACTCAGCGCCGCGCCCGTGTGCCGCAAGGAATACGTTGTAGGGTTGGAACAATCCAACGAAGAGATTCATCGCCGCAAACGGAATCAGCAACGGTGCTGCCTCGCTGTACTTCGGAAAGACAAACCTGAGCACGATCGGCCCGATCGCGACCAGCGCAATTGATGCACCAAAGACCGCCGCCGCGTTCCACCTCGTTATCCGCGGGGGACTCTCGTAAGCCGGGCAAATGCGCGGAAGCGCGTTGTCGCCATCGAGCGGCTCATCATCGCAATCGGGTTGCTGAACTTCTGGGCGATCGCATACATCCCGAGTGGCGCCGTGCCGGTAAGAAAGTAACCGATCGCGAGTTGATCTGATCGCGACGAAGCCACACCGCTTATCCTTGCGAGGTAGAGGTTGAATCCATATCCGCGCGTCTCTTTGAGGGTCAGCTTTACGTAGCGTGCTGCACCATGAATAGTCGGTTTCATTCGTGTCAGGGTCCAGAACGATGCAACCCCGATTCCCGCCAAATAGGCTCCCAGGGCCGTTCCCGCGGTCAAGCGATGCGTTGCTACCAGCACAATCAAGCCGATCAGGTAGCAACCCGACATCGTCAGTTGGAACACAGACAGCCTTCGTATCTGGTTGAGACCCTGACAGCTCTGCTCAATGAACAACTGGAACGGCTGAAAGAAGGCCAGGGCTGCAGTACCGATCAGCAGCCATTGAACGTCCTTGTCAAATATCAGCCCGATGGGTTTGGCGGCGACCGCGATGAAGATCGAAAAGGCAACGCTGATTACGACGGTCATCAAAACAAGCGCGCCCAACGCCTGCCGCTCGCTGGCGCGATCACCGCTGAGCGCCAGCACGCGAGCGCCAGCCGACGAAACGCCAAACTCGAAGAGCAGACTGGTGACTGCGATGATGCTCAGACAAAACGCGAACCGACCCATTTCCGCTGGCTCCATCCACCGGCCAAGAATGACGCTGGCGAAGAACCCTGCGAACATCGACGCAGTCTGGGCAGACAGGAGCATACCTGTCTGGCGGGTGGTTTCGCCGATCCTGAAACGCGGACCGGGCGATGGTTCCTGGGCACCGGATGCAGATGGCAGAGTTTCAGCGGCCAGGTTTATTGCTCCTTCTGATCAATTTTGGGGAGCCTCTACGGACGGCTCGTTAGTAGCTGTTCACGATGAAGCGGCGCCACCGGCCCGCCGCCCGCTACAGCATAATTCGCACCAGGCAAACCACGAAGTCGCACGCCTCACCCGCCGGGGCATCGCTCGCGAGCGGACCCGCGTTTCAAACCCGGAGCATCATATCGACCTCCGTCGCTTTTTGACTCCCCGTACCACCGTCGATCCAATGGTCATACCAGAGACTGAGATTGAGCAGACTCCACAGGAAAAACGAATAGTTCGCGCGGCCTTCTTGATGCTCTATTAGAAGTTGCTTCACAAACCCGTAGTCAAATAATCCCCGACGCCGCAGTGTTGAGTTGAACACAGCTGACTCGACAAAACCCCCGAAGCTTCCGCGCATCCATTCATCGAGCGGCACGCCAAACCCCTTTTTCTCTCGATTCAACACCCGTTCGGGAATGACTCCCTCGAGCGCGCGCTTGAGAATGTATTTGGTTTCGCCATCGCGATACTTCAAGTGTGACGGAATCGCCATCGCGAACTCTACGAGCTTATGATCGAGAAAGGGCACGCGAGCCTCGACCGACGTCGCCATGGTCATTTTGTCGACGCGCATCAACAACAGCTCCGGCAATCTGAGCTTCAACTCCTGATAGATCATCCGAAGAAGCTGGTCTGAGTCAGGCAGCGAAGCCAGAAGCCGGTCCAGGTCCGATCGCACAACTGAGTAGGATGAGAATCCATCCCTCGCGCCGGCTCCGACCCTTTCCCTCGCTTCGGGTGTCAACAGCCTGTGTTTGTTCACTTCATCAAAAATGAGAGTGCCGCTCCAAAACAGCTCCTCGCCTTCTCCGAGCCGGCGAAACACATCGGCAAGCATCTTGCCGCCCTTGGGCAACAGCCGAGAGGCGCCGGTTCGACTGAATCCCTGACCGGCCGCGGCCATCGCTCGCCGCATCGGCGCAGGCAATTGAGCGAGATGACGCCACACGCGATTGTGGAAATCCAGATACCGAGCGTAATCGCGATAGCCGCAGAACAGCTCATCTGAGCCTTCGCCAACCTGGACGACCTTCGTCCCGGTCTCGCGCGCAAGCTTTGACACGTAGTACAAGGGAACACAGACCGGATCGGCTATCGGTTCGTCCTGATGGAAAATCAACTCGGGGAGAAAATCGAGCAGCTCCTGCTGGTTGATCAGGACTTCGTGATGATCGGTGCGGTATTCATTGGCGACAAAGCGCGCTTCCTCGATCTCGTTGTGAGACGGGTTGTCGCGGAAGCCGACGGTAAACGTGCGAACAGGCTGATTCATCAGCTCGGACATAAGAGCGACATTCGCCGTCGAATCGATACCGCCGGAGAGAAACACACCGAACGGGACGTCGCTCATCATCCTTTTTGCAATTGACTCCTTTAGCAGCCGGCGAAGCTCTTCCGCGATCGCGTGCTCGTCGTTTGCGATGGACGAATCGAGGCGAGCCGGAATCGCGTCCCAGTAGCGAGTAACCTTGACGTCCCCGCGCGCGTCGCATGTGAGCATGCAACCGGCCGGAAGCTTTTGAATACCCGCGAACAGAGTCTGAGGGGCGGGCGTCGTCATGAAACTCAGATAGTGATAGAGCGCTTCCTCGTCAATGTCGCGCGAGATTGACGGGTGCTCGAGTATGGCTTTGATCTCAGATGCGAAGATCAGCCGGCCGCCGGTCAGCGTGTAATAGAGAGGCTTGACGCCGACGCGATCGCGAGCGAGCACCAGACGCCGCTCGCCGTCGTCCCACAGCCCGACAGCGAAATCGCCATCAAGCTGATCGACGAAATCCAATCCGCGCTCTTCGTAGAGATGAATGATCGTCTCGGTGTCGGTGCGCGAACGATAGCGATGCCCCTTAGCTTCCAGGACGGAACGCAGCGATTCGTGATTGTAGATTTCGCCGTTGAAGGTTATCCAGACTCGGTGGTCTTCATTAGCCATCGGATTACGGCCGGCGGGTGAGAGGTCGACAATCGCAAGCCGCCGGTTTCCCAGTCCAACGCGCCGATCGTCGCTCACGTAGACACCAGCGTCGTCGGGTCCGCGATGCACCATCGTGTCCCGCATGCCCACCACGAGCGAATCGCTAACCGCCGGCTGACTCGCACCGTATTCATAGACTCCGCAGATTCCACACATAAATCAGAATAAAGAAGTCAGAAGTCAGAGGTCAGAAATCAGAAATTAGTCTTACTTCTTGTCATCGTCCATCTTCTCATCCATGAGAAATCTTCTTACCTTCTCAGGGTAGATTTGACCTGAGTAAACAACTGTCTCACGCTTTTCGGGATCATTGCGATAGCGAAACCACAGAACCAGTTTATGGAGCGATAGCCCGAGAATCAGGGCGAGGAGTCCGATACCTATCATGTCGGCTACAATCCCGGCAATGGCGCGGCTCAATAAGAAGGCGAGGAGGATGACCGCCACAAGAAGAGATAGACCAATGTTAATCTTGGATTGTCGCCTTATGGTATACATGCTCTGCCGCCGTAGCCATCAACACCGTCATCTTGCAATAGACATAGTCAATGCAAGTTTGCTCTTGGCTTTCTTCCTGACAATGACAGTTACGTACAATGTGCTCCACCCTGCCTTGCTTAGTTTGAGCGAGTGCTTGCCTCGAGTTGTCCCTGAAAACCGAAATGACCCATTCGCGTCAGTTACTCTCTCATCCTGGACGCTCTTTTTATCAGGGCTAAGTCGCTCTACACGGACTCCCGGCAGTTCACTTCCAGTTTGATCAATTACTACTCCCGACAGAGACGACGGATTGAATGGTGTCCTGATCTCAAACGAGTCTTGATGCGGTGCGAGAGAACACAGCGCAAGCAAAATGACGGCAGAGATAACTTGATTCATTGTGTGTTCACGTCGGTGTGACGATAGAAAACTGTCACCTATCGCCCTCTGGTTGAGACTGACGCGCAAAGCTGGCTCGTACCGTCGCGATGCGCTTTTCGTCGCCCAGCCGATACGGGATCAGCAAACTCACATTCTCAAAAGGAGCCTCGGCGTTCACTCGAAGGATGATACCAGACGATCTGATGCGCGCACCGTAGCTGAGCGATACCCAACGCACGGTCGGTTCAGGCTCAAACGCATGAGACGAGGCCGGCACGATGGCCAGCGCCGATTGACGATCCCAGACAACGACCGTCTTGTCCGCTTCGACTCGGGAGTCAAGCTCGAAATCGAAGTTGAAGAAGAATTCAAATCGATGACGGCCTTCCCCGGTGAAGATGTCCTTGATGATCCAATAACCTTTACGCTTATCGAGCGTAACCACGCGCCGATGAGTGACCGGCGATGCAAGGCGCCGATATGCGTAGTGCTCGGCGTCGAGCACATCACGTGCGGTGGTGCTCTCCCAAAGATTTACGTGCGGGCGGACGTTTGATGCGAACGCGAACAGCTCTCCTTTGTTTGCCTGGCTGATCTCTTCACCATCGATACGAACAGTATTGTGATAAGCGGTCGAGCGGAACAGATTGCGGTCCTGCTCGCTCGCGGTGTAGACGAAGGTTCCCGGGTCGCGCAGGAACGTTCGATTGAACGCGAACACCTCGATAGACAATGCATCCGAGTGCGCGTGCGACCCTCGTCCTCGCAACCCGTGGTCGCCACAGTCGATTATCGAATACAAGTCGCCGGCTCGTTGGACGAATATCTGTGCTTGCGAAAACGCACACGAGCCGGTTGTTTGCTTAGCGATTGGCAAGCGGTCGAAGGTTTCAAGACCCTCCTGGCCGAACCACCAAATCGCTTCCTCATCGATCCTGCTGGACTGTTTGAAAGATTCGTTCTCGACGAGGATCGCTCCAATCGACATGAGATACGAATGATCGACGGCCGGGCGATCTTTGAACTTGATAAGCCTCCCGTCGTCGGAGTCTCCTATCGCCGGCGCGGAGCAATCAGGCTTCAAGTAACAACGGACGAAATCGAACATACCATCCAGGCGCGCGCATAAAGTCGTCCCCGTACCGAAGTCGGGTGAACGCCAGACGGAAGCGAAAAGAGAGAAGAGTTCGAGTACGAAGCGGTGATAGCCAGTCGAGCCCTCGTAGTCGACGCCGTCGGCAAGAACCTGCCGGTCCAATTCTCTCATCAGCCGGCGGGCGCTGTATTCGCGCCAGCGTCGCGCTTCTCGAAACTCCGGCGCGGCTATGGCGATTGCGAACAAGCCTATCAGGTCCGAAAGGTAATGATTGCTCGACGAGAGATAAGAGAACTCGAGATTCGCCCTAATGAACCGGCCGTGTGCCAGAAGCGTCTTGAGAATCAGCTCGATCGCCTGTTCGCTTACATTCGGTGACCGGCGAAACATTTCGAGCGCCACGATAATGTTCACCGCCCGGATGCCCGCTTCCATCGCAACCGTCCAGTTGACGCCGAAGCGCGGCGGATTGTCTTCGTACCAGGATGCCAGCTGAAGAAGAAACTCCTCGGAGTATCGCTCATCGTGTGTCAGCAGGTAGGCGCGGCCGAGGATCACCAGATGCTGAAGACGATTGAGTTCCCACACCACGCGCACATCGGCGCCCTGCCCAACGACCAGTGGCACGCGCGTGAAGTGAGCGAGAGGCCAGTGCTTATCCGCTTTAGGGTCACAGTGCCAATCGATCTTCGAGCCGAGATCAAAAGCGCGGCCGAACAACGTGATTCGGTGATCGAGAATCGCCTCCGCTTCGCGGCGAGATTGTTCGATCGAATCAGGAAAGGAGCGTATTACCGCTGCGACCGTGGAATTCAAATCGGCGAGACCGAGGATGAGGCGGGGGCCGGGGCTTGCGCGGATCCTTGAGATGACATCGGCGAACGAATTCCGGCCGAGCGAGCGCCGAAGATCCGCATCTGATACATAAGTTGACTGCGGGCTGTCAGAGGCGCGGCCGATCGCTCGAGAGATGCGCTTTCCTGCGCGAAGAGAGGCCTCTCCAGCAAGCTCGCGTGGGGACATATCTTTGATCTTGCTACGAATTGTTCGAGAGCGTGTCAATTCAGCTTTCATCCGTGACTGGAAACCGAACCGGTGCCTGCGAGGGGCCCGAGAAGCCCGTCGACAACGCACCGAGCAGAAACAAGAAGTAGAGATTCAGGTCCGAATAGTAGCCGCTCGCCAGCGCCAAACCGGGTATCCAATACGCAACGACAATCGCAAGAAAGCACGAGGCCGCGATTCTCTGCCCGGAGTCATCGGCTCGTTTGAGAGCGCGCCACCCCATTAAAAACAGATAGAGGTTCGCGGCGATGTACAATACAAGCCCCGGCAGCCCGAGCTCCGACGCTATCCACAACAGGTTGGAATGGGGGCTCTGAGCAGCTTTGGTCTCGAGGACCTCTTCCGGCGGCTCATCGGAGTAGTAATGAGACTCATCGTAGTAATCGGCATAGTTTGCTAGTCCAACGCCGAACACCGGATTGTCAACAGCGACCTCTGCCGCCGCCTGCCAGGTCGCAAGCCTACCGAACACACTACGTGGATTCGCCAGCCGACTCCCGGATCCAGACGGATCCATTACTGCGAGGCCGGCGCCAATTAGAAGCAACACAACTGCGGTAAGAGAGGCCACCGTCACTAAACGGCGAAGGTCGGCCACCGTGCGTGCGCGACGCGAATACCATAGCTGAACTATCCAACAGCTCACCAAGGCAAACGCCACAATGCGGAACAATGACAATAGAGCTCCCAGGGCCGCGGCCGCCGTCGAGCAGACGTAGATAAGCTTGGCAGTGCGGTCGAAACGTACGCGAAGCAGCCTCGGAGCAGTCTGCAAGAACAGAAACAGGATCAGGCAGATCACTGCAAACGACGAGTCCGCAAGGAATGGCCCGTTCACACGCCGCTCGCCCTCACGGACCAATTCCGCGCCCTTGTACTTGAACAAGTCGATGCCGGTTGCGAGCTCGATCGCGCCGTTAGCAAACAAGAACACCGCGAGCGCCATAATGGCTGAGTAACAGCCACTTTCCATGGCTTCGCAGATCGAGATGTTTCCTCGCCAAGTGAAAGACGAGCAGTGGGAGCCAGAATGCATCGATCGCGATTCGCGTTGCATAAGCTACATTGTTGGAATTTGCCGCGGCGCTGGCAAGCGCAAGCAGCGAGAGGAGCATCCATGCGATCTCGAACTTCGATAGCGAAGGAATCGTTCGCCGAGTCGAGGGGGATGTAAGCGCGACCGTTTCTCTGAATGCAGGGCGCGACCCGAAAAGCAGCATTGCGATCAGCAAGCCGAGCACGACGCGGTCGTAGGTGACGATTGAACGATTGGTTGGAAACCTCAGGTAGAAGGAAGCCAGTGGTGTTGTTACGAACCAGGTAAGAAGAACTGTCTCGATCGAGAGTGGCGCAGCAATAAGGAACGCAGCGACAAGCGATACGGCGCCAACGGCGGCCCCTTCTCGATAGCTCGCGGCTGCACAAAGCATTCCTGCAAAGCCGAGCCCAAGAGTCAGCAGAATCAACGAGGCCGTCAGACGTATCGGCGGTAACGCCGCGAAGGGTAAGCGTGGCTTTTGGTGCGAAATGTCCATCAACCGAATCGAGCGAGCCGCCCTCCACGCGAGTGTGTCTCAGCTTGCGTCTTCAATTGCGTCCACGATGCGAGTGCCAGCGTGGCCGTCCCAAAGTTCAGGCGCTCGTGGGGCAGGAGAGGGCCGTTCAAGCGCTGCCAGCGCCTCACGCCTGATGATTTCTGGTTCGCTGCCTACCAGGAGGTTGGTTCCCTCGGTTACCGTGATTGGCCTCTCAGTATTTTGCCTGAGTGTCAAACATGGGATGCCGAGGACCGTAGTCTCTTCCTGAACCCCGCCGCTGTCTGTTAGAACCAGGCGGCTGTTGCTATAGAGATGCAGAAAATCCAGGTAGCCGAGCGGTTCGATTAGCACCAGCGAGCGCTGCTTACGCGCTCGCTCGCCGAGGCCGAATTGCTCCAGACGATCGCGAGTGCGCGGATGGATGGGAAAGACGACCGGCAGTCGCTCGCCAATCGTCTCGATCGCGTCAAGGATGCCCGAAAGCGTTTTTCTGTCGTCTACGTTTGAAGGCCGATGCAGTGTCATCGCGCAGAAGCGGCCAGGCGAAAGACTCAGACGCTCGAGTATCTTTGAGCTGCGAGCCCGCTCGATGTTTCGATAAAGCGAATCGATCATCACGTTGCCGACGAAACGAATCTTCTCGGGCGCGGCTCCTTCGTGAAGGAGATTTTCGTTTGCGTCGCGAGAAGGCGTAAGCAAGAGATCCGCAATCGCATCGGTGACGACTCGGTTGATCTCTTCCGGCATCGTTCGATCGCGGCTTCGAAGCCCGGCCTCGATATGTGCCACACGCACCAACTGCTTCGAGGCGACGATGGCCGCGGCCATCGTCGAGTTCACGTCGCCAACAACAACTACCCATTCGGCCGGATGCCTTAACAAAACCTTTTCGAACTCGATCATCACCCGAGCCGTCTGTTCGGAGTGAGAGCCCGAGCCGACTTCCAGATTGATGTCCGGCCGCGGGATCTGGAGGTCCTCAAAAAACGAGTCGCTCATCGACTCATCGTAGTGTTGACCGGTGTGCACGAGCAGAGGCTCGATTCGAGTCGGGCGTCGCCGCATCTCGTCGATTACCGGCGCGATCTTCATGAAGTTTGGCCGGGCGCCGACGACGTTGATTATTCGAAGCATCGCTTTTTGATTCGGGAGATTGAACTGCAACTCGGCAGGCAGTCTAACGTCGGGATGTTGGCAAACACAAGGCCGGTGCCTTAGCTTAGACGCGAAGGACACCGGGAGCCATTGGGCGCCCGGTGTCCTTTTTCTTGAGATCTGGTAACGGCGTCTATCTACGTCGGCCGCGATTCTTTAGCAAGTAATAGAGTGCGCCACCGCCGCCGCCGATTAGCGCTCCCACTCCGGCGCCTTTACCGCCGCCGGCGATCGCCCCGATGCCGGCGCCTATGGCTGCAGGGGCTCCAACGGTCAGGATCGCGTCTCTTGTGGAGTGGCGGCTACCGCGATAGTCGCGATTGTAAGGCTGTCCGTAGTAGCCAGAGCCCACTCCGCTGCGATAGTCCCGATTGTAAGACTGTCCGTAGTAGCTCGAGCCCACTCCGCCGCGATAGTTAGGCTCCGCGTAATAACGTTGACCCGCGACGCCGCGCGACGGGTACGAACTATAGGAGCGTGTGTTAACCGAGCGATCACAGTTTCTTCGGGGACGCTGCGCCAGCGTCTCAGGTGCGACTGCCAGGGAAAGGAAAGTAACGGCAAGGACAATTGCTGCGATTCGTTTTGACATGGATAGCCTCCTGAAAGTCGATGGAACTCAAAGATGTAGCCGCAACTCGGATGCCACCAGGGAACCTGCGGTCTTCCCGGCATTTTCAGCGAAAAATGGATAAACTCGAATGACGCTCGTGCTCCATATCGTGTGGAGGCTGCCCGATATGCTCAACGCGAGGAGTGCCGGCGGTGACTTAGCCATTGACTTGGGGACCCATGACCCATAGAATCGTGCTGGTCAGTGGAGAATCGTACCGGCGGTAGTTCCCAGTAGCTATTCAGGCGGGCGTTCGAAGGGCTCGTGAAAGAAAGCGTTGTTAGCCCTACGCATGCGAACCTCCGTGTTAGGGTGGGGCTGCGGAACCAAACTGTCGAATCAATAAGAGTACAAACACCTGTGGAGTCGCTAATGAAAAAGGTCCGTCTAGTTGCGCTTGTGTCCTTGGTTTGCTTTGCCGTTGCGCTGGTTTTATCTAATACAGTGAGAGGCGCCGGCAAAGCAACGACGACGTTCTCCAAAGATATCGCGCCGATCCTCTATAAAAACTGCGTGGCCTGTCACCGCCCCGGCGAGATCGCACCGATGTCGTTGATCACATACAAGGAAGTCAGACCGTGGGCGAAGGCGATCCGGGAAAAGGTCGCCAATCGTGAGATGCCGCCCTGGCACCTCGACTCTCATTACGGCGAGTGGCAGAACGACAGACGGATGTCTCAAGCGGAGGTCGACTCGATCGTGAGTTGGGTCGACGGCGGAGCGGCCGAAGGAAACGCTAAAGACCTGCAGGCGCCTCCCAAATTTGCAAGCGGATGGCAGATCGGCGAACCCGATATGGTCTTTCAAATGCCCACCGAGTTCACGGTGCCGGCGGAGGGATCGGTGCCTTATCAGTACTTCGCGGTGCCGACGAACTTCAAAGAAGATCGTTATATTCAGGCCCTCGAAGCGCGCGCCGGAAATCTCTCGGTCGTGCACCACATCGTGATGATGGTGCGTGATCCGGCAGAACCGGGTCGTCAGCGAGGACAGACCCGCAACTTCAATATTGCGGATGGAATCCTCGGCGCGCTCTCGCCGGGACAGACTCCTTTTCTCGCCAAACCAGGACAGGCAAAGCTGATCAAAGCGGGGTCACAACTGGTATTCCAGATGCACTACACCCCGAACGGAACAGTGACAAAGGATCGCTCGATCGTGGGATTGATCTTTGCGAAGGGGCCGGTCGACAAGATCGTGACCAGCAAGGCGGCGTTCGATGTGAAATTCGCGATACCACCGGGTGCCGAGAACTATGAGGTAAAAGCAGTCTACGAATTCGAGGAGGACTCGCACATCGTAAGTCTGATGCCTCACATGCATCTGCGCGGGAAAGATATTATCTATCGGGCAATCTATCCTGATGGACGCTCGGAGATTCTGCTCTCCGTTCCGCGATACAACTTCGGCTGGCAAGTCTACTACTATCCGGTCAAACCGATTGCGGCGCCAAAAGGCACTCGCATTGAAGCCATCGCGCATTACGACAATTCGACAAAGAACCTGCGCAACCCGGATCCCACCAGGGAGGTTAGATTCGGTGAACAGACCTGGGACGAGATGATGAACGCGTTCTTTGATTTCACCGTGGACAATCAAAAACTCGGAGGAGAGCGTGCCGCGAGCGGATCACAGAAGTGATCCTCGGATCGATTGAGTCTGTGACGAAAAAGAAGGCTGCTCGAGAAGCAGCCTTCTTTGTTTTGAGATGGTCAAAGCGTCGGCGCGCGACGTCACTTTACATCGAACGAGCCGACCAGAACATCCATTCCCCATTGAACCTTGAAAGATGCCTTCCCCTTAACATCCGCAAGCGTAATTGTCACTTCATCGTCGGACGTTTTTGCCTTTTCGAGCTTGAGGGGTGTTTCTGCAATAAACCCGGTGGTTTGTGGAGGCGCACCCCATAGAGGCTTGCCCGGCGCCCCTTCCGTTTTCGGATGAAACGCAAGCACCCAGCTGCTCTCTCCGGTTCGCTTGATCCAGAGGGTGTACGTCCCGGCCTTAACGGTGGTGGATCCGACGCCCAGGTCGGCTGCAGTCTCGATCCGTGTGGCTTGATTCATTCCTACTCGCCATACGTCCCCGACTCGGAGTTCGGATACGCTGTGGCTCCCGAGTGGCGGGCGGCCGTAATCGATCGAGATCTTCTTTCCCTTGATAGTGACTTCAGCCGTGCCTCGGTTGCCTTGAGCAAATGCAACAGCAGCCAGCGCGCAGATCAATGCTGCGCATAGAATGAGCTTCTTGAAATTCATTTGAGTGTTCCTTTCGAGGAGGTTTGCTTGGCACTACCGAATGTTATCCGCGAGCCCGCCTATCGGGCAAGTGGGAGTTTGCCGACTCACAGCTGGCGGGTTCAACTCAATTGTCTCTGGCGCCGGGATGAAATGTTAGGAGGTGGGACTCGTCAAAATCGTGTGAACACAATTGTTGACAAACAAGCAGAGCCGATCATAATGGGCTGGCCCTTGTAGACCAGCTTCTGGGAACGCCCCTCGGACTGATTACAACAAACAACGGGATGAACACTCACCCATTCGAGGTTGAGGCTTGAACACCAGGATCGCACCAGCTCTTTCGGGTTTCGCTGCTGAACTCGCGCAATCACTGCCGGACGAGATGAGCGCTTACTTTCTCAAACTTGAGGGCTTGCTAAGCCGTCTCGACTCCGCGACAACGTACTACCAGGTTTTGGGAATAGAGCGCTCCGATGGACTCGAGAAAATCGAGTCATCTTTCCAGCAATTGCTCAATTTGCTTTTCCCTCCATATTCCATCGGCAGAACCTTGCCTCCGGAAACCTCTCAGCGAATCGAGCGCGCATTTCAAAAGGTGTCGCAGGCGTTCGGCGTGTTGGCAAGTTTTGCGAGAAGAGAAGAATACGACCGCGCCCTGCTATCGATCGGGGCGCGGCTCGCCCCTGAGCGCGCCGATTCATCGGTCGCTCGACCAGAAGCGAATAATATTACTCTCAACCGTACGTCTCCACGTGGCGTGGCGTACAGAGAGTCATCTGAAGCAGTGTCGGGAGACAATCGTCGCAGGTGCGGACGATTCAAGCTATCGATACCTGTGCGTGTTACTGGTAACGTTCAAGTGCAGGGCAAGTGGCATGAGATGACTGAGACGATTGATGTTAGCCGGACGGGGCTCAGGCTTCGACTGCACAGGCGAGTGATGCCCGGAACAATGCTCTATCTAACGCTTCCGCTGCCGAGTAAGCTCCGAGCACACGGGTTTGCTGAGCAGGGCTACAACGTCTACGGCCTGGTTCGGAGAGTGGAGCCGGCAAAGCATGGAATAAGAGCGGTTGGCGTTGAATTTATCGGCGAGCACCCGCCGGCTGGATTCCTTGACGAGCCCTGGGCAGTCTTCCGCCCCCGGAAGTGGGGCGGGAACGAGCGTCGGCGGCCCGATCGCTACGATCATATCGAGTCGGTGATGATCGAGTACTTCGACGAGAGCATGCACTCGATCTCGCGAGAAGAGGCGAGGACGGAAAACGTAAGCCGCTACGGTGTCCGACTCTCCAGAACGACGGCCCCGGCCGAGTTTGATCTGGTAGCGATCAGTTGCCCAAGGCTAAGGTTCGAATGCATGGCTAAGCTACGAAGCCGATACACGGCAACCGATGGCCTTGAACGCATATGCGTCCAGATCATTGACAAAGAGTGGCCGTTGCGAAGCTGATCCAATTCGTTCCATGCGACTTCTCAACGGTCGCTTCCTCCTCATCTCCTTAGCGCAGCTCTGACCACCAGGTCCTCGCTCAACCACGCAGGACTTCCCAATGGCAATTAGGTATTCAATATTCAGCATAGGCTGGATACTTAATTGACAACTCCACGCAAACTTAGTATATATGCGACGCTCACCAAAGGACTCAATCAGGCTCGTAATCATCAGAAAGCGGGGGCATTCCGCACCGCAACACGGACGAGGGGCTGGCCATATTTACAGCCGAGTTCAAGGCATATGAGTTGCACGATTGTCTCTTCCCATTCTTCTGCCGGACTCCGTGGCGATGCCCCGAATCGATTGATTTTGGGTGGATCGACCTCCGTCAGTCAGATGGTATTTTTGCCAAACCCAATTGAGAGTTTGTTCGAAGGTCGGAAACGCATTTAAGGTTGGCGTTGAGGACTGAGTGCAGTCCCGGAGGGGATCAATGCGAACAGTACAGCGCGCCGTCTTCGTTTCTGTGGTTGCGGCCGCGATAGCCGCGCTATCGGTTCCGATAATGGGTTTACGGGCTTCGGCAACTGGCTCGACTACAACGTCGAAGGCGCCAGTGGCGACCGCCAAAGCGGCGGTTGCGGAAGCAGCCGTCAGTGCGTCTGTGCAGGAAGAAAGGCGCGGCGTGAGATCGGCCAACGGCCAGGAGGCGTTGATTCCGACGTCGGCACAGGATGGTTCCGCGGGAAAAGCGGTGAGTGCCGAGACGATGAACGCTTTGGGAATCAAGCGAGTGGCTAATCCGGTATTGGCGAGCAAGAAGATGGAAAAGCTGCTGAGATCGGGTAAGAAGGGTGGCGGAGGATCCGGCGATGTTTCAATCCAGTCGGGACAACCGAACATTCTGAATTCGGCGAGCGCGTTGTCGGCGGCCCTGATGACGACGATCGGCGGGCGGGACAACCAGTTTTCAGAAGTCGACGTTGATCGCGGACTGGGACGGGCGCGAGGATTGCGCGGCGGACCGGGAACAGAAGGTTGACGATTTTTCGTTTGTGGAGCCCGAAATCGATGGTCGCTTACGCGGATGGCGATCTCAGAGCACACAGTCGCGAACGGGTTTAACGAGAATGTGTATTACTACGGGGACTCGATTGGTAACGTCTGGGTTGGCGCGGATACGAACCCCGGCGTGGGCGCGGCGTCCGCAGTAGTGTGACACGCTCCTGCAGATCAACCTGCCGACGGTGTTAAATGCGGTGCAAGCGGACTTTGCTCTAGCCACGATCAGACTATACTGATCACCAGGTGACGGTGAGTCCTGTAGCCGATCTGATGTCCTTCGCCAATGTGAATATGGTCCTATGGTTTTGCGGGATTTGCGGGTCAAATTGGAGAGATCCTTTATGTTACCTACTTCGACGCGGAATGGGTCTGAGAATGACGGGCAGTAATACACCGGTTCGGAGCGGGTTGTTGGCGTTTCCGATCGCGGATGTGATTTCACCGGCATACAGCACCGCCGGAACTCTCAGCTACGGGCCTGCCGGTGACGGTAGGCGGGGCCTTTGGTGTGGCACTTTTCGCAATTTTCAATGGTTGCTGGATGCGCGGTGGACGATGATGGGAGCGTCTACTTCCAGCAGGTCGACCTGATCCAGTTTACTGGGGCGGACGATCTTTAAGTTGACTCGCAGGATTCGGCGATAAACCAGGATCGCAGCCTTGCGACAATCGGTGATTCCTCACGATTTCACGACGCTGAATCCGACGGGGGGCAACTATGGGACGGCGAGCGGGCCGGCCGATCAGGTAAGTAGGTGCACAAACTACTCGGGACGTCGACGTTGTTTGGGGACATAGCGGCGATAGCGACGGGCGCTGCAATGTGTTGTATGCGGCGGTGTCGAGGTCGTTTGTGGCGGGAGATGTGAGCTTTGAGCAGTTGACGGAAGGGTTGTTCCCGGCGCCGAGTGCGTTTGGAGCGGCGGGGACGCCGTCGATGGTAATCAGTTTTGCTGATTGCTCGGGAGTGTTTGACATCTGCTCTGGTGAAGCCACTGGCTCGGTGAGTGTGAATGTCGGCGGGACAATACCGGCGGCGGACGGGTTTGCTGATGTGGCGCAGAGCGGGCTGACGCGGACGCCGGGAGTGAATAACTTCCGGATCTTCGTGCTGGGTAACGGGCCGGATTTGAGGCCCGCGGCAGGTGGGACAGCGGTTGTGCCCGGGACGCCTTCGACCCTGTTGAAAGTGGATATGCAGATTGACTTACACGGCCTATTCGGGGTTGTGGGTGAACCAGAGAAGCACGGTGTTTGTGATATCGGGCGGGACACCGGCGGGGATCGGGAAGAATCCGAGTCCGATGCTGGGCGAAGTGCTGTGCTTCGCAGGACGTGTGCGCAGCGGACCGGCGTGCGGACTTTGTGGATCTTCGTGGGGATACGCTGCCGAATCCACCGGCCTCGGGTGGGAACGTAGGAGACGGGGACAGTGATCGATTCGATCACATCTTCTTTCAAGCGCCGCTGGATCAATTGACGCTGACACCGGGCGGTTTGGCGGGATTAGCAGATGGATTCCTGCGCTACACGAACCGGTTGGCGCCGAACGCGATCAGTCCTGGTGTGACGCTGGGTCAAACAGGCGGAAACTATGCACAGGGTGATGATGATACAGACGGAACGATCATCTTCGAGAAGCTGGATCCGGGTCATCAGGTAGCCGGTGGCGACGACCAGAATTCGCCGTTCAGGGGAGACGATGATGATGGAGCGGGGACCCCCCCGGTTCCAGGGCCGTTGTCGGGTGGATTTGAGTTTGTATTTGGTGGGCCAGTCGGTACGGCTGGTTGTGTATGGAACGGGTTCTTCCTGAACTCGAACGGAAACATCACGTTCGGAGATGGAGATACGGACAACACGGCGAGCGTGCCGGAATTCCGAGTAGGGCTGCCGAAGATAGCGCCGGCGTGGACGGATCTGAATCCGACTGCGCGAGGCGCGAACTGCGTGACATTCCCGGTTCAAGCGTTGGGATTTGCAAACATCAACGCGTTCAAGGTGAGATGGATCAACGTGCCGGAGTTCGGCAGCGAGAGCTGTGTTGGTACGCAGAACTCAGGCTTAGCGTTGATTGAGAGCGGCTTTCGAACACGTTCTCGGTGACGTTGTATGACGACGGGACCGGGATTGACGAGAATGCAAACCAGCCGTTGAACCCGGCGAATCCGATCGGCAATAACGCGGTGCCTTTTGATCTTCAAGAAGGTCCGACGGATCTTCGATACACGCGAGAGCCGAACACGGGAGTGATAGTGGGATGCTCGCCGAGGCCTGAAGGCAGCGGGTTCATCATCTTCGATTTCTGCCGGATGGATCTGCTGGGGACTGCTGCCCATCCGGTTCTCACAGGGTACTCGATAGGGGGGTTGAATCCGCTGAATCCGCCGGGGTTGTGCGAGATCAACCTGTCGAAGGCGGCAGCGGCAGCGGATACGAATCCGTTTGGAGTGCTGACGGATACAAACGGGGAGACGGCGAACATCTGTGCCAACTGCTGCATAGGAGAAGGCACGGAGCCGACGCTGTTTGAGTTCTTCAACGAAGGGCTGACGGCAGGGACAGGGTCGGGAGGCGAAGTAACATTTGCGCGACCGGACTTTGATCTGCGATTTGAAGGAAACGACTCGGTGCTGTGTTCGAGCGCGCGGCAACGAGATCTGAATCGGGGGCGAGTGTGCTTGTACGGGGTAGGATGTGCGCCGCCGCCGAATCCGGCGTGTCTGTCAGTGGTGCCAGGGACGTTTGTGACGAACCCGACGACGACCGGGATCATTAACGCGCTGTGCGCGGTGCAGTTGAATCTGGTTGGATGCGGGTTCTATCCGAACGAAGTAACGACGATCTGTCAGGGATTCCAGACAGAGACGGGTATACCGCTACAGAGACCAGGGAAGACGGTGACGACGGCAGCGACGCTGGCGTGCGACACGAACGGCGACGGTATAGCGGAAGCGGTGATAGTGTTGACGGGAGTGACGCCGGTGAATTGCAACCTGGTGAGGGCGACAGCGGCAGTGCTGGCGAGCGCGCCAGGGACGGCGTTCCCGGATACGTGCTGTGGAGGGAACGGAATAATCACGGTGACGACAGCGTTCAGTGCAGGAGACAACAACGTGTTTGGTCCGTTCACGCGGACGTCAGTATGCACGTTGGCATTGGGGGCGAGAGCGCCGGTGGTGTACAGCGTAACGCCGTCAAACGGGAACTGTGCATTACCATCGCAGGATCTGCTGATCTCCGGAGCGTGCTTCTGCTATAGCTCTGTAGGGGGGACCACGGTACAGAACGTGACAAGCGTGATCTTCCAGGACAAGGCGAATCCGGCGAACACGGTGACGGTGGGATTAAACCCGTCAACGAGTGGACAGGTGAAGATAGTGACGTGTCAGTTGCTGGATGTGGAGGTGAACTTCACATCAGCGAACGCAGGGAAGACGTTCCTGGTGTATGTGACAGGGCCAAACGGGTCGAGTCGAAACCTGGCGGCGGCAGTAGCGGGAGCGCCGGCAGGATGTCCGTTGGGTAACGAGCAGGGATTCCAGGTAACATTCGCCTGCACTTTCGATGGGGGGCCGCAGTGCCCGCCTGGAGTAGCGTTGCCAGGCTGTCCGTGTCCCGTTGGAGTGTCGGACGGGACCAACGGCTGTGTCGGCACACCAGTGGACGTAGCCCTCGTCAACGGCTGTAAGCTCGATAGGAATCCAGCCGGCAATTTCATCCTCGACGTTTTTGGGAAGAACCTGAAGCTGACCGCAGACGTTAGGGTCGGATCGATTACCCCCAGAGCTATCAAGCCTCGGGAACCGGATCCAAGCTTCCCGGGAGGGTATTTGCACGTAACCCTTAAGGGCCGCATCTGCGATGGTCTGCCGGGATCTATTGTGGTTACGAACCCGCCTGCTGTCCCCGGCGGGCCCACTGTACCTTCGCAGCCCTTCGCCTGTACCGAGAGATGTGCGGGCTAACTGATTTGGACTCCCGCCTGTGTGCTGGAACGGCATCCGACAGTAGCAACCCTCGGGCTGTCCGACGAGCGCTGTCGAGATGTGTATTAACCGATGCCAGACTCCGCTATGGCTGCTTGCGGACATATATCGGATCGTAGCCTGGGAGCACCAACTCGTTGTAGTGTCCCTCTACCCATTGCGTCAATTCATTACGGTGCTTCACGTTTCTCAAACGGGAAATTGCAACGAGTTTTGGAGCGGCCGACTCTATCTCATCAATAACGTCGTTGAAGCCCCCGCTCTTTTGGGATGCAATGTAATCATCTGCTCCGGAGTCCAGGGCAATATAACGGTTCAGATTTGGCCGGTTGAGCAGCACAAGAATCTCTGCAGACCCGTGAACGTAAATCGTGTCATCCGGACCGAGATAAGGGGCGATCTGGCTGATTCCTTTGTCTTGTTCCCGCAGGTCCAGGATCGGACGCTGGTAGCTTGTGGTGCGATTGAAAATCAGCGCTAGAATCGCGAATGCCGCGATCGCGGGTACCAGGGAGTTCCAAACAGATGCTGGCACCCATCGCGTGGCGAACCGGTTTGACGCAATAGACTGACTCAGTTCGATTACGAACGATCCGGCAAACAATCCGATGAAGGGAAGCAAGGGTATCAAGTCAGGGCCGCCCTGGAAATCGATTATGCAAAAGATGAAATAGACTACCGGCGGCAAGACTATGGCATCCCTGAAGAGATCAGGTGATCGAAGCCCGTCCTTGAGCATGGCGTGTGTGCGGTTCGCCAGATACATTGCAAAACCCATCGCACTCAGACCGACCACCACCAGATCGGATCCCAGCTCCTGGTGAGATATCTTCCAGAGTTGAGCGAGCGCCTGGCGCAGCGGCTTCTGGCCTTCTGGCCGAAACACGCTGTAGGGGTATGTGATGGTCCACGACCACAGGTCGCCCAGGGCGCCCTTCGAGTAAAAGTACAAGAGCACGGCCACGAGAGGGACGGCTGCCCCCGCGATGACCTTGATCGCGCGCCGGTCGCGCCAGCTCGTAAGGTATCTTGAGAAGATGAGAAAGGCGGTTCCGGCGAACAGCAAACCCGGCTGCCAGCAAAGGCAAGACAGCATCGAACAGAAACCTGCCCAGAATGGACGATCCCTGGCCACCAGCAGCAAGGCCAGCATACCGAAGACCATCATTGGGAGTTTCGGCTGCGTTCCCTTTGTCATCATTAACGCGAAGTTTTGCGGAAATAGCGGAATCAGGAAAGCTATGATCGCTGCGGGGCGGCTGCGCAAATATGATTCGGCCGTCAAGAACGTGATCGCTAACAGCAAACCGGCCATCAAAACGTAAAGCCATCTGACCGCGATAATATCGCGCACGCCGACAGAATCGCCTATCGCCATTGCCGTAGCGCTAAGGTACATCGCGCCGGGCGCCTTCGGGTCAATCACATCTCGGTAAGGTAGCTGGCCTCTCACGATTGACTGCGCGATATAATCATAAATACCGCAGTCACCTCGGACAGCCTGGTTGAAGGGCCGATACGCAAGCGTCACCGCGACGCCAAGCAGAAAAGCCGCGGCCGCAATCCGGCCACTGGTTATTCGCGTGAGATTTGGCCAGTTCATCGCTCTTGCTATTGCACGCTGGTTGTACGCCGGAAATCGAGCATGCTACTGCCGCTTGCGGACGAAAACCCTGTCGTACCTGAAAGAAGTTATCGGTTCATAGTGCTCGTCAACCCAGCGCTCGATTTCTGCCCGATGTGCCACAGCTCTCAGACGCGATATGGCGACGACCTTTGGTGACTGGGCTTCGATTTCGTCCATTATCGCGCTCCAACCCCCGGGCTTGCGGGCGGCGGCGAAATCGTCAGCGCCCCAATCCAGGATAATGTAAGGGTTCAGGTTTGGCCTGTTTAGGAGCACCAGCAATTCGACTCTTCCGTGTACGTAGATCTTGTCGCCGGGCCCGAGCAAATCCGAAATAGCTTTGAACTCGTGGTCCTGATCGCGAAGTGTCCAGTCGTCCGGTTTGTAAGTAACAGTGCGCGCCAGAAGGATGAGTAGAATCAGCGCCAGCGCAGATAGTGGCACAACCCTCGCGAGCGCCAGGGGCCATCGCGTGGTGTTGACCCAACGCAGAGTGGAGACGAACCCCCCCGCTTTGACAACGAACAATCCCGCGAAGATCCCGATGAACGGGAAGAAAGGGATCAGATCGGGCCCTGCTTGAAAGTTTATCAGGCAGAAAGCAAGGTACACCGCAGGAGGAATGAAGAGGGCATCGACAAACAAATCAGGGGACTGAGGCGGGCGGATGCCGCTGAGCTTTGCTCGAAGGCGGTCTCGCCCGAACAGCAGCAGCCCGACCAGGCCGGCGGGTACCATCGCCAACGTCGCTAACCCGGCGAATAAGGCGAATCTGAACTTCAGACCATCAATCGCGCTACTGCCGAGTGCGACAACATCCGGTCGAAAGACACGAAGGATGATGGTCCATAAACTGTGGAGTGCGTCACCGGCGCCTTTCTTAGCCTCTGGACCAAACACCTCATAGTTGTAAGTCACAGTCCACGCCCACATATCACCAAGTGCGCCCTTCCAATGGAAGTAACCAAGGACAACAAGGAGTGGGATCGACGCGCCTAACAGGACCCTTACCGCGCGCCGGTCGCTCCAACTCGTCAGATACCGGGAGGAGATCAAGAACGCGGTGCCGGTAAACAGCAAGCCAGGCTGCCAGCAAAGTGCCGACAACATCGAACAGACGCCGGCCCAAAACGGTCTGTCCCTCCCGATCAGGACCAGGGTGATCATTCCAAACAGAATCATCGGCAGCTTGGGCTGGGTCCCGGAGATAATCATCATCGCGAAATGTTCTGGCATCAACGGGATCATGAATGCCATCACCGTCACAAGACGGTTACGCAGGTAGATGTCGGCCACAAGACAAGTCGCCGCTGTCAACAAACCGGCCAGCACTACGTTTAGAACCCGAACGGCGATCACATCCCTCAGGCCGAATGAGTGTCCCAGAGCCATCGTGGCCGCGCTAAGGTACGCGCCGCCAGGGCTCTTTATGTCCACGATGTCTCGATAGGGCACCTGCCCTCGCAAGATGGACTGCGCTATGTAGTCGTATACCGCGGGATCCCCGACTTCGACCTGGCTCCAGGGTCGATATGCCAGCATCACTGCCGCGCCGAAAAAGAAGGCTATCATGGCGAGAGTCTTCGAATCGACGGTTTCTACAAGGACGAGCCAGCTAGGCCTGGTGTCGGTTAGTGTTTGGGGCGTGACCGGCGCTCCGGTATTTGAGGACTCATCCTTCATTGGTTGCGAATAGAGCAGTGTCTTAGGGCGCCGATGAGATGGCGCGCGCCGATGGTCAGAGCGCCAATCGGGAGGCCGAAGTTGCGGTCATTTGACTTCATCAGTTGTTGGCCGCGCGCATTGTACAATGGGCGTGCCGCATAAGTCGAACTTGACACCCTTCATCCCGCACATGACAATCACG
Source organism: Blastocatellia bacterium (assembly GCA_963737945.1). Classification (GTDB taxonomy): domain Bacteria; phylum Acidobacteriota; class Blastocatellia; order UBA7656; family UBA7656; genus Onstottus_A. The sequence continues at coordinate 500,129 of CAVTUR010000010.1, read as the reverse complement.
GCTTATGACCGAAGGCCTGCAAGGCGAAAGTGCTGATCCTCAAGACCAAACTGCATCGACTGAAAAAAGCGCCTTACAAGGCAGCACGCTGTATGGTTATGCAAGTATCGTTGATCCGCGCTTTGTTGCGTGCGCCGGGATACTTATTCTCGCGACCGTGATTATGATGCCGGTGTTTGTAAGAGGTTTTCCGGCCGGGTTTGATGCGGTCAGGCATTACCGCTGGACCTCTCAATTCATCGACGCGCTCGGCGACGGGGCGCTCTATCCGCGCTGGCTGCCGGCGGCGAATGATGGGCAAGGCAGCCCAGTGCCGCTCTACTACCCACCTGTGACGTTCTATGTTGCTTCAGCTTTTTCGCTTGTTGCCAAAGACACGCTGCAGGCGATGGCTCTGAGTTGCTGGCTTGCTCTGGCGATATCAGGCGTGACTATGTACGCCTTCAGCAGATCGCTGCTTTCGGGCGGGTTGAGCTTCATCGCGGCCGCGCTGTATATGATTGCGCCGTACCACCTGCTCGATCTTTATCAAGGATCAACCGTATCTGAGTTCTGGACCTTTGCATGGCTGCCGCTTTTGCTTGCGGCCGTACGGCGGGTTAGCCTCGGGTCCACCCGGCGCGAAGTAGCGTACCTGGGATTCGGGTATGCGTTGCTGATCTTGACTCATGTACCGGTGACGTTTCTTACCAGTTTGATCCTCCCGATTTACGCTCTCTTGCTTACTCGGAACCCCCGCTCCCTCATACGCGTCGCGGCGGGCCTGGCTCTCGGCGCAGGATTGGGCGCTATTTTTTTGATTCCGGTTTTGTTCGAAACCGGTTACGTGAGGCTGTTCTTCAAGTTTGACTACAGAGACTATTTTCTTTTCGAGCGTGTTCGTGCAGCACTTGCTTCAACTCGATTTGGGGCTGAGTCTTCAACTAGTTATTCGCTGGATACCGATCTGGTGGGTGTTGCGGTTCTGGCTATGTTTCTGGTCAGTTCTCTGCTGATATGGATTGAGCGCCGATCTCACAAGGAAGATTCTGTCTGGTTCCGGTCGTGCGGCGCGATTTGGATTGTGACGGCACTCAGCATCCTAATGACGACGCGACTCACTGCTCCGATCTGGCTAATAACTCCGGGGCTTTCATACCTGTTTTTTCCATACCGATGGCTGGTGGTAGCCTCGGTGGGCAGTTGTTTTCTTTTCTCTCTCTCCGCGCGGAAGCTGCTGATTCCAGGCAGATTGCGGAATCTGAAAGTCGCTGCGATCGGAATAGTGGTTGTCATCAACCTGGCAATCGGGGCGCTGGAGATCCGGCGCGCGCCAGTCGCAACAGATGGGTTTGCCCCCGGCCTCGCCCGAAGAGACACTCGCGAGTATCGCCCGATCTGGTGGGATGGGCGGTTTCGAAAGGAACAATGGCAATCGGCCGGTTTTGTCGAGAGCGGCGATGCGCAGGTTGGTGCAAGTGACGACTCAGGTATAAAACGCAGCTACCACGTCAGCGCCGTTACCGACTCAGTCATCGCATTTCGGCCGTTGTACTTTCCTGGCTGGACTGCCCACGTAGATGGCAGGGAGAGAGAAATAGCGCCCAGCGTCGAGGGCAATACTCAACTGCGGTTTGAACCCGGCGAGCACACATTAACGTTGAGCTTCGAAGACACCTGGCCGCGCACTGTCGGTAAGATCGTTTCGGCTGTGAGTCTGCTTGTCTTCCTCGGGCTATTGTATCGTCCTCGCCTTGTGCTACCTCCACTCGATCAAACGGGTCGCGTTTTGCAAGCCTGAGAATATAGCGGGCAGGTGGTCGATCCCGGAAAGTGTGAGCCGGATCTGTCGCTCTATCTGGCCACTCGCTCGTAATAGTCGGGAGCCAGCTTGCCGCCTCTTGGATTGAACATCGCAAAGCTCGCGATCCCCATTTTTTGGACGCGAAACTTGAGACATGTCTTGAGCACTCCGATACCGTACTTTACGCTGCGCGAGAAACCGATCGACGATGCTTCGGCGAAGTATCTCGCAGGACACGATATTTCCCCTATGCGGTATTTGAAGTATATGGCTTGAGTCAGAACCTCATTGTCGAAGACAAAGTCGTCGGAGTTGTCATCCAGCGGAAGCTCGTCCAGCACCCTCCGGTCAAATGCGCGGTAACCGGTATGGTATTCGGATAGCTTGTAGTTCAGCAGAAGATTTTGTATCGCGGTCAGCAAGCGGTTTGCGACGTACTTGTATAGCGGCATGCCGCCTTGAAGCGCTCCTACACCGAGAATCCTCGAGCCTAAGGCGATATCGAACTCGCCGAACGCAATCATTCCCGCGAGTGAAACTACGAGCCTGGGCGAGTACTGATAGTCCGGGTGAAGCATGATCACGATATCGGCGCCTCGGTTGAGTGCCTCGCGATAGCAGGTTTTCTGATTCCTTCCGTATCCGAGATTCCGATTGTGTTGAAAGACCGTCAGGCCCATCTTGCTGGCCAGCTCCACTGTCCCGTCTGAACTCCCGTCGTCTACCAGGATGACTTCGTCAACGATATCGAAGGGAAGCTCGTCGTAGGTCTGGTGCAGCGTCAGTGCGGCGTTGTATGCCGGCATTACTACAACGATCTTCTTGTCGTTCAGCATTGATATTCCACTACCGTCAATGTCAAACAGGCGCGAATGGCCTCACCGCACCAGCTATTTTCCACCCGAAGGCGCTTCGCGAAAGTATTGCTCGATCCACTCGATCCATCGCCTCTGCACGTCACGCTGCCGCACAGGGTCACCTGCGTTATGCCCGTAGATAGGATAGGCGATAAACTTCGCCGGCACGCCGTTGTCTCTCAGTGCGTGAAACAGCTTGAAAGATTGCGTGGGGGGAACTCGAAAGTCCTGGGTGTTGCTCATCACCAGCGTCGGGGTTCGTATCTTTGAAGCGTAGGTGATCGGCGACTGCTCGATGTAAGCCTGCATTCGTTTTGGATCAGTCCATGGCGAGCCGCCGAACGCCGCGCCTCGGCGCACGTTGGCGTCGCCGATGTTGTACTGGTCCATCCAGTCCGTGACCGCCGCTCCTGCCACTGCCACGCGCCATCCCTGATAGTGTCCAAGAAGCCAGGTCGTCATGTACGCCGCCGTATGACCAGCCCGACACCGCGATTCGAGTCGTGTCGACAAAGCCACGTTGTTTCAGTGAGTCGATGCCGGCCATCACATCTCGCCCCGGTCCAGCCCCCGCGTCGTTGACGATCGCGTGCTGATATACATTGCCGATCTGATCGCTGCCTCGGTAGTTCGGCTGAAAGACCACCCACCCCTTCGCTGCCATCAATTGCGCGTTTGTCGCAAACGTTTCGAGCGACGCGGCAGTCGGACCCCCATGGATCACCAGCACCAGGGGGTACTTCTGGTTGCTGGAGAAATCGGGAGGATATGTCACGATTCCGTTGTGAGTGAAACCGTCCGACTGCCATGAAATTACTTCAGTTCTTCCGAGCATCAGACTCGCGATCTCAGCGTTCAGATTGGTCAGCCGCTTTGGCGAGGTGGAGGCCGAAGCCATATAGTAAAGCTCGCCGGGTCGCGACGGTTCGGTCGCCGTAAACGCTATCGCGCCGCCCTTTCCAACAGCAACGTCGACCCAGAACGACGACGACGGGCTCAGCCTGCCGAGATCGAGCTTGCGGGTGGGGCCGTCGAGCGGTTGCAGCCAGAGCGAGACCCTGGTGCCGTCATTTGCTCCGACCAGCAACGATTTGCTGTCCTGCGTCCAGATCGATCTTGCCATGTTGCGGTCGATAGCGCGGGTGAGGCTTCTGCCCGGGCCCCCCGCTGAGGGCGCCACGTAAATCTCATTGACGTTGCCCGAATCACCGTCGCGCGGCTGCCAGTATGCTATCTGCGAACCGTCGGGTGAATAGGACGGCTGAACCTCGACGCTATCTCGCCCGGTCAACCCGCGCATTCTGCCGCTGGCGACGTCAAGCAGTTGAACCGTCGCTTCGCGAGCGTCGCCCGGATGCGGAGTCGCAAGGCGTACCAGCGCAATAGACTTGCCGTCGGGTGACCACGCTAAGGGAGAGGCGGGCGCGCCCGGTGGGTGGTTGATCGGAAGGCTCCACGAGCCGGACGTGAGACGCCGCGCTTCGCCGCCGTCGGCGGGGACGAGCCACGCGTGAGTCGGCAGCGCTTGTGATTGAATGAGGAAGTCGTCATTACCCACTTCAAATGAATCGTTGAAACGCTCGGGCCCGGTCTTCTTTTCGGCTTCGTCTTCCGTTGCGTATGCGATGCTGCGGGCGTCGGGCGACCACGCGAACTGCTGAACGCCCTTTAGCGCGCTGGTGATGCGCCGCGCGTCGCCGCCACTCATCGGCATAACAAATATCTGCGGGCGAGATTGTTGGCCGATGGCGAGCGCGACGTTCGATAGAAACGCGAGACGGTCACCGGTCGGCGAGAACCGTGGCTGGGTGACGCTCCGGCGCTCGCTAGTCAGAGTACGTTGACCGCCAGATGCAATGTCAACCGCCACCAGTTCGGAGTCATAGCGGTCCTCGTCATAGTTCGCGCGTGACACGACTATGACAATCGATTTGCCATCGGGTGCGATTTGCGGATCGGAGACGCGAACGACGCGCCCGAGATCCTCGAGTTGCATTCGCCGCTGCTGGGCCAGTCCTGTTTCTACAATCAGGCACAGTATTGCCAGGCTTGCGCAGAAAGCCGTTCGCCTCATCCCCTCACCTCCAGAGAGAAATAATTTTGCGATCCAACCAGACGCGCATTTGTCGCGCGGCCCGAAGTTGGTTCGAAGACTGAGTTGAGTTGCGCGAGTTAGCGCCCCGCGAGTCGAGCGCGATTCTATCATCACAATGCCATCTCTGACGAAGCGTACTCGACAAAAGCCTATGATGCGCGTGTCATTCTGTTGACGAACTCGATTGGGGAGCCGATTATTATGCAGTGTGGCAGGGAACCCGTTGATACTCAGAGCTGGCTGCGAATGCTGTGTCGGCTTGAAAGGCAGGAAGGTTTATGACTCGTTGTTGCGTCAGGATTCTCGCACTTGTTCCAGTTATCATCACCCTGGGGTGTAACGTGGCAACCGCTACTGTTGCGATTCCAGACCCGGCTGTGGACGTACCCCTGGCCGCGGCAAAGGGCGAGGAAACCGCCGTTCTGGCAGGAGGCTGTTTCTGGGGTGTTGAAGCCGTCTTCGACCACGTCAGGGGAGTAATTGAGGCCGAATCGGGATACGCCGGTGGATCAGCGAGCACCGCAAATTATGAGACGGTCTCGAGTGGCAGCACCGGGCACGCCGAATCGGTTCGCATCAAGTACGATCCGTCGCAGATCTCGTATGGCCAGCTCCTCAAGGTGTTCTTTTCCGTCGCGCACGACCCAACGCAGTTAAACCGGCAGGGGCCCGATACTGGCATTCAGTACCGCTCGGCCATTTTTTGCTCGAACGAGGATCAAAAGCGAATTGCGCAAGCCTATATTGATCAGCTCGACAAGGCAAAGGTGTTTGCGCGTCCAATTATGACGACGGTCGGGGTCGGGAGCCAGTTTTATTTAGCCGAGGCTTACCACCAGAACTACCTTGTTCATCATCCGGACGAGCCCTACATCGTGATGAACGACCGTCCCAAGGTAGCGAACCTTCGCAGGGACTTTCCAGGTCTCTACAGGTAGAGGTAGTCAGGATTATGGAAACAGTTTACTGCGACAACTGCGGGACAAGCCTGCTCGAAGAAAACGCCAAGTTCTGCCGGGCGTGTGGGAAGCCAACTCCCTTATCGGAAGCGGCTACCAAGAGGTTCGACCAACAGTCGGGTGTTCAGAATGCGACCAGCCCGGTTGGGTCGATCTTTACCACGCCCGCTTACCTGACTCCATTCGAGTTGCCGCCGGCCGCGGACACTAACGACCTGAGAAAACAGAAGCAGAAGCGCAATCTGATAATACTTGTCGGCATGTTGGTGGTAATGATACTTGCGCTTGGAGGGTTGCTGGCCTTCTTGAATTTCGGATTGAGCTCGGACCGGATTCCCGTCCCCCCACCACCGCCTCCTGTCTTCTCGACGGGGCCTGTCGCACCACCGCCACCCCCGCCGCCGCCCGGGGTGAACGGCCCGTCGACAATCGATCCGACGCTGCTCTACCCGGGAGCTCACCAAACGATGTCGGTGAATCAAGCGGGTGGTAAGAGCGTGGTTACATTGCAGTCCGATGATGCAGCCAGAAAGGTCGCCGCGTGGTACACCTCCAGGCTACAAATCACCGGGAACATCTCGATCGCAGGTCAGACCATTCTGAAGGCTGGAGACATCGGCATCGTGATATCCGGCGGTGACGATGGAGCGCTGATCGTCATCACCCGTGGCGGCGACGAAGAATGAGATCCTAAGGCGCGTCGACCTCGAAATCCAACCCGATATCCAGTGCCGGCGCCGAATGCGTAAGCGCGCCAACCGAAATCACATCGACGCCGGTCGCCGCGATCTCCGCGATCGTGCCTAGAGTCACACCGCCCGACGCCTCAACGATCGCTCTGCCGTCGATCATCGTCACGGCTCTCCGCAGATCCGCAGTCGACATGTTATCGAGCAGGATAATGTCCGCTCTGGCAGCGAGGGCTTCAGAGACTTGATCGAACCGGTCGACTTCAATCTCGATCTTCACCGTGTGCGGAAGCGACTCGCGCGCTTGCGTGACTGCTTCGCTGAGAGAAATGCCAAGTGCTCTGATGATCGCGAGATGGTTGTCTTTTATCATCATCGCGTCGCTCAGATCGCGGCGGTGGTTGAAGCCGCCACCAGCACGGACCGCGTACTTTTCCAATGAACGCAGACCGGGGGTCGTCTTTCTTGTGTCCACGATGCGCGCCCGCGAGCCTCGCACGGACTCCACGTAGCGAGATGTCAGAGTCGCGATACCGCTCAACCGCTGAAGGAAGTTGAGCGCGACCCGCTCGCCGCGCAGCAGGCTGCGAGCTGGACCCGAAATCGACACGAGTTTCTGACCTGGACCAACAACATCGCCATCCCCGATCAGAGGAGCAAAATCCACCTGCGGATCGGTTACACCGAACACCATCGCCGCGACGTCAAGCCCTGCAATCACTCCCGGGCTCCGGCTTCGTAACACAGCTTTTGCTTGGACACCGGAGGGAACGAGTAGATCGCTGGTGATGTCGCCTCGGCCCAGGTCTTCTTCCAGAGCTTGCTCTACGAGCGCGCGCAAGGCGCTCTCGGTGATGTAGTCAGACAGTCGCAGCGCGTGGATGGTCACCTGACCTCCTTGGCGCGCCGCGCCGCTTCGGCTCTTGCAAGAACAATGTGGCGTTGCCATCGCGGATCTGCATCGGGGAAGTCGCTGCGACAGTGACCACCACGACTCTCAGTTCGCTCGAGCGCCGCCGTTGCCATCAGGTAACCAAGCAGCAGCATGTTCCTCAGTTCATGATCCGCGGGTGTGAGCGCTGCCGGCAAAGCGTTCTGCCAGAAGGCGAGTTCAGTTCGCGCCGCGGAGAGACCCGCTCTGTCGCGCACCAGGCCCACCCGATTCCACATTAACTCCTGCAACGCCGGCAGAGATGGCGTATCAACCGACCCTTGATCGGCGTACGCAGGCAGCGTGTTGGTGATGTGAAGTACATTCGTAATACCGGTTTTGGCTTCAACTGTTGGTTTGTGGGTCGTGCGCTCGACAATTCGAGCTCCAAAAACCAGCCCCTCCAACAGGGAATTGCTAGCCAGCCGGTTCGCTCCGTGCACTCCGGTGCACGCAACTTCGCCGCAAGCGTAAAGACCCGGCACGTTTGTCTCGCCCCAGAGATTGGTTTGCACTCCACCCATCAAATAGTGCGCGGCCGGCGCTACCGGCAGCGGATCAGTAGTCATATCGAGTCCGGCATTCCTGCAGTATGCATCAATCGTCGGAAAACGACTCCTGACGGTCTCACCGGATAGGTGACTCAGATCGAGAAAAACAGTTCTTGCGCCGCTTCGGAGCATCTCTGCAGAGATGGCTCTTGCGACGACATCTCGCGGGGCAAGCTCGCCTCGCGGATCGACGCGGAGCATAAACCGCTCGCCGTCGGCGTTTCGCAAGTAGGCCCCCTCGCCGCGAACAGCTTCTGAGATCAGGAACGTCGGAAGACCGGGAATGGCCAGCGCTGTCGGGTGAAACTGATAAAACTCGACATCGGCAAGCTCTGCTCCGGCGCGATACGCGAGCGCCAACCCGTCTCCGGTCGCCACCAGCGGGTTCGTAGTGTGGGAGAACAATTGGCCGGCCCCGCCGCTTGCAAGCACAATGTGGCGCCCGCCAATCAGACCGGTGTTCACCGCGCTCGACTCCTTATTGGATAGGGCGTGGACACCCACCGCCCGGCCTTTGTCTGTGACGATGTTGGTTACAAAGCAACCCTCGATAACGTCAACACCGGCATCCTGAAGGGCACGGCAAAGGGTCCGCTCGATGTGGAATCCGGTCGCGTCCCCGCCCGCGTGCAAGACACGGCGGGCGCGATGTGCGCCCTCGAGCCCAAGCGACAGCTCGCCATCGTGGCGGTCGAAGGGGACGTTGAGGGCGAGAAGATCGCGAATTCGGGCGGGTGCCTCGCGGGTGAGGACTTCAACCGCGCGCTCATCGCACAACCCTGCACCCGCGGCAATAGTGTCTTCATAGTGAAGGCGCGGACTGTCGGCTGGGGACACCGCGGCAGCAATACCGCCCTGAGCGTAGCGCGTGTTGCTCTCTTCAAGGGCGGCCTTGGTCAAGACAAGAACAGTGCCGTGCTTTGATGCCAGGAGCGCGGTGAACAACCCGGCGATTCCGCTTCCGATGATTATGTAGTCGTACATGGCGGTGATTTCTCCTAACCTGGGAGCGCAGGCTTCCTCTACCAATGCCGGCAGGCACGGATGCCTGGTTACCCAGGGACGCCTCTAAGGAAGCGCCAGCATTCGTTCGAGGGCAACCTTTGCCCACCGCTTTGTTTCCGCATCCACCTGAATCCGGTTCACCACGCGGCCTTTAACCAGGTTGTCGAGTACCCAGGCGAGATATGCGGGATGAATCCTATACATTGTCGAGCACGGGCAAACGATCGGATCAAGACAGAAAATCAGTTTGTCAGGATTTTCGGCCGCGAGCCGGTGCACCATGCTGAATTCCGTGCCGACTGCCCATTGCGACCCGGGCTCCGCATCTGCGATGCGAGCCAGTATGAACTCTGTCGAACCGGACAGATCCGCCGCTTGAACGACTGGCAGCTCGCACTCGGGATGGACGATGATATTGATGCCCGGGTAGTCCCGTCGGGCCTTCTCGATTTGCGCCACAGTGAAGCGCTTGTGAACCGAACAGTGCCCCTTCCACAGGATGATCCGAGCGTTACGCAACTGTTCCGGCGTGTTTCCGCCAAGTGGCTGAAGCGGGTCCCACACCAGCATTTGATCGAGCGCGACGCCCATCTTGTAACCGGTGTTGCGTCCGAGATGTTGATCGGGAAAGAACAGCACCCGCTCACCTCGCTCGAATGCCCACTGCAACACCCGCTCGGCGTTCGATGAAGTACACACGATCCCCCCGTTCGCGCCGCAGAATGCCTTTAGCGCTGCCGCCGAATTCATGTAAGTGACCGGCACGAGCGGCGCGCGTTGGCCCGAGGCTGGACCCAACGCATCGGCCAGCGCCTCCCAGGCGTCAACTACGTCGTCAGGGTCCGCCATATCAGACATCGAGCAGCCCGCTGCCAGGTTGGGTAGGATTACCTGCTGATGGGGCTGAGCCAGCACGTCCGCGCTTTCGGCCATGAAGTGCACGCCGCAGAAAACGATATAATCGGCGGTGGTCCGCGCCGCGGCTTGTTGCGATAGCTTGAACGAATCGCCGCGCAGATCGGCGTGACAAATAATCTCGTCGCGCTGGTAGTGGTGCCCGAGAACTACCAGTCGTTCGCCAAGCTTCTCCTTCGCCTCCCGGATGCGCGCGGCCAATTGTTCCTCGGTGAGCGAGCGGTAGAATGCCGGCAACGCATGCTGGACAGGTGCGTTTGCCGGGATTGAGTCATCCTGGCTCGATCCGGGCCCGTAGTGGGCGGGGAGCGGGGCGTCGAAGTTCCACGGTTCTTGCGTCAGCTTCGGGTTACACAGCTTCACGGGCGCCGATGACGAGTTCATGGTTGTCATTCTGGCTTCTCCTTCTACTTAAGGTGCCGATCACCTTAACATTGATGCAAATGTTATCTGCAGCGTTGGACATGATTGATTAGTTTATTGGCTCCGTTTCCGGCAGGCTCCGGCGGTGTGCGCGGTAAAGACGAGGAGGCCGGTGAGCGCCGCCTTCTACGCGGCTGTTGGTTGGGACGATGGTTCCGCTTGCCTCGACCTTCCGCCGGAAGTTCGTTGGATCGAGCCTGCGGTCGAGGATCACTTCGTAGACCTTGCGAAGCTCGGAGAGCGTAAAGATTCGTGGCAAGAGTTGGAATGCGACATCGGCGTAGCTAACCTTGTTGCGCAGCCTCCAGAGCGCATATTGAAGAATCTGGTGGTTATCGAAGGCGAGCTTTTTTGGCACCTGCTCGACCGAAAACCAACGCGCTTCACGCTGACCGCTCGACGGATCAACGGGCTCGCCGGGGACGAGGGCGTAGTAGGCTACGGCGATTCGGTGTTCGCGAGGGTCGCGGTCCGGTTTTCCAAAAGTGTAGAGCTGCTCCAGGTATGCTGCTTGGAGACCGGTCTTTGAGAGGAGATGTCGTCGCGCCGATTCCTCGAGGCCCTCGCCGGTATGAACCCACCCGCCTGGGAGCGCCCAAAGCCCGGCAAAGGGAGCGGACTCTCTACGGACGAGCAGTACGGCGAGTTCGTGGGAATCGCCGCGCGGGCGAAGGGAAAAGATCACAACGCTGACCCCGATCGTCGGCCAGGCGCCTCCGCCGGGGGTGAGTTCCTGCTTCCTTTCCGATTCCCGCTTCGCCATGCGCTCGCCTCCGCTCCCGGCTGAGTAAGAGTAAGAGTAAAGGTTACCTTTACTCTTACTGGACTGTAGCAGCACTGGCTCGTCCTGTCGAGGTGACTTATTCCAGCAGGACCACTTGCGGTTTCTTACGGCCCTCCGCCGGCGCCGTGTGATCCCCATCCACACTGTTGGCGGGACCGAGAAAAAAATCCGCTCCGATGGTAAGAACCCGACGAAGTACGCGTCGCCTGATGTTGTGTCAAAGAACTGGGTCATTCACAGCGCTGTGGACGACCAAAAAAGAACGGAGGACCTGCAATGAGAAGATCACTATTGCTCGCGACGACTTTGCTCTTAGTTTTGTTGCTCTCCAGCGTAAGTGCCGGGCCGGTGGCGCAAGAGACGCATCGAGTGTTTTCGGGCTTCACTGTCGCGTTTACGGACTGCGTAGAAAGCATCGGCGTCGGTCTCATTCCGACCGCACAGGCTCAGGCGCTCATCCCGCCGCAGTTTCATCTGGCCGGAGAGGGCCAGCCCGTCACGCCCATCGTCGTCCGCACGGCCAACTGTGGCATCGCGGTTGATGGTCATAGGCCCAAAGTCGGTTCAATCGTGCAGATCGGAGTCGTCATCCTTCCGCCCGACTTCACCGGCGACATCAACAACTACACGCTCTGGTACTACACCTCCGATGCGAAGCTCGCGCATAACCTCGAAAAGCTCGGTATCAACGCACAGCACGTTCCCACGATCGACTACGGTTATGAGCCCAGTGGCAACGGCAACCCAGGCTCCCTTTTTGTTGCCGTCCCTCGACCGGGGAGCCCGCGGCTGTCGCTCGACGGGACAGTTACCGAGTCGGAGACGCCGGCAGGGTCGTTTGACGCCAACTGGTGGGTCAAGACCGGCAGCGGCATCGTGAAGATGGAAACTCTCGTGCCCGGCATCTTCATCGGCGGCGCCAACCTCGCTCTCACTACGGACGCAAGCGGCAGGCTCGGCCATCTGATTGGCGGCTCATCGGCAGGCTTCCCCGTGCTGCAGCAGTTCAACACTTTTTCTACCGCAAACATGAGAGTCAGCCTCGCTTCACATTGATGCGCGAGAAGCGATCTTTAATGAAAGGCAGCGCGAACATCGTCGATCTGACGGCCAACTCTGACTCGCGGGAGGCGAACAAGCCGCCTCCCGCCTTCTGCTGCGGTACGTCGGAAACTCCAAGCCGAACCTCTTTTGCACGACCCGCGTGCTGGCTCGGGTCTACTCGATCACCAGGGTTGGCTTCAGCGCCACGGGATTCGCGAGGTTGAAGAAATTGGGTGAGGTCGCCATTACCGCCTCATGGATCTCGGCGAACTGGGCCTCGGTGCCGTCACCCTTGATGCGGACGGTATAGCTCAGGCTCTCGTAGCCGGGCGTGACTGTGGAGTCAATCCCGAGGAAACCTCTGAGGTCTATGTCGCCTTTAGTCTCGATCTCCAGATGTTCGAGGGTAATTCCTCGGATTGCGCACTGTGCCGCATATCCTACCGTCATGCACGCGTTGAGCGCTGCAAGCAGATATTCCTGCGGATTTGGGAAGGCATTGCTGCCGCCCAGTTCGATCGGTTCGTCGATGTCGAATGAGAACCGACGTGACACATCTTCGCCGCCTATCCGGAAGCCTGAGACTTGGGCACGGCTTTGAGTCTGACCCCGCCACGTGGTGGTGACAAGCCAGTTTGTTATGCCCCTGGATGGATCTTGCTCGATACGGGCGCGCAGGGCCAGGAGATCGTCTACGTTAATGCCGTTGACGATGCGGCCTTTGGGAGTTGCTTTTGTCGTACTCATGATAGGTCTCCTTTTCTCAAGTTGATAGTAAACTGAATAGCGAAGGTTCGCGATTGGCTATTGCAGACTGCCAAGGGCTGCCTGGATCCGATTTCCCTGATCTTCGGTGATCAAGCTAGAGAGCACCTTCGCGAACATCGGGTGCGACGCGCCTGAATGGATGTATTGCCATCGGTAGGCTTTGAGGAAGGCGGTTTTTATTGCTTCACCCTCTTTCACATCCACCGCGCGGCCACAGTTCGTTGCGAAATAGCTCGCATCACTGACGGCTTGGGCTTGCAGGATGCCGTCTACCGCGCCGACTAGCTCGATGAACTCGTCGACCGCGCGGTTACGTTCATCGGTGGTCAGTCCGGCGTCGTTTCGCCTCCACTCCAGTTCGTCGAGGATCGCGTGCTGACTCTCTTCCTTCCAGTGATAGAGGAACACGTCCCTGAACAGTTCGGACAGCTCGCCATCCGGGTCTATGCTTTGACTGTAGTGGAGTTGTGTGAACAGCTCGATCTGCAGCGTCAGTGCAAGAACCGCCCAGGTGCTCTTGCTGAGCACCGCGCCGGCTACCGCGTTGGGATCTACGTCGAAAGAGTAACCGGCAGGCAAGGTCGCACCGACCATCTCGTTCATCCTGCGGAACATTTCCTGGTGTTTTAATTCCTCATCGCTGAACCGCACCAATGCCTCCAGGGCGACTTGATCGCCGAACCAGTGGTCACGGCCGACTTCCAGCACCTTCGCGTTGATGAATCGTTCGACTAACCCGAACATGTTTGCGTAGGTGCGTCCCTGAATCTGACTGACGAATCGTTTCTCACTTTCGAAGAGAGTAGCGAACTCGTGAACCAGCGAAAGTTTATCAGGCAGATATTTCTGGGAACGGTCAAAGGTGCGCCCGCGGATCACATCCTGATCAATGTCCCAACGTACTCTCTTGGAAGCCTTGATACAGCGATTGTATCGATCGCTGTCTGTATTCCTTGTTGTGGTATTCATTGTTAATCTCCTTGCCTAAAGTTAGAATACTGCGCCAACAACCTTCCTGAACTTTTGGTTCAGGCGGTCGCTACTAATGTACGTCGGTCAATATCTTTGATCTATGATCGTTCTGCCGGGAGAAATGACGGGAACGCCGGTTTGCCGTGGAGAAGTCGGAAATGGACGCTTTATCTGATGTCTTGAGGGTCGCACACCTTACTGGCGGTGTATTCTTGCACGCCGAGTTCTTTGAGCCGTGGTGCGTCGCGGCGCAGTTGAACCCCCAGTATTGTGCGCCGTTTCTCGGTTCGACTTCGCATCTGATCCTTTACCACTACGTGGTTGAAGGAACACTCAAAGTACAGGTTGATGGCGAGGAGCCGTTCGAGCTTAGCGCTGGCGAGGTCGTCGTTTTCCCCCGCAACGATGCTCACCTGCTTGGCGGGAAGTTAGATTTGCTCCCGGTGTCGGCCAGCGACGTCATCGTGCCCTCGCCGAATGGGGGGTTGTATGCCATTCGTCATGGCGGTGATGGTGATCGAACGCGGCTGGTATGCGGCTTCCTCGGTTGTGACAGTGTCGAAGGCAATCTGTTGATCTCTACCTTGCCCAGGTCATTGCGGCTAGATGCCGAGGAGGGTAGTGCCGCCGAATGGATTCGCTCGACCTTCCAGTATGCTGCCGACGAGGTCGCCACTGGCCGCCCAGGATCGGAGACCGTGCTGGCAAAGTTGTCGGAGTTGATCTTCGTGGAAACCGTCCGGCGCTACGCTGATTCGCTGCCGGATGACGAGACCGGTTGGCTCGCGGGTCTACGCGATCTTTACGTCGCCCGAGCGTTGGCGCTGTTCCATCGCGACATTGCCCGCTCGTGGACAATAGATGGGCTTGGCCGAGAAGTTGGGTTGTCGCGATCGGCATTGGGCGAGCGCTTCACGCGTCTGATCGGGGTGGCTCCGATGCACTACCTCGCTAACTGGCGTATGCAGGTCGCGGCTCAAAAGCTGCGGGACGGCCGCGAGTCCCTCGCTCAGATCGCCAGCACAATTGGCTACGAGTCCGAGGCAGCATTTTCACGAGCGTTCAAGAAGGCATTTCTTACGGCACCGGCAACCTGGCGACGTTTACATAGTAAGTAACCCTCCATCGGTACGAACCTCGTTTCCATTTTGCTGCTCACAGAGGAGCGGCGGACTCAACGTCGAAGCCCATCTAGTTGCTTGTAACAATGATTGTGTTAGCGAAGAAACTAGCGACCTGTACGAGCAGTCCTCCTTAGAAACCACCTCGGTGCCCTCGGCAGAAGGACGATGTTTATGGAAAAACGAGACGTCACCTTGCCGCCCCCCGTAAGGAGGGCACTCGAGTTTGGACATTTTCCCCGAAGGGGATCCCGTCCTCCAGCCCAGGGTTGCTGTACTCGGCTACCCTGGGAGAGACGCGGCGATTTTCCTAACCCCAACGGGGTTGCGGCCGGGCCTCGTGTCGAGAGCGCATGAACTCAATAAACGAGAACTAATCGAGACAAACCTCATACCGATTGGGTACGCGTGGAAGCCAGCCACAACCCCGGTGGGGTTGGGTAACTCGCTCGCCGTCTTTCCCAGGGTAGCCGAGTACAGCAACCCTGGGCTGGAGGACGGGATCCCCTTCGGGGAAAAATTCGTTGTAGGCTGTAGTATCAGCGACCCACTTCTAGCGAAGTGGGTAACGCCCTTCGTCAGGAGGGCAATCTCGAGTTTGGACCTTCACCCTCCAAATACCCCCAACGGCACAGTTGGGGGATTGTTGAATTACTGCCTACCTCCGTCTGCGGTCGTTAGTCACCATCTCTATCCATCGTGCCTTTATTTCTCAATCTGTCCAATAGGGGACAGCGCTGGGCGAAGAATCGCGGTATCGTATCCTCCGAATGGGGCGTCTTACCGCTCCAAGAGTTACACGTCATCCTGGTGGCTTAGCTTGCTCAGAGGGGCGTAGAACGGTCGTAATCGATCGAGCCCCACATAAGTGGGTGGTACGGCAGGCTGGAAAGGAGTGAGTGATACATGACTATATTGATTGTTGTCATCGTGCTGATTCTGCTCTTCGGCGGCGGCGGCTACGGCTACCGTCGTTGGCGGACGTAAGGTTCCAGCGGCAGCCATTCTGCCTGAGCGATTGGCGGAGCGGTCCGCCGGCGGAGCAACTCGTCCGCCAAAAATACCAGGCGCTTGCGGTTGATCAAATCTAAGCCGGTTCTCCCTGGCCGGTTTAGTTAAGTAAGGAGGCCTTATTCATGAGAGTGCCAAACAAGACCGAGATGAGGGGCAAGATCAATAAAGCGAAAGGCTCGGTAAAAGAGAAGGTGGGACACGCGGTGGGCAATCGAAACATGGAGGCACAAGGCGCCACCGACCGCAGCAAGGGGAGCAGGCAAGAGACCCTAGGAAAAGCGAGGCGGAAGCTTGGTGATGCCGTGAAGGGTCTTGGTAAGACGATCCGCGGATGACGGGCAGCGGGGACTTACTCGCGTCTATCTATACCCGCCAGTATCTTCTTTCAGTTCCTCCCGGGACGGCAAACGTAAGTGGTGAGCCACATTCCGTCCCTTCGCCGGTCCGTTGTACCGGGGGAGCTAGGGACGAAGGTTGCTACTCTCCTGCTCGCGTACAACTGGATTGGCTGCCAGAGTCCCTGTTGTAAAGTCTCAAAGCCTGTATTCAGGAGCGGCGAAGTCAACGTCGAAGCCTATCTAGTAGGGTCCTTTTCTGCGGGACATCTTCGGTCTTGGTCAGAACCCACTCCAACCAATCTCTTTGCGCTTTGTTCCCGTGAGAGGCGATTCGCTTCAGGTCGGAGTAGTTGTAGGACATGAACATCTCGTCCTTTAAGAAACCAGTGTTATAGACAAGCTCCATCTCCTGTTTGGAGATCTTAGAGTTGGATTGATCGAAAACAAACTCAGCCAGGTCTGGCGCCCAGACGTAAGATGCGGTCTGCGTCTTCGAGAAAACTGGGCGTTCGAGACCGTAGGTGACCGAAAGCTTAATCTCTATGACGTAAACGCCATTGACCCGATTGACAATCCTTGAACCGAATGCGCGGTCACAAACGTCTCCTTGAGCGAAGTGGCCCTCAATCGGATACTCTAGTACCTTCTTGGGAGGGTAATTGTCGATCTCATGCCCACGCTTCATTGATCTGGTATATACCCGTTCCGCTGCCGGCTAAAGCTCGAAGTATTAGCCAGGTATGTTTTCCGCTGCTAACAACTCGATGATAGGCCTGGTGGGGCGAACCTTCATACTTGTTGTCCAACACATCTATACATCCAGAGAATTGCCACCTTACATTGGTGGATCGATAAGAGCGATTCAAACTGAATATCAGATAGCGGCGATCAGCTCCGCCATTGGCCGAAATCTTCAAGACCAACGGGCGATCCTTTTTTACCCGCGTTCCGGCCGAGAAGAGTTCAGCGTGCCAGCGGCTATAGGAAGGAACAAAGCCATCGAAGACACCCTCCTCGTCTGGTTTTACTTGCATCATCTTCCAGATCGGCCTGAAGTCTACAAGTTCGGTTTCATTGTCATCATGTTGATTTATGTACTTCTGAATATCGTAGGGAGAGATGGGCACCGCCTTCGACGGTACTGTGCGCGGCGAGTTCGAATTCTGTGACCGCTCCGTCGGCTTCGATTCGGCAGCGTTACTCTGAACGATGCCATGCGGCCCACTACTACAACCCACCCACAACAACACAGTCAGCGGAGCGAAAAGTACGAAAAGGCAAATCCAAGACGGTACACGCATGAGTCGATAAGATCACAATCAGGAGTGTAAGGTTGGATA
The DNA here is from genome assembly GCA_963737945.1 of Blastocatellia bacterium. Taxonomy (GTDB): domain Bacteria; phylum Acidobacteriota; class Blastocatellia; order UBA7656; family UBA7656; genus Onstottus_A. The sequence goes on along the minus strand of CAVTUR010000010.1, from coordinate 482,540 downwards.
AATGGTGGAGCCAAAGGGGATCGAACCCTTGACCTCATGACTGCCAGTCATGCGCTCTCCCAGCTGAGCTATGGCCCCACTCGAATTCGAAGATCTAATCTGTTGCAGATACTAGCAACCGCTGATCGGCCGAGTCAACCAACCGTCATCCGCGAAGTGCCGTCATCCGCGAATTGCCGGTATCCACGAATTGCCGGTATCCACGAATTGCCGTCATCCGAGAGCGAGTCGTCGTCCGGGAACAACTGTCACGTCGTCAATGTGAACAACCGTCATCCGCCACCCCCGATCCGCGAACAACACGCGCAGACGGAGTTGTTCACAGATACTTCGCTTTTAGTATCTCAACATGATGACGTTCGTGTCCGGCGGTGATGAACGCTAACGCGCGAACCGAGACTTCATTGTCGTTGGCGGCGCCTCGTCGATCCCACGCGTTCTCCTCCAGGCTGGCGAACAGAGAAATCGTCGCCCGCCGCACGTGCTCGTACTCGTCGGCAAGATCGCTCAGGGTCCGCTTGTTGAAGTCCGCGCCTCGAATGAAATCGTCTTGCTCGAATCCTGCGAGCGGCGTCGCGTCTCCTCGGCCAAACCGAAGCGCGCGGTAAGTAAAAACCCGCTCGCTGTCGATTACGTGGCCGATCAGCTGCTTTATGCTCCACTTGCCTTCCGCGTAGCGGAATTCTCCACGAGCTTCGGGAATACTCTTGATCAGAGCAAGCGTTTCATTGAGTTGCTTGCTGAGCGTTCCGACCACATCGCCGTCGGGCACTTTAGAAATGTATCCTTCGTAGTAAGACGCGTACTCGGATGCTTGCGGTCTTGCAATAGCTGCTGTGCTCATTGATTCAATGTCCTTTCTAAATGGGTGGTCGGTGGCCGGTGGCCGGTGGGCCGGTGGGCCGGTGGTTCGGTGGTCGGTGGCCGGCGGCCGGTGGCCGGTGGTCGGTGGTCGGTGGTCGGTGGCCGGTGGCTAACCAACCTGTAAACACTGACCAAAAACTAATGACCACAAACCATTGACTTCCGACTTCTCACCTCTGACTTCCGACCTCTGACTTCCGACCTCTGACTTCGATGACCTCTGATCTGACCTCTGACTTCCGACCTCTGGCTTCCGACCTCGGCCTAATTGCTTGGCTGGGCCGAGCGCTCTTTCTTGTACGGTTGGCCAAGGTATTTCTCGGCCGCTTGCTGAGCCCCGTTATAGGTCCCGCCGCTCTCCTTGGCTTTGTTGTATTCGGCGACGGCCCGGTCGCGGTTGTCTTCAGCGTCCCACGCATTGCCGCGCTTGATGTACGACCATACCTCAAGCCACGACGGTTCGAGATCCCCGTTCACGGTTTCTGTAAAAGCGTCGCGAGCCTTCTGCCAATTGCGCTGTTCCATGTAGAGAAGGCCAATGTTGTACCACGCCCACGACGAGCGCGGGTTGAGCTTCAGCGCGGCCCGAAACTGTTCCTCCGCCTCGGCATACTCCTCGCGCTCAAAAAGCTGTATCCCTCGACGCGCCACCACCGAAACGCGAATGGCATCGCTGATGCGCAGATACCGATTTTCCGGATCGACGATTACCTCGAGCGGTTTGCCGTCGCTTGAGAGATCGAAGTCGACGGAGGTCCCATGCATGTCCAACGTCGCTTTCGACTCGCGGCCGCCCTCCGCTTCAAGCGCTACGCCGACCGGTCCTCTGAAGGAATCCATGTTCTGCCGGACCGTTCCGCGAACTTTGAATTTGCCCTCTTTCGTGCGGATGATCGAGTAGTCGACTTTGAACTCGGGTACACCGGTGGAGTCGATCCACATTCCGAAAAAGCCTCGCAGCTTTTGCGCCGACACCTTGTCGGCCAGCAGTCTCGAAATCGTCTATCCCGGAATTCTGTCCTTTGTAAGTTGAATAATAAGTCTTCAGCAGTTCGAAGAACTTATCATCGCCTATAGTGGTCCTGAGCATGTGGTACACATAAGCGCCTTTGTAAAAAACCACCGAGCGATAGGCGGGGGACTGATCGTTGAGCTGCGAGGGCGCGCGAGATATCGACGCTTCCTGTTCGAATGCAAGCGCAAGCTCGATTATCTCGGACAAGGTCTCGTGAAACTCAGCCGGGCTCTCGGTTGATTCGCGATAAAGTACGGAAGAGTATTCTGCGAGTCCCTGCGATAGCCACGCGTCGTCAAAGGTCTTCAACCCGACCGCCTGCCCCCACCATTGATAAGCAACCTCGCGTGCGAGGTCATCGATTGGAATCGGCTTATCGGACACGAGCGTCTTGTGCGCTATGAATGCGATCCCGGCTCCCGAGTAATAGTCGAGGGTGTCGTCGTCGATCTCGGCGACCACGAATCTCGTGCCGAGCAGGAACGGCCCAAACCTGCCGTTGTAAAACTGAACAATCTGGGCGATCTCCTGTCCGAACTCCTGCAGCCGTCCCTCGCTGCCCGGGAGAACGGCCAGATCCAGTTGCATTCCTCCGGTGTTGATGGTTTTGGTGATGAACTGTCCGGCCGCAAATGACCCGGGAAGCACGGGTTGAGTCTCGACAAAGGTAAAAGTCTTGCGTCCATCTTTGTTGGTGACGGGTGTAACCGGGTCCGCACTGTGTCCGGCGACCGTCCAGTTGGCGGGGACCGTCAGGCTAATATCCGATGTAGCGCGATCGGCGGCGTATCCGTGGAACGGAAACCACCGCGAGGCATAGAACAGATATGAGCCCTCAGGCCCGATATACGCCAGGCGCGTATCGGCAATGGGTCCGCCCTCGGGGGTGGCCAGCGGGCCTGCGTAATCGAATGTCAATGTGATATCAGACCCGGGGGCGTACAACTGGCCGAGGTTGACCTTGACGTTGAACTCGTTAACCCTGTCCTGAATAAACTGCAGAGCCGTTTTGCCGTCCGGGCCTTTGACGCTTGAGATCGTTAGTGACCCGTTCATCTCGAGAACCGCCGACTGAGTCTGCTTGATCGCCTTTAGAGTTACAATCGCCTGTGCCTTTAGGCTGTGAGAGTCAGGCAATAACTCGGCGTTTATCTTGTAGTTGGTTATGTCGATCGCTGGGGTCTGCTCGGTCTGGGCGAGCGCACGCGGCGCGAGCACAAAAAGCAAAGCCAGGAGCGTGAGTGACGACGCTCTCCTGCGGGTTCGTGTTGCTACCATTCTGTTTTTGTCCTTCTGTGTTGACTGAATCGTCTCAACGGTGTGAATTATACCATCGCGTTTGCTGGCAGTACCAGTAAGGCGAAAATCGGTGTGCCCACTGGGTCCACAAGAACGAATGGGGCGGACCTGTGGTCTTGCGAGGAACTTCAACGCGAGTGTCCGGGGGCCGATAATTGAACCGCGCCGGCGCTCCTTTATTACCGACATCTCAGGCGTTGGCGTATCCCTTCGAGCAACTGCCAAGGCAAGTTCCCCCTAGCTGGTTTGCCGCTCCGCCGCCGCCGGATTTGTTCTAGCTGAGAAACAACCCGAGTGCTATTATTGCTCGCCTTTGCAGCTCACCTCTCGCTTGGAGAAACAAATGAGTCAACAGTACATACTTGCGCTCGATCAGGGAACGACCAGTTCCCGTGCGATCCTCTTCGATCGTCAAGGCCGGGCTACTGCGGCGGCCCAGCAGGAATTCGAGCAAATCTTCCCGCAACCCGGATGGGTGGAACACCGGCCTGAAGACATCTGGTCATCTCAGCTCAACGCAGCGCATGTCGTTTTGAGAGAATCGGATGTGAAGCCCGATCAAATAGCGGCCATCGGCATCACCAATCAGCGCGAGACGGCCATCATCTGGGATCGAGAGACCGGAGAGCCAATTCACAACGCAATCGTCTGGCAGTGCCGGCGAACGGCCGCCGACTGCGATCGCATGCGCAGCGAGGGGCTGACCCCGATGTTTCAGCAGCGCACAGGCCTGGTGCTTGACGCCTATTTTTCAGGCACAAAGGTGCGCTGGCTGCTGGATAATGTTCCGGGCGCTCGCGATCTCGCCCGACGCGGCAAGCTCGCCTTTGGAACGGTCGACTCGTGGTTGATATGGAAGCTTACCGCCGGCCGCGTTCACGCCACCGATCCTTCGAATGCCAGCCGCACCCTGCTCTTCAACATCGAACGCGGAGAGTGGGACGATGAACTCCTCGCTGCTCTCGACGTGCCCCGCGAAGTGCTTCCCCATGTCGCCCCTTCCAGCGCGACGATTGGCGAGACCGATGCATCTCTGTTTGGCCGCGCCATACCAATCGCGGGGATCGCCGGTGACCAGCAGGCGGCGCTGTTCGGACAGGTTTGCACCGCGCCGGGGATGTCAAAGAACACCTATGGTACTGGCTGTTTCATGCCGCTGAACACCGGCACCGAGCTCGTGAGATCCAAAAGCAACCTGCTCACCACCATTGCATGGCAGATCCAAAGTGAACCGATCGAGTATGCCCTGGAGGGCAGCGTATTTATCGCGGGTGCCGCGATTCAATGGCTGCGTGACGGGCTCAAGATCATCAACTCCGCCGCCGACACTGAGGCGATGGCGACGAGCGTCGAAGACAACGGTGGCGTATATCTTGTTCCGGCGTTCGTCGGATTGGGCGCGCCGCACTGGGACCCATACGCTCGGGGAACCATCGTCGGGCTGACCCGAGGCTCGACGAGAGAACACATCGCTCGAGCCGCTCTTGAATCGATCGCCTATCAGACAAGCGATGTGCTGCGGTGCATGCGGGACGACTCGGGGATCAATCTGACTGAGCTTCGAGTAGATGGCGGGGCGGTACGGAATGATTTCTTAATGCAGTTTCAGGCGGACATATTGGGAATTCCGGTGGTGAGGCCCGCGAATACCGAGACGACTGCGGCCGGCTCTGCTTTTCTGGCGGGGCTCGCGGTCAAATTCTGGTCGGGCACTGATGAGCTAAGCGAGTTGTGGCAACGCGAGAAGACTTTCGAGCCAAAGATGGCCGGATCGGAACGCGATCGCCTGCTATCGGAGTGGACTCGCGCAGTCGGTCGCGCGAGCAAATGGATAATCGCCAGTTGAAAGCCGACTCTAAAATGAAACGCGATTTCATCCACTTATCTGGAAGAAGCGCGAGGTGGGCCCGTGTTTCGCGGGGTCGCTTGCTCGTCATCTGCTTTGGCCTTTTCCTGACGGTCTCCCCCGCCACATCTGGCAACGCCGGTTGGACTGATGGCGCGATAGTAATCTCCACCCAGGAGGAGACTGCGCGGGATATGGCTCTGGCTCCGTGCAAGAACAATGAACGATTAATGGCGACCAGGGCGCTTTTTGTGAAGCTCGGTGCTCGAGAAGACGAAGTGTCAATCGAGACGCAGGATGGAGTCGAGAATCTCGTCTTACGCAAAATCGGCAAGTCGCAAGGCACAATCGTTATCGGCGCACACTACGACAAGGTGCTCGATGGATGTGGTGCGATAGACAACTGGAGCGGCATCGTCACGCTCGTTCACATCTACAGGAGTCTCAAAGATGTTCCACTGAAGAAGAGCCTGATCTTCGTAGCGTTTGGCAAGGAAGAGAGTGGCCTGCTTGGCTCAAGGGCCATGGTCAAGGCGATCAAAAAGGAAGACGTGGAACAGTATTGTGCAATGGTCAACATCGACAGTTTGGGGATGGCTGCCCCGCAAGTGCTGGTAGATTTGTCGAGCAACTCTCTGGTTGGGCGGGTTGTAGATCTAGCCCAGCGCATGAAAATCCCTTTCAAGAAGGTGAGTATCGACAACGGAACGGCGGATTCCATTTCGTTTATCAGAAAGAAGATTCCAGCAATAACGATCAGCGCCATTGGGGATGGCTGGGAAAGGGTTTTGCACACTGATGAAGATCGGCTGAAGGGTGTAAATCAAACTAGTGTTTACCTGGGTTACAGGCTCGCCTTGGCGTTGGTGGGAGAACTGAGTGAGCTCCCATGCGAGGTCAGCAGAGTGGATGCGACCAGGCATTGAGATTAGCTACGCCAGAGCAGCGCTCAGCGCTCCGCTGCGGTTATTGGGGATCATGTTTGGGTAACAACCGCAGCGTAAGCGGAGGCGTTCTGGCTGCCGGCAATACACACGGATTCCGCATCGCTAGTTGATCTAGTCCGGTGAGAACGCGGCTGAATACGCGCTCCTGTTATTTAGTCGCAGCGGCTTTCTTTTTCACCGTATGGTTTGGACCGGTGTGAGCTCAGCTGAATTCTGAATCGCGGCGCGGTGGAGAGACATAGTGCGCTGACAGACTTAGTGCGCGGCTATAGTCATTGTCGACCCTCCTTGCTAGAATCTTTCCGTCTATGGACGGCTCGCCAATATTGACTGTCCTCCTAAAGCTCGCCGCTGTTTTCCTTTTGGTGCTGGCCAACGCCTTTTTCGTCGGCGCGGAGTTCGCACTGGTCAGCATAAGACGTTCGCGCATCGCCGGCCTGATCGCGGAGGGCCACAAGCGCGCGCGGTTACTCCTTCGCATCACCGACGACCTAACCGGTTACATCTCCGCCTGCCAGGTCGGAGTCACGCTGGCAAGCCTTGCGCTCGGATGGATTGGCGAGAATACCGTTGCGCAACTTCTCAACCCTGCAACGGATTTGATCCTGTCCGGCATCGCCTCCAAGGTCGCTGCGCATTCGACCGCCGTCGCGATAGCGTTTGTGGTGATAACGTACTTGCACCTGGTGCTCGGCGAATTCGTGCCCAAGGCGCTTGCGCTCGAGCGGACTGAGAAGGTTGCCCTCGCGGTGGCGCGCCCGATGGAGATTTTCTACCGCGCCTTCAGAGCTCCGATCTGGTCGATCAACAGATCCGGTGTGCTGATTCTGCGACGGATGGGATTGCGAGCGACTGCCGAACACACTGCCGCGTACAGCGAAGAAGAGTTGCGTCACCTCGTCGGATTAAGCCACAAAAGCGGCTATCTCATCGAAGACGAACGGCAGTTGATCTACAACGTCTTTGATTTCACCGATGCGACTGTCGAGAGCGTTATGGTTCCGCGAACGGAAATCGAGGGTCTGGATGCAGAACTAAATCCCGCCGAGATGCTGGATGTGTTCGAGCAGACCCGCTACTCGCGAATGCCGCTCTATCGCGAATCGCTCGACGACATTATTGGCATCGTTCTGCATAAAGATCTGAGCCGCGCTATTCGACGCGGCGGCGAGGTGAGCGTCGAAGAGTTTGTGAGGACTCCGGTGTTTATCCCTACAAACGTAAAGCTGAACGATGCGCTTCGATTGTTGCGCCGCTCGAGCGAACACATGGCGCTGGTTGTAGACGAACATGGGGGAGTCGAAGGACTGGTGACGCTTGAAGATCTGCTTGAAGAGATCGTCGGGGACATTCGGGACGAGCACGATGAAGCAGCCGCTCGGGAAATAGTAGAGGAGCCCGACGGCGCGTACAACGTTCGCGGCAATCTGTCGATCAGAGACGCGAACAAGCTGCTCAAGTTGAACCTACCCGAATCGGACGCTTATCACACGATAGCCGGATTCATGATGGCTCGAGCGGGCCGGTTGCTTGAGCGCGGCGAGAGTATCGAGTACAACCGCCTGAAGCTGACGGTACAATCGACGACGCGCAACCGGATAGTCGAAACGAGGATTGAAAGGGTGAAAGAGGAAACGCCGGCCAGTGCGTGACAGGCGCTGCTCTATCGGCCGGGACATAGACGTATCCTCAATCCGTCGAAGTTGAACGCGACTGACTGCTTTCCTTGGTTCCGGTCCATTTGAAAAAGACCCTCTTCATCGTCAATCCTGCTTCCGCACGCGGCGCGACTCTGCGAGCCTGGGCCAGCGCGCGCAAGGAGATCGTCGCGGCGGGGGTGATCTTTGATGAGCACATCACTGCTCGAGCGGGCGAGGCTACCGAAGTCGCACGCTCGGCGTTCAATGCCGGCGTAGCTCGCGTCGTCGCGGTGGGAGGCGACGGCACTCTCGGCGAAGTCGTAAACGGATACTTCGATGAGTGCGGCCGCGTTATTGACAGTGCCGCGGCAATAGGGCTGCTGCCAAGCGGGACCGGCTCGGACTTTCGCCGTTCGCTCGGTGTGACGAGTCGCAGCGAATCGATGCGAGCCCTGATCAGTTCAGAAGCGAGGCTGCTCGACGTAGCGCGGGCCGACTTCCAGGACCCGGATGGCGCGAGTGTGTCCCGATTCTTTATCAACGTTGCATCGTTTGGTTTGGGCGGCGATGTGTCCTCGCTGGTGAACCGCTGGCGCCACACGCTGCCGCGATGGATTGGCGGGAGCGCACGGTTTGCGGCGGCGGCAATCGCCGCCCTGGGGCGCTATCAGAACGTCGCGGTTTCGGTTCGGCTCGATGAACGCGAGATAAAGATCAACAGCAACCTGATAGTAGTCGCTAATGGGAGATTCGCGGGCGGGGGCATGATGCTGGCGCCCCACGCAGAGCTGGATGACGGCCTGCTGGATGTGATCGTAACGGATAAGACTACACGGTTGGATGTGATCAGGGAGCTGCCGCGAATCCAGCGTGGTGCTCATCTTAAAAACCCAAAGGTGACTGAGATGCGGGCTCGTGAAGTCTCGATAGATTCGGAGGAGCCGATGGCGATTGATCTTGATGGAGAGATGGTGGGCTTCACGCCGGCGCGCTTAAGGGTGCTGCCTTCGGCGGTACGATTCCTGGGATAGCTAGAGAGCAGAAGGTAGGAGGCAAATAACAAATTGAAAATGCCAAATCGCAAATAGAAAAGTTTCTATTTGCGATTTGCCATTTCCGATTTGCTATTGCCTTCTGTCCTTCTATTTTTCCGCCATCGCATCAGTGACTTTGATACGGCCTGCGATGATGTCCTGCTTGGCGCGTTCGACTTCGTCAAGGACCGACTGCGGGATCAGGTTGCGATTGTAGTCATCGAGCGCGTAGCCGACTCCATCAGTCTCCATCCCGAACTCGTGGATGCCGCCTTTGAAGCGGGCTTCGACCACGTCCTTGACGGTATTGAATACAGATACGTCTACGCGTTTGATCATGCTGGTAAGTATGAATCCGGGCTTCACCCAGTTTTGATTGGAGTCTACTCCAATCGCCAGCTTGTGCATGTCCTCGGCCGCGTCAAACACTCCCAGCCCCGAGTTGCCGGCCGCCTGAAAGATGACATCAGCGCCGCGTTCAATCTGGGCCTTCGCCAGCTCTTTGCCTTTGCCCGGATTGTTCCACGCCGCGTCGGTCACTCCTACATAGTTATCAAACACCTGGATCTTCGGATTTGCGTACCGGGCGCCTTCCTCGTAGCCCGTTGCGAACTTGTGGATCAGGGGAATGTCCATTCCGCCGACAAACCCAATCTTACCGGTCTTCGACGTTCGCGCGGCGATCATCCCGACCAGAAATGAGCCTTCGTGTTCCTTAAAGATCAGCGACGCGACGTTGGGTAGATCGATCACCCCGTCGATGATGGCGAACTTCAGGTTTGGATAATCTCGGGCCACATCGTTCATGATCGGCGCTTGCGCGAAACCGACACCGATTATCAGATCGTAGCCGCGTTCGGCGAAGGCTCGCATCGAAGGCTCGATTGAGGTCGGATCGCCCGGCTCAACATCGCGAAGAAAAATCCCGAGTTCGTCCTTTGCGCGTTTGACGCCTTCCCACGCCGCGGCATTGAAAGATTTGTCGTCCTTGCCGCCGATGTCGAAGACAATGCCAACGCGAAGCTTGCCGCCGGATTCATCGCGTTTGCCGATCACGCTAGTGCATGCGGGCAGCGCGAGTGCTGTTGCCAGCACGAAAACCAAAGAGATTCGTTTCATTAGATGTCCTGGTAACTTTCCGAGTAACCCGGCTTCATCGTTTCATTCCGGATAAATCATCACCCGCAGATACCAGTAAACCATAAACGGCTTGCCCCTGATAAGGGTGCGGCGCGTTCTGTAGGCTGCAACATCAGGAAGCCACCTCTGACGAGGTGGGTATGCGAGAAAATGTGCGCCGCCTTACGTAGGCTGCAACATCAGGAACCCACCTCTGACGAAGGTGGGTATGCGAGAAAATGTGGGCCGCCTTACGTAGGCTGCAACATCAGGAACCCACTTCTGACGAAGGTGTGAAAGAATAAGCGTTTCGTAGTTCCGCCTTCAGTCGGCGCCAGGCAAATGCACGAGCGAAAGGCCCGCCTGAAGGCGGAACTACGAAACGCGCGCGGACTCGTCAGTTCTTTCCCGCTTTCTGACGAGGTGGGTGCGCCCGAAATCCTCGCGGCGGCGTCAACACGACATCGTTACGCCAGCCGGCGAGGCGGTTCCGACTATTTATCCTTTGGCTCAGCCAGTCGATTGTACTTCGACATCACCTGTTTCAATCGATCATGCGGAAGCGCGATCACTTTGTGACCATCGATCCCGGTCATCGTCTCCGTAGCAACAAGCGCGTTGACGATCGCCTCTTCGGTCGCTTGAACGGTGGCTTCGAACAGGGAATTCATGCGATCGTTAGGGAGCATAGTCAATTGTACAGTTCCGGTTGTCTTTGCCGCTTCCGGATTCGCTGTCGAGAAGGCGATGAAGATGTCTCCGGATCCGTTGCCTGAACTGCTCCCTGTGCGAGCTACCCCGAGGGCCGCGCGTCGGGCCAGTCTCTTCAGTTGATTTGAAAGCAGCGGCGCGTCGGTCGCGACGACTATGATGATCGAACCCACATCATCTCGAGGTGCGCCATCGTTTGATGAAAGAGCGCCTTCGGTAATCTCAACGCCAACAGGTGCGCCCGCGATTCGGAGTTGATTGCGACGCCCGAAGTTCGCCTGCACCAGCACCCCGACGGTGTAGCCGCCCGCGTTCTGATCAAGCTTTCGGGAAGCTGTTCCAATCCCGCCCTTGAAGCCGTAGCAGACCATCCCCGTCCCGCCGCCGACACTACCTTCTGCAACCGGTCCCGCCTGGGCGCCGTCGAGAGCCGTAAACGCGTGGCTGGCCTTCACGTGAAATCCGTTGACGTCATTCAAAAACCCATCATATGTTTCAGCGACGATCGGCAATGACCACCAGTAACCCGATGCGTCAGGTGGACCGCGCTTTACGCGCCACGCGATCACCGCATCGCGTACCACGCCGACGCTGTGAGTGTTGGTGATCATGATCGGACCCTCGAGAAAGCCCGATTCTTCGAGCCACGTGGTACCGGTCATCTCGCCGTTGCCGTTTAGCGAGAACCAGCCGCCGAACACCGAATCGGACGATTGCTTACCGCGCGGAAGGATCGCTGTTACGCCCGTTCGAACCGGCCCGACCCCAACCTGAAGTTTGCCTTCGCCGGAGATGATCGTGGTGTGGCCGACCTCGACACCTTTTACATCTGTAATGGCGTTGAGAGTCCCGGGGGTCCCTTCAAACGGAACACCGAGATCCCGCGCACGCGGCTTGGACTGAGCGGGCGCAAGTAGAGGGAGCGCGAGGATGATAGTGACAAGGGCGCATCCCGCGACTATCGAGCGAAAACTATTCATTGAAGCTCTCCGCGATCGGTCGTGTGCCAAGTTCGGAGTTCGGGCTCAGGCGAGTGTTCAGAGTCCAGGCTTTAGCTTGCTCGCGTCGCCTTGTTCGACGGAGGTCTGCAAGCTGAAGCGTGGACTCTGAACTCTCGCCCGAATCTGTGCTACTTATCGCGTGATTCGAAAACGTATGCGCCAATATCGTGCAGCTTATTCTCTTTGCCGTCGTGCACCGCGTACTGACCACGATGTCGCTCACCGCGGGCGTTCACCGAGTAACCCCAGAGACTCGCTGCGCCATGCTCGCCGCTTTTGTTCAGCGCGTAAAACTCAATGCCAAACGCTTTGAGCTTTGCCTTATCGTTGTTGTAGTTCGCGGCCACACGCTTGCACGCCTCGAGAGCGGCGTCGGTTGGAGACATGCCTTTGCGCATCATCTCGACGACTGTGTGCGCGCCGTTGATCTTTATGCATTCCTCGCCCAGCCCTGTTGAGCCTGCGGCGCCGACTTCATTGTCCACGAACAACCCGCAGCCGATCAGCGGCGAATCACCAACGCGGCCGGCCAGCTTGTGAAAGAGTCCGCTGGTCGTTGTCGTGCCGGATATGTCGCCGCGCTCGTTGAGCGCCATGCAGTTGATGGTTCCGGTTGGCGGGTGAGCGATGTATTCGTCAGCGAGCGCAATCAGCTCCGCTCGTACCGGGTCGCCGTTCAATAGCCTGCTCTGTGGCTTCTTGTCGGGTGCCGCGAGCCCCGGTCCCCACGAGTCATCGTCGCTCATGTGCTCTTTCCATCGCAGCCAGACAATGCGTGCCTCGTCAGTCAATAACTCCTGGTCTTTGAACCCGTGAGCGAGTGCGAACCGGAGCGCTCCGGGTCCCACCAGCAGCACGTGGCTGGTTTGCTCCATCACTAGTTTCGCAACCTGAGCCGCGTTCTTGATCCGCTGAATCGAGGCGACCGCGCCGGCTCGTTTGGTTGGGCCGTGCATCACGCTGGCGTCGAGCTCGACCACGCCGTCCTCATTTGGCAACCCGCCGTAGCCGACGCTCATATCCTTCGGGTCGTCTTCCACGATGGCGACTCCGGCGACAACCGCGTCGAGCGTGTCGTTGCCCTCTCGAAGCATCTCCATTGCTTTTGCTGTCGCCCGCAGACCGTTGGCGCTCGATACGACAAGCGGTCGCGAGCCTCTTCCCTGGGAAAAGGTGGCCGGCGCCAACCCTCCGAACAGTCTTGCGCCGAGTCCGGCGACTGCTCCGTTGCGGAAAAAGTCTCGACGAGTTACTGAGGATTTCATTTCGGGGCCCTCTCGGTATGGTTCAGAGTACCTGCTTTAGCTTGCTCTGTGTGGTCCTTGAACGATCTAAGCAGCCTAAAGGCTGGACTCAAAACTCCAATGTTGTCTAAGCGGGCACGATTCTAACGACTCGGCATGTCTTTGTAAATCAGCGGAGCACTGCTTTGACAAGCTGCGGTGGCTCGACTTGCTCCGGTCCAACAGTGTAGGCGTTGCGGATGTCAGCGGCGGCCTCCTCTGCGCGCGCCGAGTCGTTGAAATGAATGGTCGCGAGCGGAGAGCCTCGCTCAAGTTTGTCGCCGATCCTGGCCTTCACCGTCAGACCTACGCCGAGGTCGATCGCTGTATCGAGCCGCGCGCGTCCGGCACCTAACAGCATTGATGCGTGCCCGATCGCTTCGGTGTCGATGGCTTGAACGTAGCCCGCTTCTGGCGCGAGCAATTCCTGTTGATGCGCCGCGCCCGGCAACAACCGATAGTCGTCAACCACCCGGGGCTCGCCGCCCTGTGCTCGAATGATCGCGCGCATTTTCTCCGAAGCGGCCCCCGACGCTATCATCCTGTCATAAAGCGAACGGCCCAGATCAGTGGTCGTCGCGGCGTTGCCCATCACGAGCATCTCTGCCGAAAGCTCACGGCAAAGCGTGTTGAAGTCGTTGGGGCCCCGACCCTTCAATGTTTCGAGGGCCTCGATCAGCTCGAGTGAATTACCGACCGTCCGGCCGAGCGGCTGGTTCATGTCGGTGATCAGCGCGACGCAATCTTTGTCCAGACCGACGGCGATCGACATCATGATCTGAGCGAGTTCGCGCGCGTCCTCTTCTTTCTTCAAGAACGCTCCGCTGCCGGTCTTTACGTCGAGCACCAGCCCGCTCGCGCCTTCCGCCATCTTCTTGCTCATGATCGAGGCGGCCATTAACGGACGGCACGCGACGGTCGCGGTTACATCGCGCAGGGCATATAGCTTCTTGTCGGCAGGGGCTATTTCGGCAGTCTGCCCGATGAGCGCCGCGCCGACCGTTTCGAGAGTTGCCCGGAATTCAGCGAGCGAGAGATTAGTTCTGAAACCCGGGATCGATTCAAGCTTGTCGAGGGTGCCGCCTGAGTGGGCCAGCGCGCGGCCAGATATCATTGGTACGAGCACGCCTGCCGCGGCCACGACAGGAGCTATGACCAGCGAGGTTTTATCGCCCACGCCGCCGGTCGAGTGCTTATCGACGCGGGGACGGCCCATGTCCGAAAAGTCGACGACCTCTCCCGAATGAAGCATAGCTTCGGTGAGCGCGAGCGTTTCCTCGGTAGTCATCCCGCGCAGGTAGATGGCCATCAACAAGGCGGACATCTGATAGTCGGCTACCTCACCGTTTGTGTAGCCGCGGATAATAAAGCGGATCTCATCACCAGTGAGATCGCGCCCGTCGCGCTTTCTGGCTATGATATCGACTGCACGCATTTCACAATCTCTCTATTCTGGCTCGCAGACCCGGGTCTTTGATTTCCTTGAGAACACCTCGCTTGAGCCAGTCGGTCAGATCGATCTTCCACACGCGAGCCAGAAGTTTCGCGCGAGCAAACCCTGACTCCCCAACGCCAATGCGCGCCTCGGAATCGCTGATGAATGAAACGGTCGAGTCGTTTGCGACTCTGATGGCCGCCGCTTCCGGGGACAGCGGCATAGCTTGAAGATACTGGTTTGCCATTCCCTGAAGGAAATAACCGAGGAACTGGCTGGCGTTGGCGATGTGCGCCTTTTGCATTTCCTTTTGATAGACCGGATCCTGTTGGGCTGCCTCGTATGCCAGGTCTATCAGGTCGAGTGTGCGCTTCGCCGAATGACGCTTGAAAGTCGCGACGTCCTGAGTGAGGAATGCCTTCATCATTTCGTACGCCGATTTGCGGATGGCCCTCGTTGCTTCTTCACGAGAAGGGTTTTGGCGAGGTTGCGCGGCAATCAGCATTGCGCCGTTGGTAAGGATTAACCAAACCATACAGATTGCGGTAGCCGCGAGTGTATAGCTTCTCTTGAGCATGGACTCTCTTGGGTGGGATTCAATTATTTCTGTGATGATTCGCGAATGACTTTTGGTTTGCGTCCTGGCATTACTGAGATTATCGCCCTGAGAGCCTTGTTAACAGACTCCGGTGTCTTGAAGACTGCGGAAACGTCGGGGTCCAGCACTACGACGCTGCGCTCTTCGCTCGTTCCAACAGCAAGCCGATTTGGACGCGCCTTCTTATAGTCGAAGCGGTACTCGGGTCGCAATTCGCCAGATTGGATTCGCTGGTTCCTACGCACTGACGTTTTCTTCATAGTCCTCACGTTCACTCCGATTGGAGTGCTCCACGTCATCAAGATACGCGCGAGCGCATCGTCGAAATCCTGCCGTTAGGCGACTTCGGGTACTAGTTGCGATCTTGCGCGCATCTGGTCCCATAACCGTCCCTCGAGTTCTCTGCCGAACTTTTTTTTCCACACACCGCCCCATTGTTTGAAGAAGAATGGCACGCTAGACTCAACGCATTGATCGCGAATAGAGGTAACCCATTTTGGCTTCATCGGTCGCGCGCCCGGACCCGACTCGCCGCCGACAATCACCCAATTGATTCCCTCCAAACGCAGTCGGTCGAGAGGCCCGAGGAGCGGTTCAAGAGAAAGAACAAACTACAGCGCCCTGGTCGTTGCGCATCGGTATCGGCTTCGGAACGTATGCGAAGCCTGCGACTTTCTTTAGTCGCTGTCGGAATGCTTCCGCAATCGCTTCGTTATTCGTCTTCTCTTCCATATCGCCGAATAAGCCCGGACTCTGGCGATAAGCGGCTTCACGCCACGAACGATCTCCCCAGACTTTATCCATGCGAGCTATCTGATCAGAAGATACCTTTTCGGGGTTCCGCCACAATACGTTCATGTTTGCATCCATAATCATGAAGTTGTAGAAGATCTCAACCGAGAGCATCTTACCCGCCGTCTCAATAACCTTCCAATCAACGTTCAACGCGTACGGATCAAGTAGACAAAGCCCCCGATGAAAGTCCTCGAATCGACAGCGGGGCAGGACATCCTTCAACAAAATGGCGTTCGCGTCTCCTTCATGGACCATTGCGTCTTTTCGGGAGCCAATCAGACCTCGAAGCTCAACAGCCCTGGTACCATCAAGATCGATGAGGTGGAATTCGCTAAAGGCTGGCTGAATCAGAAGAGCGTTCAACGGGCTTCCCGGCACGAACTCCCCGGTCTTTTTCGATATGTGTCGCCCGGCTCCCGCAAATGCATCGATGTAAATGTGCTTTCTAATCGGCCTCTGACTGCTCATGATGCGAGAGTAAGCGCCCGCGTACTCTCGAATGATTTCGAGTTTGATTTCAGACCAATAACCAATAATGTCGTACTTAACTTTCTTCACGACTCTGCCTCTGGCGCGGGTTCAAGGAGCGCGATCGCCTGTGCTGACATTGCTTCGCCGCGGCCGACTGATTCCAGCCCTTCGTTGGTCTTCGCCTTGACGTTGACTCGATCAAGGTCGATTTGCAGCACCGAGGCCAGGCTTTCGCGAATCGCGTGCACGTGTGGCATAAGCTTGGGCCGCTCGGCCATCACTGTCGTGTCGATGTTCGCGACTCGATATCCTTTCTGGGTCACCAATTCAACCACGCGTGCGAGAAAATCGAGACTCGAAGCTCCAGCCCACTGAGGATCGCTATCCGGAAAGTGCGTCCCGATGTCGCCAAGCGCTGCCGCTCCCAGCAACGCATCGCAGATCGCGTGAGTGAGCACGTCCGAATCCGAGTGCCCCAGCAAGCCCTTCTCAAACGGAATCTCCACTCCGCCGAGCACCAGCTTTCGCCCTTCAACCAGCCGGTGTATGTCGTAGCCTATTCCAATGCGACTCGATTCGGTCATTTAGTTAATCGAAGAACTCAGACTGTATGGCTTCCGCCAGCCTGAGATCAAACGGCCGGGTGATCTTGATGTTCAAGGGCGAGCCTTCGACAACCGATACGCGATGCCCGATTCGTTCCACAAGCTGCGACTCATCGGTGCCCATGAAACCATCCGCGTAAGCTCGTTCAAAAGCCTCGCGAATTACCGCGAGGCGAAATGCCTGAGGAGTCTGTGCGTAGTAGATTCGCCGCCGGTCGAGCGTGCGCTGCACCCGGCCCGACTTCACTTGCTTGATAGTGTCGGTCGCCGCCAGCGCCAATAAGGCAGCGCCGGTGCTTTCGGCGCGTTCAACTACGGCACGGATCTCTTCGGGCCGCACGAACGGCCGCACGGCATCGTGAACGATGATAATGCCGGCGGTTTCTTCGCTTACCACTTGAAGCCCGCGATAGACAGAATCCTGCCGCTCGGCGCCGCCGCCCACCACGCGCGCCACCTTTGTCAGATTGTATCGAGAGATCAGCCCGAGCACTTCGGTGGTGAGGTTTGCCTGCAGGGCGAGAATGATTTGATCGACCGCGTCACACTGCTGAAAGCGCTGAAGCGTCCGGACCAACACCGGAACGCCGTCAAGTTCGAGCATCTGTTTGGCGCGGTCGGCTTGCATGCGCGCGCCGATGCCGGCCGCGGGAATTATCGCGGTGTTGAGCTTGCGTTCGGTCACTGCTGCGAGGCTACGGTGTTTTGTCGCGGACCGGTCACACGCCCGTCCTCGTTGAAGCGCCCGAAGATCATCTTACCCGCAGTTGTCTGCAAAACGCTGGTAACCGATACATCGACGTTCTTGCCAATCATGCGCCGTGCGTTGTCAACGACCACCATCGTGCCGTCATCAAGATAGGCCACACCCTGGTTGTACTCCTTACCCTCTTTTAATATGAAAACGCGCATGATCTCTCCAGGTAGCACAACGGGCTTGAGGGCGTTGGCGAGTTCGTTGATGTTGAGGACGGCAACGCCGCGGAGTTGCGCCACCTTGTTCAGGTTGAAGTCGTTTGTGACGATCTTGCCTTCGATCTGTTTTGCCAGCTCGATGAGCTTGTGGTCGACTTCGCGGACGTCGGGGAAGTCTGCCTCGCTGATGACGATCTCGTAGCTGCTGCCTTTCTTTTTCTGAATCCGCTGAAGGATGTCGAGGCCGCGCCGCCCGCGGTTGCGTTTGATGGAGTCTGCGCTGTCGGCAATTTGTTGAAGCTCGCGCAGCACGAACTGAGGTATCACCAGCGTGCCGGACAGAAACCCTGTTTCGGAAATGTCAGCCACACGGCCATCGATGATGACCGAGGTGTCCAATATCAGTGAATGTGCCTTGGCTGCTCCCTTTTCTACGAATATGCCACCGAGCGCTGTCAGGTCAAGATAATCACCTTTGACTGCGCCGACTATCAATCCTACATATCCCATGAACAAAGTCAGCGTGAATGTTAGGAAAGATTTGAACTCTTCGGGGATCGCATGCTGCGCGGCTATGATCCAGCAGATTAATGTAGCGCCTGCGATTCCGAGTATTGACCCGACCGCTCCGCCAATAAGAGTCTTAAGTGTGGCTTTGCGAATCCGGGTCTCGAACAAGATGATCGAGACTGCAAGCAACACCCCAATTGACGCTGATAGAAGCGCATTTCCCGAACCGGGTCTCGGAAAGGGTTTGAGGAAGTAACCTGCACCCACGAGCGCCGCGACGAAGACGATACGAATCAGAGTGACATCTGCTTGCATATATCCTCCGTACGTCTTATCTATCGCTCGAGCCGTTCCTGCTTTACGACGCTGCGAATAGTTAAGTTGAGTTTTGAAAGAGCAATTCGCATCTTCGAGACGCGAGTACAACTGAGCGCCGCTTGCAAGGTCAATGGACAGGACTAATGTAATAGAAAACCCTGCTGATCCCTCCTGGCTACATCTGGACTCAAGAAAAAAAGAGAAGCGAGTCCAGGCTCGGAGCCGCGGCTCGCAGGCAATTGTCGGAAAAAGACCTGAGTGGGGTCGCGATCCGAAATGGCCGCCAGTCGTGTCAGGGCTGGGCCCTGACCGCGTTCATTATAGAGCGCGAAGGCCAAAGGGCAAAGGGAAGTTATGGGGAGAGGGGGAGAAAGGGAGAAGGGGAGAAGGGGGGCGTGGTGCTGAGCCCCGGGACGGGCAGAGTGGAAACGTCAGCATCTCTCTTTCGCCCCCATTCTCCCCCCTCTCCCTTTCTCCCCCTCTCCCTTTCTCCCCCTCTCCCTTTCTCCCCTTCTCCCCCTCTCCCTTTCTCCCCCTCTCCCTTTCTCCCCTTCTCCCCCTCTCCCTTTCTCCCCTTCTCCCCCTCTCCCCTTCTCCCCTTCTCCCTTTCTCCCCTGGGGTCATCACGCGATTCGTCACTCGCGGGTTGACAAGATTTGGCAGCGCGAAAGAGGCCCGCTCGCGCGATTTCATTGAATCACAAAGTTTACGGCTACCTACGCGGGCCAGAGACGCTGGCACGAGCTTTGCCAAACTGTCTGTCGTAGCTTTAGAAAGTTACGCGGTGATTGGGGGAACGGGGGCTCCGCTGGTCATCGCAATACTGAGAGAAGCGACAGACAAAGCAACAATAGGCTGAAGGGGATGAGGCCAGGGGGCGGCGTCATCCCTTTTGGCTTTGTACCCTTTCACTTCCGAAGCAAATCCGCTTGGAGCTGCTCACGCGTTGTGCAACAGGAAGCACCAACTCGATCTAACCTCAGAATTCTTGCCTCGTAGTGTCCAGGCAAGAATCCGTCACGGAGCGCGGTCGATATTGAGAGCGGACACCGCCGCCCTTTTCTCCGTCTCGCGACTGTAAATCCATCACCCTGGGCGAAGTCGATATTGACAACGGACATCGGCGCCCTGTTCGCTTGCTCCTCCGCTGAGCTTCATCACGCGATTCGTCACTCGGCGATTGACAAGAATTGGTAGCGCACGAATTGTCGCTCGCTCGGTTTCTTTCAACCACGAGGTTTACGGCTACCTGTGCGGGCCAGAAACCGCTGGCACGAGCATTGCCAATGTGAGAGGCGTAGCTTTAAAAAGTTACGCGGTGGTTGGGGGAACGGGGGCTTCGCTGATCATCGCAAAACTGAGAGAAGCGACAGACAAAGCAACAACAATAACTGAAGGGGATGAGGCCACGGGGGCGGCGTCATCCCCTTTGGTGTTTGTGCCGTCCTGCTCATAGCCTCGGTCACACCTTCCCGCGAATCGGCCTGGTGTCCTTTGCAACCCTTTGTCGAAATCGACTCTCGCAAAATTGGCCCATCGCAATTGGCCTATAATTGGTTCTTTACACTCTTGTAATTCTTTGTAAAATGGCTCGGTACGCAATCCAATTGCTCAAGGTCGATCGGCGATGCTTTTAGCGCTGCAACGCGACAGTCACACGCCGCTTTACACCCAGATCGTGGCCGAAGTACGCCGGATGATATCGAGCGGTGTCTTGAGAATCGGCGACCGGCTGCCGGCCAATCGCGAACTCGCCAGGACGCTTGGCGTCAATCGCAATACAGTCACCACGGCTTATGCGGAGCTTGCCGCCGACGGATTGATAACTTCGCGTGTCGGCAGCGGCACCTACATCCGCCGCAAACCCGAACCCGCTCCAACGTCCCGGATCGGCGAGCAATTTCCTCCGGCGCCGATGTCCTGGGAGTCACTGCTGTCGGTTCAGAGCAGGGATAACTGGCTTCAAGAGATGAGCAGCTATGACGCGCGTAGCGACCTCATACCGCTGGCGCTAGCCCTGCCCTCCGCAGATCTTTTTCCGCTCGATGATTTTCGGCGCTGCGTGGATCAAGTGCTTAGAAGACAGGGGCGCGTTCTGCTGCAACTCGGTACCACCAGCGGGTACGCACCGCTTCAGGAGTACATCGCATCGCAACTCGCGCTCTCGGGGGTGAAGGTTTCGCCGGATGAGGTGCTTATAACAAACGGCTGCCAACAATCTCTGGATTTGATCCGACAGATACTGGTCGAGCCCGGTGAAGAGGTTGCTCTCGAGAACCCAACATATCCGGGTGCGCTCAGCGTATTTTGCGGAGCGAGCTCGAAATACTTCAGCGTTTCGGTCGGCGAGAACGGAATTGACTTGAATGTTCTCGAGGACGTTCTTTCTCAGCGTCGCGCAAAGCTGATCTACGTGGTGCCGAGCTTTCAGAATCCAACAGGTGTCACTATGAGTTCGGCGTCGCGCCGCCGATTGATCGGAATCGCCGCTCGGTATCGCGTCCCAGTGGTCGAGGACGATATCTATGGGCAGCTTCGATACGATGGGCCCGAGGTCCCGCCGCTCAAGGCGCTTGATGAACACGGGCTGGTGATCTACATCAGCAGCTTTTCAAAGGTCGGATTCCCGGGCTTGAGAGTTGGCTGGATTGCCGCGCCCCGAATCGTTATCGATCATCTCAATCGCGTCAAGCAACGAAGCGATCTGCACGCCGGTCTTCTCGCCCAGGCGGCCATTCACGAGTTTGCAAGACGCGGGCTCCTCGCGAAGCACTTAAAACGGGTGAAAAAAGCTTACGCTCAGCGGCGCGATGCGATGCTCGAATCCCTGGAGAAACACCTGCCGGATGAAGCAAGGTGGAATCGGCCAGAAGGCGGTATGTCCGTATGGGTGCGTCTGCCTGATTCCCTCAACAGCAACCAGCTTTTGCTCCAGGCGGTTGAGAATGGAGTGACCTTTATCAGCGGCGATCACTTCTACGCGAGTTCCCCCCAGCAGAACATGATGCGACTGAGCTTTACGATGGCGGGCCCGCAAGCAATCGAGGAAGCGGTAAAGCGTCTTGGCAGCCTCATGAAGTCGCGGTTGGTGAAGATGAAAAAGCAAGGTGCCAAAGCCAGGACAGACGGGTTGAGGGCGCTGGTGTGAAGTCAACCTTGGGCGCGGGCGTCCTCGTCTGCTTCCTCGAGTTATGAGGTACCGGAGCAGGCGGAGGCGCCTGCGCTGTCGGGCTAAGTCCATGCCATCTGCGGTGATGTTTCTCTGGCGGTAAATCATGAGAGATACGCTTATAGCTTTTGTTTTCGTACAAACCCAGTTTAGCGAAGGCAAAACCGCGATGCTGCTCGCTGGAATTCCGGAGGTCGAAGAACTACACCGCATCGCCGGCGACGATTGCTATGTTGTGCGAGTGCGCGTGTCGAACACCGAACATCTCGGGCGTCTGGTCCGAGACAAAATCGAGCGAATCAAGTCGGTACAATCGACGAGAACCACGATCGTCTTGAAAACGTTTAAGGACAAGGCCAAACCGCATCCTCAGCGTTCCTCCGCGTCCTCTGCGGTTCGATCGGGATCCTAGTCGCGGAGGACGCAGAGGAAGCACGGAGATTTGCCATCAAATTGGAGTAGACAAACTTGACGACTTTTACGCCAACCGAGCGAACGACTTTGAAGCGTCTACCGAAACGAGGCGAGTACGACCACGCCGCGGTCTATCAGATTCTTGACGAAGCCTTCCTATGCCACGTCGGGTTCGTGGCTGACGAAAAGCCCGTCGTGATTCCAACTTTGTATGCCCGCATCGACAACGATCTATACATCCACGGCTCGGCCGCGAGTCGAATGCTCCGGTCGGTGGAACAAGGCATAGATGTTTGCGTGACCGTGACGCTGATCGACGGCCTCGTCCTGGCGCGTTCGGCGTTCCATCATTCAATGAACTACAGATCCGTTGTGATCTTCGGTAAGGCGGAAATAGTCGACGATCTGAATGAGAAGATCAAAGTGCTCCACGCGTTCACGGATCACGTAGTGCCCGGACGATGGGAAGATGTTCGCCTTCCAAATGAAAGCGAAATGCGAGCGACTCTGGTCCTAAAGCTGCCGCTCATTGAAGTCTCGGCGAAGGTGCGCACGGGTGCTCCTATTGATGACGATGATGATTACGAACTCCCGGTATGGGCAGGCGTGGTGCCGTTGAAGCTAGCAGCCGGTGCGCCAATCAGTGATGAGCGCTTGCCGGCGGGCATTCAACCACCAGGGTACGCGAAAGAGTACGTGAGGCCTGGGAGGGCAGGCATCCATGCCTGCTTGACAGTGCCCGAGTTGGAGAATACGCAGTAGCGGAGTGGCAGCGGCAGAGATTCCTGCGCTCCCGGGTGATTGCTTATGAGCGACAACCAAAAGACACGACTCTTCGAGATGATGGCCGAGATGGGCCACGAGCAAGTGATGTTTTGTAGTGACGACGCATCCGGCTATCGAGGCATCATTGCGATCCACAGCACCAGACTTGGCCCGGCGGTCGGAGGCACGCGGTTTTGGGACTACGCTACCGAGGAAGACGCCGTTGTCGACGCGTTGAGACTATCTCGAGGGATGACCTACAAGTGCGCTGCTGCCGGCGTGCCCCTCGGTGGCGGCAAGTCAATCATCATCGGTGATAACAAGACCTTGGATCGCGAGAAGATATTCCGTGCCCACGGCAGGTTCGTCGAGCGCTTTGGCGGGCGCTACATCACCGCCGAAGACGTAGGCACCAGCCCGGCCGACATGGCTATTGATCGCTCTGGAGACGAGCCATGTCGGAGGGCTTGCCGGTAAGGGCGGTGACCCTTCACCGTGGACGGGGCTCGGAGTGTTTCGAGCAATGCTGGCGGCTGCGCGGCATCGATGGGGCAGCGACAGTCTTCGCGGTAAGCTGGTTGCGATTCAAGGCTGCGGCAACGTCGGGTACAACCTCGCGAAGGAGTTGCACGCGGCGGGCGCCCGGCTGATCGTCTCGGATGTCGACCCGGCAAAGGTGAAGCTTTTCAGGGATGAGTTCGACGCTGCAACCGCGTCACCGGAAGAAATCTACTCTGTCGAAGCCGATGTATTCGCCCCGTGCGCCCTGGGCGGCATTATCAACGACCGGACGATAGCGCAACTAAAAGCGGAGATCGTATGCGGCGCCGCAAACAATCAACTTCTCGAGGGTCGGCACGGTGAAGCGCTTGAGGCGCGAGATATTCTTTACGCGCCAGACTATGTCGCCAACGCCGGAGGCGTCCTAAGCGGCGGAGCGGATCTTTTTGGGTGGTCGCCGGAACGGGTGACGGTCGAGGTGCTCGCGATCCACAATACGATGCTTTCGATTTTCGAGATTGCGAAGTCGGAAGGAATCCCGACTTACAAGGCGGCCGATCGACTGGCCGAGCGCCGCTTGCTTGAAGGCGCGTGAGTTGACCTGCGCTTTGGCAAACGCACGGACGAGTAAGATCAACAGTCTTCGCGTCGTCGCGCGAAACGGCCCTAAGAGAGGCGCGTCGGAGGTTCGCATGAACAGTCACTGGGAACGGGGCGATTACACGATCAGCACTGACAAGGACAGGCTTGATCTGTCTGTGATCCACGAGTTTTTGGATTCCTCCTATTGGGCCGCGGGTCGATCCGTCGAAACGATTCGGCGGTCGATTGAACACTCGTATCCGTTCGGTATCTACAAACGTGATCAGCAAGTCGGATTCGCGCGCGTGATAACCGACTACGCGACGTTCGCCTGGATAGCCGATGTGTTTGTTCTCGAACCACATCGCGGCCAGGGCCTCTCGAAGTGGCTTATGGAAGTGATAATTTCGCATCCGGACCTTCAGGGATTCAGGAGGTGGGTGCTCGCCACCAAAGACGCGCACGATCTATATCGCAAGTTTGGATTCACGGAACTGACGCGTCCGGAGCGATGGATGGAAAGACACGATCCGAATACGCAGGAAAGACCGGATTACTGGAGAAGCTCCGCTCCTGTAGTCGAAGGATAGCGTTCAACAAAATACACTGACACTCGCTAGAACAGCGACTCGAGCGCATCGCCGACGTTGCGCACACCGATAACCTCAATCCCGTCGTCGTACTCGAGCCCCGCGAGGTTTCCATGCGGGATTACGCAACGCCGGAACCCCATCGCGTAGGCCTCCCTCACTCGCACTGAGGCCTGACTCGTCGCGCGCACTTCCCCCGCCAACCCGACTTCGCCAAACACTGCAGCTCGTTCGTCGACCGGTACATTGCGAAAGCTCGACGCGATGGCTGAAACAATACCAAGGTCTGCTGCCGGTTCATCGATAGTCATGCCCCCGGCAACGTTCACAAAGACGTCCTCGCCGAGCACCTGCATGCCTACTCGCTTTTCGAGCATCGCCATCAACAGCGACACGCGGTTGGCATCGACGCCCTGAGTCATCCGTCGGGCGGTACCGTATTTTGTTGAGGTGACCAGCGCTTGAAGTTCCACCAGCATCGGGCGTGTTCCCTCAATGCAAGCGGTTACCACCGAGCCCGATACTCCAACCGGTCGCTCGTTCAGGAACAGACCCGACGGATTGAGCACCGGCACAAGCCCGCGACCGGTCATCTCGAACACCCCGACTTCGTTTGCTGCGCCGAAGCGATTCTTCACCGCGCGAATGATGCGGTGATTGTGATGGCGTTCGCCTTCGAAATAGAGCACGGTATCGACGATGTGTTCGAGCGTCTTGGGCCCTGCTATAGCTCCGTCTTTGGTCACGTGTCCGATCAGGAACACCGGCACGGCGCGATTCTTCGCCAGCATCAAAAACTGACTCGCCACTTCACGAACTTGCGAGACCGATCCGGGGGCGGACTCCAGCTTCATCGAAAAGACTGTTTGAACTGAATCGACGACGACCGCCTGGGGATCGAGGCGGTCGATCTCCTGGAAGATTCGTTCGAGGCAAGTCTCAGCCAATAAGTACAGTCCTGTTGGATTGATGCCCAGCCTCTCGCCTCGCAGCTTGATCTGACGTTCGCTCTCTTCGCCTGAAATGTACAGGACCCGACCGCAGATGTTCGAAAGCTTGTCCGCCACCTCCAGTAGCAGCGTAGATTTGCCGATACCGGGGTCGCCGCCTATCAGCACGAGCGAGCCTGGGACGATACCACCGCCAAGCACGCGATCGAACTCATCAATTCCCGAAGATTGTCGCGCGTCGTCCTGGCTTTCGATGTCCTGGTAAGCGAGAGGGGTAACTTCTCGCATCCGGAACAAACCGCCGCGCGGGGAGGCTTCGGGCTGCGCGTTCGAGGGTCTTTCTTCTACGAGTGAATTCCACTCGCCGCAATCAGGACACTTGCCCATCCAGCGCGGTTGTTGGGCGCCGCATTGCTGACAGGCGAAAACCAGCTTTGAGGGTTTGGACTTTGCCATCTGGCTATTCTTGTTTCGAAAACGTACGGCGGTCTTCGGCCGGAGTATGATCGAAGGGGCGCGCGATTATCAAGCGCCGGTCATAATAAACAAAGCTGGGATGCCCACTCGTCGGAGACCGCGGTTTCATCACGACCTTGCGATGACCGGGAATCTGGCGCGAGCGCTTAAGGTTCGAGGGGACTCACGTGCCGACCTGTCGGAGGCACGGCCGACGGGACGGAACTTTCGCGCGTAGTCCCACACGTAGCTTCTCAGATTGTAGTAATACGGGTTGAATCCAAGCTCGTCAGCCTCTTCCAGCGCCTTCTCGACGGCCCATTTGCTGTGCGCGATTCGATATATCGCAGTCATTTCGCCGATGCGGTTAAGACCATCCGCGCAGAAAACAAAGAACGGTCCTTTCGCGGTATCGGTCACGACCGATACGAACCGATTCGCCTCCTCGTCGGTGGGGGGATTCCAAACGCTCATCGGCACCCACTCATACTCAAGACCGGCTGTCTGCGCCGCGACCCTCACATCGTCAGTGCGGTCATAGATCGAGCGGAGGTCGACTACGGTCTTGACGCCAAGCCGCGTCAGCGTCCCGATGCCCCCGTGCAGGGGCTGCGAGCCGCGGACGTAGTTCTCGTCCACGCGGTGAAACAACGGCAGGGTCGCCGCTACTTCTCCGGCGGAGTCCGCCAGACGGGGTTCACCCGGAACGAGAAGTTCGGACATTGAGTTCGCCGGAGAGCTCTTGCTTGAGACGATCGTTGAGATCGCAATAGCTAGAGCAGCGGCGGTGACGATTGCTGTAAGCAGAACCTTCTTGTGATGCACTCTTTTTAAATACCTTCTTGTTTACTGCGGCCAACACGCTTGGTTCAGTTATAACCCATGCGTTGGTTAATACGCAAAGATCGGCCCGTTGGTTTTGCCGAGCACGGAAGGAGATGCGATATTTATTGGGTTCTTGTGAAGACGTCTGACGGCAGCTGCGTAAGCGAGGCCCATTCCTCCGCGAAAGATGCTGCAAACTGACCGAAAGTATTCAATCAATCTGGCGCAATTCTCCTCATAACTCAACGCCAGCCGGAGGCGGCCGAGCGGCGATTTGGTTGCCTTATGCTAACTTAGCGGGAAAAGGCCTAAGTGGAACGCCCCTCGCGTTAATCAGTCGGATTTGTATTCTCATGTCCGTCGAGAGGTTGGGGGATGAAGCCGAAGGCGCTTAGCAAGAACATCACCAGTCTGTTCCCTGTCATAGTGACTGCGGTTGGGCTGATGGTCTTTGTCTATAGCGGCTTTGCGCTGGCGTTTCTCCCAATAAACTTCGAATGGTTCCTGTTAAGTCTCGTAACCGTCTTAATGGTTTCCCGCATCGACATCGGGATCTCCAAAGCCAGAAGCTCTGTCACACTCTCCGATACGCTCATCTTCATGTCGGTACTGCTTTACGGCACCTACGCCTCGGTGGTTCTGGCGGGTCTCGATGCGGCGGCGTGCGCGCTCCAATTCAGGGAGCGCCGCCGGATGATCCTGTTCAACGCGGCGGCAATGAGCTTGTCGATCTTCGTGGCCAGCTCCACCGTGACGCTCACGTTTGGAGAACTACGGCCGCTCGCTTCTGATACAGGCAAATTGGTGCTGGCTGCCGGAATGCTGGCCGTCATTCATCTGCTACTGACATCGGGCATGACTAGCGTTGCGAGCGTGCATGAGAACGCGCGGTCCATCATCGATAAATGGAAAGAAACGCTGCTATGGTCATCGATATCGGCCCTGGCAGGCGCGGCAAGCGCCTGCTTGCTCGTCAAGCTGATCACGGTCATTTCGTTCTATGCCTTTATTATTTCGGTTCCGATCCTGACCGTCACGTACTTCACCTACAAAGTGTATCTCGACCGGGTCGAGACCTCGAACCGCCACGCCGAGCAGATGGCGGAGGTGCACCTGAAGACCATCGAGGCACTCGCGATCGCCATCGACGCCAAGGATGAAGTGACGCCCGATCACGTTCACCGGGTGCAGATTTATGCGATCGGTCTCGCGCGGCTGTTCGGTTTATCCGAGCCGGAACTCGAGGCGCTCAAGGCGGGGGCGCTGCTGCACGACATCGGCAAGCTTGCGGTTCCCGACTACATCTTGAACAAACCCGGCCCGCTCACTCCTGCTGAATTTGACAAGATGAAGGTGCACACCATCGTTGGCGCCGAGATACTCGAGCGGGTCGGGTTCCCGTATCCGGTTGTGCCCGTGGTGCGCCATCACCACGAGCGATGGGATGGTCGCGGGTATCCCGATGGGCTTCGCGGCGACGAGATACCGATGACCGCCCGGATACTGACGCTATCGGATTGCTTCGACGCGGTGCGCGAGCACCGGAATTATCGCGAGGCGATGACTCGCGACCAGGCGATCGAGATGCTGAAAGAGGGAAGCGGAACGGTGTTCGATCCAAACGTGGTACGAACGTTTCTCGAACACCTGGATGAGTTCGAAGGCGAGATTCGGGACAGGTGCGTCGAGCCTCAACGAGTCGAGTTGCCACATCATCAGGATAACGCGCGATCCCCAAACGCCAACGAGGGTCCGATGGTTTACGAGCGCATACGCAGCGCCCATCGCGAAGTGATCACGCTCTACGACATCGCTCAGACAATTGGCACGAGCCTCGATCTGCGCGATACGTTCGCGGTCTTTGCTTCGCGGCTGGAGGACATTGTCAGCTACACGACGTGTGTGCTGTATCTTGTTCGGCCGGACTCGACTGATGTCGAAGCGGCGCACGTCGCCGGGCGTTACGCGGAGATCTTCAAGGGCAAGGGCGTTCCATCCGGCGCGGGGATAGCCGGTTGGGTCGTTGCCAATCGGCACCCGATGCATAACTGTGATCCGCGTCTTGATTTTGACGTGCTCAAGGTTGACCTGCCCGAATCGTATCGCACGGCCAGCGTTGTTCCGCTGATGAGAGACGAAGCGGTTTTGGGCGCGCTTGCGATGTACTCCGTCGACCTCAGCGCATACACCGCTGATCATCTGAGACTTATGGAGGCGGTTGCCAAGCTGGCGTCGGATGCGATCGCCAACGCGGTGCACCACGAGCGAACTGAAACCAGCGCGCTGACGGATTTGCTTACCGGGTTGCCGAACGCGCGAGCATTGAGATATCGATTCGAGGAAGAGGCGGACCGCGCTCGGCGCCACCGCGACAGCTTCTCGGTGATGATGATGGATCTGGATGGGTTCAAGTCGGTGAATGACAAGTTTGGTCATCAGGCGGGCGACCAGTTGCTGAAGGAGCTTTCGGTGCTGCTGCTTTCGCACATCCGCTCATCGGATTTCGTGAGCCGCTACGCAGGCGATGAGTTCGTCGCAATACTGCAGGTCGGCCGCGAAGAATTGCAGGAACTGTCGCAGCGGATTCAGAAAGCGATCGACCGTCACGACTTCGGCGTTAAGGGCTCAAAGCTGTTCATAGGCCTGAGCATAGGCGGCGCGAGTTTTGGCGTTGATGGAGAGACACTCGATGAGTTGTTGCTTGCGGCGGACCGCGCGATGTATGCGGACAAAGCGAGAAGGAAAGCGCTATTCGCGGAGTCGAACAGCTTGTCGACGAATGATCTTGGTCAGTTCAGGGTTATGTAGAGAATCGGTCGCGGGAGATCGGTGTTGATGAAACGGCATTCCCCGACGGTTACTTCTTTAGCCGTCATGTCGCTGAAGCGATCACGTAGCTGAGTCCTGTGAACAGTGTCACCTTGCCTTCTCGCTTTTGAATGTCAGTCGAAAGCCTGACGCGAATCCGTTGGCGATTGTGATCGCTCGCGTCGTCGTGGGCGCGCCTCCTGACTTTGCTCGCGATATTTGAGCCTCCCGTCGTCTCAATGGCATCTCGGCATTTGACCCGGCGGCAAATGTCAACAATGTCGAGCCAGACCCCTCTATGTACCCGCTACGGAGTTGAATGTCAACAATGTCAAGCCAGACCTCTCTATGCACCCGCTATTCATTTTCCTGTGGGGATTGAACCGCGTTTACAATGCCGCTGGAAGTGAATTGATCGAGGCCGCTTGAGGGGGTCGTACTGGAGAATGTCTCACTGAAGCGGCGGAAGCGGGTGTGAGCAGCATCACGGCGAGGTTGGATGTGAGCGTCGTGGCGAGTCATACTGGACTTTATTTACATTTGAACGATTCCTTTAGATCGAACCTTCGTTCTTAAATGTCAACAATATCAAGCGTGACCCCTCCCCGCGCCTCCTGGTGATTCTCGCATTTTCTCCTTTTGTTTGCCGACATTTTGCCAAATGTTTACGGCAGCGTTTCATCTCGCACAACTCGTCAGCGCATCAGTACATAATGAGCGTGAATCTGGCATTAGCTAAGCCATCGGAATTACCAGATCGAAAGGTGAAGACCTCTATGGTCGTGCTGTTTAAGAGTCGGTAGTTCGCGCCAGCATTTGAGAAGCCGCTCAGAGAATCAAATTCGGGAGTAACGGAAACAAAACGGTTGGAAATATCAAACCCAAAATCGATGCGAGTAACGCCCGGAAGAGGATTGCTGGGGGTAAGCCCGCAGGTTCCAACTGACGAATTGGTAATAGCGTTGTAGCAACGTACTATACTACCAAAAAAATCCGTAACAATCATCGCCTTGACCAGACCGTTATTGTTGATCGGCTGTGTGATATTGCCCGTATCGGAAATTTGCATAACGTAGTTGGCGGGGCTGGCGGTCGTGCCCGGATCGCTCAGGGTGGCGAAGAAGTAGAGTCCTCCAGTGGACTGGCCGATGCCGAAGCGATTGCCGGCAGCATTAGCCCGCCAGCCAATCGCCGACGCATTCCCTAACTCCAACGCGCCCGCGAAGAGGTTTGATGTCCACTGCGGTCCACCAATCAGGCTGAGGCGATGCGCGGGCGTCGTCGTACCGATGCCGATGTTGCCCGCCGCGTCTAAAGTAAATCTGTCAACTCCGCTTGTGGCGTCGAATACTCTGAAGCTGCCGCTGCCGCCCCCCGAGTACAAGAAAAATTGTCTGCCGCCGGTATTGGTGAGCGCTATACCGGGATTATTGCTGTCAGATATGGAGACAAATCTCCCGGTTCCCCCGCTGAACAGCGAGGGAGTGGTCGTGCCGATGCCGACATTGCCCGCCGTGTTAATCGCGATCCCGCAGCACGGCGCGGTAGTGCCCAGCCCGGCGCTTAATTTCAGCGTCAAGCCGTCGAATCTGACATCGGCGCGATTCCCGACATTGGGAATAATGCTCATTCCCGTTTCACTGCTAGGCGAACTGAAATTGATACGTCCATTTCCTGTTCTAAAAACTCCGGCTCCATTTACGTCAAATTTGAAGCCGACTTCTGGATTTGTTAAGCCGATACCGACATTTCCGCCAAAGAGTCCATTGCCGGAGATGTTAAAGTTTGCATTTGCCTGCTGTGTCGTCGCGTTCTGGATGAAGTTCGTCGCGCCGGTTGTTGCTGTCACATACTGGCTGGCGTCAACGCCGCCCAATTGCGTCGCATTCGTCGCAGTGTCCGCCGTCGCAGCGTTTGCCGAGCGAATGGCATATGGAGCGGACTTTATTGGTTGCCGCGGGCTAAGAATCGTGAACGGATTTGGATTTCCCGCCGGACGAATACCGATTTCCAGAAAGCGAGCCGAGCCGTCAAAAGCCGCTGCTCCAAAATCAAGCGTGGTAGTAAAAATCCCGTTGATAACCGCGACGCTCGAATCGGGGGGAAAGGGGGTGCCGACCTGCGCCCCGCCCGCCAAAGCGTCAAACAACTGGAACTGCATCTCGAAGGTGCCGTTTGCCGGAACTCCGCCGTTGTTCAACTTGCCTTGATATGTGAACGCCGTCGTCTGCGCCCAGGCCGCCGTCGCGCCCACCGTGAAAATCAACGTCACCAAAGCTGAAAGGATCATTTGACAATGTTTCGTTGCTCGACAGGGTAAGTGTTTCATCTGGTTGCTTCTCCTTGTGCTGGCAATGCCGCTTGTAGTTGGATTTACAGAGCAGTTTCTGCAAACTGCTCGTCGTTTCCTGATGGATCCAGGGGGACGTAATAATTGCGCTAACCAGCCCGCCCCGTTATCAATCGAGAGTTGTGCACATCTGAGGCCCGACGGGCGATCTAGAGATGAGCGGAGAGAGAGTTTCTGAGAGTTGCAATATTGCAGGCCCGGCACCGAACATCGAAAGATTGCGGCCAGAAAAACCATCACCGGCAACGCTGCGATAAATTTGATTTTTCGAAGTGTTCGTAGTCCATTCTCCTTTCGCTTGCCGACATTTCGCCGAATGTTTGCGCCGAAATGTCTTCTCTAATTATTGATAAGCGCGTCAGTAAACGATAACCATAAAGTCAGAGGGATCGCCGTGGAATTGCCCGCCCGGTATGAATGTCTTGACTGTTAATCGATTATTTTGAAAAGGTGCGAAATCAAACGTTACGCCAAAATTTGCATTGAAACCATCTTTGACACTTACGGATATGAAGCGATTATCAACTTGAAAAGGAAAATCGATGTGGTACTCTGCCGGAAAACTGGGTGTGTGGGAAACATTGATTCCACAATCTCCTGTTGTCGAATTTGTGACGCT
Source organism: Blastocatellia bacterium (assembly GCA_963737945.1). GTDB lineage: Bacteria > Acidobacteriota > Blastocatellia > UBA7656 > UBA7656 > Onstottus_A. The sequence goes on along the minus strand of CAVTUR010000010.1, from coordinate 450,105 downwards.
GTTGAAACAACGTATTATTTGGGCTGTAGCACCAGCAACGTAGATCATCGCCTTGACCAAACCATTATTGTTGATCGGCTGCACGACATTGCCCGTATCGGTAATTTGCAAGACATAGTTTGCCGGGCTGACGGTCGTGCCGGGATCACTCAAGGTGGCGAAGAAGGTGAGTCCGCCGGTGGTCTGCCCGATGCCGAAGCGATTACCGGCAGCATTAGCCCGCCAGCCAATCGCCGACGCATTCCCCAATTCCAGCGCGCCCGTGAAGAGGTTCGATGTCCACAGCGGTCCACCAATCAGGCTGAGCCGATGCGCGGGTGTCGTCGTGCCGATGCCGACGTTGCCCGTCGCGTCTAAAGTAAGTCTGTCAGCAGCACTTGTGGCGTCGAATATTCTGAAGTTGCCGCTGCCGCCTGAATACAGGAAGAATTGTCTGCCCCCGAAACCGGTGTTAGTGAGCGCTAGACCGGGATTATTGCTGTCAGATATGGAGAGTAATCTTCCGGTTCCCCCGGTGTTCAGAAAGGGACTGGTAGTGCCGATGCCGACGTTGCCGAGAGTGTTAATGGCAATTCCGCAGCACGGCGCGGTAGTGCCCAGGCCGGCGTTTAATTTAAGTGTCAAGCCGTCGAATCTGACATCGGCGCGATTCACGCTATTAGGAATAATGCTCATTCCCGTTTCACCGCTAGGCGAACTGAAATTGATGCGTCCATTCCCTGTTCTAAAAACTCCGGCTCCATTTACGTCGAATTTGAATCCGACTTCTGGATTCAACCCGATACCGACATTGCCGCCAAAGAGTCCATTGCCGGAGATGTTAAAGTTTGCACTTGCCTGCTGTGTCGTCGCGTTCTGGATGAAGTTCATCGCGCCGGTTGTTGTTGTCACATACTGGCTGGCGTCAACACCGCCCAACTGCGTCGCATTCGCCGCGTTTGCCGAGCGAATGGCATATGGAGTGGAATTTATTGGTTGTCGCGGGCTAAGAATCGTGAACGGATTTGGATCTCCCGCCGGACGAATACCGATTTCCAGCCAGCGAGCCGAGCCGTCAAAAGCCGCTGCTTCGGGAAAATCAAGCGTGGTAGTAAAAATCCCGTTGACCACCGCGACGCTCGAATCGGTAAAGGGGGTGCCGACCTGCGCCCCGCCCGCCAAAGCGTCAAGCAACCGGAACTGCATCTCGAAGGTGCCGTTTGCCGGAACTCCGCCGTTGTTCAACTTGCCTTGATATGTGAACGCCGTCGTCTGCGCCCAGGCCGCCGTCGCGCCCACCGTGAAAATCAACGTCACCAAAGCTGAAAGGATCATTTGACAATGTTTCGTTGCTCGACAGGGTAAGTGTTTCATCTGGTTGCTTCTCCTATCTAGAGATGAGCGGTGACAGAGAGATTCTGTGAAGGCGATTTTTGGGTTCATTATTTCTTCTCGACTTTCATTTTTTCAAGCGGCGGTTCTGCGCTCATCCTCGAACTAACTTCCTCAAGAATCTTAGGGGGCGGCGGTTTTGAACCACGTCAGGGTTACCGTTGCCGACAAACCCCGCCTTCTGATACGTTTCCGGATGAGACGCGACTGGTTCCACATCGGCGCCAGTTACGGCTTCGACAGTGGATTCGATCGTACCGGGAATGCCCAATAAAAAGTCGATGGCCGCTTGCTCTGCGGTCAGATCATGTTCCAAAGCCGATTCACTACTGATCAACGCAGAGAGGCGGCTGTAGCTGATGACTTCGACTCGACGGGTTCGCTTCAAAGTTTTCTCCTTTAGCTCTTTAGCAAGTAACCGGATTTCGGGTTTATGATCTCCGTCAGAATTTTCCGCGGATGCGCCGCGGGGCTTCAAGCGTTCATGTGCCGAGACGAGATATTAGCCGCAATGGGGCAGTCCTGTAGCGAAAGTTCGTGGGAAAGATGATGAAAACTGGAAGAAACTTCTTCGAAAGTCGTTCTGGAAGTGGGACCGACCGTCAGGAAGGGCTCACCTTTCGGTAGGTTGAGATAGCTGAGCCCTTGCGGACGCGCTGGCTAGTGCACCGTGACGACGGAAACATCGGCCGTGGATAACAACGAGAGGATCAATCTCTTCAACGGATTCACACTCGACCTGGCGCGTGGCTGCGTAGTTCGCGAGGGTGAGCCTGTACATCTGCGGCCACAAACCTATGAGGTCCTCAAATACCTGGTAGAAAACCGCAGCCACCTTGTCAGCAAAGACAAACTGATCGAAGAGGTTTGGAAAGGGCGCGCAGTCACCGAAGGTTCGCTCAGCAAATGCATCGAGGAAGTGCGCGACGCGTTGGGTCCCGAAGCGAAAGAGTATGTTCGCAATGTGCGGGGGCGCGGCTACATCTTTGACACTGGCATCGAGGAACCGAAAGCCGCGGAAGCGATCTCGGTTCGATCAGAGCAGATCGATGTTGTCAGAGTGCTGATCCATGAAGAGGAGATCGAAGAGGAGATTGATGGAGAGCCGATCTCGCCGCCGAAAGTGCCGGCCATCTCCACGCCACGTTCGGCAATCCGATCTAAAACGGCTACGCTTGGGGTCGCCTTGTTCGTCGGCATAGCCGCAATCGCCTTTGGTATCTACTGGCTCATCGGTCAGCGCCGACCGGGAGACGCCCGCGCAGTGGCCGTGCCCTTCCACGGGATAGATATTTCGCGGCTCACCACCTCCGGCAAGACCAGGCATGCCGTGATCTCGCCCGACGGCAAGTATGTCGCGCACACTACGGAGGACGCGGAAGGGGCCAGCCTCTGGGTCAGGAACGTCGCCGCGCCGAGCATCGTCCGGCTCGCCGGGCCTGCCGTTACCGAGTACATGTCGGTCACATTTTCACCGGACGGCGAATCGGTTTACTACCTCACTTTGGATCGCGACAAAGGTGAAACCGCACTCTACCGAGTGTCCGTGCTGGGCGGCCCTTCGCGTAGAGCGGCTTACGACGTAGGCCCGGTCGGTTTCTCCCCCGACGGGAAACAGATGGGTTTTGTCAGGATATATCACGGCGAGAGCCGCCTTATCGTTGCGAACGCCGACGGCACGAACGAGCAAACGCTGGCAACGCACCGGCCGCCCGACTTCTTTCGGAATGAATTGAACGCGCCCGCGTGGTCGCCCGACGGGAAGACCATCGCCTGCCCCATCAGGCTCAATGACGACCGCGGCCATTATGAAACCGTCATCAGCGTCAGCGTCGAGGACAGAGCGGAGAGCCCGCTCACTTCCGCGCGTTGGAACTACGTCGGGCAGTCAGTGTGGCTCCCGGACGGGAGCGGCCTGGTTGTGACAGCGCGCGAGAGCGCAATCGCTCCCGAGCAGATTTGGCACATCCCGCTCAAGAGCGGCGAGGCGACACGCATCACCCACGATCTCGACGACTACCACGACCTCAGCCTCACGAGGGACTCGAGCACAATAGCGGCGGTGCAGGATTACTCCGTCTCAAGTATCTGGGTCGCTGGCGGAGGGGACGCCGCACACGCGAGGCAGGTGAGTTCCGAAGTCGGTTGGCTGGATGTGTTGGCGTGGACGTCGGACGGGCGTATCGTCTATCGCTCGAACGCCGGCGGCAGCGGCGCGGACATCTGGATTATGGATGCGGACGGATCCAACCCGAAACAGGTCTCCGTCGGCGCGCGCGCCAGCCGAGGGCTTGCAGCTACGCCTGATGGTCGCTACATCATTTTCGTCTCCGACCGCTCAGAGCATTTCAACATCTGGCGGATGGACTCGGACGGCGGCAACCTCAGGCAGTTGACCGGCGGGGACGGCGAATTCTACCCGCACTGCACGCCCGACGGCCAGTGGGTCGTCTACCAGCATGGGGAGACTTATCCGACCCTCTGGAAAGTGCCGACGGAAGGCGGTGAACCCGTGCAGGTGACGGAGTCGCGCGCGGGTCGTCCGGCCGTCTCACCTGACGGCGAGATGATCGCCTACTCCTATCTCGACACCGATCTGCCTAAGCTAGCGTGGGGCATCGGGATCGTCTCGGCCAAAGGGGGTCAGCGCCTCAAGCGCTTCGACTTTCCGCCAACCGTGACTCAGAGGTTCGTCCACTGGTCGCCCGACGGGCTAACAATTGCCTATTCGAACAGACCCGGCGGCCTCTCCGATATCTGGTCCCAGCCGCTCGACGGGAGTCCGCCGAGGCGTCTGACCGACTTCAAGGCCGAACAGATCATCGCCTTCGATTGGTCGCGCGACGGGCGCTCACTCGCCTTCGTCCGCGGCGTCCAGACAAGCGACGTGGTGCTCATCGTGCAGAGGGAAAAGTGAAGGGTGAAGCGAGAAGTGGGCGTCCAAAGAGGGCACGACGACGCAACGCGTAAGAAGGGGTCACGCTTCAGATTGTTAACATTTGCTCAGCGGCGCGGTTACGATCTGAGCAACTTGCGAAGCTTGATCACCTCGGGGCTCTTAGTGCCACGTGACCGCGCTACCTCAACCCTATTCGTCACCGCCGATGGACATATCCCGAGTGCTTCGGCCAACTCACGATTCGTTATCCCGCCCTCCCTTCCTAAAACAATCACCGCCTCCTTCGCGGCTACCGTTCTACGATTCTTGCTCTTACTGCACAGTTCTTGCCGGCTCAGCCCGCTGGACCTCTCTGCTGCGCTCAAGAGATCTTCAATGGTCGTGCGTTCGGGTTGTCGTTGCGCAGCTCGGTGATCGCCGACCCGATGTCTTATCTCTTTTAAGAATTCTTCGCCTCCCAGCAGACGGCCTTCCGCCGCACGATAGTAGTCGTCTTGACTCTTCTGACCCAGGTTCGCCTCAACGAATTGAATGTACGCTTCGACCGCGCGCTTCTTAGTGGCGCCGAAATGCCGCAGCAGCGGCTCGGTATCCACCAACCCGGTCTTTGTTTATTTGCACGATCGAGTCGTCATATCGCCTGGCTTGGTATGAGATATGACCAATATTACGATTGATGACCCTCGAAAATGGATCGAGTTGCAAGGCTCTGGACATTTCATTGGCAGCGTCTTTGTCTTTTTCTGTTGTTGAAAGAGATTCCGCGTACCATTGATGAGCGGTTGGATACTTCGGATTGAGCTCGATAGCTTTCCTGTACTCTCTTTCAGCCGTCTTCGAGTCGTATTCGTAGCTCCAGACAATTGCACCCAGCGAAGCGTGCGCTTCCGACAGACTGTCGTCCACTTCAAGCGCTTTTTGCGCTGCCTGTTTGGCCCGTGGGTAGTAATCTCTTGGTCTGAAATCGCCGTACTGCGGTATCAAAGCATATGTATCGGCCAAGCCGGCATGGGCAACCGCGTAGTTTGGGTCTTCTTCGATCGCTTTGTTGAAATACTCGAGGGCCTTTTCGAAATCCTCCTCTTTCCGCTTATTCCAATGAAACCGGCCTTTCAAGTAATACTGCTGGGCCTCGGAATCAGTCGTATAAGTTTTGGTTACTCTTTCCTGCTCCGCGGCCGTTAATTTCAGGCGAAGTTTTTTCGAAACATCGCCTGCAATCTCGCGCTGCAGAGAAACAAGGTCCGTCAACTTGCGGTTATATGTTTCGCTCCAGATCGCATTAATGTGAAATGGTTGTGTCTCTGTCCAGTTTCATTTCTTCACGTGTTTCCGGACGCGATAACCAAATGGCTACTTCTTGAGATACTCGTCGAACCATTCAATGCCCAGCTTGACCGCTTGATCGCGCAACTCGCGATAGACGCCGTAGTGTGTGATACCGGGGAGCACCACGTATTTCTTTTTCGTTCCGGGCATGCGATCGTAGGCGAGCCTGGCGTTGTCCTTGTTGTCGAACAACTCTTCCTTCTCGGCGACAATAAACAGGACTGCCGTCTCCTTGACCTTCCCGGCCTCGTCGAGGGGGGAATACCGTATGAACTTCTCTCGGATGGGAGCCCCGATCAAGGCGCCGAGGGTGACCGTTCGCGGGGCTGGATACGCCTGACCATGCGCCCGTTTGGCGCCCTCCGCGTAGGTCAGATCCTGTTGCGTCTTATCGCTCACCACCCAATGCGGATCGAAGCCGCCCCCCACCTGGCTGACGACCGCCTTGACGCGCGAGTCCAGCGCGGCCACAAAAAAGACGTGACTGCCGGAGAAACTCGACCCACGTATCCCGATGCGGTCCTTGTCCACCATTGGCTCGACGACTGCCCAGTTGATGACATTGAACCAGTCTGCCGTCTGTTCGAGCGGGTCGACGTATTCGCGCTGCTCTATCACTTCGGCAGTGAAGCGCTGGTTCTGACCAGAAATGGGTTTAATCGGCGCTGGCCCCGTGAGTATGAGACGCGCATCGCTCTCGCCCCAACCCCGATAGTCGAAAGTGATCACGAGGTAGCCCGCTTTCGCGAAGTCAATTGCGTCGCGACGGAAGTTGGCCGCGACGCCGCCCCAGCCGTGGGCCATTATGACAGTTGGGAGTTTCTTGCCCGCCATTGATTTGAGCGAGAACAGCTCTGCGTGCAGCCGCACTCCTTCGCTCATCACGTTTGCGCTACGGAAATCGATGTCGTCTGGAGCTTTGAACTCCGCTGCCGGCAAGGGCCCGACTCGTGCCGGATCAGGCGGCCGTGACTGAGGAGTCTGTTGGCCGGCCTGATGAGCGCGGACAACATTGTTTGCACCGAAGCTTGCGCCGAGCGCAGCAGCCAGAGCGATGATGCTTAGGAATGTGGTGAATGATTTATTTGTAAGCAAGACGCGCCTCCTTGGGACCTGGGTATCTGGATCAATTTCCACAACAACCTTAGCTCACTGGCGGTTAGCCCATCGTTGCCGTGAGACTCTTGAAGTAGTTTGAGGATACGAGAATCGATTTCACAGGACAAGGCGCTGTGAGAGAGTTTGTGGATTCATTAGCGGGAATGCCGAGGCGAGCGGGGGCCTCAGATGTTGCGGAGTTGCGCCCCCTTGAAGTCTTGTCCGGCGGCTGGATCTTAGCGAACCTGACGGGGCAGAGCAGTGCGTTTTGCAAAGGTCGGTGCCGGGCTTGCGATTCGGGAAGCGACCGGGCAATACCGTGGAGTCTAGTGGGTGAGAAGCCCACCTTGGAAGGCCTAGCCAGCCACCGAGTAGCGAGACCTTGGGTGGTGAGCAGTAATGCTCACTGCTAAGCGTAGGCCAGCAAGCACGCAGGCCGTAAGCCGAAAGGATGAAGGGATTGAGCCCCGTAATCATTGCAACAGGAAGGACGACGCTGTCAGAATGGCGGAAGTCAACACGGACACAGCCGTAAAAGGCAAGGGAGTGTTCGCTTCCTCGGGGTCGGAGACCATGGCATGCGTGACACAGAGACTACACGGCAACCCGGGAGGCCCAGCCGTTGCTTTCGCAGGAACGAATCGCCGAAGAAAAGACGAGGAGGGAAAGCGAGAGTATGCCGAACAACCGCACAAAGGGAGGGAGGCAAAGGAGCGGCAGGGAGTCGGATCGTCTAATAGTACCAGCGAAGGCGGGTAATGCCGCTGGAGGGAAGGGGACGACAGATGGTCGAGCAGAGTAGAGAGACACCGGCCCGAACACAGAAGCGGAGAACCGGTGGAAACGAAACTGCTCCGCATAGCAGCGAAAGCACGGGAGGAGCGGAAGCTAAGTTCGTCAATTTGTATTATTTGATGAACGAGGAACTGCTGCTGAGGTGCTTCAGGCAGCTGAGCGAAGAGAAAGCTGCTGGGGTAGACAAGGTGACCAAGGAGCGAATACGCCGAGAACCTGGAGGCGAACAACAAGGAATTGGTGAGTCGACTGCACAGGATGGCGTATCGGCCGCAACCAGTGCGGCGGGTATACATCCCGAAGGCTGGGAGCGACAAACTACGGCCATTAGGAATTCCATGCCTTGAGGATAAGCTTGTGCAATCAGCGTTGGCGCGGATCCTGGGAAGCGATTCCCGTTACCGAAACCACGCGTGCGGGTACACCTGTTTTATCGGAGTGCGAATGACAATCTGGGGAGCCGTGTGCGTTAATAGCGCACGCACGGTTCTGAGAGGGGCAGGGGCCAACCGGTGAAAGGTTGAAATATCGTGGCACCGCCGGGAAACCAGGCGGCAAACGGAGAAAACAAACCTCAACCTCAGCATCGGAAGAAACCTGCCTACTCGCCCAATTCTCTGAGAGCTCTTGTAGCCGCGTCGCTTGAGGCGTATTGAATTCAAGCGACGCGTACTGGTGTCGGCAAGCCAAAACACCGAATTGTCCTGCTATGACTGCATTGAATCCAGGAACTCGGAATTTGCCTTCGTCTTGCTCAGTTTGTCCAGCAACAACTCCATCGCCTCGGTTGGAGAAAGCTGCGACAGAACGCGTCGAAGCACGATGATCCGGTTGAAGTCCGGCGGCGCCAGGAGCAGCTCTTCTTTTCGCGTGCCTGACTTGTTGATGTCGATCGACGGGAATATGCGCTTCTCGGTCAGCTTGCGATCCAGGTTGATTTCCAGGTTGCCGGTGCCCTTGAACTCTTCGAAGATCACGTCATCCATGCGCGAGCCGGTGTCGATCAACGCCGTCGCAATAATCGTGAGCGAGCCGCCCTCTTCGATGTTGCGCGCCGAGCCAAAGAATCTCTTTGGCTTTTGGAGGGCGTTCGAATCAATACCGCCGGAGAGAATCTTGCCGGAGGGAGGAACGACCGAATTGTGCGCGCGCGCGAGCCGGGTGACCGAGTCGAGGAGGATTACGACGTCGCGCCGGTATTCGACGAGGCGCTTTGCCTTTTCGATCACCATGTCGGCCACCTGAACGTGCCGGGTAGGCGGCTCATCGAAGGTCGAGCTGATCACCTCGCCGTGCACCGAGCGCTGCATGTCGGTGACCTCTTCGGGCCGTTCATCGATCAGCAACACGATCAGTGTGACTTCAGGGTGATTGCGGGTTATCGAGTTGGCAATATTTTGAAGGAGCATCGTCTTGCCGGTGCGCGGCGGTGCGACTATCAGCGCTCGCTGACCCTTTCCAATAGGGGTCATGATGTCGAGTACGCGAGCGGCCAGGTTCTCCGAGTCGGTCTCGAGCCTCAGTTTCTCGTTTGGATAGAGCGGCGTCAGGTTGTCGAAGAAGACTCGATCGCGCGCCATCTCGGGCGGTTCGAAGTTGATAGCCTCGACCTTTATCAGGGCAAAGTAGCGCTCGCCTTCCTTTGGCGGCCGGATCTGACCGGAGATCGTGTCGCCGGTACGCAGATCGAACTTGCGAATCTGCGAGGGGCTGACGTAGATGTCATCGGGGCCGGGAAGGTAGTTGTAGTCAGGCGCGCGCAGGAATCCAAATCCGTCGGGGAGCGTTTCAAGCACGCCTTCCGAGAAGATGAGTCCTGACTTTTCGGTCTGCGCCTGCAGGATCTTGAAGATGATCTCCTGCTTGCGCATACCGGTGGCGCCTGGGATGTCGAGTTCTTTTGCTATCTGTGTCAGCTTCGAGATGGACATCTCCTTAAGCTCACCGATGTCCATTAGTTGATCCACGCCTTCTGCCATGACTGTTCTGATTGCCTCACTGGGTTAAGGTGGCGTGCGCGGGCCGGGGGCCACTTCTGTGGTCGGCGCGCAGGTTGTCACCGGGATTTTGCCATAGCGGCTTCTAAAAGATTGAGATGACGGATCATTACGGGAACCAACTGCTCGTTCAATCCACGATCCGCGATCCGAATTCCACAATTCTTGAGGTGATTTCTTTCCAGATACGGGCCGCTCCACTGCGGGTGACCGCTGAATACGCGACAAGCTCACTCTTACCTATGACCGCCGACGCGCGACTGAGAGTGGCCCTCAACTGATTGCTACTGAGCTTGTCAGCCTTGGTTGCAACGATGATGAATGGCTTCCCCCTCGCCTCAAGCCACTCTTTCATCAGCAGATCTAACTCGGTGGGCTCGCGCCGCGAATCGGTGATGAGAATAGATAACACAAGGGCTGAGCGCGTTGCAAGATATTTCTCGACCATCGGCCCCCAGTGCTTTTTGATATCGCGAGGCACCCGCGCATAGCCGTATCCCGGTAGGTCCACAAAATGAAACGCCTCATTTATCATGAAAAAGTTGATGAGTTGTGTTCGTCCCGGGGTTGAACTCGTTCGCGCCAGCCCTCGAACACCCAGCAGGCTGTTTATCAAGCTCGACTTGCCGACATTGGATCTGCCCATGAAGGCGATTTCTGGCCGGCCATCGCGGGGATAGTGCTCGGGGCTGGTCGCGCTTTTTTCGAAGGTGGCGCTGGTGACTTTCATAGGACCTATGCAGTGGATAGGACCTATTCTATTGCTTGATTTGACCCAGGCGAGTCGCCCGCCGGTTGTTGTCCCCAAATCGGAACCTCGTCCGTCGGCACGTCCTCTTTGGAAAGCGGTTCTTCGAGAGCGAGACGCCAAACCTCGTCCACGTATTCCACCGTTTGTATCGTCAACGCCTCCTTGACGTCCTCCGGCAACTCCACGAGATCCTTGGCATTGTCCTTGGGCAGGATCACCGTGGTTATGCCGGCGCGGTGCGCGGCGAGAAGTTTTTCCTTTATTCCGCCAACCGGCAGGATCTTGCCCCGGAGCGTTATCTCGCCGGTCATCGCTACATCGCGTCGCACGGCGGCTTCGGTCAGCACCGAAACTATCGCGGTCGCGATAGCGATTCCCGCTGAGGGTCCGTCTTTTGGAATCGCGCCTTCCGGTACGTGCAGGTGCAGGTCATACTTCTTGTGAAAATCGGGTGAGATGCCAAGCCGCTTTGCGCGAGCCCGAACGCATGATAACGCCGCGCGCGCAGACTCCTGCATCACTTCGCCGAGTTTTCCGGTGAGAGTGATGTTACCGCGACCCTGCATCAGCGTTGCTTCAATGTGAAGCACTTCGCCGCCGACTTCGGTCCAAGCCAGCCCGGTTGAAAGTCCGATCTCGCTGTGCTCCTCAAGCGCCTGTGGACGGAAGCGAATTGGGCCAAGCAGTTCTTTGACAAGCTCGCCCTCCACCACTCCGTGATATGCCCCTGGCTCGTCGGATGTAAGCATGCGCCTCGCAAGCTTTCTGAGCACCGAGGCTATCTCGCGTTCCAGGCTGCGAACGCCCGCTTCGCGGGTGTAATACTGAGTGATCGTTCGGATGCCGTCTTCGGTGAAATCGATCTGTTCCGCCGTTAGACCGTTCGCCTCAAGCTGCTTGACCAGTAAATGCCTCAGGGCGATCTCGAGCTTCTCCCTCTCGGTATACCCTGGCAGCCGTATCATCTCCAGCCTGTCCTGAAGCGCCGGCGGGATCGTGTGAAGGACATTCGCCGTGGCTATGAACATAACATTCGACAAGTCATATTCGACGTCGAGATAATGATCGTGGAAGGCAAAGTTCTGCTCGGGGTCCAGCACTTCAAGCAGCGCCGCGGACGGGTCGCCGCGAAAGTCCATTCCAAGCTTGTCGACTTCATCGAGCATGATGAGCGGGTTGACTGTTCCCGCCTTTTTCATCATCTGTATGATCTGGCCCGGCAATGCGCCGATATAGGTCCGTCGATGTCCGCGTATTTCAGCCTCGTCGCGAACGCCGCCGAGGCTAAGCCGGACAAACTTACGTCCGGTCGCCTTTGCGATCGAACGCCCCAGACTGGTCTTGCCAACACCGGGAGGACCGACAAAGCAGAGTATTGAACCCTTCGGGCGCTCGACCAATTGGCGAACAGCAAGGAACTCCAGTATCCGTTCTTTGACTTTGTCGAGGCCGAAGTGGTCGGCGTTCAACACATCGTGCGCGGCTCTGATGTCGCGCACCTCTTCGGACTTGTCTTTCCAGGGAACCGCGAGCAGCCAGTCGAGATAGTTGCGAGACACCGTGCTTTCGGCGGACATCGGCGGCATCTGCTCGAGGCGGCGCAGTTCGGTCATCGCCTTCTCGTAAGCGTCCTTGGACATGCCGGCTGCTTCGATCTTCTGCTTGAGTTCTTCAAGCTCCGCCTTCTCATCCTTGCGGCCAAGCTCCTTGTGAATCGCTTTGATCTTTTCGTTTAGATAGTACTCTTTCTGCGCGCGCTCCATCTGGCGCTTTACCCGGCCGTGTATCGCGCGATCGACCTGTATTTTTTCAAGCTCGACCTCGAGCACCTCGACCAGTCGAGCGAGCCGGTCGGAGAGCGAAAAGATCTCGAGCAGACCCTGCTTGTCTTCGACTGAAATCTTGAGGTTTGATGCGATCGTGTCGCAGAGTCTGGCGGCGTCATCGTTTCTCAAAGCGGATGTGAGAGTCTCGGGGTTACTCAGCTCGGTTGACTGCCGCACGTATTGGTCAACGAGCGAGCCAACCCGCCCAATGAGTGAATTCAGTCGGGACCGGGGTTCTGCTATCTGCTGCGCCTTTCTCAGCGTCGCCAGCCAGTAGTCTCCGTCGTCATCTATTCGCACGGAGCGGGCCCGTTCTATTCCCTCGACCATTACCTTGATGTTGCCGTCGGGCAGACGCAGATTGTGCGTTATCCGCGCGATTGTGCCAACCGTATAGACCTGATCAATGCTCGGTTCATCGACCGTCGCGTCGTGCTGAGTCGCGAGGAAGATCGTCTTGTCGCTGCGCAGCGCGGCTTCAAGCGCTCGCACGCTCGCGGGCCGCCCAATCACAAACGCAACCATCGTGTACGGGAACACCACGACGTCCCGGATGGGTACCATCGGGCATTTCACTACGTCTGTAGGTGTGCTGTCACTGAATTCATTCATTGTGAACCCGAAACTAAAAACCGGAAACTATAAACTAGAAACCAAGTTAACCTGCCTTCTCCAAAACCGGGAACGTTGCACGGCGGCTCTCCACCATCTCGCCTGTTACGACAAACTCTTTGACCTTCTTATGGGACGGCAGCATATACATCACGTCGAGCATGAGCTCTTCGAGTATCATCCTGAGACCGCGCGCTCCGACCTTTCGCTCGCAGGCAAGACGGGCAACGGCGGTCAGGGCGTCATCGGTGAACCGAAGCTTCACGCCCTCATACTCAAATAGCTTTTGGTACTGCTTAACCAGTGCATTTTTTGGCGTGGTCAGTATCTCGACCATCGCCGACTCATCAAGCTCGTGAAGCGTCCCGCAGACCGGGAGCCGGCCGACGAACTCCGGGATCAATCCGAACTTGATCAGATCCTCGGGTTCGACTTGCGCGAGAGTTTCGCTGAGTCTTCGCTTGCGTGCGCTTCGCACGTTGGCGTTGAAGCCCAGCGCCTTCTTACCTGTCCGTTTTTCGATAACTTTTTCGAGTCCGACAAATGCCCCACCGCAGATAAACAGGATGTTTGTCGTGTCGACAGGGAAGAACTCCTGATGCGGATGCTTGCGCCCTCCTTGCGGAGGTACATTCGCGACCGTGCCCTCGAGGATTTTGAGGAGCGCCTGCTGCACGCCCTCGCCGGACACATCCCGGGTGATCGAAGGGTTCTCGTCTTTGCGGCAGATCTTATCGATCTCATCGATGTAGATGATCCCGGTTTGAGCCCGCTCGATGTCCCCGTTTGACGCCTGAAGCAGTTTTAAAATGATGTTCTCGACGTCTTCGCCGACATAGCCGGCCTCAGTCAGGGTTGTCGCGTCCACGATCGTAAACGGAACGTTGAGCATTCGAGCCAGAGTCTGTGCCAGAAGGGTTTTTCCGGTGCCGGTTGGCCCTATCAACAATATGTTGGATTTCTGAATCTCGACTTCGGTCGCGCGCCGTTTGAGGATGTCTACACGTTTGTAGTGCTGATAGACCGCGACTGCGAGTCTCTTCTTGGTTTCTTCCTGACCGATTACGTAGTCGTCGAGGAATTCCTTAATCTCGATCGGCTTTGGTAGAGGCGGGCGTCGGGCGGCCGTTTCCTGTTGTTGATCATCGGTGATGATCTCATTGCAAATGTCGATGCACTCGTTACAGATGTAAACGGTGGGCCCGGCAATCAATTTCTTTACTTCGTTTTGCGACTTGCCGCAAAACGAGCAGCGCAGGGTATCGTCGCCTCGTCTCATCCGGTCTCCAATCTTACTGGACTCTATCGCATTGTTTCTGGAGGCTCGTCGTTCTACTCACGGTGAGTTATCACCTGATCTATCAACCCGTACTCTTTTGCCTGTTCCGAGCTCATGATCCTGTCTCGCTCGACATCGTGCTCGATTACTTCAAGAGTCTGTCCGCTGTGCTTAGCCAAAATCTCGCTGGTCAACTGGCGCATTCGCATGATCTCTTCAGCGTGTATCCGGATATCAGTTGCCTGACCGGAAATCCCGCCTATCGAGGGCTGGTGAATGAGAATGCGAGAATTCGGAAGCGCGAACCGCTTGCCATGTGCGCCTGCCGTCAGCAGTAGAGCGCCCATCGAAGCGCACTGGCCGACACAGATCGTGGTTACGTCCGGGCGGATAAACTGCATTGTATCGTAGATGGCCATGCCCGCTGTTATCGAGCCCCCCGGACTGTTGATATACAGAGATATGTCCCGATCGGGGTCTTCGGCTTCAAGAAACAGGAGTTGAGCCACAACAAGATTGGCTATCGTGTCGTCGATCGGCGTCCCGATAAAGATGATGTTGTCTTTCAACAGCCGCGAGTAGATGTCAAAAGCGCGCTCACCGCGCGCCGTCTGCTCGACGACCATCGGTACCAGAGCCATGTGCGGATCGTTTACCCTACGACTCATATCAGTCTCACGCGGATATTATACGTTGCTCTGCCCATTGGAGGAAGGTTCTTTTTTCCAATGCCGGGGAAAGCTGCTCGAAGTTGACTTCATTTGTGTCGAGGGACCCGTCTGAAGGATAGTTCCTCAAGATGCACTATTGTCTACCGGCACACTCTCGCCGGTCGCCGGTTCGTCCGTTCCCAGACCTTCAATATCCTCAGTTCGAATTTCTGCGGAAGCTATTACAAGATCAAGGGCTTTGCGGTGTCGGACCTGCTCCCGAATACTATCCAGCGAGTTTTCCTTTGTCAAGCGTGCCCTCAGAGCCTCCTCGGTCTGGCCGATGCTGTCTGCATACTCCGTGATCTCGCGAGACAGCTCCTCCTCGGCGACCTCGATATTCTCAGTTTGAGCGATATTGTCGAGGATGAATGATCCCCGCACTTCCCGCTCCGCCCTCTCTCGCTGGCCGTCCCGAATGCTCGTCCAGTCGATCTTCAAGAGACGCGGGTCCATACCTTGCCCCGCCATTTGCCGGAACATGGCCTTCATTCTCGAGTCTATCTGCTTTTCGACGACATACTCGGGAACGTCAAAGCGGTTCCGATCGACAAGCTTTTCCATCAGGGCGGATCGAAATTCGGCGTCGGACTTTTGCTCGGCCTCCTTCTCGAGCTTCGAGCGAATGTCGGCACGCAGTTCATCGATAGTCTTGAAGTCCTCGCTGACACTGCGTGCAAACTCATCATCGGCCACCGGAAGTTCTTTGAACCGCACGGCTGTCACCTCCGCGGTGTAGCTCACACTGCGGCCAGCGTATTTCTCGGGCTTGTAGTCTGCCGGGTACTCGACCACAAACGTTCGAGCGTCACCCGACTGAACGCCGGTCAGCTCTGCCGTGAATTCCTTAAGAACGCCCGCCGCGCCAAGCTCAATCTCGAGGTCTTGTTGCTTGATGTCTTCGACCGGCGGCTCCTCACTTCCCCCTTCGGCTGCCGCGACCTGCCCGGTCAGGTTGGCGGTCACAATATCGCCCGCTTGAGCGGGGCGGTCTTCCACGGGTACCATCTCCCCAAGTCCCTGCCGCAAGCGCTCGATCGTACTTTCGACGTCCTCATCGCGAACTTTGTAAACCCGCTTTGTCAGCGGCAGCTCTTTGTAATTTGACAACGTGAATTCAGGTGCGACCTCCAGGTTGAAGATCACATCGATTGACTCGTCATCCTTAAACTTCAGGTCTTCGACTGACGGCTCCCCGATGACCTTGAGGTCTTTTTCGCGAATCGCATCGCCGAGTGAATGAGGCAGAAGCTGGGACAGCATCTCGTCGCGAAGCTCTTTTCGAAACCGCGTTTTCACGACGGACTTGGGCACGTGACCGGGGCGAAATCCGGGCACGCTGACCTTTCGCGCCAGATCCGCGGCAATCTTGTCGGTTTCAGCGCGGACGGTCGCGGCAGGTATCTCGAGCCTAAGCTGTTTCTTGCATTGTTCCTGATCGGTGACTGTTATGTTCAAGATTAGTTCATGCCTTTCGGAGGTGACCCTTTTATCAGGGCGTCACTCATACCTGGTAGTCTCGCTTAATAATGCGAAAGGGGGGACTCGAACCCCCACACCTTACGGTACCAGATCCTAAGTCTGGCGCGTCTGCCAATTCCGCCACTTTCGCAATTAAGAACATGAAAGATAGTGGATGCGTGCGCGCGTTTGCAACTACCAGTTGTTGGCGAGTCGGTGGACCGCCTTCCCAAAAATTATCGATGTTCAGGTCCGACAACCTGGCAAGGCTGGAGGCCCTGAGTTGTGCATCGTCCGGCCGGTATTGAAGTTCATAGTCGAACTTCTTTGGCTAATGCTCCGGCGTATCTCTATGTCAAACCTCCGAAGCCGGCAAAAGAAGGTCGGTCAGCTCAGTCGCGCACACCGAAGGCGAACAGGTTTGCAAGGCTCCAAAGCGCGGACGTTCTCATAAATCAACCAATACCCGGCGCCGATCTCTATACTGCTGTAACCGGATAAACCGCTGGTAAGTAGAAGATCTAGTACGTAGGAGGCAAGGTAGTCTGGTTCACCGCCGGGGGGTCCGACAATTGATGGCTGGAAGATGAGCAATTTGCCTTCGGTCGGTACGTTGAGATGGTTTCCCGCGGTCTGACACGGTAGATGAGCCTGTTGTGAGGTGTACTTTGCTGAGAGGTCTGTTGTTTGCGATCACTGCCGGGATCGTGTCTTTGGCATCATCGAGCTACGGACAGATGCCCAGCAGTCTCCAAAAAGGGCGGATCATTGAACGGGTCGTCTGCCAGAATGAACCTGCGCAGAGTTATGCGCTTTACCTGCCTTCGAACTACTCGCCCGATAAAGAGTGGCCCGTCTTGTTTTGCTTCGACTTCGTCGGGGACGGGAAATTGCCGGTCGCGAGGTTTATGGAGGCTGCTGAACGATACGGCTACATCATAGCTGGATCAAACAACTCGAAAAACGGCGTTGTGAAGTCTTCGTTGGATGCGTTCAAAGCAGTTTGGGCAGATACCCATGCCCGCTTCTCGATCAATGACGCTCGGGTGTATACCGGTGGCTTCTCGGGTGGGGCACGTATTGCAAGTCTTATCGCTTCTTTTTACCGAGTTGAGGGCGTAATTGCCTGCGGCGCGGGATTCCAGGTAGGTCTCTCGCCCAGCAGCAAGACGGTGTTCACGTTTTTCGCCACCGTCGGGAGTGACGATTTCAACTTCCCCGAGATGAAGAGCCTCGAGAAAACCCTGAATAAGAAAGGCGTCGTCAACCGGCTCGTTGAGTTCGATGGATGGCATGTATGGGCGCCGGCTGACCTTTGCGACACAGCGCTCGGTTGGATGGAAATCCAGGCAATCAAAAGGAATAAGCGGTCCAAGGACGAGGCGCTAATCGAGAGCCTGTTCACGAAATGGCTGGAAGAGGCCGAGACGCTCGAGCGCAGTGGCAGGCCCTATGACGCTTTCTTGAGACTCGAATCGTTGGCGGCTGATTTCAAGGGATTGAGGGACGTCTCCGCGGTCGAGAAGATGGTGGCCGGCCTCAAAGAAACAGAAAAGGTCAAACGCGCAATCAAGCAGGAATCGGATCAGGGCATAAAGCAAAAGGAACTTGAGGACGAAATCTGGAGCTACACCGATATGCTCGATGATCCGGACACTCAGGTCATCGCAATAGGGCGTTTGAAGGAGAGAATCGCTGTGCTCAGGAAGGACTTCGAAGCACGCGAGCCGAGTGATCGACGCCGAGTGGTGCGACGTGCGCTCACACACTTGTTCGAGGTGTTCTATGAACGCGGCACAATCAAACACGCCAACAACTACCCACTGGCGGTCAGATATCTGGAGATCGCGGTTGAGATAAATCCGACCGACCCGCGAGCGTCCTATCGCCTGGCTTGTATGTATTCGATGAAAGGCGAAAAGAAAAAGGCTCTGACGTCATTGAGGGCCGCGGTGGAAAAGGGGTTTGCTAATGTTGCACAGCTCGAGTCAAACACCGAATTGGACACGATTCGCAAGGACCCTGACTTCCAGAGTATTGTTGAAAGGCTTAAGTTGCCACACTAAGGCGCGTGAAATTCGGATAACCGCACCGGGGCGATTCACTCAACCGGTCTTATGAGCAAGGCGAACACCAGCGGCGCGACACACCGGCGGCGCGATACTTGACAATGCGTGAAGCCGAAACCTAAGATGGCCGTGCTTCTAGGTAATCAAATCCATTTCTTCGCAGGTGAGCGATGACAGAGTTACTAGCGGTCTTGCTCCAGGTTCCGGCCCGACCGGGTGGGGCCCCGGCTCCGACTACCGGCGCGACCCCTCCCATCTATGGTTACATACCGATCGTCCTCTTTTTCCTGATCGCGGTGCTGCTGCCAGTTGCGCTCCTGGGACTATCCAGGCTAGTCCAGCGGAGGGTCTTCGAACGCGAAAAGCTGTTGCCCTACGAGTGCGGCGTCGATCCGATCGGCGATGCTCGCGATCGTTTCTCGGTTCGCTTCTATATCGTCGCGATCCTGTTCCTGGTCTTCGATGTTGAAACAATATTCCTCTTTCCCTGGGCCGTGATCTATGATCGGCTTGCGGTGTTTGGACTAGCCGAGATGCTCCTGTTTATCGGCATTCTGGTTGTGGGTTATTATTACGCGTGGCGCAAAGGCGCACTTGAGTGGGCGTGAAAGAAATCGCCGATTGCGGATGCCATTTCCGAATGCTCGGGCAAAATCCTTTTTTCGTTTTTCAAGATCACGAAGGACACGATGGCAAAAGAGAGAGAAGAAATCATAGAGTCGTCGAGCGGTATTATCTCAACCACTGTTGATTTCGTCTTTAACTGGTCGCGCAAGTCTGCGCTCTGGCCGATGACCTTTGGTCTGGCCTGCTGCGCTATCGAGATGATGGCGACCGGCGCGTCAAGGTTTGACCTCGACCGCTTCGGCGCGGGCGTCTTTCGCCCTAGCCCTCGTCAGTCAGACTTGATGATAGTCGCCGGAACGCCGACGCTGAAGATGGGGCCGATCATAAAGCGAGTGTGGGACCAGATGCCCGAACCGAAATGGTGCATAGCGATGGGCGCGTGCGCTTCAACGGGCGGCCCGTTCCCAACCTATTCGACGCTGCAAGGCGTTGATCGCATCGTTCCGGTCGATGTCTATATCCCGGGATGCCCGCCGCGGCCGGAAGCGCTGCTATACGGGATAATGCGCCTTCAGGACAAAATAATGCAGGAGCACCCGACACGATTCATGTTCGGTCGCGGCAACGTATCTCAGGAAGATGTGGAAGGCGTCGCAGCGGCGGAGGAAACCGGCGAGGGTGCGGCAGCCTAGATCAACCGACAATTGAGTAAGAGAGGCGCAGGATAGCTTGCCTGCGCCTTTGCTTTTTAGAGAGCTCAGCAATGGCCTCAGGGATATCGGAGCTCGAGCAAAAGATCGTTGAGCGAATCACGCGTGACGGCCCAATTACTTTTCGCGATTTCATGCACTCTGCGCTGTATGATCCTGTGCTCGGCTACTACAACACCGAACGATTGAAGATCGGTCCTCAGGGTGATTACTACACGTCGAGCAACGTACATCCCGCCTTTGGAGCAGTGCTCGCCCACGCCTTTGCTGAGTGGTGGACCGGTTCGACCGAGCCGTTGACGATAGTGGAGATGGGAGCCGGTACCGGACAGCTTGCATACGATGTCCTCTCGGTGTTGCGTGATGAGCATCCGAAAACTTTCGGCGATTTGACCTACTTGCTCGTCGAGGCGAGCCCGGCAATGCGAAAGCGTCAACGAGAAAAGCTGCCCTTATTCGATGATCGTGTGCGGTGGTTGGACGTGGAAGAGCTCGAGCGCGTGCCGGTTTGCGGAATAGTCTTCTCGAATGAGTTCATCGACGCGCTGCCGGTCCATCGTGCGCGCTATTCAAAGGGCGCGATCAATGAGCTGTATGTGGCGACTGCGTCGCGCGGGGAGAGTACGCGCCTCTCACTTTTCTGGGGCGAGCCGTCCAATGAACGATTGACTGAGTATATTCGGCGAATGGCAGTGGCTCTTCGAGAGGGCCAGCAGGTCGAGATCAATTTGGACGCCATCGACTGGCTTGCTCGAACTGCGCGCGCGATTGAGAAGGGGCTTCTGATTACAATCGACTACGGAGACTCAGCACAACAACTGTACAGACCGGATCGAAGATCGGGCACCCTTCGATCTTTCTACCAGCACAGGCTGGTTGATTCGCCGCTTGACCGTGTGGGCGAACAGGACATAACCGCCAGCGTGAACTTCACGGCGCTAATCGAATACGGTCGCAACTTTGGCTTCGAGTTGATTAGTTTCGAAAGGCAGACGGCCTTTCTGACTCGTATGGGGCTAATTGAGAGAATTGCGAGTCTGCACAATCCGAGCGACTCGCTGGATGACTTGAAGGACAGGCTCGCTGTGAAAAACCTCTTTGTTCCCGGAGGGGTCAGCGATAGCTTTCGCATACTGATTCAACGGCGTTGAGCCGGTCACTGTCTGCTGAAGCTTCCCGGCAATTGTGTTATCTTCATCAGCCGATGGGGGAGATTGACTGGTTTCCACTAACACTATCGCTGCGAGTAGCGCTGATTGCGACGGCGTGTGTCGTGATGATCGGGGTCGCCTTAGGGTGGCTGCTGGCGCGAAGGCGGTTTTTTGGAAGGGAGTTTCTTGACGCGGCGGTTACGCTGCCGCTGGTCCTCCCACCGACGGTGCTCGGATACTATTTGCTTGTCCTGTTGGGCCGCCGAAGTCCGGTCGGGCACGCGATTGAAACGATCACTGGTCAGCCCCTGGTGTTCACCTGGAGAGGCGCCGTCCTGGCCGCAGGCATCGGCGCACTACCTCTCGTGGTGAAGACTTCTCGTACCGCCATTGCGTCGGTCGATACCAATCTGGAAGACGCGGCTCGCACGCTTGGTCAATCCGAGTGGCGGGTGTTCTGGCGTGTGACGATGCCTCTGGCCTCTCGGGGAATAATCGCCGCCGCAATGCTCGCATTTGCGCGCGCGCTCGGCGATTTTGGCGCGACCCTGATGGTGGCCGGCAACATCCCGGGTCGCACCCAGACCGCGGCAATCGCGATATATGACGCCGCCCAGGCAGGGCGTGACAACTACGCGCTTGTTTTGGTGCTTATCCTGTCGGCAGTCACACTGTTGCTCGTCTACGCGACCAACAAGCTGACAGCCGGCAAGTGACATCTCTTGGTTTTCCCCGATGCTATCCGTAAAGATCAAGAAGACGCTTGGGTCGCTAGACAACGCCACCTCAAGAAAGAGACAACCTTCCACTGGTTCGTTGGAGGCGCAGCAGACACCTACCCCCGAGGGATTCCACCTCGATGTGGAATTTGAGGTGCCGCCGGGGTTCGCAATCCTATTTGGCGCATCCGGCTCAGGAAAGACCACAACGCTTAAGTCGATATCGGGTATTGCAAGGCCCGACAGCGGTCGCATCAGCATAAATGACGAAGTGCTTTTCGAATCCGAGCGTGGGATAAATCTTCCGATTCGCAGGCGCGGCGTCGGCTATGTTTTTCAGGACCTCGCCCTCTTTCCGCACCTGAGTGCGCTTGCCAATGTGGAATTCGGGATGTCCCATCTGCCACAGGGCGACCGGCGACGGCGAGCCGAAGGTATGATGGAAGCGCTGCACATCCTTCATACTGCCCGGCGCAAACCGCGAGAAATGTCCGGCGGAGAAGCTCAACGAGTTGCGCTTGCCCGGGCGCTTTCGTGCGGGCCCAGGCTCCTGCTGCTCGACGAGCCGCTCTCGGCGATAGACGAAGCAACCAAACTCGGGATAATTTCGGACCTCAAGAGCATAAATCGCGAGCTTCGGTTGCCGATCCTCTACGTCACACACAGTCGCGATGAAGCGGTCTCCCTCGGCGAGCGCGTGATTGTCTTCGAACGAGGCCGCGTCGTGGCACGCGGTGAACCGATTAAGATCTTCGGGACGCCGATAACGAACAGCGTGGCCCGGTTGACCGGGGTTGAGAATATCTTTGCCGGAAGTGTCGTTAGCAAGAGTGAAGAGGGCGGCACGATGACCGTGGAAATCTCAGACCGGAGCGGTTCGTGCCAGATCGACGTTCCGTTTGGCAACCAGGCGCCGGGTGAGCAGGTGACCGTCGCCGTCCCTTCCGGAGACATCTTGCTCGCGACGGAGGAGCCACGTTCAACATCGTTGCGTAACAGACTTCACGGGCGTATCTCGGCAATTGAAGACAAGCTGAACCGAACAGTGGTCGGTGTTCAGGCAGGGGTCACCTGGAATGCGAGCGTCACCCGCCATGCGGTGAGGGAGTTGGGTCTTTTGGAGGGTAAGGACGTGTGGCTGGCCTTCAAGACTCACTCTTGTTATCTGCTTGATCAGACGCGGTAGCCTTTTCAATCGCGCCTTTCCCGCCATTCAATCGCAGGACCGCAATATGAGGAAGCTGGCGATAACGCTGCTGGTAGTCCATGCCGTACCCCACCACAAATACGTCTGGGATTTGGAATCCGCGATAGGGGATTGGGAGGTCAATGAGTCGTCGAGCTGACTTATCCAGCAGCACGCAGACATCGATGCTTGCGGGGTTGCGTTGCTTGAGATTGTGCAAAAGGTAGTTTGCGGTCAACCCGGTATCGATAATATCTTCGACGAGAAGAACGTTGCGCCCGGCGATGCTCTCGTCGAGATCTTTGGTTATGCGGACAACGCCGGAGCCCTGTTGACCCCCGTAACTGGAGATCCCCATGAAGTCGATCGAGCACTGAATCTTCAACGCGCGGAGCAGATCGGCCGCGAACACAAACGAGCCTTTCAATATGGCAACGATTGCAAGGTCTTTCCCGTCAAATGCTTGAGAGATTTCCTGACCAAGCTCTGAAACTCGCTCCTGGAGCCTGTTCTGAGGTATCAACACTTTTTGAGGCGCGGTGTCACTCGTCGAAAACATTTTCATAAAAAATTTCGGACATGGATGCATTTTTTTGTTGACAACAGAAATCCATATGGTAGTATCACACCCGTTCGGTTGGCAACAACCGGATCCGATCCCGAGAGGTTGAAGTTGAAATTCTCTAGTTTGCACTGAGTTGAAATCTCGCAAGGGGTGGAAACGAAGTGCAGAACTTCAGTGTGATGGCAGAGGCTCGCAAGAGTTTCGCACGCCAGGGTCCTTCGGGGCGTTGGCGACGGGGATTCGCAAGGGTTCCCAACATTGGCGCTGAGGGCCTGAGAATGGAAACGGAGATCACTCGGGATCGTTATTTTTGGATACCTGTCGATTCTCCTGCGACCACTGGCGGATACCTCGATTCCTGAAACCGTCGATGCAAGGCTGGTCTTCATTCAAGCCACCACGTCGTCCTGAAAGCTCCCACTGCCGGCGAACTTCTCGACCAGCTTGCGGTAGTCAGACGCATAAAGCACCTTGATGCTAACCTCGGGATACAGCTCGCGCAGACGACGTACCTTGCGGTTCTTTTTTGTTACAAGAGACTGTTTGGCGGTCGTGAGCTCGATGTAGAGATCGTGATCCGGCAAGTAAAAGTCCGGCGTGAAGCTGCCGGCCACGTTGCCATCGTCGTCCCACTCGATCGCGAATGTTTTGGGCTCGTACTGAAAAGGGATGTTGTAGAAGTCCAGCACCCGCGCGAACTCTTCTTCGGACTCGTGAGCAAAGGCAACAGCGTGTTTGCTGCGCGTTTCGGGCTCGTCCTCGCCGAAGTTTTCCTCAAGCACGGCTACCGCGCGCTTGAGTTCGGGTAGTAGCGCCGCGGGAATTTCGATCGTGTGCTCCATTGTCGAAATTGTCCCAGCAGGATGCTGCTCTTTTATTACTATGAATTGATGGCCTTCGCGCCCTGCGATTTGGATGGTGATCTCTGCGTTCGTGCTGACGCTAAAGCGGCTCACCTCATCTGACCGCTCTTCTGAGTACTTCGTGGTCATAGCAAAACCCTATTGCTCGAACCAAACCCAATCCTGCTCGGTTACAGTGCGACTGACCGCAATATGTCCGGTCGACTTGAGAGCTCGGCTGAGTGGCTAAAGGCAAAGCGGCGATGCCGTGCCAGGCAAATCTAGCTCGCCGTCCCTGTCAAAGGACGAAACCCCCGCCTTGCGTCCACCAAAGAACGCACAAACGGGGGTCAAACACCGGCAGTCTACCCGATTGGTCACTCGATTACAACATCATCACGGGGCGCCCAGAGGGGACCTCCATCAGCAGCCATTGTCCGAACAGAAGTGGTCCACGACAGGTTTTCGTTTGCCTTCCCCCCTCTTGGGAGTATAATCCGGGCAGGTTGGGGTACTGAGTTTTCCGGTCAAATAGTCGGCGCGCCCGGGATGACACGCCGGTCAACCATCGAGGCGGAATCCGCTCACGTCTGATAGCCTCGCAGTTTGGGAGGTACTTATGAGAATCACCAGGGTTGTTGGTTGGGCAACGGTTATTTTTCTCGCTGCGATGTCGGGTTCGGCACAGGATCGAAAGCCAATTCCACGCGCCGAGATGGACAAATATGTAATCTCTGCGAAGGCGGGCGTTGTCAATTTGGTTGAAGGCGATGCGCGAGTCGTACACCCTCTGCCTTTTGCGAATTCGGAGATGCTGATTTCCGGAGACGAGTTGCAAAGTGGCGATACAGTGAGTACCGGTACAAGCGGGCGCGCTGAGATTCTGCTCAACCCAGGCTGTTACCTTCGGCTAGGCGAGCAGAGTGAGTTTGTCTTTTTGTTTGACAAATTCAAAAGCGACCGACTCAAGCTCTTGCGAGGTTCGGCGGTCCTCGAGGCATCAGCCGTCGAAGGCTCGGTCTTTGTCGAGACCCCGAACGCGAGGTTTGAGATTGCTCGTGACGGACTTTATCGGTTCAATGTGGGTCCCGACGGAAGAGCTGAAGTAGCGGTTCACAAGGGCCGCGTCATGGTCGGTGGCACGACCATCAAACAGGGGAAGCGCGCCGTCGTTGAAGGGAGCACCGCGGCCATTGCCAAGCTTGATAAACACGATGTCGATCTCCTTGATGGGTGGAGTAAAGACCGCTCGAAGACGCTCGTCGCGGCGAATAGCAGACTTTCCAATGTAGGGATGAGCCGCACGCTCGGGATGTCCTTCATCCGCAATACCTGGATCTACGATCCATTTTGCCGTTGCTATACCTTCCTGCCGTTCGCCGGCGGTTTCGTTTCGCCATACGGCTGGGATTACTCGGTGTTCAATCCGTACGGGTATTACTACTCTCGTCCGCAGTACAGCAACGGTAGATGGAATGGAGGCGGTGGCAGCGGGAACGGCCGTCCCAGTAACGGCGGCGGTTCGGGCACCGGGGGAAGTTCAGGCGGTTCCGGAGGTGGCGGGTCAATCGGCGGTGGTGGTGGTTCCGGCGGAGGCGGGGGTCATCAACCTCCCAGTCCCCCGCCGTCGATGGATCGAGGGGCCAGCCGTGACCGTGAGGCACCGTCGCCTCGCCGCCATCCCTAAGAGACCTGAAGATTGTGATCGAGAGCGCCGAGTTCCCGCCTGCGCGTCAGGCAGCTCGGCGCCTTTCCGTTCCCGGGGCGGCATTGTAATCAATCAGGCTGGAATCGCGTTATGGCCTACATCGTTGACGGCAACAACGTAATGGGTCAGATTCCCGGGTGGCATCGCGACAAGGCAAAATCCCGAAGGGCGCTGCTCGAGAAGTTGGCAGCGTTCGCCAGAGTGAAGAAAGCTCGAGTTACGGTAGTCTTTGACGGCGCGCCCGACGCCGCAGTTCCTGAGGGTTCTGCATTTCACGGGGTGAAAGTCTTGTACGCGGAGCGTGGCTCAGATGCTGACACGCGAATCGAACGCATCGTCGAGACGTCAACAGAACCCCGCGGTCTTACCGTCGTCACCTCAGATCGACATCTCTCGTTTCTAGTGCGATCGCGAGGCGCTGCGGTCATTCGGTCGGGCGAATTCAGATCTCAGATCGAGCGAGTGCTGGAATCAACGCCCGGCGCGGAGGACGGCGAAGAATTCGAGCCAGGTGATGTAAACGCCTGGCTGAGATATTTTGGTTCGCTGCCGGAAGACGACGATGTTACTGAGGAGTAACATTTGAGCGGCGCTTCGGGTTGATTTGCGGTTTTTGTTTGGAGAAAACGAAATGTCTACTGGCGAAGCGTTCGATAAACCCGGCGCATATAGAGACGTTGCTGTTGGCGAACTTCTCGCGTTGCTGGCGCAAGACTATCCGCAGAACGAAGCATTGATCTATCCAGACCGCTCCTTACGCTACAACTTCAGCCAACTTGAATGGCTCGTGTGCAAGATTGCCAGGGGGCTGCTCAGCCTCGGCATAGAAGCCGGCGACCGCGTGGCGCTCTGGGCCCCTAATGTTCCTGAATGGGTCGTGCTGCAGTTTGCGTTGGCGAAGATCGGAGCAGTGCTGGTCACGGTCAATACCAGCCTGCGCACCGCGGAGCTTGAATTCCTGCTCAAGCAGTCCGAGAGCAGCACGCTTATTACGGTCGCGGGTCTTCGGGATGTTGACTATGTCGAAACTATCTACGAGATAGTCCCTGAGCTACGCATCTCCGAAGAGGGAGCGCTGGACTCGGCGAAGCTGCCTTTTTTGCGCAACGTGATCTACATCGGCGAAGAACATCCCAGCGGAATGATTCGCTATGATTCGCTACTCGACCGCTCTGATAAAGTCAGTGACGCGCAACTGGACTCTAGTATTGCTACACAAAGCCTCGATACTGTGATCAACATGCAATACACGTCAGGGACTACTGGATTCCCGAAAGGCGTGATGCTCACCAATCGCAACATAGTCAACAACGGGTACTGGCTGGCTGAAGGGCTCGCGTTGACCCCGAGCGATAAGCTATGCGTACCCGTGCCGTTCTTTCACTGCTTCGGCTGCGTGATCGGGGTACTTGGCGCCTACACCCATGCTGCTGCGCTCGTTCCGCTTGAGACCTTCGACCCGCTGCGCGCGCTTCAATACATCGAAAGCGAGAAATGCACTACCCTATACGGAGTGCCCACAATGTTCATCGCGGAGTTGGAGCAACTGGATTTTCACAACCTCGACATGTCGAGTTTGAGGACCGGTATCATGGCTGGGGCGCTGTGCCCTGAGCCGCTCATGCGCGAGGTCATGGATCGTATGCACCTGACCGAATTGGCAATCGCATATGGGCTCACCGAGGCCTCGCCTGGAATCACGTTGACGCCGCGCAACGACAGCGTGGAGCTTCGCACGCAGACTGTAGGCCGCGCTCTTCCTGAGGTCGAAGTCCGAATCGTCGATCCTGCGACAGGCGAAGAATGCCCGACGGGCGCCGCAGGCGAGCTGTGCTGTCGTGGCTACAACGTGATGAAAGGCTACTACAACAACCCAAGGGCGACCGCTGAAGCGATCGTCACCGACGGGTGGTTGCGCACGGGCGACCAGGCCACTATGGACGCTCAGGGCTATGTGAGAATAACCGGCCGGATCAAGGAGCTCATTATTCGCGGTGGCGAGAACATTGCCCCAAAAGAGATCGAAGACCTTCTGCGTGGCAATCCGAAGATTGTCGACATTTATGTCTACGGAGTCCCGGATGAAAGGCTAGGCGAAGAGATCGCCGCGGCTATTCGGTTAAAGCCCGGTGAGATGGCGACAGCGGACGAGATTCGTCAGTTCTGCGAGGGACGCATTGCGCGATTCAAGATCCCGCGTCTTATTCGCTTTGTTGATTCATTCCCGATGACAGCTTCAGGGAAAGTGCAGAAGTTCAAACTCCGGGAGATGCACGTGGCGGAAATCTCGGGTACTCCACTAGCTAATGCTTGATCTTCGCCCACGCTGCCTGAAGGTCAAAGTCGGGACTCGTCTCAGAAGTGTGACAGCTTGCACACGCGGCCTTCATATCGGCTACAACACCGTAACCTTTTCCAGGTTTCGCAACGTGGATGCTGCCGGGCCCGTGGCATTGCTCACACTGCACGTTTTGAAGCTGCGCGAGCTCAATCTTGTCGGTGGCGGTCGCAGGCTTGGAGCCCGTCGCGTGGCACTCCAGGCAGCTCGCTCCGACTTCGATCTCTCGGGACAGCAGCGGGTCAGTTGCGTGTCCATGGGCGGTGTTTGCCCACTTGAGGTAATGGTCGACGTGACACTGGCTGCAGACCGAGCTGGATACGAAGGAGGGTGAGGCCCCGGTTCTCGATGAATCGGTGCCGGGTTGTGGTCGAGTTGCTGCGCGCATCCTGCTGCTGGCAAGCCAGCTCTCCAGAAATTGCTTGGATTCGCTTCGCGTTTCATTCTCTGCGCGCGTCGCCGCATCAACCAATTGCTTCGCCGCGGGATCTTCCGGCACAAGCATCTCGTCCAATGCGATAAAGCGTTGTTTGGTAGAAAACTTGCCCTGAGCGCTACGGTAAAATCTAAGCTCACCAATCATTCTGGTTTCGTAGGGAGTAAAGACCACCAGCGTCGGCCCGACATAGATCGGCGGCGTGAACGAGTCTTCGAGCGACTTTGCATTTCCATCGATCATTATGTCGATGCCCGGCGCCTCGCGAGCGATTCGTGCGACTTCTGTCTGTGAGCTGACTTTCGCGAGCACCACGACCAGGTCAGCCAGCTTTCTGGCTTCGGGCACGGTGCGCCTGGCCGCCTCCGCAGCGTCGGTGAACTTATACCCGCTCGGAAGCGCTGGGGTAGATTCTGTCAACCCTATGAAGGCTATCCGCACTGGCTTCGCGCCCTTTTGACGCGAGGGCACTTCGCGGATCAAGAAAGCCGGCAGGGCCTGCGAGTCGCGTCGCTCATCTACGATGTTGGCCGAAATCAGCCGGCCGAATAGCGGTTCCGATTCCGCGCGGCGAGCGAGTGCTGTCTTCGCAAAGGCATCGGCGAAATAGCGGAAGTCGTGCGATGATACATTGACCACATCGACAGGAAACTGGTCATAAGCCTTTAGTACCCAGTCGTTCTTCTTGACTATGTCGGGCCGCAGCCTGCCGTGCGCGCTTCGTTCGTCAGCCAGGAAATAGCCGGTATCTACCAGCAGCGAGGGTATCTGGCCGAGTCGTTCGCGGAAGAGTTTTAAGTAGCTGACACGCCGTGTCAGTCCCCCGAAACGGGGGGGCTTTCAACCACAGACATCGAGAGACCCTCGCGTGTCGCCCGCAAAGTGGACGACGAAGGCTGCTCCGTCGTCGATGCCAACGCGCTCCGCGAGCGGCATGTTCATGCCGGCGATCTCGAATAGGCGCGCCGGCTGATCTTGAGCTCCGGCGGTGCGGTCCAGGTGGAGAAAAACGGCGAGCGCTGCTACTGAAACAATCGCAGTGACCTTTAGTTGCTTTATCATTTTTCGACTTTGTTCGGCCTAAATCGTTCTGAATGCATTTCCAGTTAGCACCTGAACAATCTAGTTGATGAGTTTTCAATCCACAAGTTACGCAAAAAAGGCGTTTGAAACAGACGCGTAACGGGGATTGCAAGTCGCAAGCTTTCAACTCCCAGTGGGCGCGGACTGCACCGCGCCTGATTTGACCGAGGCAATAAAACTAGAAACGGCGTCTGCCATTTCGTTGAGACCGCCTTCAAAGAAATGATCCGCACCCTGGATGATCTTCAGTTCTTTGGGATTGTCCAGCGCCGCGAAGAATGTTTCCAACTCCTGAACGGGCCCGAACTCGTCAAGCGATCCCTGAACAAACAACTTTGGCTTATTGCATTGAGCAATCCCGGTGAAATCAAACTTTGAAACTGGAACGCCAGCTGCGACAAACGCGCGAATGCGATTGTCGCACGCGGCCGCCCGGAGCAACACCGAAGAGCCAAACGAGAAGCCTGCCAGCCAGACCTCGGAGCCGGGGTACCTGTCTTCGACGAACGCGATGGCGGCGCGGAGGTCATCCTGCTCGCCGAGTCCGTGGTCGTGTTCGCCTTCGCTGGCACCGGCGCCTCGGAAGTTGAAGCGAAGCACCGCGAACCCTGCGTTGTGAAACGCGCGCGCGATTCGAAAGACAACCTTGTTGTGCATCGTCCCTCCAAACAGAGGGTGTGGATGGCAGACGATAGCCGCGTGCGTTACCGGTCCCGAGGGTTCTTTGATGATCGCTTCGATGCGGCCAGCCGGGCCTTCGAAGAATATGTTGCCGGTTAAGTTGTTCATAACCTTGCGCGACGAATGTTGATCGTAGCACGCGGCTCGATGAGAGGCGAGTTGACTGCGCGAGGGCGCGCCGCGTAGATTGACCGCGACGATCAACCCCGGGGCGGTAAGAATGACTTCAATCGCTGTTGATAAAGAGGTGCATACACACTCATCAGGGATAGCGAGGACCCGGAAACTCTTCCTGTGCGTCACTCTTCTGTCTTTGATGTGTGTGAGTGCAGCGCCGCGCTTGTATTCTGTCGGGCAGAGCAGCCCGCAGTCCAGCGTACAGGAGTTTCGAGCTATCGGCCCCGGAGTCGAGCACCTGAGAATTACTCGCGGTCACAAATCTGAGAGCGAAGCGACCGGTCCGTGGCTGATCAACCTTCTCCGAGTCGATCTGAATCAAGTGGACCTTCGAATTGCTCACGCGCTCGATGAGGGAGTCGGGCTTGAAACCACCAGTTCGATTGCAGGTCGATATGGCGCAATCGCAGGCGTGAACGCCGGGTTTTTTCGAACAACGGGCACGTATCGCGGCGAGTCAGCCGGCGTACTGTTGCTCGATGGCAAACTGATCAGCGAGCCCATCGAGGGTCGGGCGGCGCTTGGATTGGTTGATGGGTTGACGAGAACAGAGATTATCTTTGGTCATCTGACGTTCGCCGGCAGCGTGGAGTCAGTTCGAGGGCGTCGTTTTGCTATCACTGGTTTGAATCGGCCGAGGGGCGCCGACGAGTTGATCATCTACACTCGGGAGTTTCACCGAACCACGCTCACGACACCGGACGGGGTTGAGGTGATCGTGCGGCGAAACAAGGTTGCTGAAATACGCGATGGTGGGGGAAGCAGCGCTATTCCACCCGATGGCTTTGTGATATCCGCATGTGGCATTGCGAGGAAATGGGTGCTTGCGAATCTGCGCGCACGGTCTCCGGTTCGACTGTCCTCGAGGCTGACGCCGGTCGAGAGCAAGACGATTGATTTGTGGAAGCGTGCGAGGTTCATAGTTGGGGGCGGACCGCAGTTGGTCAGGGATGGCCGGGTCGCGATAGCATTCGAGGCCGAAAAGGTCGCGGCCAAATTTGTTAGCGACCGCCACCCGCGCACAGCGATCGCGCGGCTTAAGGATGGCCGCGTTCTCGTCTTGACGGTTGACGGCCGCCAACCCGGAGTCAGCGTCGGAATGTCTTTGCCTGAAATTGCGGATCTATTGCTGGAGTTCGGCGCTTTTGAAGCGATCAACCTCGATGGAGGTGGTTCGACGACGATGGTGGTGACCGGCACGCTCGTCAACATACCGTCGGATCAGACAGGAGAGCGGCCCGTCAGCGACGCGATTCTGGTGCTCCCACGGGGACTTCAACAAAAGGGCCGCATGCATCGAGCATGGCTTATCGGGAATGGGCGGGCTCACGACTATGAAGACCTTGATGCTGCTGCGACACGCGAAATCGGACTGGGATGATCCTTCACTGAAAGATTTCGACCGCCCGCTTGCGACTCGGGGAGAGCGCGACGCTCCGCGAATCGGCAAGGCACTTGGCAAGCGCGGTCCCTTGCCGGATTTGATAGTCAGCTCGCCGGCCGCTCGTGCCAGGGCGACGATTGAAGCAGTTGTCAGGGCGGCAACGCTGAATCTGGAGATTCGATTTGACGAAGCTGTGTACGGTGCCTCGTCACCCGAACTGATGAAGTTGATCCGTCGATTGCCGGACAACTCGTCGTGTGTGCTGCTGGTCGGACATAATCCGGGTTTTGAGGATCTGGTTGGCCGGTTGAGCGGATCACGCGAACGGATGCCGACTGCCGCTCTCGCGTGCATCGAGTTTCCAGTCGATCGCTGGGAAGACGTACAGGACGAGAGCGGGAAGCTGGCGTGGCTGCTGACTCCAGGTCAGCTCGTCGACTAGGTTGAGCAGGAGGCCTGTTATGGATGAAAGCGTTTTGCGTTCCCAACTGGCTGAGTTGCTGCGAGGCGGAGAGGCGCACATCAAAGCGGAAGCTGCGCTCGCAGATGTCAATTCTCAGTTTCGCAACGTTCGCCCGGCTGCGGATGTGCATTCGGTTTGGGAAGAGCTCGAGCATATGCGAATTGCTCAGAAGGACATCCTGCAATACACGATCGATCCTTCGTGGAAGTCGCCGAAGTGGCCGGAGGGATTTTGGCCGGTCGGCACGGAAGTCGTGACCGACGAAATGTGGAAGGCTTCTGTGGATGGGTTCTTCACCGGCCTCGAAGAAGTGATCAAGTTGGCTCAGGACGAAGAAGTTGACCTGACCGCGAAGATCCCTCACGGGGAGACCCGAACCTACTTACGACAGGTTCTTCTGGTCGCTGATCACAACGCCTATCATCTCGGTCAGATAGTTCAGGCGCGAAAGCTGCTCGGCAATTGGAATCAGTAATACTCTGGCGATTCGGGCAGATTTGAAGAGTTGCGTTGTTCCGCGGGATTCCTCCGCTAACATCTCACTTCAACCGTGGTCTCAATCGAGCATTAGTTTCCCCGCAAATCGGATTACGGGTGCGCTGTTTCGCTGACAACGCGCGAACGAGGGCTTTCGTTATTGAAGCGATCGACGGCGGTTACCTTGTAGAAGTAGGTTTGGTTCACGACAACCAGATCATCCCTGAATGTCACGGTGGTCAACGGCTGGTCGTTCAGCCTGACCCAGTCCGCTTCCGGAGAGTCCTCTGCGTTCGCTCGGTAGACATTGAATCCGATCACGTCTCCCTCCGGGCTGCTTGGCCAGAAGAGGCTGATCGTTACGTTTGCGGACGCGATCGAAATCGGCTCAGGGGCGGAAGGGGCGAAGGTGTCGGTGGGGTTGAACTCCAGCGGCTCACTGTCGGCGCTCTCGATCAATCCACTCGTTCCCGGAGAGAGGGCTCGCACAAAGTAAACGTAGTCGACGAGGTACTGGAATCTGGTATCTGTGAAACTGGTGATCGTGACCGGCTCTGGATTGAGCAAGTCGCCGCCGAACTCGCGCCTGGCCGCCCGTCGGTAGACATTGTATCCGACCACGGAGGCTGGCGTAGCCCCGTCCACGTTCGCCGTAGGCGGACTCCAGGAGAGGGTGAGCGTGTCTTGAACTTCGGTCTTCGCGCTCAAGCCGGCGGGAGGCAGTGCGATGGATTGAGCGGGTTCGACGGCGACCGTATTTGAGAAGCCAGCCGCTTGACCGCGCTTGTTGACATATCGGACTGCGTAGCGCAGCCGGGTGTTGGGTCGCTGCTTCAAGGTGGTGAGATTCACGGCATCGGCGAAGTGCAAAAGACCAGTTGCTTTTGCCTGTTCGTCAATCGCAGCTCGATCAATAACACCGATCACCTGGGCGTAGCCTTCGTAGTCGTCCGGGTCGAGCACCGGTTCCTGATCGCGCTGTTCCGTCAGCCGATAGATATCGACGCGTGAGATATAGGAGCGGTTTGACTCGTCCTGAACAAGCGGCGGCAGCGGCCATGAAAGCAGAATGCTTTCGCCGCGCTGGATTGCCGACAAGTCAGCAGTGCGTTCCGACAAACGCGACGGCGCAATCGGTGCACCAATCTTTCCGCAGGCACAGCCGATCAGCGCGATGCTCAGGATCGAGATCAGTAACGTGATTCGGATTGAGCGGTGACCTCTTCGCGGGCGGATGAAGCGTGCCTCAAGAGAGTCTGGCCCCAGGAGCGTTTTGCCGAAGTATGGAGAGCGAATCACAAGATATACCGACTGAGGTCCTCGTTCTTCACTATTTCGGCAAGCTGCTTGTGCACATAGGCGGAATCTATGTGGACATTCTTTTCGGCAAGGTCCGGCCCTTCGAATGAGTACTCATCCAGCAAGGTCTCCATGATCGTGTGCAGCCTGCGAGCTCCGATGTCTTCAGTCTGCTCGTTAACTGAGAAGGCGAAACGCGCGATCGAGTCAATCGCGTCGTCGGAGAACCGAATATCGATGCCCTCGGTCCCGAGCAGGGCGGTGTATTGATGCACCAGTGAGTTCTTTGGCTCGGTAAGAATGCGCTTAAAATCTTCGATCGTAAGGGGCTTCAATTCGACGCGGATCGGGAATCGTCCCTGGAGCTCGGGGATCAAATCGGACGGCTTTGAAACGTGAAACGCGCCCGCCGCGATGAACAGTATGTGATCTGTCTTGACCATGCCGTACCGCGTGTTGACCGTAGTGCCTTCAACAATCGGAAGAATATCGCGCTGGACTCCTTCTCGCGATACGTCGGGGCCCTGACCGCCTTCGCGGCCGGCAATCTTGTCGATCTCATCGAGAAATATGATACCGGTTGATTCGACGCGTTCGATCGACAGACGAGCGACCTGATCCATGTCGATCAGTTTCTGCTCTTCTTCCTGGGTAAGGTACTCCATCGCCTCATCGACGCGCATCTTTCTTGATTTCGGGCGTGCCCCGAACATGTTCGGAAACATGTCGCGGAGGTTGATATCCATCTCTTCGATGCCCTGCGGTGTGTAGATTTCAAAGTGTCCGGGATTGGTTCGCTCCTGAACTTCGAGCTCGACAATACGGCCATTCAATCGTCCTTCGCGCAACTGTTGTCTCAACTTCTCGCGAGTGCGTTCAAACTGCTCGTATGAGGAGTCGTTCTCGGGTTCTTCTACCTGCTTGGTTCGCGGCAGCAGCAGATCGAGCATGCGCTCTTCGGCGTTTTGTTCAGCCTTTTCAGCAACCTCTGCGATCTTTTCGGCCCTGACCAGGTCGACACCTATCTCGACCAGATCACGGATCATAGACTCGACATCGCGGCCGACGTATCCGACCTCAGTGAACTTAGAGGCCTCGACCTTCAAAAAAGGCGAGTTAGAGAGCCGCGCGAGTCGCCTCGCGATCTCAGTCTTACCGATACCTGTGGAGCCGATCATTATGATGTTTTTTGGAATGACATCCTCAGCAAGTTCCGCAGGCAGCTTTTGGCGCCGAATTCGATTGCGCAACGCGATGGCGACCGCGCGCTTCGCGGCATGCTGGCCGACGACATACTTGTCAAGTTCTTCGACGATCTGACGCGGAGTCATTTCGTCGAGTCTTGGCTGGTCCTTAACTTCTCCGGATAGATAGATGACCATAGTGGTGTTTCAAGAAGCGCGGCTCAATAACGGTAGCCGCGAAAATTGCTGGATTATAGCTCCTCGATTATCAGGTCGGAATTTGTGTAGATGCAAATCTCGCTGGCAATCTTCATGGCCTCCTGGACAACGTCTCGCGCTGAGAGGTCGGTATGGCGCAGCAGCGCTCGCGCCGCTGCGGTCGCGTACGGCCCTCCCGACCCGATCGCAACCACGCCGTCATCAGGTTCTATGACATCGCCCCCGCCAGAAAGGATGAGGGAGGTAGTGTCATCGGCGACGATGAGCAGGGCTTCCAGATGCCGCAGATATTTGTCGGTACGCCACTCTTTGCCCAGCTCTACCGCTGAGCGCTGCAACTGCCCGTGATACTGCTCGAGCTTTGCTTCGAACCTCGTGAAGAGCGTGAAGGCGTCGGCGGTTGAGCCGGCGAAGCCGGCGATTATCTTGTCGTTGTAGAGGCGACGGACCTTTCTCGCGCCGGACTTCATGATTGTCTTGTCAAAAGTCACCTGGCCGTCGCCCGCGACCGCAACGCGATTGTTTCTGCGAACTGCAAGTATGGTTGTACTACGGACCCTCGGTCTCATGCGGGGGCGGGAGCGCTTTACTGACATAGAAGCCGAATATAGTCCGCACTCCTGGCCTTGTCAAGAAATGCTGCTTGTGGGTCTGAACTTGTGGTGTGATTAATGCGGGACTTGTCTCTTGAAAGAGGGTTTATCGAACGACCGAGCAAATTGGCGGTCAGCAATCAGTTGCGAAAGTCAGGCCGGGGAAGCTTCCAGCAGGCAAAACTTAACATCGTGATCGACACCCAACTGGCTCATGGCGATCTGAAAGGCGCCGTTGGTTTCATGAACCGTGACGGATCGGGACGTGAGCAGGCTTGTCAGGCGTAACTCGTTTTGCGCTCCTGCTGCGCGGGCGACCTGCGAAACATCCATCTGCGGCGAGTTGAATTTGTGCCATGCGTCTGAGATTTGACCCAGGTAAACAACCACCCGGTGTTGGTCCTTTCTTATCAAACCCAGCGCTCCATAGACGCCGGGGTTGAAAAGTTGAAAATCGCCTCCCTTGAAAACGTCATCGTTGGTGATCCTCAAAAGCTGAACGTAGGAATCTTTCAGCGCAGGGTCCGCGGGCTCTTTAGTCAACGGTACGATCCTCTGAACCGGCAGCCGTTCCTGCTTGCCTTCCATCTGACCCTCGTGAATCAACACGGATCCGGGAATAGACAGCATCAGTGCCAGCGCGGCGAGATTATCCGGATTGGCGAACACCGACGCAGCCCTCGGCTCATCGTGATTCTCGATGAAATGGAGCGAGCCGTTCAGCGCTCCGCGATCCATCCGGAGCCGCTCCAAGACTCGCTCCAGATCGTGAGCGACGAGCGCGTCGTACAGTTTCTTCTCGTAGCACAGATCAAAACCGAGTGTGCGGAGTTGGTGTTCCTTGTCCCAGTAAGCCTCTGCGATAAATTTGAAGTCCGGGTTGGCTCTCTTAACTGTATCGATAGCCTGGTTCCAGAACTCTCCGGGCATCATTTGGTCAAAAGATGAGTCGGGCGCCGATGGATACCACAGGCTTCGAAAGCAGTTTCTCAGCACGAGCATTGCCATGTCGCATCGAACGCCGTCGGCGTAGCGGCTGATCTCCTTGAGCACTTCAATCATTCGAGTCCTCAAGCCTTCGTTTGCGTAGTCGAGTTGCGCCGTATCATTCCACGGGGCAAAGTAGGGATCGCGGCCAAAGGCGACTACCTCACCGGATCGATGCAGGAAAAACTCGCTCGTAGACTGCTTGCGCACCCCGGAATCGCTGCGTATGAAAAGGTCCGGTCGCAGGGTGATCCAGGGCGAATCCAGCGCCATGTGGTTTGAAACGAAATCAACGACCACTGAGAGCCCGGCGGCGTGTGCGCGCTTTACAAGCTGGCGAAACTGGCTACTTCCGCCTAACTCGGGATTGATTTCGTATTTCGGCACCGCGTAGGGCGAACCCTCGAAATCCTCTGATGTGATCTTCGATATCTTCCTGGCGCCCTCACTAATCCGCCACACGCCCATCAACCACACAGCATCGAAACCGAGTTCAGTCAGCCCTGCCAACTCCATTTCGGTGATCTGGTCAAAGCTGGAGCAATGCACTCGCGCGTTGATTTCGAATATTCGCAAATACCAACTCTACTGAGAAGTGATCTAACGATCGTCGTTTACGAGGTGTTCGGCAAGCGACCGTAACGGTAAGCACGACTCTCCCAAGCAATGGACGGCCAGCAAAACCAGATAATGTTCAAAGGTAGTGTTATGGGCTGCGGCCGCTTTGGCGTAGAAGTAGTCCAATCTCCTAATATGACTGCGTGCCGTGTTGAAATACTCGTAAATTCCACTGACGCTGGGGGTTACGCTGCCAAAGTTAGACATCCCAGGTTCTCACTATTGCATCTAGATAATTAGCGCATTATGGTGTATCATAGCAGTTTGGAAAAACATCATATTATGTATTGCATTACAGGATGTCAACCACTATCTGGTTGCTCCCAATCAGGCGCCGCTACCGTAGGGGCGCCTTTTAGATAGCGGATAACGACGGAACACAAGATGAAAACCAGAATGGACAAGGACAGCCTCATAACCTCGCCTGATGAGGCGCAGGAAGACTTTGCTCCCGCGGGCGGAATAGAGCGGATCGTAGCAGAGATCGATGAGGACGAGGCAGAGTCGCTTTGGGAAGCGGTTACTGTTGAGGAAGAGGAAACCCCGGAAGTCGTCGAGGAAGCGGCCGAAGATGTAGACGTTGATCTGGAGCCCGGCAAGGACGAATCTCTTGACCCGATGCGGCTGTACCTGCGCGAGATGAGTTCTGTGCCGTTGCTAACTCGCGAAGATGAAATTCGAATAGCCAAGCGTATCGAACGCGGCAATAAACGCATTTACAAAGCTCTTTCGAGATCATTTATTACGATTGAGGAGGTAAGCGCGCTAAATGATCAGCTCGTTGAAGGAGAGATAAATTCGCAGGATATCGTCGACGTTGCGACCGATCCTGAGGCTGAAGAGGCGCTGGAGGAGCAGCGCGAGGAGATTCGGCTACACGTTCTGGCCGAGTTTGACGAAATAGTAAGAGCACACGACAAGCTCTTAAGGCTCGCCGGCAAGATCGAGGTGGAACCAAAGTCCTCCAAGAAACTCAAGAGGATGCGGCGCCAGTATGCACACCAGCTCATACAAATGTCCAAGCGGATGCGCGGGTTTACCTTTACCGCCGAAACGCGAAGGCGCTTCATGGAGGCCATCGATGGGGTGGTCAGACAGGTCCGCACTGTTGAGGCCGAACTCAACCGTGTGGAGCGTGCGCTGGAGTCCAAGCGTCGAAAGGATATCGGCGATCTCAAGCGCCAGCAGCGCGCGCTTCGCAAGACGATTCGTGAGACCGAGCGGCGATTTGCAGCGTCCGCTGTTGACATAAAGCGCACCCAGCAAACGATCATTGCAGCAGAAGCCGAGGTCGAACAGGCAAAACGTGAGATGATCGAAGCAAACCTCCGGCTGGTCATTTCGATCGCAAAGAACTACATCAACCGAGGGCTGCATTTTCTGGATTTGATTCAAGAGGGGAACATCGGCCTGATGCGCGCGGTTGAGAAGTTCGACTGGAGGCGGGGATATAAGTTTTCAACCTACGCGACATGGTGGATTCGCCAGGCGGTTACCCGCGCGATCGCCGACCAGGGGCGAACCATCCGCGTCCCGGTGCATATGGTCGAGGTTATCAACAAGATCCTTCGCACCCAGCGCTTGATGGTTCAGGAACTCGGCCGCGAGCCGACTCACGAAGAACTTGCACGCCGGGTGGACATGCCTGCGTGGAAAGTGCGCAAAGCGTTGAAGATTGCTCAGCAGCCGATTTCGCTCGAGACGCCGATCGGTGATGACGGTGAGACGACCATAGCGAGCTTTATCGAGGACAGGCGGTCGGCCAATCCAGCGGAGACCGCGATAACCAACAACCTGCGCGAGTTGACTGAAGATGTACTCTCGACATTAACCCCGCGCGAGAAGGAGATTATCAAGATGCGATTTGGTCTTGATCAGTCGGGAGAAGAGCGAACGCTCGAAGAAGTTGGAAAGCATTTCAACGTGACTCGTGAGCGTATACGGCAGATCGAAGCTAAGGCGCTTGCGAAACTTCGTCACCCGTCCCGCTCGCGACGACTTCGCGCGTTCCTGGATGGGACCGCGATGGCATCTTAAACACGCGCAACGACACATCTGGAATGTCTTTCAGGGGCCGCCAGTCGGCCCCGTTCCAGTTTTGGCGCCGCTATCAAATTCAAGACGCCGATTCTCGAGCGCCTTCGACCGCGAACCTTATTTCTCGCAGACTTCGCTCTCGGGTGTCGGTGGCTACAGAACAACCTGGAGTCAGGATCAAGCCCGGGGTCCCCACTTCGCGGATTGCGTTGCGGACCTGTTCGCTTATTTCAGGCGCCGAAACGTGACTGGCGCTCGCTTCATCAACCCCGCCTAATACAGTCTTTCCTGATCGAATCTTGCCTTCTCTGAGAGACGGCGCCGTCGCGAAATGGGACCAGTTCAAGGCGCTGACCGGGTAGTCCAACAGAGAGTCGAAGTGGATTCGCTTGCCGTGGATGTGCAGCACATTAAAGGGTGCTTCGCGAACCGCTTCCAGGATTTTGAGATCGAACGGTCGACCCCAAATCTCATATTCCTCAGCGGACATTACGTCATCCGTAGCCGCTCCCAGCGATAGAAATATGCCGGCAGCGCCGCGCATCAGAGCTTGCGTCGCATACCCGGCGAGTGAAGTTGAAATGGCATCCATCGCCGAGAGCAGAGCTTCGGGATTACGCTGGCGCGCGGCAGCAAGGCTGCCGGATCGTGCAAGCCTTCGCGCAGTGGTCCAGGTGCTGAAGATAGTCTCGATGAACAATGCTTCTTTGCCT
The DNA here is from genome assembly GCA_963737945.1 of Blastocatellia bacterium. Classification (GTDB taxonomy): domain Bacteria; phylum Acidobacteriota; class Blastocatellia; order UBA7656; family UBA7656; genus Onstottus_A. The sequence continues at coordinate 409,771 of CAVTUR010000010.1, read as the reverse complement.
ATTTCATCGTTTATCATCGACAGAGCCGAAAGCTGTTCGCTCCAGCAGGTGTTTTCCGGGGATACGGGCGCAATCCTCCGCCAATCTTCTTCGCTATCGACAGCTTCGAGACCCTCAGGTAGCGGGTAGGGATAGTCGCTCATCACCTTTAGGAAATCCAAGTCGTACGCGCGATAGAAATCAATCTCGGCCTCGGCGTGTTTGCGCCCGGGCAAATGCTGAAGGCCGAAGTGATACCAGAAACTGAAGGGTGGGCGATCCACGTCATCTCCCTTGAGCGCGCTGGTGACACGTTCAATCTTATTCAAGGTGTTCTCCTTTTCATTGCAAGTGCGTCTGCCACTTACTGCGTTAGATAGCATAGAACAACCACGCGTACTCTCGCACGTCAGCCTTTAGTATTCGCGAATCGGTAGCGCAGCCCTCTCGCTGTAGCCCGGCCCGCTGTCGAACATTCTTAGGCGGAATCTCGAATAGAATCCGCCCTTGTCTCGGCTATCGTGTTTGCATTAACAGGGCCCGCGGGCGGTCGCGCGCTAACGCTGCGTTTGGCTCAATGGTCGTTTGCGCCATCGACAACCCCGGAGGCAGGTAGCTCCGCCGGCACACGCTGACGTGAATATATTGACGGAGCCCCGTCAATATATTGTAGTTGAAAATACTTCTTGACAGCGTAATCCTTCTCGCATATGATACGGCCCGTCTCTTAAACGTGATCGAGGCCACGACCTCGCAGCAAAACAACCACCTCACCGAGCGTAAGTTACGAATAGATAGGATCAACTTATTCTTCTAGCAGGTTGCTGAAAGAGGTTTCGTAGTCCCGCCTTCAGGCGGAATCTGACGGGGAATTGTCCTTGAGAGCTCCGGAAACGGAATAACTTACGCAGGTTTCGCAATTTGAGATTCCGCCTAAAGGCGGGACTACGAAACCTGTTTCGCATTTTCGCATTTTTGAGATTCCGCCTGAAGGCGGGATCGAAACCTTTTTCAGCAGCCTGCTAAGCTTCGCCTTGGCTGATCAGGGTTAACGGAAGTAAAGCGCAACAAGGTTTTCGCCTTTGCTCAGGAGGTCCCCAATGCGCAACGAGCGGTCTGCTTCCCCCAGTGTCCCCCCCCCCCCCCCCCCCAGGATTTTCGGTTTCGCGCTCGCTGTAATCGAGTTTATCAGTACAGCGCCGTTAAACTCCCTTAGCTTTCTTCGACGAAAACCGCTCCGGCGGAAAACTCGTCTGTTTTGCGGTCTCGCTGAATCTTCTCATCTTGCCGGGACCGGGTCTCGTTTCTCAGAATTTAGTCGCCCTGGCAGAGCAGATCCTCAGCACCACAGGCCGGATTCTTCAGCTACGAAGCGGTTCTCCTCAGACGGTTACTTAGACCATCCAACGCCAGGCCCCGCCACGAGACCATGACCAACCGAGCCCTCGACTGTCGCGCATATCCAAATAAACCCGATCAAGTTCGTGGGCTACGAAAACGAAGGGACCACGTTTACCGCAAATCCGTCGGATTCTCTTGACCGCACCGTTCAGGGGGTTAAGTTCTCCTGGGACTCTTCAGACCCTACCACGCTGCAGATCGATGAGGCCGGACGAGCGCGATTCTTGCAGCCGGGTCTGGTGAGAGTAACCTGCAGGCTGGGCGCGGCGACCGCATCCGCGCCGGTTCTTATCCGAGCCAATCACCGGCGCCGCCAAACCGATGCTGAATGGCATTTGGATCAAGCAAGCTCTGGCCGCTACCGGAACCATAGTGGGCCAATCGAATGGATCGCGGGGCATCGGCTCGATGCTGGCTTCTCTGGTCGATAATCTGGCCCCGACCGCGCTTGCTCAGGGTTCGAACGGCCCCGACGATTTGGCCTACGATCAGCTCTGGAGCGAGCCGCGCAACTGGGTTGGCTCGCCTCGAAACGCAGCCGCAGCGGGGATGCCTCTGGGTTCGGTGCTCCCCGAGGGAAGTAATTTCAACTGGGCTGTTCCCGTTGTCAGCCTTGGCGGGCGAGGATTGGCGGCGATCTCACGCTCAGGTAAACAGCGGGTCTGGTCGCTTCGCAACTATCAGGTTGACTTTGATGCGATCACCGGCTGGCCGGCTCCGGGGTATTCCTTAGGGTTCGGCCGCATCGTCCCTTACGAGATCAGCGGCGGAGGAAGCCCTCTTGCAAGTACATGCTGGTTGAGCCTGATGGAACAAGGCGCTATCTGGGGAGCGGGCTGTGGGCGGGCTACGGCTATGCGCTGGGCGGACCGTTTGAGACTTCGGACGGCAGTCACATCGTCTACACCGGAAACGCGAGAGACGGCGGCGATCTCCACTATCCGGACGGTACCAGTGTCACTTACTCGACCACTAACAATCGAGTGCTGCCGGTGACGATTACCGACAGGAATGGTAACTACGTTCAAATCTCGTATAAGCCTGACTGCTTTGAGCAAGGCGGACAGCAATACTGCGGGTATTTTTCACGGATCGCCATTGATTATCTGATAGACACACTGGGGCGCAGGATCGAGTTCCAGTACGACTCCAGCTACCGGCTGATCTCAGTCACCGCTCCCGGTTTGGAGGAACAACCCAGAATCCGGTGACCAACACGCTTGTGCAATCGACTATCAGACCACGACGCCGGTCTACAGTTTCAGTGGTTGACCGTCGAACGCGCGCCCTGGACGGGGTTGAGACTAAAGCACATCTACTTCCCGGCGACGAGCACAGAGTTACCTGCCGAGTTATTCCGAATACGGAATGGTGTCGAGCGTGTCGGTGAGAAGACAGATGACCTGCACTTGGCCGTGCAATCCGCCAACGTTCACCGACGGCGTTGAAAGCGCCGCAGTCTCGTTCAACTACCTGGCATCCGGTCGCTCACCGATTGTCCGTCGTTTAGTCAGCGGACGGACACCGCTGTTAACTGGCCGGCGGTCCCGCTGTTTACACCTATTCGACGAGCAGTGGTTCACAGACAATGACCTTTACAATGAGCGCCCTGACTCGACGACGATTCTGCTCACACGTTCGGCCGACGGTCGTCGCCCGCAAACGGCATTGTCCATCGTATAGTAGGCTTCACTTCGTTGACAATTGCTGCGAGTATAGTAGACTCGCGGTCCTCCGGTCATAGGGCCTATCTCGGTTTGGACAGCGGTCAAGGCTGTTCGTTGGACGCAAAGGGGAACATCACCAACAGGCGCGAATACGGGTATCAAGTGAGCGGTGCGTGGCTGGTGAGGCGACGGACTCGGACGACGTATACAACCATCGCGACGACGGTGAATCTGCCGACAGAAGTGGACGTGTATGACGCGCTGCTCAACACCAGTGACGCGGACGATGTGATGATCGCCAAGGCAACCTACGCCTATGACAACTATGTTTCTATGGGAGGAATGGAAGATACGGGGGCGGGGTCAGTCCTCCGGGTCACTTGAGCTGGTATGACGCAAACAACACCGCGCGAGGTAACGTGACCGGGGTGACTCAGTGGTCAGACATCTCAGGGGGCGCTACGATTCAGCACCTCGCCAAGACGATATCTTCGGCAACGTCGTGGAGGCCCAACTCTCGTGTTGTCAGGAGCGAGACCTCACAAACGGCGATGCCGATTACCTGAGCGATTCGAGACAGAAACAACCGGCGATCCAAACGGGGTGCATCTGACGACCTCTGGACCGATACGACTTCAACACCAGCCTGCCCACGATCACAACCGACGCCGGGGGATTGGAGACGAATATTGGCTATGATGCGGCGCTCAATCCATCGAGCGTGACGCTCCCTACGGGAGCTACCGCCAGCGCAGGTACAACTACGGGAACCTGTCGTCCTCGACGAGCGTGTCATACACCGATGGTCTGGATCAATGGGGGCAGCCGATCACCCGGACGCTGACAACCTCTCAGACCTATGACGGTTGGGGGAGAGTTATTACCTCTGTTGACACGAACAACGCCCAGGTGAACACAGCGTACGACAATATGGGGAGGTTAGTCAGCCGGACGAATCCGTTCACGGCGGGAGGAACTCCCGGCCAGCGACCACGATTCGACATGACATCGGGAACAAGGCGATAATAAGCACGCTGCCGGCGGGAACACGGTTCGCAGCGATTACAGTGGGGCTACGGTGACCGCGACCGATCAAGTGAACCGGAAGACTAAACGAGAAAGCGACGGGCTCGGGAGACTGATCAAGATTACCGAGCAGGATGTGACCACCGGCGCGTTGAGTCAAGAAACGAGCTATGCTTATTGTCTGTTGGATCAATTAACCCAGGTGAATCAAGGCGGGCAGTATCGGACCTTCAAGTACGATTCGCTGGTCGGTTGCTGTTTGAGAAGATTCCCGAGCAAACAGCCACGATCAACGACGGAACTGGGAATTATTGGACTTCGGCGTATGCATACACCGAGTTCAGCTCAGTGAAAAAGAAGACCGATGCGCGGGGAGTGGAGACGCATTATGCTTTCGACTCTCTGCACCGGGTGACGCAGACCTGGTACACGGGCGTGGGTGGAGACGACTCGGGAGCGACGCGTCCGGCGTTGCCCAGCGGTGTTGGAGGCATAGGCGATATGCTGATCGGGTACACGAGCTGGGGAGCACTTTCTAACGTGAACATCTACAACACCAACGGCGTCGGTTATGCGTATACTGAGAGCTACGCGTTCGACTCGATCGACCAGCCGGCCTCGGTGACCAGATACCTGCTTGATCCATCGAGCGATACGAGAAAGACCTACACAACGAGCTACGAATACAACGGTGGCAGCCAGCTTTCAAAGATGATCTATCCGTCGGGTCAGCAGGTGTCGGTGAATCACGACGACAAGGGGCGAATGCAATCGCTGACCTACAATCCTGGAGACTCGAGCGGGTACCTGACTGGCGCAACGTATAACATAGACGGTCGAATGACTGGGGATACGTTGGGTAATGGAGTCGTTCAAGCCTGGGGCTTCGACACTAACAGATCGCAACTAGTCACACAGACCGCAACCAAAGGCGCGAATCAGTTAATGAACTTGAGCTACTCGTATGATGCAGCGGCTGGGCAGAGCGGAGTGACCTCGACCGCCAGCAACACCCATCAACTGGTTTCGTTGACCGGGACGATCAACGGGACGGCCGAGAGCGCGAGCTACTCCTACAACCTGCAGAAGAGAGTCGTCACCTCAGATCAGACCACCAACGGATCGAGCGCCCAGAGGTTATTCTCTTATGACCGATGGGGGAACCGGACGGCGGTGTATGACGGGCTGCCCGGCGGCAAGACACCCCCGACGTTAATTCAAAGCGTTCAGCTCGAGCAGTCGGGCGGCGCGCCAACAAACCGAATAACGGCAGTGACCAACAACGGCACGCCGTCGAATTACGTTTTCGACGCTGCCGGCAATGTCACCAACGATGGTGTACACAGCTACACCTACGATACCGCGAATCGGCTTGTGAGCGTCGATAGCGGGGCAACTGCGCAGTACAAGTACGACCACCAGAATCAGCGTGTCCGAAGATAGTGGGATCAAGCTTGACTCATTACATCTGGGAAGGCGAGCAGGTGATCGGTGAGCACGATGCGACTACGGCTTACACAACCAGCCCACCTTATCAGGAGAAATCAGCGCGACAGGATTACATTTATGCTCGCGGCAAGATGATCCAGACAAGGTACCGAACGAGCGGCACGGGATCCTGGACGACGAGGTACTATGTAAGCGATGTTTGGAGCACAAGACTTGTGCTCGATTCGAGCGGGAATGTGTTGGGGAGGCAAGGTCACCTCCCGTTTGGCACCGAATTCGGGGAGAGCGGCACGCAGGAGAAGCATCACTTCACGAGCTACGAGGCTGAGACTGAGAGCGGCACAGACTATGCGGTGAACCGGCAGTATTCGCAGAGTGTGGGGCGATTCGGGTCCGCCGATCCATATCAGGCGAATAGCTATTTGGTGAACCCGCAGAGTTGGAACCGGTACAGTTATGTTGAGAATGATCCGATCCACAACGTCGACCCTCTGGGGCTACTTGCGAGCTATTCGGACGGATTGGATCCGTGCTGCACGTCGGGCGCTGGCTGCGGCAGCGAATACCCTACACCGACCGAGCCAGCACCGAAATGCAGTATCGGAGTCTCGGGTAGAGGTAGCGTAACGCCAGGTGTTCCTCTGCAGTTCCCTGATGGAGGACGCAACAGAGGTTTCACAACGTTGAGCTACGATCCCATGGGACTAGCGCCAGTGCGAGGATGGTTCTGGAATATCGAGGTTTTTGCCAGCGTCAGGGATGACGTTGCTAATTGGACTATCCATCAGGAGATCCTCGGCACCTTAACCGGCTCTTACTTTGAGAACGGGGTTCGCAAAACCGATCCTCAGCAGCTGCCCTTTCCGACTGACGAACCGACCGGCGCCAGATTAGTTCAATATCCAGGAGACACATGGCTATTCTGGATAGACGCGCCAGGGCTTAAGTTTGGTGAAGGGATCGTCCCAGAGAACGCGGAAGTCCTCTTGCAGGGCAGATCCTGGATCACACGGGGAAAGACGAAGTGCTCAGTAGATTGGACGTTGAAGCTCATATGGCGAAATCGCAGGATTGACCTCTCACAAAGTCAGTTTAGGAGTCAGAGAGAGAGTTGGTAGGACGGCAAAAATGGCAGGGTCGGATTGAGTTCGAGTTGGAGCGCTGCTTGGAAGGTTCATCCCACGAGTCTGATGGGCCGGATGAGTCTCCGAATAAGCTTGATGTGATTGGATCAACTAGTTCACAATACCGTTCCGACGCACTGTTTTTGAGGAGTAAAAGATGAGAACTCTCAGATTCACGGGCTTCTCCGGCCAAACCGACGGCGCGAGAAAGAGACGCAGGGTCTCAGTAGGCATGTCCTCAATTCTGCTCGTACTTTTCCCCCCCATCCTTTCTAACCACAGCGCGCAAGACAACGTCGACCGACGAGTTTCCACTCCTCTTCCTCGCTACGTGTCTTTCTGGAACGGCTTTCATGAGAGAGCCGCCAGCCTGGAAGTGTATGCCAACCTTCACCCAGAAGACGCCAATGCGCACTACCAATATGGAGAGATCTGTCTGAAAGGACTTCACACTGCCGGCAGTGCCCGAGTCGCCTTCAAAAGAGCTATCTCTCTCAAGCCAGACTTCGCCGAAGCACATAATGGATTGGGGTGGGCTTACTTTGACCTATGGGGAACGAGCGCTGCTTTTTGCCTGCCTCCACCTATGCCCGATGTACGACATGCGATAGAGGCCTTTGAACTAGCAATCGCATGCAGGTCTGACTACTCGGATCCGTATCTCGGCTTAGGTTGTGCTTATATGTGGATGGCGGATTATTCGAAAGCCCTCGGCTACCTGAAAAGGGTGATTGAACTAGATCCGAATAATGGCGACGCCTGGGACATGCTCAGTCGCACTTACGAAGAATTGACCGACTATGACGACGCAATCGGAGCTCGCCTGCAGACAACGCTCTTCGTCTCTGACAAGAAGATGGAGACAGCGATCGAATGTGATCACAGGTTTCCTCCGCGACACTTGGCCGACTACCTTGATCTTATGGAACTCGGTCGCTTGTATGAAAAGACGCAACAGTATCATGCAGCCATTCAGGTCTATGAACAAGCCGTTCTTCGGAACCCTGATGAGCCACAAGCCTATCACCATCTTGGCCTCGCGTATTCGGCCAAAGGCGATAAGGCATCCGCACTAACTCAGTACCGCATTCTTCAAGCCATGTGCCTGCATGCCGATCCGGAAACTGCTTGCGAGCACTTTGCTGAAGATTTGATTGATCGAATCCGCGAGTGATTCAGCTTCGCTTAACAACCCAAGACAGCGTCGACAGGGGCGAGACAGCGTCGGGAGCGGTCACGCATCAAAAGGTAATTGTCGATACGCCATTCATTATTTAATTGCGTGTCGCTCATTATCGAAAGACAACACCTCCCCTGATGCGCCCCGCCGTCTTTCGCCCAACCTCTCGCATACCTAGCCTCTCGAAACGGCGCCCGCTCCGTGACCATCGCACTGGCGGAGACTCACTACATCGTTTCGCGGCTTTCCTTCCTATGAGGCCCTTCAAGACAGACCGGCAGCGCCGTCGGATTCTCGACTCATCCGCGACCTGATCAATACCAATGCGACCGCATCCGATCTCAACTGACTTGATCTGGTTGGCCGCAGCTCCTCCGATAAGAACTGCAAGTCTTGCCGCCAGTTGGGCGCCCGTGATTTCTAAACCAACCCCTCTCAGGCTCGCGACCTGGGCTCATCCGTTCGACAGAGACTGAACAATCTATGTTGTTGGTTGGATGAGACGGCTGCCAATCAGGCGTTCTGGCTCGAAGCCAACCCCACCGCTGGTTCACCGTCTCATCCAGGCTGGCTCACCCGAATAATCTCGCCCGGTCGAACTCCACTCGATCTCTCATGATCTATCATGATTGACTCGTCCTATCCCTGCCGCTACGATAGTGGCGCATTCCACACGAATCTAGATTATGAACGATCCGCGCAAGACAACTATCGAAGCGCGAAAAGCAGACCCAGATCGCAGCTCGGTTGAAGATGACGCACAGGTCTCCAGTGAGCGTGTCATGGAAGTGCTCGCTCAAATCGCACAAGGCGACCTCAGCGTCCTCGCCAACGGCAAGCAACTGTCGTTGGCCGGACCGGACCAGCGCCTGCTCCTGAATCTCGATGGTCTGGCGCGCCGTTTGCGCTATATCGTCGGGAGGCTCCAGCGCGCCGCTGACTCAATTGAAACCGTTGTCGGCGAAGTGCTGCGTGGGACGCAGATGCTGTCGGCAGGTGTGCTCGATGAGGCGAAGTCCGTCGAGGAAACGTCCCGTTCCATCGCCGAAATCAACGCGTCGATGCACTCCGTCGGCGAAAGCCTGCAGACCCTCTCAAACCTCTCAAAATCGACCTCGAGCTCGGTTATGAGTATGGCGACCTCGATAAACCAGGTCTCCGAGAATGCGGACGAGCTTGCCCAGTTCGTCGAGGAGACGGCGTTCGCTATTGAAGACATGGCGAACACCGTTCGAAAGGTAGCTGATTCCACCGAAGCGCTTGCGGAGTCCGCGGAGAAGACAGTGCGCGCAATGGAGGCGATCGACAATTCGACCCGGAGCATCGGCGAGTCGGTCTATGAAACAACAATGCTCGCAGACGAGGTCGCGCGGTCGGCGGACTCCGGCAGCGAGCTTGTTGCTGAGACCGCGACAAGCATGTCGAAGATCAAGGACGCCATCGACGCCGCCACCGAAACCATAACCCGCCTTGGCAAGAGATCCGACCAGATAGGGGAAGTCACTCACGTCATCAATGAGATCGCCGACCGCACTCACCTGCTCGCGTTAAACGCAGCGATCCTGGCGGCACAGGCGGGCACGCAGGGACGCGGCTTTCGTATTGTTGCCGATGAAATCAAAGAATTGAGTGAGCGGACGTCGGCCTCGACGCGGGAGATCGAAGATGTCATCAAAGCAGTTCGAGAAGATGTCACCGAGACAATCGAGCGTGTCGCGGTCGGCGGACAGCGCGCGGACGCGGGAGTGGACCTGGCCTCAAGAGCAGCGGTGCTGCTCGCGGAGATCCGCGATAAGACAAACGCAGCATCGGACCGCATTCGGCTTATCGCCGACTCGACCGCGATCCAGGCAGCCGAAAGCCACACTGTGCTTGAGGCCGCCGATCTCGTGAGGCAACAGGCTCGCGGCATCGAGCGCGCGACCGGCGAACAGGCTCTCACTTCGCGGCACATTGGAGAGCGCGCTCTTCACATGAGTGAACTCACCGAACAGGTGCGTCGTGCCACCCGCGAGCAAGCAAAAGTATCCAGATCGATTGCCGAGGCAATGGAAGAACTCACCGGAGCAGTCGAGCAAATTCGCGGCGCCTCGGATGAGCAGTCGGCGGGAGCTGACCAGGTATTGAGAGCCGTTGATACGATCAAGGAGGTTGTAAGCCGGAATCAGGCTTCAATCTCCGGCATCAATAGCGCCGTCGATCTTCTGGTGCGCGAGGCCGAGCTGCTAAACCGGGAGGTCGAGTCGTTTCATCTGCCGGTGCCCGAACGCGGCGGCCATCTGCGCTTTGCGCTGCGATCCTCGCATGTGACGCTCGACCCGGCGACGATGTCATCACTCTCACGCGTCGACGTGATGTCGAATATCTTCGAGGGCCTTGTGCAGTTCGGCGAGCGCGCGGAAATCCGACCGGCTGTGGCCGAACGATGGGACATTTCTCCAGACGGCCGAGTCTACACTTTCTATATGCGCGAGTCCGCTCGCTTCCATAACGGACGGCGTGTACGCTCCGATGACGTGAAGTACTCCTTCGAGCGTCAGATGCGCCAGAACGAAGATGCAGCGGCGTGGACTTTCAGACCGCTCGTTGGAGCGGAGCAATTCATGTCCGGGGATGCCGATTCCGTAGAGGGTATTCAAGTTGTTAGCGAGCAAGTACTGAGACTCGAGCTGATCCAGCCCGTTGCGTTTTTCTTGTCGACGTTGTGCACGGAATACAGCTACATCGTTCCGCGTGAAGAAGTTGAACGACCCTCGATGGACTTCGAGACTCGACCGGTGGGATCGGGTCCGTTCCGCGTTGCTGAGCCGGTGCTCGGCAAGGAAGTACAGCTCGAACGCTTTGCCAACTATTGGAATCCGGAATTGCCATACGTTGAACGGCTGACCATTTTCTTCGGCCTCGGCGCTGAGGAGATATTCGACACATTCCTGCGAGGCGAGCTGGACTTCGTCTGTGACCTGCCACTCACTAATCTAAGCGACCTCAAGGAGCGAGCCGCGGATATTCAAGTGCTCGAAGCCGTTCAGTTGCAGACGCGAATGTTGGTCTTCGACTGCGAGCGTCCGCCGTTATCAGACAGACGTGTGCGTCAGGCGATATGTCTGGCGATCGACAGACGGCGCTTCTTGCGTGAGGTGTATGGTGAGATGGCGGAACTGAGCATCGGTCCGATTCCCCCGGGAGTGTTGGGTTACGACGCGGGCGAGCGCGGCTATGACTACGATCCCGACCGCGCGCGGGCCTTGCTGCAGGATGCAGGATATGATGGCGGGTTCGAAACCGAAGTATGGTGGCCACAGTCGGTGAGTTCGGCTGTCGAGTGTTTGAAAGAGGACCTTGCGGCTGTGGGAATCCGTGCCGAGTTTCGTTATGTGGAAGCCGAGGAGATGGAGCGCGGACTCCGACTCCGCTCTGTCCCTATAGCGGGCCGCGACTGGTACGCCGACTATCCGGATCCGGACAACTTCACCTATGTTCTGTTCAATTCAAACAATCGCGATCTGTTTATCAGCACCTATTCAAGCGAAGACGTTGATCGCTTGACCAGCGAGGCCCGGTCGGTGATGAATCGTGAGCAGAGAGCCGGTATCTATCGTGAGGTGACAAAGCTGTTGCTCGAAGATGCGCCGTGTGCTTTTCTGGCCCATCGAAGAAGCTTCGTTGCACACCGATCGGATCTTGAGGGCGTAACTCTGCACCTGCTCTCGCCCTCAGTCACGCCCAAGGACCTTTGGTTTGCAAAAGGCGTGGAAAAGACCTCTACTCTAAGCGAGGATTGACCGCCTTCATTGCTAACTGTCTGACGCAATCGTTATTTCAGGTTCTTTAGTTCGTTGATGCGCGCGTGCAGGGCTCGTACAAAGGTTGTTACCTCCTGCTCGCTAAACCCGCCTGCACGGAATGCATCGGAGAGTTGCTTGTCCGAGAGCCGTCCGGCCAGGTTCCCCATCCATCGAGCGTTCTCGACCGAGATCCCCTCGAGCGCTTTGCGGTCTTTACCCTTGTAGTTGAAGACAACCTCTCCATTCCTCACTCCAGCGATGAACATCTGCTCCGAATAAGGGCCAGCCTGACCCTTCGTTCCAGCGGGTGCGTTCTGGAGTCCTGGAATCTTGCGGAAGAATGAACCTGTCTTACCAAGGGTCGCTCCCAGATCCGATACATAGTAGATTGACTCGTTCCGGTCACCGCCGCTCTTCTTGGATGGTTGGATGATCTTGTTGTTGTCCTGTTTTAGATCCCAATTGCTAAGCAACGCCATCAAAACCTTGAGTCCCTGGAACTCACGTGTGCCAAGGAACGGATTCGAATGCCAGGACCATGTGCCTGCTTCTTTGAAGCCGTCGTCGCGCCGCTTGAAGCGCACGTCCCAAACATCAAACCCACCTCGTCCTTCTATGTGAACGCGCTTGACGTAGTAATCCGTGTCCACGTGGTATCCCAGGGCCCAGGCGATCCGCGACGCGGCGGGCGCCGGCTTGGCTTCCGCCCCAAACTTGACCTGCCACTTGTGTCCCTGAGCATCTTCAACATTGATCTTCTCGGAAGTACCGGACTTCGAGCGATCGACAAATGTGAACGTGCTCTTGAGGTCCGGCGCCCCTTCAGCGCCGCCCGGACCGTTGAATAGATCGCGGCTCTCTATGTCGGCTGGCTCGCGCCACAGCACATTGTGGGCCGCGCCAGATCCGCTGTCGGCCGCTGCATCCTTTTTCTTTTGCTTCTCTTCTTTGTTGCCTTTGCCTGGCTTGTCGCCTTTGTCCTTTTTCTGCAAGCCGGCGATGGAACCCGACACGCCAAGTGTCGAACAGATGAAAAACAGAATCAGCGTAAGTGCGCCTATGCTTCTCCACTTGACCAGCATATATTCAACCTCCTGAGGTTCTTCAGCCAGCTCATTATAGACATTTGGGATGAGCACGCAAAGCGCAATGCGGCGAGAGGCAGGCGGTCAGTGACAGTTGAGGCGCGCCGAATACTCTCTCGACGCGCCTCTGTAAGATTTCGATTCGGGCTGGGTCAGTTGGATCGCTCGATCATGTCTCCGATTTGAACCTCCGCGTTTGTCCGCGTGATTAGGGCCACTGACGTGCCCTTTTCAACCTTTAGCACGACGAGTTCGCCGAGCACCTTTCGCGGCAGCTGCGGCCGTTCGCGCATTACTTGCTCCTCGGGGACGCGAGTTCCTTGTATCGAAAACTCGCCGCCGTGAAAACGATCGCCGCTATATCCGCCGCTGTGACTCTGCACGACTTTGTCGCGCGGTGTGTTTGTGAGACCCTCTCGCGCTCCGATCTCGCGATAGATCGTAAACAGGTCGCCCGGGTGCACCTGTTGCCGAGTTCCGAGATCTATGTAGACGACTCGGTTGGCGGAGAGGTTCTCGTGAAAGCCCGGCGCCATGACTATTTGTCCGGTTGTGCCGCCGGAACCCTCCCCGAACCTTGGCAAAGGCCGCGCCTCGGCGATGTTGGGTCCCAGGTACTCCTCGTAGGGTCTTAGAAGGTCGCCAAACTCTACCGTGTCACACGATACCGTTATCTCAGCGGTCGAGGTGTCGTTCCCGACTTCGACCACTCGGAGCAAACCGAGTTCGCGCACCAGATAGCCAAGCTTCTTCTGGGTAAACGGATGATTGACCATCCCCACCGGCCGAATAATGTAGTACACGGCTCCTGGCTGGATGCCTGCGCCGCGCCCCCGATTTAGGAACACGGTGTCACCCTGAGCAAAGATAACCTTCATGTTTTCCTTCTCGGCTCCTACTACCTGCAGATCGACCCGGGGAGGAGTGTCAGCAATATACCCTGTGCAATAAAGGTCTGACCGCTTCGCGAGTGGTTCGGATTGGTCCGCACTCTGCTGTCGTGCAACGACAGATGTGGTTAAGGATCCGACGAGAAAGATGATGACCGCGACGCCCGTGTGGGCTGTACTTTTCATTGCTACTCCTTCGAGGTGTGGGGAACGGTTTGAGACAAATCAGAAGGGGCAAAAAGGTGCTCAAGTTCTTGCGGCAAAGTAACAAAGTCTTAGGTGCAAGTCAATAATTAAGATTGCGTACCCTACTTGACCAGTAGCGATTGATCGCCAGGGCGCGCAGGCTGAGCTGACCGCTCTCCCAGCCTGAAGGTGACCTGCGGTTTGGCGACAATTTGCTTGACACCCAACTAAATCGAGCGATAATGGCAGGCATCTCGATGGGTTGTAGTCTTAGCTGGCAATAATAACACGCAGCACCCTGACTTAGAACGATTGCAACAAATCAGAATATCAGGTGGTCACGTCCTCAGAGGACGGTTGATTGGTTCCTGTAAACTCGCCGTCATATCCGCCATAAAGAGAAGCAGCGGTTGGTTCGTGCGCCAACGAGCGCGAGTCGAGCAAACGGGGAGGAGCCCAAGTGCATGAATATGCTGACAAGGTTCTGAGGTGCATCGATTGCGGCGAAGAGTTTGTCTTCACCGCCGGCGAGCAGCTGTTCTTCGCGGACAAAGGTTTGAGAAACGACCCGAAACGATGTAAGCCGTGCAAGCTAAAGAAGAATGACCGCATCGCGGCCAACATTCAGGCCTACGGCCAGCCTTTCCCACGCGAGCGCATCGAAGTAACAGTAAAATGCGCACTGTGCGGGGTCGAAACCACGGTGCCATTCAAGCCGACCCAGGGACGACCGGTTTATTGTCGTGATTGCTTCCTGAGGATGCGCGCTTCAGCGCACGTTCACGCCCCCATTTCCTAGGCCGTTCCAGACTAAATTCCTTGCTTGCAGAGGAAGCCAGGCATTTTGGAGCCGACAGATGCTCCTCTCACATCTCAGCTCGATTTGCCGGTAAGGTAGTCACGCACTTTTTTCATGTCCTCCCAAACCTCACGTTTCTTGTCAGGGGAGCGCAACAGGAATGCCGGGTGAAAGGTCGGCATCACCTTGATGCCGTTCCAGTCGCGCCACTCGCCGCGCGCTCGGGAAATCGGTTCTCTCGTTCGGAGTAGACACTGAAACGCGGGCGAACCAAGCGCGACGATTACTTCAGGTCGAATGAAAGCAAGTTGGCGAATCAGAAAGGGCTCGCAGGTATCAACCTCATCTCGCTCGGGTGTGCGATTTCCGGGTGGCCGGCACTTGACGATATTCGCGATGTAGACGTCTTCGCGTCTGAGACCAATAGCCACAATGATCTTGTCGAGCAATTGACCCGCACGGCCCACGAAAGGCCTGCCGCTGGCATCTTCGTCCGCGCCTGGGCCTTCCCCCACGAAGACCAACCTGGCTTCGGGATCGCCTTCTCCGAATACTATCGTTTTGCGATGCTCGTGCAGTCTGCAACGCTGGCAGTCACCGATGTCCTCTCTGATCGCTTCCAGGGAGCGGTCTCGTGACTCCAGGTTGGAGGGGGCTTCCGTAAGACGCCTTTCGCTGTCCTGTTTGACAAGCGAAATTGGCTCTCCAAACAAACTGACCTGTTCTTTCTGCGACGCTCTCTCCTCGGCAGGTTCATTCTGGCGGACCCGCTCGCCTTGCAGGGCTATAGCTTCCCGAGGCACACCGGCGACGCTGTGGGGTGCTGATCCTGACACCGGCTGCAGAGGAGGAGCCCCATCCGCCGCGAGGGCTGCGCCACCGATATCCTCGAATCCCATTTCGGCATGAAACCTCAATTGGTTGTTGATATCAGCGGCGATGGCCCGTGCCTCATCGATGATCTCTTTCGACATTGCCAGGAATTCTCCACGACAGCCTGAGTAGGGTCAAGCTTGAGGAGGCGTTGCTGGCCAACTAGAATCCTAACGGCTCGGCTCGAGACAATCTGAGCAGGGCCCGAAGTGCAAACGAGGAGGGCAGGGTGGCGGATGAAAGGGTTCGAGCAAGGCGAGTCAGGGAAGCAGTCCGGGCGCTTCGCCACCGCAACTATCGAATTTACTTCTTCGGCATGTTCGTGTCGTTCACCGGTACGTGGATGCAGAGCGTCGCGCAGGGGTGGTTGATCTATCGCCTCACCGAGTCACCCTGGCTGCTTGGGCTTGTTGGCTTTGCCAGCCAGGTTCCAGTGTTCCTCCTGGCCCCGTTTGGCGGCGTGATGGCTGACCGCCATAGCCGACACCGAATAGTAATAATCACTCAAACCGTCGCTATGGCTCAGGCATTTACGTTGGCCGCGCTGACAATGAGCGGAGTGATTACTGTGAAAGCGGTATTCGCGCTGGCCATTCTACTCGGTATAGTGAGCGCGTTCGATCTGCCGACCCGCCAGGCGTTCATGATCGAGCTGGTGGAGAGGACGGACCTGATGAACGCAATCGCCTTGAACTCGTCGATGATTCAGGGCTCGCGCGTGCTTGGTCCGGCTCTCGCAGGTTTGCTGGTGGGCTGGCTTGGCGAAGGACCTTGCTTTTTGATAAACGGGATCAGCTATTTCGCGGTGCTCACCGGACTGTTTGCGATTCGAGTGGTCAAGGATCCCGCCGATTCCCCCAGCGGGACGGCGTTGTCCCATCTCCGTGAAGGCTTCGATTACGTCCGTCATACAAGACCGGTTCGCGCTCTGCTGTTGCTGGTGGCTTTTGTTAGCATATGTGGGTTGCCGTACATCGTGCTGATGCCAATCTTCGCCAGTGAGGTGCTGAAGCGCGGGCCAGCCGCACTCGGCGTCCTGCTCGGCGCGGCAGGAACGGGGGCGCTTGGCGGAGCGCTGACACTCGCCGCGCGACGCAACGTTCATGGGCTGGGACGCGTTGTGGCTCTGAGCGTCGCGGCACTGGGTTCTTCATTGATTCTCTTTGCGACCTCCCGGAATCTTATCGTCTCCGCGGTGCTCCTCGTGCCGGTAGGCTTCTCGTTGTTGCTTCAGATGTCAGCTTCAAATACGCTCGTGCAAACAATGGTGCCCGATCGGATGCGCGGACGCCTGATGAGTTTTTACGCAATGAGTCTGATGGGCATGGCGCCGTTTGGAAGCCTGATCGCCGGAGGGGCGGCGTCTCGGATCGGCGCACCGCTGACCGTGGCGGCAGGCGGCGCGCTGTGCATTGCTGCGTCAGGTTTGTTCTGGTGGAAACTGCCGTCCCTGAGCCGGGAAGCCGCGCCCATATTGACCCTGCGGGAGCAATGACGACAGAACCAACAGCTGCCGATGATCAGGGTCTACCAACCCGCGCAATAGTCAATACCGCCACTCGCTGAGCGCCCGCGTCGAGCAGGGCCTGGCTTGTCGCGCGGATGGTGCTGCCGGTTGTGTACACATCGTCAACCAACAGCACCGATGCATCGCGGATCAGTCCGGACTTTCCCACTGCAAAGGCCCGCTCGACTGACTGGGCGCGATCATTTGCGTCCATGCCCGCGCGATGCCGTTCGGTCGGCCTGATGCGTTTCAGCGAGCGATCGTCAACGCGCAAGCCGAACCCTCTACTGACCACGCGGGCGATGACTGCGGCTTGATTGAATCCGCGTTGCCGCTCTCGCAGATGATGCAGAGGAACTGGAATTACGATGTCACTCCTTAGCGCACTCTGGTGCTCGCTAAACGTGTGGCGGATGATCTCGCGCAGGCGTGGACAAATGTGCGGAGTCATCTTTAACGACAGAATGCTGGCCTCGAACGCCCCGGAATAAACCCCGCAGGCTCGGGCAGCGGTGAACGGAGCCGAAGGGCACATCCCGCAAAGACCCGCGGCGGTTGTTTGAGGTTCGCCGAGAGCACTTGGAGTCTCGGGTGTGACTGGTGCTCCGCACTTCGCGCACACAGACCCGGTCAGGACCCTGGTAAGGGCGGGGTCGTCCCAACACTGCGCGCACACGACGCCTTCGTCCCAGGACTCAACTGCGTCCCCACACAGGCGACACTCTTGAGGATAAGCCAGACCCAACAGACCGTCTCTGAGGTTTCGGATCGCGCGGAGCAGCACGCTTGATTCTCCGGAAGCGAAGGTATTCAACGGTAGGCTAAACTACGTGAGCGGGCGGCAAGACCGCGTCACTCGCGGCGAATAGTGAGCGGACGCCAATAATATCAACCCTCTTTTTCAACCAAAAGCCCCAGTTCCATTTGCTCCTGACACTTGATGCAGTGAGGTGTCCAGGGAATGGCATCGAGCCGTTTTGGTAGTATGTCGTCGCCACAGTTCACGCATTCGCCGTAAGCCCCTTCGGTTATGCGATCAAGGGCTTCTTCGATGAGCCGGAGCGTGTTTCGCTCATTGGTGCTTTGAGAGAATAGAAGCTCTTTAGTGTATGAGTTCGACGCCTTATCGGCGGGATCCTGACTGACATCGCGGTCAGCCTCGCGACCGTAGTCTTCAGTGCGCTCGACCATCCCGAGTAATGCGTTTCGTTGCTCGGTGAGTCGGGTCTCGTATTGTCTTACTTTCCTTTTGTCCATCAAATTCTCCTGGTTCGATTTCTCCTGTCCAACATACAGTACGAAAGCGATCATTTTGGCCCTGCCTTCGCTGTCGGCCCTCATTTTTGATAAGGCAGGTCATGGATGATTGAAAAGGCACGATAGACCTGCTCGATCAACAGGATTCGGGCGAGATCGTGTGTCAAAGTCATCTTCGAGAGAGCCAACACATAGTCAGCTCGATCGCGCACCGCATCCGAAAGCCCGAAATGACCGCCGATCACAAAGGTGATCTGCTTGGTTCCCGAGAGCCTGTGCCTCTCGATCATCTCGGCTAGCTTGATCGAATCCAGCTCACGCCCGTGCTCGTCGAGCGCGATGAGATAACCTGCTGACGCCGTGCGCGAAAGGATATCCTCGCCTTCTTTATCAATGATCCGCCGCGCGTCGCCGCCTACGTCATCGCGATCGCGCAATTCCGTCAATTCAACCGCGGCAAATTTGCCGACGCGATCAAGGTACTCCTGAATCAACTGCTTTACCGGAGCCCTCTTGGTCTTACCGATCCAAACGAACCTAAGCTTCATCGTAGTTTCTGGTTTCCAGTTTGTAGTTTCTTGTTGCTGCGGACCAGAAACTGGAAACCACGAACCCGAAACCGTTTATTAGTTCGGCTCCTTACCGCCGGCACTCGGTTTACCGATGTCATAACGCCGAATCTTCTCGTAAAGATTCTTGCGGCTGATCCCGAGTATCTCGGCCGCACGCGTCTTGTTTCCGCGGGTGTGTTCGAGCACCTCTCGGATGTAAACCGCTTCCAGTTCCGCGAGCGACGGTTTCGTTTTGCGCGATTGCATCAGGCGCCCGGCGGATCTCAAATACTCGGGCAACCCGGCCACGGCAATCTCGTCGTCGTTCGTCGTGAGCACGGCGTGTTCTATGATGTTTCTCAGCTCACGAACATTGCCTGGGAAATCGTAGCCCGAAAGCGCGTCCAGGGCCTCGGTTGAAAGCCGCACGCCTGTGCGTCCCTGGCGCGAAGCAAACTGTCGAACAAACTCACCTGCTAACTGCGGTAGATCTTCAAACCGATCGACAAGCTTAGGAAGCTCGATCGTCACCACCGCGAGCCGGTAGTACAAATCATCGCGAAATGTCCTCGCACGCACGGCCTCTTTGATATCGATATTCGCCAGTGCGACTATGCGAACGTCGATGTTGATTGGCTGCTTCCCGCCGAGCCGCTCGAAGTTCCGCTCCTCGATCACGCGCAATAGCTTCGCCTGGGAGGAGGGAATGAGACTGGCAATCTCGTCGAGCACCAGGGTGCCGCCGTTGGCGGCCTCAAATCGGCCGGGCTTCGAGTCCGTCGCCCCGGTAAATGCTCCCCTTTCATACCCAAACAGCTCTGATTCGAGAAGCTCATCCGGTAACGCGGCGCAGTCTATCTTTACAAACGGCCGTTCGTGTCGAGGACTGCGGTCGTGAATGAGCCTTGCGGCCACATCCTTCCCTGTCCCCGATTCGCCCAACACCAGCACGTTCGATCCGGTTGTCGCGACTCTATCTATGAGCTCCGCGACCCTCTGCATAGCCGGCGAATTGGTGACAAGCTTCATAGAAACCAAGAAACCCAGATCGTGATTCGCGAAACGGCAGGCGTGAGATGAGATGCCTGATTGTTGCCTAGTAGTATTCGTATTGCCTTCACATCGCCAATCACTCGTCACCTCCGGCTTCAACGCGCGGCGCGTCACGCCACAACCGCTCCAGGTCGTAAAACCTGCGCGACGCTGGGCCGAAAACATGCACGATGAAATCGCCGTAGTCTAGCAGAATCCATTCCGCGCTGCTATAGCCTTCGATGTGCCCCGGACGCTTGCCGTTCTTCAGCAGCGCCTCTTCCACTGCGTTCGAAATTGCCTGTACCTGCCGCGTGCTCGCACCGGTGCAAATCACGAAGTATTCGGTAAACGAAGCGGCCTTTCGCAAGTCAAGCACGACCAGATCGGTCGCCTTTTTTTCGCCTGCGGCCTGCGCCGCGATCGTCACCGCATCCTCAGTTTCAAGTCTCGGCATCGGTTGCGGCCGGGTTTGTTTGTTTGCGCTACCACCCATTGCATTACCGCCTGTACAGTTCGTACTTTCTGATATAGTCGGCCACGAGCGGGGGAACCATGTCTCGAATTGACTCGCCGTCCCTTACTCGTTGCCTTATCTCGGTTGACGAGACTCCGGTGTTGACAGAGCCGGTCACGTAGATGTGATGCTCGGTTGAGTTCTCACCCGGCTGCAACTCACCCTCCCGGCCACGCAGATCGACGATCGTCGATCTGAAGCGCTCTTCTAAATGCGACGAGCCAACATCGTGCCCCGGACGCGTAACTACTATCAAGTTGGTTGACGATAGCAATCGTGCCGGCTCCCGCCACGTGCTGATTTCTTCGAACGAGTCTGCGCCCATCACAAAAAATAGTCTCGCCCCCGGTCCTGCGGCGCTTCCGAGCCGCTCGACCGTCTCAAAGGTGTAAGGCCGGTCGGGTGCTTCCATCTCGATGGTCGAAACGAAAACGCGCGGCTCGCCAAGCGAGGCCAGAACCGCCATCGTGAATCTGTGATAATCGGCGGCGATTGCGCGCGAGCCCTTGTGAGGCGGTCTGTGGGCAGGAATGATCAGCAGCTGATCCAGACCGAAATCTCGCACGATAGCGCGCACGATTTCGACGTGCCCGTTGTGTACCGGATCGAATGTCCCACCATAGGCTCCTATGCGACCTTTACCCATCGTCAGTGTTTCGGATTCCGCGTTCCTGGTTCAGGGTTTTACCTAAATACCAACGCCGAACCCGGCACCACGAACCGGAACAGCGCGCCACTGACCCGGAACTATGAACTCGAAACCGCCGCCATCTCGCTTGCCCTCCGAATGTTCTCTATCTTTAAGCCAACTCCCACAATAAGGCTATCGATGCCGTAGCCGGTGACGGCGGACACCTCAAACATCTCCAATCCGCGTCCGTCGCAAAACTCGCGGAGGTGCTCGACTCTTGATGGGTCATCGACGGCGTCCGTCTTTGTGGCAACGACGATTTGAGGCTTTCCAATAAGTTCTGCTTTGTAGAGCTCGAGCTCCCGCCTGATCTTGAGAAAATCATCGACCGGATCGCGCCCCGTCGAAGAGAGATCTATCACGTGGGCGAGCACCTTTGTTCGCTCTACGTGACGGAGAAACTCCAATCCCAGACCGGTCCCTTCGTGAGCGCCTTCGATAAGCCCCGGAATGTCGGCGACCACGAACGAGCCTTCGTCGCCGTAAGCCACGACACCCAAGTGTGGCTCAAGGGTCGTAAACGGGTAATCGGCGATCTTGGGTCGCGCGGCCGAGATGCGTGAAATCAACGTTGATTTGCCTGCGTTGGGAAATCCGACCAGACCCACATCGGCGATCAGTTTCAACTCAAGCTGGAATGACCTGATCTCCCCCGGCTCGCCTTCCTCGTGGTGCCGCGGTGCGCGGTTGATTGAGGTCGCAAATTGCGCGTTGCCGCGTCCGCCTCGTCCGCCTCGGGCGACGACCATTCGTTCACCCGGTTCGGAGAAATCATAAAAGAACTCTCCGGTTTCGCCGTCGGTTACGACAGTGCCTACGGGGACCGGGATGTTGCGGTCTTCACCGTCCCGTCCGTGGCGCTTATCGCCCTCGCCGTGCAAACCGCGTCCGGCGCGAAACTCGGGGTTGAAGCGGAACTGCAAGAGGGTATTGAGTTGGGTGGTTGCTTCCATGCTGACCGAACCGCCTCGTCCGCCGTCACCGCCCGATGGGCCGCCGCGCGGGACAAACTTCTCCCGGCGGAACGCGGTCACGCCGTTACCGCCGTCGCCTGCTTTTACGAGTATTTTGGCTCGATCTAGAAACTGCATTTGGTCAGTTGTCGGTGGTCAATGGTCAGTTATCTTCCTTCAATCAGCGATCACAACGGACCACGGACTACGGACCACAGACTATCCCGCGGGGTACACGCTGATGAACTTACCTTTTCGTCCCTTTTCTTCGTACTTAACAATTCCGGTGACAAGTGCGAACAGCGTGTCATCCGAACCGCGGCCAACATTGTTTCCGGGTTTGAACTTCGTCCCGCGCTGGCGAACCAGAATCGATCCACCGGAAACGGTCTCGCCGCCGAAACGCTTGACGCCCAGCCGCTGCGAGTTTGAGTCGCGCCCGTTTCGCGAACTTCCTACTCCCTTTTTGTGTGCCATAAGTCCTCTATCAAACCTTCAACTGAGGCGACGATCGCACAAAGCGCTGAACCCTGGTGCTCGCCTGACCGTTGCCTACTCTGATTTATCCGAAGCCGCGCCAACTGACTCGATACGAACCGCCGTGAAATTCTGGCGATGGCCGTGAATCTTCTTGTACTGCTTGCGGCGCTTCTTCTTGAACACGATGATTTTTCGCGCTCGGCCGTGCTCGACGACGGTGCCGGTGACCCGGTGGCCTTCGAGCGATCCACCGACCTTAATCTGGTCGCCGTCCGCCGCCAGCAGCGCATTGAACTCGACCGATGAGCCGACTTCTGCGATCAGGGAGGGTACCTGAACGACGTCTCCCTCAATAACCCGAAACTGTTTTCCACCAGACTGAATGATTGCGTATGCCACGGTTAGCTCCCTCCAAAAATCGCTTCTGACGAAAGTCCCAAAGTATAGCGGGCAGGTGAAACCAGTGTCAACGCGTGAAACCTGATTCGGCCGACAATGGAAGGATCCCAATCGGACAGGTACAATTCAGATTCTCAACCTGGAGAAAGAGAATTCTTATGCGGATACTTGTTTGTGACGGTTTAGAAGAGACCGGGGTCGCCAAGCTCAGAGCGGCCAGCGGCGTGACGGTCGACGAGCGGCCCTCAATCAGCGGAGACGAGCTTGCTCGAATAATCGGAGGCTACGAAGCGCTCATCGTTCGCAGTAAGTCGAGGGTCACCGCCGACCTGATCGAGCGAGCCGCCAATCTGCGTGTTGTCGGGCGGGCCGGCACCGGCGTCGACAACATAGACGTCGGGGCGGCAACGCAACGCGGCATAGTGGTGATGAACGCCGCTGCCGGGAACACGGTGACTACCGCCGAGCACACTATGGCGATGCTGCTGTCGCTCGCCCGGCAGATTCCGCAGGCGGTCAATTCGACAAAGGCGGGTCGCTGGGAAAAGAACAAATTCCTGGGAGTGGAGTTGAGGGGCAAGACGCTGGGGATTATTGGGCTCGGGCGCATCGGGGCCGCCGTAGCCGAGCGAGCGCGAGCGTTCGAGATGATCATCATCGCCTATGACCCCTACTTCACACGAGAGGCCGCCCACGAACTCGGAATCGAGATGAGTTCCCTCGACGAACTGATGGCCCGCTCGGATTTCATCACCCTGCACACTCCGCTAACGGATGAGACCCGCTATTTGATCAACACTGCTGCGATCGACAGGATGAAACCTGGCGTGCGTCTGATCAACTGTGCGCGCGGCGGGTTGATTGATGAACACGCGCTTGCCGCCGGTATTGGTTCGGGCAAGATCGCGGGTGCTGCGCTCGACGTGTTTGAACAGGAGCCAACGCCGGCGGACAATCCGCTCCTTGCGCTCGATCCGGTGATAACCACGCCTCACCTCGGAGCATCAACTACAGAGGCTCAACTTGGCGTGGCGACGATGATCGCCGAACAGGTGCTGGACTATCTCAAACACGGCACCGTTCGAGGCGCGGTCAACATGCCGGTGGTTAGCGCCGAATTACTTGCGGCAATTGGACCCTACATAACGCTTGGCGAGAAGATCGGACTCTTTCAGGGCCAGGTGTTCGGGCACGACCTGCGCGAGGTGGCTATCGAGTACTCCGGCGAGGTTACCGAGCACGATGTAAAGCCGATAACTCAGGCAGTGCTTGCGGGCATGCTCGGTCCGGTGATCGAGCGTGTGAACATGGTGAACGCCGCGATCGTCGCGGAGCAGCGAGGCATCAGGATCAGCGAGTCGCTATCGCGACGTGCGCGCGACTTTGCGAGCATGATTCGAGTGCGCGCGATAACGGCGGAGAGCGAGAGTGAAGTTGCCGGCGCGTTGTTCGGTCGCCGCGATGGACGGATAGTTCGCATAAACGGCTTTAGTCTTGAAGCGATTCCCAGAGGACACATGCTCTTACTGTTCAATCGCGACCAGCCGGGCGTGCTTGGTAGCATCGCTACATTCATCGGCGAGAACAACGTCAACATTGGGCGGCTCTATCTTGGACGAAAGAAGATAGGTGAGAGCGCTCTCGCGCTGATACAGATCGATCAACCGATGTCCGAACAAACACTGAGCGCGCTCGCGGCACTCCCCGGACTCATCTCAGTCAAGCAAATAAAGCTGTGATCTTCTCTGGTTGGGGCTCTCTCTTGTGTGGAACCCGCCGGGGGGTTCATCTAATCGTAATTGGCGGTTGTGTAATCCTGCTTATCGGCACCGAGCGAAACTTCAATCGCAAGCCGAACTGCTTTGACTATCGAGTCACGCGACAGGCTGGGAACATCCGGGTATTTGTCGATTGCCTGATCGTGAAGATAGGGCACATGGATGAACCCCGCCTTCGTGGGCAAGGCTTCTATGCTGATCGCGTGCATCACGCTGTAGAACAGCCGGTTACATAAATGCGCGCCCGCACTGTTTGAGATCGCCGCTGGAATACGCGCCTGGTTGATCCGGTCGGCGATTTCGCGAATCGGAAGAGTAGAAAAATACCCTACAGGTCCACCTTCGATGACCGGTTCATCCCTGGGCTGATTACCCACGTTGTCGGGAATTCGAAAGTCATCGACATTGATCGCGACGCGCTCCGGATTGATCCGAAATCGAGCTCCGGCCTCCCCGAGCATTGATCACAATATCGGGTCTATCCGAGCGGATCAGTTCGAGCGCCATCGAGACCGCGCCGAACCGATCCACGGGCAGCGGGGCGACTCGAACCCGCGCATCTCGGAATTGGATCCTTTCCATTTGACGGGCAGTTTCGAACGAGGGGTTTAGTTTTTCCCCTCCAAACGGCTCGAAGGCAGTGAGCAACAGCTTTCTCATTGCAAAACCTCGTCCAGACGCAGCACAGAATCAGGTCTTCTGTCGCGAAACCTGTCAGATCCAAACAAACGATCGGACGGCCGGCGGCGGACATTTAGCCGGTACTCGTAAACCCGGGCTCGAACTTTATAGCACCACACGCGTTTGATGAGAAAGCCGTCGGCACTTTGATACTAGCCTGCTTGCGATCGACGGCCCGAGCTGCTAATAACTTCATTTGCTCGCGCGGCGAGCCGACATCGAAAGGAACTCCAAATGCGACTCATTTTGATAATAGTGCCGCTAGCCGTGATCGCTTTCAACGGCTGCAGTGGAGGCGCTACAAACATCAACTCCAACGGCAACGGCAACGGCAACTTCGCTCAGACCTTCAAGCCGCCTCAGCCGATCAAGCCTGTTGACGCGGTAGATCCGAGCTTCAAACCATGCAATGCCTACTTCCCGCTTGTGCCGGGATCGGTCGCAAAGTACGTAATCAACTTCTCCAGCGGATTGGTCGGTGACTTGACCATCGTAGTCGACGCTGCAGATGAAGATGGACGAAGAGTGTTCACTCAGAGGTCGCAGCTAGTCGACCGCAGCGGCGGCATGAAACAAAATCAGACGGTTGTCAGAACGTTTGTTTGCGATGGCGATAGGGTTCAGATACTGTCGGAGAAAACAGAGAGCAACATCGAAGGTCAGCTCTCTTCATCCGAGTTTGAGTTTAGAGAAAACTCGTTGATGATGACCGATCCCAAGTCGATGTTGATCAAAGGCTCGACCTGGACTCAGCTTTTTCGCTTAGTCCTTCACAGCCCTGGGCAACCGGTGGCGCGAAGCGATCGACCGACTGTGGTTTCGTTTGAAGTTGGAAGCCCTACCGACGTCACAACCGCCATCGGGACGTTCAAGAGCGTTCCAATCACTCGCAAGATAGACGACAACCTTACGGTGGACTATTACGTGGCCGGTCTGGGTCTGGTGAAGCGCGATTCGAAGGAAGGCACGACTTGGGAGATGAAAGAATACAGCGGGCTCAAGCCGCAGGATTGATCGCAAGACCAGGACTCCTATGAAGACGACTATCATCAATCCGCAGAATCTGAGTCAGCCGCGCGGATATAGCAATGGAATGCTGTTTGAAGGCGGCTCACTCTTGTTCATCGCCGGGCAGGTCGGTTGGGACCGCGAGTGCAGGATCGTAAGCGACGATTTTGCCGAGCAATTTGCGCAGGCGCTCGAGAACGTGCTCGCGGTCGTCCGCCAGGCCGGGGGCGGACCCGAAAACATCGGCAGGTTGTTGATCTTCGTCACCGACAAGGATGAATATTCTTCACGACTCCGGGACATAGGGACTGCGTATCGGCAACTCATGGGCAAGCACTTTCCCGCGATGACGCTTGTCGAAGTCAAAAGTTTGCTTGAACACCTTGCCAAGGTTGAGATCGAGGCGCTCGCGGTCATACCCGCGGCCGACCCCGGCGGGGATCCTCAGTGAAACCATCAACCGGGTTAGCACCAAAAAGCTTTTTGTATGAGGAGCGAGGAGCGATTGGGTTGATTACGCTCAATCGGCCGGACCGGCTGAACTCTCTGACATTTGAGATCTACAGAGAACTGACCGACATACTGGCGGCCCTGCGCTCGCGCGACGAAGTGCGGGTGGTCGTGATAAGCGGACGCGGACGGGGCTTCTGCTCCGGCGGCGATGTTGAAGATATCATCGGTGAGTTGTTTAGCCGGGACATGAGCGGGCTACTCGAGTTCACCCGGATGACCTGCGATCTCATACGGAACATTCGCGCCCTCAACAAGCCGGTGATCGCTTCGCTCAACGGCACTGTCGCCGGCGCGGGCGCGGTCATTGCCCTGGCGTGTGATTTACGCATCGCAGCTGAGACCGCAAAGATCGCCTTCTTGTTTGTAAAGGTCGGACTCGCGGGCGCCGACATGGGCGCGGCATTCCTGCTTCCACGGGTAATTGGTCTCGGCAAGGCAACCGAGATGCTGTACACGGGTGATTTCATCACTGCGGACGAGGCGGGCAAAATCGGTCTTTATAACGCGGTGGTTCCGTCTGCCGGTCTCGAAGCAGAGACAATGCGCTGGGCAGAGAAGCTTGCGGCGGGACCCGCATTCGCTCTGGGGATGACAAAGACAGCGCTCAATCGAGAGTTGGATATGAGCCTGGAAATGGCGCTGGAAGCCGAATCCGAGGCGCAAGCCATATGCATGCTCAATCCGGATTTTCGCGAGGCCTACCAGGCATTTACCGAAAAACGCGCGCCGGTGTTCAACAGGTGATTTATGTCATTCGGTCTGCCACCAATAGACGAACCGCGGCTTACATACGGCGGTTATCTCAAAGTACGTGAGCTGATCTCACTCCAGCAATTGCTTTCCGATCCACCGCATCACGACGAGATGCTGTTCATCATAATCCACCAGGTCTATGAGCTGTGGTTCAAGGAACTGCTCCACGAGCTCGATACTATCATTGAAAGACTGAATGTCGATGAACCGCTTGCCGCTCATCGTCTGGTACGCCGGTGCATCGAGATTGAGCGGGTGCTGGTTGACCAGATAGCTGTGTTGGAGACGATGATGCCGACCGACTTCCTGGCGTTTCGCGATCACCTGATGCCGGCCAGTGGATTTCAGTCGTTTCAGTTTCGAGAGATTGAGTACGTCTCGGGTCTCAAGGATGCTCGATTCCTGAAAAACTACGATGCGAGCTCGGACGAGCACGCGATGCTGGAGGCGCGCCTCTCGCAGCCTTCACTTCCCGATGCCTTCTACGCGATGCTCCGGCGGCGAGGGTTCGACCTCCCGGAGGTCTCGCAGGCTGGCGACTTCAAAAAAGCAGCCGAGCAACAGCGCATCAACGAATTGAAACGCGTCTATCAGGATGCCGAGGAGCATTATGAGTTATTCCTGTTGACCGAGAGCCTGATCGAATATGACGAGATGTTTTCTATGTGGCGGCTGCGGCACGTCAAGATGGTCGAGCGTATGATAGGCAGCAAAACCGGGACAGGTGGAAGCGAAGGCGCAGCCTATTTGAAGAGGACCGTCGAGCGAACATTTTTCCCGGAGCTGTGGGAGTTGCGAAGTTATCTCAGCAAGAAGAGCCTCTGATTGGGGATTGCCGATTGCCGATTGCCAATTTCCGATTGCACAGCGGCGCCTTAAGAGTTTAGGCTCAAAATCGGAGATCGACAATCGACAATCGAAGGGAAATCGGAAATCAAATCAATCGAAAATCGGCAATCGGCAATCGGAAATCGGAAATCGAAGGGGGTTTCTATGGACGAACTTTTGGAGTGGCGGAAGGAATTTCCGATTCTGGACAACACTGTCTACATGATCAGTCATTCGCTTGGCGCGATGCCCAGACGCACGCGCGATCGGTTGCAGGAGTACGCAGACATGTGGTCCACGCGCGGGATTCGCGCGTGGGAAGAAGGCTGGTGGATGATGGCCACGACGGTGGGCGACATGATCGGCAAGATCATCGGCGCTGGTGAGGGTGAAGTCGTGATGCACCCGAACGTCTCGACCTGTCAGTCGATCATCGCATCTTGCTTCGCGTTCGGGAGCAAGCGAAACAAGATCGTTTCCGAAAGCCTGAACTTTCCATCAAACCTCTATATCTATCACTCGCTGGAAAGGGAGGGAGCGGAGCTGGTCACAATTCCCTCGGACGACGGAATAACCGTGCCTCTCGAGCGCCTGCTCAACGCGATCGACGAACACACATTGCTCGTCAGCGTATCGCACGTCATCTTCCGCAGCTCGTATATTCAAGACATCAAGGCGATAACCGAGCGCGCACGTGAAGTCGGTGCCTTTGTAGTAGCCGACATCTATCAATCGGCCGGCACGGTTCCGCTCGACGTGCGAGAACTCGACGTGGATTTTGCAACGGGCGGCTCGGTGAAGTGGCTGTGCGGCGGACCGGGTGCGGGCTACCTGTACGTAAAGCGTGACCTGTGGTCTAAACTCGAACCCCGTTTGACGGGCTGGCTCGCACACGAAGACCCGTTTGCTTTTGAGACCGGGCCGACCCAATATGCCGACAATATCTATCGTTTTCTGAACGGCACCCCTTGTGTCCCGGCGATGTATGCCGCGATGTCAGGCTACGAGATAGTGAACGAGGTCGGTGTCGATCGGATTCGGGAGAAGTCGATAAGGCAGACAACGCGTTTGATCGAAATCGCGGAAGATGCGGGCTTCAAGATCAACTGCCCGAAGACGGCTGCCGATCGTGGTGGGACGGTTGTAATCGATGTCCCGCATGGGCAACAGGTAACGACCGAACTGTTGCGGCGCGATTTCCTTGTTGATTATCGCCCGGGGGCCGGCATTCGGGTCGCACCCCACTTCTACTCGAAGGATGAAGAGCTCGAATTGACAGTCCGCGAGATCAAGACGATTCTCGACACAAAGGCCTACGAGCAGCACAGCGCAGCGCTCGCGCATTGAACAAAAGATCGTGGTCATTCACCTTGATGTGATGGTGAGGGAGCGCCAATTGGTGACGCCGATTTCCTTACCGGCGGAATCGAGTGCGGCGACACGCCAGCGCAGTTCTCCACGTGCGACCTTCCCGATCAGCCACGATGGAGCGCGGTATACACCTACTCCACGCAGAACGATCGCCCCGAGGATTGGTGTGCTCTGACCATCAGTTACTTGAAGGCGATACAAAGCGGCCTGCTCGGCTTCAGCCCAACTGAAATCCAACGGCTTATCAAGCGCGCGCGTATCATTCTCGGAAGGAAGCAGAAGAGCGAGCTTAGACGCCTGCTGGGCATCAGGTCCGCTTCCGACGTAGTAGCGGAGCGGCGGCATCGGGAACCCGGCTACGGCCCCGCCGTGTACCACTCCGGGTCCCTCTCCTACAACCGCGAGGCTTGAATCTGCTTCCTTGTCATCGGTTGCTTCGATCCTTAGCAGGACCAGATATGGGCCTTCAAGCTGGTTCGGCAATCGTCCGATGTCGGGACCCGCCAGCGAGTACTTCGACCCCGGCGGCAAGAACACGTTGAACGTGCTGAGACGGGTGAAGCGGCGCTGCTGAGCCCGCTCTTCGACTGGAAGCGAAGCCTCGGTCAGCAAGTCGCGAACAGAGGGCCCTTGGTCGCCCGGAAGCACGACTTCCCATCGACCCTTCAAGCGACCGGTGCCGTTGTATGCAATCTCCGCCCGAATCGCGGGTACCTTCTCACCCGGCCTCACAAAAAACACCGGTTTGTTACCGGCAAACGAAAGCTTCACATCGGTCAACGCAAATGGTGTTCGTGCGCCGCCGCCACTCATCCGGCATGTCACGTTGACATACTCGTCGGGGCCACCCGCCGTGTTGATAAAGCGGCGAACGTAGAAGAAGCTCGATGTCGCGCCGTCTTGCGCAGCCTGATATGCGCGTCGGGGGACCGATGGCGGAATCGACATGATATCTGTAAAGCCCACTCCGCCGCTGCGTGTCGATTGGTCGAACCGCGCGGGCAGGCAGCCGAATAGGGTCGCGGGGTCGCATTTGAACCCGCGGTCCGGAGCGGCCGATATCAATTCGCCGCACCAGCAAGCTTCGCCTGCCGTGAAGTTCGTCAGCGGGCCAAAGGTCAAAAATACGACGGTCGCCCCCGACGCGTTGACGTTGACGCCATTCGGATTAACCTTCACCTGCTGTTGCATGAACGCGCCGGAGAACACGCTGCTCGAAAGGAGAAGCGAGACGAGCAGAAGACCGGCGAAGCTACCCACGTGCAGCCTCTCAATGCAAAGAATCCTCCGACCGCGCAAACGAAGAATGCTCACCAGAACGTTCACGGGATGCCTCCTAGAAGAAAGTGAAGCTCAGGCCAGTATTAAGTGTCTGGAGCTTCGTCAGGTTGCGGAAGCCAAACACGTTGTCGAGAGAGCGCGCATATCGATTCGCGTATCTTATGAAGAATTGACCCTGGACTTTGCGACGCCCGCCGCGATCGACACCGAATCTGTATGACCACTGCAAGTCGAGTTCAGCGTTCCGGCTCTTGCTTGTTTGCGCGAGATCCCCCGAGAAGATTCCAGACACCGTAGCCGCCAGCGTCGCCTGGTTTGTCATACGCCAGGTGACGTTTGGACCGATGCGATAGGTACGGTCCGTCCGGGCTGCTTCCTTGTTAAGCGAACTCTCAGCGCTGAGATCAACGCCCAAGTCGATGCTGGAAGCTGGATTCAACTCGAATGTAAATCCGTTGATCAGGTTTCGTAGATCCGCGAGCTCACGACCCGCTTGGCGATTGTCCTGAAAGGAGCGATTGAATCGATACCCGAACCGCCACTTCTGCGATTGCCATTCCGACATAAAGTTCTGGTTAGTGCTCACTTGATCAGGCACTTGACTGGCACTGGTGAACCCGCTGTTGATTGGAAGCCCATCGGCGAACTGATGCATTCGGTCAAACGCGTACGAGAGTCTGGGGAACCACGGAGACGGCGCGCCAACCAGCGAGACGAGCGGCACGCCGACGATGATTCCGGCGCGGCGGCTGAAGGTCTTGAGAATCGAGGATATGTCGTCGAGGTTGTCGTTCGAGCGCGCGTGAACGACGGTGGCGGTGATATCGGCGATGCTGGCGACGGCCTCGAATTGGTTCTGAAAGCGGTCGGCTTGATTAAAGGCCGCGACGCTGCGATACAGAGGATCGACTTCTTCGTGGCGATAGTTGAAAGTCAGGTTGGCCTGTTTCGTGTCGGTTAGTTTGAAGTCTTTGAGGATGTCGTAGCTCGCGTCCAGATAGCGCGCGTTGCGCGTCGTCTCTCGCACGCTCACGGTTCCGAATCCCTGCTCAAGCAGCGGATCCTGGGCGTTGTTGAATCTGCTCCGCGCGAGACCACCGTCGATTCGAAGACGCCCGGCCGGGTCACTGGCGACTACCCGAATCCCAAGTCCCTTGCTCCGCTCGGCGTCGGTCAGGCTGCCTTGATTAAAGTTGCTGATCGGCAGCAGCGAGCCCTCCAGGATCGAGGTCTCTACTCGAAATCCGCCTCTCCGTTCGGGTATGAACTCAAGCCCAAACGTGCCGCTGACTAGCTGATGCTTGCGGCGGTTCAGCCCGAAGAAATTGTCCCAGCCGACGATGCTGGTTCCGTTGGCGGCTGCGACCGACAGGTCCGCCCGTGATGAGATCGGCAGCGCGAGCGACAGGCCGCGGCTTGAAAAGCTGTTGATCAGGTAGCGGTTCGTTCCGAAGGTGACGTGCCCCGCGATCACGCGCGCCTTCCCCGCCTGAAACTGCATCAGGTAACTGGACAGGTCGATGCGCGGAGCAGCGTTGCCCTGCTGCCCAAAGCGAAGCGCTTCCTTTTGGTGGCTCGACCCTACGATGTCAAATTGATTCTGGAGCCCGAACCCGCCGCGCGTCAGATCCGTTCGCACGCTTGCTTGCAGAGTGAAGTCGGTGTAGGTCGAGCGCTCGGGGCGGCTTGCGTCAGGAAAGTGATACTCGGCCGCTTGCGACTTGAACCCTATGGTCAATGACGGAGTGAATGTGGCTTTGTTTGAGCTTTCGTTCTTCGATCCGTTTGCGCCTTGGTCCGCAGCTGGAGCTTGTTGGTCGACCCTGTCGTTTGAGACACGCAACGGGAACTGAGCGATTTGCCTCCACTCGTTTTCCGGTGAGACTACATACACAGTCACTCGTGTCTCGCCCGCCGGCAGCGGGAGAGCCTTTGGTGAATAGCTGAGTTCGGTTTCGCTCGCGGCAAACAGGACGGTCACGTCGGTCTCGCCGATGAATACCGCGAGGCGTCCCTCATCCGGTCGAACCGGGCGCCCGAGCGATAGTTGTATCGCCTCAAGAGGGGCGACTGCCTGCTTGTCTGTGAAACTGGCGCTGACGGTCAAGCCCTGCGAATCTGCTTGAACTAAGAAGCGCAGGCTAGTCGAACCGGCTAAGACCGCCAGAACGATGAAGCAGAGCGACCGATTCCTGCCCGCAGAACTTTTGTCTTTTTTTATTGGACTCACCATCGGTTTTGCCTCTTGAAAGTCCTGGCCCCTAAGTCCAGTCCGAGCTTCGTGGACCGGGCGGCTAACGGCCACCCGGTCCTCCGTTTCACTGATTCGCCACAAGGTTCCGGAGCTGCGGTTGCAAGCAAAGGAATGGAAAGTTGATCGTCTGCTTTCCAGTGGTGATCTTTGGCGGACCCGGAATGCTCAGTGGCGTTGGATGGCATGCGGCGCGGAATTCGCCTCTAGTGAGGTCCACCGTGATGCGGCCCGGATTGATCCGGGTGTTCCACGATATCGTGGCGCGGAGCGGGTTCGGAATCTGGACATTAGAGAACTGGGGAGCAATCCCAAACGGCGGGTTGGTGCAACCAACCGTCGTTTTCTGACTACATTGCTGCGAGACGGATTGCATAGCGTCCTTGAGGCTTGTGATGGGATCGGTTCCCAGACCAAAAGAGATGCTCGCGCTTGCGTTTACCTGGGTGCAGACTTCAAGCGGCTGGCTGCAGCTATTGGTGAAACCGGTCAAGACTCTGACGCTCTGGGTCGGCACGTCTAAGGTTACGTCGGTAACCTCCACCGAGGGCGGGACCAGATTTAACCTCTTGAGCACCGGCAACAGAATATTGATATCCCAGCGGCACCCAACGGCCGACAACGTCCGCGTAGCCGCACATTTTGGCAGCTTGGCGTATACGGATGCGCTCAGGTCGCCGTTCCCGGGGTCAATGTTGTAGGAGAACTGACCCGGGGTCCACTGGGTGCAGACGGTGATGGCAGGGCCAGGCTGTGGGTCTCCGGGCTGAACACCTAATGTTGGAAAGACCAGCTTCGCAGTCTGGTTGCAACCTGAGACGCACTTGAGCGAACTTAGCACGCCGAGGGCGGTGTTGACTGCACCTAGAGCGCTCGTCGCTGACGTCTTTATCCCGGTGAAGGGCAGGGAGCTATACGCGGCAACGCAGCCCTGGACAAGGACCGGATCGTTGCCGACAAGGGTGAAACAGTTTGCACGCGCGGTCACCGCCTGGGTCTCCGCCGCCGCCGCCTGAGCGATCACCCCGGTCAGTTTAGTGCGCTTGTCGATCAAGTCGTTGTAGAGGTTCTGCGCTGCCGTGCTGGGGCAACCTGTGAAGTCCTTTGCGGTCTTCTGGGCCGCCGCGAGCGCATCAGTCTTCCAGGTGTTGACTTGATTGGCGTACTGAATAACCGTTTGGTTCAAGGCCCGAAATGCCTGGTTGATAAGCTGCTGAATGTTTGGCGGTATACCCTGCTGAGCGTGCGAGCCGGCAGCGTTCATAATTCCGACCGGCTCGGATAGGCGCCCGGGACCCGCGGCGATATGACCCGTGGCGGACTGAGGTAAACCCGATGTGAGAAACAGCAAGCAGGCAATCAGCGTCAACAGAATTCGAGGTTTTGGCTTCTTCATAAGGTCTCCTTTTGACAGAGTTGCTAAAGCGAGAAGATGTCCGGCTTTTCCTGATCGTTCATCATCGTTTCCTTGATGATCGACACGGCTCTGACCGGGCTTGCGATTTATCCTTTCACTTCATATCTGTAGCTTGGAGCAATCTATTTCATGTTTTTTTCGGTTCTGGGGAGGCTGGCTAGTCAGGGAATCGGTTGGACGCTCGAGAAAAGGTCAATGGGGATACTGCAATACGTGTTACGGCTCAAGTCGCGCGGGGCTACGGCTTTGCAACGGTGAAGTAGTAAGACCCAACTGGTTCGCTCCGGCCTTGGCGGTCGGCGCCGCTTAACACGACTTCGTACCCCCCGGCGGATAGAAGGTTCGCGGGAACGACGAAGCGGACCGACTTTCCCAGACGCGTCTGTCGGGCGATCAATCCGCCGCTGGTCAACAGGGACAAGTCCGCACTCGAGCGCAATTCCGCCCGATACCTGTAAAAGTCCGGTGTTCCCTCAAGGAAGAGCTGGAGGTTGATCTGCTTAGCGTCTTTGCTGATGGGTAGCCTGACCGTTTCGCCGGCGCCGCGGTTGACCCCCGGCGCCAGAACGAACGAAAGAATCGATGAAGCGAGTGGCTTCGCCCCGTGCATTTCGAGCTGCTGTCGGAGTCGGCGCTCATTCTCGAGTTCACTCGCAAGGCTGGCTGATCGGGCGCGCTCGGCTGCCGCATTTTGACGTTGTTCCCCCTCGCGCTGCTCGGTCTCCTCCTGTCTGGCCGCCAATTGTCGAAGCTGCGAACGAAGCCGCGAGGACTCAAAAAAGAGCCAGACGCAGGCGACCAGCGCAAGCACAACTGCCGCGTAGAGCGAGAACGAAACGGCGGCAGTTCGCGGGCGGAGAAACGTCGCGATCGCCGTTAAGAACGAATTGCGAGAGGGTTTGTTTCTACTCTTCGGGAGCGGAAGCTGGTCATCCAGCGTCATCAACGCTTTCGCGAAAACGGTCCGTCGGCGCCATTCGGGAGAAGCCGCGATCCGAGCGTCAAATAGCTGGCGCTCGCTGACAGACATCTCGTCCCGGACATACTCGTCGTTGAGGTCTTGTTCAAGCGATTTCAGTCGATCGAGGCAATCGGGGTCGCGCAAAAACCGTTCCTCGAGGCGCGCTTGTTCGTCCTCACGCAGCGTCCCAAGCAGATATGCGAGCATCATTCGTTCTTCGTCGAGTCTGTCTTTCATCCACGTGCCTTTAACACTACTGTTGAAATGGCGAAATCATTTCGCATGATGGACACAACTCTCTACGCAGGTCTGAAGTTTCTCCCGAATCCTGAATACTCGGATTCTCAAGGCGTTGAGGGGCAGATCGAGTTTCTCGGCAAGGTGTTTGCGGCGTTCGATCTTGGCGCCCTTCCCGCCGTTATAGTAGCCTTGAAGCATTTCGCGGTTCCCGGTTGTGAGTTTCTCGAGACATTGCCGCAGACATTGCACCGTGGTCTGCAAATCGTCGCCTTCTTCCTGCTGAGTCTGAATGTGTGACAGGGCTTCGAGCGCGGCCCTCTCCCTGCTTGATTCCCGAATCGCTTCAAATCTCACCATTCGCGCAACGCCGTAGAGATAGGCGTATATGTCACGAAATTCTTCCCCGCGTCCGAGCCTCAGTACCACCCGATTGATCGTTTCATCCGCGAGCTCTTCGGAATAGGGGCAGCCACGCCACTCGAAGAACCGCACAAGGCCGGATCGAACGTCTTCGTACCTTTCGCCCGCACGGTCGCGATCCGCCTCGAGACAGATCAGAAAGCGATCAAACCCCTCCTGAGTCAGGCTTTGGTTCGTCTTGTTTGGAGGCGAGTCGGCCACGTCTTTGGATTCTGCCGTGATGTCTATCACGGATCTCGTGTCGTAGGTTTGAAACGCAAGAGTACCTGCGGGCGGAAGGCTAGTCCAGCTCGGAGACCGCCCAGTTTTTGTGGAATCTATCTGGGAAGGTTATGGACGCAGGCAGGCGGCAGCTCTCTGAAAGGGCTTCATCGCCATTCGCCCTGCACAACAAAGGCTCCCCAGAAGAACGGGTCTCTCGTACCGGGCTGCCTCCACATCGCGATCTGCGCTGTCCTAAGCGAGGCCGCGGCCGTCAAGCCCTTGACGAGCATGCCCTGATAGAAACGCTTCATAAGCTCTGCCGTGGCGCGGTCATCCACGCTCCACAGGCTCGCGGTCACCCGGGCAGCGCCTGCGTACATGAAACCGCGCGTGAGCCCGATCAACCCTTCCCCCCTTATCTCCTTGCCCAGCGCGGTCTGGCACGCGCTGAGCACGACGAGGTCGGCATTGAGTTTCAGATTGTATATCTCGTGCAGCGTCAAGAAGCCATCTTGCGATCGGCCCTGCTCATCGACAAGGGACAGAACAACTCCTGACAGATCAGGATGCTGGCTGTTAAGCAAACCGTGAGTAGCAAAGTGCACCATTCGGTATTGGCCGAGCTCCGCGCTCGTCGCAATGGATTGATTTGCCGCGAAATCGAGCGCCTTCAGACTTGCGGTCCGTGGAACCAGCGCGGCGATTGTGTCTGCCTCCTTTCGACTCAATCGCAGTCGACGCAGGCCGCGAAGACCGGATTCATTGGCGGACCTGAGAGCAGCGGAGACCGACTGGGAACCATTGGTTTGGTCAGGCCTTCTTCCAGCGTCCGCCGTTGCCAGCCCAAGCCGAGGATCTTCGGGGGAAAAAACCGGATCGGCCATTATCGCCAGGGTCCGGCCAGCGGGCTTGCGCAGAGCAATCTCGCGACGCAACACTGCCAGTACGGACGCGGATGGAAGGCTGACTATTTCGTGAGCAAGAACCAGCGGCTCGTAAGAAGCGACGGAATTCGCAGACGCCGAGCTGCGAGGAGCGGGCAGTGCCCCGAACGGAATGTATTGCAGCGCGCCGTCGCTGACGATCAAGAGTCTCTTCTTGGACGCAAGCTCTGTCACCTCTCCGAACAGCA
This sequence comes from Blastocatellia bacterium, assembly GCA_963737945.1. Taxonomy (GTDB): domain Bacteria; phylum Acidobacteriota; class Blastocatellia; order UBA7656; family UBA7656; genus Onstottus_A. The sequence continues at coordinate 372,102 of CAVTUR010000010.1, read as the reverse complement.
TCGCGGTCAATGCGGCCGCTGCCACCCGGTACTGGATCGACGCGGCCCTGATTCGGGCAAGCCTCTCTCTCGGAGGCTCATTGGGTGGGTACTTGTTACGGGCGGTCAGCAGATCGTAAACCGCACGCGCGGACGCTTCAATCCTCGAACGTTTTGGCAGCCGGTGGCTGGAGATGGAAGTCCGTGTGACCGCCCACAAAAAGCTGCGTTGGTCGCCAAGCGAGAACTCGAGAAGCAGTGTGTCGGGGTCGAGTGTTTTTTGCTGAATTTCGTTCATGTTTAGAGGCTGAGGCTGTGTCAGGGCAGCATATTGCGGACTCGCCGACCTAATTTGGGCTCTAACCTCTTCGAATCCGGTCAACGCTGCGGTTAATGCTTCTTCCGCATCCGCCAACTGCGTTTCCGTGTGCCTGCCGCTCAGCAATTGCGTTCGATGTTTCTCCCTGGTTGTGAGTCTTAGTTGAGCCGCTTCCTCGCGCTCGAGCAGTGCGAGGTCGACGCCTTGGCGAATATCGACGTCAGCTTCGACCAGTGTTTCAAGTAAGCTTCGCGCGCGGGCTCGCTCGCTAGCTTCAAAAGCAAGGGAGTCGTAGCCTTCCGAGGGGCGGCTTTGATGCAGCTGCATCAGCACATCAATGTTGAATTCGTGATACTCCTGTTTCGAGGCAAAGTAGGTGGCGCGCAGTTCCCGGCTTGCGATTTTGGACCGAAGTGATTCTACGATGGTCAACGATGTTTCAATCAGACTGCGCGCTTCCTGCAGATTACCGCGATTCCGTTCGATTCGGGCGAGACCAAAGAGCGTGGCAGCCTCGACCGTCCGGTCCGCTACTACCCGGCTGAGCGGCAGCGCGCGGCTGTAATACTCCAGCGCCTTTTCGGCCTCGTCCGCAGAAGCAGCCACCGAACCCAGCAAAAGCAATGTGTTGGCCTGACCACGGCGGTCGCCCACCTTTTGCCTGATTTCGAGCGCCTGGGTGCAAAACTCGTGCGCTTTCTTATGCTCGCCACGTTTGTAATAGATGTGACCGATGTTGTGGAGCGTCGAGGCTTCTCCATAGGGGTCCGCCACCGCGCGCCGCAGCGGCAACGCAAGTTCGTAGTATTCGAGCGCCTTTTGCGTGTCTCCCTGTGCTGAGTGCGCGAGAGCGATGTTGTTTAGAGTGGCAGCCTGCCCGCGCACATCCCCGGCGGCTCGTCTTAGATCGAGCGATCTTTGATAGTATTCGAGCGCCCGCTGGTGATCGCCAAGGGTACGATAAGTCTCTCCGATGTTGTTGAGTGTGACTCCCTCAGCCCTCTCGTTTCCGAGGGCTCGCTGAATCGACAGGGATTGGATGTAATAGTCCAGTGCCTTCTGGTGCTCGTCCAGGCGCATGAAGATTCCGCCGAGATTGTTAAGCGTGCCGGCTTCCCCGGCTTGATCGCCGGCAGCTCGCTGCAGAGACAGAGCATCGCGGTAGTACTCCAGGGCTTTCTGTGACTCTCCCGACGCGTGACTGACGAGGCCGGCACCTTGCAACGTTTGAGTCTCTCCATAACGATCGCCCAACTCGCGATAGAGGGTCAGCGCTTTCGACAGACCATCAAGCGCCTTCCGTGGGTCGCCAAAGGAGTAGTTGATGTGCGACAGGAATTGAAGCGTGTCGGCTTCTCCCTGGCGGTCACCTGCGGCCCTGAATAGGGTGAGGGCCTCCTCGTACAGGCCGAGCGCTTTTCGCCTCGCGTCTCCCGAGCCTTGCACATGGAGGGCTTCGGCCTCAGCGAACACTCTTGCGGCGGCGACCTGGCTTCGGTCCGCTGGGATCGCAGTACGTAACTCCTCTACCTTGATCTTGTACCTGCCGCGAGCGGTCTCGTTTCCCAGGGATCGCACATCGAGCCTGTAGCGACCTGAGACTTCCGCGATTAGCAGCACTCGTTCCGGCATTGCCGGAGCGTTGAGGTTTCTTACCTCGATCAGTTGGCGGCCGTCCGGTCCAAAGGCCTTAACGAAAACATCGATATCCTGCTGGCCGACAATCACGCGAACATACTCTCCCGAAATAAGCGCTAACTCGTAGGAATGCACTTCGTCGGCTCCTGAGATCTCGCGCTCGACGCTCGCTCCGCGCAGAAGCCTGCGGATGGAATCCGAGGATTGCTGAAACTCACTGGTGAGATACCCGCAGGTTGATGGCGCAGGCACGGCAACAAAGGAGGCACACAACGTTACCCCTGAGCCAGAGAGCAAACAACACATCAAAATCGATATGACATTCGTTATGATTCGGCAAGAGTACCATGCCAAATGGTCCGCTTGCTATTGATGCGGAAACCGCAGAGAGTCGCTTTTCCGGCGGGTCGGGCGCCGCTTGACGATTGACAATCAATGCACCCTATAAAAGCTGGTCGCCTCATTTGGGCTCATCGTAGACTCATCGGGTTGTGTTCAAGTGACTCGCCTGAGACTTCGGCATCAAGACTGCCTCGCAGACTGCCTCGCCGAGTTGACCTTTAGGAGCCGAACCTGTTATCAATCTTGCGTCGCGACTGCCTGATTCTCGTCAGTCTAAGAGTGTGTCGTGATGTCGAAGTCAACGCTGTTCACCCTGCTGCTCATCCTTATAGGTGCTCTGATCATTCCCGGGTCGTTTGGTTCGCACGCCAGAGCAATAGATCTGGTCGATGTCTCAACCCACTATATCGAGGTGCCGGCGGGCTCGTTTGGTTCGGGGACGATAAGGCTGGCCGCCACCCTCTATCAGCCGCGCTTTTTCCCGTTCGCGCCTGCAGCGGTTTACATTCACGGATTCGGCGGGCACCGGCTGACAGGAGATGACAATCTTGCCTACTATATCGCCGCGGCCGGGTACGTGGTGCTTTCCTATACTGCTCGCGGTTTTGGAGAAGGCGAGTCGGGCGGGCGAGTGACACTTGTAGGGCCGGACGAACTGAATGACCTTCGCCGCGTCATTGATTGGCTGACCACCGACCCTGATCACGTGATCGGTCCGCGAGTGACCAAAGTAGGAGTGCTCGGCGGTTCGTACGGAGGAGGACACTCCTTTCAGATCGCATCGGATCCCCGCGTCTCGGCGGTAATCCCGCTGGTGGGATGGACCGATCTTGAGCAAGCGCTCTACCCGAACGGCGCGGTCAAATACAAGCTCGGAATAGCGGAGTTCTACTCGGGGCTCGATGAGAGGGTGGGCCAGGCCCCGTTCTTCAACTTTGTTCAACTGGAGTTCGAGATGTTCGACGCGGCCGCTGAAGGCCGCGTTCCTGCCACCGTAAGGCAAGCGCTCCGCGCCCGTTCGATTGCCACTGCGAACGAAGAGGGACGGGAAATACTTGACCCGTCCCGCCAGCCCGTCGCGCCAACCTTCATAATTCAATCCTGGGACGACTATCTCTTCCCCGCCAGCCAGGTGCTTGAAGTGTACTCTCAGATAACCGCGCCAAAGCAGATTTATCTTGGGCGCCACGGGCACCCTCCCGGAGGGAACACATTCGAAGGTGAAGATCTCTACATCGCTACAGAAGTGCTGCGCTGGTTTGATCATTATCTTCGCGGTATTGGCGGCAAGGACTCGCGAACGGTTACAAGCGCCCCGGCGCCGTTTTCAGTAGTTCCGTTCACCGCTACTCAGCTTCCATCGGATGACATCGTCTCCTCGCCGCTGTTCTTGAAGCCCGGCGGAATACTCTCTCGTAAGAAGAAGGGTACGGTTCAACAAGAGACGGCGGGCGGCGTTTTTTATCCGGAGCGAATTCGGAGCTCACATCTTGGCGCCGAGATCCCCTCCCGCGACGACATGTTTAGCGGTCACACCGAAGCGCTTCCCACACTTCCGCAACGACTCGAGTACACCTCGGCGCCCTGGGAATTCGAAACCGAGATGATCGGGACGAGCGAGTTCTCTTTGTTCGTGAGCAGCGACACCTCGACCGATGTGGACGTCGTCGTTCGCACTTTTGATGTTTCTCCGAATGGATCGGAGACCGAAGTAACCGTTGGCGCCGCGCGAGCGACCGGTCTCCGTCCGGGCGAAGTGAGGCGCCTGACGTTTCGTGATTTCGGAGACGACTGGGTATTTCGAGCAGGTCACTCGCTCAGGCTGAAGGTTTCCAATATTGATTTTCCGGACTTCAGACCGCCGGGAGCGAGTGACAACCTTGCCTCAGAGCTTACGATTCACACAGGGAAGAAATTTCCGTCCAGCATGTGGCTTCCTGTTCGAACGCGGTGAAACCCGGAACTCAGAAAACGATGCACCGGGGCGAGTTCAGCTCTCTCGCCGTTTCTGGTGAGGCTTCCAACGCAAGGACCCAAACGCCGCGAAAGTCGTCACGTTGATTGGTTTTCACGCACAGCCGAGCCCGCAGTCCAGCGCTTTACACTTGCTCAGTTTTACCCGTAATATCAACGCGCAATCGAGGACAATCCACTGGGACTGGTGGTCAGTTCTATTCCTTTCAATGGAGTTGCAGATGATCGAAAGCAAAACCGCCGATGCGCTGATCGCCTTACTAAGGTCGTCGCTCAGCTCAAGTGGCGAACAGGCGTTTGGCCACCTGGTGCTGTACACGTCGTTCGGGGTTGTGCGGGGCCGGATCGGTCTGACCTTCGCTCAAGGATTGATCACTCAGGAGATTCCCGGAGCGGCAGCGATTGCGCCACACGAGGTGATCGAGATCAACGATGTCACCGTCGAGCATTATTCGAATCATCTCGCGAACGCAAACTTCGATCGTTTGTACGTGAGATTGTCTGACGTGTTAGGTTTCGCTCTGGTGGGAAGTCAGGGACAGGATAGATAGCCTGTCCTGAGGCTGGCCGGATGATCTCCCGGGGCGTTTGACTCGGATCGAAGGATCCGCGTAAGGTTAGTAGGTTTCTTGGAGCGGACTAACGACATTAAGCGAATTTGCAGGAGGGCAAAGATGACACGGAAAATATTGTTTGCAGGATTGGTTCTGGTGCTGGCTGGCATATCTGTGGCTGCCAGGGACAGCAAGAGTGTGAAGCTCACGGGCTACATCATCGACAACGCGTGCGCGGCCGGCCGGGCAACCGGCGACAACGCCGCTGAAAAGGTGAAGAACCATACGGTCAAGTGTGCTCAGATGACCAAATGCACCGAAAGTGGTTTTGCCTTGTATGCCGACGGCAAGCTCTACAAACTCGACGCCGAGGGAAACAAGAAGGCCAGCGAGCTCTTGAAGAACACCAAGGTTGAAAGAGGCATGCAGGTAGCGATCGAAGGCACTGTGGATGGCGAAACGCTGACCGTCACGACCATGTCAGAAGTAACAAGCTAGGTAAACAAATCCAGCTCGCAAAGTCACAAGGCAATGAACGAGTTTCGGGATCGCCATTGCTTTGTGACTTTTGCGGTTGTCCGATTCCTCACCCGACTCTCGTAAGACCAGATAGCAACGTCTTCGCGGTCGCGATCGTCTCCGCGGCCATGTAGCTGCTTGTCCGTTCCGAGCCTCCGCGACCGGCGGGATCTGAGAATCGTTGTCCGGAGGGCGACTTTCCATCTAGCTATCGGTAATGAGCACTTCGAACCAGTAGACATTATGCGGGTTTGAAAAAGGCTCCGTAGTCCCGCCTTCAGACATCTGAGGCTGTCTGTCAAGCGTCCGCTTTGACCGAACCATTGTTAAGTGTCAGGCTCGCCGCTAGAGGTGAGCCTCGTTGGGTCAGTGCCTGTAGATAGATCTGCTCGTCGTATTGGGTTTGATCTTGCCAACACCGATACAGAATACGAATCCACTTGAAGGCCAGCGCTCTGATGGTCGCGTGATGACGTTTGCCCAACTTTCTCTGCTGATCGTAGTAGGCCTTCGCCCAGACGGACCAGTGAATCGATTGCGCGGCGTACTCGTGAAAGGTTTGTTTGAGGAACCTTGGGCAGGCGTAGCGTCTGTGCACCCACTTGGATTTGCCACTTTGTTCGGTCACTGGAGCTATGCCCGAGAATCGCTGAATGTCGGAGGCGGCATTGTAGCGATCCAGCTCAGTCCCAAAGGCTACAGTCAAACGAGGGGCTAATACCTTGCCGGCGCCAGGAAAGCTCTGGAATACGTCCATGAATGGATGCTCAGCAAATATCTTTGAGATCCGTTCATCACATTCCTCAATGGCCGCCAATAAGCAACGGAGTTGCCCCACAACTGCGCTAGCCATCATTGTCGAAGGCTCAATTATCGCTTCATCCGTAATCAGTGGGTGGATGCTGCTAACTATCTTCAACCGTTTTTCAATTACCTCTCTGCGAATTGAGCCATGCTTTCTATAAAACTCTCGCAACTGCAAGGGTTCGGCGGTCTTGAGCTGTGCGACAGTCGGCCAGTTAGACAGGAAATCACAGGCCATCTTGGTGTTGAGACCGCCTGCGAGTTCTAAAGCCTGCGGATAATAGCTTTTGAGCAGGCTCTTGAGGATGTTTGTACACCCAGTAACTCTATCTACTAACGTCCGGCGGTTCTCTACCAGCATCCGTAGCAGCCTGGTTTGTTTGTCCTCCGCAATCCATCGTCGCAATCGATTTCTGTGCATTATCACCAGCTCGAGAATCAAGTCTGCGTCGGTCTGATCACAGCTTGCGTTGTTGAGACTGAATGCCTCGCGGTACTTTGCGAGGGTTTTCGGGTTAATCGGGTAGATCTCCAGGAACTCATACTGCATCAAGTGATAAACAACCGCGCCTCTGGATTGCTCTATTGCGACAGCTACCTTCTCAGCGGAATCTTCAGGGTTAGGAGAACCGCCAGAATGATCATCTTGATTGCGGGAACTGAAGCCACTAACCCTGAAGATTCCGCCTGAAGGCGGGACTACGGAACCTTTTTCAGCAGCCGCCCAAGTGTAGCCCCTGAATAGGGCTGAGAAAATCGCGCCTGTCGCTGGGTTGATTGAATAGTGAGCGCTGTTTCGGTCATTCTGATGCAAGGTCGTCGGCCCGAGTGGGAGGTTTTCCGTCAAATAATAGACTGTCGTTGTGTGAATCTGATCGAAGACCGTATGTTGGCGGATCAGCTAACCTCTCTCAAAACATCTGTTTGAGTGAGATTTGTCAGAAAGTAAGAGTGCATACCTGACAGGGAGGAAAGCTGAGTTGACAATTCTGATGCATGGCTCACCTTTCTTGGCACGCATGTTGATCTATAGAGATGCGGAGGGATGACCAAATGAGTTTAGGCAGGGGCAATTGGCGCAGAAAAAACCGCACAACAGCTAATGAATCGAGACGGACCATCGTGGGCAACGAGGGCACCGCGAGCGGAAACGGACTTGTTGAAGATCAGTCAAACAGCGCCCCAAATTGCTCGACTGGACAGACTAACGAGACCTCTCCCGTGGGCAGTAACAATGATACCGCCGTTGAATGCTCGGAAGTGTCTGGTTCGGGTATTCAGGTTGGCGCGGACGCCGACGGTGATTTGGCTTCTCCGGCCGAAACGACGCCCGATGACTCTACCCTCTTTGACATAGTCGAAGTCGTTCATGAACAGCCTATCAACGATCAACCAGATGTTCTTCCTGTAACTCGCGATTTGAACGCGGAGCTGGTTGATACGTCAAAGTGGTTTGAACACAACGACGCCGAGTCTGCGGATGAAGCTGCAGATCATCAACCCATGGAGGTTTCCGAAGAACGGACGCCGGACTCAGCTCGTGTGAATACGCCGGTCGCCGCGTTCGACGTTGCTGCTGCGATGGATGCCTATTTATCGACAGCCGCCGATACCGTCGAAGTGGTCAACGAGGTCGAAGAGATCGACGAGGTCGAAGAGATCGACGAGGTCGAAGAGGTTGTTGATCCGCCCACTACCCAAGCGACAGAGTCTTTGCAGGATGAACGGCGACGCCATCCGCGTGAGGACAGTTCGGATTTGGTATGGATTGAGTACTTCGATTCTATGATGGAGTGCACGGGTAAAGAAGCGGCGCGAGCGGAGAATGTTGGCGCGGGGGGCATGCGGGTAGGTGTCAAGACCGCGCCTCCCGGGCTTGAGAGAGTGATTGTGAGCTACCCCTATCGAGGATTCGAAAGCTGCGCCATTGTCCGCTCCGCATATCAAGATGAGACAGGCCAGCAACACCTATGCGTGGAGTTTGTAGACAGAGAATGGAAAGCCAACGCTACTGCCGCACTCCTGGGGAACAATGCCGATCCGGTCAACGCTAGAAAAATACTTCTTGCCGATGACGATGCGGCATTTCGAAGGATACTGGGAAACATGTTGGTCTCGGCAGGATATGAGGTGATTCTTGCTGAAGATGGCCAGAGCGCGGTTGAAAAGGCACGGATTGAAAAGCCCGATCTCGTAATTACCGATGGCCTGATGCCTAAACTCCATGGCTTCCAGGTTTCCAAAGCGGTCAAGGGGCTCAATCCGCAAACGAGAGTGATCATGTTAACCGCTGTATACACAACACCCAACTACATGTGGGAGGCTAAGAACAAATTTGGCGCGGATGACATCATCACAAAACCCTGTCAATTTGCCGATCTGCTTCGCAAGATTGAACAACACCTGCCCCCTGTCACGCTGTCCAACCTGCTCGTCGCTTCCCAGCCTGATGCATACGTGGAATCGACCGCTTTATGAAGAGACTCGACTAGATTACTTCACCTTCATTACGACAAGTGTAAGGTCGTCGTGTGGGGGCACATCGCCGCACCACTCGCGTACGCTCGCAACAATCCGCTCGCTTAGTTCCTGCACCGGCACCTGCGCGGAGGAATTGACAATCTGCTCCAGAGTGCTCTCACCGAACTCCTGGTCGTCCGCGTTGCGCGCTTCGGTCACCCCATCGGTGTAGGCTACCAGCAGGTCGCCGCTCTCCATATGGATCGTCTCTTGTTCGTAGACGCAATCGTTAAACGCCCCGATGATCGGGCCGCCTATGGTCAGCAATGTGACATCCTCCACGCCGTCATCAGCTCGATGTTCGTCTCCCAGCCCTTCCAATCCTCCGCGCGCCCCCGGAGCGAATCCCACGCTCTGAGCCTTCACGCTCCGGTTTGCGCGAACCAGCATCGGCGGGTTATGTCCGGCGTTAACATAAGTCAGCATACCGGAACGTTCGTCATACTGGGCGTAGAAGAACGTTGCGTAGCTTGCCGCGTCGGTAGACACGTGCAGCAGCCGGTTCATCGATGAGACAAGCTCGGTCAGATTTCCGTTCACAGTCGGAGCCTGACTCCTCAGCGATGCCTGAACGGTGCACATCAATAGCGCGGCTGATATTCCCTTTCCCGCCACGTCGGCGACGGCGATTCCTACCTTGCCCTCGCCCAGCTGGATGAAGTCATAGTAATCGCCGCCCACACCGCGCGCGGGATAACAAACCCCGGAGAGCTCCAGCGAGGCCATCTCCGGCGGGCTTTCGGGGAACAATCGCTGCTGCACCGTCGTCGCGATCGCAAGCTCGTGTCTGAGCCGCTCTTCAATGGCGATCTCCTGTACCAGCTCGGCGTTTTGAATCGCCAAAGCCATCTGCAGTGCGACGGCCATCAGCAAATGCCTGTCGTCCCGTGAGAAGGGAAGATCCCCCAGCCGAGGACCCAGTGACACGATGCCAAGTAGTTGATCTTTGGTTGCGACCGGGAGCAACAATGCCGAGCGTATGCGCCGAAGCGTAGCGTTCTCCCGCTTGCGCAAGTCGTTGATCGCGAGTTCGATCGAGAGCAGATCCTGTGTCCACCGGTGATTCCTGTCAAAGTCCACCGGCAACGGATGCAGTGAAGCGGCTCATCCGCTGAACCAGCGCTCCGTCAGGCGCGAGCACGAGGCTCGCGTCCATATGCGAGGTGATCACGCCCTCAGCATTGAGCCGGGACGAAATCGCGCAGGTGTAGTCGCCGGTCTCCTCATCGCGTAAGAAGATACTGACGTTCTCGACGTGCAAGGCATCTTGAATTTTGGCGACTGCGCGTTCGAGCAGTTGCTGAACGGTCGAGACGCGGCGCATCTCCAACCCGAGATCCGACAACACCTGCTGTGCGTCGTAGGACTCGCGGAAGAACCGGCGATCGATCACCGGCATCACTCGTTGATTCAGGAAAGTGAGCCCCGCGATCGCAAGCGCGGTAGCGGCCATTGTTACCACTATGTCCGCGCGCTCTCCCAGGCTGTCGATTGCCGCCAGCCGCGAGCCTGTCAGCAAAAAGCTCAGGACCGCGAACACGACCACCGCCTGAATGATGATGAACCCGCGTGAGATCAGAAGGTACCGAACGCCGCGACGCAGAATCAGCCTTACCGGAATCACCTGGTGCCGCACAATCGCGTACGCGAACGACAACGGAAAGAGCGGAAACGCAAACAGAGCTGTCACCCCGAGCCATTGCCCCAATGTCGGATTGGTCCTTCGCAGATCGAAAAGGATGAAAAGCCCTATTGTCAGGAATATCGGAAGGAAGCCGGCGATGCTGCCGGCCACGACGACGCGCATCTTGCGTCTCGAAGCCCGCCCGGCCTGGCGATAGTTGATCAGCAGCGACAGGAGCCCGGCCGTTATGTAACCAACCATTATCACGACTGTGACAAACGTGAACAGCCGGATGCTCAAACGAATGGGCACTCTCCGGCGCGAAGGCCCTAAGAATATTGAGCATCCCCCAGTAGGGGAAAATGGTTAGCAATTGCGGCAGGTACAAATAGACTTCGAGCCGCGGAACTCTTCTCGCCAGCAGCGAACGCTCGGGGAAGATCTGGAAGAAATGAAAGAACACCGGCCACAAGAACAGCGACGTGAGATGTACGGTAAGCATCACCGCCACCATTGTTGTCGACTCGCCCGCATAGGCAGGGTCAACCGCAAAAATCGCCGCGGTGAACATTCCGAACATGAGGGCGAGCAGCAACGCTTGCTTATCGTTTGGCTTTAGTACAAAGACTATTAGCCCTGTCAGAAGAAAGATGTTAGGGATCACCAGGCTCGCAACGCCATTGACGATCCAAAAGATCAAAGGGATGGTTTGCGATCGCAGGTTGATTTCGTAAGGAATCCCGTCGCGCCTGATCAACACAGTGTAAGGCGTGCCTGGACTCAGATCGTGAAAGATCTCGACTACGTCTGAGGCATGCTTGATTGGCCGGCCATTTATCGCGAGCACCTCATCGCCGATTCGCAGCACCTCTGAAGGCTCGCTTCGGAACCGGTCAACGCGAACCTGAGTTCCTACTCGCCGAGCGACCCATCCGGGGTCGCTTTCCATACCAAGAGTCGCAAATCCCTTGAAAAAACGCGCGCCGCCATAGACTAAGAGCAGAGCAAAGAAGATAGCCCCCAATGTGAATTGTAGTCGCCTCTGCATAGAGCCGGTCCTCGAACGAGTCAATATAGCACAGCCGAAACTGCTAGTGGACTGCGCCGCTCGGCCGGGGTGCGAGTCAGATTCTCGAGCATACCCACTTCGGATACCCACTTCGTGAGAAGTGGGACCTTGATGTTGCAGGCCTACAGTCCACTCTCTTGTCTCTACGCCGGGAGTTTATTCGAGGATGCAGAAGTCTTCTGGCGGCCGCGCTTTGGTTGAGACGCGCCCGGACAGACTGTAGAATGGAAACTCATCAACCGAACCGCAAAATCACACCGATGTACCGGAGGAAATCTTGATCGAAGCGATACAGCAGGCTCTCAAAGAAGCGAATCTGGATGGCTGGTTGTTTTACAGTTTTCGCGACAGCGATCCGATTGCAGCGAATATTCTGGGGATGCCCACGGAAGGGCACTTTGCAACGAGACGCTGGTTCTACTACATACCGCAGTCGGGCGAGCCTACCCGCATACTTCATTCGATCGAGCGCGGGGTGCTGGATCATTTGCCGGGCAAAAAGTTGATCTACCTTCCGTGGCAGCAGCTTCACGAGCACTTGAAGAACACGCTCACCGAGAAGACGGCGACCCCGCGCGTCGCGATGCAGTACTCTCCGGATGCCGCGATTCCGTATCTTTCGAGAGTCGATGCCGGAACTATTGAATTGCTTCGCTCCTTTGGCGTCGATGTCGTCTCATCCGCGGATCTCGTTCAACGCTTTGAATCCGCATGGGGCGATGAGCAACTCGCGATGCACGACGAAGCCGCGGTTGGTCTCTACGAGAGTGTAAAGAGTGCGTTTGAGGAGATCGGCCGTCGAATCAAAGCCGGAACACCGACCACCGAGTATGACATTCAGCAATACATCCTGAATTGTTTTGCGGATCGCGGAATGTTCAGCAAGGACCCGCCGATAGTCGCGGTTAACGGCAACAGCGCGATGCCTCACTACGGGCCGACCGCGGAGCATCACTCACCGATCAACAAGGGCGATTTCGTGTTGATAGACCTTTGGGCGAAACTGGATCGGCCGAACTCGGTTTACGCGGACATCACCTGGACGTCGTTTGTGGGAGACACAGTGCCCGACGAAGTAACAAGGGTGTTCAACGTGGTTCGAGACGCGCGCGACGCGGCCACTGACTATGTAAAGGAGGCGTTCGCCAAAGGCCGGACCATCTACGGCTGGCAAGTCGATGATGCTTGCCGCGAAGTGATTCAAAAGGCGGGCTACGGCGAGTATTTCATTCATCGAACCGGGCACAACATTCACACCGAGGTACACGGGAACGGCGCCAACATTGACAACCTCGAGACCAAGGACTCGCGAGCGCTGATCCCGCGGACGTGTTTCTCGATCGAGCCGGGGATTTATCTCGAGGGCAAGTTCGGCGTGCGCAGCGAGATCGACGTGTACGTGGGTGAGCGCGAAGCTCGGGTCACGGGTGGCGAGCCTCAGAAGGAAGTGGTCGCGATCTTGGCGTGATCACTCCAATCTCTGGAGGACAGCTTCGCGGCGCGGCAGTGATCCGCCCAAAAAGAAAGAGACAATGAATCAGGAGCTGGATTACTTCCTTAGCCCAGTCTACTCATCGGCTCAGGGACGGTTCACTTAGTTCCTGATGAGTTCGCGGGTGGGCCGGATGAATTTTGGGTGTTAGGAAGCGGAGACGCTGAAAGACAGGCACTACCCTATGCCGACATAACTAATCCGCAATCCGTTAACAAGTACCAGTACGCCTTCAATAATCCCTTGCGATATATCGATCCAGACGGCCATCAGTCCGACGGCGGCCTTGTCGAAAACCTCCGTACACTAGCTGAACTCCTCGGCCTGCTGCAACCCAAACCGATTCCCAGTCCGGCAAGTCAAGGGATCCTACAGCAACGACTTCCGGGGATGGACGGCATGACATATGGTGACGCCCTAAAGGTCGAACTGAAGGCTACCAAAGAAGCAGGCAAGGTATTGGGTAAAGTGCTTGGCGTGCTAGACCCCACAGGTATGACCGGGGTACTCACCAGCGCTGCGGAAGGGGACACTGTTGGAGCCCTCGTACAAGGCGCCGCTGTAGTGGTTCTTAGCCAAGCCCATTGTCATTGGAGAGTCTATGGTAACTCGCGTTATTCCAGTTGCTGAGGAGCTCGGCGCGAAAACTTACGCGCCAACTTCAAAGGTAGCGGCAAACTGGTTGAAGAACAACACCCGATGGATTAAGGATCAAATCAAGAGCGGAAGACAGATTTTTGATATTGGGATAGACGCCGCTAGGGAGCGAAGTAAGTACTACCAAAGGGAAGTTCAAGAGCTAACCAAGGCTGGACTGTCGCGTGTTCATCGAGGAAGTGTTACCGTAAAGAAGAAGACATACGAAATCTACGAATGGGTAAGAAAGTGAAAATGAAAACGGGAAAGAGTCTTAAGCGAACCAGCGACGTGTTTGCATTCTTCAAAGAGACCACATCGGATGCCTTTAGCTTCCTCGTTTCAGATTTCGGGTTCAAGCTAGTCTCGACATCCGTTTATCCACCAGAATGCGCCATTAAGTACCAAAGTGTAAAAACAGGAGTCACCGTTTGTTACGAATGGGAGTCGGATATATGGGTTGTACTGAGTCGCCTGCAGCGCAATGGAGCAGATGTCTTTGAGGCTGAAAAAGTACGGCCTAGATGTTCTTATCGAGGAGAGTTGCCCAGACCGGAAGGTAGGCAAGCATTTAGCCGTGGACCGTTGGACGAATGACAGTCTTCGAAGAATCGTTTGCGAGTACGCGGATCTCTGCGGTCCTGCGGAAGCGACATCCTGCGCGGTGACTTTGAGGTCTTTCCGAGCTTGAAGCGCGTGACTGAGCGGAGGATAAGCGAAGCTAACTTGAAACTTTTTGGGTCTGAGACAGGGGAAACCCCAAAGCGCTAATACCGCTAGACTGGAACCCATGATCGCAATGGGTTCTTTGACAAATTGCACAGGGCGTTGGGGTTGGAAAGTTTCGCTGCTCGTTCTTAACCCAAAAAGAAAGAGATATTGAATCGGGCCTGGATTACTTCCTCGCGAGATACTACTCGTCGGCACAAGGTAGGTTCACCAGCGTCGATCCTGCGCAGGAGCAAACTCGAAAAAGCCGGAGTACCGGCTTGGTGCCGGGCCTGCGATATTGCGATTTATTGCTGCTGGTCGAATCGGACGCTATGTTGTCTCTGACACAAAGGCAGCCGGCTGGTGCCAACCTTCCAAAACCCCAATTAGTCACGCCCACTCGGCGGTGTCTCCAAGCCCGAGCTTGATTGACCCACTCGGCGGTGTCTCCAAGCCCGAGCTTGATTGACCCGTGCCGCTGCCATAAGATCAGCGGGTGAGTTGGTTCTCTTTAGCTGCTTTTTTAGTTGCCGGTTTTTGGCGGCCTCGATCTTTGACAACTTGCACGTTGGGGTTGGGAGGTTTCACTGCGCGTTCTTAACCCAAAAAGAAAGAGATAATGAATCGGGGTTGGATTACTGCGGAGCTCGGTATTACTCGGGCCTGGCCGGGCAACAGCGCATGGAGGGGTCTGGCTTCACTTTCTTGCCATTTGATCAACAGTCTGTTCCTGGCGGTCTCAATCTTTGACAACTTGCGCACGCTGTTGGGGTTGAAAAACTCCACTGCGCGTTCTTAGCCCAATTAACTGCGAGTACGCCGATACTCTTCAATCTCCTTCTTCCGTTCCCGACCAACCTCTTCCAGTTGAGCGAGCCACGCTTTCTTGAAGGGCGTCAGCGCGTCACGTATGGCTTCGGCGACCGCCAGGTTGCGGAACCATTTCTTATCGGCAGGCACGATAAACCAGGGTCGGCGCTTTGATGAGCACTTGTTGAGCGCGTCTTCGTAGGCTGCAGAGTAGTCATCCCAATACTCGCGCTCCTTCCAATCGCCTACCGCGAGCTTCCATGATTTCGTTGGATCATTGCCGCGTTCGAGGAGCCGCTTTTCCTGCTCTTCCTTGCTGATGTGCAGATAGAACTTGAGAATGATCGTGCCTGCATCCGCAAGCGATCGCTCGAAAGCGTTGATGTGCTCATAACGCGACCGCCAGACTCTCTCGGGAACGAGTTTATGAACGCGAACGACCAGCACGTCTTCGTAGTGCGATCGGTTGAATATCCTGATCTCTCCGGTGGAAGGTGTTTGCGAGTGCGTGCGCCAAAGAAAATCGTGAGCGAGTTCTTCTTCGGTGGGGACTTTGAAAGACGCGACCGAGCAGCTCTGCGAGTTGAGCGGGCCGGCGACGTGCCGGATCGTCCCATCTTTGCCGCCGGTATCGCGCGCTTGCAGGATGATCAGCAGGCTCTGCCGGCTCCTCTGTCGCGCCGCATAGAGCAGCTCCTGCAGATCGACCAGTTCTTTTATGAGCTTAGCTGTCTCTTTCTCGGCTTGCTCGCGCCCAATTCCCGCGTCTTCCGCCGGATCAAAGTCAGCGAGTTTGATCCGGCGATCCCCCTCGAGTCGATGTGCATATGCCATGTCAATTCTCCTGTGATTTTCGCGGTCATGTTGGTAATGCGTTCTCAAGTTTGAGCCAGTCCTGAAGGGCTTCGTTTTCACCAGCGAGTTCGTCGGCGTTAATCAGCCCGCGCTGCATCGCTATCGAAATGGCTCGTGATCGCGGGCTGTAGGTGCTGCCCCAACGCTCGTCGACGATCTGCTCGATGTCTATTGAGAGCTTAGCGTACAGCTCTCGAAGCCGGTTCTGCACACCCCGCTCGCTCAGATAGCGCCGGCGGGCGATGGCTTTGTCGGTCAGTCCCAATGAGATGTCTATGAGAGCTTCGTACTCGATGTCCGTCAGACCCGATCTCCGATTGGTCGCTCGCGACTGGATCGTGCGAATCTCCGGATCGATCCAGCACTGCTCATCGATGAGCACGCTCGCAATGCAGCTATTAACTTTTCGTCGGGCGATGACTTCAAAACGTAGCCGTAAACCGTCTCGCCGGGTACGATGCGCGCCAGTTCGCGGATGTAGATCTCGTCTTTGTACTGCGACCAGAAGATGATCCGCGCCAGTTTTAGCTCGGCCCAGATCTGGCGTGCTGCTTTAACGCCGGAAAGCCCAGGCAGCTTGATGTCCAGAACCGCCAGCATCGGGCGGTGCATCAATGCGAGTTCGAGCGCGCTGTTACCATCGGCGGCTTCAATCACCGGCCCCGCGTCGGGGAAGTGCTCGGTGATGATCGCGCGAAGATAATCGCGTTGAAAGGCCATGTCTTCGGCAATGAGTATACTCATAAACGATGAATGATGAACGATGAACGTAGAATAAACGATGAATGATGAACGATAATGATGAATGATGAACGATGAATGATGAATGATGAGATGAACGATGTTCCGTTCCCTCATTCATCATTCATCTCTATTTCCGTTCATCGTTCATCATTTCCGTACTATTCGTTCCTCGTTCATCATTCATCGTTCATCATTCAGCATTTCTTCGCTCCCCAATCATCATTCATCATTCATCATTCATCGTTTATCGTTTATCCCGCTCCCCAATCATCATTCATCATTCATCGTTCAGCATTTCTTCGCTCCCTCATTCATCATTCATCGTTCATCGTTCATCGTTTATTCTAAGTTCATCCTTAATCATTTCTTTTTCTTGGCCGTTTTTGCTGATGAAACAAAGATCGCGATCAATTCCTCCGCTTCTGGAAGTAACTCAGACAGGTTTGCTTTACTAACGATACTTGCTTCCAACAACAGCTCCAACCAATAAACAGTTTCTTCCAGCTCCTGGAGTCCACCCTCCAGCTTACTAATAAACTCTGCGGTGATCTGGCGCGCGTCGCCTCTCTATAGTGTGCGCCGACGGATGTTCCGCTCCGCAACATTTGTTTGCCTAGCACCTGGGCCACTGCCTTCCTGGGTAGCGACGAATATAGCCGAATGATCCGCAGTGCAAACGTCTTCAGTTCGCGCCCGCAAATCCCGAATCCCGGGCACTAGTTTCGTTCATTAAGCCGCCCCCTAAGACTAAACGCTGATGCGAAAGAGAATGATGAATGCTGAATGATGAACGATGAACCTATCAAAATTCAGCATTGTTTTGGCTCCCTCATTCATCATTCATCATTCATCGTTCATCATTCTCTTTATCGTTCATCATTCATCAATCTTTCTGAGCCGCAATTCGACGACGGTGCCCCGTCTACCCGTGGCTCTCAACCAGGTCAGGTCGGCTCCGATCAGGCGCGCTCTGTAACGCATGTCGTCGATTCCGCGGGCCAGTCGAAGATCTCCTGATACCGTCATCCCGCGCCCATCATCGCTCACCCTTATGACCAGACCGCCGCTTTCACGAATCATCACGATCTCGACAAACCGCGCCGAGGCGTGTTTGGAGATATTGTTTAGCGCTTCCTGCACGATTCGATAAACCAGAAGCTGCTCGGTTTCAGACAGTTCGATATCGTCCAGCTTCGCCGGACAGGCGAACCGGGTCAAGAAAGGCCGTTCGCACGACTGCGAGGTTCGAGTGAGACAACTCTCAATTGCCGGAATGAGCCCGAGCGTATCGAGTGCCGACGGGCTGAGGTTCTCCATCGCCCGGCGCACTTCGTCCATCGCCGAGTCGAGGCCAAAGATGAGCTTCGCAAGCCCGTTGCGGACTTCCTGGGTCATCGCCTCCTCGGGCTTTTCGAATAATCGCCGCGCCAATCTCGCAAGCTCTCGAAGATCCGACAGAGTCTGATCGTGAAGATCGGCCGCAAGCAGCTTGCGCTCGCTTTCCGCTAGCGTCACAAACTGAAGCAAACCGTCGATTAGTTCGCCCTGGGTGTTCAAAGTCGATTCTCCGTAAATCACAGTACGATGGTGAGCAGCCAGTCGAACTGTGGGATCCCACAGTTTCATCGTGCGGGGCACGGCATGAACATTTGCGGGAAGCGCTCTACAACCCGGGTTGCGCTGGATGTAGACTGCGCACGTCTTCCGAAGATGTCAACCGCTCGGGGCGAGGCCGGAGCCTTGAAACCTCGCCCCAATTTATCCAAAGCGGACAGCCGGAAGATAAGGAGACTGATCATGAAAACTATTACTAGATTGGGATCGATCGTCGCCGCTTTCACACTGCTCAGCACGCTTGCGCTTGCTGCGCCGAAGAATGGACACCCGAACAAGTATTTCAATGTTGCCGGCAAGGTGATTCAGATTGACAAGAAAGATAGAACGTTGCTGGTTGTCGAGCCGCGACTCCAATAAGCTTTACCAGCATCGAAGTCCCCGAGAATGTGACTTTCAAGATTACTTTTGGCCGATATATGCGAATGGCGGTGCCGGGACTCGAGGATGTCAGGACCGGCGAGCGCATCGAAATTCGCTGCACGCGCGGTGACAGGGAACACCTGGCCCGCCTCGATGATGGTCGCCAGGTTACTACTCTGATCGCAGCCCGATAGCGTATCCGCCTTGTGGGGAGGCATCGTTCAGCCTCCCCACAGCCCCGAAGCGCCGCGGTGGCGTCCGGCAAACGTCAGTTTGCCACTGCTCTCCCAATGCGCTCAACAACAACCAGCGACGGACCGAAGGTTGTCGCAGTATCCGAAGAAGGAGAAGTAACTATGAAACGCATTACACAACGAAGCGCCGTTCTTGCCCTAACCATGATGCTCGCGTTTGCGAGCGTTGCGATGAGCGCGCCAAAAAGCGAGCACTCCACGAAAATACCTGACTATCGAGGGCCGCGTGCTACAGGTGAACCCCGGAGAGCGCACGCTGCTGGTCTCCGATCTGTGGTCCGAGAAACTCTACCTGGTCAGCGTTCCCAAAGGCGAAACACTCAAGATCACCTTTGGACTATATGCGAAGACGACAGAGCCGGGATTCGAGCAGGTACGAAGAAACGATCGCGTGCGCATGCGCTGCATTCGGTCTGAGAAAGATCACCTGGCGCGGTTGGACGACGGACGAGAAGTCGTGGTGCTTACGGCGGCTCATTAGATCCTAACCCCCGGGGTGGTCTATCCGGTTTCAAACGAGACCATCCCTTCCCCCACCTCGTTACGAGCCCACCCTGCCTCGAAGCCGGGCCGCGCTGCCGTTCCCACTGCAACCTGGGAAGCGCGGCCCGCGCTGCTTCTGACAACGCCTCGCCAAAGTGTTCTCCATCCGGTGTTCTCTTACAGTGCCAGAGCATGAAAGGGATGGTGCGCCCCTGGAGGTGTTAGAATCAGCGCGCATGTTTGCGCGTCTTAAGTCAGGCCTGGCAACGGGGTCGCTAATCGCAGTTGCGATGTTGATCGTGGTGAGCAACGGGTGTGGCAAGCGCGAACTTCCCGGCGACGGCGGTACTATCGCCGACCTTCAGCGAGCCGGACCAGTACTCGGCGACTGTGGTTCGCATCGTTGAAGAAGGGACGAGACGCGAGACTAACATCTCGCGCGAGGCCCGTGCCGGTGAACAGCGTCGTGAGGAATGGACCCGGGGCGGCAAAAATCTGGCACTGATTTGGAGGCCGGATATCGGAAAAGCGTTCCTGCTCGATCTCGACCAACGCGCCTACGTCGAGGTCGATAATCCCGCGGTGAAGCTGTCTGGATCTCAAGCCGGAGCCGATCCCCACAAAGTCTCGAGCGCGCAGAATCCAGAAGATCGCGCTGTTAAGGACCCCACAGTCCAGGCGATTGACCAATATTTTGATGATAAGCAGCCGGCCGTCAGCATCGAAACGCGAAGACTCCCGGAGGCAGTAATTGACGGCCACTCGTGCGTGGTCGATGAGGTCCGATCGATCTTCCCCGACGGACACACCGAGATCAGTCGGAGGTTTCGCGCGCACGACCTGTCAGGACTTCTTCTGAGAGCCGAGAGCGAGACAGAGCCGGGATCGTCAAGGGTGATAACCGAGCGCCGAGACGTTCGTCTGGAGGTTAGCGCCGATGCGTTTATCGTCCCAACGAACTTCAAGAGAGTTGAACAGTTGTCGCGCTAGAGGGGAACCAAAGGCGTAGAGATAGAAGGGCAGTTTGGCTTCTTGCTGATTGAGGATGCGGGTGAACCTCAGGTAATTATCGTGGGATCGGAATATCTTCTTGCGATTATTGCCGCGAGTGATGATGTGGTAGAGCCCTGCACCGATTTCGATCCTTGGTTGCGAGGCATGGTGAGGAGGAGTTTAGCGCTCGATCGGATCAAATGTCAATAAAGTGAAGCCTGACCCCTCCGATGGCCTCTCGCCAGGTTTCGCCCCACCTTCCTCGATGGCACGGTCTTTCCAATCATCCTGAAGCGGTAACCACGTATCGCCACCATCCATCGTCCAATACAAGCGCACCGGGTACTGGCTAATGCCCCACCCGTTGAATGGATCTGCAAAGACTACTTTGTCAAGGCTGTATTCGAGCTTATTTTTTGCAGTCGGTGACCAGGTCATCCCTCCATCTGTCGTGTGCAATACTGTCTCTCCTGCGGCCCATCCTATTGAGTCGTCTAAAAAGTAGAGCGAACGCATGTCATTCGAACGCGCCTCGTATCTGAGTATCCAAGTACGGCCGGCATCAACCGTGCCGTATATATTGCCTTTGAGATCCAGTCCGGATCCGCGGCTTGCGTTAACAAACACAATCGAGCGCAGCTGGGCTGGCGGGGAGAGCGGGCTCCAGGTTTGGCCCCCATCACTAGTACTTATCATCACCGATTGCCATTCGCTCGAGGGCCCAATGGCGGCGCCCCCTATAGCCCACCCGTGGCTGTCGTCCGCGAAAGTAACAGTCGACAAGTCGTAGTGCGTGCCGCTATTTTGTGGTGACCATGATACGCCACCATTCGAGGTATGATAGATATTACCGTGCCATCCAGAAACCCAACCGGTGAGCGCATCGATGAAACAAATACTTGTAAGGTTACTCTCTGTCTTCACGCTCTTCCGCCAAGTTCTGCCTTCGTCGTTCGTGGCATAGATGTAACGGTAGTCGCCTATCGCCCAACCATTAGACGGGCTAGTGAATGTTAGACTATGAATCGTGGTGGGATTCGGCAAAGTTTTGACACGTATTCCCGCTTCGCTGATGGACAATAGGAGTCCTTGCGCCAGCCGAATGGATCCGCAGACCCAGATATTAGAACGAGTATCGCGGGCGATGTCATTTACGTATATGCCTACTGTCGATTTGTTGCTGGGGCAATCGCCCCCTAGCCACCTGAACTTTTCACGCTTCGCCTGGGCAACTATTGACTGGTACGTGCCCCCAATGTGACCGAAAACTAAGGTCCCGGTTATGCAGCCTGCCAGAGCAATGAAGGGGTCAGGCTTCACTTCGTTTCCATTCGAGTGGACCGGACCCGCGATCTCAGCGACCTCCGGAGCTTCACCAGCTCGGAGCTCTCCGCTCCGCGTGCACGAGCGGCTTCAACTCGCTTAGTGACTGCTGACGGGCCTAACCCAAGAGCCTCAGCCAATGCTCGATTCGTGATGCCATTTTCCCTTCCCAGCACAATCACCGCTTCCTTCACGGCTACCGTCCGACGGTTCTTGCTCTTGCCGCAAAGTTCTTGCCGGCTCAGCCCGCTCGATCTTTCCGCGGCATTCAACAGTTCTTCGATGGTTGTGGGTTCGGGTACCCGCCCCCCGGCGCGGTGGTCTCCGATCCGGTGCTTTATATCGTTCAAGAACTCCTCGTTTCCCAGGAGACGACCCTCCGCAGCACGATAGTATTCGTCTTGACTCCGCTCAGCCAGGCTCGAGTCCACGAATCGGGTGTAGGCCTCAACCGCCCGCTTCTTAGTTGCGCCGAAATGCCGCAGCACCGGCTCGGTATCCACCAACCCCGTTCTGTCCAATCCGAGATACGCCCGATGGCCGCTGTACTCGAAGTGCTCGGGACGTTTCACCATCCTTGCCCTGACCGGATTCAGGTGTATGTATCGGACGAGCTCACCCAGGTAGCGATCAGTTTGACAGAGGAGCGCTTTGTATCGATCTTGAAAAAGATGACCGACCTTCTTGTACTTTCGGTTGTGATACTGGCTGTAGGTGGTTAGTACGCGCTGCATGATGCGGCTGACAGGATCGTCTCGCCTCTCGATCAGGAGGTGCACGTGGTTTGGCATCAGGCAATAGGCGTAGAGATAGAATGGCAGTTTGGTTTTTTGCTGCTCGAGAATGCGGGTGAACTTCAGGTAATCATCGTGGGATCGGAATATCTTTTTGCGATTATTGCCGCGAGAGATGATGTGGTAGAGCCCTCCGCCGATTTCGATTCTTGGTTTGCGAGGCATGGTGAGGAGAAGTTTAGCGCTCCATCGGATCAAATGTCAATAAAGTGAAGCCTGACCCCTCCACGTTTACACCCTGCTACCTGATGAACATCGTTGGCTCGCCTCTTGACCAGGGATCATATCCGTGTGCGAATGTCAGCCGCTCCGCAAGCGGCGGATGGCTATAAAGCCAAACTTTTATGAAGGTGCCCGGATCGGGGTCGGCCAGATCGATTTCGCCCAGTTTCTGAAAGGCCTCGGCCGCCGTCCTGGAGGAGTCCGGCACGATGCCGTGAATAACTTCCAGCCCGTAGACGTCGGCCTCGTGCTCCTGATATCGACTGAAGGTGTTGAAGGCAGGCTCCGCCAGGAAGAAGAACAGATAGAAAAACAGCAGCAATGCCGGAAGCGAGGCCCAGTCGTCCAAACCACGCAGCGCCCATCGCCTCTGCTTGCGAGCCAGCACCCGATTGATAGCAAGGTGAATCAGCAACAGCAACACAATAATCAGACCAGCCGCGAACGCGATGCTCTTGGGTATGTGGTTTAGCACATAGTGACCCATCTCGTGCCCGACGACAAACACGGTTTGCGCCGATGTCAGCGCAGCGATAGTCGTGTCCCAGACGACCACCCGCTTCGAAGCACCGAAGCCGGTAACATATGCGTTGATCGCCTTTGTCTTTTCACTGGCTTTCATCTCGAACATCCGCTCCTCTGGGATGTCTAATCCACCTCGGTTTGCGACCTTCTTTATCTCTGCGACAAGCCCAGGTTGATTGGTCTTGAGCGGCTCAAACTTGTTAAAGAGAGGATCGATTACCAGCGGCGAGATGAACAACAAGAATACGAGCATGGGTATCGACGCAAGTCCGAAGTATAACCACCAGCGACGCCGGCTACGCCGGATTGTGCCATAGAGGATGTAAGCCATGATCGAGGCGAGAACGAACTGGATCAACTCGCCCTTGGTCCAATCCCAGAACCAAGAACCCCAGCTCTGCACCGATATCTCATACTTCACGGCCAGGTGCTGTTGATAGGCGTCCAGCGGCAACTTGAGAGCATCGAGGATGAGGAGCAGCAGCGGTACGAACACTATTACCTGAATGAAGCGCCTCCGCGATATGCGCTCGGCCCAATCGCGGAGCGCCGGCGCAATTCGAAGCGAGAGGATGATCAAAAGCAGAATTAGCGAGTAGCCGACGCCTGCGAAATGTAGCCGATATTGGGCTCTCGAGTATGCCACTGCCTTCGCGTACTTTTCGGGTGATAGAGAGTAGGTCTGGGGCGGTTGTTGTTCGATTGACGGACCGGATGACGCCCCGGAGGGCTGCTCGCTTGGCGCTGAAGACTGAGCCTGCGCGGTGGCCGCAAAAGCAAGAACTGTTGCCGCGAGAATCAAGCGTCGAGACACGATGCTCAAGAAACGGATCATCACGCTGGCTCCGAATTCAGAGTTCTGGGGTTTGATTTCAGCGCGAGGATAAAACAAAGGGGCGAGGATTTCAACGCGGACGAAGAAGGTATGGAGTGCGGCGACGCGGCGCCGCACCCCGATGTGTGTCTAGCGCTTGCCGGGCAGCTGTCCCGGAAGGCCCTTCGCTCCCTGAGGGGTGCGACGCGGGCCGCTGCCGGATCGACTTGGAAGCTGAGGCTGGCCCGGTATAGGCACGGGCTCGCCAGTTTCCATCCCTTCCGCGATCGCTTCGTCGTATATCTTGATCTTGCCCTCGGCCTGAAATTGTTTCTGGGTCATCGCAAGGTACGTAGAGAAGAAAGTGTTGCGCTTCTCATCCAGCAGGCGTTGATCGATCGAAGCGCGCTCCTTCTGGAAGGGCTCGCCCATGTCGGCATCCTTCCGTTCTTTGAGCGAAGCCACAACGAACACATCGTTGGAAGTCTTGATTGGCTCTTTGGTCAATTCGCCGATATTGAGCTTATAGACCGCCGCGCGTTCGGACTCGCTGACCAGCGAGCCTATTGATTCGGTGGCTTTTAACCCTGCCCTCTCATCGACTTTCAGTCCCATTGAATCGGCGAGCTTTTTCAGTTCGTCGCCGTTTTGAGCTTTCGCAAGCTCTTTAGCGCGCTGAGCCGCAAGGTCCTTCGATTTCTCACCGCGATAGGCGCTCTCCACTTTTGTTTTCACTTCTTCAAAGGGCGGTTCGTGAGGGTCTCGTCTTTCTACGTACTGGCCGATTGCGAAGCCCTTATCAACATTAATTCGATCCGCAACGTCCCCGGTATTTTGAAGCTCGAACACCGACGACTCCAGGGCAGAAGCGGCTCCGACATCCGGCAGCGTATCGCCTTCGGCAAAAAACCCGGTGTCTTTGACGGTGGCAATCTGCGCGCCGTACTGAGTGTTGATATCAGCGACCACCGCTTCGGGGTTCTTGTTCTCCTTGAACTTCTGCTCGGCCTCGGCCGCAATCTCGACCGCCCTGGAGTAGCCCTTGCGTGAACGAGCCGCCTTGAGTAGCTCATCTCGTGTTTCGGCGAATGTAGGGATCCTGCGGTCGGTGACCTTCAATATGTAGTACTTGTCGCCTTTCTTTATCGGCTGGGTCACCTGGTCCTTTTGCATGGCGAAGACGCGGTTCAGTGGATCGTCCGAATCTCGTTTGTCGGCCTTGTTGATCCAGCCAAGATCGCCGCCATTGCCTTTTGTCTTTGGGTCCTCGCTGAACTCGCGAGCGAGCTTGGCGAAGTCCTCGGCAGGCTTGCCCTCGGAGGGTTGCGCCCGCTGCGCCACCCCCTGGGCTTTCTTTCTTACTTCCTCTTCGGGGTCGGGTTTGGCCGGGTCGGGAGCGCTCTGGGCCTTACGTCCCGGTTCCGCCTTCGGGGTGTTCATCACTATCTGACTGACCCGCACCTGCTTGATAAAGTTCTCAGCATTGAAGTCGGGTTTTAACTCGTCGTCCGATATTTGGATCGCCTCACTCGCCTTGGTCTGATCGATGAAAACATACTTGGCGCGTCGCTGCTCGGTGTTGATTTTGAAGTCGCCCTTGTGAGCGTCAAAGTATGCGCGCAAGTCCTGCTCGTTGACTTGTACCTTGTCCCGCAGGCTGTCAGGGGTTACATCCACCCATCGCACCGCGTAACTGGTATTGTTTTGCCGATAGTCTTCTTCAACCTCCTTCGGATCGATGCTTACGGCGGCGGTGATAAAGCTGCGCAGGTGCTGCTGAGCGATAGACGCGCGGAGTTCGTTTTCGAATCTGACCGGAGTCATGCCTACACCGAACTGCTGCTGCAATCGCAATCGATATCCTTCAGCGCCGGGCCACGGGGTGAAAATTTGTCGCAATTGCGTCTGGACTTCCGCGTCACTTGCGCCAAGACTCATATTTTCAGCTTCGTAGAGAATCAGCTTTTGCCGGATGAGTCCGTCAAGCACCTGCATGCCATACTGGTCGAACAGCGTGCTCATATCCTGTTTGGAATTCCGGCCCTGTCCCTGTGAAATTTGCTGGCCGAAGTTTACAAGCGCGTCCTTGAGATCCTGGACAGTTACTTCATAACTGCCGACCTTGGCTATCATCGTGTTGTTGCTGGTTGCGCCGCCTAACATCTTCGCGCCGTTCCCGGACGCCGAAAACAGCGCGACAAGGCTGATCGTCAGCAGCCCAACAAAAATCACCAATACAGCATTGCGCGTTCGCTTTTTCCCCCTGAGGAACTTCAACATAACCTTTTATTGCCTCCGATTATTGCCTCCGAAGAATTCTCCGTATCACGCCGATGCACGGCGAGCGATCCTGGCCTGAGAAGAATGTGAAATTGTAGAGTACGCGATGGCCGTTGACAACCTTCTACAGCTTCAGCCCGTCAGGCATCATCGGAAGTGACCGGAGCCGAATGCCGGTTGCATCGAAGATGGCGTTTCCAACCGCGGGCGCGACACCCACGATCGGGGTCTCTCCCGCTCCAGCCGACGGCAGGTCCTTTCGATCGACCAGTATTGCTTCAATCAGCGGTGCGTCGCTGAACCGCGGGACTCGATATCGAGAGAAACGGCCGTTTACGATCTTGCCGTTATCGAAGTCGATCGCCTCAAACAGCGCGCCTCCGATTCCCATCATGATTGAGCCCTCAATCTGATTCTTGAGTTGATCGGGGTTGACGACCGCGCCGCATTCAAACGCTTCGACCACCCGTACGATCTTGATCTTGCGAGTTGCCCGGTCGACCGAAACCTCCGCGCAGGTTGCTACATATCCGCCCTTCTCAAACCCGGCGGCGATCCCATAACCGACGTTCGGTGCTTTCTGGCCCTTACCCCAACCGAAGGCTTTTGCCGCCGCGCTCAACACCGCATTCATCCGCTCGTCTTTCAGGTTCCTGAATCGAAATTCGAGCGGGTCCATCTTCACCGAGTGTGCCAGTTCATCGATGTGAACCTCGCGCGCGAAGTGATTCGCGGTCGCCGCAAGACCTCGATAGGAGCCCTGTCGCAGCGGCGACTTCGATTGGTGAAACACGATCTTCTGATTCGGGAAGTCATACCGATGCTGGATGCCGGACGACCCCGAGTTGTAGTTATGAAACTCCCAGGCAGTGATGGTTCCATCAGCGCGCACGCCGGTCGAAACGTCGATAGCTCCGGCGGGACGAAAGTAACCCCAGGAAAATTCCTCTTCGCGGGTCCATGTCAGCTTCACCGCCTTGCCGGCAGCCTGGGCAAGCCGCGCCGCTTCGACGGCGGCATCGCCGGTGTGTTTGCCGCCATAGCCCGCGCCGGTGTCGGGGACGATCACCCGAATGCGCTCTTCGGGAATACGAAACGCTTCGGCAAGCTCGCCCGCGGACGCCAAACGGCCGCTGTGTCCCGGTCCAGACTGTGAGCTTGCCCTTGTTCCACTCAGCGACCGCGGCGCGCGGCTCGAGCGGCGCGTGTGCGATGTAGGCTACGGAATAGGTCTGCTCGATCTTCTTGTCGGCAGCGGCCATTCCATCGTCGATTGACCCGCGCACACTAGCTTGCCCGGATGGGGATGCTTGCTTTCGGAGGTAGTCGAAGAGATCCTTTGCCGACGGCTGCGGTTCAGCTTTCCATTCCACCTTGATCGCGGCCGCCGCGAGCGATACGGTTTGTGGGCTCGGTGCTGCGACGCCGATGAAGTTGCCGTCGCGAACGACTTTTACGCCCGGGATGGTTTCGGCTTCATGTGAATCGACCGAGACAACCGTCGCGTTGAAGGCTGAAGGTCGAACGACTCTTCCAAACAGCATGTCCGGGAGCCGTGTGTCGGATGTGTAGCGGTGCTTTCCTGTCACGAAGTTGCGGCCGTCAACTTTTGCAACGGATTTGCCGGTGATCTGCCATCGATCGGCGGGCGTGGTCGGCGCGCTATCAGATATGACCTTTACCATCTTCTGACCTCTGGTCAGCTTGCCGAAATCGATGGACTGCTTCGACCGGGTGTTGATCACTTTGCCATCCTTCGTCGCGAGCACATCGCGATCAACCTTCCACTCTTCGGCTGCCAGATCGATCAACACCTCGCGCGCGGCAGCGGCAGCTTTTCGCAATTGCGGAGCCATCGTAGGTGTAGTGCGGCTTCCGAAGGTTCCCATATCGAAGGGAGTAAGGTCGGTGTCGCCCATCGTCATGCGGATCGATGAGATCGGGACGCGAAGCTCTTCGGCCACGACTTGAGAAAGAGAGGTACGAATGTTTTGGCCAAACTCAACCTTTCCGGTGTACACGGTAACCGAGCCGTCTTCTCCGATATGCAGCCAGCCGCCAATCTCCTTTGGTGCCGAGTTGCTTTGCCCCCGGCGTCCGGACTCGCCGCCTTGCCTGCCGGATTCCTGTGAAGCGAAAGCGTCCAGCGTGAACGCGAGCACCAGACCGCCGCCCAGGAGCTTGAAGAAGTCTCGCCGCTCGAGTTCGAGGTTGAAGTGATACGCGGGTTCCGCAAGGAGTTCGTACCGCTCGGCCTCGATAGATTCGTCAATGTGGTTGCTCATCTTCCCGCTCCTTTCATAGACTGTGCGGCCTTGCGGATGGCGGTCACGATTCTAGGGTATGTCCCGCAGCGGCAAAGGTTGCCTTCCATGGCCCGAACGATCTCCTGGTTGCTGGGGTTTGGGTTTTTGCTGAGCAGCGCGCAACCGGACATGATCATTCCGGGAGTGCAGTAACCGCATTGAAGGGCATCGGCTTCGAGGAAAGCCTCCTGCAGCGGATGCAGGCGGCGGTTCTCGACAGCGACGATCAACGCATTGTGTCGATGCTCAGGCGAAAGGTCCAAAGTCTCGATGCCCTCGATTGTGGTGATTTGCTTTCCGGCCGCCGCGCCCAACTTTGTGATGCATGAGCGGACCGCCTGGCCGTCGATGAGCACCGTGCACGCTCCACACTGGCCCTCGCCGCAACCATATTTGCTGCCGGTCAGATCGAGATCGTCCCGTAAGACACTAAGAAGGCTTCGATCCGCGTCGGTGTCGACTTTGAGGCGCTTTCCGTTGACGTGAAGCTCGGAGATTCTTTGCATAGGACTTCCTCACGCGGGGGGATTTGTTGCATTTAACTTTCGTGTCTGTTCAAAGATAAGCCCAGGCGAGAGCAGATGCAAATGTTCCAGGGGGCACGAAATCGAAAAAAGGCAAAAAAAATAGTTGTAGACACTCCTAAGCTAAATCTGATAAATTCCAACGCTTACGAGCCCATCGGTTTTCGAAGCATGAGCATTCGTTGCGGCAGGGAAGGCGCTTAGATGAAGAACATCACACTGGAAGAGGTCATTCAGACCTATGGTGTGGAGAACTGGGGAGCAGGATACTTTGAGGTAAACCGAAAAGGGCATCTAGCAGTGCGCCCTGCCGAGGGAGACCCCAGGTCCGTAGACGTAAAGGAGCTCGTAGACGACCTCGTTGATGTACGCCGGGTGCAGCTCCCCATTCTGCTTCGTTTCCCGCAGATCCTAACCAACCAGCTCAAAAAGGTTCAGCGTTCGTTTCAGGATGCATCGCGTGAGTTTGGCTATTCCGGCAGACACTACGGGGTGTTCCCGATGAAGGTCAATCCTCGCCGAGAAGTAGTTGAAGAGTTTCTCCGTGAAGGCAGCAAGTACAACTTCGGCGTCGAGTGCGGTTCGAAGGCTGAGTTGTACGCGGCTCTTTCGCTGGATCAAACGCCGGAGTCGCTCCTGGTCTGTAACGGCTTTAAGGATGAAGCCTTTATTAACCTGGCTTTGCTCGGGGTTCAGAGTAGGGAAGCGCGTCATTATCGTTGTCGAAAAGCTCAACGAGCTCAAGATGATCATCCGCCGGTCGCAAGAGACTGGCGTTCGTCCCGGCATCGGTATCCGCGCAAAGCTGTACTCGAAGGGTTCAGGAAAGTGGGCTTCCTCGGGTGGAGAGTCGGCGAAGTTTGGACTGACGCCTTCAGAGATGCTCGAATGCATCCGGCTGCTCCGCGAATTTCAGATGACTCGATCTGCTGAAGCTGCTGCACTTTCACATCGGCTCGCAGATCACCGACATCAAAGCGCGTCAAAGCGGCAATGAAAGAAGCCGCGCGGGTCTATGCCAAGATTCGGCAGATGCACATCGATGTCGAGTTCCTGGACATCGGTGGGGGATGGGGGTTGATTACGACGGATCGAAGACGACTTTCGAATCGTCGGTCAACTACACGACGCAGGAGTTCGCGAACGACGTGATCTACACGATCAAATCGGTATGCGACGACGAGAACGTGCCCGAGCCGAACCTGGTGACCGAAAGCGGCCGAGTGATGACCGCTTATCACGCGGTGTTCGTCACATCGATTCGCGACGAGATCGAGACCTTCGCCGACGATCAGCCGGAAGTCAATGTCGATGAAGACGACCCACAGGTGATCGTCGAGCTGAAGGCGCTCTACGACGACATAAACGCCAAGAACTACCGGGAGTACTATCACGACTCTCTCGATCACAAGGACGAGTTGCATACCCAGTTCAATCTCGGGTTGATCAGCCTCGAAGATCGCGCTAAGGGTGAGGTGCTTTTCTGGGAGGTTTGCGCGCGCGCATCGAGGTTCGCAAAGACGACCAAGGTGCAGGAAGAAGAGTTCGATGACTTGAAGAAGATTCTGGCCTCGAAGTACCTGTGCAACTTCTCGGTCTTTCGTTCTTTGCCCGACCACTGGGCGATCGATCAGCTGTTTCCCATAATGCCGATTCACAGGCTGAACGAGCAGCCCACCGACTATGCTACGCTTTGTGGATCTGACGTGCGATTCAGACGGCCACATAGACAAGTTCGTCGACTTGAAGGACGTGAAGGAAGTGCTCGAGATTGCACCCGTTCACCGGTGATCCGTACTATATCGCCATATTCCTGGTTGGGGCTTATCAAGAGGTCATGGGGAGCAATCACAACCTCTTCGGCCGTCCGAATGAAGCCCAGGTGATCATCGACACAGACGGCCGCTACCACATCAAGAAGATCGTACCGGGTAGCCGCATCGGCGACATGCTCACCGTGGCGCGCTACGACAAGGCTCAGGCATGGGAAAGCATGCAGCGGATGATAGACACTCGCGTAGCCGGTGGGTGCTTGAGCGAGGACGAAGCCGGGACGCTGATGAAGCAATATGAATCCGACATCAATCGGTACACATATTTGGAATAGGGGGTAGGGGCCGGGGGCTGGGGGTTGGCGTGGAACTCAAGTACGCCCCAGACCCCCAACCCCTGACCCCCAACCCCGAGGATCACAACGCAATGATGAGAAAGCAAAAGAGCTCAAAGTATTTGACAACGCCCACACGGCCGATTCAGATCGATCGTGACCGTTCTGTTGCCGGCATTCTCCAGAAGATGGAAGGCGCGGGATTTCAGGCGCGAGCGCTGGCGGATGCGCACAACCTCTGGCTGGAAATGCTCGAGGACAACTCGACGGTTCTGATGGGGTTGAGCGGCGCGCTTGTCGCGGCCGGAATGCGTCGTCTGATTTCATACTTGATCAAGAACCACTTCGTCGACGTCGTCGTGTCGACCGGCGCGAATCTTTTTCACGATCTGCACGAGACGCTGGGCCGCTACCACTACCAGGCGCCGCTCGGGGTCACCGATGACGAGCTGCAAGAGGCCCAGGTCGGCCGTTTTTACGATACGCTTGCGAGCGAGCACGAGTACCGGGAGGCCGATGAATGGGTGGGCAATTTTGCAAACACCGTGGACCATTCGCGGCCGTATTCGACACGCGAGTTCCTGCACCTTCTGGGTCGTGAGCTTGCCGAAATTGCAACCGAAGACGGCATTCTTACATCGGCATACAAAGCGAAGGTCCCGGTCTTTTGTCCGGGTGTCGCCGATTCGGCCATAGCGGTCGGAATAGCGACTTCCCGCGTTAATCGTAAGAACCCGTTTCAGTTTGACATCATCCAGGACGTCGTTGAAGCGGCACAGGTAATGGCCCGCTCCGTAAATACCTCGGTGGTGTTGTTTGGAGGCGGACCGCCCAAGAGTTTTGTGCAACAGACTGAAGTAACCGCGTCAATTATCAAGCAGACGATGCGAGGTCATAAGTACGCGTTGCAGATAGGACTCGATATGCCCGAGAGCAGCGCCACATCGGGACGCAGTTTTGAAGAGGCTCAAACGTGGGGCAGGGTTGCGAAGGATGCAAAAACCGTCTCGGTGCTTTGCGATCCGACGATCGCGATGCCGATTCTGGTTACCTCGCTGTCACAAACGGGAACCAAGGCTTTGAAGCAACGCCGGCGGCCACAGTTCAGTTTCGGACGCGAGTTGATGGTGACCTTTGGATAGTCGAAATGACTCGCGTGGACCGTGGTTGTTCCAGATAAATTATTTCAGGGGGTACGTATGCACATTCGATCGTTCCTGGGGCCCGCTCTCTTGCTGGTCCTCTCAATCGGAGCGCTCGCCGCTGACAGGGGAGATGAAGTCAAAAGGCTGCAGCGCGCAACAGAGGTCTTCAGCGAAATCATGAAGACGCCCGACAAAGGGATTCCCGAGGATTTGCTGGACAAGTGCGAGTGCATCGGTGTCGTGCCGGGTCTTAAGAAGGCCGGCCTGGGTCTCGGCGGCAAATACGGCAAGGGTCTGGTTATGTGCCGCAAGCCCGACCGAAGCTGGACAGCGCCGTCTTTCATAACCATCGAAGGCGGCAGCATCGGCTTTCAGATCGGATTCACCCAGATAGATGTGGTGATGCTGATGATGAATCGCAAAGGGGTCGAAAAGCTGATCGGGGACAAGTTCACAATAGGGGCCGACGCGTCCGCCGCGGCTGGACCCGTAGGTCGCCATACAGCCGCGCAGACGAATATCAGAATGGACGCCGAGATACTCACGTACTCGCGCGCCAAGGGACTGTTCGCCGGCATCTCGCTTGATGGCGCGACGCTCAGATCAGACAAAGACGATAATCGGGACTTCTACGGCAAGGACGTTGACGCAAAGAAGATTCTGCTCGACGGCTCGGTAGAGATGCCTGCTGAAGCGCGATCTCTTGCTTCAGCGCTGTCGTGGAAGTCGCCGAAGAAGAAATGATCGAGAGCGCGCGTGCACCGTGTATTCGAAACGTCGAGCATTCTGGCCGCGCTGAAACCACTTACTCAGTGGAGTAACACAAACGCACTTTGGAGGAGGGAAGTATGAACAAGACAGCAAGGGCGAAGCTGT
This sequence comes from Blastocatellia bacterium, assembly GCA_963737945.1. GTDB lineage: Bacteria > Acidobacteriota > Blastocatellia > UBA7656 > UBA7656 > Onstottus_A. The sequence goes on along the minus strand of CAVTUR010000010.1, from coordinate 338,889 downwards.
TTGTGGTGATGATTTCTACACTGCTGTTCGCTGCGTCTGCGATACATGCCACGCAGGCAGCTCAACAGCAACCCCCCGCTGGCCAACAGCCGACACCAGCCGGCCAACAGGCAGCGCCAGAAACACTGCAAGTGCTCAAAGGCATGTCCCGGCAACAGGTGATGGGAGAGATGCGCAAGATCGAAGCCGCGATGGGCACTGAATGCAACTTCTGCCACATAAACCCATTCACCGCTGAGACGCCTCGGAAGGCTGTCGCTCGGCTGATGATGCGCGACTACACGATGGGGATGAAACACAAGGATGGCACCGCACTCGCCTGCAACGACTGCCACAAGGGCGAGGTCAACTTTCTGCGTACGCGTCCGTTCGCGGGTGCGGTCGGTAAGAAGTTAGTGGGGCTGCAGGTGCTCAAGGGCATGCCGCGGGAACGCCTGACTCAGGTAATGACGGCGTTTACCAAGGCGTTGGGTGTCGAATGCAGCTATTGTCACAACGACGATTTCGATGAGGACACACCTCGCAAACAGGTTGCGCGGTTTATGATGACTGAGTTCTCCAACGGACTTGTGAAGCAGGATGGAAGCGCGGTGGGCTGTAACGACTGCCACCAGGGCCACGCCCGGCCGCTGGCCGTGCTACCATTCCCCCGGCGCCGGCCGCCACAGCAAGCTCCGCCGGAGAAAAAGCCAAATGATTGATGGCTGCTTGCAAGAGGGAGGCGCGGTCCACAGGGGCCGCGCCTCTCAGCCTTCAGGTTAGGGTTTCAAAACCGTCTCGCCACAGGCACTTTGGTTGTGTACAGCGAATCTGCATAGCGGTCTCTCCCCGATGGAATATCTGGATCGCCTGTTCGGATACAACAGCATGAACGCGAAGCTCAACGTCTATTGAACAATCTATCCGGACTTGACCATGATGGAAAAAAAACGGAAGTGCGTGGTAGTGCTTGGCGGCGGGTTTGGCGGAGTTTACACCGCGAAACATCTTGAGAAAGCGCTCGGACGGCGAGATGATTTCGAGATCGTTCTCGTCAACAAAGAGAATTACTTCGTCTTTCAACCGATGCTGCCCGAAGTCATCTCTGGAAGTATTGGACTGCTGGACACGGTCAGCCCTATCCGGCGCCTGCTGCCACGCACCAACCTGCACGTGCGCGACATCGAGTCGATCGACGTCAAGAACAAAACAGTCACCACGAGCCCGGGCTTTCGCCCTCACGCACACACGATCGAATATGACTATCTTGTCCTGGCGATGGGGAACGTAACCGACTTTCGCGGATTGCGCGGTTTGCCCGAGCACGCGATGCCGTTCAAGAACCTCGCGGACGCTGTGCAGTTGCGCAACCACCTCATTCGCGCGCTCGAGGAGGCGGCGATCGAAGACGACGACCCCGTGTTGCGGCGCCAGTTGCTCACGTTCGTCATTGCCGGCGGAGGCTTTTCCGGCGTTGAGGTGGTCGCCGAGCTCAACGACTTCGTGCGCGAAGTCGCCCGCAACTATAGGGCATCGATCCGAGCGACTTGCGTCGTGGTTCTGGTGCATTCTCAGGATCGAATCCTGCCCGAGTTGTCGGAGAAGCTCGCGCTGTTCGCTCAGAATATCCTCATGAAGCGCGGCGTTGAGATCCGCCTGAACACGAGACTGGACGCCGCGACGGGTGAAGAGGCGATTCTCAAAGGTGGCGAAAAGATCCCGACCCGCACACTGGTCTCGACCGTGCCAAGCTCGCCGCACCCGATCATCGAGGGCTCGATCTCCCGAAAGGCAAGAACGGGCGGTTGATCGCCAACAGTTCTCTCGAGGTCCAGGGACGCGACAGCATTTGGGCGCTCGGCGATTGCGCACAGGTACCGCAGCGCGGGAGAGGCGCGTGCCCGCCGACGGCCCAGCATGCCCTCCGGCAGGGCCAGCACGGTCGCCGACAACATTGTGGCGGCAATACGCGGTGGAAAGACGAAGTGAGTTTACGTTTCGGCGGTCTCGGCCAGATGGGCGCGCTGGGGCATCACTCGGCCGTCGCGGAGATCTTGGGTGTCAACATCGTCGGGTTTCTCGCGTGGTGGATGTGGAGGACGATCTACCTGATGAAACTGCCGGGTTGGGGCCGGCGGCTGAAGGTCGCTTCGTCGTGGACGCTCGACCTGTTGCTCCCGGCCGAGCTCGTGAGCTGAAGCTCGACCGGCTCGACCGGAATCAGTCAGGAGCACTTCGAGCCGGGAGAAGAAGTCTTTCATCAGGGAGATCTCGGCGATCGCATCTACATCATCGTGGAGGGCAGGCCGAGGTCGTGCGCGGCGACGAGGCGATGGAAGTCGATGTCGCGCAGCTCGGAGCGGGCGAGTACTTCGGCGAGATGGCTTTGTTGAAGCAGAGCACCCGAGGCGCGACTATTCGTTGCACTGCCCCGATGGACACTTTGAGCTTGCCAAAGCGCGAGTTCAGCATGCTCTCGGCATATTTGCCGCAGATGCGAGAGACGCTCGAAGCCGTGATGGAAGAACGCTCGCGATCCAATGCGCAGAAGCTCGGGGGTGGTTGAGCGCTCCCGTGCCGGCGTACGGCCACCCTCTGATGCGCTGAACACTATCGTCCGAAGCTGCTTGTTTTATCCCACCGGTACCCTACAATTGAGCACAAGGCGACCACCAACGCGAGCTCGCCGATCGATCGAGAGTGCTCAAAATGCCTATGAATGCTCCCTATCTCAACGACGAAGCCCTCGCGCAGGGCACCCGGCTGTTGTCGCGCCGTGATACGGACCTGCGACGCGTCGTGAAGAAGTTTGGGCCGCCGCCGATGTGGGCGCGCGAATCCGGATTCTCGACTCTTCTTCACATCATCCTCGAGCAACAAGTCTCGCTCGCTTCGGCCAGGGCTGCTCATGACAAGCTGCTTGAAGTTGCGAGCCCGCTCACACCCCAGCGATTTCTCGAGCTGGATGATGCGACACTGAAAGTCGTCGGGTTCAGCCGTCAGAAGACTCTGTATGGACGCGAACTCGCTCGAGCGATCGTTGAGGGCTTGCTCGATCTCGAGGCGTTGCGTTCGATGAATGACGCGTCCGTCAGAGCCGAGTTGATCAAGATTAAGGGCATCGGACGTTGGACGGCGGATATTTATCTGCTGATGGTGCTGCGGCGGCCTGACATCTGGCCGATTGGAGATCTGGCGTTGGCAGTCGCTGCGCAGAAGGTTAAAGGCTTACCGAATCGCCCTACTCAGCAGGAACTCGACGAGATGAGCGCGAGGTGGAAGCCGTGGAGGGCGGTCGCGGCTCGTATCCTGTGGCATTACTACCTGAGCGAGGCAGCATAGACTCTGTCAAGAATACAGCTTCGGTCCATTCAATTTCGGCTTGGGCCGCCAGTAAACATCTCTATAATGTCGAAGTGGCAGATACCGCGCTTTCTCAACGGCACCAGGGACTGATTTGGAAATAGGAGACACGATTCAGCAATCAAAGCCCGGGTTTGTCATCGAAAGCCGCGACAAGGTTTATCTTTTCGGGTTTGTGGTGGCGGCGGGATTGCTGTTGTTTTTGGGGCGCGGCTTGGTACAGGGTTCGGCGCTGGCCACCTGGGGGCTGACGTTTGGCGCGACTACTGCCGTTTCGGTACTTGTTGTCGCGCTCTATCGTGTCCAACTCGAGCTCCAATCGAGTCGCCGGCAGTTGGCCCGCAAGGAGGCGGAGCTGAGCTTTGCGCTCGAGGTGCAGCAGGCGCTCTTCCCTCACCACTTGCCTGAGAACAATGGCCTGGAGTTTTCGGCCGTTTGCATCCCGGCCCGAGGAATAAGCGGCGACTACTACGATGTGATGCAGTTTCCCGATGGTCGATTGGTGTTCGCGATCGCGGATATCAGCGGCAAAGGGATCTCTGCCGCTATTCTTATGGCCAATGTACAGGCATTATTGCGCACGCTCTCCGAGACAGGCATCCCGCCTGCGGAAGTCTGCAGGAGGTTGAATCACCATCTTCATCAGGTCACGGATGAGTCAAAGTTTGCGACGTTTTTCTATGCTGAATGGAACGCAGCCGAACGCCGTTTGAGCTATGTCAATGCGGGGCACTATGCGCCAGTCGTGCTCGGGTCGCTTTACGGCCGGCAGCTATCGGAAGGTGGATTTCCGTTGGGCATGTTTCCGAGCTCCGAATTTCAAACCGGCGAAGTGACGCTGAAACCCGGTGACCTGCTGGCGCTGTATTCGGACGGGCTCACCGAAGCGGTCTCGAAGGACGGCGAAGATTTTGGCGATGCGCGGTTGCAGGCAGCGATTGAGAAGCACTCGGATAAGACCCTGACGGAGATCCAGTCCGAAGTACTCGACGCCGTACGCAAGTGGGCGGGAAACGAACTCGAAGACGATATGACCCTGTTGATCGTCAGGGCCATCGAGACGTAGAGGAGGAATGATGAGCATGTGCGGGCGCGGGCTAATGGATCACGTGCGATTGCTGACACCGCTGTTCGGCTTAATCGCAGTGGTTTGGGCGTTGAGGTGGGTGCTGGACGCGGCGGAGGTTTCGCCGGGAGTGGTGCGCGCCTTGAGCGTTACGGGCGCTACGTCGCTCGCGGTTCTGATTGCGGTTTGGCTGATTCACACTCGAAGCTTCGGAAGCTATCCGAATGTGGTGCTTGCCAGCCTGCTTTTGGTGGTATTCGAGCAGTTGATCATAGTCGCGGCGATAGCATTCGCGGTGGTCAGCAAGATCGAGAATGTCTATACCAGACCCGAGTATTCAAGACCGGACGATCCGCAGCACCTGAAGCACATTCTGGGGCAACTGACGTTTGGAATAGGGGCAGGCATGTTGCTTGGAGCAGCGACGGGATGTTTGATGCTGTGGCTGCTGAAAAGGATAGTTCCGAGCAATAGAGTTGCGCACCGCTGACCCGCTCAAATCAGAGATCAGCATCGCGTCGCCGTAACTGTAGAACCGATATTCCTGGTCGACCGCGTGACGGTATCCTTTCAGAATCGACTCGCGCCCCGCAAACGCGCTTACCAGCATCAGCAGGGAAGAACAAGGCAGGTGGAAGTTAGTCACCATCCCGCTGACCACTCGAAACTCAAATCCCGGATAAATGAAGAGATCGGTGGTCAGGGGTTGGGGGTTTGGAGTCAGGGGTTGGCACGCCGCGTTCCGATCACCCACCAACCCCTTACCCCCAACCCCCAACTCCCGAATGGCCGCTGATTCAAGCGCCCGAGTCGTAGTCGTGCCCACGGCGATTACTCGGCGCCCTTCAGCGAGCGCCCGGTTGATAGCCGCGGCCGCCCCTTCGCCGATCGAATACGTCTCAGACTCAACCCGATGGTCTTCAACCTGTGCGACGCGCACTGGCTGAAACGTTCCGTAGCCGACGTGAAGCGTAATCTCGGCGATCTCGATCCCTGCCGCGCGCAAACGATCGAGCAACTCAGGCGTGAAGTGCAGGCCCGCAGTCGGAGCCGCTACCGCGCCACGTTCGCGAGCAAATACGGTCTGATAGCGATCGGCGTCGAGCCGATCCTCTTCGTCGCGTTTTATGTAAGGCGGAAGCGGCGTGCGGCCGATCCGATCGATGATTTCGTCGAAGTCACCTTCGGCTTCAAAACGCACTACGCGCCGCCCGCGCTCGCGCCACTTGATCACTTCGGCAGTGAGCTTACCGCGTGCGAACTCGACCCGCCGGCCCGGAGCCAGAGCTCTTCCAGGCTTCACCAGGGCTTCCCAAACGAGCGGTTCGATGCGACTCACCAGAAAAACTTCCACGCGCCCTCCGAGGATTGTGTCACCTCGGGGAGTGACTCGCAGCCGCCGGCCTATCAGTCTCGCCGGAAAGACTCGAGTGTTGTTCAGGACCAGCAGGTCGCCGGCGCGAAGGTGATCGGGCAACTCCGAGAATACCGAATCGACAAGCGTCACCGCTCAGCTCGACCGAACACCAGCAGTCGCGAGCCGTCCCGCCGAGTCGACGGTTCCTGAGCGATGAGGCGCTCGGGAAGATCGAAATCGAAATCGGAAACAAGCATGGTTAGGATCGCCGAGGCATTGCTGAGATCAAATCGGCCGGTAACCCTCGCCAATTCCCTGGCGTTAGATCGCGGTCATCTCAGCGTCGTGGTGGTCAAGTCTTTCAGACGCCTCGAAAAGATGATCGCGGTGCAGCAACGCTGTGAACTGCGCGCCGAACAGCATTATGACGCTCGACATGTACACCCAGGTCAACAGTGCTACGGCCGCGCCTATCGATCCGTACAACAGGTCGTAGTGAAAGTAAGGAAGCAGAAATGAAAAGCCGAACTTCGCCCCTTCCCACATTACGCCCGCCAGCACCGCACCGGGGAGTGCTTCGGTCAACGGCACGTGCGTGTTGGGAAGAAGCTTGTACAGAACCGTAAACAGGATGATGGTTACTGCCACGCTCGCCAGAACGAAGATCGTCTGCCACGCAAAACCTGAAAGTGCCCCCAACCACGGCCCCAGTCTCAAAGGGATCTTGTCTGCGGCTGCGCGGACTCCGGTCACGAATGCAGTAAACAACGCCGAGCCCGCGAGCAGGGCCCAAACCAGGGTTATCACTGCTATATTCACCGCGCGCCCCCGCAGGAATGATCGAGGGTATGTGCCCCACACGCGATTGAGCGCTTTCTCGATCACAGTGAACATCCACGAGGTCGCCCACAACATCACGAATAGGCAGCTCAAGATGATGCCGGACGAGATGGTGAATATGGACTCCAGATTCTTGCTCACGAAGGTTTGAGCTCCGGGCAGGAACGCCAGAACCTGTCCGATTATGTACTTTTCGACGGTCCGGGGCCCGACCAGGCGGTTACCGATCGCAAGCAGGACCAGCAGCGAAGGAAACAACGCGAGCATCGAGAAGTAAGAAACGGCGGCAGCCGCGGTCGTCAGGTCGTTGTCCATGAACCACATGAAACTACGGATCGCGATACGGCTTCTGTGAGTTTTCGTCGGCATTCTTATGATCGAGAACCGGTTGTCGCCCCTCCCGGTGATTCTAAGTGCTCGCCGAGTCAAAGGCAAAGAAGGCAGAAATCGAAAATGGAAAATGGAAAATAGAAAATCGCAAATGAAGATTTTCCATTTTCTATTTCTCCCTTCCCCCACGGACCCCTGTGGTAGAATCGCCGCGGCATGCAGACATTCGACGTAGCAATCGTCGGAGCCGGGGTGATGGGGGCGGCGGCAGCCTGTGAGCTTGCGCGCGCGGGAGCCAGGGTCGCTCTTGTCGATCGATCCGCGATGCCCAATCCTCAAGCCGCGTCGATAGATCATTCCAAGGTATTTCGACTCGCATACCCGGACCCGTTTTATGTCAAGCTCGCGGTCGACGCGTTGAACCGATGGCGCGAACTCGAATCGGTCACCGGCACCCGGCTGCTTACGCAAACGGGGGCACTGCTTATCGGCAAGCGAGAGCCGGCACCTGAAACCGAATACTATGAGGCGATGCGCTCGCTCGGGCTCGATTGCGAGAAGCTGGACAGCCGAGAGGTCAGCGCGCGATTTCCCCAGTTTAACAGCAGCGCGTTCGCGTTTGGCGTCATTGATCCGAGCGGCGCGATTTTGCACGGGGAAACCGCCGTGCGCGCGTTGATCGAGCTTGCGCGCCAGCGAGGCGTCGATATCGTCGCATGCGAGCGGGTCACCAGGGTCGAGCAAGCCGGGTCTCGCGTATCGGTGATTACCGAATCGGGTGTTGCGATCGATTGCGAACGCGCGATGATTGCGTCCGGTTCGTGGGCGAGCAAGCTCTTGCCGTTTCTTGAACCTGTCCTCACAACCACGCGTCAGGAGCTTGTGTACTTTGAACCGCGCTTCGGGGCATCGGACCTTTCGGGCCCGAGTTTCGAGCCAGGCAACTTCCCCATCTTTCTGGAACTTGAAAGCGGCTATTACGGATTCCCAATACACCACTCCGGCGCGATGAAGATTGCCAATCATCACAAGGGTGTTGAGGTTGACCCTGACTCAGTGAGACGCGATGTGGGAAAGGACTTCATCGACCGCTGCCGCGAGTTTTTCTCCGAATTCATACCCGGGCTCGCGAACGCGCAAATCCGTGAAACGAGAGTATGCATCTATAACAACACGCCGGACGATGATTTTATCATCGACTGGCATCCGGAGCTTGAAGGCGTCCTGATTGTGACCGGCTTCTCCGGACACGGCTTCAAATTTGGCCCCACGATCGGGTACATTGCCAACGAGTTACTGTTGAAGGGCCGCGCGTCTTTCAACATTGACCGCTTCCGTCTGACGCGATTCAATAACAAGCAGAGGTGAACACATGAAGGCCTTATCGGGTGGAGCAGCGGTAATACAGCGAGGGGAATTCACGGAATCGGAAGGCACCAGACGTTATCGCGTTCCGATTTCGCGGTCGATGGGTGCGCGCGACATCGCGCAATTCGTTAACGCCTATTCAGAAGGTGTTTCTTCCGCGCGGCGGAATCCCGTGGGCGAAGAAGTGCTTTACGTTGTGTCCGGCTCGGGCACTTGTTTTATCGATGGATACAGCTATGCTCTCGCTCCGGGCACCGCGGTCTATATTCCGCCCGGCAGCGTCTACCAGATCGAGAATCTGGACGACAGAGGACGCGGTGTAAGCGATCTCGCTGTGGTCAGCGTCTGTTGTCCGGAGGATGACGATGCGGAGGTTGGAATAAATCCTGTGATTCGCACGGCGCAGGACACCAAACCCTTCCGCTCGGTACGTGAGAGTGAGGTTGCGCCAACCGCCGCCGGTGACCGCTCGTTCAGGCTTCTGGTGAATCAGGACATCGGCGCTCGTCGCGTTACCCAATTTGTGGGAATGATCCCGCCGGGCCGCGCGCCCATGCACCATCACACCTACGAAGAAGCGATTTACATAATCGAGGGGGAAGGTGCTGTCCACACTGAAGACGGCGACGCTACATTCAAACCCGGCGCGAGCATCTATCTCCCGCGGCTCGTGAGGCACTGTATCGAGAACACCGGCTCAGCCGGCATTCGCTTGCTGGGGGTGTTTCATCCTTCAGGCAGTCCGGCCGCGCGCTACGACGGCTAGAGCACTCTGAACTCGGAACTCTGAACTCTGAACCCTGAACCCGGGGAACCCTGAACCCCTTCCCTCAGAACGCCGGTCGATCGAGCGGTGGCGCGGTGGCGTAGAAGTCATCGTAGAAGCGGCGGCTGTAGGCTTCAAGCAACTGCTCGATGTGCGCGGGGTCGTGCGACGCGATGACCAGACCAGCGTGATGCAGCTTGTTCAGGCGATAAACGATCCCCGGATCATCGTACGCCGACGTGTCCGGGTATTCTTGCCGCGCCAGCGAGATGATCACCCCCGCGTAGTCGTCACGATGCGGCGGCAGTTCGTATGAACCTTCCTCCCCGGCGATCTCGATCCGTGCCCACTCAGCCCACAGATTCAGACCGGTCGCCGCTTCGACTGCTTCGGCTATGTTGGCGCCACCGACGCGCGCGGCAATCTCCAGAAAGTAAAAACGGTCATCGGCGCGACTCTTGATAAACTCGGCATGAGTGACCCCGCGGACGAGGCCCAGCTTCTCGATCACCTCGCGATTGATCAAATCCAGCGCCTGGGAGTCCGCCGAATCTCGAGGGATTTTGCGCGTCGTGAAGATCCCGCCGAGCGAGACATCCATCGGTGGGTGTCCGTACTTGTGATGCACTGCAAAAACCACATGCCGCGCCGAGACGATGGAATCAACGTGATAGATGTCCCCGGGAAGATACTGCTCGAGGACGTAGAAGGATTGGCGGTCGCCCAGTGCGTCCAGCAACGGCCAAAGCTCATCGGAGGCAGAGATCTTTTTGATCCCCATCGAAGCCGCCTCCGAGCGCGGTTTCAACACCCATGGCGGCGTGACGCGAGCCATGAACTCGCGCAACCGGTCGTAGTTGAGCACGTGAACGAAATCAGGGACGAGGATGCCTGCCGTAAGAGCCTTTACCCGCATTGCCAGTTTGTCGCGGAAGTAGCGGGCGGTGGTGTCCCCCATGCCCGGGTTTCGCAGGTGCTCGCGCAGGAGCGCTGCTGTCTCCTGATCGTACTCATCGAGAGGTACAATACGGTCGATGTTTTGAGTGCGGGCGAGATAGCTGACACCCTTGACTATATCGTCTCCCGAATAGTTATCGGGCATATAGAACACTTCGTCGATGGCGTCGTGCGGCCAGTTCGCATCGCGAAGTTTTTCAACGGTAATCAGCAGGACCCGGCAGCCCTGCCGTTTGCATTCGCGGAGGAAAGCCTCGCCCTTTTCGTAGCTGGCAAGGCAGAGCATTGTCAGGGGCTTCTGATCGGACACCGCGCGCGCTCCTTTCCAGTTGCGCGATAATATATACCAATCTTTGCAAGCCAAAAGCTAATCGGTTAGGATTCTGAGCGTGCGAAGCATAGTCGAGTGCATACCGAACTTCAGCGAAGGACGTCGCCCGGAAGTCATCGATGAGATAGTCGCAGCCATCAAGTCGGTTTCCGGCGCTGTCCTGCTCGATCGCGAATCTGATCCGAATCACAACCGCTCAGTCGTGACCTTCGTCGCGTCACCCGATCGCGTCGTTGACGCCTCGGTCGCTGCGGCTAAGAAGGCGGCCGAATTGATAGATCTAAACAAGCACACCGGCGAACACCCGCGCATGGGTTCAACCGATGTGATTCCATTTGTTCCCATCTCGGGAGTGACGATGGATGAGTGCGTCGCGCTTGCGCGAGCTTGTGGCAAGCGACTGTGGAACGAACTTGGGATTCCGGTCTATCTTTACGAAAAGGCGGCTGCCAGACCAGAGCGTGAGAATCTGGCGACTGTGCGGAAAGGGCAGTTTGAAGGCATACGCGATGAGATCGACACCAACAAGGCTCGGCTCCCGGACTTTGGTGAGGCGAGAGTTCATCCGACCGCGGGCATAACGGCGGTGGGCGCGCGCCCGCCACTAATCGCCTACAACGTGAATCTCGCAACCTCTGATGTGGAGACTGCCAACAAGATCGCGCGCGCCGTTCGTCATCAGTCTGGCGGACTTCGCTATGTAAAGGCGCTGGGGTTCGAGCTGAAGGATCGCGGTATCGTCCAGGTCTCGATGAATATGGTGAACTATGAAGGCACGCCGCTGTTCCGCGTCTTTGAGATGATCAAGCGCGAAGCCGAGCGTTACGGCGTCGCGGTAGTTGGCTCCGAGATTGTGGGGCTCGTTCCTCAACACGCCCTGAATGCGGTCGCCGATTTCTATCTCCAGCTTGAGAAATTCAGCGAGGACCAGATACTCGAACACAGGCTGGCAGGGGCGCTGGAGGAAGCAGAACATTAGCGAGCCCTCCTTTGCCGATTCGCAACCCGCCCTCTCTCACAGCTTAGGCAATTTCGCCGAGCTTGTGGCGGCGGGCACGCCGGTGCCTGGCGGCGGAAGCGTTGCCGCCTATTGCGGGGTGCTTGCCTCGTCGCTCGGCCAGATGGTGTGCAACCTGACTATCGGCAAACAAAAATACGCCGGGGCGGAGCCGCGGCTGGTGGAAATAAGAACCGATCTGGAACGGTTGGGCGCGCGAATGCGAGAGTTGATCACCGAAGACGCCGCGAGTTTTGAAGCAGTGCTTCAAGCTTACCGGCTGCCGAAGGAGACCGACGAGGAAAAGGCGCATCGGGCGGCGCAAATTCAGCTTGCGCTTCGGGGCGCAATCGATGTTCCGGCCGAAACCGCGCAGTGCGGTGTCGATGCCCTCAAGCTTCTCCGCGAGTTGGCTGATATCGGCAACACCAATGCGCTCTCCGATGTTGCGGTTGGCGCCCAGCTCGCGCAAACCGCGGTCCGAGGCGCTTCCTACAACGTTGGTGTGAACCTGAATTCGATCTCCGACCACCACGCCGCCGACAAGACGCGGGAACGGATGAGGTGTATGATCGACCAGTCCAGGACAATCGCTGAGGAAGTTGAAGGCAGGTTAGGTAAAATGTAACGACTAGCAGAGCGTCCCTCGGCGGACGCCCTTCAAATCGCGACAAATGTGCTTCGGCTGAGAGGAAGGCGCCCAAAGCGGGGCGCCCACACGGTGTGGTATGGCGCCTCACTACAAAGACATTCAATTCACAGTGACTGATCGCGTTGCGCGTATTGCGTTCGCGCGGCCGCCGCTGAACATCATGACGATTGCGATGATGAAGGAGATCATCGATGCCATCAACCGGGCGGGGCAGACCCCCGACACCTGCGCGATAGTGTTTACCTCCTCACACGAGAGTGGGGCGTTTTCCGCAGGCGTATCGATTGAGGAGCATAAACCTGAAACGGTCTTCCAGATGCTCGACGGGTTTCACGCGATCTTTCGCGCGCTGAACGCGGTGTCAAAGCCTGTGATCGCGCTGGTCGCCGGCGCGGCACTTGGAGGCGGCTGTGAACTTGCGGCGTTTGCGGACATCGTGATAGCCGGCCCGACGGCTCGTTTTGGTCAGCCGGAGATAAAACTTGGGGTGTTTCCTCCGGTTGCTGCGGTCATATTGCCAAGAGTGATCGGCGAGAAGAGGGCGCGCGAGATGATCCTTACAGGCGAGCTGCTGACCGCTGACGAAGCTCAGTCTCTGGGGCTGGTCAATCACGTGGTGCCGGAGAACGCGATGGAGGCAAGGTGCGAGGAGTTCCTCAACGCGTTCCGGCATATGAGCGTGCCCGGGCTCGAAATGGCTCGCCGCGCGATGGTTCAGGCCTGGGGGCTGGGATTCGATGATGCGTTGAAGCGCACGGAAGACCTCTACCTCAACGAACTAATGTCGTTCAGGGACCCACAAGAGGGCGTCGAGGCGTTCATCGCCAAGCGCCCGCCAAGATGGAAACACAAATAGGGGTAGGGGGTCAGGGGCTGGGGTTGGTCCCAGCCCCCAATCCCGAACTCCTACCACCCTTATGCTGAACCCGCTTGAGATAAAAAAGACCGGACCTAACGAAATCACCGTCCGGTGGGACGATGGTCACGTGAGCATCTACGCGATCAAGTACCTGAGATCCGAATGTCTATGCGCCAACTGCGTCAGCGAAGTGACCGGCATGCGCATACTCGATCCGAGAACGGTTGCGGACGATCTTACGGTACTCAGCGCCGAACACGTGGGTCGCTATGGAGTAAAGTTCCTGTTTAGTGACCGTCACGACGATGGCATCTATACCTGGGAGCGGCTCCGTGATCTCTGTTTGTGCGAGCAATGCAGTGAAGCGAGGCAAACTGCCGGGTAAGACGCTCTCACACACCTGGAGTATATGCACGAAATCTGTCCTGCTTTTGCTCACCTGAAGAAAGGACTCTAATGAAACGGCATCTCTCTTGTATTGCACTCTTACTCACAATGATGCTCGCTCAGCCGCTGGCGATGCTCGGCGGCGACGTCAAAACGAAGGAACAGGCGGTCGCCTCCATTGAAAGACAAAAGGCCGAGCTCATAGGTCTTAGCGATCAGATATGGCGGTTCGCGGAAACAGCGCTGCGCGAGACTCGCTCGTCGAAAGTGCTTGCCGATTACGCTGAGAAGCAAGGCTTCCAGGTTACCCGTGGGGTTGCCGGTATGCCTACGGCGTTCGTCGCCAGTTACGGACAAGGCCGGCCGGTCATCGGCATTCTTGGCGAGTATGATGCACTGCCGGGGATTTCCCAAAAGGCTCAACCGGTGAAAGAGGCTCTGGAAGCCGGTTCTGCGGGGCACGGTTGTGGGCACAACCTGTTTGGCGCGGCCAGCCTTGGCGCCGCCGTCGCAATCAAAGAGATGATCGCTGCCGGCAAGCTCAAAGGGACCATTCGCTTTTACGGGACGCCCGCCGAAGAAGCCATCGGCGGCAAGATTTACATGGCTCGCGATGGCCTGTTTAAAGATCTCGATGTCTGTCTGGCGTGGCATCCCGAGGACAAGATCACCGCCGATGTGGATAGCTCCCAGGCGATCGTCGATTTCATCGTCGAGTTCAAGGGCAAAGCGGCCCACGCCGCCGCGGATCCATGGAACGGACGAAGTGCCCTCGCCGCGCTCGAGTTTTTCACGACCGGTCTCAATCGCATGCGCGAGTTCGTCAAGCCGACTGTTCGCATGCATTATGTAATTCAGAAGGGCGGGGACGTGCCAAATGTCGTGCCCGAGTATGCGAGGCTGTGGTGCTGGATTCGCGATTCGAAACGCAGCGGCATGGAAGACGTTTTGAATCGCGCGAGAAAGATCGCCGAGGGCGCCGCGCTGATGGCGGGCGTCGAATCGAAGCTAACGATACAGGGCGGCGACTACGAGATGCTTGCAAACATCACCGGAGCGAAGCTGATACACGCTGAACATGACCTGGCTTGGGCCGATCGAGTACACAGCCGAGGAGCAGGAGTTCGCAAAGGCTATTCAACGGGCGACCGGCGTCGAGGCCAGGGGATTGAACGGAGCGGTCCAGCCTCTCGAGCCACCGAAAAAGGATCCGGAGGGAGGGTCTACGGATGTTGGCGATGTAAGCTGGCTCGTTCCCACGCTTCACTTGTCAGTGACGACCGCGCCCGAGGGCGCTCCCTGGCACGCGTGGCCGGTGGTCGCGTGCGGAGGGATGTCGATAGGCCACAAAGGTATGGTCTATGCGGCCAAGACTCTGGCTGCCACCATGGTCGATTTGTTTGAGGACGACAAGGCTCGTGAGGCGGTTCAGGCCGAGTTCAAAGAAAAGAGCAGAGGCGAAGTCTACAAACCCTACGTCCCCGACGGGCCACCTCCAATCCCGAAGAATTGAAGGGCGGATTCCGCGGGATATCGAAAGAACAACGGTCCCGCCTACATTTATTTCGTCTTGTTCGCTCCAAGATTTTCATACCACTTCAAATTCGTCGTGGCCGTACCGATGCACGTCACATCGGGTCTCCCATCTCCATTTAAGTCAGCCACCGCGCATCCGGCGGCGCCCATGCCAGCATCATCCAGGACCTGCCGCGACCACCGAGTCCCCTTTGTATCTTCGGCGGAGTAGATGTAAACGCTTCTTCCCTGGCCGCGATAACCCGCAATTATCTCATCTCTTCCGTCCTGATTCAGGTCCGCAGTCAGCAGCGCGTGACCATCGTTCAGACTAGCGTCAATAACTTGCCGCTCCCAGATCTTTTGTCGCTGCCGGTAAACGACGACCTGGTTCCCGTGCCACGGTTCGATGGTGGAGATGAATCGATCCCCGCCCAACCGGCCGGCGGCGATTTCGCTCGAACCGCTTCGGGGCCAGGAATCCGGGTTTCCATTCACGATCCTTGTGCGCTCCCACTTTTTCGTTTTGCCGATGCGGAACAGATCGACTCCAAGGAAGCCAGCCGTCAGGATATCTTCTCGTCCATCCTTATCCCAGTCCGCGATGAGAATCCCATGCAACACGCCTTCAAGGTCCTGCGAGATGATCTCTCGTTTCCAGGATCCGGGGCGATAGAACACCAGCGGAACGGCGCCTTTGTAGTCGGGGGGCTTCACCAGCGGGCCGGCGAGCGGAGCATTGACCAGAACCTTCTGCCCTTTCCCGTCGATGTCGATCCAGCGCAGCCGATGGGAAGCAGGAAGCCGATCAATCTCGATCATCTCCCACTGGTGCGACGGATCGCCCTTGTGTTTGAGCAGCGAAACGATGCCTATGCTTTTTGAGGGATCGTTGGAGAATTCGTGGGCCAGCGCGATTTCCGGAATGCCATCTCCATCGGTGTCCCAGGCCGCGCAGTTGATTGGGCTGGTAATATTGTCGACAATCACGTGACGCTGCCATCCGGGGTTCTCGAACCAGATCAGCTCCTTCATTCCGCTGGCGACCGCGATCAAATCCGGTTTGCCGTCGTGATTGATGTCCGAGACCACCACCTGGTAACCACCATTCAAATCGGTGGCGATTGTATGCCCTACGAACTCGGACGTGGGATGGTCTCTGTAAGCTGGTTGAGAACCAGAGAGATTTAGTGGAACCAGGAAAGCAGCAACACACGCGACTAGGAATCGCATATCTCCTCACTTTCAGCGACGATGCCAAGGAATCCCCGGTGCTCCAGCAACTTCGGCTGGACCGACGTTGAGGGCCACCTACTACGAACTACGAACTACGGACTACGGACTACGGACCACGGACTACTCAACGACTACCTTCTACGGCGATGATGAAATCAATCTTGCTGGCACCCACCCGTAGTTTTTTTGCCGCCTGGTAGGCATCCGAATTCCAGAACCCCAGGAGATCCTTCATCGACGTGAATTTCTCCAGCGTGACGAATCCCTCATACGGCCAATCTCCTTCCAATACCTGGACGGTCGCTTTGGTGGGCTGGGTTGCGAGTTGCTGATAACCCGCCGCCATCGCCAGCGGGCCGGCGGCTTGGCGGTAGGCAGCCAACGCCTCGGGCGGTTTGAGCCTGGTTCCGACTGCAAGCAGGTAAGCAGGTGGATCGGCCGGCGCTGCCGCGGAGGCGACCCCGACGGTTGTTACCGTGTTGCCGTTTCCGCCAGAGATCAGTGCGCCCACCGCGAACGCAAAAATCAAGGAAAGCAGATAGAAAACGTGTTTCATTCAAACCCCCTTTTTTGGTATTTCAATTTGTAATGGTCAAGACTCAGGTCCGCCGGCCAGTTGAATGTCGACTGGGTTGCGCACTGCTTGTTGAGCTTGCTGACTGCAAGAGCGTATTATCGCCATTCCGTAGTCGAATTTCACATCGAGTTTGAGACTTATGAAAAAGAAGATCACACTGGTGCTAATTCTGCTTGCTCTATCTCCTCGCGTCTTTGGACAAACGGCCGCCATGGGTCTCGAAGGCTCCTGGCAAGGAACGCTCGACGCGGGTCAAAAGCTGAGGCTTGTGCTGACGGTTTCGACGTCGAACGACGGGAGTTACTCCGGCACGATCGACAGCCTGGATCAAGGGTCGAGGATTCCCGTCGAAGTGATCAAAGTCGAGGGCGAGTCCGTCCACCTGGAGCTGAGAACCGTTGGGGCAGTGTTCGACGGCAAGTTTAACGCTGGCCGTTCCGAGCTGAGCGGGAGTTTCTCGCAAGGCGGGGCAGTGTTGCCCCTGACTTTTACACGCTCTGCCGAGTCGAAGGCCGAGGCGGTGGCCGCGAAACCTCCCGCTCCTCAAAGACCGCTGGATGTTCCGGTCGACGTCACTGTCCCAGTGCCTCCGACAGTGTTCAAAGCCGGAGGTAAGACACACCTCTGCTACGAACTCCACATTACAAACTATGGCCGCACCGATTGTGTCCTCACTCGAGTTGAACTGACAGGCGGCGACACGCAAAATACCTCGCTTGCAACATACGACGGAGACGAACTTGCAAGCCGCGTGATTCGCCCTGGAGTGACCGCGAACAGCACGGCGGAGAAACTCAAGATCGGGGCCGGACTGCATCTGGCGATCTACCTCTGGCTCACATTCGACAAGGCCGAGGAAGCTCCCTCTTCGATCAGACACGAGCTCAGCTTTAAGGTCGGCGATTATCCTGACGAACTGTCCATCGACTGTGCGCGCACACTGGTGGCAAGCCGACCAGTCGTGATCAGCCCACCCTTGCGCGGAGGCGAGTGGCTTGCTGCCAACGGGCCGTCCAACACTTCGGGTCACCGCCGCGCGATGATCCCCGTCGGTGGCGGCGTGCATATCGCTCAACGATTTGCGATCGATTTCGTGCAGCTTCGCGAAGACGGCAGCACGCATACCGGTGATCCGAAGGACAACAAGAACTACCGATGCTATGGGACGGATGCACTCGCGGTTGCCGACGGCATTGTTGTTGAGACAAAGGATGGAATCCCGGAGAACGTTCCTGGAGCGAATTCACGGGCCGTACCGATTACCCTTGAAACTGTCGGAGGCAATCACGTAATTCTCGACCTGGGCAACGGTCATTTCGCGTTCTACGCTCACCTCCAACCGGGAAGCCTGAGGGTGAAGCAAGGTGACAAAGTGAAGCGAGGGCAGGTGCTTGGGCTGGTGGGGAACTCAGGAAACTCAACCGAGCCGCATTTGCACTTTCACATTAGCGACGCCAATTCGCCGCTCGCCTCGGAAGGGTTGCCATACAGCTTTGAGTCATTCGAGGTTCAGGGAAAAGGGTGGGGATGGAAGCCCGGATCGACGAGTTCCAAGCTTGAGAAGCGGGAGATGGAGATGCCGCTTGAACTGGAAGTTGTCCGATTTCCTCCGGATCGATAAACGCCGACACACTTATCCACAGATGACGCAGATTTCGCAGATAGAACAAGAGAATTGTTTATTGCTCGAGTGACGGCTGAAGTACGCTCCTTCGCGCGGTCGAGCCAAACACGACTGTCCGCAGATGTCGCAGATAGAACAAGAGTAACGTTGATCGCTCGAGTCACGGTTAAGGTACTCACGGCTGAGGTATGCTTCTTGGCGCGGTCGGTCAATGAATCTGTGTCATCTGCGAAATCTGCGGACGAATCCCGAGAGCTATCCACAGATGACGCAGATTTCGCAGATAGAACAAGAGTACTCACGGCTGAGGTATGCTTCTTGGCGCGGTCGGTCAATGAATCTGTGTCATCTGCGAAATCTGCGGACGAATCCCGGGAACTATCCACAGACGACGCAGATTTCGCAGATAGAAGAAGAGTACTCACGGCTGAGGTATGCTTCTTGGCGCGGTCGGTCAATGAATCTGTGTCATCTGCGAAATCTGCGGACGAATCCCGAGAGCTATCCACAGATGACGCAGATTTCGCAGATAGAACAAGAGTACTCACGGCTGAGGTATGCTTCTTGGCGCGGTCGGTCAATGAATCTGTGTCATCTGCGAAATCTGCGGACGAATCCCGGGAACTATCCACAGACGACGCAGATTTCGCAGATAGAACAAGAGTACTCACGGCTGAGGTATGCTTCTTGGCGCGGTCGGTCAATGAATCTGTGTCATCTGCGGAATCTGCGGACGAATCCCGAGTCCGAGAGCTATCCACAGATGACGCAGATTTCGCAGATAGAACAAGAGTACTCACGGCTGAGGTATGCTTCTTGGCGCGGTCGGTCAATGAATCTGTGTCATCTGCGAAATCTGCGGACGAATCCCGAGTCCGAGAGCTATCCACAGATGACGCAGATTTCGCAGATAGAACAAGAGTACTCACGGCTGAGGTATGCTTCTTGGCGCGGTCGGTCAATGAATCTGTGTCATCTGCGAAATCTGCGGACGAATCCCGGGAACTATCCACAGACGACGCAGATTTCGCAGATGGAACGAACCGTTGAATAGCAATCTCGTCATTGACCTTCATCCGGTCGCTCTTGTGGTTCTTGATTTGTGTCATCTGAGGGATCTGCGGAGGAATGTCTCGCTGTCAGAATGAGACGTTCGTATTCCAACCGAACCGTGCCGAAGTTCAGCAGCAGTCCGCGTTCGATCCCTGTCGCCTTGAGGTAGTTAATGACTTGGGCCTTCTCCCTGTTACTGAGCCGATCTAGTGCTTTAAGCTCGACAATTACGGCCTCATAACAAATGAAGTCCGGTTTGAATTTCACTGCAAGGATATCGCCTTTGTACGTGATTGGTAGTTCGACCTCGCGCCTAAACGGAATTCCGCGCAGCATGAACTCCTTTGCCAATGCCTCTTGATATACCGGCTCGAGAAAGCCGCATCCAAGTACCCGATGCGCTTCCATAGCCGCGCCGATGATCGCATAGGTCTGCGGGTCTCGCATCTTTTCCACGGACAGAGATCTTGCGGATTGTCCGAACACCTGAACCTTGCTTGGCCTCACTGCTATTCCTCCTGCTCTCTCTGTTCTCTTTCCATCTGTGTCATCTGCGTAATCTGCGGATCGTTGTTTATTGCTCGAGTTCATCGCTGAGGTACGCCGAACACCTGAACCTTGCCTGGCCTCACCGCTATTCCTCCTGTCCTTTCTGTTCTCTTTCCATCTGTGTCATCTGCGTAATCTGCGGATCGTGCCCCTGCGTAGGTGGCGCTTCTTTCTCGGTGCCGCCACCAGGCAGGCTGACTTCCATGCTCAGCTCATCAAGCAAAACTCTCGCATCTTTCAGAACAGCCGTGTCGAATCCTTCGGTAAACCAGCTGTAAATCTCCGCGACGATTGCTCGGCCTTCTTCGCGTTTGCCCTGTTGCCCCCACAGTCGTGCGAGGCTTATTATTGCGCGCAATTCAAATGATTTCGCCTGCTGGCGCCGAGCAATTTCGATAGCCAGGTGAAAGCAGGACTCGGCTTCTGAGGGCGGGGCGACTCCTGCCCTCACCAACGAGTCTCCCTTGAGTCTGTACAGCTCGGCCTCGTAGTAAGGCTCACTTGGCTCCTTCGCCACCTCGATTGCTTCCTCAAGCGCCTCGAGCCCTTCATCCACGCGCCCAGCCTGGTTCAGCGCTTCAGCCAGCAGAGAGAGGAAGTAACCATGTTGCTGCCGGGTTCCGATTGCCAGGGACGACGCCAACCCCTCTCGGATCATCTCGATTCCTTCTTCCGCCTGATTCTGCATCGCCAACGCCCATCCGCGCATCAGCAAGGCAACTGCGGCGTAGTATGGCAGCCCGTGTTCGTCGCCCTGCCAGGCCGTCGCCGCGGCGAAGTCCAACGTCTTTTGCGGGTCGTGATGATACGCTTCCAAATAGGCAGCCAGCGCCAGGGTGTTGGCGACGGCGACCGGGAAGCGCAAGCGCTCCGCCTTAGCGATGGCTTCACTTATCATTCGTTGTGATTTGTCGGGATAGCCCAGATAGAGGAGGATCCGAGCGAGATGCGCTCGGCTGAGAACAGCCCCGTATATCGAAGCTACGGAATCAATTCCCGCGGCGTCGTGAATCGCGATGGTCTTCTCGAAGTCATCGCGGGCTTTGGTGAATTCGCCCAGATAACATCGGCTCAGGCCGATCACCCAGTGAGATTGCATCAGCATCGCCGGGTGCCGCGCTGCCTCCGCCAGGCGCAGACAATGTTCGGCCTCGTCTAACGCGCGTTCGTATTCGGCTCGCACCACATAAACTATGGCCAGGCTGAAATGTGCGCGGAAGAGCTGAGCGACGTCGCCCAGGTGCAAACCTAGCTCGCGCGCTCGGATGAATGCCCCCTCGACTTCGGGCAGGGCAAAGCCCTTGGCCACCATAAGCGATTGCCCCAGCATGGTTTGCAGCCCGAGTTCCAGCTTGGCGCAGTCTGTCGTCTCCGGAACCAGGCGTAGCATTTCCAGCCCGCGCTGAGCCAGCACACCAGCTTCCTGAAGCGCGAATACTTCTGAGGCATTGTTAGCAGCGATCAGATAGTGATCCGAAGCGCGCACCCAGTTCCGGGCGGTCTCAAACAGAAACGCCAACTCGGAGGCCACCGTTGCGCTCTGCTTCCCGTAACAGCCGAGCAGCGCCTCGGCCACCGTCGCGCTCAACTGAGCCCTGCGCGTTGGCCTGAGCGAAGCGTACAAAGCGTTCTGATAGAGCACGTGGACGAACCGGTAGCGCTGTGTCAGCTCGCCTCCCGGAAACTCTCTCTCATTGACCAGCCGAATCAGCGCGTATACGCGTTCAAGCGACTCCAGTTGCTCTTCAACATCAGCCGGGTCCAGCCCCAGCGCGTTTGCCACGATGGCCGAATCGAACTCATACCCCTGGACGCTCGCAGCCACCAGTAAGCGCCGATCTTCTTCGCTCAGTTGCGCAACCTTGCGCTCAATCATCCCGCGCACCGACTCGGGCAGGTCACGCTCGACGTCAGGCAGCGATTGTGCGAGCACCCACCTCCCCTGCTCCTCGGCAATCACCTGCCGATCACGCAGATAACGCACGAGATCTGCCATAAAGAGCGGGTTGCCTTCGGTCTTGGCATAAATCAGCGCAGGCAGCTCGGGAGGGAAGCGATGTTCCGGGAATTCGAGCGCGAGATACCTTTCGATCTCTGAGCGCGACAAGAATTCAATCTCAATCTCGCGGCATACCCCGCGAGTCTGCAAGTCCGGCCTCACCTTGAGGAAGGGGTGCTTTGCCAGAAGCAGATCCGATGGCCTGTATGTGGCGATGATCAGCACGCGCATCGAGTCGAATTTGCTCGCCAAGTAAGCCAGGAGATCGACGGTTGAAACATCGGCCCAGTGAAGGTCATCAAGGAAAATAACCAGCGGCCGGCGTTCGGAAATCTCCAGCAACAACGAGCCAAACTCTCGCTTCATTCGTTCTTGTGAAGCAGCGCGTTCAGCCAGCAATCGCTCAATCGACGAGTCATCTGCCTGAACCGGCATCGCCTGCGCGTACCAGGTAGGAGCAAGGCGCTTCGTCGTCTGTATGATCGACTCATCTCCCAACACCGATGTCCGCGACTGTCCATCCGCGCCCCGTAACAGGCCGTCGAGAGCCTCGAGCCACGGCAAGTAGGCTTCTGTCCCCGCCAGACGTTCGGAACAGCGACCCCGGGCGATGACACAAGGCTGGTTGCCGGCGCGCAGATCGCTCAGGAAATCTTCGACCAAAGTGGTCTTGCCCATCCCGGGTTCGCCGGGCACGCACATCAGCAGCCCCTTACGCCCGAAGGCAGAGGCGAGAGCTTCATGCAGTTCCGCGTGGGCTTTCTCTCTGCCAACCGTATGACGTCTGCGTGGTCGCAGAACCGGGGAGCGGCTCTCCCCGCTTGGGCGTTGTCCTCCGATCTCAGCCAGCGCCAAAACTACTTCTGAAGCCGTCGGCCGCAGCCGCGCATCCTTCTCGAGCATCTGCACGATCAGAATTTCAATCGCAGAAGGGGTTTCAGGATTGAAACGGGAAGGGGGGACCGGTGCTTGCCCGGTGATGGCATTGAGCGTGCCGAGTATCGAGTCTGTCTTAAACGGATGCTGCCCCGTCGCCATCTCATAGAAGATCATTCCGAGTGAGAAGATGTCCGAAGGATGACTGACAGTTTCGCCGCGCGCCTGCTCCGGTGACATATAGTTCGCGCTGCCGAGGAGTGAGCCCGGCTGCGTGTATTGGAGGGTCGCCGCCTCGGCATCCGTTCCGTCAGGTACGAGTCGCGCCAGCCCGAAGTCGAGGACCTTCACGTAGCCGTCATCGCGCACCATGATGTTCTCAGGCTTGATGTCGCGATGCGTGATTCCGGCAGCATGCGCCGCGGCCAATGCTTTCGCCATCTGGCTGCCCAGTTGTGCGATCGCATCCAACGGCATCGATTCGTCAATCAATGCCCGCAGGGTGCGCCCCTCAACCAGTTCCATCACGATGAAGCGTTCGCCCTCGATTTGATCGAGTTCGTAGATCGTTACAATGTTTGGGTGATTGAGCGCGGACGTAGCACGCGCTTCCTGTTCGAATCGGAGCAATCGGCTTGTATCGCTTGCAAACGAGGAGGGCACGACTTTGATGGCGACCTCGCGGTCCAATCGTGTATCGCGAGCGCGCCATACCTCGCCCATTCCACCGGATCCGACCGGCGCTACTATCTCGTAAGGACCAATACGTTTTCCGGCAGCAATTATCATATCTTCAAACTCGGTGTCCGGATTAGATTGCCGAGCCGGAGGATATCAGAGCGGTAAAGCAGCGAACAAGAACGTAGGAGCATGTAATGCCGGGCGCCACTTCGGTCTGATCGCGCTTGACCTTTCTCATGCCCGGAATTCATAGCGGATCTCGACATCGCTTTGTGTGACGATGAGCGTGAGCGTCGAAACGTGTGCACCCGAAAGGTTAGACCCATACGCATGGGCCAACAAGAATCGTATCCCTGTCGAGGAAAACAAGACCGAAAAGAACGCTGGCCACTATCTTCACCCGGAAGCTTTCGGCCAGCCTGAAGAGCGGGGCGTTGATTGGGCGAATGACCCGGAGCAGATGAGCCAGATCAAACAGCTTCGCCTTGACACGGAGCCGTCAAGCCGTCCACGCAATTAAAGCAGATGGCTTCACCAATTCGTGGGGGCAGGGAGTCCTGCCTGCCCCTGCGGACCAACCAGGAAACAGACCAGGCGATCTTTCAAAAATACAAATCATCAGACCCGAACGAGCCTGTAAGACATCGGATGCCCGTTGCGGGGAACAAGGGAGGAGAGTGTTAATCGTGCCTGCGGCGCGATGAGGCTCCTGCCGCCGGCCCTGCTGAGTGGCGGCAGGAGTAGTTCTCTCGCTTACTTGTACCAGGTTACTCCGACGGTACGTCCGTCCAGTCGCTCCCTGCGATACTTCATGATCACCAGTTGCTTGTGAATGCCAAAGGTCTTGGCGGTCCAGAACTCGAAGTTTACCTGCACCGGAAGACTGGCAGTCGGTATTACAACAACATTGGTCGCCCCGCCGTTTTGCCCGTTGCGCTGAAGATAGTACCTGGCATCCGTTCTTCCGATTTCAAAGACTCTCCCGGAGGCGTCGCGTATTACGAGAGCGGTAAGCCAGTCGAGGTTTGTGGAGAACTGGATAGTGGTGTAGCCCTTCTGCCCATTGGGCAAGGCACGCACAGTCGCCTTGCCGGTTTCGATTCTGAATGTGTCATATATTGCTGAGTTGGCGGGCGCGTTATCGGGTCCGCTTACCGCGGCGGTTCCGACTAGACCGGTAAAGAAACCGGAGATGTCTCTCGCAGTTTTCCCGGGATGCTCGATTTCCTGCATCGCTATTTCCTCGGCTAGTATGGATCCCGCGACCAAAACGAGGCCAACTCCCGTAGAGGCAGTAGCCGCTCTTGCCCCGGTCAGCGCTGCGCGACCTCCAGCCAGCGCCGCCCTGGACGCCTGCGCCGCTCTTGCAGCCTGCGCGGCCCTTGCTAGCTGCGCCGCCCGCGCTGCCCTCGCCGCCTGAGCGGCCCTCGCCGCCTGAGCGGCCCTCGCCGCCTGAGCGGCCCTCGCCGCCTGAGCGGCCCTCGCCGCCTGAGCGGCCCTCGCCGCCTGAGCGGCCCTCGCCGCCTGAGCGGCCCTCGCCGCCTGAGCGGCCCTCGCCGCTTGAGCGGCTCTCGCCGCTTGAGCTGCTCTCGCCGCTTGAGCTGCCTTTGCTGCTTGAGCTGCCTTTGCTGCTTGAGCTGCCTTTGCTGCCTGCGCGGTTCGCGCGGCTCTGGCCGCCTTCGCCGCGTCCCCGGCCTTCGCGGTCTTGAGGACATTTTTTGCTCTAGCAACCTCGCCGGGTTTCATCGTCTTCTTCAGCTTGGCTAGATTCCGCTTAACACGGGCCTCATCTCCCTTATGTCGAATCTCGGCGTTCTGGCGCAGCTTCTCCTGCAAGCGCTTGTTTGGGCCTCGGGTTTTGGCGGCCGTCTTGCCCTTACTTGCCTGGGTGTTCGGGCGGGTCTCGCTCGCGGTGGCGGCGGTTGTCCTGCCGGGGGCCGCCTCCTTGTTGAACAACCGGACCTGGTTCTTAGTTTCGTCAATGCGCACTTTCCCGCCCTTTGCGGCCGGCGCCTTCTTTCCATAAACCTTGTTGAACCGTCGATTGACCTCTTTCAACCTGGCCTCACGCTCGGCCTGGGTCGCGGGCCGGGATTGCGCCCCCTTCCCCTGCGCTACGCAAGGCGTAACGGCTCCCACCACCATCACAACTAATGCTAACAAAGACCGTATTCGCGGGTGCATCTTGCTACCTCCTTTTGCTTCTTGTCGATTCTTTCTCCGTCACTCTAAACAGCGACGTTCCACTATCTTTTCCCTCACCCATTAGCGGAAAACCGAAAACGATGCCCGCAATCGGCCGTGCTCTAATTTGAATGTCCGACAACCTTTAGGTTGTCGATCGCCGGTAGGACGACAAACTGAGGTTTGTCGGAAATTCAAATTGAGGCACCGCTCCCAAATCGAATCATCCAGCGCGACCGAAGGAAGAAGATCGAATGTGCCGAGCATTTGACTAGGAACATAGCTCGCTCACTGAATCGCGAGGGGCACTACTTTGGTGTCTTTCAGATCAGGACTTGGCTTCCGAGGGCGAATCGACTTCAGCACACGTGGACTCAAGACTTAGCAGTCAAATGAACATCATCTTTCGGCTGTCAGTGTATACGTTGCGCCAGGGGTCGTCTTGAACTCTAAAACATCTTTCTCGGATCGTACTACTGGAACAACTTTTCCTTGAGACCTGACCCGCAAGGCTATTCCGGAACGAACTCGGCAGATATTGCCGATACGCGACAAAATGAGCGCCTCCTGGATCGTACCGTCCTTCCATCGCATACCGATCTCAAAGCCTCCTCGCGCGCACAGGCCTCTGACCTCTCCGGTCTTCCACGACTCGGGAAGGGCCGGCAGCAAGTTCAGTTCGCCCTCGTGAGACTGGAGGATCATCTCGGCGATTGCGGCCGACATTCCAAAAGAACCATCAACCTGCATCGCCTTTGAGCAGATCGAGAACAGGCTGTTGAAGGTGTAGTTGTGGATTGCGTAGTCGATGTTCTCCATGCTTTGGTTCCATTACCAAGGCGAGCCCAGCAGGCCGCCTTCCACGCCGAAGACCATCCGTTTCCCTGTAATCCGCGTTGCTCGAGCACAACCCGGCTCGCCTCTGCGAGCTTCGGCGTCGTGCGCGGCGAGATTTGGTGGCCGGGATAAAGGCCCCAGAGACCGGAAATATGGCGATGGCTCTTTTCCGGTCTCATCCCAATCTTCGAGCCATTCCTGTAGATTGCCTTTCCTGCCGATCTGCATCGGCGCGAGTTTCGCGTGCATTTCGCCGACTCTCTTTCTGAAGTCCTGGTCAACCCCAAGGATCGCCGGCGCCCTGCTCTACATCGCTAAAGAGATCTCTGAGAATCTGCATATCGATCGTGGAACCCGCGCAAATCGTAGTGGTGGTCTCAAAGGTCGTAAGTTCATCGAAGAACCGCGGTGCGCCGGGAATGGCCGGGAAATTCTCCGGAGATGTCGATGGAGCTGTCACCATCCAACCATACCTGGGATGCCGAACCAGGAAATCTAGGAAGAACTCGGCGCTCCCCTTCAAAACCGGGTAGTACTGTCTCAGGAATTCTTTGTCGCCGCTATAGACGTAGTGTTCCCAAAGATGCGTTGCAAGCCAGGCGCCGCCGGTAGTAAACGTCCCCCAGCTCGGCCCATCCATCGGCGCCGCCACTCGCCAGAGGTCCGTGTTTTGATGATGAACCCAGCCGTGAGCCCCATAGTGTTCACGCGCCACTTCGCCGCCCTGGTCGGTCAGCTCTTTGATCATTGTAAAGAGCGGCTCGGCGCATTCGCTGAGGTTTCCGACTTCCGCGGGCCAATAGTTCATCTGAGTGTTGATATTAGTTGTGTATTTGGAATCCCAGGATGGATTCATGTCTTTGTTCCAGATGCCCTGTAGATTCGCCGGCTGGGTGCCCGGTCTGGATGAGGAGATCAGTAGATAGCGGCCAAACTGGAACAGCAGCGCGGCGAGCGCCGGATCGTTTGTTCCGTCAAAACCCTTCAGCCGCTCATCAGTAGGCAATTGAGAGTTGGCCGCCGCCGGAAGATTCATTTCTACCCGTTCTAAAAAGGCGCTGATGCTCTTTGATGTGCGCGGTCTTTAGTTCGTCAAACGATTTCCCGACTGCGGCTGTTCATTACCGATGCGATGCGTGCGTCAGGATCCGCGCTCACGTCCTTGTAGTTTACAAAGTTCGTAGCGGCCGCGATCAGCAGTGTCACCGAGTCGGCGTCTTGAACCATCAACTCATCTTCATTTGTTTTGATCGAGCCGCCTTTGAGCTGGGCGCGGAGGCGAACCAGATAACGGAGTTTTCCCTCGACTCCCATGTAATCGGCGGACTTGCCGGTTAGTCGCAAGCCGTCGGCGCCTTCGGCATCCATGCGAAAGTAATCGGTAGCATAGTTTGAGTGCGCGGTGTTTCTGTATCCGCGGAGTTGCGCGCGGAAGGAGATCTTTCCGGGTTTGTCTGAGGTGAGCCGGACGACGATGACTTGGTCAACGGGGCTAACGAAGACCTCTCGCAGATAGCGAACGCCGTTCTGTTCGTAGCCAGTCGTTGTGATCGCGGTATCCAGATCGAGTTGATGACGATAGTCGGATACTCGATCTTTGCTCGGATACTTGATTACAAGATTGGCCAGGGCCTGATATTTTTGTTGCTCGACAGGATAGCCCATCAGGGTTCTTCCAAACAGCGTGTGCGCCTTCCTGTACTGCCCCTCAAAGATGAGCCTCTGAATCTCGGGCAGGGTCTGATGGCCGCCCTTCACGACTGTGGAATACGGTCCGCCGGACCAATAGGTGTCTTCATTGAGCTGAATCTGTTCCTCGTCGGTACGGCCAAAGACCATCGCGCCGAGTCTGCCGTTACCGACCGGAAATGCGTTCTCCCATTTGTCAGCGGGATGGGCGTACCAGAGCTCGAGCCCGGACTTCGGAGCGGAAGGCTCTCCGGACTGCGTTCCGAAGGTTCGTTCGTGGATGCCAAACATGACCAGCGCAAAAAGGCAAACGATGGTCACAAAGCCGCGAGCCGGTCGCTTGAATTGCCGGGGGCTTGTTCCGGGGGAGAGACTCTTGATCATATGTAATCCATTGTCACTCTGGGATCGTTTGAGGTAGCCCGATGGGTTTGGTTGATCTATGACAATCCTATTGCGCGAGGCCCATTTGTCGGGTCAGGCTTGCGAATCTTGGGTCCGAGCGAATGGTATCGAACACCGGGTCTACTTTCGCATAAAGCGAAAAGTAAGAACGTTCCTCGTAGCCTTTTTCGAGCCATTCGAACGCCTGATCCTTCTCTCCAAGCCCCGCGTAGATTATCGCTATCGAGTATGAATCCACATACTTCCGGCCTGACGTCTCCTTCAAATCGGCAATGACCTTTTCAGCGTCAGCGCGCTTATGCGATACGGCGTAGGCGTGGCCGAGTGCTCCCAACGGTTCGGTGCTTCCTTTGGAAAGACTGACCGCCTTTTCGAACTCCGCGATTGCGTTGGCATACATCCCCTTTTGCTCATACGCCTGCCCGAGAAAGAGGTGCGCGCGAAAGAAGTTCGGATCCAGATCAAGCGCCTTTTGATAAATAGCGATGGCCTGATCGTACTGGCGTGCGAAGTAGAGGGTCCAGCCCACTGTGGTGTTGATAACCAGCGAGAGGGGATCGAGTTCCTGTGCTTTCTTTTTCTCGGCGAGCGCTTCATCCAGCCGCCCCATCATTGTTAAGTACTCGCCGTACCACTGATGAGCGGTCGCATAGCTTGGGTTCAATTCGATAGCTCGTTTGAATTCAGTTTCGGCGCCTTCCAGATCGTGCTCGTAGACTTGTTTGAGGTATGCCAGCGCGGTGTGAGCTTCGGCCAGCGCGTCGTCAACCGCCAGCGCCTTTGTCGCGGCCGCCTTGCCTCTCGGAAAAGCATCCTTTGGCGGGATTCCGCTGTAGATGGTCTGAAGGTTGTAGCAGTCGGCCAGCCCGGCGTAGGCGAGCGCGTAGCCAGGGTCACGCTCGATCGCCTGCTGGAAATATTCGACGGCCTTGCTCATTCCTTCCGCCGTCCGCTTGTTCCAGTGATATCGGCCCTTGAGATACACCTGATAGGCTTCGGTGTCTTCGGTGTAATGCTTTACAAGACGCTTTTGCTGTTCACCCGTCAACTTTGAACGCAATTTCTCTGATATCTCACGAGAGATTTCTTCCTGCACCGCAAGTATGTCCACGAGCCGGCGGTTGTAATGGTCGCCCCAGATCTGTCTGTCATTGCGCACATCCACCAGTTCGGCGCTGATAGAAAGGTTGCCATCGCGCTCGACCAACCTGCCGGTGAGGACGGCACTGACATTTAGCTCGAGACCCACCGCACGCGGGTCAGGTGGAGTT
This sequence comes from Blastocatellia bacterium, assembly GCA_963737945.1. GTDB lineage: Bacteria > Acidobacteriota > Blastocatellia > UBA7656 > UBA7656 > Onstottus_A. The sequence continues at coordinate 309,141 of CAVTUR010000010.1, read as the reverse complement.
GCTGTCGGATCATGAAGCTTGTAACGGAACACCGAGCCACGAGAAATCACCTTGAGATCCGGCAGCTGAGACAGGCTGTTGATCAGGCTCTCGGTAATGCCGTCGGAAAGGTATTCAGTGCCTGGATCATTACTCACGTTCGTAAACGGTAAGACCGCGATCGAATCTATTGCCACCCCGCGGGTTCTCGAAAGATAGAGCGCAAGAGCGGCGATCACGAGCGCAACGACGATGGCAGTTAAAGCAAGAATCCGCAGATGCCGTCTTAGCCAGGACTGTGGTTCGCTCCTGGGATATATGGGCTCACTTGTTCCACCCGAGAGTCCGCTCAAGTCCAGATTGAGCTCGCGCGCGAGCTGTTTGAGGTCCTTGAGTGCCTCGCGCATCGCCTGGTAGCGTTTGGATGGCTCCTTTTGCATTGCCCGCTCGGTTACGGCCTCCAGCTGTTGGGATGCAAGTGGATTGATCTCGCGCACTGGTGGCGGCTGGTCGTGCGCTACCGAGTGCATCACGTCGATAATAGATTTGCTCTTGCCTTTGAAAGGAGACGTGCCAGTCGCCATTTCATAGAGGACTACGCCGAACGAAAAGATATCGCTTCGATGATCTGCGGGCTCACCACGCACCTGTTCCGGCGACATATAGGCGGGCGTTCCAAGCGGCGCTCCCTGCCGTGTAAGCTCCGCGGCGTCGGCTGGCGGTGCGCTGTTTGTCGTTGGCAAGTCAAGTGACTTGGCGAGCCCGAAGTCCAGGATCTTGATCTGCCCGTCGTTGGTGACCACTATGTTAGCCGGTTTTATATCCCGATGGATGATTCCGCGTTCGTGAGCCGATGTGAGAGCGGCGGCGATCTGAATGGCTATCGAAAGAGTGCTGTCCGCGTCGAGCGGTTGGCCCGCTATGAACTGTTTGAGGGTCTTGCCCTCGGCGTATTGCATCACGATGAAATACAATCCGTCTGTTTCATTGATCTCATAGATTGTGCAGATGTTCGGATGATCAAGCGCGGAGGCCAGGCGGGCCTCGCGCAAGAATCGTTTGCGAGATTGCTCATTCACGGCGAGCGATTCCGGCAGGAATTTGATGACCACTGACCGCTGCAACCGGTTGTCTTGAGCGAGGTAGACCTCACCGCCTGCGCCCTGCCCGATTTTGCGCAGAATCGTGTAGTTCAGAAGTGTACGACCTATCATTTGTCTGCTGTCGTTCACTCTGTCGATCCTCGTGTCGCCGCGGGGAGCGTGTTCCAATCGGGTTCGTCGCGAACGACGGACGCAAGAATGTCAGTCAGTGTCTCGCCACTGAATGTTTGCCGCCCGGACATCATCTCGAACAGCACGCAACCAAACGCCCAGACGTCCGATCTCTTGTCCACCGCCTTGCCCTTTGCTTGTTCCGGACTCATGTAGGCCGCGGTGCCAGAATCATTCCCGCCTGCGTACCTTTGATCAGAGTAGGGGAGTGGGAGAGATCAGACGCCTCGGGGTCACTCTCGAACACTTTCGCTAGCCCGAAGTCCAGCACTTTAACCGTGCCGTCGGGTGTAACCTTTACGTTGGCGGGTTTCAGATCGCGATGGATAATGCCACGCTCGTGGGCCGCTTCGAGTCCTTCGGCAATCTGTCTTGCGATGGGCAGCGCATCATCGAGAGGAATGGGTCCAGTTGCGATGCGATCGGCGAGCGTGGGTCCCTCGACCAGCTCCATAACCAGAGCCAGGGCGCCGTTCGTTTCTTCGAGCCCATAGATCGCTCCAATGTTGGGATGGTTGAGCGAGGCCAGCACCTGCGCTTCGCGCTGAAACCGCGCAACGCGTTCGGCGTCCAGCGCGAACGCCTCCGGCAACACCTTGATTGCGACCTCGCGTTTGAGCTTCGAGTCCCGCCCGCGATAGACTTCACCCATCCCGCCGGCGCCGAGTTGCGAAAGGATGTCGTAGGGGCCAAGTTTCGTCCCCGAAGCGAGGGTCATTGGTCCTTCATTGTCTCGACCTGTGGTCCTCTCTTCCGCTGATTCCTTCACGTTGTTCCTCTATTCGTTCGGCTCACGGTCTGAGTCCCATTCGGCGTAACAAATCCACGTAGCGCGGGTCGCTACGGAGAGGGTCGAAGGTCAAGTCAAAAACCACAAAGACCAGAGTGGCGCTGCGAGCCTGGAACCCCTTTTCGAGCCAGGCGAAGGCTTGATCCTCGTCACCGAGCCCTGCATACACTGCTGCCTGATATTGTGCTAGGGATTCGCGCTTGTTGTACATTCCTTCGAGTTCCTTGAGCACCGCCCCCGCCTCGTCACGTCTACCCGCCATCGCGCAAGCGTAACCCAGATACTGCAGTGAATAGGCTGACCGGTCGTTCGTCACATCCTTCTGAATCTCTGTGATTGCTTCCGCATATCTCCGTTGCCTGAGGTACACCAAGCCCTGGATGTGGTGAGCCAGGGGAAAGTTCGGGTCGAGTTGCACCAGCCGGTTGGCATGCTCCATCGCGGAGTCAAGATCACCCTTCTTAACGTAGGCCTCGCCGATGTTGGCTTCGAGGACCGGCGAGAGGGGATCGAGTTCGAGCGCGCGCTTGATTTGTGCAAACGCCTCGTCGTCCCTGCCCAGGGCTTCAAGCAGAATCTGATACCAGTGTCGAGCTGTCGGGTAATTCGGATTCAGGCTGATCGCCCGCTCGAATTCCTTTTCAGATTCCGCCCACTGCCACGATTGGTGGTAATGAAAAGCCATGGAGGTATGCGCCTCCGCCAACGAATCATCAATCGCGATGGCACGCTCGGCGGCAGCTCTTGCTTTAGGGGCCGTTTCGCTCGAAGGAACGCCCGCATATTGCTCCAGCAGCATGTAGCAATCGGCGAGCCCGGTGAAGGCGAGGGCGTAGTTTGGGTCGCGGTCTATCGCTTGTTGGAACTCCTCGATCGCTTTCTTCAACTCGACGCCGGTTCTCTTGTTCCAATGATACCGTCCCCTCAAATAGAACTGGTAGGCTTCAGCGTTGGTGGTGTCCCGTTTTGAGATTTCCTTCTGCTCGTCTCCGGTCAGTCTCAATCGGAGCTTGTCGGTGATCTCCCGCGAGATGTCTTGTTTCACGGCAAGGATGTCCGAGAGTTTCCGGTTGTACTCCTCCCCCCAGAGTTGCGCGCCGGTCGTCGCATCGACCAGATCCACCTGAACGTGCAAGGTGTCGCCCACCTGGCGAACGCGTCCTGTCAGCACCGCGCGCACATTCAGGTCGCGCCCGACCTGCTGCGGATCAACCTCCTTGCCCTTGTACCGGAAGGCTGTCGTGCGCGCTGTGACCCGCAACCGCTGAACCTGCGCGAGACTGTTGATCAAGCTCTCGCTGACGCCGTCCGAGATATATTCCAGGTTCGGATCGCCTCCGGGGTTTGCGAAGGGCAACACCGCGATTGAATTTATCGCACCGCTGCTTGCAGCGGGGTAGAAGAAGTAGACCAGTGCGGCTATTGCGATGACGATCAGTGTAATGCCCGCCAAGGCGCCTTTCTTGTGTTGCTTGATGCCGCTCACCAGATACTCAGCGCTTGAAGTCGTACGCGCGACCTCGCCGCTCGATGTGACTGATGGCGGCGTGGTCGTGACAACCGCCGGATCGCTGCTGGTCGCAATCGCCGAACGGCTTATCGAGTCTGGTGAGATAGACCGCTCGATTTCAGCATCGACGTCGCGACGTTGTTTCAATCTCTTCAGATCAATCCGCAGATCTTTTACGGTTTGGTAGCGCTCGTCTTTGTCCTTGGCCAGCGCCTTGGTCACGATTCGCTCGAGTTCGCTTGGGGCGTCCGGCGAACTAAGCGTCAAAGGCGCCGGCTCCTTCTCGAGAATTGACACGATCACGTGACTGGCGGTCTCGCCCTCGAACGGTGCCCGGCCGGCGATCATCTCGTAGATCACCACTCCAAGGCTGAATATGTCAGTTCGCGCGTCGACGCTTTGTCCTCGAGCTTGTTCGGGCGACATGTATGCAGCGGTTCCCATCACCGTCCCCGGATCGGTGTTCGCCCTGGCGACGGTTAGCGCTCCGCTGTCGGCCGATGGAGCTTGGGTTTCGATCAGCTTGGCCAGACCGAAGTCCAGAACTTTGACCAATCCGTCCGGGCGCACCATTATGTTTTCAGGCTTGATGTCGCGATGAATAATTCCCGCCGCGTGAGCGGCTGCCAGCGCCGCTGCGACCTGGAGCGCTGTATCCAGGATCTCGCCGAGTTTCATCCTCGATCGCGCTAGAACGGACCTGAGCGTCGGCCCATCGATGTACTCGGTAGCGATGAAGTGAGTCGAATCTTCTGTGCCGATGTCAAAGATCGTCAGGATGTTGGGGTGTGAGAGCGCGGACGCAGCGCGGGCTTCCTGCTCGAATCGCCGGACTCGGTCTTCGTGTTTGGTGAGATCGGCGTTCAGGATCTTGAGCGCGACCTTTCGCCCGAGACGGGTGTCTTCGGCAAGATAGACCTCTCCCATCCCGCCTGCGCCGATGTTTGAAATGATTCGATAGTGAGAGAGGGTTTCGCCGATCATTATGCGCTAGGGTTATACCACCTTCTTGGAACCATCGGTAGGCGACCGAGCGGTGGGTTCAAAAGTCTATGCAAACGATGTTATGATAAACCCGTTATGGCCACCAACCTGGTTGATACGATCACTGCACTGGAAGCCCAAGCGGCGGCCAACCTCTTCTTAAGCGATCATCTGCCGGATCGATTTCTCGCAAGCGGTCCGACGCTTGATGCCGCCGCCAATGTGTGGCGCGTACCGGTGCGGCTCGCTTATCCCATCATCGGCCCAGTCGGTCAGACCGGCGAGATTTTGGTGAGCGCCACCTCGGAGGAGATCGTCTCTTACACTCCGCTGGACGAGATGAAAGCCGTCGCTCGCAAGCTTTACGAAGAGAATCGTGATGCCATCGAAGCCGCCTTTCTACGACCAAGAAACCCCTGATTCCTGCGTTCCAGCTTGTCTGCGAATGGTCTTAGGTAGTCTCGGCGTGGACATCGCGGAAGTTGACTTACGCGAGAGATGCGATTGCACACCTTTTGGGACTGAGGCGCTGATGGCGGTTGATGCCGCGCGACAATTGGGGTTCCCTGGAACCGCCAAGTACACACTAACGCTCGAAGAGCTGCGTACAATCGTTACGGAAGGTCAGCATCCAATCGTTTTCGTTGATCTCAGTCCAATTGATGGCGCCGAAGACATTCACACGCTGGTGGTCGTTGCCGTTAGTCAGCATGAAATAAGTGTCCTCGACCCAATGCCTGGCTGGCTAGCTGCACGGCTTCGCCGATGGCCTCTTTCGTGATGCTGTCGTTCCAGTCTTCGATGATCGTTTCCCAGGCAGCTCCGCTTGCGACTTGTTCCAGTTCGTCCGCCACAAGCAGACGCGTGCCAAGAAAAGTTGGCTTGCCGTGGCAGATTCTCGGATCAGTCACAATGTGCCGGCCAATCAAATGAGCTCTATCCGATTCTTTCATGATCACGTCCTTCAACCCTCTGGCCTTACGGTCACTGAATATGTAGTAACCAAGCAAGCGATCAGCCAAGCGATCAGCAAGGACCTGGCAACGCCGATTCAGGGCGCCACCCTCACTCCGGAAGATTCATCCGCTTGAGCATTGCCTTGAATCGCGGCTCGGAGCGCAGATCGTCAAGCTCTGGGGCGACTGCATAAGAATTGGCGGTTTCGGTACGACTCGACATGTGCTTTTCCAGATAGTTCAATGCTTCCTCTTTGTCACCAAGCCCTATGTAGATAAGCGCGAAAGTATAGCCCTGAACATAACCCCGGGCCGCCTCCTGTTTTAACTCGCTGAGCAGCTTCACTGCTTCATCGCGCTTTCCGGATTTCGCCAGCCACAGTCCCAAATATCCCTTTGTCGAGGAACCATTCGTAAGTTCGATAGCCGTGCGTGTTTCGGCTATGGCTTCCGGATACCTTCCGCTCGAGCCGTATGCCCAACCCAAATCCTGGTGAGCGAAAGCAAAACTTTGGTTACGAACGAGAGTGCGCTTGTATTGAGCGATCGCCTCATCATACCTTCGGGCGTAGGCGAGCGCGTCACCGAGATTCGTGCCTATGATCGGCGAAAGCGGGTCAAGCACCTCGGCGCGCCGATACTCGACAAGACCCTCGTCAAAGCGTTTTAGATTTGCGAGGCTACCTCCTAACCATTGATGGGCAGTCGGGTAACTGGGTTTGAGTTCGATAGCTCGGCGAAACTCCTTTTCCGAGCCATCTCGATCCCATTCAAAATTGAAAAGATAAAACCCGAGGGCCGTGTGCGCTTCCGCCAGCGAATCGTCAATCTCCAACGCTCGCAGAGCCGCCGCTTTCGCCTGAGGCATGCTGTCGCTTGCCGGCGCAACATCATAACCTGAAAAGAGAACGAATGTTTCAGCCAAACCTGAATAAGCCAGGGCATAGTTCGGGTCTTGCTCGATCGCCTGCCGATAAAGCTCAGCGGCTTGTTTGAGCGATTCGCCCGTTCGCTTGTTCCAAAAGAATTTTCCTTTCAAATAAAGCTGATAAGCTTCTGGATTTGCTGTGTAGGTCTTTTCGACTTTCGCTACATCCTCACCCGAGAGTTTAGTCTTGAGTTTGTTTGAAACATCACGGGCAATCTCTTTTTGGAGCGTGACAAGATCGGTTTGCTCGCGATTGTATTGCTGGCTCCAGATGACGTTTTCAGTTATTGCATCAACCAATTCCAAACTTAGAGTTAACTGGCTGCCGCGTTGAACAACCCGGCCGTTCAGGATTGCCTGCACGTTGAGCTCTTTCCCGATGGTCCTGGCCTCTGTAGTCTTCCCTTTGTAACGAAAGACCGACGAACGCGCTTTGACACTCAGATTGGGCAATTGCGACAAGCTGGTGATGAGCGTCTCGGTCATGCCGTCCGAGAGATACTCGACATCGGCATTGCCGCTTTCGTTGACAAACGGCATCACCGCGATTGACTCGATTTGTTTCGCTGTCGCCCCGCGATTACCCAGGAACAAGTAACCCAAACCGATCGAACCGAGGATGAAAACAACAAGGCCCACCGCTAAGCCGCGTTTGCGTTTGGTGATTTCACTGACGAGGTATTCCGCGCTGGAAGTCGTATGCGGGACATCCGCAGTTGTCGCGGCGATGCGTTGCGTGTTCGATTCTTCCCGTGTTGGAGGCGATGTTTGATCCAACCTGCTTTGGACCTCCAGTTCCTGTCTTACGTCTCTCAAATCTATCAACAGGTCTTTTGCGGTCTGATATCGTGCTTCGCGGTCCTTTCGGAGAGTCTTATTGACAAGTCGTTCAAGGTCTTGAGGAATCTCGGGCAGAAGCTGTCGAATGGGCGTGGGTTCCTTGTGAAGGATCGACCCGATGACGTCCATCGCGTTCTCGCCTTCAAACGGATGTCTGACGGTCAGCATCTCGTAGAGCACGACGCCAAAGCTGAAAATATCCGTGCGGGCGTCGATCGGCTTACCGCGCGCCTGCTCCGGCGACATGTAAGCCGCGGTGCCGACGATCATCCCCGGATTTGTTCCGCTCTTGATCGCCGTCGGCGCTTCCTCGTCGATTGATTGGGGATTTTTTTCGGTCAGCTTGGCGATGCCAAAATCGAGAAGCTTGACGACGCCATCGGGACGGATCATCACGTTGTCGGGTTTGATATCGCGGTGAACGATCCCCGCGTTGTGGGCCGCCTGGAGCGCGGAAGCAATTTGAATAGCTATCTCGAGAGCAGACCTGAACGACATCGGCTCGTTTCTGAGCCGCCGGCTCAAGGTGTCGCCTTCGATCAATTCGGTGGCGATAAAACGCAGACTCTCAGCCTGTCCAGTTTCGTAGACGGTCAAAATATTCGGATGATTGAGCGCAGACGCGGCTTTTGCTTCCTGGACGAAACGTCTCACGCGTTCCTCATCGTCCGCGATTTCAGCAAGCAGGACTTTAAGCGCGACCTGCCGGTCAAGCCTCGTGTCTTCAGCAAGATAGACCTCTCCCATTCCGCCCTCGCCGATTTTGGAGATTATGCGATAGTGAGAAAGGTTTGGCCGATCATTCTGCGTTAGGTGTTATATCACCTTCTTCGGACCATCGGTAGCGAACGGGCCATCAGGGTACCGGCCATTAGCTATGCCGGATCGGGCCAGGGAACGCATCGGAGATCGCGGCGCCCCGTACGAGTGCGCCAGCATCTCGATATGCTCCTTCGATACGAAGAGGCTCGACATTGTAAAGCTGACGGTACATCAATGCTTCAGTTTGTCGACAGACCGACTCGCCGCACGAGTTCTGCGAATCTCGGATCCGATCGAACGCCGTCGAGAGTCGGATCTGCTATCAGGCTGACCAACAGCAAATCGTGCTGGGAATAGGCCTTTTCAAGCCATTCGAATGCAGAGTTGGCCTCGCCGAGTGCGGCATGGATGCCAGCAATCGAATAGGGCGATGCCGTTCCGGCTGCGGTGACCTCCTCCAGCAGGCTTGCCGCGTTGCTTCGCTTTCCCCACTTGGCGTAGCCGTAGGCGATGATCGCTTTGACTGAGGCTTCTACGGTCGCCACTCCCTTTGTCATTTCCAGCAGTCTCTGATACTCGGCCATGGCTTCTTCATACTGTCCTTTCTGGATCAGAATGTTTCCGAGCACACTTCTGGCTGGTACAAAGTTGGGCTCCAGGTCGATCACTTTTTGAAGCTGTTCTGTCGCCCGATCGTACTGACGCGCAAGATAGAAATTCAACGCGGGGGTCATGTTCATCAGGAGTGAAAGGGGATCCAGTTCGACCGCTCGACAGGCTTCCCGATCAGCCTCCTGATAGCGGCCGAGGTTGGCCAGGTAGATGGCGTACCAGTGATGAGCCTCAGCGTAGTTGGGACTCAGAATCAGCGCGCGTTCGAACTCCCGTTCAGCGCCGGCGAAATCCCAGTTATAGAGAAAGCGATAGAAGCCCAACGATGCGTGTGCCTCGCCGAGGTTCTCATCCAGCTCCAAAGCTCTGAGGACTGCTTGCTCTGCTTTATCGCGCTCCGCAAGATAGTTATGACAATCACCCATCCCGGCGTAAGCCAGAGCGTACGCCGGGTCTCTCTCGATGGCCCGGGAGAAACATTCGCTTCCCTTTGTCACTCCGTCAAACGTCAGCTTGTTGAAGTAATAACGGCCCTTAAGGAAAAACGCGTAAGCCTCGGGGTCTTTCGTGCGACTACGAGAAAGTTGTTGACTCTCCTGGCGGGTTGGTTCCAGTTGCAGCGTCGCGGTGATCGCGCGCGCGATGGTCTCGTGCACGGCTAAGAGATCTTCGGGTTTCCGGATGTACTGCGCGCCCCAGATGTGGGCATCCTCGCGCGCGTCGATCAACTCGACGCTGATCGACAGCAGGTCGTCGCTGACTGCCACCCGGCCGATCAACAAAGCGTTTACATTTAGTTCGCGCCCGATGGATCGCGCGTCGATGGTGAGTCCCCGGTATCGAAAAGCTGAGTTGCGCGACGTGACCTTAAGCTTCGTCAACCGGGCGAGGTTGTTAATAAGACTGTCGGTTATTCCGTCTGAGAGGTATTCTGCGTTTGGGTCTCCGTTGACATTGGCGAACGGCAACACGGCAAGCGAGACTACCGCCGGACTGACGCTGGCGGCCCGCACTTCCTTTACGTCAGCAACAAAACGATAGCCGCGCCACGGAATTGTCTCGATGCACTGACGACCCTGTGAATCTTCCCCCAGCGCCTTACGCAGTGTCGATATGTTTCGTGCGACGCTTCCTTCTTCAACCAAAGTGTCGCACCAAACCATTCTCAGTACTTCATCCTTGCTCAAAATGTGCCCGCTGTTTTGCACCAGAACGAGCAGCGTGTCGAAGACTTTGGGGGTCAATGGTACGACTTCTTGATGTCTAAGGAGCCGCCGTTCTCGCACGTCCACGCGAAACGGGCCGAACTCGTAAGACAACTGTGTCTGCCAGAACATCTCACCCTCCCTTGCTTAATCCGTACTCTTTCCGAAACTTTTCAGAACTCTCGAAGGACTTTTGCTTAGCCCGAGCGTTATCTTCAGCCTCGTCGTTGGTTCGCGAGGTTGGCTGATTCTATTGAAAGGCCTCTGCCCGAGCAACAGAATTCGCGAGCCGTGGCGCGCCAGGTTGAGGGGCTCACAGGGATTGCAAGGCGCGAGATTGCATCAAAGGGAGAGAGACTAATGAACGACGTTGAAAGAGAAATCCAGAGGCTGGAAGAAGACCTGACCCAAACCGAAATGCGCACTGATGTCGAAGCGCTTAATCGGATTTACGCCGAGGACATTATGGTGACCGCGCCAATCGGCATATGCGTTGACAAACCGGCTGTGATGGCGGAGATACGCCAAGCCGCGGAAAAGGCGGTTCTCGGGCGGTACGACAAGAGCGATCTTAAGGTGCGCGCCTACGGTGACACGGCGGTGTCCAGCTACCGAATGTCGGCGGAGGCGAAGTTTGAGGGTATGGAGATCAAGCGGCAGTTGTGCATCACTAACGTCTGGATGAAGCGTCAGGATCGATGGCAGATAGTCGCTAGACACACGGCCAGTCTCCCGGGAGACGGCCCTCCGGCGGGCGAAACTGATGGATGATTGGTCCGTGATGGCGATTCGAAGCGGGTTTCTTGATCTACTCCTCAACGTTGTGATTTCCGATCAGTGTCTTGAAGAACAGTGGTCTCATTTTCAAGGCCAGAATCCTTCGTTTCTACAAGCTGTGCAAACTGACGAATCGCGGGGACGATTTCATCGCGCATTTCCGCGGCCGACGCAAAGCGATCGGCAGCATCCTTGGCGAGAGATTTCTGAAGAGCCGTATTGAGCGCGACTGCCTTGCCTGCTTCTCCTTCAAGTGTAAACGGGTGACTGAGAATAGAGGCAAGGAGTTCGTGATAAGAGTTCGAGAGAGTTGTGTTGGCTGACAGAGATCCCTTCACCAGTTCTCTCCCTCGATCACTTGGTCAACCCGATGCGCTGTAGCAGGTCGGCATAGCGGGGATCGGCGCTGAATTCCCGGTCTTGGCGCGCAATCATTCTGAGATAGACCAGGGCGCCTTCGTGCTGTTCATAAGCCTGCTCGAGCAATTCAAAAGCACGCTCCGGTTTGCCGAGCCCTTCATAAACCCGCGCGATCTGAAGCGCTGAGACATATCGCTGCGTTCCCAGTTGCTCCAATTCGTCGAGTATCTGTTGCGCTTTGCCCTGCTCACCGGTCAATCCGTAAAACAGTCCGAGTTGTGATGCGACCGTTGGCCCGGCGCCGTGCGACACTGCCCGTTGAAGAGCTAGAATTGCTTCATCATGTTTCCCCAGATTCCAGGCTGCGTCTCCGATCAACCAGTATCCGCCAAAGAAGTTCGGCTCGAACTCGATCATCCTATGCCCCTGTTCAAGCATCAGGTCGTAGCGTTCGAGATTCCCGAAAATATGGCCGACGTTGAGATTCGTAATCAACGAGAGCGGATCCAGCTTTAGCGCTCGATCACCCTCGGCCATTGCTTCTTCCGCTCGTCCCAGGACCGCAAACAAAAGGCCAGTCTGAGTGTGTGCTTCGGCATAGCTTGGGTTCAATTCGATTGCTCGTTGAAACTCCTCCTCCGCCGCCATCCAGTCCCAATCGTAGTAGAATCTTGTCATCGCCAGAAAGTAGTGGCCCTCAGGCAGATTACTATCAACGGTCAGGGCTCTGGCGCCCACCGATCTCATCGTAGGCAGCGCTTCAGCGGGCGAGAGATAGCCGAAGAAAACGAGCGTTCCATAAGTGAGCCCCAGCTCGGCCAGGGCCAAAGCGTAATCCGGTTCGATGGCCAGCGCCATTTCGAAGGATTCAATGGCTTTCTGGAATCCCTCTTCCGTCCACCTGTTGTAGTGATAACGTCCCTGCAGGTAGAGCTGATACGCCTCGGTGTTGTCGGTGTACCTCTTGAGCACTGCTTCCTTCTCCGCGCCCAGCAGCGTCACCTTCAACGCTTCCACTATCGCAAGAGAGATCTCATCCTGAATGTCGAAGATGTCCTCCATCTGCCGGTCGTACTTTTCTGACCACAGATGATAGCCGTCCGTCACGTTGACGAGCTGCGCGGTGATGCGCAGCCGATTGCCCGCTTTGCGCACGCTGCCTTCAAGCACCGTTGAGACGTTGAGTTTCTGCCCAATCTCGCGAATGTCTGTCTCTTTGGCTTTGAAGGAAAAAGAAGACGTACGGGCGGCGACCCGCAGGGATTCAATCTTCGAGAGCGCGTTGAGAAGTTCTTCGGCGAGCCCGTCACAGAAGAATTCGTTCTCAGCTTCGGCGCTCATATTCACGAACGGGAGCACGGCAACTGAGTGCGATGTCTTCGCGGCGGCATGTTCCCTTGAAGGCGACAAACCAAGCGTCTTTAAGTCGGCGGCAAGCGCCTGTGCCGACGCGTATCGCCGGTCTCGGTCCTTCTCCAGACACTTGAAGACAATTCGCTCGAGTTCCGGCGGTACCCCACCAGAGCTTTGAGACAGCAAAACAGGGGCTTTCTCCAGGATAGAGACGAACACATCCGCGGCGCTTCCTCCTTGAAACGGCGGGTGGCCCGCAAGCATCTCATACATCACGACCCCGAGACTGAAAATGTCGCTGCGCGTGTCGACTTTTTGCCCGCGCGCTTGTTCGGGCGACATGTAACTGATCGTCCCCATCACCATTCCCGGATGAGTATCAACTCTCGCAACAGTGGCCGCTGACGTGTCAGGTGAAAACGATGTTTGCTCGGTCAGCTTCGCCAGACCGAAGTCCAGGACCTTAACGTAGCCGTCCGGCCGCAGCATTATGTTCTCGGGTTTGATGTCCCGATGAATGATCCCCTCGGCATGAGCTGCCGATAACGCGCTTGCGATTTGAGTACTGACGTCGAGCGCCTGCTCTATTGTCATTCTAGCGCGCTCGATATGCCCGCGAAGTGTTTCCCCCTCGATGAATTCGGTGACGATGAAGTGTGCGCCTTCCGCTTCGCCGATCTCATAAATAGTAATGATATTCGGATGGTTGAGAGCCGAGGCGGCTTTGGCTTCCTGTACGAAACGCAGAACGCGATCGGCATGAGTGACAAACTCGTCGGGCAGAAGTTTGAGAGCGACATTGCGATCCAGCCGTGTGTCTCTGGCCAGATACACCTCTCCCATCCCGCCGGCGCCGATCTTCGAAACGATGCGGTAGTGCGAGAGCGTGGTGTTGGCCGACAGGTGCTGCATCGCCGTTGAGCGTCTATGCGCCGATCACATCGGGGCGCCCGTGCCCTCCCGCTTCACAAAGACCCTGGTAGATCTCGAGCACGGCCCCGGCGTCGAGCACACTCTCGACCTTGCCCTCTGCGTCGAGGTTCAGGTTCGCCCCGCGGATCGCGAACCAGACATCGGTCACCTCTGTGTTCGTAGCCGGCACGTGCAGGGTATGGATCGAGCCGGCCGGCTCGTACAGATATGAACCCGCCGTGTTGACTTCCGGGTATTCGAGGTACTTCCACGAACCCTTGAACGTAACGGCGAAGACGTCGCCCGTATGCTTGTGTCGTTGGACGGTGACGCCCGGCTGGAAACGCGTTCGGATCACCCAGAGACCCGCCTCCACGTTGACCTGGAGCAGTTGGAAATCTACACCCTCTTGATAAACGACGAAGGGAAGGTCGTTTTCTCCACGGTGCAGGGCGGCGGGGATTCCTCGTATCGGAGCTAGTTCGGTAGCCATATTGTTGTTTCACCTCGATGTCGCGATTAATGATTAATGGTTTGAATCGACGGGCCATTTCCCCAGTCGCTTCACGATCGATCCGAGAGTTCTTTCGTTTATCAATTGCACACCGGCAAAGCCAAATCTGGCTCACCCTCCAAGCGCCGGGATCAGTTCTTCGGCTGCGTCGGTCCTTCGGCATTGAGAAGGCAACACTTACCTCGCGTTCGCTGGATATCAGGACATGCCGTGCGCTTGCGGGATCGGAGAGTTCGGGCCTTGAGGCATCGCAAGAAGTTCTTGCTCCGGAACACCGCTGCGATACTGGGCCAGCAACGCTTCGGGATCTATCTCAACGCCGGCCGGATTTGCGGCGAAGGCCTCAGTCTGCATGTAAGCATTGGCCTCTTCGACTGAGCAGGTATCCACTTGAAACTCCATTCGATTACCGTCGGGGTCCTGGTAGTAAAACGAGAGCGTCATGCCGTGGTGAATGCGCCAGTACGGGGTGACGCCCATCTCTTTGAGGCGCACGTAGGTGTCAAGCAGATCCCCAAGATTTGCGTAGGTGTAAGCCACGTGATTTACGCCTGCCTTGTCCCGGGGTTTGACGGCCACGCTGTCAGGACTGAACACCGACAGGTTGGCGAAGGCGAAGCGATGATGCTCGTCATCGTATGTAAGGAAAGCGAGCGCAGGATTTTGATAGACCACTTTCGCCTCGAAGACTTGTTGATACCAGTCAATCATTTCCTCATACCGTCGTGTGCTATAGACGACGTGCGCGAATTTCGAAGGTTTTGCCATGTGATTCCTCCAATTGTGTCCTTTAACGTTTGAGAAAAACTTCGCCCTACTCACCTCCCCCGTTTCTTTCAAGATACGCGGTAATGAGCGGCGTTGGTCGCAATGTGTGGCCTACCTGAATCAACCTGTTGCCAGAGGGCACAACTCTAGATCGACCGAAAGGAATTATCAATCGGAATTGACCAGCAGTGGCACCGAGGGCTGGAAACCATTGGTACTCTTTGCGCGCTTAGCGGTTCTTTGCGTCTTGGCGCTGTGAATTCGGGTCATTGCGACGATGCCTTCAGAAATTTACAGCGCAAAGACGCAAAGAACCGCTAAGCGCGCAAAGAGCCCTTCGGACACCGAGCTGTTCTTGTGTCCTCCCGTGACGATGTATATCATAGGCGCGCTCAGGAAGGAGACTATCTATGAAACGATTAGCCGTTTTGTTAGGACTGTTGACCGTCGGCGCTGTCTCGATTATTTGCGCGCAGCAACAGCCGCAACAAAGACCGCCCGCCGCTCTCGAGATCGAGAAAGTGAAAGACAACCTCTACATGATCACCGGCGGGGGAGGGAATACCGCCGCGTTTATCACCGAAAAGGGCGTCGTCATCGTCGACACAAAGAACCCGGGGATGGACCGGCCATCCTGGAAAAGGTGCAATCGGTAACGCCCAAACCCGTAACAATGATCATAAATACTCACACCCACGGCGATCACGTCGGCAGCAACAGCGCGTTCGGGACAGTCGAGATCGTCGCTCACGAGAACTGCAAAGCCAGCATGGAAAAGATGCCTGCTTTTCAAAGCGAAGAGGGCAGGAAGTTTCTCCCGAGTAAGACTTACAAGGACAAGCTAAGCCTGCTGAAGGGCAAGGATAGAATCGATCTGTATTACTTCGGCCGCGGCCACACGGGCGGCGATACGATCGTGGTGTTCCCGGCGCTGAAAGCCATGCACGCCGGCGATCTGTTCGCATTCTCGAATGGAGTGCCGATCATCGACATCAACAACGGCGGAAGCGGTCTGGAATATCCCAACACGTTGATGAAGGCCGCGGCGGGCATAAAAGGAGTCGACAGCGTAATACCCGGACACAGCGCGGTTGCTGATTTTGCCGCGTTTAAGGGATACGGCGAGTTCCTTCGCGATTTTGTCTCGGCCGTCGCGCAGGCCAAGAAGGACGGCAAAACCGTAGATCAGGCGGCGACTGATCTGAAGCTGCCCGACAAATACAAAGACTACAACATGAGTCGGGCGAAGGCCGGCGTCACCGCGATCTACAGCGAACTGAAATAGAGAAACAACAACCGCAGAGGACGCAGAGGAACGGAGATAAGTCTTCTAACGTTGCTCTGCGTCCTCTGCGGTTAAGTCCACCTATTGTTCATAACCGCAAAATCCAAGGTCGCCATCTATTCGCTGCTGCGGTATGTCGTTTTGACTTTGCTGGTCCTGGCCTGGTTGGTTCCCGCAGTTCATGCCCATCCAATACCCTTCAGCTATCTCGATCTACGTCTCGACGCCGGACAGATCGAGGGTACCCTCATAGCGCACATTGTGGATCTTGCGCACGATCTGAATGTCGACCCGCCGGAAACACTGTTGGACCCAAAGATCGCGGAATCAAAGAAGGAAGCGATAGCGGAACTAATACGGGCTCGACTCACATTGGTTGCTGATGGCCAACCAGTTGGTATGGAGTTGTTGAGCGTTGAGCCGCTTCCTGATCGCCAGGCTTTGTCCTGCGAGTTGCGACTCGACACCAGCGTCAAACCGTCGGCGTTAAGAATTCAGTGCGCGCTCTTTCCCTATGACCCGCAACATCAGACGTTCCTCAACGTCTATGAGGAGGGCGGCCTGGTTCACCAGGAGATTTTCACTCAAGACCATCAGATCTTCGTTTACCGGCCGGGCGATCGTCAGGGGTGGATGTCGGTCGTTAAGGAGTTCATAGCGGCGGGTGTCTATCACATCTTCACCGGGCCGGATCACATACTGTTTATCGTGGGGCTGTTGTTGATGGGAGGCAGTCTGCTGCGGCTGCTCAGCATCGTGACCGCGTTCACGATAGCTCACAGCATCACGCTCTCGCTGGCGGCACTGAATGTAGTCAATCCGTCGCCTCGGCTGATTGAACCGGCGATTGCGCTGAGCATCATCTACGTAGGCATCGACAATCTTATGGTTGGCAAGACGGGGCGCGACGTGCGCGCGTGGATAGCATTCTTCTTTGGTTTCGTGCACGGGTTCGGTTTCGCGGGGGTGTTGAAGGAGTTTGGCCTGCCCCGGGGGGCGCTTGGTTGGTCGTTGTTCTCGTTCAACTTCGGAGTCGAGATTGGACAGGCTTGTATTGTAGTTGTCGTTGCGACTGTGTTAGCGGCTCTGCGAAATCGAAATCAAGCGCTCGCGGGGCGAATCATGAGAGTGGGCTCAGTATGCGTGATCCTGGCAGGAACGTGGTGGTTTATCCAACGGATCGGTGGCCGCTGAACCGGCCACCGGCCGCCATTAATCTAGTTTGGCCGCGGCAACCTCTTGTACCAGCGCCGCAAAGCGCGGGTCGTCACGCAGCTCGTCTATTGACGGGCGGATCTCGATCCCCCCGGCATAGGTTCCCCGTTCGGCTATATCTTTTTCCAGCAGGGCGATGGCCTGGTCGTTCTCACCAAGTGCGGCGCTGGCTATCGCAAGAAAGTAATTTGGAAGATAGCGGCGGGCTGATTCGCTCCGCAGCTCCTCTCGAAGCTTGACCGCTTCGGAGCGCTCCCCCGCCTTGACCAACGCGCGGATCAGCAACGCTTTTGCAAAGGGGTCCTCATTTAATTCAAGCGATTTTCGGTATGCCGCTATTGCGTCCTTATACATTTCCTTTTGGTGATACGCCAAACCCAAAAGGTAATATGTGTAATAGAAATTAGGGTCCAAGGAAAGAGCCTGCTGGCATTGCACGATACCCTGGTCATATCGGCGCGCAAAAATGAGATTGTAGGCCTGATCCGCGCTGATGATGACCGAAAGCGGGTCCAACTCCTGGGCCCTCTTACCGGCGGCCAAAGCTTCATCAAACCGTTTCATAATCAAAAGCGGCGCGTTGCCAAGCCAATGATATGCTGTCGCATAATTTGGATTGAGCTCGATAGCACGGCGTATTTCCTTCTCCGCGGCGGGCTGATTCCAGCCGAAACTCGCGTAATACAAACCGATTGCCGCATGCGGCTCGGCCAGCGAATCATCGATCTCGAGTGCTTTTAGCGCGGCTGCCTTTGCCAGGGGCATGCTGTCCATCGGCGAAGCGACACTATAGTTCGAATACAACACATACGTGTCAGCCAGCCCCGAATATGCAAGCGCATATCTCGGGTCCTTCTCAATTGCCTGGTTGTAGTAGACGGCCGCTTGCCTTAACCCATCAACCGTGCGCTTGTTCCAGTAGAAACGGCCTTTTAGATAGAGTTGATAGGCCTCGGCGTTTGCCGTCGAGTTTTTTGCGAGCTTTTGTTCGTCGGCTCCGGAGAGCCTGGTTCGCAGCTTCCTCGAAACCTCGTGCGCGATCTCGCCTTGCAGCGACAAGATGTCAGACTGTTTGCGATTGAATTGCTCGCTCCAGATCACATTGTCCGTTGATGTATCGATCAACTCCAGGCTGAGGGTCAGTTGATCGCCCCGTTGGAAAACGCGTCCGTTGAGAATCGCCTGAACGCCCAGCTCTTTCCCAACCGTCTTTGCATCAATATCTTTGCCTTTGTAGCGAAATGCAGAAGAACGTGCTTTTACATTCAGGTTCGGCAGTTGAGACAAGCTGCTGATGAGCGTTTCGGCCATTCCGTCCGAAAGATATTCAACATCCGCATTGCCGCCTTCGTTAACAAAAGGCATCACGGCGATCGATCTAATTGCTGCCTCCGAGCCATCTCCTCGCAGGTACGCGCTGATGCCGATGACTCCCGCGACAACGGCGATCAACACCAGACCCGCGACGAGTGCGATTGCGAGCTTATGCTGTTTGATTCCCGAGACGAGATATTCGGCGCTTGACGTCGAATTGGCGCCGGTCGCCGCGGCGGACCCGGACGCGGTAACCGGCGTGCTCTGGCCGCCGCTTGTTGATCCCGTCGAAACTGCCGCGCGATACTCGGGTGGAACAGTACGATCGATTTCGGCATCAACTTCGATCTTGCGTTTCAAGTTGCGCAGATCGATGAGCATGTCCTTGGCCGTCTGATAGCGTTCCTCGCGATCTTTCGTCAGCGCCTTTGTGACGATGCGCTCCAGTTCAGCGGGGACATCGTGCGCAAACCGCGTAAGCGGCGGGGGCTCTTTCTGCAGGATCAGCGAAAGCGTCTCAGTTGGAGTCTCGCCGGCGAACGGGACGTGTGCGGCAATCATTTCGTAAAGAACAGCGCCGAGGCTCCACAGGTCGGTCCGCACGTCGACGCTCACGCCTTTCGCCTGCTCAGGCGACATGTAATTGGCGGTGCCCATCACAGTGCCGGCGCCGGTGTTGACCATCGCCCGGGTGGGCGCTTCCTCATCAGGCGTGGCTCCCTCCGGTCCGGTCAGCTTGGCCAGGCCAAAGTCGAGGACTTTGATATAGCCGTCGCGCCTGACCATGATGTTTTCGGGTTTGATGTCGCGATGAATGATGCCTGCCGCGTGGGCAGCCGCCAGAGCGCTCCCCGCTTGAATCGAAATCTCGAGGATCTCCAGAAGTTTGATCCCGGCATCGATCCGCTGGCGCAGCGTATCGCCGTCGATAAACTCGGTGGCGATAAACCTCGAAGCGCCGATGGTTCCGATCTCATAGATGGTTAGAATGTGTGGATGATTCAAAGCCGACGCAGCTTTTGCTTCCTGAACGAATCGCTGAAGTCGCTGGTCATCGGTCGCCAGGGCTTCGGGAAGGATCTTGATCGCCACGGTCCGATCGAGTTCGGTATCGAGCGCCAGATACACCTCGCCCATCCCCCCTGCGCCGATGGGAGAGCGGACTTCGTAGCGGCCTAATGTTGTGCCTGAGTCAATCGTCATTGTTTCAAATCCGCCATCCACAGAACCACAGTCGGTAGGTAGAATTTGATTTGCCGCCCGGCGTTCCGCCCAGGAATAAGCTGCTTCCGTGATGTTGTAGACCCCAAGTGTACACGAAAAAGTCGACGTTCGTGCTTTGAACACCGAATCTCGTGCCAGGCGCAATCGTCATTTCTTCATTTCTTGGGGGCAATTGGTCCATGAGCGGCGAGAGGATTTCGTAATTGCCGAGTTCCTCCGATACTCTCAGTCTCACTGCTTTCGCTATTTCTTCAAGCCGGACGTCCAGTTGAGCACAACCGTGATCGGCGTTTGGCTGACTTCCTCTACCGGACAGTTGACCAGGAAGCGCTGGCCGTCTCCGGTAACCACGTAACGATTCTGCGCCTCGTATCGGTCAACTTGTGTCTGGAAAAGCACCTTCGGCGCACTTGTTTCGAACGTCGAACCCGATTTCACTTCCACTGCCATTAATTTTCGGTCGGGGGCGACATAATAGAGCTCTTTGCCATCGCGCCGCCAATGAGGTTGCGCGCCGCCGCCGGTAGAGACTTGCCACTTGCCGCCGGACGGCGGAAAACTCTGTAGGTAAACCTCACTTCTGCCCGATTCATTTGAAATGTAGGCGAGCGACTTTCCGTCGGGAGCAAAGTGTCCCTGGTATTCGTAAAAAGGACTTTGCTGAAATGGGTAAGCCTTGCCATCGCCAAACAGCGGCAGGATCCAAATCCCCATCCCTCCGTTCGAACCAGTCTGACTAAAGAGAACGAAGCGACCATCCGGGGACCAATCCGTGCCTTCCTTGTCGGCTTCCGACCTGGACAGCAACTCTTCGCTTCCGGCGCCGCTGGAAACCTTCCTATAAACATCGAAGCGACCATTGCGAGTCGAGCTGAATACAATCGCGCTCCCGTCCGGCGACCAAACAGGATCATCCTCTGTGGCCGCGTCGAATGTGAATCGCGAAGGAAGCCCCCTCGCCAGATCCAGTAACCAGATGTCGCTATTGGTACCGACAATCCGTTGCGCCGCTACTCTCTTTTCATCCGGTGCAAGCGCGATGTCATTGTACTCACCTGGTGGGCCGACAGTTCCCAACGACTTGCCCTCCCGGTCAAACCAGACCAACTGGCGATTGGCAATACTGCCGCTACAGAACACCATCGTCCCGGTTTCGGAAATTGAGAAGTTCGAGTAACTATATTGGTCCTTGAAAAACACCTGCTCGGCTACCGAGAATGGCTCGCCGCTGAGTAGTAACCTGTCGGCATCGAATGGCTGTGCCATCAATGTCGTCTCGCGCGCGAACAGCAAAAAGCCCGGGGCAGCATACACCGCATTCGAGTCATTGTTCAGCAGCAGCTTACGATCGGCGCCGTCGAGCGAGGCGATGAAGATGGCGCTGTCTTCCGGCTTTGTGACCCAGCTTTGATAGAGAAAATGGCGGCCGTCGGGCAGGAAGCGCGGCGAATAATGACCGGTTTCCTTCCTGGATTCGTCCAACTTCAGAGCCGGCGCTGCGTTCCCGCCCGACGCGGAAACACGTTGAACTGCAGTGTTCTCCTGTCCGAAAAGAATCACGCCCTCTCGATTCCACGTTCCGCTGTTTGGAAAGAGCACGTCACATATGGTACGCGGCGAGCCGCCGGTTACTTCGATCTTCTTAAGTTTGTTCTCGGCAAAGAATGCCAAATAACGGCTGTCGGGAGACCAGAAAGGAAACGTCGCATCTTCAGTTCCAGCTAGCCGCTGAGCAGTCAGAGAATCCAACGGGCGCGCATAGATGAAGCGTTTACCCTCAAAGCTCGCAACGAACGCAACAGTGCGCCCGTCGGGTGAAATAACCGGAACAGAGACGTCGGTCGCTTTCTCGGGCATCGCGATGACAAAGCGCATAGGCCGCTGCTCAACAGGCCCGCGCCAAAAATAGAGCAGTCCAACCACAATTGCGAGCAACAAGCAAAAACCGGCTGCGCCCCACGCCAAAAGCTCCGGGCGTTTTCTCCGCGACGCCGGCAATGCGGACAAAACAGCAGCGGTAGAACCAGACGGCGCAGACGACCCGGATAACGCCTCGATCGCGAACGCCAGATCGCGAGCCGAATGGAATCGTTCCTCCGGGTTCTTCTCGAGGCAATGATTGACCACCCGTTCGAGCGCAGGTGATACCGTCTTATTCGTCTCGGAAAGATCCGGCGGATCTTCACGCAGGATCGCGCTCATGGTCTCGGCCATCGAGTCGCCGCGAAACGCGCGCTTGCCGGAAAGCATCTCGTAAAGAATCGCACCGAAGGAAAAGATGTCCGAGCGATGATCGGCCGGCTGGCCCTTCAACTGTTCGGGCGACATGTAGCCGATCGTGCCCATCACCGTGCCCGGATCAGTATTCACCTTTCGGGTCGGCGCCGCGGTCTGTGATTGAAACGTATCCGATGCGCCGCTGAGCTTGGCCAAACCAAAGTCGAGAATCTTGACCCGGCCGTCGTTGGTGACGAAGACATTGTCGGGTTTGATGTCGCGATGAACGATTCCTTTCTCGTGGGCGGCCGCGAGACCGCGTGCGGTCTGCAACGCGTAGTCGATCGCCTTGCGTTGCGGCAATGCGCCGCCGGCCATTCGTTCTCGAAGCGTTTCGCCTTCCAGAAGCTCAGAGACTATGTAGGGCGCGCCTTGATGCATGCCGATGTGAAAGATGACCAGTATGTTCGGATGATTGAGCGAGCCCGCGGCTTGCGCCTCTTGTTCAAAGCGAGCCAGGCGCGCGCTGTCCTCTGAGAAGGCAGCGGGCAAGACTTTGATGGCGACATCGCGACCGAGTTTGCTGTCGCGCGCGCGATAGACTTCGCCCATGCCGCCTTCGCCTATTTTTGCGACGACGCTGTAGCCTCCGATGATGGTGTCAGTGGAAATGGTTTTGCTCATAGATCAATCGGCAATCGCTTGATAAGCCAGCACCCGAAACGACGAGCCATAGTCCACGGGGTTCAGCAAAATCTGGGTCATAAAGATGCCGATCAATTCTTCCTTCGGATCAATCCAGAATTTCGTGCCCGCCGCGCCACCCCAGTTGTATTCACCCGGCGTACCCATCATCCCGGCATCTCCCGGCGCTTTGCTGACCGCAAAGCCGAGGCCAAAGCCAACACCCGGCCCCACCTCAGGAATCTTGCCCAGGTTGTCGCTGGTCATCAGCTGGATGGTCTTGCGGCTGAGCAGCCGCTTGCCGTTGTACTGCCCCTGGTTGAGCATCATCTGGCAAAAACGCAAATAATCATAAGCCGTCGAAACCAGACCGCCGCCGCCCGACTGGAACGCCGGTGGTTCGAGGTAGGATAGCGCAGCAGTTGGAAACTTGTCCGTGCATTCTTGCCAGGTTGCGCAAACTGCCGCCGGCTCGAGTTTGCCTTCCTTGGTCGTGATGTAGAGCTTAGCCAAACGGTCTTTTTTGCTGGCTGGAACATAAAACCCAGTGTCGCGCATTTCAAGAGGTGCGAAGATGCGCTCTTGCAAAAACTGCTCGAAGGTTTTGCCGGAAAGGACCTCCACCAATCGTCCGAGCACGTCCACCGAGAGACTGTAATTCCATCGCGTACCGGGTTCGTAGAGCAAAGGAAGCCGGGCCAGTTGGGTTACAAACGACGCCAGATCCTTATCCATGACGCCCCTGGCCTTGCGATATTCCCGGTCTACGAGCGTATCGCCAAACACGCCGTAGGTCAGCCCGGAAGTATGTCGCAGTAGATCGCGGATGGTGATCGGGTGTTTCGCGGGCACGGTTTTTAGCACGAGCTGTCCGTTCTGCGGGTCTTTCTCTTCGACGCCGACCTGCATCCTGGCGAACTCCGGCAGATAGTTCGCGACCGGATCGTTGAGCTGAAACTTGCCCTCTTCGTAAAGCATCATCACCGCAACGCTGGTGATTGGCTTGCTCATCGAGTAGATACGATGAATCGTATCGAGCCGCATCGGCTTGCCGGCTTCGATGTCCGCCATGCCAAAGGCTTCCTGGTAGGCGATCTTGCCCCGTCTGGCGATGAGTCCAATAGCGCCCGGAATTTTCTTTTCGGCCACGTACTGGTTCATCACCGCGCGCAGGCGGTCGAGGCGACTACTGGACAGGCCGACCGCTTCAGGCGCGACAGAAGGCAGATCAACATTGATCTTGCCGCGTACGGCGCCGGCCGCAGGGCCCACGACAGGATAGGCGGACAGCGCGAGCAAAAGCATCAGGAGAGAAACCGTCAGACGTCTCATAATTCCTCCGCGGAAATCGCCGTTGCCGATCGGCCGCACGCGAGGGAGCGGCTGGCGACGACAACCCGATGTTCGATGTTTAGCCGATGTGTGATACAGAAAAGAAGAGCGCAACAGCGCTGAGATAATAGGCGTTCAAGAACAAAATCTCAATTGCGGATTCTGGAAGACCTCATCGGTCGCCCATCCCGCCCGCGCCGATCCCGGAGATGATCTCGTAATGACTAAGCCGAGAGTCGGAGTCGGGTGCCGTAGCCGATCGTCATAAACGCAGCCTGGGAAAAGCAGACGAGCTCGCTGGTCCCAAATCCCACCAGTAGGGTAGGAACCGGGCGAGTTACCTTTGAAGAGGCACTTTTCCCGGGTCCCCCCTCCGAACCGTGCTTGAGACTTTCACCTCACACGGCTCTCCAGCTTGTCTTCCATTCTGCTCTGGTTTGACCGCTGTGGATCGCAGCGTGACATTTCGAGCAGACTACAAGCGTTTTCCTGCGAAGTGCCGCCATTCGTTTCATCCATAGCGGCTTTTCGTTTGATCCCGAGAACTTCAGGTCGGCTAGCCTTCTGATGTGATGGACGCGTATATTGTCTTCACTGTCACAAAGTTCGCACAACTCAGCCAACAAACGAGTTATA
Organism: Blastocatellia bacterium; assembly: GCA_963737945.1. Classification (GTDB taxonomy): domain Bacteria; phylum Acidobacteriota; class Blastocatellia; order UBA7656; family UBA7656; genus Onstottus_A. The sequence goes on along the minus strand of CAVTUR010000010.1, from coordinate 284,710 downwards.
AGCTGAGACCTTGTTGTTGGCGGGACGGAAAACCTATCCACGATGTATGCAGCCCTTGCTTGTTTCCTGAGTGGAATTCCCCCGAACTCCGCAGTCAACGGCTTCTTCCCGTCACGATCCACCACTACTTTAAATCCTTTCATGGGGCCGTGTGCGGTTTGAAGGATGGCCCGGTACTTCTTGACCATCGCATTGACCGTTGACTTGTGTTTATTAGCGAGGGTCTTGAGCATCGAGGTAGCCATTACCCAGCGCAGCCTACTCATCTGGTGAAGATTGAGCGCCAGTTTGTAATACTGGACCAATCCTCTATACTCCGACTGGTATCTTGCTACAATGTCGAAGTCACTCCTTTGAGCAAGTTCTGCTCTGTGGATGGCTTTCCCGTTTCTCTCGTACCTCGCACGGAGTTTTTGCAGGGTTTCTCTCGGGACTCTAAGGGCTATTTCTCCGTTGAGAGTTCGAATATTATTCCGATCCCTCCACGAGTCCTTTTGAGTCACCTTGATTTCGTAGCCAAGGAATCTAGCTGGTTCTGTCCTGGCGTGAGTGACGAGCGTCTTGGCCTTTGACAGCTCAAGTTTCAGGTCATCACACAGGAACTGTGCCAGCTTGTTCTTGATCGCCTCAGCTTCCGTTTTTGGCCCAGCAAAAGAAAGCAGGAAGTCGTCCGCGTAACGTGTGTACTTCAGTCTACGATACAGCGGGTCGCGCGGATGAAATGCCGGAACGCTACGCAACTTCTTGCCAAAAGTTTTGTAGGCCTTTCGGTCACCTCGTTCCTTTGCGAATCTCCGTTTGTATTCATAGTGTTTGTACACGGGGTTACGCAGTCGTCTCTTGTCTTCACGGGTGTACTCAGGTAGCAGCGTCTGCTCGACATATCTGTCCAACTCGTTGTGAGAGTTGAACAGCTGCCGATAGATTCTGCTTAGCTTTAGGCCGCGTTCGCCGCGGTCTCGGATGACATTCAGGATAGTTTCGGCTATTTGCATTACGCATACCTCGCTATCTTTGTGTCTGACAAGCCTGTCTCCCTTCGCCCTGTAGTGGGCATTACCCCACCGCTGACTACTATGGAGACTCCGTGACCATAGGACTCGTGTCCCTTAGGCCATCCCGTGGTACGTAGTGATGTCCGTATCGAGCGACCTTTAGGTGTCCAATTCATCCCCTTGAGTGTGTTCGCTACACACCGCCTGCCCCTGCGGAGAGGAGGACGTGGGCCTGCGTTAATCCCGCGTCCCTCTGGTGCCGGCTCTCCGATAACGCCGGCTCCATGGGCAGCACAGGTTTCAACCGTCATTCCTGTGGTAGCACCGATTCCTACGCTGGAGATTTGGATTCAAGCAGTTTAGCCTTCACCATGGGTTGCAGGTCTTGCGGGGCGACGTCTTATACGGCTTCAGGCGTCCCACGCTTTCCCGGCAGGCTATGGTCCCTTTACCTTTCGGAATTCGGTAAGCCGGGCGACCTAGGGTTTCCTCTCTAACCCTCCGAGTTAAACTCGGAAGACATCATTACATCTCACGGCGCACACGCAGTTGGTGGATTGTTCATACTCAGCCTACAAACGCAGCCTGGAAAAGCAGACGAGCTCGGTGGTCCCAAATCCCACCAACGCAGTTGGTGGATCGTTCATACTCAGCCTACAGAAGGCGGCCTGGGAAAACGGACGAGCTCGGTGGTCCCACCAGTGGTGGATCGTTCATACAGCTACACAAGGCGGCCTGGAAAGCAGACGAGCTCGCGGGCCGGTATGAACGATCCACAACTGCGTTGGTGGGATTTGGGAGACGGGCCTGCGACGTGCGCCTGCGTAGGCCGGGTATGAACGATCGGATTGCGAAGCGTGTGCCGGCATCACATTTCCTCCTGATCAGAACTGGATAGTCGATGAATCCACTGAAGGTTAAGAGGCGAGGAGCAAACTTATCAACGTCGCTATGTCTGGCAATCTGAGCAAACTGATCGAGATCATGAATGTCGTTACGTGGTCGATCCGCGTTGGATCAGAGCTAACGCATTTAGTTTCCCAATGATGATAAAGCGGTGCTCGTCGTCTGAATGACTCGGATCATAAAAGTCGACGTGCAGGGGATCATCAAAAACTGTCCGCCCTTCATCGAATGAGACTCCGTGCTTGGGATAGATTAGCCCCGCTTTCTCTGAGTCCCACTCAAATTGCATAGCCGAAGTATATCACCCGAGCTTCGGAACGGAGTCGGAGGGGCGTCGCAATAGTGACCAATTGCAAATGTCAATGCGTGTTGATCAAAAGGCTACTGTGTCGTTGATGAAGACTTTTTCAAAAAATTGACTGTGCCGCATCCTCGCCGGCACTCTGCTGCGTATTCCATGTGAATCACAAAAACGACCGGTGTGCCTGACCTGAAAAGAAGGAGCAAATCAATGACACGCGGGATCTCCTCGTTTGGTCGGCTAGCCGCCGTTTTTCTGGCTGTCCTTGCCATCCAATCCGTCGCCCGCGCGGACGATTTCGGCGATATCGTCCACAAAATCGAGAAGCACTACAACGCGAAGCAGAGGAAGATCCCTTTTCTCGGTCTCGCGGGGTTCGCCGTCAAAGTAGTTCGTCCGGCCGGTGTAAAAGGCCTTAAATTCGCCATCTTTGAAGACCAGGATTTCGCAGCGGGCCCGCGAGACCGCGTATTCGAGCAAGCGCTTCAAGGTTCGCTCGACAAGAAATGGACTCACACCGTCAGCTCACGCGACCGAGTCTCCGGCAACAGATCTTATGTCTATACCCACAAGGCAGGCAAAGACCTCGAAGTGCTCAGTGTGACGATCTCCCCAAGACAGGCGATAGTCGTACAAGCGAAGATCAACCCCGAGTCGACGGCAAAGTTCATGGAGAACCCTCAGGTCCTGGGTATTTCACTGGGTGGCGGCAATTCCATCAAGGGGTCGATATCGATACTCGATCCGTCGAGCCCAATCTACTCCGGGAGACCTGCATTCGGTGCGGGAGACTCTTCGCTCGATAGCCTTCGAGTAGCTGGTGTCTCGGATAACGGACCGGACGCAAAATCCAAACCGGTGCTTGGCCGCGAATCCGCGACGGATTCGACGCTCGATTCGGGAAGCTCCGAGTCACCTGAGCATGCGGCAGAGAAAATCGATCCGGATGCAATACGTCTTGAAGCGAGGCTCATCAATCTCAACGTGAAGGCGACAGACCGCAACGGCCGCTCGCTCTCCACTCTGAATAAAGAAGACTTCCGAATTCAGGAGGACGGAGTCGAGCAACAAATCTTCTACTTTGAGCCGGTCAGCGCGCCGATCAACGTTGTTTTGTTGCTGGACCTGAGCGGAAGCACCAGAGACAACCGCAAGGTAATGATCAACACCGCGAAGAACTTCATCGATTCCCTCGGCGCTCAGGACCGGATCGCGATTGCGGCATTCACACGGAAGTTCATACTGGCGTCCGATTTCACCGCCGACAAAAAGGCACTTAAGAAGTCTGTCGAAAAGATGAAGAAGATTTCGGGAGGCACGGCGTTTTACGATGGCATGTGGACCACGCTGGATCTGTTGCGTCGAGTTAAGGACTCTCGAAAAGCGATCGTAGTGCTAACGGATGGGGTTGACGAGTCGTTGCTTAGTGAAGACTACGAACGATCGGATCACAGCTTCGAGGAGCTGCTTGCGCGCGTTTCGGAAGAAGATGCGACGATTTATCCGATCTACCTCAACAGGGAAGAGGCGGAGCTGACGAGCGAGCTCAAGGATCCTTCTACGACCGAGAGACGCCGCGAGCGGATCGAGCGAAGGTTAAAGCCAAACCTTACGGCTCATCGGCAAATCGAGCAGCTTGCTCAAGAGAGCGCCGGGTCGGTGTTCGTAGTCGCGGGTGAAAACGAGCTTGACGGCATCTATCAACGCGTAGCAGCAGAGTTGAGGTTGATTTATTCGTTGGCCTACACTTCTACGAACACATCACACGACGGCAAGTTCAGGAAGATCAACGTAGCGGTAAAGCAGGAAGGCGCCGTCGTGCGAACCCGCCGCGGATATGTTTCGAGATAAGAGCTAATGATTGATTCCCCTGGCAGGCCGCTGAAAAAGTCGACGACACAAATACATTCACCTGCAATCCCACCAACGCAGTTGGTGGTGCCTTCATACTCGACCTACACGACGGCAGCGCCGTCCGGCTCTGAATCCCACCAACGCAGTTGGTGGATTGTTCATACCCGACCTGTCCGAGGGCGCCGGAAAGGTGAACCGTAGCTGTAGTTAGGCCGGGTATGAACGATCCACCAACTGCGTTGGTGGGATTCGGGAGCCAGACGTCGCCGCAGTGTAGGCGGGGTATGAACGATCCACCAACTGCGTTGGTGGGATTATCAAGAATCATTCATCGCTGGATTTCTCTGACAGCCACAGGAGAGTCGGCTGCTCTCTGAAATAGGATTGCAGTTCGCCATAGAATTCGTCTGCAAGATCTGGCCCCGCGACATTTTCGTAGTAATCCATAATACGAGAGATGTCAGAGGCAACCTGTTTATGGAATTCCAGACGCATCAGCCGCGCCGGCTCTTTATTTGAGCGTCCAGTTGCGCAAGAGAAATAGCACGATCGGGATTTGCCTCAAGCTCCGCGTCACGACGCAACGCTTCGGCGCTGCCCTCATCTTCGTCGGACAAGACGCCGGGAAGCGATTCGAGAAGATTCGCCGCCAGAGTTGCTCGTTCCTTCTCAGGCAAGCTGAGCGCGAGTTTCTCGATGTCAACGACTGTAGCCATGTCCGAAGGATACCGCTCCGCTCGCCGCTTTAACAACAGCTTTTGGGGCATAGCGAAAAAGAAGATGGGCTTTCCGTAGAGTGTTTGCCGAGCAATAGGCCTTCAATGCCGATGTCTTCGTCGAGGTCGGGCCAATGTACTCCATAACCTGCGCCGCTGATCTGAAGGTTTGCGCGTTCGGCTGGTGTGTCACTTGCCAGACGCGGATACCACCCGATTGCAACAGATACAGTCCGGCCATCCTCGAGATCGACTGACAGTGTGTCGTCGGTGACCGCGACATTCAAGACTCTAGATAATGTAACCAGTACAGAATTGGTCCCATTCATTTCTCAATAGGTCCAGGTTATCCCGCACGATGCGCTCGATGCTGCGCAACTCTGTCCGGCTATAACCGTGATTTGTGACCAACGAGGCGTCTGGATCGAGCCAAAACTTTGCACTGCAATTCTCTCGGTCGGCACGATTCAGAAGACATAATCTATTCTCAATTCCCGTATTGGATGCGATAGCACATCGATCGTTCGTAGGTTGCTAGAGCAGTCCTAACATATCGCCGTGAATAGCTGCAACGACATCAAGCGACAGCGATGGTACGCATCTAATCAACGGTTCCTGGTCATTGACGAACAGCCAAGCAACGCTGTCAACCGGACACGTTGATGCTGTTAGTGGAAAATATGACGTGCGCGAATGTCAACAAAGTCAGGCCTCCTCGGTCTCGCAATCGAGTGTCCCCACACTCCATCAGGGGGGCTCTGTGCGGTTCGGGGAATCTCGGACTATTCCCGATAAACCGGAGCCAATTCTATCTCGCTGATCATTCGGAAGTGTTTTTGATTTCTGGTCAGAAGAGAAAGGCCCAATTGCCATGCGGTAGCGGCAATGATGGCATCTGCTTGCCGCAGTGCATGCGACTCGTACTTTTTCAAGAGAATCCAATACCTCTTGGCAACCGCGTCATCGACAGGGACGAGGCGACATCGAGCTAGCAATTCGTCGACTTGGCGACGCTCTCGATCGCGTAGCCCGGGTTTGGCCAGGAGTTCTTTCTTGGTCCAGGAGGAGTAATAGAAAGTGAATTGCTGAGAATCAAGCAGGGCGCAGGCGGGCCCGATGCCTTTGAGATAATCGATAAAGATATCTGTGTCTACGAGGAGCCCGTCTCTTGCCACGCCCTGATCTCCCGAAGGAATCCCTCTGCGGAGTCCGCCTGCGCCTGGTCTCGCAAGTCGTCAACGTAGCGAGCGCTGTCACCTACTTCGCGATAGCTGAAGGTCGCTTCGTGATCAAACAGATCGTCCACTTGCGCCTCCAACGCTGCGGTCAATTCATCGGCGGTAGGATCGGGGATTCGTTTCGTTCGCCTGAATTCGCGAATGACCCCTCTGATTGTTTCTTCCAGACGCTCCTTGGTTATCATAGCGCGACCCTCGCTCACTCAACTCTGAGCCGAAAGTATAGCATGGGTGACTTGCTCAAAGGCGAGTTTGAACGCCCACACGGTTGAGCGATTAGGCGAATGGCAACAATATCAAGCCCGATAATCATCCAGAAGTAGAAGCGTTGAATTGCCAGTGCGGGAAGATACGAATGCGAATGGCTTTGAAGACGCCTCGGACTACCCCCTGTGCCGGGCGGGACAGATCGGTGGGGACAGATCGGTGCCGGGCTTGCAATTCTGCGATTCGCCGCCCTGACTCTCAGGCTGTGCTTCTTGTAAAACGTCCTTGCTTCCTTCACAAGCTTTTTCGATATTCGCCGAGTCATTCATGCTCTTCCTTCCCGACTCGAACCTTCGGCTCACCGCCGAACTATCTATCCCGAGCAGCCTCGCCCATTCCGCGCTGTTGCCACTCGGTTCTCAGGCCTAGCTGCGCTCGGTGCCCGCTTTACTCAAACTCCTCAAGCTGTGCGACCATCCGAGCCCGAACCGGATCAGGTGGATGTACTGGACCAGTTCTCCTAAATATCATATTTCACGGCTGACCCCACCCCTGTTTCACACGAAAACACGCAAGTTCATACTGGCGTCCGATTTCACCGCCGACAAAAAGGAACTCAAGAAGTCTGTCGAAAAGATGAAGGAGATTTCAGGAGGCACGGCGTTTTACGATGGCATGTGCATGTGGACCACGCTGGATCTGTTGCGCCGAGTTAAGGACTCTCGAAAAGCGATCGTAGTGCTAACGGATGGGGTTGACGGGTCGTTGCTTGACTCAGACTACGAACGATCGGATCACAACTTCGAGCTTGCGCGCGTTTCGGAAGAAGATGCGACGATGCAACCAATCTACCTCGACAGGGAAGAGGCGGAGCTGACGCGCGAGCTTTCAGGATCCTTCTAGGACCGAGAGAGGCCGCGAGCGGATCGAGCGAAGGTTAAAGCCAAACCTTAAGGCTCATCGGCAAATCTAGCAGCGTGCTGAAGAGAGCGCCGGGTCGGTCTTCGTAGTCGCGGGTGAAAACGAGCTTGACGGCATCTATCAACGCGTAGCGGCAGAGTTGAGGTTGATTTATTCGTTGGCCTACGCTTCTACGAACACATCACGCGACGGTAAGTTCAGGAAGATCAATGTCGCGGTAAAGCAGGAAGGCGCCGTCGTGCGAACCCGCCGCGGGTATGTTTCGAGATAAGAGCTAATGATTGATTCCCCTGGAGACGCGCTGCCTTCGCCCTACGGTTCGTGCTTGGCCTTCGCCGGTTCGCTGGGAAAAAGTTTCAACTATGGAAAGAGCCCGAGTTGCATTCACTGAAGCCGAGCAGCTAACTGTGTCTCACGGTTCATGTTCAAGCGCGATGCGGTTGCGCGACCAGTCGAGGTTGCGGCAAGAATAGCGCCAGTCTCATTGTCAACGCGAAAGTGATCCTCCCAACTATACAGAAGGTGTAAAACAATCTCCCCGGCGTCCACCCCGCCAGGGGTGGGATGTTTATAGACAGGGACGTTATTTGGGACCCGCACCCCGCCACGGGTGCAATGTCGTGCTTCCAGATTGGGCCAATTCGTTTAGACTCGCGAGCTTTAAACGCAATAGGACATTGCACCCCTGACGGGGTGCGACTCCCCAAACGTCCACCTCTATAAACATTTCACCCCTGACGGGGTGGGTGCTTTTCGAATGGAAATTGAAGATTACTTCCGGAGCGTGGCAGTACTCGCAGCGATGCGCTGCACGGTGAGAAACCTCAGGGTAGAGAGGATTCATCGCTGGATTTCTCTGACAGCTAGCTCAGCATGATCAAAGCTCCTGAAAAGCCTGGCGATTAGGTGGCGGCGCCGAAGTCTTAGTCTCTTGAAGATCGCAAAGCGAGTTGATCCTCCGAATTCATACTCAAAACACGTATAGTGGTCCTGCCAATTGCGGTCCTGCCAACAAGGGTGATTCCGTGCCACTCGAAATGATCATTCCAGTTGTGACGCCGTGGATGAAAGATCTCTGTCAGGGCATTCGTTTCGGGATCGATCCCCGCCAGGTTAGTTCCTTTGTGAAGGTTACAGTCGACGCATGCAAGCGCGAGGTTATCAAGCTCATCGCTGCCGCCATGTACCTTCGGAATGATGTGCTCTATGTGAAGAGCGGCCAGCGGGGAGTCTTCCTGACGCAGTTGGCAATACTCACATATGTTCGCGCCGCGTTCGCGGACTTGGGCTCTAATCTGGGGTCCCATCAGTTAAGCGCGGGACTCCATCAAGCGTCGCGCATGTTGCTGCAAAATCGCGACGAACTTGTTGGCCCTCACGTACCCAGCGTACTCAGAGCGTTCGGCTTCCGTGAGCTGGCCCTCAGTAGATTTCTCCGCCAGTTCTTCAATGCGCTGCTGCAACTCAGGATCGGCCCGAAAACCGATAACGGCTTCAGCCTTTTCGGGAAGCACAATCTGCATCAGCGGACGTACGCAGCGATCAAAGGCGGCCATTTCGGAAGATGTTGCCATGGCGAGAGATTACCCGCTGTTCACTGTCCATGACAAGCATCGGCTTGCCGCAAAGACTTGGCTGTTGTGGCCGGGGCTGGCGGTCAGGCATGCATCAATATGCAATTCGATTAGTAATCATCAGACTACAAACGCATAGTCCTGACCTCGCTTGGATAGTGCGAGACCCTTCCGGCAGAGACGTCTGAGTGAAATCGCCTTATCCTCTGAAAACCTCGTCGGCGTGCCAGGCAAGAAGTTCCTTGCTGGGTTGCCAGACGTCATGTGCTGGAACCGCTATGCGTGCACCACTGAGACCATAGTAGCTTCGTCCATTCTTGAACTCCTCGCGCAGGCTCTCGCCGACACGAAAGACATAGTCCGGCGTGACCGTCACGTAGCCGCGGTCGTAGAGGCGATGTAGATCTCGACGAAACAGTAGGCCATTGTCTACTCGATGCTCGCCACCTAGTGCATAGGGCATGATGTGCGCTGCCTCCAAGACCGGTCCGGTATGCTCGTGAGTAACCGCGCAAGCTCCACCATAGGCGTCGCGAACCGCGAGGCTAAAGAGCCCTTGGCCGAGGCGCGGACGAACCGGGAAAGCACTGCCATATCGGGCGGATCCCTCGGCAACAAGATTTGCCACGGGCTCGACATTCCAATATCGATTGCTTATTAAGGCTCGCGCGAGACATTCATCAAGCACGCGCCGCCCTTCCCCAGAGTCCAGTCCGTACGTCTTGCCCTGTTGAATCCCTGTCTTTGCCCAGTCAGTCGGCGGAGACACCCATTCATCCCTTCCGAAGAATACCGGCGCCGAGATCATAACGCAGCCGATCTGGAAGTCGCCTCCGCGAATCGACCGTCCGTCATCGCCCCTCAGGCGGAGAATGCGTGTAATCATCGAGTCGAAGTCAGGAGCACCATTCATCTCTCCAAAGCAATCCCAAGCTAGCCACGCTGAGAGGCGCTCGAATCGCTCAAAAAAGCCGAAGCCGGCGATCGCCTTGTCTGGTGCCCGAAGCTTGAAGAAGAATGGCTCGCCGCGCTTAAGCGCACGAAACTCGCGACCACCGTGCGGCTGCCAGAAATTAACCTCATCAACGTGAGGATGAGAGGACAAGAACCAGTACCAGTCCGGATCAGTGAGCCCTATGTAACCTTTGGCTGTCTCCAACGATTACTCCTTTCCAGGCCGCGACGGAACGATAGAATCGTCACGATTCCGCGGTCTCCAGCGTGAGCGGGATTAGGTGTGCTTCGTAATTCCGCGAGATTGATTGTAAGCGGGCAATTTGCACATTACGCCTGACCTCCGACCTAAGACAAGGTTCCTGCCGGTGATAGAGACGTGGCATCGGCGTTCAGATTTGGGACAGCCCAATCTGTCGTAAATACTCAAACGTCGAGTCATAAAACTCTGGCTTCCGAGTCGGATCGTGCGAATCGCCGGAGGGAACGCAGATCACCATGCCTTGCCGAGCGCGGGTGAGCAACACTCGGTAGGCGTTCTTTTGATAGAGTCGTCGCTGCGGCTTTTTGATTCGATTCCAGCGATCTCCGACAAATGATTTGTGTTCCCAGCCATCAGGCGAATATCGGAAATCGGCGTCCCACGTAACGCAAGCCCAATCCAGCTCAAGGCCCTGAACGTCAAACTCAGTGGCTACGTCTTCAAGGTAGAACGACGACCGTGTGTCTTCCGCTCCATTTAAGAACCAGTGCCTTGGGTCGATTGTGTACTTCACATTCAATGCGAGAGGCTTCAATCGTTCTGCTTGAGATGAGGCAACGACGCCATAACGTTCCGAGCCGCGCGCTCTTTCTCGCAGCCAGACTTTCGCCTTGTCTAAATCGCGCGTGAGAACCATCGGATAATTTGCGGAGATGTTTGCCAGAGTCGCTCGCGCTTCGTCTGCCTCGAGATCCAGAAGTTGTTTGATAAGAAGCGAGACATTCTCCGCGCGGAACGAGCGCATCGAAACTGCAAGGTGCAGCTCATCTCGAATTGTTACTTGCCCGCGGTTACCTAAAGAATCCGACGCATGATCCGCCGAGTACTCGCTATCCGACAGGCGCGATGAAATGTAGACGCGCCACTCCGGGAACGAATGATTCAAGGCATTGATCCATTCGCTGATTCCAGCTTCGCCCGTGTTGATTTCCTGACCGCCGCCGACCAGGCAAACGATCACCGCCCAGTCGTGGTGACGATCGAGGCACGAGACCAGAAACTCCGGTTCGGACTGATTGAAATTAGCGAGATTCTTCTTCCGACGCATGAAGCTTGCTGTCTGCTCCAGGTTCCAGGCGCGCTGTGCTTCGTCGAACAACGCTACGTGCTCGATCGGTGGGCCGGGGTCAACTATGCACTCGTCTCGAAAATGATGAACATTCTGAACAAACGCCTTGACCTCGCTTAGAACAGCACCTTTCGTGGTCCTCTTTCCGGCCTCCTTATCACGTCGGACTCGATCACGCGCTAGGGCTTCGCACAGAATGGATACAAGCGGCCCGTTGCCCGACAGAAAGACGCTGTGTAGCTCATCACGTTCATCGCGGCGTTGCGTAGCGATGTTTAACCCAACTAGCGTCTTACCCGCGCCGGGAACACCGGTGACGAAGCAGATGGCTTTGAAGGATGTCGCCCGCGCGTTCTCGATAATTTCCGCGATCGCACAAGAAGTTGCCGTTAAGTTAATTGCTGCTGCATCGCTCCTGGAAATCTCGGTAACTGAATGATTGTTGTAGAGTGCCATCGCCGCTTCGATAATTGTCGGCGTTGGGGAATATCTACCGCCCTCCCATGCGGTCGCATCAATCCTTCCGGCGTCCGCAGCTTCGAGGATGGTTCGCAGAGTAGGCGGAAGCGATTCCGCAGTACAGCGCATTGGCGCGAGAACGTTGTCCCCGTGAACCGTTGTTCCGATAGTTGGCGAAGGCGCGGCGGCGTTCGTTGCGATCACAATTGGCGCGATGAGCAAATCGCGACTCGTTTCGTGAAAGTTTTTCAAATCCAGCGCGTAATCGTACGCTTGATTGATCGCGTACGAAGTGAATTGACGCTCACCGATCTTGAACTCAAGAACGAATAAGGCTGACTCGATCAGCAAAACCACGTCGATACGCCTGCCCATTCGCGGAATCGAATACTCGAAATAAACCTGACCGCTGAAGTCGCGAAGCGCAGTTTTGAGAATCGTTATTTCTTCCAACCACGCGTCGCGCTGGTTTGGTTCAACCGCGAAGCCACTATTGATTGTGAGGCTACCTATAATCTTCTCTGACGAAGCATCAAGGAATCTCTCAATTGTTGAAGAGTAGTAGTCTCGTTTCATCTGCAAAGTTGTGCGCTGGATTACGCTTGAGTCCCGATACTCAATAAAAGCGGGTCCTGACAGTTCTGTCAATCGGCCCATTCGAAGCGGTCGATGAGGTCCTAAATGCGAGAGCGCAATCGGGACTATCACAGGCGGAAGTCGCTGCCAGAGTTGGCACGACTCAGTCGGCGATTGCTCGCTTAGAATCGGCCGCCTCCAAACAGTCACCATCGATCGCGACACTTCGTCGATATGCAAACGCTCTCGGTTACAAGCTGGAAATACGCCTGGTAAAGAAACAAAGGCACTAGGTTACGGAAGCTAGACGCCACTATTGCATTATTTTCGCCACAACCTTCTGCTCTTTGCGATCGTTGCGGTTCTTTGCGTGGAGAATTCCTTTTTCGCAAAGAACGCAAAGGACCGCAAAGCTCGCCAAAGGATCTAAATTATCCTGGGTTCGATTACTTTTTCAGTTTTCGATCAAAGAAATCAGCCGCTGCTATAAAGGCCGACATCCAACTGCGATGCAGCAGGAAGCCGTGGACATCCAGCTGCGATGCAGCAGGTAATGGGATCAGGCGTGCAATATGCAGTTCAACCCGGATGATTGAGAGCGAGCGATTCGCATATTGCACGCCCGACCCTCGATCTTTGGCCTGACCCTAAATCTTTGGTATTCGCGAACCTTGTATTCGTCATGCAACATCGAGCAACGCCTTTGGATTGCGCTCGGCGATCAAGAGCAGTGTGCGGGCGGCGCCTGACGGGGCTCGCCGGCCTTGCTCCCAGTCCTGTAGTGTTCGTATCGATACGCCGAGCAATGTTGCAAAACGCTCTTGTGAAAGCCCCGTCTTTTCGCGGACGCTCGCCACACTCGGAAGGTTCACAACTCGTCCGTGGCGACCGCTTTTGATTTCTCGTAACCCTTCCAGAATTTCGCGACCGATATCCCGTTTCCCCTTAGCCATTCTCAATCTCCTCTCGAATCTGCCGAAGCACATGCGCCGGAATGTCTTCGATGACATTCTTCGGATACATAGTCAGCATCCAGATCACACCGTCAACACGCTTCAAATAGTAGATCACCCGTAGCCGCCCCGCTTGCCTCGACCAGGCGCTCGCCATCGAAGTTTGCGTACGCCGCCGGGCCAGGAATTACAGGACCACTTTCCGGCGCTGCTGCGAGAAACCACTGTAACTCGCTGTAATGGTCGTCCGACAGATACTCCTGGGCGACATTACTAGGGGCGAGTGAAGAGCTTCGTCTCTGTGAAGCTGAACACTTTTCAAGTGTACGGCATTGCCGTATGTAGTCAAGTGTGGAGGTCGATTGCTTGAAGTGTAGCTTGGAGGAGTATTTGCTCGAAAGCCACCAAACTCGGCTCTGGGCGACATAGCGGATATGCTATACTCCACCCCGTGACTTGGAGTTGTCACATTCTTTGACAAACGTGTAGAGGCCGGTATTCTCGGTCACCAACCGGCATGCTCGCGCGCTTTCTCCGATACGCCGAGAGAATGGAGTTGTTCGGCCCGGACTTGGGCATGCCGCAGACGCGCTCGATGGGTGGTGGACTCTTCGAATTACGCATCAAAGCCGCGGAGGGAATTGCCCGAGTATTCTATTGCACGGTTATTGATGGGCGCATCGTTTTCCTGCATCATTTCGTGAAGAAGACAGGGAGGACGCCGCCGAGGGAACTCGATATCGCTCGGAAGCGCATGAAGGAACTCAAAAATGTCTAGCAATCTGAAGCGGTTCAAGGCACGCGCCTTTGCGCGTCCCGGCGTAAAAACGGCATATGACGATCTGGCCGAGGAGTTCGCTTTTGTCGATGAGGTCCTAAAGGCGAGAGCGCAATCGGGACTATCACAGGCGGAAGTCGCTGCCAGAGTTGGCACGACTCAGTCGGCGATTGCTCGCTTAGAATCGGCCACCCCCAAACACTCACCATCGATCGCGACACTTCGTCGATATGCAAACGCTCTCGGTTACAAGCTGGAAATACGCCTGGTAAAGAAACAAAGGCACTAGGTTACGGAAGCTAACGCCACTAATTGCATTATTTTCGTCACAACCTTCTGCTCTTTGCGATCGTTGCGGTTCTTTGCGTGGAGAATTCCTTTTTCGCAAAGAGCGCAAGGGACCGCAAAGCTCGCCAAAGGATCTAAATCATCCTGGGTTCGATTACTTTTTCAGTTTTCGATCAAAGAAATCAGCCGCTGCCGTAAAGGCCGACATCCAGCTGCGATGCAGCAGGAAGCCGTGAATTTCATCCGGAAACACCAACTGCTCAACGTCGACTTTGCGCTCTCGCAGAGCGCGCACCAGAGTCACCGTCTCATCAAAATTAACATTGCGATCATCGTCGCCGTGAATAAACAGCGCAGGCGATCGCCATCCATCCACCGAAGCCAGCGGCGATGAATCAAACGCGAGCTTTGCTCCCTTCGGATCGTCGAGTGGGTTGTAGCTCGGCACAAAATTCTTGATGCCGGTGTTCCAATCGTGGACTCCGTGAATGTCAACTCCGGCGGCGAACAAATCCGACGCCCGTGACAACCCCATCGCAGTCAAGTAGCCGCCATACGAACCGCCCCAGATGCCGATTCGCTTGCCGTCTACATCGTTGCGACCTCGTAGATACAACCCGGCGCCCATCACATCGCGAAATTCGCTGGCCCCCGCCGCGCCATAGTTCAAGGCTTCGCGAAACTCCATGCCGTAGCCGGTGCCGCTGCGATAATTCACCGACAACGCGATGTAGCCCCGACTCGCCAGATACTGGTTCATCGCGTAGGTGTTGTGATAGTAGCCGATATAATGAAAGCCGAGCAGCATCTGTCGACGCGAGCCGCCGTGAAAGAAGATCGTCGCCGGACGCTTTTCGCCATTCGGAATCTTAGGCAGGAACAATTGCCCATGAATCTGCATGCCATCCGCGGCGGTGATCATCACCGCTTGGGGTTCGACCAATTCGTTGACCGGGAAATCGTTTGGGATTTGCGAAAGACTGCGCATTTCGCCCAACGCTTCGGTGCCCCCTTCACCATTGATGGTTTGGATAACTGCTTGTGCCGGGCGTTTTGCATCGGAGCGCAGATAGGCGATTGCTTTGCCGTCACTCGTGAGTTGCGGCGCCCATTCGATGCCTTTACCGGAGGTGATGGCTTTGGCCTCTCCGCCGCCGACCGCCACCCGCCACAGGTGCCGCCGGTCGATGTCATCCTGATTCGAGTTGAAGATCAATTCGCGTTTGTCGGGGCTGAGCGTGACGTATTCGACCTCGAACTCGCCGGGAGTCAATAACGACGCGGTCCCGCCGCTCGCCGCAACCGAATACAAATGCACCCAGCCGTCTCGCTCCCATGGAAACACGATGCGGTCTCCAGCTCCCCACAGAAGTTGATTCTCGGCGACAACAGCCTGGAACACGCTCCCCACGCCTTCTTCCGCTCGCCAGATCATCTTTGCTTTGCCGGATGCGACATCGGCCACCACGATAGACCACGGCATCCCGCTCCGTTCCGGTGCGAACAGCGGCCGCTGCGCGAATGGAGTGCGTGTGAAGGTGATGCGCAAACCATCGGGTGACCACGAGGGGTTGCCATCCTCATCCACACTCGGAGCCAGCCAGCGCAAATCCTTGCTGGCGATTTCATACACGCCGATGAAAGCGTGATCGCCGCGATTGCTGACAAATGCGACCTTCGCTCCATCGGGCGACCAGCGCAACGACGATGTGCCGCCGCGCAGGATTAACAACTGTTTCGGCTCCTTCGCCGCGCTCAATGAAGTCGCAAAGATCTGCCCGCGCCGCAAAAACAACAGCTGATCGCTACGGGGTGAAAGCGCAGGCGCGCTGCCAACGCCGATTCTGACCGGCTCACCGCCATCAACCGAGATACGCCACAACGCCTGCTCCGCGCCTCCCGGGTCGCTGGTAGGGTTTGGATTTTCGCCGGCGCGGTTTGCGGCATCGCCCCGGACATAGACAATCGTTTTGGCGTCGCTCGACCAGGTGATGTCGGACAGATGTTGCCCGTCGTCTTTGGTGTATTTGGTCAACTGGCGCGCGCGATACTCCGGCGCATCGGCGACGAACAGATTGCTCAGCCCGCGCTCTGTCTGTATCCAGGCCACTCGGGCGGCGGTGGGTGCGGCTGAGATTTCGGATGGAAAAGGGGCGCTGAGCAGTTTCTCGAGCGTGACCGTTTGCGCGTTTGCGGCGCACGGGATGAGCGCAATGATGAGAAGGTTAAAGAATCGTTTCATAGTTTATCTTCGCATACAATCACGAGGCTTGGCGCCGGAAACGATCGTCACTTCTTCCCCTCGGGCGCCCAGTTGATCACAACGTTAATCGGAGATCCCCCAGTCCCCGCGATCGTCGAGTTGATAAGAAAACGCTGTCCGTCGGAGGTGACCGCGAATTGATCGCCGGGGCGATCCTCTCTTATGAGGATGTGGGTGTCGAAGAGCGCTCTGGGAGCGCCGGATTCAAAACTGACGCCATCGGTTTTTACCGGCGCGGCCATGATCTTCCGGTCCGCGCTGACATAGAATAGTTCCTTTCCGTCTCGTGCAAATCGCGCTTGAGAGCCGCCGCCCGCGGAGACTTGCCACCTGGCTCCTGATGCAGGGAAGCTTCGGACATAGACTTCCCTCTTTCCCGACTCGTCGGACTCGTAAGCGATCCAGCGGCCACTCGGCGAAAAGCACGCGCGCCTCTCGTCGTTGGGCGTTTGCAAAAACATCTCAAACTTTGGTTCGCCGTTGAGCGACAGGACCCACAAATCCCACCTGGTTGTCCGTCCGACAGTGTCACAGATGATGAAATGCCCATCCCTCGACCAATCCGCGGGAAGTTTCGCGATGGGTGACTTGAATAGCGGCTCAACCTCTCCGGCGCCGCTCGAGAGTTTTTGAAAGATGTTGGGTGGGCCTTCTACCGCGGCGAAGGCGATTCGGCTTCCGTCGGGCGACCAGATCGGGCTGAATTCGACTATTGGTTCAAAGGTGAAGCGCGAAAAGCTACCCCCGGTGAATTCCGTCAACCAGACATCAACATTGCCAGAGTCGGGATCCACCTGCTGAAACGCCAGCCGTTTGTCATCGGGGGACAGCGAAAGCCCGCTGTAATCGCCCGGCGGCCCGACTACGCCAAGCTGCTTGCCCTGGCGATCAAACCAGACCAGTCGTGTGTCACCCGCTCCCACGCTTTGGTACGCCAATATACCGTTATCGGAGGCAGAAGCGAGCGTTTGAAACGACAGCCCGTCGATGCCTACCTGCTCCGCGACTGGGAATGGATCGCCGCTGAGTTCAAGTTTGCCGGCGTCGAAACGCTGGGCCATCAGGGTCGTCTCGCGCCGGAAGAGTAGGTAACCCGGTGGTGCGTACACGGCGGTAAAGTCGACGTTCAGGAGCTGCTTGTTCTCAGCGGAGTCCAGTGAACCAATGCCAACAATGTGCGTACCCGGCTTCTGATTTGCTGGAGAGAAATACAGGTAGTGACGACCATCAGGCAGGAACTGGGGGAACAGCCGGGAGAACTCTCCGCGCGCAAAATCAATAGACGTGATTGCGGTAGGTTCGCCGCCAGAGGCCGAGATGCGAAAGATCGGGCTCGGTGGAGTGGGAGTGTAGATGATCACTCCGTCGCGATTCCAGGATCCGCCGCGAGCGACCGCCGCGTCCGCGAGCGTGACCGGCTGTCCCCCGGCCACCTCGATCCTCTTGAGTTTGCCGTTCCCAAAAAATCCTATCGAGCGACTATCGGGCGACCAGAAGGGATACACCGCCCCATCCGTGCCGGAGAGCGGTTGCGCGGCGAGCGAGTCGAGCGCGCGCACATAAAGCAGCGTCCCACCCTTCTCGTCTACCCCGACGAACGCGAGGCGGCTTCCGTCGGGCGAGATAACTGGCGCTTGTCCCGACATCAAGGTAGCCCTCTCCGGAGGTAGCGCGGATAGCTTAAAGGAACGCGCAACCGCCGTTGGCCGCAAATAAGCGACACCGGCGAGCGCAAGCGCAATCAGCAGGAGCAACCCGGCTACGATCCACGCTAGCCGGGCATCGCCGAACAGCCGCGCCTTGCCTGTGCCTTCTGTCAATGCAGGCAACGCCGCGCCGGTTTCCAATCGCGATCCTGAGGTAGTAGTAAGCGTACCCAATGCAAACCCGAGATCATGCGCTGAATGAAACCGCATCTCGGGCTTCTTCTCGAGACAACGCCGGACGATTCCTTCAAGGGCCGGATTGGTTTTCGAATTGGTTTCGCTGAGTTCCGGGGGATGCTCCTTGAGAATCGCGTTCATTACTTCGATTGGCTGACTCGCCGGTAAACGCCCGGCGTCCGGCAAGCATTTCGTAGAGAATCACTCCGAAGGCAAAAAGGTCCGCGCGATGATCGGTGTTCTGCCCGCGCACCTGTTCGGGCGACATATAACCTACGGTGCCCATGACCACGCCCGGATCGGTGAGAGCCCTTTGAGTCTGAACGTCGGATCCGGAATCACGCTCGCCGCCCTGAGGCCTGAGCTTGGCGAGACCGAAATCGAGAATCTTCACCCGGCCGTCCGCGGTGATGAAAATGTTTTCCGGCTTGAGGTCGCGATGAACGATGGCCTTGGCGTGTGCGGCCGCTAATCCACTCGCAATCTGGATTGCGTATTCAATGGCTTTGCGTGCCGGGATCGGGCCGTGGTCGAGGTGCTCACGCAGCTCTTCGCCTTCCAGAAGTTCCGCTACGATATAGGGCGCCCCTTCGTGCGTGCCAATGTCATAGATAGTGAGGATGTTCGGGTGGTTGAGGGCCGACGTTGCGCGAGCTTCCTGCTCGAAGCGGCGTAGCCGCTCTTGATCGTTGGCGAACGAGGCAGGCAGGATCTTTACGGCGACTTCGCGATTGAGTCTGGTGTCCGAGGCGCGATACACCTCACCCATCCCGCCTTTGCCGAGCAGACCGAGCAATCTGTAAGCGCCGAGCTGTGTGCCTGGTTTGAGTGCCATCAGATTTGAAGCGCCGCGCCGGAGAATATCAGAGCAGGAGAGCGAAGAACAAGAACGACTATATATTCACCATCGTGCTGCGCGCGTGACGGGTGGCACTGACACCCAACCCTTTTTCGTGCTAAAAATAGTTCAGACGGCTTATGCGGGCGAGACGCCTCGCGTTGTCGCTTCTCGTGGTTGCTGAATGAGCTCAACGTCAGGAGCAGCTGAAACTTGACCTCGAATCTCATTCCAACCTCAAGCGACTGTTCGTTGCAGGCACCTTCTCTACCATCCCGTTGGACGAGATCGTCGGAAACAGTCGTCAGTTGAAAAACGCTTTCGCTCGAGGCATAGATGTAGTCTAAGGAACCGGCCATGATCAAACAACCGTGTTCTTCAGTCGAGCAAAACGTGTGGAAGGATTGAAGACGATCAAGGGGATTGCCAATGAACTTGCTGTTGACTTTCAGGATCGCGCTGCGCACGCTGAGCCGCAATAAGCTGAGATCTGGTCTCACCATGCTTGGCGTCATCATTGGGGTCGGCGCGGTCATCGCTATGATCGGGATTGGGCAGGGCGCTTCAGCGTCGATCCAGTCTCAGATCAAAAATCTTGGAAACAACATGCTCTACGTTATGTCCGGCTCGTCGAAGAGCGGCGGGTTGCGGGGAGGGGCCGGCTCCTCGCACACACTGATGCCCGAAGACGCTGAGGCGATTGCTCGTGAGTGCCCGGCAGTCCGGGCAGCAAGCCCGCGCGAACGCGCCAACGGACAATTGGTGTTCGGCGACATGAACTGGGTTGCGTCCAGCAGCATCCAGGGAACCAACGAAAAGTTTCCCGACATCCGAGCCTGGCCCGTGCAGACCGGAGAGTTCTTCAACGAAGCCGATGTGCGGACTGCCGCGCGTGTTTGCGTCGTGGGAAAGACCATCAAAGACAATCTGTTCTCAGGCGCAGACCCGGTGGGCCGGACCATGCGAATCCGAAATCTGCCGTTCAGGGTGATCGGCGTGCTCAGCGAAAAAGGCCAAAATCAATACGGCCAGGATCAGGATGACACGGTCATCGTTCCTTATACGACGGTGCTGAAGAAGATGCTGACCCGCACGCATATCCACCTGATAATGGTTTCGGCCATCAGCCCCGCGGCGACGTTCACGGCCGAGAAGCAAATCGCCGATTTGCTCCGCCAGCGTCACAAACTCGGCCCGAATGAGGAGAATGATTTTTTCGTGCGCAATCTTACCGACGTAGCCGAGGCGGCCGACCAATCAAGCGCGATCATGACCAATCTTCTCGCCGCGATCGCGGGCGTCTCGCTGATGGTCGGCGGGATAGGAATAATGAACATCATGCTGGTGTCGGTGACCGAGCGGACTCGCGAGATAGGCATTCGCATGGCGATCGGCGCGCGCAGCGGCGCGATTCGCCGTCAGTTCCTGATCGAGTCGGTGACGCTCTCGGGAGTCGGCGGGCTGTTTGGGGTGCTGCTCGGCGTTGGCGCATCGATCGCGATATCCGAGACGCTCAAATGGCCGACGTTGATCTCGCCAATCTCGATCATCGCGTCGGTGATCTTCTCGGTGTTCGTGGGGGTTGCGTTTGGCTACTATCCCGCGCGGAAGGCGGCTGCCCTGGATCCGATCGAGGCGCTGCGATACGAATGAGAACGTTCGCTACGAAGGGGGCCCCGACCTTTATTTTGCTTTGTTGTGCCCCTCGCGACCGGCGTATATCATATGCGGGCTCAGGAGGGAGACTCTCGATGAAACGAATAGCTGTCTTGTTGGGCCTGCTGGCGGTTGGCGCGGCCTCACTGATTTTCGCGAAGCCACTGCCCCAACAAAAGCCCGCTCTCGATATTGAAAAGGTCAGAGACAATCTCTATGTCATCACCGGCGCGGGAGGAAACACCGCTGCGTTCATTACCGAGAAGGGTGTGGTGATTGTGGACACGAAGGTTCCGGGGATGGGACCGGCGATCCTCGAGAAGGTGAAATCGGTGACGCCCAAACCGGTGACGATGGTGATCAACACCCACACACACTTCGATCACGTCGGGAGCAACGTAGCGTTCACCGGGATGGTCGAGTTCGTCGCTCAGGAGAACTGCAAAGCAAGCATGGAGAAGATGCCCGCTTTTCAGAGCGAAGAGGGCAAAAAGTTTCTTCCGGGGAAGACCTACAAGGACAAGCTAAGCCTGTTGAAGGGGAACGACAAGATCGATCTGTACTACTTCGGCCGCGGCCACACCAGCGGTGACACGTTCGTGGTGTTCCCCGCATTGAAAGTCATGCACGCCGGGGACATGTTCGCATTCACCAGCGGGCTGCCGATCATCGACGCAACCAGCGGCGGCAGCGGGCTGGAATTCCCCAAGACTCTGATGAAGGCCGCGGCGGCGATCAAAGGCGTCGAGAAGGTCATCCCAGGCCATAGCCCGGTGACTGATTGGTCCGCGTTCAAAGGATACGGCGATTTCTTTCAGGCTTTTGTCGCGGTAGTCGAGCAGGCAAAGAAGGACGGCAAGACCATCGATCAGGCGGTGGCCGATCTAAAGCTGCCCGAAAAGTACAAGGACTATAAACTGGGTAGCGCGAAACCGGTCGTCACGGCCATCTACAATGAACTGAAATAGCGCAGTTTCAGAACGTCCCGGGCATACCCACTTCGTAAGAAGTGGGTGTGCTCGGGATTTCAGGACGCGGCGGCTCGCCGATCAGCGAGCGGATCTCGTAGCGCCCGAGTTTTTCTCCCCCTCTTTAGAGTCATTGGCATGACGGGTCTGATTAGATCATTTCACTTTTATTGTTGGCATATCCCGCGTTGATGCGCGGGCGAACGCCGGGTTGCAGCAGGTTTGGGCGCTCGGGGAGATGCTGCTACTCGGCCAAACCCATTCGGCGGACAATATCCTTGAATCGCGGGTCGTCGCGTAGCGACGCAAACGGCGGATACCATGTGATCCTGGGAAGTAAAGCGCTGCGATCCTGGAGGGCCTTTCCCGGCCAGGCAAACGTTTGCTCCTTGTCGCCAAGTCCAGCGTATACCGAAGCAATGTCCTTTCCCGTAGCTTCGTGTTTTGCGTATTTATCCTCCAGCTCCTTCAATATTGCGAGCGCCTCGCTCCGCATGCCCTTGATTGCGTAGGCGTCGCCAAGAAGAGCGATCGATGCGCTTGATCTGTTGGATAACTCAACACTCTTTTCCAATTCAGAGATCGCTTCTTCATTACGTCCAAACTTGATCTATGCTATTCCTAACCAAAAGTGCCCGCCCCACCAGTTTGGATCTAAGTCGATCGTGTATTTGAGACTCTCAGCTTGAGCTTCAATTGCGAAGAAACATCGGTGGCGATCCTTTGCTGAATACTTACGATTTCCGATGTTTTACCCTCGTATCTATCGCCCCATATTTGGAGCCCGTTGGTTGTGTTAACCAGATCGACCTGAATGCTGAGGTTTTCACCGCATCTCGTCGCTTGGCGCGAGGCCCTCGCTCTTCCGGAAGTAGGGGAGCACTTCAGCGTAGCTCCAAGCGGTCGCGCCCCCCTCAGCCCACGAGTCGAAGTCTCCCGGATGGCCTCGTACATATGCCATCTAGTTGAGCCCCGACGAGCCCCCGAGCATCCTGCCTCGCGGCACCGGGACGCGTCGCCCATTGAGCCCGAGCCCGGCGTTCCCGGGATCCGCCGTGTACATCCAGTCCGTGGCGGGGTTGAGTTGCATGGCCGCGCACGCCACGGGCATCAGCTCTAAGTCTGGCGGTCTTTCGCCCGCTTCGACCAGCGCAACACGGCAAGTCGGGTCTTCGGATAGACGGGCGGCGATTACGGCGCCGGCAGATCCGCCGCCCACTATGATGAAATCGAAAGTCTCAGACATGTTTACCTCCTCTGGGCAATAGCTAGTCGGTTTATCGAATTCGCCAGCCCTCCGCCAGGAGGGCAATGTTCATAGACCGCCCACGAGAACGCGCCCGCCATCCGCCTGGAGGGCCAACAACCACGAGGTGGTTGAATCTTTGTAGAATTCGGTCGCAGTCATTGTTGTCATGCGCGCGGTAATTCTCATGCGCGGCGGCAACTGCTACGCGGTGATCCTCTCTTGCGTTGCTCAAGTTTGGCGAGCGAATTGCCCAAACTCCACCGCCCTCCGCCAACTGGGCGTCTCTGACTATTTCTCAGGATCGACGCTCAGTTCATCAAGCAACGCCTTCGCATTTCTCAAATCCGTCGTGTCGAAGCCTTCTGTAAACCAGCCATAAATCTCCGCGAGCATCTGGTGCGCTTCAACGCGTTTGTCTTGTTGGAGCCACAACCGCGCGAGGCTCATCGACGCGCGCAGTTCAAACGATTTCGCACTCTGTTGACGTGCGATGTCGATCGCTCGATCAAAACACTGCTCGGCTTCCAACGCAGAGTCGCCGTCATCCGACTCGAGCAGCAACTCGCCTCGCAGCCGATGTAGCTCCGCTTCGTAGAAATGCTCTCCCGAACGTGATGCGAAATCCAGAGCCTCGGTCAGCAACGCCAAAGATTCGTCTCGCCTGCCTGCTTTCTTATTCCCTTCGGCGAGGATTCCAAGACACCACGAGCTTGCCAGTAAAGTCCCCGAAGCTCGCCACTCATCGATGCCCTGATTTGAGAGTGCGATCCCAACCTCGATGTCACCCTGGCTGACAATCGCCCAGCCCTTCACCAATTTTCCCCACGCCAAAAACATTGCAATGTCGTATTGCTCCGAGATCGCAATCGCGGCCTCGGCCTGTTTCTGTGCCGTTTGCATTGAGCCAACTAACGAGTGGAACCAAGCTGCAAAACTCGCAGCGAAGGCGAGGTTCAAAGGGTGGGGGAGTTTCGCAGCCAGATCGCGGGCCTGGTCGCTCATCTTGAGCGCCTGGTCAGCATAGCCCAGATGCCAGAGCACGATAGACCCGAAGCCGAGACACGCAACTCCTGAATCGTATCCGTAGGTGAAGACATTCGAACTGTGCTTGTCGGAATCGTAAAGAGCGATCCCCTGTTCGAGGTGCTCGCGGGCGTCAACAAAACGGCCGACCCAGGTAAGTTGATCCGCCATCACGTTGTGGGCGACTAACCGCAGAGATTCATCCTCTCCGGCTGCCGCGAGCAGCAGCTGCGCGAGTTCGATCGCCGTCTCCAACTGCGCCGTACTCTGATCAAACTCCCACAGACCGAACAAAACGGGGAAGAGCTGAGGAGTATCGCCGATCTGTTCACACAGCTCGCGTGCACGCAAATATGCTTTCCCGGTTTCTGGATTTGAAAATCCCTTGATCGTTCTCAATGCCAGTCCCAGGATGACTTGCAGCGCTAGCTCCTGATGAGCGCGTTCGGGCGTGTCGGGTAATGACTTGAGCGCCTCCAGCCCACGTCCCGCGAGCGCCGCAGCTTCCTGTTCGGCAAAGACCTGTCTGGCGTGTTCGGCGGCGAGATGAAAATAATCCGCGGCCTTCGCGAACTCCCGCCCGGTCTCATACAAAGCCGCCAATTCATTCGCGACGCTCGCCTTTCGTTCGCCATAAAAACCTTCGATCGTCTGAGCCACTTCGCGGCTGAGGGTTGCTCTGCGTGTGGCCCTGAGCGAGGTGTACAGCGCATTTTGATAGAGCACGTGGATGAACCTGTACCGCATCGTCAGCGTGCGATTCGGGAATTCGGTCTCACTCGTCAGCTTTACAAACGCAAAGACCCGTTCGAGTTTTTCCAGCCGCTCCTCGATCTTATCGGCGTCAAGGCTCAGCACCTGGGCGACGACTGCCGAATCGAATTCATAGCCCTGCACGCTGGCGACGGTCAGCAGTTTGTGATCTTCTTCGCTGAGTTGCGTGATCTTGCGTTCGATCATCCCGCGCACAGATTCGGGCAACTCGCGCTCGATGTCGGGCAAGCCGCTAGCCAGCATCCATGTGCCGCTTGTTTGTGCGATCACGTTGCGGTCACGCAGATACCGCACGAGATCAGCCATAAACAGCGGACTGCCTTCGGTCTTTGCGTGAATCAGTTTTGGAAATTCAGAAGGAAAGCGATGACCGGGAAATTCCAGAATTAGGTAGTCGGCAATCTCGCTTTCGTTCAGGAACTCGAGAAGTAATTCCCGACACACGCCCCGCGCCTGCAAATCCGGCTTGATCTGCAGAAACGGGTGCTTCGCGAGCAGCATATCCGAGGGCCGATACGTCACCACAATCAGAGCGCGCAGCCCGTCGAACTTGCCCGCCAGAAAACTAAGAAGATCAATAGTCGAGACATCCGCCCAGTGAAGATCGTCAAAGAAAATCACAAGCGGACGGGCTTGCACGACGGATTGCAGAAAGGCCGCCAACTCGCGCTTCATTCGTTCCTGCGAAGCGGCTTTGACTTCCGCGAGCAGGCGCGCTGATTCGTCACTCTCACCCGACAACGGCACCACCTGCGCGTACCACGTCGGCGCAAGCTGTTTCATTGTTGGCGCCATGCTCTCGCCGCTCTGCAACAAGTTTTCCAAAGCATCGAGCAACGGCAAATAGGCTTCCGTACCCGCCAGTCGTTCCGAACAACGTCCGCGAGCAATTGTGATGTTGTCATCGGTAGAAAGTTCGGCCAAAAAATCTTCGATCAGCGTGGTCTTGCCGATGCCCGGCTCGCCGGCGATACATAGTATTGATCCCCGCCCGGCCTTCGCGGCATTGAACGCCGCGCGTAATTCGTCGCGCTCTGGTGTTCGTCCTACCGTGTGGCGAGCAGAACCGGATTGAACGGGCGGGGAGGGGGCGAGAATCATTGTCTCCCCTTCCCGATAAGGCAGGTTCATCATCCTCGCGATCTTCGGCCAGCGGTGATGCGCGCGCAGCGGACTGAGGAACCCCGCAAAAGCAATCATTGGCGCGTTCGGACGCCTGAGCTCAATATCTTTCTGATACCAGTCAATCGCGGCATCAATCTCCGCGCAGACCAGGTGGTACATCATCATGCCCACGGGGGCCGCTCCACTACTGGTGATGGTCGGTATCAATCGCGACGCGCGGTCCCGTTCGCCTGTCTGGGCCAGCAAGCCGGCCAGCAGTCCAGTGCCCAAAGCGTCCCATGGCGCGAGGCGGAATACTTCCTCTGCCTCTTTCCTTGCCTCAGGCAACTTTCTCTGGAAGGTGAGACTCAGGGCAACCATCATGCGGGCCTGATAGTTCGTGTCGTCGAATTCCAACGCCTTCCGAGCTTCAGCAATGGCCTCGTCGTACCTCCCCCCGCACAAAAGAATCCAGGCCTGGCGCGCACGCCAGAATGCGTTCAGCGGATCCTGCGTAATCGCCAGAGACATTTCCCTGGCCGCTTCGTCGAACCGTCCAGCCGCCAGCAGGTAGAACATTGCGCACAGCATCCGTCCGTTCGGATCAAGCTCGCCGGATGCTGTGGCCTGACCGAACTGCGCTTCTGCCTCTTGCCAATCGTAATCTCGTAGAGCTGCAATGGCGGCGAGCACCGCATGCGCCATCGGGTGGGAAGAGAGAATCGCCACTGCCTTCTGCGCCTCGGCGCGGGCCAGCTGAACCACGTCGTCGAGTGGCCGCCATCCGTAGAAACCGAGAGCAAAGTACACATCGGCTAATGCCGCGTGCGGCTCAGCCCATTCGGGCTCGAGCGCAATTGCGCGGATGAATTCCTGCTCGGCGCGCGTGAACGCCTCCGGCGAGAACTTGTAGTACTGATGTCGGCCCCTCAGAAATGCCTCGTAAGCCTGGAAGTTCGGCTCGTAGAGCCGCGCCTGGGATGGCTGCCCGATCAGCGTGAGCCTTAAAGCGCTGGCGATGGCTGCGGCAATCTCGTCCTGAACGGCGAATACTTCGGTCATCTCGCGGTCAAACCGTTCTGCCCAGAGATGAGCACCATCGGCGGCGTCTATGAGTTGTGCCGAGACGCGCAAGCGGCTTCCGGCACGCCTGACGCTGCCTTGTAGGACGGTGGTTACGCCGAGCGCACCAGCAATCTCCCGAATGTCCTGCTCTTTCCCGCGGAAGGCAAACGCCGATGTTCGCGCGATTACCTTCAGGCCGCGTACCTGCGCCAACAGGTTGATGATCTCTTCGGCAAGGCCGTCGCTAAAGTATTCCTGGTCACTGTCGGCACTCAGGTTGGCGAATGGGAGCACCGCAATCCCCGGGCGACCACCGGAGTCGGCGACGGTGCCCGTATCTGTCGCGCCAGTCACAGGCAAAGGGGCTGCCGGGCGCTGTTGATCGGCAATCTCCAGACCAGCCTTACGGAGGCCATCCATCAGCTGCTCGACTAGTTCCGGGAGGTACCACTTCCCAAACTCATCACGCGCGATCAAAGGAAACTCGGGTTTCAGGGTCAGCACCACTCGAAGCGCCTTGTCTGCCTCCTCGCGTTCTCCAAGCTGTCCGTGGACGGCCGCGACGAGTGCTTGCGTGAAGAAGTGCCCCGGTTGATTGCTCTTGAGTATGAAGGTTCGCGCGTTGCGGTAATCACCCTTGCGATAAGCGTCAAGAAAAAGAACGGCCCAATACCAGCCTGGATGGTTGGGGTTCAGTTGTCTCGCACGCTCTGCCAGCTCACATCCGAGATCCCACTCGCCGGAAAAGGCAATCAAGTGGCCCAGGTATTCGACCGTGGATCCGTCCATTGGGTTGAGTGCGATGGCCCGTTCCGCTGCGTCGCGGAAGACGTCGAATTCCTTGCGGAAGAAGAGCGCCTGGGCCAGAGCGAGCCAGGCGAAATGATTCGCATGACCGGCATCAACCGCTCGCCGCGCGGCCTGGAGTGAACGCCCGAGAGGGTCGGGCTGGACGTTGAACCCAAACCTGTGCTCTTCTCCGTACATCATTGACAGCATCGCCCAGCCATCTGCATTACCCGGCGATTGCTCGACGGCCCGTTCCAGGCCGGCCCTCACGGCGGCGTGCTCTTCAGGAGCGATGCGCTCGAAGTAGCCGAAGCTACGCAGCACCGCTTCGTAGGGGCTCAGTTGATCGGGAGACTTGAGCCGGACAGCTTCGCTCATGCTATGAGGTAACACACCGTACCAGTCGGCAACGGTTGAAACGATCCGGGGAACCAGCTCGTCCTGCAACTCGAACCCGGAATCCGGGCTGAAGGCGCGGTTGTACGTTTCCGCCCACACGTGAGCACCGGTGCTCGCGTCTACCAGTTGCACCGCGATCCGCAACTGCGTTCCCGCCTGGCGTAGGCTTCCCTCCATCATGTAGCGTGCGCCGAGTTCTTTTCCCAAGGCCCGCAGGTCCGACGTCTGATTTGCGTAGAGAAGCGTCGAGCCACGCGCGATCACTCGGAGGTAGGAGAAACGCGACAGACCGGTTGTGATGTCCTCGGTCAGTCCTTCGGCGAGGGCCGTGACCCCAGCATTGGCGCCGGTATATTTGAACGGCAGCACCGCCACCCAGAACCCTTCATCCGCACGAACGCTCCCTGAGTTGGCCAGCGAGGCGTCGACTTCAAGACCTGCCTTCCGCAGCCCCTCGGCCAGATGCTCGACAAGCTCCGGCTCGAACCATTTCCCAAGCGTCTCTCGTGCCCAGTCAACGAAGTCCTCTTTCTGAGCAAGCAGAATCCGCACTGCGTCGCGGCCAGCCTCGAGTTCACCGAGTTGGCCGTAGGCCGCGGCAAGCAGCATATTCGTCCAGAAAATCCCGGGCACGTTGGCCTTCACGGCTGCATCTACGGCCTCGCGGTAGTTTGCCTGTCGGTACTCGTTGACGCCGAGTACCCACCGGTACCAGCCCGGATGGTGGGGGTTGAGTTCCATCGCTCCGGCGATCAGCGCGCACCCTCGGTCCCAATCGCCGGTGAAAGTAATCAGGAATATGGCTTCATTGCTCGCATCGAGCGGGTTGAGCGCCATGGCCCGTTCCGCGGCACTGAGACAGCCCGCCTTGTCTTTGCGGAAGAACAGAGCCACCGCCAATGTCTGATACGCGAGATGATTTGACGGAGCCAGGTCAACCGCACGCCTGGCCGCGTCAAGTGCTCGATCTAGAGAACCAGGTTGTTGGTTAAAACCGTGGCCGTATTCGTGAGAGTAAATCCACGACAGCATCGCCCAGCAATCCGCATTGCCCGGCGCTTGCTCGACGGCCTGCTCCAGAACTTCACGCGCCCCCGCGTGCTCGGAAGCGGTGAGACGATGGTGATAACCAAACCCGCGCATCAGCGCCTCGTAAGGGCTGAGCTGACTGGGATCCTTCCATCGAACCGCGTCGCTAATGCTCCTTGCTAACACACCGAAGTGATCCCCGCAGGTAGAAACGATTCGAGGGACCAATTCATCCTGCATTGCAAAGATCTGGTTGGGTTGGAACCGGCGGTCGAACGTTTCCGCCCAAAGGTGAGCGCCGTTTGTCGCGTCGACCAGTTGTACCGCGAGGCGAGCCGTCTCGCCCGCCTGGCGCACACTCCCCTCCATCACATAGCGTGCGCCGAGCGCTATTCCGATAGTTCGTATATCTGAAGCTTCGCTTGTAAAGCGTAAGGTGGAGCTTCGCGCGACGACCCGAAGATACGAGAAGCGCGACAATCCGGTTATGATCTCTTCGGAAAGCCCTTCAGCCAGGGCCTCGAGATCGGCATTTGCTCCGCGGCATTTGAACGGTAGTACAGCAACCCAAAACCCCTCCTCGAAACTGCTATTTGAAGTTGGCGATGTTTCCGAGGGTCTTTGTTCTTTGGCACCCGGCGCAGGCTTACGAACTAAGTTGTCCTGCGATGACTCCAAATTCTCTTTTGTGTCGCCTATCTGTTCGAATAGACGCTGAGCTTCCAGCATCAAGTCTTTGAAGCGTTGTTCGTGCCGGATATTTTCGAGGAAGGGGTCCAGTTCGCCCAGGAACCTCGAATTCACCATTCCTGTTCGTACTGCACGTTCGAGAAAGTCGAGGGCCCGATCATTCATGCCGACAAGGGCAAAACAATGAGCGACGTGCAGACCGAAATGGCAATCGTGTTGCGCTTCTGTCTCGAGCTCCGCGGTGTCATATCGCAGCGCAAGATCCTTTTCGCCGCGCAAGCCGTGCTTTAGAAAAAGTCCGTGCTGGGTATAAACCCAGTCGGGAGCGATCTGAGCAAGAGTATCAATATGAGTGATGGCCTCGTCGATCTTTCCGCACCAGGCTTTTATTATCGCGACGCTCCAGATCAAAAGCAGATTGGCCGGCTCCATCGCCAGACTCCGTTCAGCCCAGAGCAGCGATGCATTAAACTGACCGTCGTACAGGTAAACGACTCCTTTGATCAACGTGTTGATCGGCAGCAACGGATCAAGCGCGCGGACCTTGTCCGCATACTTCATACCTTCTTCTCGATGATTAATGTATGAATTGTTGGCCGCGAGCCAGAGTAAGGCTTCAGTATTAGTTGGTTCGAGTTCGACAGCTTTCTTCAAGAACCGGATGGACTCCCCAATATCCCCTTCGGAGTAACACAACAAACCTTTGAGACTAAAGCCGTGCGACGACGAAGGATTGATGGCGAATACCTTTTTCGTACATTCGTTAGCCAGCCGCAGGTGGCCTTCATCCAGTTTACTGATCCAGCGAAAATAGAAGTAGTAGGTGTAACCCAACGCCGCATAAAGCAGTTCGTTTTCGCCGATAATATCGAGCCCTTGTTTTAGCAGCTCGATCGAACGGTCAAGCGCCGACGGAATTCCCAGCAGAAAGTTTGCTCTGGCTCTCAGATAGAGGTCATATGCCTGCGCGTTTCCAATCGGACGCTCTTCGATCCGTCGCTGCTCGTCGTCGGTGAGAGTGATCTCCAGGGCTTCGGCGATTGAACGAGAAACGTTTTCCTGCATCTCAAAGATGTCTTCCAGCGTCCCGTTGTATTTGTCCGACCACAAATTCGCATCCGTTACTCCGTCAATCAGCTGAACTGAAATCCGCAGGCTCTGCCCCACCTTGCGAACGCTTCCATCGAGTACATATCGGACATTGAGCTCCTCAACGATGGTTCTCAAATCCTTGGTCGTCGCTTTCAGACGCATGGCCGAATTGCGGGAAATGACTCTCAGAGAGCGTATCTTTGACAGGTCGGTGATAAGTTCCTCCGTCAACCCGTCGCAGAAGTATTCGTTTTCTTCATCCGCGCTTGTATTGGTAAAAGGCAGGACGACGATCGCCAGCGCGGACGAAGCCGTATGTTGGATTGCGGATTGGTTTTTCCGTCCCGGCTCGATAGCGAGAGTGCGGGCCGTAAGTCGTTCCGCTTCGACCGTCTCAAGGCCAGCCTTATTCAGTCCTTCAATCAGACGATCAACAAGCTCGCGGTCCCACAGTTTTTCAAGCTCTGTCCTTGCGTCGGTCTTGAAGTTGGGTCGCAAAACCAGCAGCTCGCGAATTGCTTCCCGGGCGGCTTCCAGTTTGGAGAGTTGCCCGTAGACGGCGGCGAGCGCAACGTACATCAGTGAAACACCCGGCATACTCATCTTCAGCGCTATCTCCAACGCGCCGCTATAGTCGGCCTGCCTGTACGCGTTGAGAAACAGAGCATATCGATACCAACCGGGGTAATGGGGATTGAGTTGCATCGCGCGGTTGAGCAGTTCGCAACCGCGTTCCCATCCGCCTCCATAGGCAATCGTCTGACCGACGTGCGCCAGGGCACTGGCATCCATTGGATTCAGTGCAACCGTGCGCTCAGCGGCGTGCTTGCAAGCATCAAATTCTTTGCGGTAACAAAGCGCCCAAGCGAGTGCCTGATGGGCACGGTGATTCAACGGGTTCGCATCAACAGCCCGTCTTGCAAATTGAAGCGCCTGTTCGAGGAGTCCTGTCCTGGCGCTGAATCCGTGAATGTGTTCGTCGGTATGCAGAATCGAAAGCATTGCCCAGGAGTCGGAATCCCCGGGTGCCTGCTCAACTGCGCACTCGAGCGCTGCCCTGGCAGAAGCATGTTCTTCGGAGGTGACACGCTCAACGTAACTGAAGCTACGAAGCAGTGCTTCATAGGGCGTCAGTTGCTCGGCCGGCTTACTCCGGACCACCTGACTCATCGAATGCGGGAGAATGCCGTACGAGTCCGCGACTGTAGAGACGATCCGAGGGACAAGATCATCCTGAAGAGAAAAGATCTGCTCGGCGGAGTATGGACGATCATAGGCCTCTGCCCACAGATGAGCGCCCGTCTCGGCATCCACCAGTTGTACGGCAACACGCAGGATCGGACCTGCTTGTCGAAGATTGCCTTCCATGACGTATCGTGCCCCAACCTCTTTACCAATTGCCCGCACGTCACTGGAATGGCTCGCATAACGTAAGGTGGTGCTTCGCGCTATCACTCGCAGGTAAGAGAACCGTGACAAGCCGGTCACGACGTCTTCGGTCAGCCCTTCCGCCAACGCTTCGAGGTCAGCATTCGCTCCGCGCCATTTGAATGGCAACACCGCGACCCAAAACCCTTCGTCTGCGCTGGTGGTTCCGGCGTGCGCTGTCGGAAGCAGTACCGTTTCGCTCTCAACGTATGTCAGTTTTGTCGTGTCGCCGCGCCGCTCTAACTCCTGAAAGGCCTGCGCGACTTCAACGGCGGCGGGACGCTGGCTCGCATCTTTCCTCAGCATCCGCAAGATCAACCCATCGAGCGCAGCGGGAATTCCCGGGCGCAACCGGCTCGGCGGCGGCGGTGTTTGCAACGTGATCGCGTGCAGATAACCAACGAGCGTTTCTGCGCTGAACGGATGCTGCCCGGTAGCCAGTTCATAGAGCACAATGCCAAGCGCGAAAACATCTGACCGAGGACTGGCGCTCTGACCGCGGGCCTGTTCGGGCGACATGTACGCGACCGTTCCCATGATCATGCCCGGCGTCGTCTGTTGGGCGACTGTCGCAGCGTCTTCAGCTCCGCTGGGCAGCAGTCGCGCGAGACCAAAATCCAGCACCTTCACGTAGCCATCGTCGCGGACCATGATGTTGTCGGGTTTGATGTCGCGATGGGTGATGCCTGCGCCGTGCGCAGCGCTCAACGCCCTTGCCATCTGACTGGCGAGCGCCAACAGAGTCCCCAGTCTCCGCGAAGCGCCAGCGCCCTCGGCGTCCTCTGCGGTTGAACTCTCTTCTCTGATTATCTTGCTGAGGGTGCGTCCTGATACCAGTTCCATCACGATGAAGCGCCCGGCCTCGCACTCGCCGATGTCATAAACGGTGATGATGTTTGGATGATTGAGCGCCGAAGCGGCCTTGGCTTCCTGCATGAAACGGCGAACACGATCAGCGTCCTGAGTGAATTCAGCGGGCAGGAGTTTAAGCGCAACTTTGCGGTCGAGCCGTGTGTCTTCGGCCAGCCAGACCTCACCCATCCCGCCCGCGCCGATCCTGGAGAGTATGCGGTAGTGCGACAGGGTGGTGTTGGCTGGCAGTTCTTGAGTTGTCTTGTTCAAATTCATTCCGGCAGATTCAGGCGCCACCAGACTCCTGAAGCGTGGGTCGTGGAAAATTCTGAGTTGCCGTCGTAATAATCCCGTCTACATTCAGGGCATCGTTTAATAAGATTCTATTCTGGCATATTCATCCGCTTCCGAAGTTCCTTATAACGCGGATCGTCGAGGATAGAGGCGAACGGAAATTCCGCTCGCAGATCAACCAATAACGAACTGTGGTCCACGTAAGCCTTGTTTAGCCAGGCAAATGCCTGATCCTTGTTTCCGAGGCCAACATAAATTGCCGCGACGTCGGTAGCATCCGCCTTACTATTTTGGTATTTCTCTTCGAGTTCTTTTATGATTGCCAATGCCTCGACTTGGCGACCTGAAACGGCCTGGACGAAACCCAAACAGATGAGGGAACGACTGGATCGCTTTGCCACTTCAACCACCTTCTCGGCGGAGGTAAGGGCTTCAACATTCTGTCCCCTTTTTAGCTGAGTATAGGCCAGGGCAATCCAGCCGAACGAGTATCCCGGGTCGAGTTCGACCGTTCGTTTGGCCTGATCGAGCGCCAGGTCCACGCTGCCCTGCGCCAAAAGCATTTGACTGAGGTTATCGTTGATGACAAGTGACGAGGGTTCAAGTTCAAGGGCACGCTTCATCCTTGTCAATCCTTGAACATCGCGTTTGGGAACGCGAATTTCAAACCGTGCGTACCGCAGTTGAGCAGGCGGATAACTTGGGTTTAATTCGGTCGCTCGATCGTACTCCTTCTCAGCCTCGGCCCAGTTCCAGGAGCCTTCGTTCACAAAAGCCAATGAGGTATGAGCTTCCGCCGACTGGTTATCGATCTCAACAGACCGGATCGCGTAGGGTGTTGCCTGCAGTGTAAACTCGTTCGATCTCGAACCGGTGTAATACTGCATTATCGAATAAGTGTCAGCGAGGCCAGAGTACGCAAGGGCAAATCGATCGTCTATGGCAACCGCCGCCTTAAAGTGGTCGGCAGCTTTCAGGAGGTCATCATAGGTTCGCTTATTCCAATGAAAGCGCCCTCTCAAATATAGCTGATAGGCTTCCGCGTTTGTTGTGTAACTCCTTTCGACCTTTGCCACATCCGCACCTGATAGCTTCGATTTCAATTTGCTCGAAACATCACGGGCGATCTCGCTTTGCAATGATACGAGATCGGCTTGCTTCCGGGTGTATTGCTGGCTCCAAATCGCGTTCTCGGTTTGTACATCGACTAGTTCCAGACTCAGCGTTAATTGATCGCCGCGCTGCGCGACGCGCCCATTCAGGATCGCTTGCACATTCAATTCCTTGCCTATGGTCTTCGTGTCGGTTTCTTTGCCTTTGTAGCGAAACACCGATGAGCGCGCCTTTACATTCAAATTCGGCAATTGTGTCAAACTGCCGATCAGCGTCTCAGTCATGCCATCCGAAAGATATTCGACATCCGCATTACCGCTTTCGTTGACGAATGGCATCACCGCGATTGATTCGATGGCCACTGGTGTGTTTCGTGAGCGCAGATAAAGGCCGGCACCGACTGCGCCGCCAATCAGCAAGAGCAGCGCAATCACCAGAGCGAGTCTATGCGTTTTGATTCCAGTGATGAGGTATTCCGCGCTCGAGGCGGGCTGGCTAACCGACGCAGTGCTCTCCGCGTGCACGTCGTCTGTGCTACTCATCCCGCTACTCGTATTCGCGCTCGTGGACGGCGCCACGGAGCGCTCTATGTCGCTTGTGCCTTTCATCTCGCCGAGCAGCTCTTCGAGATCGTTGGCCGTGTCGCGGATTGTCTGGTATCGCTTCTCCGGTTCCTTCGCCAGGCACTTGCGGATGACGCGCTGCAATTCAGATGATGCCGAAGGATTAAAGTCGGTGATGGCCGGCGCCGGCTCGTAAATGATCTTATGTAGCGTGTCAAAGACGGAGTCTCCAGCGAACGGCTGTCGTCGAGTGGCTGCTTCGTAAAGGACGCAGCCGAACGAGAAGATATCCGAGCGCTGATCGACAGGCTTCGCCTGTGCCTGTTCGGGAGACATGTAGCCGACCGTGCCCATAACGACGCCGGGAGTTGAATGCTGAGCCGGCATCATCGCTGTCGCCGCTTCGCTCATTCCCGGCGCGCTCTCCGGCTTTGTCTCAACCAGCTTGGCCAAACCGAAGTCAAGAATCTTTGCGTGGCCATCATGTGTGATCATGATGTTGTCGGGTTTGAGATCACGATGCACAATTCCCGATGCGTGAGCCTTCGCCAACCCTTCGGCGACCTGGAGCAGGTGTTTGACAAGAACTCTCAATCCGCTCTTCCCTTGATGAATGCTCTCGCGCAAAGTCTCGCCGTCGACAAGCTCCATGGAGATGAAGTTCACGCCGCCAGCTTCACCAATTTCGTAGATGTGCGCGATGTTGGGGTGATTGAGCCCCGCTGCGGCCTTCGCTTCCTGAATGAAACGGCGCATGCGGTCCTGGTTTGCTGCGAGGTCAGCGGGCAGAATCTTGAGAGCGACTCTGCGATCTAGTTTCGTGTCCTGGGCCAGATACACCTCACCCATTCCGCCGGCGCCGATTTTAGAGACGATTTGGTAATGCGCCAAAGTGGCGCCACTTGGCAGTTCTTTGTTATTGATCTGGTTCAATTCTATTCACGTAGATTCGGATTAGCGTCTCGGCGACAAATCATTTTCCCCGGGGCCAAAGGTCTTTCACTTCGCGCCAGCGACCCGCTCCTGCAACTCCGAGAACCAGTTCAGCACGAGGTCCACGTTGGTGATGGCCCGCTCCGGTTCGACCAGCTGGATGCGGAAGAAGCGCGTGCCGTCCTTGTTGATACTCCAGCTTGTGTTGCCATTGCTGCTTCTGAGAAATCGACCTTCGTTCAAGACATGCGGCTGACTCGCAGACCACTGGGCGCCCGGCGTGATGGTGACTGCCATTAGCCGGGGGCCGCTTTGAAAAAACAACTCACGTCCGTCACGGGACCAGAGCGGCTCGGTGCCGCCATCGATCGAGACCTGCCGTCTGGGCCCCGGACCAGGGAACGGCGACACGTAGATCTCCTGGCGCAACGAAACGGTCGCCTGATAAGCGACCCACTTTCCGTCAGGCGAAAACTGGCCATCAGACTCGCCGGCCGGCGCTGGGAACAAGTGATGCGGCGTTCGGTCGCCGCCGAGCGGCATCAGCCAAATGCCAACGCCGTCGGTTTCCTGAGCGCTGTTCTCATTGAACATGAGCCAGCGGCCATCTGATGATACTGACGTCGGTGACTGAGTGGCGTCGGCTTTGGTGACCAGGCGTTCTTCTACACCTGAGCCATCGGCCATGCGCCAGTAGAGGTTGCGGAACCCCAGGTTGGTGCCCCGATAAATAAGCCGCGCACCGTCGGGAGTCCAAACAGCCGACTGGCTGCTCCCGGCGCTGTCTCCGATCGGCGTCAACGTGCCAAGAGCGAAATCGTACATCCAAAGTTCGGTTTTGCCTCCCCTGATCTGCACAATCGCCCGTGTGCCGTCGGGCGAGATCACCACGCTATCGTAATCGCGCTCGGGAGTGGGCAGAGGTTCCAGCTTGCCGGCACGGTCGATCCACACCAGTCGCGCCGCATTGAGGCTGCGCCCGCCCACCACGTAGGCGAGCGTGCCGGCGCCGGACACTGCGTAGTTGCCAGAGCCTTCGACGGCGCTTTCGCTCGTGCGTTCAGACATAGCTACCGGCACTGCCCGGCCTAGATCAGTTTTTGGTGGGCGCCACGGCGCCGCGAACAGTTCGCCGAGACGAACGTACAGCAGCATGCCCAGCTTCGGCACGTAGCCCGGCGCGTCGCCGCCCTTTACCAAAAGGTAGTGGTCCGTGCCGCCGATCTCCTGGACAGCAACATCGTGTTCATCGTTGCCCGGCCCTGTCCACACAGCGAACAGCAGTGTCTGGCTGCCCGCGATGACGTGCGGCCAACGATGACTGATCTCGCCGCTGCCCGGATCCTTGTGGGTGACCTCGGTGGGCGCGCCACCGCCTTCCGGTACCCGCCAAATGCCGCCGATGTTTGTGGGCGCGAAATAAATGTAGCCGTCCCCACTCCAGGCGCCGCCGCGAGAATACGGCGCGTCGGCGAGTGTCTGCATTGCGGCGCCGCCGACCGCGATTTTGCGGAGCTTGGATCCAGCAAAGAACGCGATCCATTGCCCGTCAGGCGAGAAAAACGGACTCTGGCACCCCTCGGTCCCGTCGAGCAAGTGCGGAACAGCCTCGCTCAACCTGCGGACAAAGAGCAGCGTCTTGCCGCCGCGAAGACCGGCGTATGCGAGGTGCGTGGCGTCCCCGGACAGCGCGATGGGCCACTGACTGGTCAGAGACAATTCGTCCCCGTCGGGCAGTAGAACGCTAACATGCGCCACGTCGCCATTCGTGGCCGCAGCGCCCAACAGCCAGCGCGCGAGTTCGTACGTCGCAATGACCACTAACGCAGCTGCCGCAACAGCGAACGCAAACATCCATAAACGATCTCGCCATCCTCCACGCTTCCGCGCGGCCGCAGTCTCCAATGTCGGCCCAGCTTCCGTCTGCATCGTGCTGGATGAACTGGTGGAGGAGAGCGCTTCGAGGGCAAATCCCAGATCAGATGTCGATTGAAAACGTCGTTCCGGTTTTTTTTCCAAACACCGCCGGACGATCCGCTCAAGCGACGGGCTGATGTTCGGATTAGTTGCGCTGAGTTCCTTTGGATCTTCTTTGAGAATTGCCGACATCGTCTCGGCCATCGTCTCGTGTCGGAACGCACGACGCCCGCTGATCATTTCGTGAAGAATCGCCCCGAAACTGAAGATATCCGAACGGTGATCCGTCGCTTGTCCGCGGACCTGCTCAGGCGACATATAGCCGACCGTCCCCATCACCACACCGGGGTTGGTGATTGCTCTTTGGGTCTCGTCCTCTGAACTGTTCGCTCGCAGCTTGGGCGCGCGCAGTTTCGCCAACCCAAAGTCCAGGATTTTTACCCGATCGTCTTTGGTGATGAAGAGATTTTCCGGTTTCAGGTCGCGATGAACGATGCCTTTCTCGTGTGCCGCAGAAAGGCCGCTAACTATTTGCTGCGCATATTCAGTCACTTTCCGCAGCGGGATAGGTCCTTCGTCCAAACGCTGGCGAAGCTCCTCGCCTTCGAGCAGTTCAGCGACGATGAACGGCGAGCCCTCGTGATTGCCGATATCGTAAACCGTCAAGATGTTGGGATGATTTAGCGCTGAAGTCGCTTTTGCTTCCTGCTCGAATCGCTGCAGGCGTTCTTCATCGCCTGCAAATTCACCGGGAAGCAATTTGACCGCAACCTCACGATCAAGTCGCGAATCGTGTGCGCGATACACCTCACCCATCCCGCCCGCGCCGATCTTGGAGACGATGCGGTAGTGCGACAGGGTGGTGTTGGCTGGCAGTTCTCTATTCATCTTGTTCAAAACTATTCCGGCAACCCCATCCGTTTCAGCAAATCCTTGAATCGCGGGTCGGAGCGGAGCGGATCCATGAAAGGGTCTGCTTTTATTCGGGGTAAGAAATAATCTTTGTCTTCAAAGGACCGTTCTAATTCGGCGAAGGCTCTATCCTTGTCGCCAAGGGCGGCATAGATACTTGCAGTATACAGAGTCCTGACATACTTCGTTTTCGCCACTTCTTTGAACGTGGCAATACATTGCTCGGCCTCACGCCTGCGACCCGACCTGGCGTAGGCTACCCCCACTACTGCAAGGTCTTCCTGTCCAAGCGGAGATGTTTTCAATCCTTCTTCCCCTAGTGCGATCGCGTCATCGTTTCTTCCAAGAACAATATAAGCGCTTCCGAGGTATTGCCGTCCAAATCTAAAAGTCGGATCGAGGTCGTGGGTTTTCTCTCCTTGCTCCAACGCTTTATCGTTCTGTCGGGCGTATAGATAACTGACACCAAGAATCGCATTGTTGATAAGCGAAAGGGGCTCCAGTTCCACCGCTCGCTGTAGTTCCGCAACCGCCTCGTCTGGCTTACCGACTGGGACCAGGTAACTAACGCCGTGAGTAAGATGTATGTAAGAAACATTCGAATCGAGTTGGAGAGCCTTTTCAAACTCGCGTTCGGATTCTGTCCAGTGCCAGTCGAAAATGGCGAGTGAATCAGCCAGAGCTCCGTGTGCCTCGGCAAGCGTCGGGTCAATCTCCAGGGCTCGTGACGCCGCCGCCTTGGCTTTTGGGAGAACCTCTTTTGGCGGGAGGTCTGCATTCTTCCCCATTGAGTTATATGACTCGGCAATTGCGGCATACGCCAATGCAAACTTCGGGTCGAGTGTGATCGCCTGCTGGAAATAGTCTATGCCCTTCAGAATGTCATCCTGCGTTCGCTTGGCAAAGTGAAAACGACCTTTCAGATAAAGTTGATAGGCTTCGTTGTTGTCGGAATATCTCCTCGCTAACTTCAGCTCGCTTTCGCCCGACAATCTCAGTTTCAGATTATTGGTAATCTCAGCGGTAATCTCCTTCTGGGTCGCCAGCAGTTCCGACATCTTGCGTTCGTATTGCTCGCCCCAAAGCGATTTGCCGTTTCTCGTATCAACCAGATTGACGCTGATCGTCAGATTATAGCCGCGTTGGGTGATCCGTCCGGTAAGAACCGAATCGACTCCCAGTTCCCTGGCGATAATCCGCGGGTCGGTTTCCTTGCCTTTGTAACGAAAGACCGAACTCGTCGGACTGACTTTCAGATTGGGCAGTTGCGACAAACGATAAATCAAAGCTTCCGCCAGCCCGTCGGAAAGATATTCCGTATCCGCGTCCGAACTGTTGTTCTGAAACGGCAGCACCGCAATTGAGTCGATTGCCGCTTCGCTCTTACGCGCGGGCAGATAAAGAAAAAGACCAACTGTGCCGAGGACCATCACCACGAGCGCAATCACCACCGCTACTCTGCGCTGCTTGATTCGAGTGATTACGTATTCCGCGCTCGAGGCGCGCTGCTGGCTGACCGACACAGTGCTCTCCGCGCGCATTTCGTCGTCTGTGCTAACTGGCGCGCCGCTCGTGGTCGCGATTGAGGACGGCGCCACAGAGCGCTCGATGTTGATCCCGACCTTCATCTCCTCGAGCAGCTCTTCAAGATCGTTTGCGGTGTCGCGAATCGTCTGGTATCGCTTCTCCGGCTCTTTTACCAGACACTTGCGGATGACGCGTTGCAATTCAGGCGACGCTGAAGGATTAAAAGTCGGTGACTGCCGGAGCTGGCTCGGAAATGATCTTGTGAAGCGTGTCAAAGACGGAGTCTCCGGCGAACGGCTGTCGGCGAGTGGCTGCTTCGTAAAGGACGCAGCCGAAAGAGAAGATGTCGGAGCGCTGATCGACGGGTTTCGCTTGTGCCTGTTCCGGGGACATGTAGCCGGCTGTACCTATAACGACGCCGGGAGTGGAATGCTGAACGGGTATCATCGCGGTCATTGCTTCGCTCATTTCCGGCGCGCCCTCCGGCCTTGTCTCGACCAACTTGGCCAACCCGAAGTCAAGAATCTTTGCGTGTCCATCGTGCGTGATCATGATGTTGTCGGGCTTCAAATCACGGTGCACGATTCCTGAAGCATGCGCCTTAGCCAACCCTTCTGCGACCTGGAGCAGGTGTTTGACGAGAACTCTTAAATCGCTCTTTTCCTGATGAATCCTTTCGCGCAGAGTCTTGCCGTCGACAAACTCCATCGCAATAAAGTTCGTACCTTCGCTTTCACCGATCTCGTAGATGTGCGCGATGTTCGGATGATTGAGACCGGCCGCGGCCTGCGCCTCTTGAACGAACCGACGCATCCGATCTTGATTCGAGGCAAATTCAGCAGGCAGGATTTTCAGAGCGACCTTGCGATGCAAACGCGTGTCTTCGGCAAGATACACCTCACCCATACCGCCCGCTCCGATTTTGGAGACGATGCGGTAATGCGACAGAGTGGTGTCGGCTGATCGTCATAGATGAGACAGGCAATTATGCGAAGAGCAACAACTGTAAACAAGTCGCGCTCACTTCAACCCCTCAACCACGTAGAGGTCGGAAAGCACTCGCCTGACCGAGTAAACATACCCCTTGCCATCTGGCGTCATGACAATAATCGAGTTGAGCCAAAAGATAGGCATCGTTTCATAAATTGACTCTATCGGGAAAACCGGCTCTCTTCAGCACTTCCTGAAAGCGCGGGTCGTCACGCAATGGATTTGTATGTGGGTCCACTTTCATCCAGGCGGTATGCTGGTCTTTTGTCTCTTAATACCAATCGTTGATTTTCACACAAACACCGGTGGGCGACGCCTGGCCCACGGCCGAGCGGCTCCAGTTCATAAGCCAGTTGCAGCAACATGCCTTCACCGCCGCGCCACGCAGCGAATTGGCTTCCGACGGGCAGTCCATCCGCCGTCCAATAAAGCGGCACCGACATCGCCGTCGTTCCGCAAGCGTTGTGCAGCGGCGTATAACCCACGTCGTCGATCACCCGTTGATACAGGGTCTTGAATTCCACGCGGGGATCGTGCCAGCCGATCTTGTAGGGCGGCGTGGTCATCACCGGCGATAGGATTACATCACTGGACTCAAACTGCTTCTTCATTGCCTCGGCAACCTGACCAAACACCGTGGTGGCGCGGCGCACGCACTCGGGGGCGCCTCGCTTCTTTGCAAGTTCCATCAACCCGAGCGTCCAGGGTTCGAGCACATCTTCTAGTTTTGTTCCCTCGCCCAGCAACTGCCTGGCCAGCGCTTCGAGACTCAGCGTGCTTGAAGCCCATAAACCGATGAACGCGTCGATGAATTCTTCACCGTTGATCGGGAGCTGGATCGGTTCGATTTTGTGGCCGAGCGACTCGCACAATCTGGCAGCCGCATTGGTCGCCTTCTCAACCTCCGGATGCGGTTTCTGGCCTCTCAGCGTGTTGATGACTAAAGCGATCTTCAGGCGCTTCTTTCCTGGGCCTGAGATAAATCCGACAGGTGGAAGGTTCCGATTGTTCTTGTTTTCTACCGCGCTCAAGAATGCCGCGGTGTCGCGAACTGATCGGCTCAGGCACAGGTTCGAAGAGATGTTCAGAACTTCGCCGCCGCCCCCGGGTCCCCCATCATTTCCTGCTTCTCGAGAACGCGTTGGCTTCAATCCAAACACACCGCATTGACAAGCGGGGATGCGAATCGACCCGCCGCCATCGTTGCCGTGGGCCAGCGGGACGATCCCGGCAGCGATGGCGGCGGCGGTCCCGCCGCTCGATCCGCCTGCGGTATGGTTCAGATTCCAGGGATTCCGCGTTGGCCCATGTAATAAGGGTTCAGTTGTGTCGATCAGCCCCAATTCCGGCGCGTTGGTAATACCAGTGATAATCATCCCCGATCGTTCCATCGCATCAACAAGCGGCGAGTTTTGTTGCTCGCGGTTGCCGTGCTCCTTGATCGCCCGTGCGAAAAGGCGGGAGCCGGAATCGATGGTTGCGTCCTTGTATTGCTGCAGGTTCTTCAACATCACCGGCACACCGGCAAAGGTGCCTTCGAGTGCGCCACTTCTGGCTCTGGTGCGGGCTATCTCGAAATCGAAGTTCTTTGTAAGCACCGCGTTGATTTTCGGATTCACCCGTTCGACTCGGCGAATAACATCGTCTACCAGTTCCAGAGGCGAGACCTGTTTCCTCTTGATCAGGTCAGCCAGCCCAAGCGCATCATAGCTTGCCAATTGCGAATGCTGCCTTTTCGCCTGTTCGGCCAGGGCCGGATGCGCAAGCAACAATGAAAACGCCGCAGATTGCTTTAGAAAGTCTCGCCGGTTGTGGGTCACGCTATTCTCCGCTGAGTGTCATGCATTGTCCTCACCCATAAGCCGCCAGCGCCGAGCGGCGACAGCGTATAGGGAAGAAGGTAATGGGCTGCCGTTTAGAGTTGAGTTACCGCGCCGGAGGATATCAGAGCAGTAGAGGCGAGAACAAGAACGCTGGTCTCAAGAACTGGATCTAGCAGGCTGCTGAAAAGGGTTTCGTAGTCCCGCCTTCAGACATCTGAGGCTGTCTGTCAAGCGTCCGCTTTGACCGAACCATTGTTAAGTGTCAGGCTCGCCGCTAGAGGTGAGCCTCGTTGGGTCAGTGCCTGTAGATAGATCTGCTCGTCGTATTGGGTTTGATCTTGCCAACACCGATACAGAATACGAATCCACTTGAAGGCCAGCGCTCTGATGGTCGCGTGATGACGTTTGCCCAACTTTCTCTGCTGATCGTAGTAGGCCTTCGCCCAGACGGACCAGTGAATCGATTGCGCGGCGTACTCGTGAAAGGTTTGTTTGAGGAACCTTGGGCAGGCGTAGCGTCTGTGCACCCACTTGGATTTGCCACTTTGTTCGGTCACTGGAGCTATGCCCGAGAATCGCTGAATGTCGGAGGCGGCATTGTAGCGATCCAGCTCAGTCCCAAAGGCTACAGTCAAACGAGGGGCTAATACCTTGCCGGCGCCAGGAAAGCTCTGGAATACGTCCATGAATG
Organism: Blastocatellia bacterium; assembly: GCA_963737945.1. Taxonomy (GTDB): domain Bacteria; phylum Acidobacteriota; class Blastocatellia; order UBA7656; family UBA7656; genus Onstottus_A. The sequence goes on along the minus strand of CAVTUR010000010.1, from coordinate 240,794 downwards.
GATGCTCAGCAAATATCTTTGAGATCCGTTCATCACATTCCTCAATGGCCGCCAATAAGCAACGGAGTTGCCCCACAACTGCGCTAGCCATCATTGTCGAAGGCTCAATTATCGCTTCATCCGTAATCAGTGGGTGGATGCTGCTAACTATCTTCAACCGTTTTTCAATTACCTCTCTGCGAATTGAGCCATGCTTTCTATAAAACTCTCGCAACTGCAAGGGTTCGGCGGTCTTGAGCTGTGCGACAGTCGGCCAGTTAGACAGGAAATCACAGGCCATCTTGGTGTTGAGACCGCCTGCGAGTTCTAAAGCCTGCGGATAATAGCTTTTGAGCAGGCTCTTGAGGATGTTTGTACACCCAGTAACTCTATCTACTAACGTCCGGCGGTTCTCTACCAGCATCCGTAGCAGCCTGGTTTGTTTGTCCTCCGCAATCCATCGTCGCAATCGATTTCTGTGCATTATCACCAGCTCGAGAATCAAGTCTGCGTCGGTCTGATCACAGCTTGCGTTGTTGAGACTGAATGCCTCGCGGTACTTTGCGAGGGTTTTCGGGTTAATCGGGTAGATCTCCAGGAACTCATACTGCATCAAGTGATAAACAACCGCGCCTCTGGATTGCTCTATTGCGACAGCTACCTTCTCACCTTTGAACCTTTGGAACAGACCCGCTGCCCACTCTGCAAGCGCTTCCGGACGCTGTTCGATTTCTTCTCCCTCACTATCGTTTGACTCTGCCGTCTGTAGCCTGATCACGTGCTTTTGATCTGCCCAATCAATTCCGACATACGCTGCATACTTGTCGTTGTCCTCACTGCTAGCCATTGCTTTGTTCCTCCACTTCCTAGAATCGCAACCCCAGGACGCGCTTGGCTTTGATCCGCGAAGGCCTTATAGTTGAGTCATTGGTGAACAACGTCTGAGTGATTCGTTTTGAATCAAAGCGCAGCGTCACGCTCGAATGTCTGAAGGAAATCGTCTAGCAATAGGCGGAACAATTCGTAACGTGACGCTGCGCGTCCTGTCGTTGCAGTTCTTCCTTACTCCTCCTTCGCCTCGGTTGCAAATCCTGGCGGCTGATGATTGACTTGTTGACCCTACGGTGTACCTATAAGGCGGCGGATCCCCGTCGGGGAATTGTCTTTGAGACCATCAGAAACGGAGCATTTTAGGGTCTTCGCGATTCCGCCTGAAGGCGGGACTACGAAGCCTTTCTTCAGCAGCTTGCTAGCGGAGGTCTACTTCTCCGTTCGGGGTCCGGATGGTGGCGATGAGCGAAGGCGACGACCCTCGATCCACGCTGAGGGTCAACCCAACTGTAGCAAGCTCCGCCTGGACGCGCTTCGAATCCGGGTGCACGGCCCGAAGCGCAACCAGCAGACAGCCCTTTGGCAGGCCCGCCGCCGGGTGCGAGGTTGCGCCCCAGTCGATAAAGAACGGAACGACTCCGCCTTCAGTCAACGCTGGCGAAACGGTGAGATGCCAGGACAACAGCACGCCATCAGGACGGCGGCGGCTTCCGGCCTGGACTTGACCTAGATCGAGACCGTGGCTCCTGGCGCTCTCGACAATTCCTTCGAGATCCTTCCCCTTCGCGGCCCAGGTGACCAGCTGGGGCGCTTTGAGTTGATCGATGCCGAAGCGCCGCGGCTGGTCGGGTTTCGGCTGGTCCGGATCCGGTCCAATGATCTCCAGATATGTGTTGTCCCCCAACCCGATAAGCGCGTTGCGAGTCCCCGCTCCTGGGTGCTGGCCGCCAGGAATGGCCTTTACGCCGAGGAGCCGCTCGACTTCCTTTATGCCCGAAGCGAGATCTGGCGTTGCGTAGATGAGGTGATCGACTTTGGACAAAAGGTCATTTCTCATTTGTTGTTGACCGTGTGCGCGGGCGAAGAAGCACGCCGCGATTCCGACCGATGCGATTGCGCAGGTGAGGACTCTGTTCATCAATGTGAAAAGGTCTACTCCACGTCGTAAATCTTGATTGGCTCGTCCTGAAGATACTTATCGAACCAGTTCACGATGTGCTGCAATCGTTCGACGCGATGCCAGGGCGCGCCCGATCTCGAGAGCTCGTGCGACTCGTTAGGAAATCGCACCATCACCGTCGGGATCTTGCGATACTTCAACGCGCGAAACATCATTTCGCCGCCGTCCGCCGGAGGCGTGCGATAGTCGGCTTCACCTTCGATAAACATCATTGGCGTGGTGATGTCCTTGACGTAGCTGATCGGCGAGCGGTTGACAAAATCCTTCGGGTCTTCCCAGGGCGCGGCGCGGAACCACGACGGCGTGAACAGTGTGAAGTCAGCCGTATACCAGAACCCCGACCAATCGGCGATTGAACGTTGAGAAACCGCCGCCGCGAACCGGGTCGTGTGGCCGACGGTCCAGTTGGTCAAAACCCCGCCGCCGCTGCCGCCGGTTACGCCCATCTTCTTTGTGTCGATATAACCGCGCTTGACCACCTCATCTACGCCGGCCATCAGGTCTTTGTAGTCGTCGCCGGGATAGTGGTACTGAATGATGTTCCCAAAGTCCTGGCCGTACGACGTGCTGCCCCGCGGGTTGGTGTACAGCACGACGTACCCTTTAGCTGCCATCCACTGAAACTCGTGGGTAAATGTAAAGCCGTAGGCCCCATGCGGGCCGCCGTGAATCTCGAGGATGAACGGATATTTCTTCGAGGGATCGAAGTTCGGCGGCTTCTGGATCCACGCCTGAATCTTTTTGCCGTCGAAGCTGGTATACCAGATTTCTTCCGGGTCGGTCAGATTGAGCTGCGAGAACAACTCCTCGTTGACTCGAGTCAATTGAGTGAGCTTGCCGGTTGTGGTTTCGAGCAGAAACACATCGCCGATGCTGGTCGAGGAGGATATCAACAACGCCATCTTTGAAACATCCGGTGTGGCGGAGTAGCTCTGAACCTCGTGAGCGCCATTGGTCAACGCCTCGACCTTGCCGGTCGCGGCGTCGATGCGCTTCAGATTTGCCGCCCCGTGTTCGGCAACGTTGACGACGATCCAGCGGTCGTCCTTGCTCCACAGAACGCCGCCAGGGCTTCCGCCGCGCGGCGCCCGTTGATCACCACCGATCCCGCCGCCGATGTCGAAGTCATAAGTGGCTGTGAGATTCTTTGGCGCGGCGCCGGGTTCAACATTCGCCACAAACAGATCGGGCTGGGTGTACGATTGTTCCGGTTGCCGTGAGAGAGCTCCACCGAATGCGATACGTTTGTGATCGTTGCTAAAAGTGTAATCACGCATTCCGCCGTCAAAGCTCAACTTCTTTCGCTCGTCGCTGCCATCAAGCGCAACTGAATAAAGATCGGTGTGGGCTTGTTCATAATAGGGCTCGGCGACGCGGCGCCCGACGAAGTAGATCCGCGAGCCGTCGGGCGCCCAGCTCAAATTGACTTCGTCGAAGTTACCCTTTGTAATCTGTTTCGCCTTTGGCTGCTCACCGGTCCCGGTAGGGAGACTGATAGTCCAGATGTGGCTGTGAATTTTCGGATTGAGATAACCGCCGCCGTTTGCACGATAGACCGCCTTCGAGATGACTCGCACATCGCTCACGTGCTCGGGCGCTTTTGTTTTCGGGTCGCCGTCTTTAGGGTTTGGTTTATCGTTGTCTGCCGGCTCGGCGTCTTCAGGGCTGGGCTTCTCCTTCTCCTTCTCCTTCTTGCCGTCGTCGGCGCTCGAAAAGGCAATTGTCTTTCCGTCGGGCGACCATTCAAAACCGCCGGCGCCACGCGGCACGTCGGTCAACGGGCGAGCTTCGCCTCCATCCAGCGAAAGGAGGTAGATCTGGGTAGGCTGTGGGCGGCCTTCCTTCTCAGCCGAGCGAAGGAATGCGAGGGTTTTCCCGTCGGGCGACCACCGCGGGCCTGAATCACGCGGACCGGCGGTTATTTGTCGTGCGGGGCCGCCGCTAGTCGGCACGATCCACAAAGCGTTGTCGTAATGATCGGCTTTTTGATTCACCCACACTCGCACGAAAGCGACACGCAAACCATCCGGCGAGATTTGAGGGTCTGCTATCCAAACAAACTTGAACAGGTCCTTCTCGGTGATTGCGCGTTTCTCTGCGCCCATCATGCGAGCTGGAAGACCGAGGTTGATGATCAGCAGAATTGGAAGCAAAGAACCAAAGTGACGCAGCCGTTTGTTCATTGAGAGCTCTCCTGATTGGCGATGACCTGGCGGAAACTAATATATTCCCGAATGAGTTGCCTCTTCGATTGGCTGGGCAACTTTACTCCTCAGAGCCTCGATTTTCAATCTGTGGTGGCAGTGCACGTCGATCGTGACATTGAAGCCAGGGTTCGAACAACATTGCTGGACGTGGGCCTCGGTACCTGCTGAATTTTCAGTGCAAGGGACGGGGAAAGGTTGGCTTGAATATCTTGCGCAGATCGTGCTCGGGTTTGTCCGGCGGTGCGGGGGCTGGCTGCTCGAGGTTGCTGGCGGGTTTGTTGACGCGCCGGAAGTTGTAGCGAATCATCGCTCGCACGTTGATCGGAATGCCGTCACGGGTTGCGGGCTTGAATTTCAGTTGACGGATCGCGCGCTCGGATGATTCGTCCAACCCGAATCCTGCCCATCGGGTTATTTCGATTCCGCCGATCTCGCTGTTCGAGCGGAAGACGACCATAGCTTCGACAGTTGCGGTGACATCTGCCAGCTCGGCCTCGGTCGAGTATTCAGGCTTCACGCGGTTGAGGAACTCGGGCGGCTTGAAGCCTATCGAGCGCGGCGAGTCCTCGTCTGGCAGATCTTCGATGGCGGCGGTCGGCGTCGGTCTCGCTGAATCCATAGCTCGAGCCGTTGGAGTCTGCGCGCGGACCTGGATCATGCGATCTACATAGCCGGCGACTCGTGCTTCGAGGGTCGTCCTCAGAGATTTGCGCGCCGCATCCGGCGTCGACGATTTATTGGAGATGAAGTCGAACGCAGCGAGCCCGCCCGTCCTTCCATCCACGATCATGACGCCGGCGTACGCTTCTTCGTGCGACTCATTCGCGACATCGCTGCGAGTGAACGTCTCAGCTTTGCTCACGATAAGGAAGTCACAACCTATGGTTGAAGCGAGCTTCCGGGCTTCGTCTTTGCTCATGTTGATCGAGCCGTCGTAACCGAATCCCGCCGATGCGGTCTGCACGATCGATTGATCTATCAAAGTGACTCGAGAATCGCGGCTGAGCGCGTCAGCGAGCGACAACTCAAGGGCGCGTGAATCGTTACCCGCCGGTAAACGAGTGAACCCGGCAACCGCGATTCGAATCGGAGCGAGCTAGCGCCCGTGGCTTGAGCTGCGGTCCAGTGTGCCGGCAAGTGTCCGATCAGGCACAAAACCAATACGGTGATTGCGGCGCTGCTCATAATTCCAAGATCGGAGGCCACCCTAATGAGGGATTGCCCTCGCCGGGTCGTTTCGCCGCCGGGGGCCCCCTCGCGACTATTAACGTGTCAGTGTAGCCGGCAAGACCTACCGGGGTAACTCACCTTGCTACTGTCAGCTTTGTTAAGAGCCAATCCGTAAGCTGCTTCATCACCTCATCAGGGATAGTGTTGGTGCTGAGCGAAGAGTATTCACTGACTGCGCCGGTCTTCGCCGGAAGAAAGAGATGATTCAATCCAGGAAATACGCGCTCGGTAACGTCGCGATTGCCGGCCTCGCGAGCCGCTTTTGTGAGCATCTCCGCCTGATCGGCGGTCACCTGCCGATCAAGTTCACCCTGCAGGATGAGTATCGGTTGGCGAACTTTGCGAATCACCGGAATAGGATCGTATGAAAGGAAGTATCGCATCCAGGGGCTGCGCAACGGCTCGGGGGCTGAGGAGTCCCCCGCGACTGCCTTTCGCATTGCTTCCTGCTGTTCAGCCCGCGCCTTGGCTTTCGCTTCTTCGGTCAGAGTTGGGTCGCTCTCCAGCCCTTGATTGACTTGATAGGCAATGATCGCATCGCCGCGTTTGGCGGGTCCGGCCAGCAGCACTATAGCGGCGATGCGCGGGTCGCTTGCTGCCACCATCGGCGCGATCATCCCGCCCTCGCTGTGCCCGAGAAGAACGACGCGATTGGGGTCAATATCCTGGTGCTCGCGAAGGAAATCAACCTGTGCGCGGACGTCGTCCGCAAAGTTGGCGCTGGTGGAAACCCGGAGTGTATCGGCACCTTTTGAATTGCCGACGCCGCGATCATCGACGCGCAGCACTGCAATACCGTGGCTGGCGAGAGCTTCGCCGATCTGCCTGAAGGGCCTGTATTTTTCGAGTCCCGGAAGCGGCAGAAACTCATCGCGAGTCTGCTGCCCCGAACCTGTGATCGTGACTACTACGGGAAAAGGCGCCTTGCCGGTCTTTGGCATGAGCAGGGTACCGGCCAGCGTGAAGCCCTTAGCCTCGACCGTGACTTCCTGTGAGGTGAAGGAAGCACCGGGTGGCGCGGCATAGTCCACCTCGGTCTCTTTCATCTTTGCCGCGAGGATCGCTTTGAAGGACGGGACGAAGTTTGAGTACTCCTCGCGCACCGCGGCAAAGTTCTGCAACGGGACTGCAATGGTGGCGACGCGGCCCCTTGTGTCGACCCAGGCAACTACGTTTGAATTGGCCACCGTGATGCTATACCGATCGAAAACGGAGGGGGCCGGCGAAGCGGCGATGCCGGTGGCTTGCAACTCGTCCCGCGCTACTCGCTCTATTCTCCCGGAGAGATTAGGGAAGATTGGCATCTCCTGAATCCCTCCCTGGGCGGAGTCGTATCGAGCAAGGACGAACTGGAAGAAATAAAAAATGTTGCCACCCAGCATCGACATGCGCTTATCGAACGGGAGTTCCTTTGCTCCCTCGGGGGTTGTCACTGTGGCGAGCGTGCCTTTTACCACAATCGATTGATCGAGGGGGTTGCCGCTCACCGTACCCTTTGCAGTTGAAGACAGGGGCTCGCCGGATTTGTCCACCTCGAGCGTAGTATTCAAGTCGATCGCCCCACCGGGTACTTTGAGATCGGTGTGACCACTTGCAGCATATCCGCCGTCGGGCTTGCATTTGATCTCGAACTCTTCACGCCCGATTTGCTGCTCACCCAGCCAAAATTGGAAAACGCCTTTCCCGCAGATCGAAGGCGAGAGCACCGGTGCGGCCGGTGGAAGCTTCTGTTGTGCGAGCAGCAGAGTCGGGGCAAGCAGGAGCAGGATGCAGGCGGTGATTCTGTTTTTCATAAACTCTCCTTATCAGAGCAAGTTTGGTTGCGCAAGTTTGCCGGCGACTTGGGCGAAGCGGCTATCGATTGTCTGACGGGGCTCTTAAGGTGAGTGTCCGTGGAGTACCCTGAAGATCCGGAGTTATTTCGCCCAGCTTCCATGAGGAGCGGGCGACCCAACCGGTGATCAAATCGAGCTGGCCGTAACCTATTTCGATGACAAGAGCTCCGCCAGGTCTGAGGTACCTCAAACCGCCCACAAGCAGACGTCGATAGAACGCAAGTCCGTCGGCGCCCCCGAACAGGGCTTCGCCAGGTTCCCAGTCGCGGACCTCTCGCTGAAGCATTTCCCGACTCTCTTCGCTGATGTAGGGCGGATTCGATGCGAGGACATCTACCTCGCCTTCCAGCGCGCGCTCTGCAAGCGGCGCGAATAGATCCCCTTCGAGAAACTCGATGCGATCGCAGACGCCGTGCCGCTCGGCGTTCTTTCGAGCGACCTCGAGAGCCGCGTGAGATGAGTCGATGGCAATCAATCGCGCCTGAGATAGGTGTTTTGCGAGGGTTATCGCGATGCAGCCTGATCCGGTTCCGACGTCAACGATCAACGGCGAGCTTACCGCATCTCCCTCCAGGAGGTTGATCACCCGCTCGATGAGAAACTCAGTCTCGGGTCTTGGAATGAGCACATCCGAAGAAACAATGAAATCCAAACCGTAGAATTCCTGGTGGCCGGTAAGGTATTGGAGGGGCTCACCGGTCGCTCGTCGCTCAACCAGCGTGAGATAGTCGCTATACTCGGCTTCCCCAATTTGTTCCTCGGACTTTGTTAACAGATGGGTTCGGTCGATGCCCGTCACGTGGCAGAGCAGAAGGCCGGCGGTGCGCCGCTCCTGGTCGATTCCATTGGCCTGGAGTCGATTTGCGCCTTCCGTGACGGCTTGTGAGATGGTGGGCATTGGTTTCTGGTTCTGGTTTCTTGTTTCCGGTTTGCGTGGCCCGCGAACTAGAAACCATAAACGAGAAACCAAAAACTTCAGGCGGCAGCTTCGGACTTAAGCTTCTCCGCTTCGTAATAGGCGCCCAACGCGTCAATCAATTCGCCGATGTCGCCTTCCATAAACAGGTTCAATTGATGCGATGTGTAGCCAATGCGGTGATCGGACACGCGGTTGTCCTTGAAGTTGTAGGTCCTGATCTTCTCCGAGCGGTCGCCGGAGCCGACCATCGAGCGGCGCTCGCTGGCGATCGCCTGATGCTGCTTCTCCTGCTCCATCTCGAGGATCCTCGAGCGCAAGACCCTCATCGCTTTCTCGCGGTTCTTGATCTGAGACTTTTCGTCCTGCATCGAGACGACGATGTTTGAGGGAAGGTGAGTGATTCTGACAGCTGAGTATGTCGTGTTGACGGACTGGCCGCCGGGGCCGGACGAGCAAAAAGTATCAATGCGGATGTCCTTTGCATCGATTTTGATGTCGACTTCCTCGGCCTCCGGAAGTACCGCCACCGTAACCGCCGAGGTGTGTATTCGGCCGGAAGCTTCCGTCTGGGGGACTCGCTGAACGCGATGGACGCCCGATTCGTGTTTGAGCTTTGAGAACACCCGGTTTCCTTCGATAAGAAGAATTGCTTCCTTGACTCCGCCTATCCCCGACTCGGATGCGTCGAGCACCTGCACTCGCCAGCCTAACCGTTCCCCGTAGCGCGTATACATCCGCATTATCTCAGCGGCGAAGAGTGAGGCTTCGTCGCCTCCGGTGCCCGCGCGGATTTCCAATATGACGTTCTTTTCGTCGTTGGGATCCTTGGGGAGAAGCAGGAACTTTAGTCCGGCCTCCACGGATTCCCGGCGTTGCTCGATCTCGGCGAGTTCGGCCCGCGCGAGGTCGACCATCTCAGCGTCCTGTTCGTTTTCGAGCATCTCCTTTGTTTCGCGTATGGCTCGCTCGAGCGCTTTGAACTCACGGACTTTCGCGACAATCTCTTCGAGGTCGCGGTGTTGCTTCGCGACCTTGGTATACTTCGACTGATCCGCCAGCAGTTCGTGATCGCTCAGCTGGCGAGTCAGGTCTTCATACTTTTCTTCGATTGCGTCGAGTCTCTCAAGCATGGGATTAAGTCCGTAGTCAGTAGTTACGGACTACCTGGCTCCAATTTTAGAGATTCCTTTAGCGCATAGATTGCGACTTCAAGTTGAGAATCATCCGGCTCGCGTGTGGTGATGTTCTGAAGCCAAAGCCCCGGTCGCGTGATCACCGAGAAAAACCACTGGGCGGTGCTCCTGGCAGAGGCGCGAATGATCTCGTAGGACAAGCCGGCGACAAGCGGCATCAGCGAGACGCGCACCAGGAAGTTGAGGAACAGCGAATCGAATTTCACCACCGAGAACGCGACTATCGAAACCAGCATCACCACCATCAGGAAGCTGGTGCCGCAGCGCGGATGTTGTCTCTGTTTGCTCCGCGCGTTTGCGACCGTCAGCTCTTCGTCTGCTTCCCACGTGTACACCACCTTGTGCTCGGCGCCGTGATACTCGAACACGCGGCGGATGTCGCGCAGCAGTGAAAAGCTGGTGATCATGATCAGAAAGAACGTCATCCTGATAAGCCCGTCTACCAGGTTGAACGCGATCGAAGGACGAATTGGATGCAGCCCCGCGCGAATCCACGCCCAGGCGTCGGCGTACCAGGCGCCGCTTGCCGAGTGCGCGTCGATGGTTCCGCCGCCGAAGTAGACAAACAGCATGTTGGTCAGAAGTAACGGGAGCACGATGAAGAGCAGGACGTTGAAAAAAAGAGCGAAGGCTATCGAGCCAATGGCTCCGGCGGCTGCGGTGCTCTTCACCTTAGCGGTCGTCTTAACTTCAGTCGCCACCGCTACTGGCGTCGCTGTCGCCACCATGCCCGATGTCAATCCTGCGGTTTGAAACTCCGGAGCGTTGGCCTCTGTTTCCTCCGCTCCTTCGTGAAAGACGACGCTCGCTGAAAAGTTCAATGCCTTGATGCCGAGAATCATTGACTGAATCAGCACCGCGGAACCGCGAAGGACCGGCAGTTTGAGCAGCGGATATGTTTCCGCGAGCACTGGCAGGCGCTCGGATTTCGCAACGATCTGGCCGTCGGGCCGGCGCACGGCGACCGCATAGGAGTGCGGCGCACGCATCATCACCCCTTCGATGACCGCCTGTCCGCCGACTATGATCTGGTCTTCTCTCATAAAGGCCTCGCTTCGAGCGCAAAAAAAACAATGGTTGCCGGTTGCCGCTGGGATGTCTCGCATCCGGCGCGCTGGCGGCATTCATTTGAAGACCGTTGCGGCGGATGCGACCGGGCGGCCCCGGCAACCAGTATGCGTTGTTGCTCGGCTAAGCTTCGGTTTTTCGACCGTACTTGCGATTGAAGCGTTCGACACGGCCCGCGGTGTCGATCAGTTTTTGCTTGCCGGTGAAAAACGGATGGCAATTGGAACAGATCTCAAGGCGGATCTCCGACTTCGTCGACCGGGTCTGCCACGTCTCACCGCACGCGCAATGCACGGTCGCGTTCACGTATTTTGGATGAATATCAGGCTTCACTTTCGTGGTTACTCCTGTTGCAATTATTCGGTCCAGGCAACGTAAGAGGCTAACCGATTGAACTCGGGCATGTCAAGGTTTGAGCGTTTGCGCGTTTTGGGAAGACTATTGCACCGCTCATGGTTTCCATCTACAATGTGGCAGCGCTGACCCCCGAACTTGCCCTTATACCTCACGCCCTGGCTACAGCTTTGTTTTGTAGCCCATTGCCCCACAGGAAGCTTCGGTGCAAGGACAACTAGGCGAAAAACTCGTCTCGGATCTCATACGCGAGCTAGCCCACAAGAAGTCGAGCGGATTGCTGCGATTGTCGCGCGGTAAATCGATCAAAGCGGTTTTCTTCGAGACAGGCGCGCCCACATTTGCAATCAGCAACCTCACAAACGAGCAGCTCGATTTCATTCTGATGAAGACAGGGCTTGTGACCTTCGAACAGATCGAGCAAGCCAAGGAACGATCTGAAAAGACGCAACGTCTAGGCCCGGTGCTCGTCGAAATGGGTGTGCTCGAAGACGCACAAATGCGCAAGCTGGTCTGCGACCAGGTTATGAACATCATCCTGTCAGTCTTCGAATGGACCCAGGGCGATTACACATTTGACGAGCGAATTCGCGCCGCTCACGAAGTGACGATTACACTGGGGGCCGCCGACGTATTGCTCGCGGGCGCGCGTCACGCGGCAGAGATCCAGGAGGTCGCGGATGTGATTGTTCCCCAGGACGCAGTCATCATCAAACCAAAAACAAGCGGGCTTGGAGCGGATACTGGCAGGCTGATTCCTCTGGAAAGTTACATACTCTCTCGGATCGACTCCCCGACGGCGGTAAGCGAAGTGGGGGCCATGAGCGGTCTCGGTGATGCCGACGCACACCGCGCGGTCTGCGCTCTGGTTGCGGCGGGGTTCTTGAAGGTTCTTGATCGGGACAAGGAAGATGCCGAAGACACGGCCGCGCGAGAGGCTGACGAGTCGCTGGAACGCGTGCGTGACGATGTCACTCGTAAGCTCTTTTTCTCGACTTCGGCTGATTTCTACGAAGTGCTGGGGGTGACCAGACAGGCTACTACCTCTGAAATCAAGGCCGCCTACTATCACCTGGCGAAGAAATATCATCCGGATCGCTATCACCAAATTGACAGCGGCGATCTGCGGAGCAAGCTCGAGGCGCTGTTTGCTCTGATCACCCAGGCATATGACACCTTGAGCCAGCCCGCGCAGCGCGCGGGTTACGACGAGAGGATTAGAAAGGCTTCGGGCTCATTGTCCAAAACACCAACTTCTGCGGGCGATCCGCAGCCTCGCGCGGCAGACGGCGAGTGGCCCGGCGGTGGCGGTCTCAACAGCGATTCCTTACCGCCCGCTCCGACTGAATCGCCCGTCGCCGAAGTTATCGCGAGCGCGGCGGCCAAGAGTGGTCCCCAACTTACGCCGGCTCAACTAGGGGAGGTGTACTACCAGCAAGGGCGTGCGCGGTTTGAGAGAAAGGAATATCACGCCGCGGTTCATCTCCTGCGCGAGGCTATCAAGTTGGATCCGAGTCGAGCGCCTTACCATTACCATCTGGGCATCGCGTTGATCCGCAATCCGCGCACCCGCCGTGAGGCCGAGCAGCACCTCTCGAAAGCGGCCGAGTTGGAGCCGTACAATGCGCAGATTCGCGTGAAACTGGGGCTATTATACAAAGAAGCAGGACTGTCTAAGAGAGCCGAACATTACTTTCGTGAGGCGCTCCAGATGGATCCGGAAAACCGTGCGGCTCAGCGCGAACTCACCTCAGAAGCTGCAGCCAACAAGGCAGCCAACGGGAGCATATGGAAATCGGATATCGGCACGATGGCAAAAAGGATCTTTAGGAAGTAGCCGAGGGAAAAGTGCAAGGGCAGCGAGCAAAGGCTGCGAGACACGCTTTGCCTTTTCAGAACCGATCAAGCAGCCCACCGATGCGTCGAATACTCCCGATTATTAGTACTGCGATAGGTGGGTATACAAGCGCCCCAAGCAGAGTGCTAAAGCTTACCGCGGCGCCGTAGCTTCCCGGAACGAACTTGCTGACAACATAGCCCAGCCCGATCGAGACCAGATACCCGCACACCAGGAAGAACAAACCGGCTCTCCGGCTGATCGACTTGTCCTCTGGCAGTTCCGGTTCGCGAAACACCGAAGTCATGTGGTCGGGGATGTGATAGGTGTACCGCGAAAGAACGACCCCGAGATTCTTCACAAGATAGACCAGCCCATAGATCGCTAATGCGAGAATTATCACTCTGCCAATCAGCCGCGACTGCTCGATGAGCGTCGGTTTTGAAACCATCACGTAGAACGCGGATAGAAAGAGAGGAACGACAATCAAGACCGCGTGCGAACGCGCTGCCGTTTCCTGCCGCTCGTGCGCCAGCCACTCGTCGACTATGCGGTCAAAATGTCGCTGCATCGCCACGACTTCAGCCTGGCGGGACGCGTAGAAGGTTCGCTGAGCGTCGTTATACTGACCGCTATCGTAGGCCTCACGCCGGTGTGGATCGCTCAGCACCTGATACGCCCGGTTGATGCGCACGAATCGCGCGGCGGAATCGGGAGAAGCGGAAACATCCGGATGATACTTGCGCGCGAGCCTTCGGTAAGCCGACTTGATGTCGGGATCGGTTGCGCGAGGTGTGAGTCCAAGAATTCCGTAGAGGTCCGTCATTACTTCAATCCACCAAAGGAGGGCGCTCTACCTATTAGGGGTCCGTCAGGCTCGCTAGTCGGTTATCGAACTCAGCCAGTTCAATCCTGACAGAGTCATCTTACTACTTGGCTGCTCTCGGCTCAACAGGAGTTTTCTGACAAGTGGAAAACGCGGGTTGTATTCTCGATAGGTAAAGCAGAAGATTTGGGTGACCGTTCATTTGGGATCGCTGGGGCTCTTCCACTCGGGTGCCAACTAGCTAGATCGCTCGAGATGATTGTCGGTAGCCCGAAATCAAGGGAGAAATACACCGCTGAATCCGGGCCATCAATTCCGTCTATTCAGTCTCCGTACGCACTCACCTGTCCCGGACTCATTCGATAGAGTTCTTACTTAGACGGAGAGTCGTACTTTACCGGAGCGAGCAGGGTCTTCCCCTTAAAGGCTTCGTGCTTGCCTGTAGCAGAATTAGCCCTGGCGAACTCAATCTCAATCGGCTGACCCGGCTCCAACTAGCCAATCATTAGAAAGTCTCTGATCGAGATTATTTGCTTCCCATTCCATTCGGTTATTAGGTCGCCTCTTTGCAAGCCAAGCCGTTCGGCTGGGCTATCGGGTTCCACCCTTCGGACGACAAACGCCATGTTCCCTATCACTCCAAGACCTGACTTGGCTGGCGACATAATCACCTGTTGCTCTATAGAGTCCCCAGGCCGCTGAACTTGCTCCTCTGAGCGTTGCTGCTGAACTTGAGCTGAGCCGCCTCGCGTGCCGAACAGTGACCCTAGCGCGAAAGAAAGCCCAGCCATAAGCACAACAAGAAAGTAGGTTACTTTGGTTTTCATTTATTCACCTCGAAGATCTCCGGATGCTAACGGAAGCATGTTTTGCAACAGCTACCTGATGCGCTGTCACCGCAACCGGTAGACCCGCTGTCAATTTGAATACAGTCGCATCCTGGTTGGCCGGCACAATAGAAGTTCCATGTTGTGTTGCCGCATTCGATTTCAATCTGTCCACCGACCGGCGCTACGAATGCGTAGGCGTTGCTACTCACCCTCGGCGTGCCAAGCCAGCTTCCAAGAAAGAACATGACGCAATCACGATCGTTTGAAAAAACCTTCTTTGCCATATTGATTCTCCTCAGACTAAGCTCAATCTGGCGGCAGAAAACTGGCGCCCCGGTGGCGGCAGGAAATTGGGCCGCCAAATCTACGGATGATTATATGTGTAATTAAAACATCTTGTCAAGGACGATCTAAGCGAAGCAGACTACAATGGAGAATAATAGAGGATTATCGAGAACATGTTAATGAAGAGTACGACTGAACGCGTGTGGTGACGAGGCCGTTTGCCGTTGGTCACCCGTTTACCATCATCCTTTGTAGCGTGACGGCTGTGTTCGCGTGACAGATTGCGGTTGCGAGCGCATCGGACGCGTCAAGTGGTCGGGGGTGCTTCTTTTAACCTAAGGAGCAGCCGGACCATTTCTTGCACCTGTTCCTTTTCGGCCGCCATAACCCACAAGAGCGGACTTTATCTCCAGCGGTGAATACTCAAACACTTCAACACCAGCGCGAGCGGCGGCCAGCAACACCACGCCTCGCAATGGCAGAGTTTGAGCGCGCTCTTTACGTTGACTGCGAAGAACGCTTCTTCTACTGCACATGCCTGAGGCGTCAGCCGTTCAATGACTTCTTCCAGTTTCTTGCTGATGACCAGTAGACGTTCGGCGAATGCCAACCCCGAAGGCGCTCGTATGCCAGCATATTCAATCAGCTTGTAGCGCCGGCCATCACTCTCAATGACTCCATAGCCCGTGGTGTGGCTCCCAGGATCAACCCCAATTACGCGCAGGAGAGTTCCCTTTGTCCCGATCGAGCGTTGTGACTCGAGTTCGTTAGGGAAACCTGCCGTCAACGCGCTGCCTCCATCTCTTCGGCTGGTATGTCGAAGTTGGCTGCCACATTGGAAACATCGTCGTTATCTTCGAGCGCCTCCATCAGACGAAGGACCTGTTGGGCCACCGAACCGGTTACTTGCACCGAGTTGGTCGGACGCATGGTGACATCCGATGAGAGCGGCTCGAAACCCGCGGCCTTGACTGCGTCCAGCACCGCGTTGAAGTCCTCGGGCGAGGTAATCACTTCCCAGGTTTCTTCGTCGCCGGCAACATCTTCGGCGCCCGCCTCCAGAGCAAGCTCCATCATTTTCTCTTCGTCGGCGACACTTTTGTCGACGATGATCGCGCCCTTTTTCTGAAACATCCACCCGACCGAGCCAGACTCGCCAAGGTTGCCCCCGTGCTTCGAGAAAATGTGACGGACCTCGGCGACCGTCCGGACGCGATTGTCGGTCTGGCACTCGACAAATACCGCGACGCCTCCGGGCCCGTAGCCTTCATAAGTGATGTCTTCGATGGCCGCGCCGGCAATCTCACCCGTGCCGCGTTTGATCGCGTTCATCATGGTGTCCTTTGGCATATTGAGGCCCTTGGCGTCGTCCATCGCTTTCCGTAGCCTGGGATTGCCAAAAGGGTCGCCGCCGCCGCGGGCAGCAACGGTTAGTTCCTTGATCAGCTTCGAGAACGCCTTGCCGCGCTTGGCGTCAGTCGCCCCCTTCTTGTGCTTTATTGAGTGCCACTTTGAATGTCCTGACATTGGATCTACCTCCCTAGCGCCTCAAGAACGCGCCTGGCGCTGATGTTGTAAATGCGTATTACTTTGTCGCGCGATGACCCTCCGGAAATGATTTCAACCGATGTTGCGCTCACCTTGAGCAGCTTTGCAAGGTAACGCCTGCATTCCTCGTTAGCTTTGCCGTCTACTGGAGGCGCAGCGACCCTCACCTTGATCGCGCCCGCGTGCTCGCCGGCTATTTCGGTTCGCGGCGCTCGCGGCTGAACTCTTACCTTGATTGTCACCGCGCCGTCTTTCTCGTTGACATCGAGCACGTCTCGCAGCCTATCGGCTCACCATTTCCGCCAGGAAGCCGGTGAGAATCTGGATGATGAACATCGCCACTATCGGTGAAAAGTCAAACAAGCCCGCGACGAAGAATCGGCGAAGCGGCTTGAGCAAGGGCTCGGTTATCGCAAACAGGAAATGAAAGAACCTGTTTCTATAGCCGACACCAAAGAACGGCAAGAAGAACCTCAGGAAGATTGCGACCACGTAAAGGAGACCGATGAGCCTTATCAGTTCACCCATCATCGCAGCCGACGCAATCGCGCCCGACCAGCATGTTTCGAACGATGGCGGTAATGATGGCGCTCAGCTGCCCGAGCATGTCGCAATAAACAAGCCGGTTACCAGAATCAGCACCCCCATGACGAGTGGGATCAGATCATATCGCAGATAACGGCCTCCGCCGAATTGAGACCTTACCGGACGAACCAGCGGCTCGGTGATCCGCGTCAGATGA
The DNA here is from genome assembly GCA_963737945.1 of Blastocatellia bacterium. GTDB lineage: Bacteria > Acidobacteriota > Blastocatellia > UBA7656 > UBA7656 > Onstottus_A. The sequence continues at coordinate 223,930 of CAVTUR010000010.1, read as the reverse complement.
TAGGGAATACGCCCGAACGGATTCGCGCCCGGCCATGTCAGCAACACCCGCAGGAACAAAAGAGCGGCGACACCTATCGCTCCCCAGCGGATAACCAGCTCCATCGCGTACAACACCAATACGAATAGAGTCAATCTCACTCCTCAGCGGCCAGAACAGAGCGCAGAAGGCAATTCTCTGCCCGCGGCAAGCTACTATTTCTTCCCGCAGCAACCATTCTGCCGTCTGCATACTTCGGCCTTCTGCTTACTCGATGGTTACCACGTGACCCAAAAATCGCCGTGCCGACTCGCACCATCGTTGCGCCTTCTTCTATAGCGACGTCAAAGTCGTGGCTCATCCCCATCGACAACTCGGACAGCTTTTGCTCAAGCCCCCTCGCGCGATTCAAGCCTTCGAGGATTTCGCGCAGTCTTCGAAAATAAGGGCGCGTCTGTTCGGGCGAATCAAAAAACGGCGGCAGCGTCATCAGACCTCGAAACTCCAGATTGTGCGCGGAGTCCAAAGCGTCAATGATCGCCGGCAACTCGCTTTCATCAGCGCCCGATTTAGTGGCCTCGTGCGCGAGGTCGACCTGAACCAGCACCTCCGGTCGTCGTCCGATGTCGCCGGCGATTCGATTCAGCCGCTCGGCCAACTCGCTGCTGTCGATCGTATGAATCACGTCAAAGGCTTCGACTGCCTGCCGAGCCTTGTTCGACTGAGATGGCCGATCAAATGCCATCGAAGTTTACCTTTGACCGCAGCGACTTTACCGGCGGCTTCCTGCACGCGGTTCTCGCCGAGGTCCCGCGCGCCAGCGTCGACAGCCTGCTGCACCGTAGCTGAATCGAATGTTTTGGAGACGGCGATGAGGGTAACATCCTCTGTGCGTCGGCCGGCGCGTTCGGCCGCTCGAGCGATCTGTTCACGAACCCGCACGAGCCGCTCTCGGATTTCTTCGGCCATCGCGAGGGATCTTATCAGCGGCCCTCAGATGGTGACAAGCAACTGATATTGACTTCGCTATTACGGTCGACAAGTGGTGTTGAAAACCTCGTCGGGCTGGCGCAGAATGCGGGCATGGCCGGCGGCGAAAAGCGCGAGGATTTGATCGTGTTCATACAGCATCGTACCTCCTCGACCTGCGGCGAGTGTGGAAGGGAGCTGTTTAAGGGCAATTTTATACGACTTCAACGCGAGAAGGGTGTGCTGTGCTTGGAGTGCGCGGATCTCGATCATCTCGAGTTTCTTCCGCGCGGAGACGACGGCAATCACGCGGAGATCAACAAAATACTCGAAACTCTGGGCCGTCGTGGTTCAGTGGTCACGCGCCCGCAAGCGGAATGAGCGCCAGGGAATCCTCGCCGAGTCAGAAGCCATCGAGCGCGCGATGGCCGAGTCCGAAGCCGACTCCGATGAGCGCGCCAATCAGCGCGAACGAGAAGCTGCGCGCCGCGAGAGTCTCGACCGCAATATGTGGAAGCATTCGCTCGAGCCATTCGCGAACAGTTTCCTAACGCTCCAACCGGCGCGGATATCAAATTGCAGAGCACGCTTGTTTGAAGTACAGCGGGCGCGTCGGTCGATCTGCCGCCGCTAAGTCCTTTGAACCAAACGCCGTCTTCCTTGCAGTTCAAGCTCATGCGCGGCACGCGTACACTAATTACGATCGGATCCTGTTCAAGTATGACGACCGTAATCTTGCTCGCAGAAGCGTCCGAGAAAGGATTGAAATCATTCTCGAAATGGCGAGGGGCGATCGATCCGGCTCTATCGTGTTTAGCCTTGCCCTTTCTCCGTCTACGCTCCTTGCCCCAGCCGCCACCGCCTGGAGTCTCGATTCGAATGCGATCGCCTGCGTTTGCGTGAACGGAATCTTTTCCAGCAAGTACTCGCTCGGAGTTCGCGCTGATCAGCACGGTTCGGCCCAGCCGCCCCCGGCTTACCACCGTTCAGACCGTAGGGCGGGATCTTTCGTCGATCGGACAGAATCGTCACCTGTGCGTCGGTTAACAGTTCGACCTCCCGCACGATTCCGTCGCCGCCTCGAAACTTGCCTCCCCCGCCACTTTCACGGCGTATCGAGTAGCGTCGAACTCGCATCGGGTAAGCATATTCCATGGCCTCCGCCGGCGTGTTCAGCGAGTTGGTCATGTGGGTGTGAATGCCGTCGATGCCATCGAGTCCCGGCCGCGCGCCCAGACCGCCCGCAACGGTTTCGTAATAAGCGAACTGCTTGCCCGTGCGCCAGTCTGTGCCGCCGATCGTGAGGTTGTTCATCGTCCCCTGGCTTGCAGCGGGCACGGGCGCGCCGGCCTTGGAAAGAGCGAGCAATACCGTATCTACGATTCGCTGAGACGTTTCGACATTTCCACCCGCGACCGCCGCGGGCGGGCGGGCGTTGACGACGGTTCCCAGCGGAGCAGTGACTTTGATCGGCTGCAGGATTCCCCAGCTAGCCGGAACGCTCGTACGGATCAAACACCGAAAGACGTAATAGACTGCCGAGACCGTGATTGCTTCGACGGCGTTCACCGGGCCGCGAACCTGAGGCGAACTGCCGGTGAAGTCGACTTCAGCGTGGTCACCCTTAATCTCGACGCGCACTGCTATTCGAACCGGATCATCCGAGTACCCGTCGTCGTCCAGAAAGTCTTCGGCCTCGTAGACACCGTCGGGCAAATCGCGAATCACCCGACGCATCATCTCGGCAGTGTAGTTGACAAGATGAGTGGCGTAGAGATCCGCCTCTTTGAATCCATACCGTCCTACTATCTCGAGCAGCCGCCGCCGTCCGGTGGCAATCGCGCCGAGTTGCGCGGTCAGATCGCCTTCGCGCTCTTCCGGGATTCGGACGTTGGCCGAGATCAATCGCATAACGTCATCGTTGACCTGGCCGCCAATCATTAATCGCACGGGAGGAATCCTCAAACCTTCCTGATAGATCTCATCGGCCCGACCCATTGAACCTGGGGTGGCGCCTCCAATATCCGCGTGGTGAGCGCGGTTGGCAACGTAAAACAGAGGTTGGGGGTTGGGTGCTAGGGATTGGCGCTTGTTTTTCGCCCAACCCCTATCCCCCAATCCCCAACCCCCATAGACCGCGGCGACCATCGTTACATCCGGGAGGTGAGTTCCGCCGGCGTAAGGATCGTTGAGCACGACGATGTCGCCGGGCCCGAGTTTGACTGTTTCGAGCGCAGCGTGGACCGACATCGGCATCGAGCCCAGATGCACCGGCATATGATCGCCCTGAGCGATCAAAACGCCGTCGTGGTTAAAGACCGCGCAGGAGTAGTCCCTTCGCTCTTTGATGTTCGGAGAGAAAGCCGACCGGCGAAGGCTCACGCCCATCTCTTCGGCTACGGAGGAGTAAAGGGATTTGAAGATTTCGAGTTTGACGGGATCGACTTTCATCGGCGTTATTCGTTCACGCGCGCACCTTCGTGCGGACCCAGTTTCGAAGGGCCGCCAGTGCTTGGGATTGTCCCTCCGTCTTGCTTTGCTCGATGGAATCTCGACTACAACGTCAGGCGGTGGGTGTTCAATTGCTTCCAGGTAATCCGATGTATATGCACTCATAAGATCCCTTCCTGCCTGCGCTCTTGCTGGTCGAATTATACCTCGTATCGCTTTGTATCAAAGCGCAGGCCTTCATCGGCGGACGCCAGTCTTCGACTACCTCATCGGACGTAGATCGGGTTCGAATAGATCCACGGGCGTTGCTCGCCGTCCAGCTCGAGCCACGCTTCGATGCGATACACGCCAGGAGTCTTGACGTCGAAGTCCAGCGTGTTCGTGTTTGCAGTTTGAAGAGCCTCGCCGTTGCGGATCAGCTTCATAATGCATTTGATAGGTGTCGCAGCGCTCAGCGTCAATTGGTTCCCGAGCTTAACTTCGTCCCCCATGATCGAGCCGCTCTTTCCGCCGGTCCGAACCACGAACGCAAAGCCAGTTGAATCGCACAACCAGTCGTGCGCAACATAAGCGTGTCCGGTCTTGAGCGCTTCGCGAACCGCGGGTTCGGTCAGTTCGTGAGCCAGGATGTGAGTCGCGACATATCGCAAGCTGCGCTCGTAGGGATCGAAGTCAAGACGCGCGATCAACTCGCCCGGCTTCTTGCCTCTTACAAGAGCAGCAATGCCCGGGATCTTATCTGCCGTGATTCGAGTCGTCGTCGGCTTGCTGGTGATGTAACCGACTTCGACGGTGCTCTCGTCGATCGCGGTAACAGTAAACACCTGGTTGTGATGGCAATCATTGGCGGCGACTCCGGTCAACCGGTGTTGCTGAGAATCGTGATCCCACTTGGCTATGATGTCGGTCAGATAGTCTTGCTGCGCGCCGAAGACTTCCTCCGGGTATTCGTTGAGCTCTGCAACCAGCTCTGGCAGACGCACCGGATCGGTCAGCGTGCCCTGTAGCCACAGCAGAAACGCGCCCTCGTTCTTCACGTCGGTATGGTGATTGTAGATCTCGAGCCCGTCGAGTTGATCAGTCGGCCAGTCCGGCCGCTCCTCAACGTGAGACAGAAAGATATTTCCCCCGCCGCTTCGAATCATCGCGATGTACTGCTCACGCGAAGCTGCTTCTATCCCCTTGACTGACTTCATCGGGAACGAGAGAAAGCCGCGATCCTCTGAACCCGGGATAAACAGCACGCCCTCGTGGAGTCCGCGCCAACTATCATTGATGAAATCGCGCTCGGGTCTGACGTGATCTGTGAGCATCACAATCTGAACGCCGGCTTGCCGAGCTCCTGCCAGGAGTTCAGGCCGCGTGCCGCCAGTGTGTGTTGCGTCTTCGGCATGAGCGTGCAGCACGGCTCGATAGTCGTTGTAGCCGGTTTGAAGAGAGACTGGTTTGCGCTCGCTTGCGAAGCGAGCACGATCGGCGTGAACGGCACTGAGGTGTTCGATTTTGACGCGCTCGATGCTCGTGTATTTTCGCCCTGGGCCCAGGCCTGGCGCGTTTTGCCCGCAGACGAATCCTGAGAGCAAGACCGCAGTCGCTAGTGTGGTGAGCTGTAGTTTCATTGGTTCGCTTCTGCAGACATCGTGTGTCTACAGCAGCTTCGCCATGCGCGTCAAGAGACGGCAAAAGAGACGCCAGGAATATTTTCAGAGGTATGCTCCGCTCGCCTTTGTGAGCTTGTGGCTTTGTGTTGAAATTGTGCGTGGATGACTAAGGATACGATTCCACGAATCGGGATTCACGCTTCGATAGCGGGCGGCCTGTTGGCGGCCGTCAAATCGACTGTTGAAAAGGGTGGTAATTGCCTTCAGATCTTCGCTCGGAACCCGAGGGGATGGCTTGCACGACCGCTCGACCGCCATGCGGTTCGAGACTTCAGAGAGGCTCGCGAGAAGGCTGGGCTATGGCCGCTTGCGGTTCATTCGGCGTATTTGATCAATCTCGCGACGTCCGATCCGGTGCTGCTCGCGCGTTCGCGAGAAGCCTTTCGACAGGAGATCAAACGCAGTCTTGATCTGGGAGCGGAATACCTGGTCGTCCATCCGGGCAGCGCCGGCTCTGGTGGCGCTGGCGTGGGAATCGCCACGGCGATTGAGTCGGTGCGCGAGTGTGCTCGGGGCCTGACGTTGAGAGGCGCGCCGCGTAGCGCAGACGGTGCGGGCCAGACCAACGCGCTAACCATCTTGCTGGAGAACACGGCCGGACAAGGCTCATCGATTGGCTGCGACTTCAAACAGATGGGGGCCCTCCTTTCGGGGCTCGATGAATTGCCGGTCGACGTGTGTCTGGACACCGCGCACACATTCGCGTCCGGGTATGACATCTCGACCGGGATAGGTTTGCGATCGACAATGCGGGCAATTGATCTGTCAATTGGCTTTGATCGAATCAAACTAATCCACTGCAACGACTCGAAAGGGCCGCTGAACTCGCGCGTGGATCGGCACCAGCACATCGGGCTCGGGCACATCGGCGCGGACGCGTTTCGCCGTCTGACGCATAACTTGAAGTTCAGATGCGTACCATTTATCTTAGAAACTCCTGTTGATAAAGAGCGAGGCTACGAGTGGAACGTTGAGAGGTTAAGGTATTTAGCGTGCTGAGAAACGGAACACAAATCAAACTAAAGAACTTACCACGGGAAAAGGTATCGGAACTCTTACCTGACGATCTGATTCTGCTCGGTTATAGAGGCTCTATCGCTCACAATATGTATGTGCCGCAGAATGATCCGAACAGCATCGACGATAAGGACTTGATGGGCGTTTACGTTGCGCCGGCCGAGCATTACCTGGGGTTCGGCCGCGACGAGGTGAAAGAGAAGTTTATCGACGAATGGGATGCTGTCAGTTACGAGGTCCGGAAGTTTATCGGCCTTCTGCTCAAGTGCAATCCCAACGTGCTCAGCTTACTGTGGCTGCCTGAGCGGCATTTGATCTTCGAGCACGAATTGGGTCATCTCCTTCGCGAGAGCAGATCATTGTTTGTGACCAAGCAGGCATACCACTCGTTCAATGGGTATGCGTACGCTCAGTTCAAACGCATGACCCATTTCAACCAGGAGGCTCAGAATGAGATGGCGGCGCTCGAGAGCGAACTCGGAGAGCGCGGAATCGACGTGAACCAGTTGAATGCGAATCAAACCGAGCGCGACTCGATCGTAGACGGCGGCCCGTTCGACGGGCAGACGCTCGGCGCTTTGATCGACCAGTTTTCGAGCATGAAGAGGAAGTATTTCTCTGGCGGGTACATGGGGGCCAAACGCAAGGAACTGGTTCGGAAGGTCGGGTACGATGCGAAGAACGCCGCGCACCTGATCCGGCTGCTGCGGATGGGCATTGAGTTCCTGGTCGAGGGTGACCTGCACGTTGAAAGAGCTGATTCCGAGCAGCTGTTATCGATCAAACGCGGCGAGTGGACCATCGAGCGAGTTAAGGATGAGTCGGAGAGGCTATTCAAACTGGCAGAAGAAGCGTATGTAAGAAGCTCCCTTCCGCCAAAGCCGGATACTCAGAAGGCAGAGACGCTCTGCATGAATATAGTTGCCCGGTACCACGGTTTGCGTGGATTCTAAACTGGCGATGTCGTGAACGACTAATGAAAGAAAAATACTTCCCACAAGAGATCGAACAAAAATGGCAGAAGCGCTGGGCCGATGAGAAGACCTTTGAGGTCACCGAAGACCCCTCAAAGCCAAAGTTCTATTGCCTCGAAATGCTCGCCTACACCTCGGGCCGCGCGCACATCGGCCACGTCAGCAATTACTCCATCGGCGATGCTCTGGCGTGGTTCAAGCGGATGCGCGGCTTCAACGTGCTTCACCCCTTCGGCTGGGATGCCTTTGGCCAGCCTGCTGAGACGGCCGCCATCAAAGACGGAACTGATCCGGAGGAGTTTACGCGGAACGCGATCGCGACGATGAAAGATCAACTTCTGCGAATGGGGATCAGCTACGACTGGTCGCGCGAGGTCGCCACCTGCGACCCCGAGTACTACAAGTGGAACCAGTGGTTCTTTATTCGAATGTGGGAGCGGGGGATGCTCTATCGCAAGCTCGCTCCGGTCAACTGGTGTCCGAAGGAGAATATCTCGCTGTCCAACGAACAGGCCTCGGGCGGCGTCTGCTGGCGATGCGATACTCCGGTCACTCAGAAACAGTTGATGCAGTGGTTTGCGCGAATCACGGATTACGCCGATCAGTTGCTCGATGGTCTCGATCAACTGGAAGGCGGCTGGCCCGAGCGCGTGATCTCCATGCAGCGCAACTGGATTGGCAGGAGTCGCGGCGCAGAGGTTCGGTTCCAGATTGCGGACTCCGACAATTCGGTGTCGGTGTTTACTACTCGCATCGACACGATATTCGGCGCGAACGCGATCATACTGGCGCCCGGGCATCCGCTTGTCTCGAAGATCCTCGAGGGCAAGCCACAGCGAGAAGAGGTATTGGCATTCGCCGAGACGCTTAAGCAGGAACAACGAAGCTCGCGAGTTGACGAACTGGAAAAGCACGGCATCTTCACCGGCGGGTATGCGATAAACCCGTTCAACGAGGAACGCCTGCCGATATGGATCGCGAACTTTGTGCTGGCCGAATACGGAACCGGGGCGCTCATGTCGGTGCCGGCCGGTGATAGCCGAGACTTCGAGTTCTCGCGCAAGTACCAGCTGCCGTTTCGCCAGATCAAGCTGGCTGCAGACGGTGCCGAGATTCCAGCGGAAGAAATGGAATTCCCGGATGAATCCTGGAGTACCACGGTGAACACGGGGGAGTGGAGCGGCTTGTCTTCAGAAGAAGCAAACAGGCTGATGACCGCCTACGCTGAGACTCACCAGTTTGGGCGTTCGGCGATCACTTATAAGCTGCGCGACTGGGGCATCTCCCGGCAGCGCTACTGGGGCACACCGGTTCCGATGATTCACTGCGAGAAGTGCGGCATCGTGCCGGTGCCCGACGATCAGTTGCCGGTTGTGTTGCCAAAGGGAGTGAACTTGAACGTCACCGGCGGCTCGCCGCTCGACCACGTGCCTGACTACGTCGACGTGAGTTGCCCGAAATGTGGCGGCGAGGCGAAGCGCGACACCGACACGATGGACACCTTTGTTGACTCGAACTGGTATTACTTTCGCTACTGCGATCCGCACAACGACCGTCAGCCATTCGATCCCGAGAAGGTTGGCTACTGGCTGCCGGTCGATCAATACATCGGCGGCATCGAGCACGCAGTGATGCACCTGATCTATACACGTTACTGGACGAAGGTGATGCGCGATCTGGGGCTTGTGACCTTGGATGAGCCGGTTATGCGGCTGCTCACCCAGGGGATGATCAATAAGGAAACATACTTCTGCCCCGAGCACGAGTGGTTGTTTCCCGAGCAAGTGACCGGCGAGAGGACTTGCGCGATCTGCGGAAGGGAAGTAGTCACCGGCCGCGTCGAAAAGATGTCGAAGTCCAAAAAGAACGCCGTCGATCCTGTCGAGATGATCAACATTCACGGCGCGGATGCGCTGCGCTTGTTCGTGCTCTTTGCCGGTCCACCCGAGAAGGATAAGGAGTGGTCGGATACCGGATTCGAAGGCACTTCACGATACCTGCAGCGAGTCTGGCGAATAGCTCACAAGTGGCAGGGCAGGATTGTTGGAGCGAGCGAGGGATTGATTACCCAGGGTGATCTTCAAGACCATCAGCGAAGGCTCCGTCGCCGCGTGCATCAGATAGTACGATCGATAACCGAAAACTTCGAGGAACGGCTTCACTTGAACACCTGCATCTCGTCGTTGATGGAACTGACCAACGAGATCTACGCGTTCGACCAGGCGGTCGAAAAGATTGGCGATGCGAGCGACTCAGATGCCCAGGTAGCGCGTGAAGCATTCAACGCATTGATTCGGATGCTGGCGCCGTTTGGTCCTCACATCAGCGAGGAGCTGTGGGAGAGTTTTGGCCATTCCGAGAGCCTGGCGCAGGCGCGATGGCCGGAATTCAGCGCCGAACTCGCTCGTGACGAAGAGATCGAAGTTGCGGTCCAGGTCAACGGCAAGCTGCGGGGCCGCGTTTTCGCAAGCGCAGACGCGAGCGATGACTGGCTGCGCGAGGCCGCGCTTGCGGATGACAAAGTGAAAGCTGCAATCGAGGGCCGCGATGTCGCAAGGATCATCGTCATCCCAAGAAAACTGATCAATGTAGTAATAAAGTGACGAAGCGCAACCTTCACGTTGCGGGTGAGGTGGCTTCACGCGCTCGTTTCCCGGCTTTCGCGGCGCGCCACAAGTCAGGAGTGGCAACTACATCGAGTAGGGACTTGCGATAGGCGCAAAAGCATCTTCGCTGCGCAACTCGATGGCCGAGGTGGTGGGTATTTGGAGTTGAGAGATCTGTTCAATGAAACTGCCTGCTGCTTCTGCGCTGAGCGGTCTGGAGAATAAGTAACCCTGGCCGTCCTGACAGTTAAGCTCGCGTAGTTGCGCAAGCTGTTCCTCGGTTTCGATCCCCTCGGCGACGACGCCCATTTTCAGGTTTTGGGCCAGCAATATTATCGTTCGTACAATCTCTCTGTTCTCGTTGTTGTCGCCCATGCAGCTGATGAAGGAGCGATCTATTTTCAAGGTGTCGATGGGCAGGCGGTGCAGATAGCTAAGTGATGAGTACCCTGTCCCAAAATCATCGATGCTGAGTTCGACCCCGAGGGCACGCAACTGCTCGAGTATCCCAGTCGCTCCTTCGATATTCTCCATCACTATTCTCTCGGTAATTTCCAGCTTCAGCGAATGCGATTCGAGCCCGGTAACATTGAGTACCCGGCTTATCTGATGAACCAGATTCGAATGGGTGAACTGTTTGCCGGAAAGGTTGACGCTGACATACAAGGGTTCGGCCGATGAGAACCTCTTCTGCCAGAGTCGCATTTGGCTGCACGCTTCAAGTAGTACCCATTGACCGATTGGAACTATGAAACCTGTCTCTTCAGCGACTGCAATGAAATCATTTGGGGGGATCAATCCGCGATCCGGGTGCTGCCAGCGGACAAGGGCTTCGAATCCGCTGAGTCTACCGGTTTCCAGTGAGACAATAGGCTGGTATCCGATCAGGAATTCCTGGCGATCGATCGCCCTGCGCAGGTCAGTCTCCAACTGCAGGAGATTCATCGCATCGACGTGCATGCCTTTGTCGAAGACTACGTGACGGGCCTTGCCGAGGAACTTGGCCTGATACATAGCCGTGTCCGCGTCGCGCAGGAAGTCCTCCGGTCGATCATAGTCGGCGTTGGAAAATGCTATGCCGATGCTCGCGGAAGTGCAGGCCTCATAACCGCCAAGGTTGAACGGCTGCGAGACGTGTCTCTGGATCTTCTCGGCGACGTCGATGGCCCAACTGGCGTCCCTGATACCGTTGAGTAGTATCGTAAACTCGTCGCCGCCGAGTCTGGCTATCCTGTCTCCAGGGCGCAGGCAATGCCGAAGTCTCTCGGCGATCCCGATCAACAACTGGTCTCCAACCATGTGGCCTATGCTGTCGTTGATGGTCTTGAAGCGATCAAGGTCGAGGAACAGCACGGCAAACAGACGATCCTTGTCCTGCTTGACCTGGTCCAGAGACCTACCAAGCTGTTCCATAAACCATGCTCGGTTAGGCAATCCGGTCAGGGCATCGTGGAAAGCCTCGTGCACGAGTTGTTCCTCTGCGTTCTTGCGATCGGTGATGTCCTGAATCTGAAAGATAAGATGCGACGAGTTACTTTCTGAGTCGCGAATGAGCGAGACCCCGACTAAGACCCAGACATTGTGGCCCAGTTTGTGGCGGTATCGCTTCTCCATCTGGTGAGTGAGAGTCTTGCCGTCAACGACCTCGCTTATGTTGTACGCGAAACCAGTAAGATCTTCCGGATGGGTGATCGTCTGGTACTTCATCCGCAGGAGTTCCTCTTCCGGGTACCCGACGATCTGACACAACGATTGATTGACCTGCAGCCAGCGTCCCTCAGGTGAAACCAGTCCCATTCCAATTGGGGCCAGGTCAAAGGCGCTTCGGAATCGCCCTTCGCTTTCCTGCATCTCAGCAAGATGGCGTTCGGCTTGTTCAGCCTGTGACGCCGAAGCCGCGACATTCTTGAGATAAGTTACATATGTGAGGTAGAGGATTCCGACGATCGGCAACGTGGCTATGAAGGCATAGAAACCGACGGCGCTTATCAGCCTGACGATGATTGTGGCCGCTGAAGCTCCGGCAAAATAGGTGAGTGAGGTCCAAACGAAGTTCTCTTTGTATGTGACCCAGATGGGCTGATTTGCTCTTAGGGCCGCCGCGACAGCGACAATCCCCGAATTGGTGGCGTATTGAACAAAGGCCATTGTGCAGGTCATTACAATGAGTCTGGAAGAAAAAACTTGATGTGGACCAACTATCGATCCGAAGCAGAAGCGAAGCACCAACACGTTTAGAAAAGTTGACCACGCCATGCCGCCGGAGTTGAACGCCATCGTGAGCGGTTTCTTGGTAATGCGCAGCGACGAGAAAAAACCCTCCAGCGCCGCGACAACAATAGCCGCCTCTCCATCGAACAACAGGAGCGTAAGAAAAATGAAGATATCTGAGATCGAAATGCAGGAGTCGAAACGAAAAAAGCTAACGCGAATCCTGGATCCGACACCTAGTGTCACTGCCGCCAAGAGCAGAAAAGGCAGACCGATCCTTGTGATCGGTAAGTGATAAACAGCGAATAGGCTTATGGCAGCACCGGTCGCTGCCACAATTTTCATGTAGGGCGCGGCGATTCTCTCGGTGTCCACCGGCAATGCGTTGCTCATTTGGAAGCTATCCTGGTATTCGGCAAACAACAGTCAATGAGCGTGCCAAAAGAGAACATATCGTTTATCTATCGGCATCCGCGGTCTGTTTCCCTCGTTCAAGTAAGTGGAGCGCAACCGGAAACTGGAGATAACCAGAGCTTAAGTAATGAGTTAGCAAGTGGATGCGATCTCCTGAGAGAAGGTTATTTTTCCGGGGAAAAACGCGGCACGCATAAAAGAATCCGGATCGACATTACATACTTGAAGGAAGCATTTCGGTCAGCTTGATGTAAGCTGGTCAAGCAGACCGTGGCAGAATTCACTCCTGAAGTGAGGACGCAGGGCCAACCGATGTGCCTAGACGGGCCACTTCCTATCGAGAAGGCGCAAACACAATCGACCGACTCCATCATCTCCGACGTACTGGTTGGAAACGGCTGCCAGACTATCAAAGCCACGCTTGGAACAGCGCACTCTGACAAACTCGAAGTCGTCTGGGGCGGCTTCGATCATTACTCTAATACCGGTCGAACTTACGTTTTCCGAAAACGTCTCCTCCTGTCCCAGTAGTTCCATTGTTTGAGACAGGTAGTCGATAGTGATCTCCTCGACTCTTTCCTCGCGAGGGAACCGCCTGCGTTGAACGGCGTCCCACCTCTTTGGATCAAATATGTCCGAGGGCTTCTCTAAGTAACCCGCCGGAGGGTCCTCACCCAACAACTCGAGCCCGACGCCCCGGCGTCCATTCCTGGTAGGCTCGATTCGCCGCACCAGAGCGTACACGCCGTATCGCGGTTGGTCGTGGGAGTGAGTCCGTAACTCCGAAGGCATGGGCATCGTAAGATAGAGCACTCTTCCAACGCGCACTCGCGTCGCAATCTTGAGCAGGACTCCCATTTTGCTGATATCGATTGTCTGCGTGAACTCCTTCCACTTGCCCTTTCCTTGCTCGTAACCGGTCACGAGGACAGGTATCGAGAGTCTGAATCGCTCACACTTGCGCCGATCGGTTTCCGCCGCGCCGCCGTCTGGTTTTGTGAAGACTCGCTGTTGAGTCTGGGTGTCGTTGGTGTTGAGTGCGCTGTGTTCCGCCGGAGCCGTAACCGGCGGAGGGTCGGCCAGAATGTCTGATAAAGCCGATCCGGATTTGATCACCGGCCGCGCCGCGGTCCAATCTTGACTTAGCAATTCATCGTATTGGTTTCTTCTATTGGAGTTCACGAGGACCGCGAATGCCTGGGAAATTCTTTCGAACGCCTGATCAACCCTGAGCAATGAGGCGTCCGGTATTGACAGATTGAGTCCGAACTGTGAAGGATTCAGCAATGCAGCCGCCCGCAGATATTCAAGTCTTATCTCTCCGGTAGTAGCTAGACTATCCAGCCCCAGGACCTGATAGTGTGTGGACGAAATCTCCACGCGCTCCAACAAGCACTCAACCTCCAGGTAATAAGCGCTTACCTGATCTTCGCTGTATTCTTGATCAGCAGACATTCTCTCACCCGGCCGCCCGGTCCCAACAATCAAGTTCGACTTTTCGCTCCGAAGCCAAGCTGGAGGGGCAGAGGCAGTCGAGGTCTTCAGCCGGATTCTGCCTGCCGTTGAAGTCCTGAACTGAATTGCAGAGCGAGGGCTGGGATGACTCCTCCAAATAGTAATCAGTCGTCGATTCGAAGCAAAGAGTAATTATTGGATCAGCGGCCCCCATCGTTGATTCCTCAAAAGAGCCTTCATTCAATAAGACCGAACGCCTTCCATTAAGCTGACCGGACGCGAAGCCGGGGGGCTATACGTGACCGGTCGTGTTCCTTGGTCCGGGTCCCTTTCGGGCGGCAAGTGAAGGGACCGCCAAAGGCAAAGACCCAAGCCTGCATAAGTCTTGATTTGCCAAGTAAATGCAAACTCCGAAGTCCTCTGGATATGAGCTACCCCCTGACCATTCATATGCCTCCACGGAGCGTCGGGGCTCGGGTGTTTGACCTTCCGGCACGGCTGTTGACTATTGGAACGTCTGTCGAGGGTTCGACTCGGGAGTGTTATTTGTGACCGGAATCATTTTCTCTTCAAGGTTGTAGAGACACAGAGCAGTCGAAAGCTGAAGAAGTTGAACTCAGTGCTCATTAGCTATTAACCGCAGTCGGGAGCTAAAACCATGAAAATCTCCAAAAACGTTTTCAAGGTGCTAACGGCAGTCGTAGTGGCCGCCTCTTTCGCGTTGAGCGGCGCGCCAACGGATGGGCTCTTTGAAAGCAACGCGATGGCTCAATCGAAAGCGCAACCGATTGTTCCTATGAGAAAAGTGGCGTCGGATCTGGAGGATGCCGTCGGATACGCGAGTGATAAACCGATCCGCGTAATCATCCAGACAGACAGCCTGGCGAATGCAAAGTCCGCAAGCAGTCAGATGGCAAGGATCGGCAAACTGGGAGGCATCATAACCAGAAGCCTGGACGGCGGGAGGACTGCCGCAGTGGAGCTGTCCGCGGGTGCGATCCGTGCTCTCGCCAGCGACGATGGCGTCAAGTACATCTCTCTCGATCGAGACACACAAGTGACAGGTCACCTGGAAGTCACCACTGGAGCTTCTTTGGCGCGGGCCTACGGCACGAGTTCAACCGGGACGATAAATGGCTCAGGCATTGGAATCGCAATACTCGATTCGGGCGTCTACTCCGCGCATCACTCATTTAATACGGGCCGAGTGGTTGCGAGCGTTGACTTCACGGGTGAGGGTAGGACCGACGATCCCTACGGACACGGTACTCACGTGGCGTCGATTGCGGCGGGAAACGATCACGTTTCCAACGGCAAGTATACCGGAGTGGCACCGGCGGCAAAGATCATCAATGTAAGAGTGCTGAATTCTCAGGGCGCCGGCTCGATGTCTAACGCGATCGCGGGGATTGACTGGTGTATAGCCAACAAGGCTGCTTACAACATTCGAGTGCTTAACATGAGCTTTGGCACTACGGCGGTTGATTCGTATGTGAACGATCCGCTTTGCCAGGCAGTGCGGCGAGCATTCAACGCGGGGATAGTCGTATGCGTGGCAGCCGGCAATACCGGCAAAGACCTCGCAGGCAACAAGGTGTTCGGCGCAATCCATTCCCCGGGCATAGAACCATCCGCGATCACCGTTGGGGCAGCCAACACCTATGGCACGGACAGCCGCGTCGATGACACTGTTGCGAGCTTTAGCTCTCGAGGTCCAACGCGCGGATATACCACCGATTCTCTGGGGGTAAGGCAATACGACAATCTGATCAAGCCCGATCTGGTCGCTCCGGGCAACAAGATAATTGAGTGTCTATCACCGGGCAACAAGCTTGTGACTGACAACCCCAGCCTTAATGCGTACGTAAGCTGGTCCGCCGTCCACAAAATGATGTACATGAGCGGGACATCGATGGCCACGCCGGCCGTTGCAGGTGCGGCGGCCCTACTGATACAGAGAAATCCGAGTCTGACCCCGAACCTTGTTAAGGGCATCCTGCAATACACGTCGCGGCCTCTGGCCGGCGCCAGCAACTACGAACAGGGAGCAGGCGAACTGAATGTGGAAGGCGGCGTAAGGCTGGCGGGACTGATACGTACCGACCTGGCGGGACGCGTGGTGGGCGATTCTTTGCTCACCGGAGCGGCGCCTACACAAACAACGACGATCGCCGGCAACACGTTTTCCTGGGGCGGCGGATTTGTCCAAAGATGGAACTTCGTCTATGGCTCCTCGCTCATCACGAAATATCAGGGCGTCTACGGAACCGGAGTGTTGCTTTCAGACGGCACCCTTCTGGCCGGCGGCGTTCTCTTATCCGATGGCACTCTCCTTTCGAGCGGTGTCCTCCTGTCGGATGGCGTGCTCCTCTCGGACGGCACTTTGCTGTCGAGCGGCACCCTCCTCACGCTGGGCACCGTGCTATCAAGCGGGGTACTGCTATCCGATGGGGTACTCCTCTCGGATGGAGTGCTGTTGTCCGATAGCTACTTCTCTGCTTCGTTGGGGGCGACCGCCCAATCTATTCTAGCCTCATCCGCAATGAGCGGTGACTTGACCAGCGCCATGTTGCCGGAGCCCGATCCTGACCCGCTCAACTAGGCGGGGGATTATGCTGCACGCTGTTAAGCATCTCGCGGTAACGCACCGACGTAAGGCAATTGATCCAGGAAGGACTCAAAGGGCTAAAAGGAAAACGACATGTATCCTCTGACTAAGTATCAACGCGAAGCAGAATGGATGCGCAGGGCCTGCCTGCAAACGAGAGCGAGCCGCTGATCGTGGAAGAACTCAGGGCGGAGCAGGAAACCGAAGTGATGGAGTTTTTGGGCGAGCGGCCGAGCCACACCTTCGGCATGACCGGGTTCATCCGTTCCAACGGGCTTGTCAGCCCGCACAATCAGGGCGCCTTCTACGGTTGCCGCAATGCACTCCGGGCAGCTTCAAGGCGTGGCCCTCATTGGCCGCTACATCCTGTTTGAGACACGCAGCGACGCGGCTATCGAGGCTATTTGCGCGGCTCGCACAGGAGTGTCCGAACGCCCATATGCTGCTGGGAGAACAAGAGGAGGTCGAGACGTTCTGGCATTATTATGGGGATGGAGGACAGGAGGCGCGGCTGTACTGCCGGGAGCTGCTATTCGAGCAGCAATGGCCGGACGAAGTGACGAGAATCGGCGTGCGGGCTTGCGGCGGGCGACTCCCGATGATCTCGACCTGGTTGTTCCCGCGCACGCTCAAACCGCATTTGACGAGAGTGGTATTGACCCGCTGAAGGAAAATCCGGAAGAATTCCGGAAGCGATGTGCGAGACGAATAGAGCAAGGACAGACCTGGGTGTGGGTGGAAGAGGGACGGCTGATGTTCAAGGCAGAAGTGCTAACCGACACACCTGAGGTAGCATACCTGGAAGGCGTGTGGGTCGATCCGGCAGAGCGAGGCAAAGGCATCGGATTGCGTTGTATGGCACAGTTGACCAGAGACCTGCTGTTGAGAACCTCCTCGGTGTGTCTGCTGGTGAATGAAAGGTTTCAAGCCGCGCAACGCTTCTACAAGAGGGCTGGCTACACGTTTGTCAGCCACTACGACACGATATTCCTAAAACAAAAAGTACACTGATGAGAGAAGACGGCGTTGTCGGCCTGATCGAGGATCGGTCGTTAACCACCGACGAAGTAGGACTAATGGCCGATCTGATCACAGACGAGCCTGATCACTACACGGTGCTTGGCGTAAGCCCTGACGCTTCCAGAGAGGAGATACAGGCGGCCTACTGCCTGGCCGTCGAATGTTTTCATCCGACCAAGAGGCGCAAGATCACAGAATCAGATAGTGTAATGCACTGGAAGTTGAGCTCCGCATTCCTTCGGATCGAAGAAGCATTCACTGTCCTGTCTCGTCGCGGTCGACGGGAGGTCTATGACGACACCCTCAGAAGCCAGAACGGTGACCCGGTCCGCGGTCCCAAAGTTGACTCGCGCCAACCCTCGCTGAACGAACTCGCGCCAGCGGCCGGAACACCCCTGGCCGAGGCTCACGGCGTGAGAGAAGAAATGCGAGGGTAGGGCGCGTGAGGATGAACCTTCCCCTGCGAGTGAGCTTTGATCGCAATTGGCAAGAGCTTACCGAGACTTTGGACTTGAGCCCGCTGGGTGTAAGGTTCCGACTGTCGCGCCAGGTTGAGCCGGCCACGGAATTGAGACTCGAATTGCCGATGCCAAAACATCTGAGGACGCACAGTTACGACGACGAGTTGTATGTCGTCAACGCTTTCGTTGTATATATTGCAAACGACGATTGCGGGCGGCAGGTTGTGGCTGAGTTCGTCTAGCTTTGGACGCCTCTTCGGTTGCTTCGCGACGCATTTAGGACGTACGCCACCGGCACTAACCGCGCGCACTCCAGGTCTCAAACTCCGGCGGTTTCGCCTGCCTGCTTGTCCGATCCGCGGTTCGAACGCTAATATCCACGACAAGATGTTCAAGCCCTTACTGTTCGCAGTCGCGCTGTCGATGTTCGTTGGGGTATGCGGCTACAAGCAGGCCGGCAAGGGTAAGAGTCTGCCTGCGAACATTAAGACCATCGCTGTGCCCGTATTCCAAAACACCAGTCTCAAGTATAGAGTCGAGCAGCGATTCACTCAGGCGGTCATCGACGAGATCCTTAAGCGTGCTCGTGCGCTTCGCGTGGTCACCAATCAGGAAAACGCCGATGCCGTACTCGACGGCGACATACGCCAATTTCACGCGGGCGGATCGCTTCTTGATGATCGCGGCCGCACGCGAGTCTGGGATGTTCGCATTGTCGTCAGCGTCGTCGTGCGAGACCTCAAGACGCACAAGATAATCTTTCAAAACCCGCGCATGGCATTTGAGGGCGAGTATCAGCTCTCAGACGATCCGCAGTCATTTTTCAACGAGGAGAATCCGGCAGTCGACCGCATTGCAAAGGATTTCGCCCAGACAATTGTCTCGACACTAATGGAAGGACTGTGAGCGGACGGCCAAAAACAAAATCCAGGGGACCCGGATTTGAAGATCTTCGCCGCGAGATCAAAGGCGGACAAATCCAACCTCTCTATCTGTTTGTCGGCGAGGAGCAGTATCTGCAGGAGCGCGCCCTTCGCCTGCTATACGCGACCGTCGACGAGGCCCTCCGCGTTTTCAACGTGTCGGTATTCTCGATAGGGAGCGACAACGGCTATGGCTCAAAAACCACCGCAGCGATGGTCATCGACGCGGCAAATCAAATGCCGATGATGTCCGTCCGGCGCGTGGTCGTAGTTCGCGATTTCGACAAGGTCAGAGAAGACGAGCAGGAGCTGGTCCTTTCGTATGTGAAGCGTCCGGCTCCTGGGACCACGATGGTATTTCAAGCTGTTGCGCCGGACAAGCGTCGCAAGCTCACATCGGCGCTCGTGAAGACCTGCGCAGTGGTGACGTTTGAACTGCTCGACGAGGGTCGCGCCAAGCGGTGGGCTGAGGCGCGGCTGAAGGAGCGCGGTTGCAGTATTGAGCCCGCGGCGCTGAGCCTGTTGATAAGGCTCGTCGGCACGGGGCTAACACGGCTGGTGAACGAGCTTGAAAAGCTGGCGGCGTATGCGGACGGCGGCGTTGTCACCAGCGCCGCCGTTCAGGAACTTGTGCCACGCGCCCGCGAGCACACGAGCTGGGAGCTCTGGGATGCCGTTAATGCCCGTGACCGCAAGCGCGCTTTGAAGCTGATGCAACACCTGCTGGACGACAGCGACGCCTTGCCGATACTCGGATCGCTGGCGAGCCTGTACCGGCGCCTTCTGACAGGAAAGCAGCTCATGGAGGGCGGAGCCTCGACGCAAGCGATAACAAAAGCTACAGGGCAATGGAGCGATACATTCTTAACCCGGGTACGCCGCGCGTCGCGAGCAGAGATAGTGCACGGGCTTCGCCGTATTGCCGAAGTTGACAATGCGATAAAAAACTCCGAAGGTACGCCGAGGCTGCATATGGAGTATCTCGTCGCGGAGCTGACCTTGCCACCCGTCGACCGGTCGTAGATTTCGGAGTCTGATGAGTTCACATTCGAACGGCCCACCTCGAATCTCAAGGGTGTTTGAACCCTCAAGATTCGGGGTGGGCCGTAGGTTGTGTGGAACTCGCGCCTGAGCGCGACCGCTGGACTACGCCGACATTGCATTCACGCCGGAGGTCAGCCTCGACTTGTATCTGGCAGCGGCGTTTTGATGAAGGATGCCCTTCTGAATCGACTTGTCGATCAGCGATACGGTCCCGGCCAGCAGAGCCTTCGCCTCTTCCAGATTACCGCCGTCGATAGCCGCCCGGAGCTTCTTTATCTCGGTGCGGAGCCGGCTCCGATTATGGCGGTTCGCTTCGTTGCGTCGATCAGCCTGCCGCGTTCGTTTCTCCGCTGATTTATGATTGGCCATTTCGTTGGGTCTCTCCTCATCACTGCTAACAAATTTGCTTCGGGAAAAGACGAGTAGGATAGCGGTCGCGACAAACCAGTGTCAAGCTTACGAGGATGGCGAACCATGGCGACAAATGGATCACGGGTTGCCGTCTAATCCCTTCCGAAGCGCTCCACAGTGAACCGTTCAACCCTAACGGGAGTGCCCGGCTCGATTCCTGCCTTAGAGTGTACCGCACCCCACTGAGCTGCCACCGACTCGATACCGTCAATTCGAGGTAGCAGCAGCCCTCGTCGCCGTCCATCCATAGTTTCGATGATCACCCCATATACCGCGGCATTCAGGTCCTCAGGTCCGCGCGCGGGTTCCGGAATCGACAGCACTTCCACGCTGTAAGTTAAGTCAGGCAGTTCGCCGGTGGATAACGGGAGAAACCTGGGATCGCGAGTCGCCGCGCCGATAGCGTTTTGGATGATTTCCTCCGCGACGTTCAGGCACGCTCCTTCGATCGTACCGACGCAACCTCGCAGTTTCCCACCCGCGCCCCGCAGGGTCACGAACACGCCCGCCCGCCGTGCCAGCATACCTTGAGGACTTTGGGGCGGGCCGATGATCTTGCGCTCCCGGATAAAGCTCTCGACCGTTAGCTTTGCCAGATCCTGGGGCAAGATGTCATTCGCTGGAAGGCGCATAGTTTTGAGGTGTTGTATATGAACCCCTCGGTGCGAAAAAGGGGAATTGAAAATTGAGAAATGAAAATTGAAAATTGCAAATTGAAACCCAGTTCTTAACTGAATTTTCAATTTTCAATTGTCAATTCCTGTTTCTTCTCATCAACCAGCACCGCAACCAGGTACCCAACTCCGAATGGCCCTTCGTAGCAAAGCACCTGATGATCTCGAAGGTTGCCCGCAGTCCCCAGAGCGATGATGATTGATCGGTACCCGCATTCACCCGCGCGGTTCCTTAGATCGGGATCGATGTTGATCAACGCTTTTCGGTCGCCGAGTGTGACTGCTTCGACAATCTGGCTGTCGAACAGGTGGGCTGTTGGCTCGTACTCATACGGGCCGTCGACGGTCAGACGGTGACTCAAGTCACCACTCGCGACCAGCGCTACGCGCCGGTTGAGCGCGGCCGCGGCCCTGGCTATTGCACGCCCGAAGGCCAGGTGCTTTTCGTTCGACTGAAGCGTGAAACCGATGACGTTTATGGGTCCGCTCCATCCAGCTTCGTGAAGATAGTGCAACGGCACTAGAGCCCCGTGATCCAGCGCATAGTCGCGATCAAGCGCGCGAAACTCGACGCCCTCATCCGCGGCCGCGTGCGCCAATCCTCCAATCATCTCGAGGTCATTGGGGAAGGATAATCTTACTGTCGGCGCCTGAAACTCACGGAAGTCGCCAGCGAGGTGTTTCGTCGGACGCGCCGTAAAAACGTCAGGGTCGAGCGGCGAGTGCGGAGAGACAACGACAATGGTATCCGGCCGGCTATCGACCAGGCGCCGCGAGAACTCTCGCAGCGCGCGCTGTGAGCCGGCCACCTGCTCGATGCGGCTCCCCCCGACTTCTGGAATGAGAAGCGGCGGGTGAGGTGCGATCCCGACGAATACAATCGAGGGAGGCATCATTGTTTCCGCCCTCCGGCGCGTACTGATCCGGGATGATAACCCGGGTTAGTTTCTATTTGCAATTTTCAGAACCTCTTTAAAAGCCCCGACTGCGAAGTCGGGTATCTTTCAGAAGGTTCTTCCGTTTGGCATCGCTCTAATCCACCAGCCCGATCGAATCATTGGCGTTTGGCGCTCGTTTGTAGCAATCCTTGACACCCCCCATGTCGTCTGCTAGATTCTGGCGTTTAATGCGAGCTTCGGGCTCGCTACTATACAACCCGCCAGAGGGAACTACCGAATAGGAGGCTATTATTAGTGGGTACCAGTAACAAGCGTTTGTTTACGTCGGAGTCTGTCACCGAAGGGCATCCCGACAAGATGGCCGATCAGATTTCCGACGGAGTGCTCGATGCAGTATTGCGGGATGACCCTCAGGGCCGCGTGGCTTGCGAGACCCTGTTGACCACCGGACTGGTCGTCGTAGCCGGAGAGATTACCACCTCAGTGTGGGTCGATATTCCAAAGATCGTGCGACAAACCATTCGCGAGATTGGCTACACGCGGGCGAAATACGGCTTCGATTGCGATACTTGTGGTGTCATCACCGCGATAGACACACAGTCGGGTGACATAGCGATGGGAGTAGACCACGGCGGCGCCGGCGACCAGGGGATGATGTTCGGCTACGCGTGCAACGAAACACCCGAGTTGATGCCGTTGCCGATCATGCTAGCGCACAAACTTACGCGCCGCCTCGCGGATGTCCGCAAGGAAGGTCTTCTGGATTATCTGAGGCCCGACGGCAAATCTCAGGTAACCGTCGAGTATGCGGGTCAAAAGCCTGTTCGCGTCAACACCGTCGTTATTTCCACCCAGCACTCTGAATCAGTTGCCAACGATCAAATTCACGAAGACGTGATCAATCACGTCATAAGGTCGGTCGTGCCCAGCGAGATGATGGACGCGGGCACCGACTTTCATATCAACCCGACAGGCCGTTTTGTGATCGGCGGGCCACAGGGTGATACCGGACTCACAGGGCGAAAGATCATCGTCGATACTTACGGCGGAGCAGGCGCGCACGGCGGCGGAGCCTTCTCGGGTAAGGATCCGACGAAAGTCGATCGCTCGGCTTCCTATATGGCCCGGTACATTGCGAAAAACATCGTGGCCGCCGGGCTGGCCGACCGCTGCGAGGTGCAGTTGGCTTATGCGATCGGCATTGCGGATCCTGTATCCGTGCTTGTTGATACAAAAGGCACAGGCCAGATAGACGAAGAAAAGCTGGCAGGGTTGGTGCGCGAACACTTCAGGCTCACGCCAGCCGGAATCATCGAGAGCCTGAATCTGCGCCGCCCGATATTCAGGCAGACCGCGGCATACGGGCACTTCGGTCGCAACGAGCCCGAGTTCACCTGGGAACGGACCGACAAAGCAGATGCGCTCCGCCGCGCGGCTGGGCTGTAAAAGACACGTAGGCGCCGACCTCCGTGGCAGCGTCTCGGACATCAAGTCACAAGCTACTTCAGAAAAGGGGCGGCCACGGAGGGCCGCCCCTACAAGATTATGGAGATTTTTGATGACCACTAGCACCCAAATAACCAATTACGACGTAAAAGATCTGGCTCTGGCGAAGGCCGGCCGCATGCGCATTGAATGGGCCGAACGCGAGATGCCCGTGCTTCGCCTGATAAGGGAGCGTTTCGAACGAGAGCGCCCACTTGCAGGCAAAAGGATGGTCGCGTGTTGTCATATCACTACCGAGACCGCCAATCTCGCCCGCACCTTAAAGGCCGCAGGGATAGATGCGGTTTTGATCGCCTCGAATCCTCTTTCAACCCAGGACGATGTCGCGGCGGCCCTTGTATCGAGTACGGAATCCCCGTCTTCGCGATTAAGGGGGAGACTCAACCGAGACCTATAATCGCCACGTGCGAATGGCGCTCGATTATCATCCCGATCTGATCATCGATGACGGTTCGGATGTCGTCGCCACGATGGTCAAAGAGCGGCCCGAGCTGGTTAAAAAGATCATTGGGATCAACCGAAGAAACCACCACCGGTCTCGTGCGTCTGCGCGCGATGGAAAAGAGCGGGCGAATGACCTGGCCGTCGATCGCCGTGAACGACGCCCAGACCAAGCACTTTTTCGACAACCGCTACGGCACCGGCCAGTCCACGCTCGATGGCGTGATTCGCGCGACTAACATTCTGCTCGCCGGCCGCAGATCGTTGTAGTCGGGTACGGCTGGTGCGGCAAAGGCGTTGCGATGCGTGCCCGGGGCATGGGCGCTAACGTTGTCGTGTCGCGAAATCAATCCGATTCGCGCCATCGAGGCGGTGATGGATGGAATGCGTGTGATGCCATGGAAGAAGCCGCACCGCTTGGCGATATCTTTATCACCGTGACCGGTAACCGTCACGTGATCGACGGCCATCACTTCGCAAGGATGCATGACGGAGCGCTCGTCGCGAACTCGGGCCACTTTGATGTCGAGTTGAACCTGGTCGCGCTTCGCCGATTTGAGCGACGAGAAAGAGCAACTGCGGCCGTTCGTTGAACAGTACAAACTGAAGGGCCGTGGCAACCGGGTGATGGTGCTCGGCGAAGGGCGGCTGATCAACCTTGCGGCCGCCGAAGGCCACCCAGCCTCCGTCATGGACATGAGTTTCGCCAACCAGGCACTGTCCTGCGAGTACCTGGTGAAAAACGAAGGGAAGCTCGCACCCGGTTTGCACTTGTTGCCCGAGGACGTCGACAACGAAATCGCTTCGCTAAAGCTCGCCGCGATGGGGATCAAGATCGACTCGCTCACCTCAGAGATGATCGAGTATATGAACACGTGGGAAGCCGGGACCTAGCTCCGGAATTGTGCCAGCCTCTGGAGTGCCTGCATCGTCCTGCCAGCCGTCGTTTGATGCTACGTCAGGCGGGGATGCAGGGGCTCCCAGGGCCGTACTGCTCAACTCGAAGCGTCTCAATCTGGAATACCGCTCGATGGACGGAGTTGGCCACTTCTTGATGATGGAAAAGCCTGGGGAGTTTAACGAGTGGCTGACAGCGTTCTTGATGAAGAACGGTCTTTTGAAGAAGTAGCGACCCTACCGACTATTCAGATTCCGGGTCCCTTGACCTGCGGCTTTTCTTCCGGCGTTCCGCAACTCGGGTGGTAATCACGCTCTTGCCTGACTTCGGCTCCGAATCACGCCGTTTGCTCGAGCGCCGATCAGGCGTAGCCCGGCGCTCCTTTCCGTTTGACGACCCCAATCCTTTCTTTTCCATGGGATACGCTTACCGCAGATAACCCGCACAGGCCGCGTTAAGTGAGCGACTTAGCTGTGAGATTCTCTGACCAAGTGACCGTTGACAACGAGGGGCGTTGTTTGTTCACACCGCGGAGCCGCCCGATGAGTCTTCGCCTCCCGACACTTCGTGCATCGAAGGAGCCGGTGCCGCGTCGCCTTCGTGACCAGTCGGCGCGCCGGAACTCTCTCCTGCGGCGACGGCCGGTTCCGAGGTTGGAGCAGCGGCGCCTTCAGCGGTCGGCGGGCGTTCAGTGAAATACTCCTTAAGCTCCTTGCCGGGCTTGAAGTAAGGGACGCGCTTGGCGGGAACATCAACCGGCTCACCGGTTTTGGGATTCCGGCCTCGGCGCGGGCCTCGCTCGCGAGTGCGGAAGCTGCCGAACCCGCGCAGTTCGACCTTCTCACCTTTGTGAAGTGCTCCGATGATCGAGCCGAACACTGTCTCGACTATCACCTCGGCATCGCGCTTGTTCAGCTCCGCCGCCCGCGCCACTTCCTCAACGAGTTCTGCCTTAGTCATCTTTCTCCTGTTGGCCGCAGCAGTTCAGCGGCCGTTTCTTATTCGATTATTCATTCCGCGAGGTTGCGAAGAAGGAAAACACAGCCTGCGGAGCCCGATGAATACCTGAGAGTTAAATACCTACGTCAATTCAATGATACTAAGACTCTTGGGGTTAGAATGCCGTACAGCACGCTCAAGTATCTACAGCGAAAAGGTAGAAATCAAGTCCCGCTGGAACTTCTGCTACCTGGGACCGGAGGCATCCTGGGTTGCAGAACGGCGGGCGGGGGGGCCAAGAGAACATCGCCGGCTCAGATGGCACGCAGCAGGTAGACGGGGATGCCTGCGCTTCGAGGGCTCGGTTTGACATCGCTACTTTCCGACCTCTACTATTTTCGTTTGTCACATCGCGTTGATCCATTTCGGGAGCAACACCGGGAAAGCGATCTCATCGAGCTGTTATGACGACTCACAACATTGGCGGGAAAGGCACCGAAGGAACGGCCATTCAATCGAAGTCATTCATTACTAGGGACGTTCAAAAGACAACCCTCTCAAACGGTCTGACCGTTCTTACAAAAGAGATGCGCGGCAAACCGGTCGTCGCGACCATGGTGTGGTACCGCGTAGGCTCGCGCAATGAGGAACTGGGCCAGACGGGCAAATCTCATTTTCTGGAGCACATGCTGTTCAAGGGCACGGACCGCTACAAGAAGGGGGAGATCGACCTGATCACCCATTTGAGCGGGGGGGCCAACAACGCGTTCACGTGGCTCGACTTTACGGCGTACTATTTCACCTTTGCGGCTGACAGATGGGAGACAGCCCTTGAGATTGAAGCGAGCCGAATGCGGAACACTACATTCGCCGAAGAAGAATTCGCGTCGGAGAAGCAGGTCGTCGAGGAGGAACTGCGTATAGGGCTAGACGGACCGTGGGAGGTGCTCGAGAACGAAGTCTGGGCGACGGCGTTTCGCCAGCACCCGTATCATTGGCCTACCGTTGGATGGCCCGAGGACCTGGAAGGGGCTTCCGGAGCCGATATGAAGGCGTACTATGACAAGTGGTACCACCCGTGTCACGCTACGTTGGTTGTCACCGGTGCCTTCGACCCGATTGTGTTGTTACAAAAGATTATCGAGGTATTCGGCCCTGTACCGGCGGGTCCGGTGATTCCGCCGCTCAAAATACTTGAGCCACCACAGCGCGGCGAGAAGCGGCTGGTAGTAAAGAAGCAAACGCCCGTCGAGCGTTTGCTGATCGGGTATCACGCGCCAGAAGTGGCGCACCCGGACTCTTATGCTCTGAAGGTAGCGGAGACGATTCTCTCGACCGGCAAATCGTCGCGACTCTACCAATCCCTGGTGGAGCGAGACCAATCGGTCACCAGTGCCGACGCCAGTTATCACGATCACATCGATCCGTCTCTCTTTTGTTTTCAGGCCGAATTGAAGCCCGGGTTCAAACTCGCCGACGTCGAGCACGCAACATTCAGGGAAATCGATCGACTGAAACGCGCCGACATTTCGACGGCAGAGATGGACAAGGCTAAGCGCCAGATAGAAGCCTCTCTGGTGTTGAGCAGCGAGGAGCCTTTGCAACAGGCCATGTTGCTCGGCCAGTATGAGACCATCGCCGTAGGCGATCACGTGCCCGAAGACTCGCGCGGTTATCGCTATCTCGATACGCTGCTGGAACGAGTCGGAGCTGTAACGATTGAAGATGTCGCGACGGTCGCGCGTAAGTATTTCACCGAAGACAACCGGACAGTTGGCTACTTGATCAGCGACACGGCTTCGGCGGCGGAGGAGCGGGATAGTGGAGCATAGTCAAAGACGCATCACGCCGAGGCTGGACGTCGAGCGCATGCAGTTACCAAACGGTCTGGTCGTGTTGCTCTCGGAGAATCACTCGATTCCGTCCATATCAATCAATGCGATCGTCCGGGCAGGGTCGCGCTTCGAGGCTGATGAGGATGCGGGGCTTGCATCGCTGGTGGGCGCGGTCCTGGATGCGGGCACGGTCAGCAGAACCTCGCAACAGATTGCCGAAACCATCGAAGCCGCCGGGGGACAGCTAGGCACTTTCGGCGACTATCAATCGAGCGGCGTACTGGTCAGGCTGCTTTCGCAAGACGCCGACCTTGGGCTGGAGGTGGCATCCGATCTATTGATGAACGCGACGTTTCCCGAGGACAAGGTGCGCCAGGATATCGATCGGCGCGTCGCGCAAATACGAGCCAGGCTTGACGTACCCCGCACTCAAGCTTCGGATGTGTTTAACGAGATCGTGTTCAAGGGTGCACCGCAACACCGACCCCCGATAGGTTATGAAGAGACGGTAACGACATTGACCCGTGGGGATGTTGAGGGATTCTATCGTCGCTACTACACGCCGGAGAACACACTGCTAGCCCTGGCCGGTGATATGGACAAGATTGCTGTGAAGACAATGATTGAGGATACGTTCGGCAAATGGCCGCGCTCGTCGGAATTGGCATTGCCGCAACTGCCTCGATCCAGCCGCCAGACGTCGCCGATCGAGAAATTCGTCATGGCATCGAAGGAACAGGTGAACGTAATCATCGGCCACCTCGGCATCGCCCGTAAGAATGAGGACTATTACGATCTGCTGGTTATGGACACTATACTTGGGTCGAGTCCGGGTTTCACATCGCGTATTCCTCGCATACTCCGCGACGAGCAGGGGCTTGCTTACAGCACTTTCAGCAATATCACATCGAGTGCCGGCCTTGATCCGGGCAGGTTTGTTGCCTATATCGGCACCGCGCCTGAGAATCTCGACCGGGCCATTTCTGGTTTGCGTGGCGAAATCGCGCGAATAGTCGAGGAGGGCATCACTCCCGAAGAGTTGGAGACCGCCAAGCTGTATCTGACCGGCAGCTTTGTGTTTCACTTTCAGAGGAATTCCCAGATCGCCGAATTCCTTCTCGAAGCTGAAATCTATGGTCTCGGCTTCGACTACATCGAGCGATATCCAGAATTAATTCGGGCGGTCACAGTGGAAGATGTGAATCGTGTAACTCGCAAGTACATTGATCCGCGGAATCTGACAACGGTGGTTGTCGGTCCGGTCAGCCACAGAGAACAGTCCGTAGGCGGAAGCCAAGAAGTAAGAAGTCGGTAGTCAGAACCCGTAGTTCCTCCCCTCCTCAGCGGATCACGGACTACGACCACAGACTGCGGACCACCAGAAGGAGCTTGATGAACCCTCGTCATTCGTCAAAACGAGCACTTGCCGTTTTTGTGCTTGCCGCCGTCATTATTGCTGCGGCGAGCGCTTCAAATCTGCCGCTTCCGACCCCCGAAGCAACGTCGAGCATAACGACGCGCGATCTAAAAAAGCATCTTAGTTTTCTCGCGTCGGAGGAACTGGGCGGGCGATATACGCTGAGTCCCTCGAACCGGGTGGCTGCGCGCTATCTAGCTTCCCAACTCGAATCCTACGGCTATCGCGGCGCGGCGCGAGACGGCTCGTTTCTTCAACGAGTGCCCCTCAGTTTTCGCGACGTGGATCGCGCCGCGAGCCGAGTGACGCTCAACATCGGAGGCACGAAGCGCGAGTTTAGCTATGCGGACGCTTTTCTCGCGGACGTTCCGACCGATATGAACATCAGCGGCGGGCTCGTGTATGTCGGATATGGAGTTTCATCGCCGAGGAACAACTATGATGATTACGCGGGCCTTACTACTAAGGGCAAGATCGTAGTGATCGCGAACGGCACGCCCGAATCGCTCAAGATTACCAGGTTGAACGATGACGAGCAGGGGGAGGCGGCGGCCCTGGCGCACGGGGCGATTGGTGCCATCAGAATTCCCGATCCGCAAACCTTGCTCAGTTGGGATCAGATCAAGGCATACCTGGGCGGCTCGCAGCAGTTGGGTTTACCGCCCAGGACTTCGGTATCCGGGAAAGGCTTGCCCGAAATTTCAGCGGGGCCTGAGCTACTAAAAGCGATCGCCAAGGCGATGGGGAAAGAGAACTCCGACCTGATCACGCATGCGAGCAAGGTCAAACCGGCGCAGCTGCCGGCGACCGCCGAGATCAAGGTTCGCGTCGATGTGAAGGAAGCGCCTCCCGCTCAAAACGTAGCGGGAATACTCGACGGTGCCGATCCGAAACTCAAGGACGAGTACGTAGTCTTCAGTGCACATTATGATCACTTGAAGACCGGCGACAAGGGAGAAGTCTATCGCGGCGCGGACGATGATGGGTCCGGAACGGTGTCCGTTCTGGAGATCGCCCAGGCGTTTTCCCTGGGTCCTCGCCCCAAACGGTCGATTCTGGTCATTTTTCACACGGGCGAAGAGCTGGGGCTGTTCGGTTCCGAGTACAATACCGACTACGAACCCGTCGTGCCGCTTCACAAGCTGGTCGCCGATTTCAACATCGATATGGTGGGCCGCAGCCGGCCCGCGGGTGACGATGATCCGCGCGACCGTTATCTGACAGATAAGGACTCCATCTACATCATCGGGGCGGACAAGCTTTCAACCGAGTTGAACACACTGAACGAAGAGACCAATCTTGCCACGGCGCGGCTGAAATTCGACTACACCTACAACGACGAGAAGCACCCCGAGCGGTTTTACTACCGCTCCGACCACTACAACTACGCCAAGCATGGCATACCGATTATTTTCTATTTCACCGGGGTGCACCGCGACTACCACAGGACGACCGATGTAGTTGAGAAGATCGACTTCGAAAAGATGGAACGGATTGACCGGATGATCTTCGCAACTGGCTGGCGAGTTGCCAATCTGGATCATCGGCTCGTCGTGGATAAGCGTCAATAGGCAGCTGAAGAGATTCCGGGAAAAGGGGCATGGAGTTCAGGCTTTAGCCTGGTCTTTTCTTGTCGCATCGGAAGGCAGGCTAAAGCCTGTACTCCATGCTTTTTCAGGAGGTAGCATTATCCCGTCACGATACGCCTGTTTGGCCTTCATGGCCTTCTATTCTGTGCGCTCCCTGCGTCCCCTCGTCTGCTCAGAATCAGGGATCGATTTTTGAAAGCATCCGGCTCGATCACGAGTCGGTTGAGAAAGGCTCGAACCAGCAGCGTATCTTTGCGTTGTCCTCGGTGGTCGCGGCCTCAATCGACCCGCAATCGATCGATGTCAAGCATTACAGCCTGCAGCTTCAACTGACGCCTAACGAGCTCGGTACCGAGGGCATCATCACAGGCACGGTTACCATCCTGGGTGAAACAACCGCGACCGTCAGCGCCATCAATGTCGATGCCCAGCCAAATCTGAATATCGAATCGGTTACGCTGAACGCGGCCACGAACAACTTTCGCCGGAAAAACGCGCGCATCGTGATTCCTTTCCCCGCTCCTGTTTCACCCGGAACGCCGTTCGCGGTAGTAATCCAATATCAAGGACCAGGATCAGGTCTCAGCGGTCAGGGACTTCTTTTTACTCGCCACGGACCCAATTTCCTGCCGGTTATGGCGAGCTTCAGCGAGCCTTTTGGTGCCCCGCTATGGTGGCCTTGCGTGGACAATCCTGCGGACAAAGCCACCGTCGAAGTTGAAGTCACCGTGCCCGAAGGCAATCAGGCAGCTTCAAACGGAGTGCTGGATAGAGCCCAGGCGAATCCGGATCATACCGTTACCTATTTCTGGCGCGAGGACTCGCCGCTTTCGACTTATCTGGTCTCGGTTGCTGCTACCAACTACGAGAAACTCGAGGACAGCTACACCGCACTTGATGGAGTGACGGAAATGCCACTCTTGTTCTACGTCTACCCCGAACATCTGGAGCCTGCAAGAGCGAAGTTCGGCGTCGTGCGTCCCGCGATGGAGATCTACGCGGCGCTGTTTGGCGAGTATCCGTTTTTGGGCGAGAAGTACGGATGGGAGAATGGCCGTTTGGCGGTGCGATGGAGCATCAAACGATCACCAGCATAAGCTCTTCGCTCGTAGCCTCGGCTACCAGTAGCAACCAGGCGACGATCGTTCACGAATTGGCGCACCACTGGTGGGGCGATCTGGTGACCATGAGGACCTGGAATGACATCTGGCTGAACGAAGGATTCGCCACCTATTCAGAGGTGCTCTTTTTCGAGCGTTTCGCGGGTATGGATCCGGGGGAGTTGTTGGCCAGAAGCTACGACGACGGCGTCGTGGACGGGGCGCTGGGCGGAACCGTAACCGCGGAGAACCCCAATGCTCCCTTTGATGATAACGGCGCGATCTACAGGAAGGGCGGATGGGCGCTGCATATGCTGAGGCATGTGCTCGGGGACCAGAAGTTCTTCAATGCGTTGAAGCAGTATGGCAGCCGCTATGCCTTCTCAAACGCTTCAACAGAAGACTTCCAGGAGGTTTGCGAGGAATTCTATGGAGCTTCGCTGGACTGGTTCTTCAAGCAATGGATCTACGCGCCCGGCCGGCCGGTTTACAAAATGTCACCCGATATCAGCTCGGCAGATGCGTCCGGGAACTTTACGGTGGCCCTCGTGGTCAAACAGAAGCAATTGCCGGCGATTCCGGGACGGGAAAACGGGAATTACATCATGCCTCTTGATGTAACGATTCACTATTCCGATGGCACAAGTGAAACGCGCGTTGTGTTTAACGACACCCGCAAGCAGCGATTCACATTTGTTGTATCCAAGCAACCGGTTAGCGTCGGCCTCGACGAATCTAACTGGATCCTGAAGAAGGTCAAGTAGTTCGCTGCCGGATTGTCCCACTTGGTGTGATTAGTCGTTCGATAGTGTGTCGCAGTCCTGACGGGATCGCCTTGTTAAAACAGTAGCGGCCGGAAAACCTTGTGACCAGACCTTCCTGGGCCAGTTCCTCGAGCATGCTCCTAACCTCATCCCTGCGCCCGTACGGTATCGAGTGAGCGATTTCTTCGAGGCTGACAACTCGATAGGCGTGGTCCATGCCGTAGGCCAGAAGCATCAGTTTCAGACTCTCAGGCGCGATATGGTTTCCAAATGTCGCTGCCATTACTGCAATTCCTCCTGTTTCCGGTTGCCAAAAGACAAACTCTGCGCTCGACGGGCTTGTTTGGCGCCCTTGAGTGCGAGGACCGGAAAATTCACCTACCATCATTGACGCGATGCCTGGCCGCTTTCATTCGATGAACGTTCAATTGGCAACTACTGTTTCATGCTTGAGCGCCAGGCAATACAACTTGAAACCTCGAGCTGCGGGTTGCTAAGATGCTTCATTCTGAATACAACGGCATATTGACCAATCTTGACCATCGAAGCGCTTGCAGGTCACCGCCGGGAGTTACAATGTCTGAGTTTACCAGGATTGCAAACACATCCGATCTTCCGGCGGGGGGCGCAGTGGTCGTGGAAGTCGGTGGCCGAACTATCGCTGTTTTCAACGTCAATGGAGAGATCTTCGCTCTCGACAACATCTGCATGCACAGAGGCGGACCTTTGGGTGAAGGATTCGTCGATCAGAAGAATTTGACAGTCCAGTGTCCGTGGCACGGATGGATTTATAGCCTCGCTACCGGCGCATCGCCGATCGACTCGATGGCCAAGGTGGAAAAGTTCGAAGTGCGAGTTGAAGGAGAAGAAGTACAGATCGCGCTGGATTGAGCGCGCGCCGGGGAGGAGCCGGATTAATTGAGTTCAACCAACGAAGCGTTTGACGTCACGATCATCGGGGCGGGGCCGGGCGGCTACGTAGCGGCCATTCGAGCAGGTCAGCTAGGCTTAAGAACCGCAATCATCGAGAAAGACAAGAACCTTGGCGGCACCTGCCTTTTGCGCGGCTGCATCCCTACCAAGTCGCTGCTACACACCGCGGATCTACTGGACGAGTTCAAGCATGCCAAAGAGCACGGTATCGTCGCGGGGCCCGTCTCGCTGGATTTCGACCAGGCCCAAAAGCGCAAAGGAAAAGTCGTGTTGAAGCTCGCCAAGGGCGTCGAGTTTCTGATGCGCAAAAACAAAGTACAGGTTTTCAAGGGAAGTGCGCACATCGAAGGCCCGGGCCGCATTACGGTGACCGCAGCAGACAACTCGACGCAGACGAGTCCTCACTAAGAATATCGTGGTCGCTACGGGTTCAGTTCCCCGGTCATTTCCAAGCCTTCCCATCGATGGCCAGCGGATTATCACCAGCGACGAGATACTCGAGCTGAAGGAGATCCCCAAATCGCTGATCGTGCTTGGCGCCGGAGCGGTAGGAGTGGAGTTCGCCTCGATGTTCGCCCGGTTTGGAACCGATGTGACGATCCTCGAGTTGCTCCCACGCTTATTGCCGATTGAAGACGAGGAGATCAGCGCCGAACTCGCAAAGTCATTCAAGAAACAGGGAATCAAGGCATTCACCAGCGCGAATTTCAAGTCAGCGGTCATCGAAAACGGAACGGTGAGAGTTATTGCGCAAATCAACGACGAGGACCGCGAGTTCATCGGGGAGAAATTCCTGGTCGCGGTCGGACGGCGCGCTTACACCGACGGGCTTGGGCTTGAAAACACCCGGGTCGAATTGGAGAAGGGGTACATAAAGATCGACGATCACATGCGCACCTCTGAACCGAACGTATACGCGATCGGTGATGTGATTCCGACGCCGTGGCTCGCTCACGTTGCGTCTGCCGAAGGCATCCTGGCCGTCGAAACGATCGCCGGAAAAAACCCGCGTGCCATCAATTATGATCACGTGCCCGGGTGTACTTATTGCCAGCCTGAGGTAGCGAGCGTGGGTTTGACCGAAGCGAAGGCTCGCGAGCGTGGATACGACGTAAAGATCGGGCGCTTCCCGATTCCGGTTATCGCTAAGGCGCAGATCCTTGGGGCGACTGAAGGTTTGGTGAAGGTTGTGAGCGACGCGCGCTATGATGAAGTGCTGGGCGTACACCTGATCGGCCCGCACGCTACGGAGTTGATCGTCGAAGGCTGCGTCGCATTGCAGATGGAATCAACGGTTGAAGAGTTGATAAACACCATGCACGCGCACCCGACCGTGTCCGAGAGCCTGCACGAAGCGTTCGAAGACGCGCACGGAATGGTTATTCATGTTTAGAAGACGTTTCTGGTTTCTGGTTTGTCGTTTCTGGATGGGAACTTGAAACCGAAAACTGGAAACTGAGAAACCAGAAACTATCGCGATGGAACTCGATAAGCGCCAACAACTCGAACTGCTGTTCTTCATGCGGCTGACGCGCTCGCTTGAGGACCGCCTTGACAACCTCTACAAGCAGGGCAAGATCGTTGGCGGACTCTTTCGCAGCCTCGGTCAGGAAGCGACCGCGGTCGGTACTGCGTACGCGCTCGACGGGGAACTGGGTGATATGCTTTCGCCCCTGACGCGTGACCTGGGTGCATTGCTCGTGAAGGGGGCATTGCCTCGTGAGGTATTTTCGAGCTATTTGTGGCGGTCGACGTCGCTCTCGCGGGGCCGCGATCAGAACATACATATCACCGATCTGAAACGCGGATTCATCGGGACGATCAGTCCGCTCGGGACTCTGATCGCGGTGATGAACGGAGTCATGCTCGCGAGCCGATTGCAGAAAAAGAAGTCCGTCGGGATGGTGTATATCGGCGACGGCGGAACGAGCACCGGCGCGTTTCATGAGGCGGCGAACTTCGCCGCCGTCCAGAACCTGCCTTTGGTGATCGTCGGCGAGAACAATTCGTATGCATATACCACACCCACCACGAAGCAGATGAGGATTCTGAATCTTGCTGACCGTGTGAAGGCTTACGGGATGCCGAGCGAAATCGTAGACGGGAACGATGTCCTTGCGGTATATGGTTCAGCTCGCCGAGCGGTGGATCGAGCTCGGGATGACGGCGGGCCGACCTTCATAGAGGCCAAGACCTTTCGGATGCGAGGTCACGCGGCGCACGACAATCAATCGTATGTTGCGAAGGAAGTGCTCGATCAATGGAGCAAACGTGATCCGATCGCGCACCTGGAAAAGGCTTTGAAGGATAGCAGACGGCGAGCGATGGTGATCTCGAGCAGGTTAACAAAGTGTCGAGAAACTGCTGGATGAAGAATTGGCCTGGGCTGAGTCCCAACCGTCTCCAGCTCCCGAGGACGCGTTGGGCGGCGTCTATGCCGGCGAGGCGAAGCCGAAAGCAATCGGCGCTGGAAGCGAAGAATGAAGGGAAGTGGTGAGCGACAAGTGAAACGTGAAACGTATCTGACCCGATCACGCTTTGCGTTTGACCCATCGCAATTAACTATGGCAGCGATCACACTACTCGAAGCGATACGCCAGGGGCTCTGGGAAGAGATGGAGCGCGATGACCGTGTTTTTCTTCTCGGCGAAGACATTGGCGTCTACGGCGGCGCCTTCAAAGTGACCGAGGGTTTTGTGGGCCGATTTGGTGAACAGCGAGTCATCGACACTCCGATCTCGGAATCGGCCATCGTCGGAGCGGCCTGCGGCGCCGCAATGATGGGAATGCGGCCCGTAGCTGAGATGCAATTCATAGATTTCATCTCTTGCTGCTTCGATATCTTGACGAATATGCTGCGACAAGCCGCTATCGTCAGGGCATCGGTATTCCGATGGTGGTTCGCGGACCCTGCGGCGGAGGTGTGCACGGCGGGCCCTTCCACTCGCAGAACGTCGAGTCGTTCTTTCTCAACACACCGGGCTTAAAGATGGTCGAGCCTTCGACGCCGTATGACGCGAAGGGCTTGATTAAGGCGGCTATTCGCGACGAAGATCCTGTGCTGTTCTTCGAGCACAAATTCCTGTACCGCAATCCAAAGATCAAGCAGGAATTGCCGACGGATGACTATATCGTGCCGATCGGCAAGGCGGCGATCCGTCGCGAGGGCCGCGACCTTTCGATCATCACATACGGCGCGATGGTTTACACGGCGCTTGATGCGGCCGACAGGTTGAAGGAAGAGGGAATCGACGCAGAGATCGTCGACTTGAGGACGCTTTTGCCGTTCGACCGCGAAGCCGTCCTGGAATCGGTGAAGAAAACCAGCAAGGTCATCATATTGCACGAAGCGACCCGCACAGGTGGCATGGCAGGCGAGTTGACATCGGTGATCAACGAAGAGGCGTTCGAGTACCTTGACGGCCCGGTGATGCGAGTTACGTCGATTGACACGCCGGTTCCCTACGCGCCGCCGCTTGAAGAATTCTTCATGCCGGCAGGTGGACGATGTCGTGAAGGCTGCTCGTGCGCTGATAGCGTATTGAGAGTAGTCCGTAGTCAGTAGTCCGTAGTCCGTGGTGACGCACGTCGTGCTAGTTAGCTACGGACTACGGACTACGAACTACGGACTACGGACCAATCAGATTGGAGAACTATGAGCGAAGAAGTAAAGATGCCACAGATGGGCGAATCCATCGCCGAAGGAACGATCGTAAAATGGCTCAAGCACGTCGGCGACTCTGTCAAACGCGACGAACCGCTGTTTGAGATCTCGACCGATAAGGTCGATGCCGAGATTCCTTCGCCAACTTCTGGTGTGCTTTCGGAAATAATGGTGCAGGAAGGCGAGACCGTCGCGGTCAATACCGTTGTCGCGGTAATCAACGGCGGAGGCGGGGCAAAGCCGGCGGTTGCGGAAGCTCCTAAGGAATTACCAGCACCGCCAAAGGAAGAGCCCGGGCCCACACAGTCTGAGCCGCCTCCGGCATCGCCCGCGGCTGCACAGCCGTCCGCCGTCGAGCCGCCGGCTCCCGCAGTGGCCGCGCCTGCTCCGACTGCCGGCGCGGAGGCTTCTTCAAACGAAGATTTGCGCCGCACGCGTTCATCGCCGCTGGTTCGGAAGATCGCCGAAGAACACGGTATCGATATCTCGCAGATCGAAGGCACAGGGATCAGCGGCCGGGTAACAAAGCAGGATATTCTCAGCTTCATGGAGACTCGCGGAGCTACGGCCAAAGCGGAACCAGCGGCAACTGCGCCGGCTCTGGCGGCTGCAATTCCGGCTTCGCCACCGCGCTCTCCCCAGCCACAGCGTGCACCGGTCGCGGCTCAGGCCGATGAACCCGGCCCTCAGCCATTCGCGGAGGGCGACCGTGTTGAAATCGAGCCCATGTCGATCATGCGCCGTCGAATCGCCGAGCGAATGGTCGAGAGCCGCCACATCTCCGCGCACGTCACCTCGTTCATGGAAGTCGATTTCACCAAGACCTCAAAGCTCCGCGACGGGCTGAAAGGCGAATTTGGTCGCGACGGGGTCAAGCTGACTTTCATGCCGTTCATCATCAAAGCGGTGGTCGAGGGCATAAAAAAGTGGCCGATCATAAACTCGTCGGTGTGGGGGGATCAGCTAGTCTACAAAAAGGACATCAACATCGGCGTCGCGGTTGCGCTTGATTGGGGATTGATCGTACCGGTCATCCGAGGCGCGGATGAGAAGTCGCTGCTCGGGTTAGCAAGGGCGGTCAACGATCTCGGCGAACGCGCCCGGAGAAAACAACTCAAGCCTGATGAGGTGCAGGGCGGAACGTTTACCATCACAAATCCCGGCTCTTTTGGCGGATGGGCGGGGACGCCGATCATCAATCAACCGCAGGTCGCGATACTCGGGGTCGGCGTGATCAAAAAAC
The DNA here is from genome assembly GCA_963737945.1 of Blastocatellia bacterium. GTDB lineage: Bacteria > Acidobacteriota > Blastocatellia > UBA7656 > UBA7656 > Onstottus_A. The sequence continues at coordinate 185,824 of CAVTUR010000010.1, read as the reverse complement.
GTCCGGTGGTTGTAGATGACGCGATTGCAATTCGTCAGATCGGGGTCTTTGGGCTGAGCTTTGATCACCGAATCGTAGACGGCGCTGTGGCAGATCAATTCCTGGCCGCGGTGCGAGATGTGATCGAAGCTGCAGAGTACACGAGCTGAGCTCGAGCAAGTCAGCGCCCTTAACAGCGGTGTGACTCAGGATGCAGTCGGGAAGGGTGGCTTGCCCCCGCTGTCGGTAATGTGACAATTCCACGTCTCAAGATCGGCGGGGGCAAGCCACCCTTCCCGACTGCATCCTGACGAGGTAGCTTCACGATGACAACATACGCATCTAAGCAACGTGGCTATTCCAAGTCTCAACATCAGCGGGGCAAGCCACCCTTCCCGACTGCATCCTGACGAAGTAGCTTCACGATGACAATCTGCGCATCTCACGCTCGACGACGGTGCGAGGCCCGATGGCTCGGCCTCGTTCCCTACGACGACGGCCTTCGATTGCAGGAACGCGCAGTTGAGAGACTTCGCTCCGGTGAAGCGCCGGAGCAATTGCTTCTCCTCGAGCACCCGCATGTGTTTACTCTCGGGCGTGGGGCCAACAGCGCAAATATTCTAGCTGGTCGGGAGGAGCTTCAATCCAACTCAGTTGAAGTTCACGAGACCGGCCGCGGCGGCGACGTGACTTATCACGGGCCCGGCCAGCTTGTGGGCTATCCGATCATCAACCTAAAGCCGGACCGCTGCGATGTTCACCGTTACGTGCGCGATATCGAAGAAGTGCTGATCCGGACGATCGCCGAATTTGGCATCGCTGGGACGCGAATCGCCGGCTTGACCGGAGTCTGGGTCGGCAACGAGAAGATCGGGGCCATCGGTGTGAGAATCGCCCGTTGGATCACAAGTCACGGATTCGCGTTAAACGTGAACACCGATCTCGACTATTTCAATATGATTGTACCGTGTGGCATAGCTGATAAAGGGGTCACTTCGCTATCGCGCCTTCTCGGTCGGCGGATTGAGTTGCGCGAGGTGGCCGACATCGCCGCCTCGCGATTTGCGGAGGTCTTCGACCGCCAGGTTCTTCCGGATTTAGAATCGCCCACGCCCTCTCCTTCAGCGTAACTCCTGCGCCTTAATCGACGTATTCAAGAGTGCCTGTGGCTTCGCGCAATCAGATTTGGTACGGTATTATTTTTTGTCATCATCCTAACCAGAAAAGCGGAAGGACTCTTATAGTGAATCAAAGGGCCAATGCGATACCGATGCCATCCCCATGGCTGTCGATCACAATCCTCTCGTGCGTTGTTTTAGGCTTCGTTTCTTGCTCCAAAACGTCCGGGAAAGCTGTCGACAACGCCTCCCCGCGACCAATGTCTGTTCGCGTCCTGCCGGTCGAACAAAAGCAGATTCGCCGCAATGTTGAATCAGTTGGATCGCTGTTCCCGCTGGATGAGGTGACGGTGAGCTCAGAGGTGGAAGGCCGCGTGGAACAGGTCCTGGTGGACGTCGGCGATCACGTTTCCGCGGGCCAGACGATCGTCAAAGTCGTCCCGACCGAGTTACAGTTGACACTCGACCAGCAGCGCGCGAGCCTGCAACAGGCGAGGGCGAGACTTGGTCTCTCAGAGAGCGGCGAAGAGTTTAAGGACGTGCGCAGCGCGCCGGAGGTCAAGAAAGCGGCCGCAGATCTCGCGGACGCCGAGCAAAAATATCTCCGCGCAAAGACGCTGTTGGAGCAGGGTTTACTGCCCAAACAGAGCTTTGACGAAGCAGAGTCCCGCCACAACGCTGCGCAGGCGGCCTACGATCTGTCGGTGCAAACGGTTGAGAACCTCCGCGCGCAATTGGCGCAGTCTAAGGCGGCCACCTCGCTCGCGCAGAAGAAGGTCGGCGATTCGATCATTCGCGCGCCGTTTGCAGGACAGGTCAAGGAGCGATCGGTCACCCAGGGTCAATATCTCAAGGTTCAGACGCCGGTGATGGTGATCGTCAATGTCGACCCGATGCGAGTGCGGTTGCGAGTCCCGGAGAAGATGGCTGCGTGGGTCAAGATCGGTCAGGAGGTCACCGTGTCGGTCGAAGCCTATCCGGGCCGTACGTTTAGCGGAAAAATTACCCGTATCAACCCTTCGGTTGATCAGCAAACCCGCGCGTTTGAAGTCGAAGCATTGATAGACAACCGCGAGACGCTGCTCAAGCCCGGTTTCTTCGTCAAAGCGACGATCCCGTCCAGCTTTGTAGCCGAGGCGCTGTTCGTCCCTCAGGACGCGCTGTTGTATGTCTACGGCGTCTACAAGGTGTTTGTCATAGACGGGAACACGCTGAAGGAAAGAGAAGTAAAAGTCGGAGAGCGGAACGGCGACGAGGTCGAGATAGCCGAAGGCCTGACGGCGGGCGAGCGAATAGCGCTCCCGGCGAAAGGCCAGGATTTGAAGGAAGGCGCGATCATCGAAGTCGCGAATTGATGCGTGACAAGTGACGAGTGACAAGTGACGAATAACAAATAAGGACCCGGCGGCTCGCCATTTGTCACTCATCACTCATCACTCATCACTTTGGAGCCTCAGGATGACACTTGCTGAACTGTGCGTAAAGCGGCCGGTCTTCGCGGTCATGTTGATCACGTTTTTGGTCGTTCTTGGCGTATTCTCGTTCAAGGACCTTGGCGTTGATCTCTTTCCGAAAGCGGATCCTGCGACCGTTACTGTCAGCGTTCGGTTGCCCGGCGCCACATCGGAGGAGGTCACCACGCAGGTCGTTCTACCGCTGGAAGAGGCGGTGAGCACGATCAGCGGACTCGATGAGTTGAATTCGCAAGCCAGCGAAGGTAGCGCTCGAATCACCTGCAAGTTTCTTCTCGAACGAGAGATAGAAAGCGCCGCCCAGGATGTTCGAGAGAAGGTCGCCGGCGCCATTCGAAATCTCCCGCCGAACATTCTTCCGCCGATCATTCAAAAAGCCGACCCCGATTCGGATCCGGTGATTTCTCTTGTCGTCGCCGGCGAAAGAAATCTCCGTGAGACAACCGAGATTGCCGATAAAGAAATAAAGCGAGTGTTGGAGACCGTCGACGGAGTCGGCGAAGTCAGCATGACCGGCGGCCGCGACCGGCAGATTCGGGTCTATGCCGACGCTGAGAAGCTCAACGCGCACGGGATCACTATCAGCCAGTTGCAGCGCGCGATTCAAAGCGAGAACGTGGAGATTCCAGGTGGCCGGATCATTCGCGGCGAATCCGAGCTGGGCATCCGCACGCTGGGGAGGATCGACGCCATCAGCCAGTTCGGCGAGATAATCGTCGCCAACGTCAACGGGACACCCATACGAGTGAGCGATGTTGGCCGTGTGGAAGACAGCTTTGCCGAACCGCGCACGTGGAACTCGATCGAAGGAAAGCAGGCAGTGTCGCTTGACGTACGCAGACAGTCGGGCACCAACACCGTCAAGATCATCGATGCGGTCAAGAAAAAGATCGAGCAGATCAAGAAGACGCTGCCCCAGGGGATCAGCCTGCGCATCATCCGCGACCAGTCGGTATTTATCAACGCCTCGGTTGCGTCGCTCGAGGAACATTTGCTGTTCGGGAGTTTGCTGGCCAGTCTGGTGGTCCTCCTGTTTATTCGCAGCCTTCGGTCGGTGCTGATTGCCGCAGTCGCCATCCCGACCTCGATCATCGCTACGTTCACGCTGCTCAAGGCGATGGATTTTACCTTGAACAACATGACACTGCTGGCGCTGACGCTCGCGGTCGGAATCGTGATTGACGATGCGATAGTGGTGCTCGAGAACATCGTGCGCTATATCGAGGAGAAGCACTACGAGCCAAAACAGGCTGCAATCGAGGCCACAAAGGAGATCACGCTTGCGGTTGTGGCGACGACGATTTCTCTGGTGATCATCTTTGTGCCGATTGCGTTCATGACCGGCTATGCGCGGCGCTATGTGAATCAGTTCGGATGGACCATGGCGTTCGCGGTGATGGTGTCGATGCTGGTGAGCTTTACCCTGACGCCGATGCTCAGTTCGAAGATGCTGAAGCGGCTTGCGCACAAGCGTGAAGACTCGGACGATTCAGTCGACTCAGACACCGTCTCATCCAACCTCCAGCCCACAACCCCCAACCCCCATTCAGAGCACACATCGAAAGATCAGCGTTTGTTTGGTTGGATGGATCGCACCTACGGGAGGATTCTCGACTGGTCGTTGAGTCATCGAATGGTTGTTGTCGGCGTTGCGCTCGCGACGTTTGCGCTCACATTTCCATTGAATGCGATGGTGGGCCGTGACTGGATTCCGCCGGACGACCAGAGCGAGTTTCAGGTATCGATGAACTGGCCCGAGGGCACGTCGATCGAGGGCACTTCGAAGCAAGCCCTGGAGGTCGCTGAGCGGATCAAGCAGATACCGGAGGTCGAGTTCGTCAATCCCTTTATTCACGAAGGATTGTCAAGCCACAATCACATCTACGTCCGTCTGATTGACGCGTCGCAGCGAAAAGCGACAAATCTGGACGTCGCGGCAAAGGTACGCAAGATCACCGCCGAATACAAGAACCTCAGGAGCAAGGTCATCATACCTTCGGCGTTGGGGGGCGGCGAACTGTACTTCCCGGTCCGCGCGCTTGTTTTGGGTCCGGACTTTGTCAAGGCCGCCGAGTTGTCAAAGGAAGTGGCTGAAAGAATGCGCGCCGTACCCGGGCTTCTTGATGTCGAGGCGAGCGTGAGCCTCAACAGCCCCGAGCTCCAGGTCAAGATCGATCGCCAGCGTGCAAGCGATCTGGGGGTGCGTGCCTCGGATGTCGCCAGCGCAGTGAGGCTGATGATCTCGGGTGAGGATCAGATCTCAACCTACAAGGAAGGCGATGAGCAATACGACGTCACACTTCAGCTATTGCCCGAGCAGCAGAAGGACCGGGAGATGCTGGCGAGGCTGATGATCCCGTCAACCAAAGTCGGTCAGGTGCGGCTCGACAATATCGCGACGATCCAGCACGGACTTGGCCCCTCACGCATCGAACGATTCAACCGCCAGTTTCAGGTATCAGTGAATGCCAACAACGCGCCTGACTTCCCGCTTGATGTGGCTGCGCGAACGGTGAACGAGGAAATACAAAAGGTCGGCTTGCCCAAGGGCTATTCGTCGCGTCTCATCGGTACGGTCAAGATTCTGGATGAGACCACCACCAACCTGATCGTCGCTTTCCTGCTTGCGTCAATCTTCATGTACATGGTTCTGGCGGCGCAGTTTGAAAGCTTCCTCCATCCGTTTACGATCATGCTCGCTCTGCCGCTGTCGATCCCGTTTGCGCTGCTGTCGTTATGGCTGACCGGGAGGACGCTGAATCTCTGGAGCGCGCTCGGCGTCTTGCTTTTGCTGGGGATCGTCAAAAAGAACGGAATCCTTCAGGTGGACTACACCAACAAGCTTCGCGATCAAGGAGTGCCGCTGCGTGAAGCGATCATGCAGGCTAATCACGTTCGGTTGAGACCTATTTTGATGACCACATTCTCGATCATCGGCGGGCTGATTCCAACGGCGATAGGGATCGGAGCGGGCTCGGCTCAACGCTCGGCGATCGCGGTGACGATTATTGGCGGCCAGAGTTTGTGTTTGCTGCTCACATTGATCGTGACACCGGTGGCGTATTCGATCTTCGCCGAGATTGAAGAGAAGCGCGTCTTTGCCGCGGCGCGTGCACGGCTAGCGAGAACCAAGGTGGCTGTGACCCGGCTATTCACTTTCTGAAGAGGTTTGGGCCTTGGAAAAGGAATGTAAATCTGGGTAGGATTACACCATGAAGATCATCCCAATCTGTTACGCCCGTGTTCGGGTCAGTAATTCCGCAACGCAACTTGTCTTTACAGTCTATTTTTCATCGCGGGGACCCAACTATGCCAAGAGGTCCTAATCCCCGACGCCTACCTTCAGTCTCGTCGTCACTTTTTCGCCGCAGCTGAATCTCCGCGCCAATGCTGTCTATCTCTGATGAAACTCGTTGCGCGTCCGCCGATCGGACTCGTTTTCTGAACGGATGGGTCAACGCGTAGGCCCGGTTCGCGAGCGATCGCCATGTTGCAGTTGCACCGAGATCGTCGAAGCAGCGAATAGGCCACCGGCGTGACTATCAACGTCAACAGCAACGAGAAGCGTCTGTCCGCCTATTACCACAACGGCAATCGCGCGCCGCTCGTCCGACCCGGGTCCGGTGCCCAGCGCAAGCGGCATCATTCCTGCCACCAGAGCCAACGTTGTCATCAAGATTGGGCGAAGCCGGTCTCGGTTCGCTTGCATGATCGCTTCGGGGCGGTCCATTCCCTTCCGGCGCAGACCGTTCATGTGGTCGATCTGCAGAATCGCGTTCTTCTTTACAACACCAAACAACACCAGAATACCGAGAGCGGAGTAGAGGTTTAGCGTGTTGCCGGTCACCCAGAGCGACAACAGAGCGAATGGTATCGAAAGCGGAAGCGAGAGCAATATTGTAATCGGGTGAACAACGCTCTCGAACTGCGACGCCAGGATCATGTACATGAAAATTACCGAAAGCAAAAACGCCCAGATGAACTCGGAAAACGTTCGTTCAAGTTCCTTGGCGCGTCCTGAGATTGCCGTCGAGTATGCGGCGGGCAGATGCATATTTGCGACTTCGTTTCGAAGTGCTTCGAGCCGGTCGGAAAGCGCGTAGCCCGGCGCGACCGAGGCTCGCAGGCTCACCTGACGCTGCCGATCGAGGCGATCGATTCGCGAGGCGGTATTTGCCGGAACTATCTTGACCAGGTTATCGAGCCGTGCCAGCTCTCCGTTCTGCCGCGGTACGTATAGCCGCGAGATAGTGGCGGGGTCGTTGCGCTGCCCCTGGCTCAATCGGATCTGCACATCGTAATCATCGTTTACCGCCTCGTCGCGGAAGCGTGACACTCGCTGGTCGCCCCCGACCATCAGCCGCAGGGCACTGGCGATGTCTTCGGTTGAGACCCCCAGATCCGCCGCGCGCGCGCGATCAATTTCGACTCGCAGTTCGGGTTTGTCGAGCTTCAATGTCGTATCGGCGTCGATAATGCCAAGCTCGGGCGCCTTTAAGCGGAGCTCTTCAGCGTACTGAGCGAGCATATCAAGGTCCGGTCCGCGCAACACGAAGTCTATTTCGGCGCCGCCGCCGCCGATGTTGAACGACCGGGCGTTTCGAACGAGCTCCGCAGATCTTTGTACTTTCTTAGCCTGCTGCGAATCTCCTGCATCACATCGCGCTGGGAGTAGTTGGTATTGAAAGCCTCCAGCGGCCTGCCATGGATAAGCCCTTCCCAAAGCGCGCGACCGAAAACGAACGCTCTTCGATCGGCTGAATACGCACATAGGCACTGCCTTGATTTACGCCCCCGATGAAGCCGCCGCCCGCGGTCGCGAGCACCACCTGGACGCCCGGCGTCTCGCGAATCGGCTTCAACCGCGAGCATCACCTTGTTCATGGCTCCATGCTCGTGCCTTCGGGCGCGTTCACGTTTACGTCGAACTCGACTTCATCGACGTCTGTCGGGATGAAATCCTGCTTCACGGCGCTTGTACAGAGGGACGGACGAGAGGATTACCGGACGCAATACGGCTACCGCGACTCGATGACGAATGGCGAGGCTGAGCATCCAGGTATAGGACCGCGTCGATGAACGCATAGAACCCGCGTCTGGATCGTGCCGGCTTCTCCTCGTGCGAAGCAACGTCAGCCGCCCGAGAGCAACCGCGCGCTCATCATCGGCGTCAGGGTGAATGACACGAGGAGGCTAACCAGAATCGCGACCGCCGCGGTTATCCCAAACTGATAGAGGAACCGCCCCGAGATGCTGGACATGAAGGAGACCGGCACGAAGATCACCACGAGGCTGAAGGTCGTCGCCATCACCGCGAGCCCGATCTCGGCGGTCGCGGCGCGCGCAGCCTCCCACGGATGCATCTTCTTTTCCTCGACGAATCGGAAGATGTTTTCGAGCACGACGATTGCGTCATCGATAACGACCCCGACCATCAGAACAAGCGCAAGCATCGTGACGCTGTTCAGCGTGAAGTTGAGCGCCCGCATCATCCCGAAAGTCGCGATCAACCGATGAGGGAATCGCGATCGCAGCGATGATGGTAGAACGCCAGCTCCGCATGAACGCCAGACACCACCAGCGACGCAAGAATGCTGCCCAGCACAAGGTGAAGCGTTATCTCGTGCAGCGCGGCATAGATGTATCGCGATTGATCGCGGATAACCTCCATTTTGACGTCGGAAGGAAGTTGCTCGGCTATGCGAGCGAGACTCGCCTTTTGCGGCCTCGATGACCTCAACGGTGTTCGTCCCGGTCTGCCGTCTCACTTCAATCGTGACCGTCGGAATGCCGTTTAACCGCGCCACCGACCGCTGCTCCTTCGTTCCGTCTTCGGCATACCCGATGTCGCGAATGTGGACCGGCGCCCCGTTTATTGTGGCGACCACCAGATCGTTGAATATTTTCGGATCCGCTACACGACCCATCGTCCGAAGCGACTGCTCGCGGTTGCCCAAAGTCACATTGCCGCCCGGAGCGTCGGCGTTTTGCCTGACGATTGCGTTACGCACCGTGCTGATCGGGAGCTGATAGGCAGCGAGCCGGTCGGCATCGACCCACACATTGATAGCTCGACCGAGTCCCCCAACGATATCTATCTCGCCGACTCCCGTTGAGCGTTCGAGCACGGGCTTCACCAACTTATCGGCCAATTCCGTAAGTTCTCGAACTGACCGGTCCGCCGACAGAGCGACGGTCATCACCGCGGATGAGTCGTTGTTGAACTTGTTGACGATCGGCGGATCGACATCACGCGGAAGATCGCGGATGACGCTGGCGACCCGGTCCCGAACGTCTTGCGCCGCGGTATCGATGTCCCGGTTGAGATTGAAGGTAGCGAAAACAATAGAGTTGCCCTGAGCTGAGATCGAGCGCAACTCCTCGATACCCTCGACGGTGTTGACGGCCTCTTCGATTTTTTGTGAAACCTCGCTCTCGACCTCCTCGGGCGCGCCCCCGGGCAAGGACGTGCGCACGCTCACATTCGGGAGGTCGAAGGAAGGGAAGCGATCCACTCCGAGGCGGAAGTAACTGGCGGCGCCGACTACAACCAGCGCAAGAATGATCATCGCCGCGAAGACCGGCCTCTTGATACAGATTTCTGCGAGCTTTTGCATAACTAAATCGTTTCTAGTTTCCAGTTTCTGGTTTCTAGTTCAGTGCGCCGCGCAAACCATCAACCAGAAACGAGAAACTATTCTGTTACAACCACCGGTTGCCCGGATTGGAGATTGCCGGGATCGATCACCACAGGATCTCCAACTTTTAGCCCGGACAAAATTTCAACGAAATCGGCACTCCGACGCCCGAGCGTAACCGGCTTTTCAAGCGCTTTGCCGTCCTGCACGAGGATAACTTTGTCGATACCCGCAAAGCTGACGATCGCGTTTGTTGGTACAGCGATCGCCGGTTTGGTGTCGTCGGAGACTGATCTCCGCGCGCGCATACGAACCGGGACGAAGCTGACCGCTATTATGGACTTCGGCTTCGACTATCAACACACGGTTCTGCGCCGTAATAGTCGGGCTTATGCGCGCGATCTTGCCGGCATAAACGTTGGGATCGCCCTCCAATGTGACGCGCACCGCCAGGCCTACGTGCACGTTACGAGACTCGCGTTCGGGCACTTCAGCGCGCAGTCGCAGCGGATCCATTCTGACGACGTTGACGACCGGTGCACCCGCCGCAAGATATTCGCCGATGCTGGCGCGTTTCTCCTGAACGACACCGGCAAATGGCGCGGAGATCGAAGAATCAGCGAGTTGTTGTCGGGCGATCTCGAGCTCGGAACGGCGCTGAACTACCAATGCCTGGCGGTTTCGAATCTCCTCGACGGCATCCTGATAACGGCTGAGCGCGATTTTGTTTTCGGACTCCGCGGCCTCGAGTTGAGCCTTCGCCAGCACTCCGCGCTGAACCAGATTCCGCGCACGTTCGAGCTTTAGCTTCGAGTCGTCGAGCAGCGCCTGGGCTTGCCTGACGGTCCCAGTGTTTTCCGCATCTATTCGGTCGTCTTTCCCCTCGGGGGGCAAGCCGACACGCGCGCGCGCCTGCGCGAGCGCGGCTTCCGATTGTTGAAGGCGCAGTTGGTAGTCTTGCTCCTCGATTTGAGCAATGATCTGGCCCTGCCGGACCACGCTTCCCAAGTCGACGGCTATTGTTTTGACGCGCCCGGGCACTTTCGCGCTGACTGTCGCTTGATCATAGGCGGCAAGGGTGCCCGTGACAGTGACCGTCTGTTCCATCGAGATTTGCGCGGCGCGCGCAAGTTTTACCTGACGAGGTTCACCAGCTTCGCCGCCCGGGTTATTCCTGGCTGAAACCGGGTAACCGCTTTTGCAGGCCAATGACGTGAGGGCTATCGGCAAAAACAGGCTGGCCGACAGCAGGATCCTGCGGCCCCGTGAGGCTCTGTGTACGTTGTTGATCAAACTCAAAAACATCGACTAATGATACCTTCTTTAGTCATGGAGCGCACGATGCGGGGTCTTCAAGCGGCTGAGCAGTTCCTTGCCCCTGGCTCGATAGATATTATCCTCGGAAGACAACGCCCCCAGCAATTTACACGTACGTCGGGCGGATTCTGACAGTTACGTCTATGTTTAGGCTGAGAGAACGCGGGGGTATTCAGGGGACCGAGCCGGGCGCGCTAAGGCGAAAAACCAGAAAATAATCCATACCGTCGGGTTTGACGAAATCATACTCGTCGACGAGGGAGAAACCGGCCTCCCTGGCCTCGTTGATGACCGTGTGCTTGCTTATCCCGTGGTTTCCGTTGCGATCGATGACACCCAACAATGCACCGGGTCGCAGAGATTGCCTTAGCCGGGCGAGCAGCAGGATGGGCTCAGCGATCTTCATGGTAACTCTTCAGCACAAGAGCCGCATCCAGGCTATCTGGCGCCAGCAGCGGATCGTCTTCTTTGCCACAGCACAGTGTGAATGTTTGCCAGTTTCTAATCGGAAGCCCGCCTAAGGATGCAATAGAGAAACTCAGTGTTGATCTCGACTGCGTACACTTTGCCCTTTTCGCCAACCCGACGCGCCGCTCTTACGGTAAACCAGCCGGAGCCGGCCCCAATGTCGGCCACGCTGGAGCCTTTCTTGATCTTCAACAAGTCCCATGACGCGGCTGATCTGCAGATTCTCGTCACGATTTGGGTCTTCGAAGATCGAGAGGTCGCCGGTGTAAGGAGCGCTTGTCGGGCGCCTGATCCGGTGTGGGTCCGCCTGCGTCTGGCGGTTGCACAGCGCCCTGACGGGCAGCACTACCAGGAAAAACCGAGGCCATTGGGATGAGCGCCATCAGGACCAACGTAGGGACTTGAAGACAACACCTTCCCATAGTTTGCTCAGTCGCGGTGTGCTATCGGCGTGATGACTATGTTGCGGAAAAAAATCTTCTCGTGATCCCCTTGCAACATTATTGGTCCGGGTTCACCCTCTTTGCTGTCGAGCGCGCCTCCCGTGATTCCGGGAATCTCAGTGATTCCGATGATCGGTTTGTCGTTGAGCACTACAGTGACTTTTCGTCCGATCAACGTAATGTCAAAACTCTGCCACTCGCCGGCTTTTTTTGAGGGATTGCTGTTGGGCGTAATAGAGCCATAGATTCCGCCGATGCGATGACTTTCGGGCTCCATTCCAAAGTTGTCCTCAATCTGGACCTCGTAACGCCCGCGCAGATAGACACCGCTGTTGCTTTTTTCGACCATCTTGAACTCGACGTGCAGCTTGAAGTCGGTAAATTTCCGCTCAGAAATGATGTCGGTGCCGTGCGGAGTGTTCTCCATCACGCCATCAACCACTCGCCAGGCGTCGGCTTTCCTGGCATCGCGAACCTTCCACCCGCTCAGATCTCGGCCGTTGAACAGGGTGATCGACTTACCAGTTCGGCCACTCTTGCGTTCGAGCTTCGGCGCCCGGACTGCGGTCCATTTCAGCGTCGCGCCGTCCGGGTCGAATGTTGTCCCCGCTAAACGCCCGCCAACCAGACTAGCCTCGAACTTAAGATCCGACTTGTGCGGCTCGAACTGGATTGGGAGGCTGAACGTAAGATGTCCGTTTGCGAACTCGATGGTCTTGATGGGACGCTGACTCCCGACCCTTCCTACAAAACGTCCGGAGAGCGTGCCACCTTCGATGGTTGCTTCGAACCACGATGGGTACTGAGCGCCGGTTGCGTCGATGATCGTCATGTCCCATCGGCCGATGATCTTGCTATCGGGTGCGGGCAGATGGGAACCGGACGCGCTAATCAAGGGACTGCTCGCGAACGCCAGGCACAGCACAGCCAGAGTGGTTTCTCATAAGCATTTGATCGCTCCTTCAAAGAGGACTAGTCTTCCAGGCGTGGTTCGTACGAGATTTTCTCATTGCAAATGAAACGAGCACGAGGATAATAGTAGGCTTTCAACAGCCGGGCAACCACGACCAGTGAACGCAGTCTGGATTCGCGGCATCCTTGACGCCTCTTCTAATGCCAAGCAGGCAGGATGCCTGCGAACCCAGGGTGCGTTCCCACGAACAGGAGATTGAACAATGGACTCCACAGGAAAGACCTCTCGACGAAATTTCATCAAGTTGACCACGGCCGCATCGATGGCCGCCGCGACATCAACCACGATCCTGGCTTCCGAAGAGCTAAGACTACCCGAACGAATGGCGCCGAGTGACAAGATCAGACTCGGGCTGATCGGTTCGGGTGGGCAGGGAATGGGCGACGCCCATGAAGCGTTGAAGATCCCCGGGGTGGAACTTGTGGCGGCCGCCGATCTCTACGACGGGCGCCTGACTCGGGCGAAGGAGATCTGGGGAAATCAGCTCTTTACGACGCGTGACTATCGCGAGGTTTTGGCACGTTCAGACATCGACGCGGTCATTATTGCTACGCCCGACCACTGGCATATGCGCATCTCGAACGATGCGATGATAGCCGGCAAAGATGTCTACTGCGAAAAGCCGATGGTGCAGCTACTCGAACAGGGCAAACACGTCATCGAGACTGCGAAGAAGACGAATCGCATCTTCCAGGTCGGGAGCCAGCGCGTCAGCTCAATTGTGTTCAAGAAGGCCAAGGACCTGCTCGCTTCGGGGGCGATCGGCGAGCTGAACATGATCGAGTGTTGGTATGATCGCAGCAGCGCGATCGGCGCGTGGCAATATTCGATACCACCGGATGCATCCCCGGCCACAGTTGACTGGGACCGTTTCCTCGGCGATGCGCCGAGGCGCGAGTTCGATGCTACTCGGTTCTTCCGATGGCGAAATTATCGCGACTACGGGACGGGAGTCGCCGGTGATCTTTTCGTTCACCTGTTTTCAGGTTTGCACTTCGTGGTGGGAACTATCGGTCCATCCCGAGTGATGGCAACCGGCGGGATACGCTACTGGAAAGACGGCCGTGATGTGCCCGATGTGATGCTCGCTTTGTGCGACTACCCGAAGACCGCGAACACGCCTGCGTTCAATCTGTCTCTCAGAGTCAACTTCGCAGCTGGCGCAAACGAGAACTCAGGCTTCCGGTTCATCGGCAGTGAAGGTGTGATGATGCTGTCGGGGAGCGTGACCGTAAACAAGAAACAGCGCGCGAAAGAACCGGGCTATACCATCGACACTTTTCCACAGGCGACGCAGGAGGCTTTCTTGAAGGATTACCGCGCGAAGTATCCCGAGAAACAGGACATCAACGAATCAAGTCAGGAGGTCTATACGGCGCCTTCGGGTTACAGCGACTCAGTCGATCACTTCGCCGCTTTCTTTGAGGGGCATGCGATCTCGCAAGCCGGTGGTCGAGGATGCAGTATTTGGCTTCCGCGCGGCGGGTGCGGCGCTGTTGTTGAATCGTAGCTATTTCGATAATCAGCTTTACGGCTGGAACCCTGAAACGATGACGATCAGCAAAGAGCGAAGCGCCTGAGTAGTCCGTCGCGAAAGCGCCTTGTCTCCCTTTCCCTGGTGCTATGTTTTGCGATCTTTGCGGGGCCTTTGCGTCTTTGCGCGACGAATTCTCCACGCAAAGACGCAAAGAACCCCTCGAAAGACTCCAAAGGAAATTCCTGGCCTCTCAAGTATTGGCCGCATCCTACTGCTTTAGCCGAGGTGAAGATGAATAGATCGAGATTCATTATTGTCGAAGTATTGATTGCGATGCTCGCGCTTGGCGGCGGCTTTGGTTCCTTTGTGCGCGCCGACAACGATGCGGAACAGAAAAGCGTCAACACTGATGGCAAGGCTAAAGGGAGTAAGGACTCACCCATAGATCTTGCCGATGCCAACTCGACGCCGAGTGAGATGCGTGGCGTCATCGAGAGATACACCGCGGATCGTGGCAGCCTCGCGCGGTTTTACTCCGTTGAGGGATCATCGGCGCGGCAAGCTCGAATGAGAGAGTTTTATGCCGGCTGGCTTGGCACGCTCGCCAAGATCAACTTCGATTCGATGAGTCAGGACGGGCGCATCGACTATTTGCTTTTCAAGAATCACCTCGACCACGAACTGCGCCAGTTGGATCTGCAAACCAAAGCCCAGGCCGACGTCGCCGTGCTGGTGCCGTTTGGTCAAACCATCACCGATCTCGAAGATGCGCGGCGCCGCATGGAAGCGATCGATTCTCCCAGGATCGCGGCGTTGTTTACAAAGATGGCCAAGCAGATCGACGGCACAAGCAAGGCAGTCGAGAGCGGGCTCAAACCCAGACGCGAACCCCGATGCGATCAAAACAAAGAAGACAGTCGCGAACCGAGCCGTCGCTTCGATCGTGAGTCTTCGGAGCACGCTCCGAAACTGGTACGGCTTTTATAACGGCTACGATCCGATGTTTACCTGGTGGGTAAGTGAGCCGTACAAGGCCGTAGATCAATCGCTCGAGAAGTACGCCGTGTTCCTGCGCGAGAAGGTTCTGGGGCTAAAACCCGGCGATACGACTGAAATCGTTGGCGATCCGATCGGCCGCGATGCGCTGATGAGCGAGCTCGCATACGAAATGATTCCCTACACGCCCGAGGAGCTGATCGCGATAGCAAACAAGGAATACGCCTGGTGCGAAACCGAAATGAAGCGCGCGTCGCGGGAGCTGGGTTACGGCGACGATTGGATGAAGGCGCTCGAGTATGTGAAGACGTTGTATGTCGAGCCTGGCAAACAGCCCGAACTCATCCGGGAGCTGGCCCTCGAAGCGATCAAGTTTGTCGATGATCACGATCTGGTCACTGTCCCTCAACTGGCGCGCGACACCTGGCGGATGGAGATGATGAGTCCCGAGCGGCAGCTCGTCAATCCGTTCTTTACCGGCGGCGAGATGATCCACGTCTCGTATCCGACTAACACGATGGGCCACGAAGCTAAAGATGATGAGCATGCGCGGGAACAACATACACTTTTCACGCGCGACCGTGTTTCACGAGTTGATCCCGGGGCATCATCTGCAGGGTTTCATGGCGAATCGCTACAAGACCTATCGGCAGCCTTTTAGCACGCCTTTCTGGACCGAAGGCGGCGCGCTTTACTGGGAGATGTTGCTGTGGGACATGAACTTCGCCAAGTCGCCCGAGAATCGGATCGGCATGCTTTTCTGGCGAATGCATCGTTCAGCGCGGATTATTTTCTCGCTCAGCTTTCATTTGGAGAAGATGACCGCGCAGGAGTGCGTCGACTTGCTGGTGAAGAAGGTCGGGCACGAAGTAGACAACGCCACTGCCGAAGTTCGGCGCTCATTTGACGGTTCCTATGGACCGCTGTATCAATGCGCGTACCTGCTTGGAGGCTTGCAGCTTAGAGGGCTTCGCCGAGAGCTGGTCGACACGGGCAAGATGACTAACCGGGCATTTCACGATGCGGTATTGAAAGAGAATCGCATCCCGATCGAAATGGTGCGAGCCAGCCTGACGAACCAGAAGCTGACTCGTGATTTTGTCTCGAGCTGGAAGTTTTACGGCCCGAATCCCGGGCAATGATCGCCACGTAAGGTACCCAGTATTTGCGAGTTTTGCGGTTCTTTGCGTCTTTGCGCAAGGAATTCACCGCGACAGGAATTCTCCGCGACAGGAATTCTCCGCGACAGGAATTCTCCGCGCAAAGACGCCAAGAACCGCAAAGCTCGCGAAGGGAACGCACGACAAGATATATGACCTGGCTGCCACCCTCCGACTGGACTCGAATCACCACCGTCGACGCACACGCCGCGGGCGAACCGCTTCGTGTCATTACCGCCGGAATCCCGCCAATCCCTGGCGACACGATTCTCGCAAAGCGCCGCTATGTCCGTGAACACCTCGATCACTTACGCCGAGCGTTGATGTTCGAGCCTCGCGGACACGCCGATATGTACGGCTGCATTATTACTGAACCGGTTACACCCGATGGACATCTTGGAGTGTTGTTCATGCACAACGAAGGCTACAGCACGATGTGTGGCCACGGGGTGATCGCGCTGGTGACCGTCTTGCTTGAAACCGGGATGATCGAGTCTCGCGAAGTCATCCGTCTCGACACGCCTGCCGGACGTGTCAATGCGAGAGCTAACTTCGACGGGCAGCGAGTTCGAAGCGTAGCTTTCGAAAACGTTCCGTCGTTCGCATACAAGCTCGATCAAGGAGTGAATGTTCCCGGCATCGGCGAGGTGAGGCTGGATATCGGCTTTGGCGGGGCATTTTACGCTTACTGCAAAGCTGAGTCTCTCGGCGTGCGAATTGTTCCTGAAGAAGTTCAGCAGACTGATCGACGCGGGCATGGCGGTCAAGCGGGCGGTGATGGAGTCGATCGAGATCAGGCATCCATTCGAAGCGGACCTCGGTTTCCTGTACGGGACGATCATTGACTGCGCGCCTTTTGATGAGGGCGCCGATAGCCGCAACGTATGCATTTTTGCCGAAGGCGAAGTAGATCGTTCGCCAACCGGCACCGGCGTCAGCGGCCGTGTGGCGCTCGAATACGCCAGGGGAAAGTTGAGCATCGGAGAGCCGTTCGTCATCGAGAGCTTGATCGGGACGCGGTTCACCGGTCGAGTTGTTCGTGAGACAAGGTTCGGCGAGTATCCCGCGGTGGTTCCGGAGGTCGAGGGTAGCGCCTGGATCACCGGGCGTCATGAGTTCCTGATTGCACCGGATGACCCACTGAGAGATGGGTTTATTCTGCGATAGAAGACCCTTCACGCCATCGTGTACAGAGATTCTCCGCCGCTTCCGGCCAGCGCGGAAACTGAAAAACAAATCCCCCATCAAGCAGCCTGCCCGGTACAACTCGCCGGCTTTTGAGGATGAGTTCGGTTTCGGTTCGCAGTATCAGCGCTCCCAGCTCCAAAATCCACCTGGTCGCCGGGAGACCGATGCGAATGCCCCACGCGGCTCTCAGAGCTTGCATGAAGTCGGAGTTGGGAAGCGGGTTTGGCGCGGCGAGATTGACCGGTCCCTCGACCGCATCGTGATCTATCAACCAGAAGATGCTTTGAATGAAGTCCTGATCGTGTATCCACGAGACATACTGGCGCCCGTCTCCGGCTCGTCCGCCCAGACCGAACCGCACTAGCTTCAGCAGCATATCGAACGCGCCACCGAGATCCGGACTCATGACGATTGCCGTTCGCAGCAGCACCTTGCGTGTGTTTGGCGTTTTCGCGTCATTCGCGGCTTGTTCCCAGGAAGTAACCACATCGATGCTGAAGTTCCACGTGTCAGGGGCGTTTGGCGCCGAACCGCCGATAATCCCGATGGCTTCGTCGTTCGCGGCGTCGAAGCGATGACCGTAGAGGGTCGCGGTGCTGGCTTGAAGCCATACGCGGGGCGGATTGGATGCGCGAGCTATCGCTTGGCCGACAACCTGTGTCGATTTCACGCGAGACTCGGTGATCAGCTTGCGATTTCTGCGCATTGTAGCGGCAGTTGACGCTGCGTCCGGCGAGATTGATGACCACGTCGGCGCCTTCCAGTTCTGCGGTCCAGTCACCAAGCGTCTCGGCATCCCATTTCACGATACGCCACGGCGCAGTGTGAGGTGTTCGGCTGAAGATAGCAACGTCATCGCCACGAGAGTGAAAGGCGCGCGCGAGCACTGTTCCGACCTGGCCTGTCCCGCCTGGGATTACTACTTCTCATTTGTCGAACCACCGTGTCCGTGCGCCCCTCGTTGGTCTCTAGTCAAATTAACTCCCAGTTAAAGCTTCTCTTTGCTAACCGGTTCATGCCTTCTCGGCTAGCAAGGCGCAGAAATCTCGGCCAATCGTCTCTTCGAGGAGTCTCGACGAGTTCGTCCGCATTGTCGCCCGGAGAACACAATCGGCGGTTTGATCTTCAACACATTGTGCATCGGGCCGTCGGTGCTAATCAAAATACCGCGCTCCTTCATTCGTTCGACGATATAGGCAGCTTGTTTAGCGCGCAGGAGCCTGTGTATCCCGGTCGAGCACGAGTTCCACACCCATGAACAAGCCCAGACCCCTCACATCGCCGATCAGCCGATGCTCTCGCTTTGAGCCTCAAGTCCCGCTTTCAAATAAGCGCCAACCATCAACGCGTTCTCTCGCAGCTTCTCTTCTTCGATCACGTCCAACACCGCGAGGCCCACTGCACACGAGACCGGGTTGCCGCCAAACGTGTTGAAATATTCCATCCCGTTGTCAAACGACGCAGCGACTTGGGGCGTGGTCACAACCGCCGCCAGCGGATGACCGTCGCCAAGCGGTTTGCCGATCGTAACGATGTCCGGAACCACACCCTGGGTCTCGAACGCCCAAAAGTGCGATCCGACCCGGCCGAGCCCGGTCTGCACTTCGTCGGCGATGCATACGCCATCGGCTGCCCGAACGTGACGGTAGGCCTCTCTAAGATAGCCAGCCGGCAGGATGATTTGACCACCGCACCCGAGCGCTGACTCGCAGATGAATGCCGACAACCGCTTCCCTCCGTGTTGGATCTGTTCGATCGCTTCACCGATGTGTCTGCGCGTACTTCTCACCCGCGCCTGGGTCGTCGGCCTTGTACGGTCCGCGATACGTGTCAGGCATTATCACTTTGTGAACGTGCGCCGGGGCTCCCAAGCCCCCCGGACCGTCAAACTTATAGGGGCTTATGTCGATCAACGAACTCGTGTTCCCGTGATAAGCCCCGTCGATGCAAATGATCTCGGTCCCTTTTGAGTGAGCCCGAGCCAGGCGCAACGCGAGCTCGTTTGCTTCGCTTCCGGAGCAAACGAAGAAACAAGTACTCAACGGCTGAGGCAACTTGGCGCACAAGCGTTCCGCAAAGCGCGCGATATTCTCGTGAAGATATCGAGTGTTCGTGTTCAGCACTGCCATTTGTTGTTGAGCGGCTTTCACGACCCGCGGATGACAATGCCCAACATGAGCAACGTTGTTGACCGCATCCAGATAGGCGCGGCCTTCGTCGTCGTAAAGGTGTTGCCGGTATCCCTTCACGATGTTCAACGGCTTTCGATAAGCGATGCTCAGCGAGGGACCGATATGCTCGCGACGCAGTTCGAGGATCTCATCCGAGCTCAAGCTCGGCGCAGGGAACCGGTCATCAGGGATTCCAAGAATCAGATTTGGATTCGGGCAAATGCTCAACCAGACCTCTCGTTGGCTCGCCGGAGCGACTCCGGGAAAGTCTCCTTGCATGCCGAGCATGTCGCTGATGATCTGAAAATGAAGATGCGGCGGCCAGCCTCCGTTAGTGGGAGGCGAGCCGATGGTTGCAATTTGATCGCCCCGCTTGACGACCTTGCCCGGATGCAGACCTTCCAGCGAGTCTTCGCTCAAGTGACCGTAGAGAGTGAAGAACGTCACGTCGTCAGCCTGGTGCTGAACGATAATCGCCGGCCCGTAGTCTAGCGGTGCGACGTTGTTCGCAAAGCTG
This sequence comes from Blastocatellia bacterium, assembly GCA_963737945.1. Lineage (GTDB taxonomy): Bacteria > Acidobacteriota > Blastocatellia > UBA7656 > UBA7656 > Onstottus_A. Next base: position 165,907 of record CAVTUR010000010.1, on the reverse strand, counting down.
TGAATTGCTCCGTCGAGCGGCGCGAACACCGGCGAGCGCGCAGCCATGAATAAGTCGATTCCGATATGAATCGTCCTGCGCTCGCCGTCATTCGATTTGAACACGTCGCTGGTGTACAGCAGACGAGCTTCGTTGTAGCGCCCTATGCCTACTCGAGCGCCCGCCGCCTTCATTCGGGCAAAAACTTTCGCGGTGAACGACTCAGTGTCGGCTAGTTCCTCGGGATCGCAGAACTCCGCGCTCCCGACGCTCAGATCGAAGACGATGTTCGTAGTTCGGCCTTCAGGCGGAAGTTCGGTTCTCACCTTGGATCTGGAGGGCGCTACGAACTTCCGTCTGAAGGCGGGACTACTAACGCTTCCCGGCTGGTTGCTTCTCAAGTCAACGTCAACCACCGCCCCGAGTGAGGAGGCATTCCGGGTGAGCCAATCGATAACGGCCACGCTTTGCGGACAAGGCTCAAGCTGGCACGCGCGCCTGAAGAGATAGAGCGGGAGCGCCGGATCAACGCCAGAGAGTTTCTCGAGCAACTCCCAGGCTGGCCGCTCGCTGACCAGCAAATACTTGTTGTCCGGATGCAGCTTTTGTTGAAGCGCTGAATTTGTCACGCTGACGGCAAGCCTCATGCAGATCAACGTGTACACGGCCTCAAGCTCGAGTTCCGCTAAGGAAAACACCTGGTGATAGCCTGCGACAATTTCGGCCGCCGCGGCGAGCGGGTCCGCTTTGTCGAGCATCGCATACGCCGCAGCGACTGCCACTTCGCTCGCAGTGTAGGTGTGCAACATGTCGCCGAAGTCGATGATACCGGCGACGCTCGTTTGACCCGTGCCGTCGTCTTTGACAAGCACATTGTAGTCATTAGCATCATTATGGACCACTGAAGTTCTGAGCCTGGATGCGATGGGGACGACTCGTGTTTCGAACTGAGCGACCAGGCGCTCAGCGATCGCGCGCCTGTCGGCATTCGCTATGTGATGAGTGTACTCTTTGATCCACAGCGCGTCCTGTAAGTTCCATTTCAATTCTCTTCGTGCTGCCGGATGAGTGAATCCGTCGAGCGCCCTATCCATCTCCCCGAGAAAATGACCCAAACTGTGAAGCAACTCGGGCGTGTGTGGACAGACCTCCGCAAGCAGCGCGCTGGGATAATAAGTCAGTAGCCGCACAAAGTGAGGCAAACTGTTCTCGTCGTCGACCCTCGCGATATCGTCGCCGTGTTTCGTCTTGCGGGGTTGAGGTGTGAAGCCTGAGTGAACGCGCGCGCCGAGATGGTCCATCACCGCATTCTGGAACTCGAGCGTCTCTCTTCGCTCGGCGGCAGCCGCGATCTTGAGCACGAACTCTTCACCAGAATCCGTGCGGATATGGAAATTCTGATCGCGCTCACTGGTTAGTTCTTTCACTGAGCCAGTAAGACCGTAAAGGTCAAACGTCAGTCTGACGGCGTCGGATTCGCAAAAAGAAGGGCGCGGCTGCGCTTTGTCGTGAATCAAGGTGCGAGATGTCATATTGGTCCGGGGTTCGAACTTGAATCAATGCTCGATCGTCACCGGCGTGCCGGCGGGAACTGCGGCGAATAGCTCTCGAATGTCCTTGTCGTCCAGCGCGACGCATCCCCAGGTCCAATCGCTCTGCGAGCCCCTCCCGTGAATAAACAACTCGCCTCCGAGACGAGTGTTCTGGGGCGGCACACCCTTCCGATTTTGCGCCCTGACGATTTGACTGTACTGGCCCCGGGTTATCAAGCCGTCGCGAAGACCTCGATCGGCGTGTTTCTGGTTTGGGTAGCTCAATTCGAGTGAAAGATAAAACCGGCTGTGCGCATTTTTCATGCAGACGTAGAAGTAGCCTTCGGGTGTGCGTCGGTCGCCAGCCTTAACCTTGTCTTCGATCGGGCTGAGACCGAGCGCGACCCGATATGTTCTGACAATCTTCCCCGCCGAATAAAGCTGCAGCATTCGCTTGGCCTTGGTGACGACGATCTGTGGGGTCACCAGCGGGAGCGCCAGCGGTGCGTCGCGCTCTGGCGATGCGATCGGGCCGGCGACAACAAAGCGATCCGCGAGCATCCAAGCCGGGAAGCTCAGAAACGACCTTCGACTAATGAGCTGACCTGGGATCATATTCTTACTCCATGAGGCCTGGGCATATACTGCGCTTCCGGCTCCACCCAATCCTGATTGAAGTCTATGCTACTTTCCGCTGACAACTTTCAACATCACAGTGCCGTGTGCTGGAACGTTGGCCTTGAAGCTGTCAGTGAAAACGCCTCGATCGGCGTGTGCCCACAGGTCGCGCACCGTCGCCTTGCCTGCGGGCAAACCGGCCTCGCTCCAGCTTGCGGAAATGTCGGCGGCGGCTTCGCTCCGATTGAGGAGCACGACGGCCGCCGCGCCTTTCTGCTTCAACGGCTTGGTCCAGACTTCCAATCCCCCTTCTGAGCGCACCTTTGTTCCCTGTTTGCCGGCCGCATCCTGGTCGATCGCGATAACCTCGGCGTTCATCAAAATGTCCTTTGTAGCTTGAGACATGCTGCGGACATCGTTTCCTGCGATCAAAGGCGCGGCCATGATTGCCCACAAGCTGAAGTGTGAGCGATACTCAGCGTCGTTCATTTTGCCGTTGCCCACTTCGAGCATGTCCGGATCGTTCCATCCGCCGGGCCCGGCTGTTTCAGCATGCTGTTGACTCGGATTGTCCAGGATCTTGAGTACACTTCCCCAGTTGTCTTGAATATCACCGGTCGTTCGCCACAGGTTGCCGGTAGCCGGTCCCCAGACCCACGGTTGATTCTTTCCCCAGTTGCAGATGCTAAACACTATCGGCCGCCCGCACTTCGCCAACGCCTCGCGGAACTTCGAATACTGTTTTTGCGGATCGAGCCCCTCGGTGTGACACCAGTCGATTTTGACGTAATCGACTCCCCATGACGCATAGGTCTTTGCGTCCTGCGCTTCATGGTCGAGGCTCCCGGGACGCTTTTCGCAGGTCATCGTCCCCGCGTCGGTGTAGATTCCAAGCTTGAGACCCTTCGAATGAACATAGTCGGCCAGGGCTTTGATCCCGTGCGGAAACCTGACCGGGTCGGCAACTATACCGCCCGCAGCATCGCGGCTTACCTGCCAGCAGTCGTCGATGTTTACGTATTGATACCCGGCTTTCTTCATTCCGCTGGCGACCACCGCGTCTGCGATCTCTTTGATTAACGTCTCGCTTACGTTGCAGCCGAATTTGTTCCAACTGTTCCAACCCATCGGCGGCGTTCGCGCGAGACCGTTGTCTACGGCACCGGCGTTGATTTGCGACCCCGCCAGCAAGAAACAGATGACCAGGCTTACAGAAATGAGCGTTGTGTTCAATTTGAGTCTGCTTATCAACATGACTTCCTCCAATCGTAGGGCCATCGAACCAAAGTATTTCACTTATGGCAAGTTTGTTTTGTATAGTCAGAGTGTGGACGGCTCCGAGTTCCCCTGCGTTACGCGGCGTGTTTGGCACCTTCTGGGTACTGCGAAGGAATAGCCGCCGGGATGCAGAGAAGACTTCTTAACTAGAATGGAGATGATATGAAGATTGATATTGGAATCAAAGAAGGTGACCGGGCCGAGATCGCACAGGGACTGTCGAGGCTGCTGGCTGACACATACACGTTGTATCTGAAGACCCACAACTTTCACTGGAACGTCACAGGTCCGATGTTCCAGACGCTTCACCTGATGTTTGAGACTCAGTACAACGAACTGGCTCTGGCTGTGGATCTGGTCGCGGAGCGAATAAGAGCTCTTGGTTTCCCGGCCCCGGCGACCTATGCCGATTTCGCGCGGTTGAGCTCGATCAAGGAGACTCCCGGCGTGCCGAAGGCCGAGGAGATGATCAGGCTGCTCGTTGAAGGGCAGGAGGCGGTGGTGTCGACGGCGCGTTCGGTGTTTCCCTCGGCGGATCGAGTGAATGATGAAGCGACCGCAGATCTGTTGACTCAGCGGATGCAGGTGCACGAGAAGACTGCGTGGATGCTTAGAAGCTTGCTTGAAGCTTGATTGTTTTGAGCTGTGCCACCTGATCGACGAAGCCGTCCTTTGTTAGGAGGCTATTCGTAGTGGACGGGCCCTTCGGCTTACCTCGTTTTGTATGGTTTTAGCGTCTTGGCGCGAAATCGGGTCCCCGCGCTGAGACGCAAGGCCAGCCGAGACGTCGGGCTCAGGCGGAGTGTTGCGAATGAACCATAGCCTATCTCTTCATGGTCTGGTTGCGCCCTCGGTCGCGGCGTTAACCATTCTGATCGTGACGTACGCCTCGCCCACCGGGATGACCAACCAAACGCCGGCTGCCTTGAAAAAGCCGTTGCTCATCGCGCATCGTGGAGCGTCGGGCTACGCGCCCGAGCATACCCTTGCGAGTTACCAGTTGGCGATCAGGCAAGGAGCCGACTTCGTTGAGCAAGACCTGCAGTTCACAAAGGACGGTGCGCTGATTTGTCTTCACGATCCCGACCTCGCGCGCACAACCAACGTGGCAGAAGTCTTCCCCGACCGCGCTACGCTGCGGGATCCGCTCGAAACCGGGACGCCAAAGCGAGGCTGGTACACCGTTGATTTCACGCTTGCCGAGATCAAACGGCTTGATGCTGGTTCGTGGTTCAACCGCGCGAATCCCTTTGCGTCCAGCCCATCCTATGTCGGCCAGCGCGTCCCGACGATCGAAGATGTGATCAATCTCGTCGGCAATCGAGCGGGTCTGTATATCGAGTTGAAACACTTCTCGTTTTACAAAGCGCTTGGTTTTGATTCAGCCACACGACTCGCGGAGATCCTCAAAGCGCACGGCTTCGAGCGTCCGTCCCAACGAAGTCGGATTTTCATTCAGTCTTTCTACAAGGAAGCCTTGCTGCGAATGAAAGAGCTTGCGCCCGGCTACCCCCGCGTTCAGCTCTTGCCGATGGAAACGGCCGGACGCGAAAAAGACACCGCAATGGTAACGCCGTCTCTCGCGGCTGAGATTGCGGGGTACGCGGACGGAGTGGGTCCAAGCAAGACCCTGCTCAAGACTTACGCCGATGTCGCAACGTTTCACAAGGCCGGGTTGGTGATTCACCCATATACGTTTCGCGGCCCGACCACCGCCAATGCGCGCAAGCCGCTCGACGAAAGGCTGTCCAATGGTTCGACGGTTCGCGCGAGCATCATCGCGGACATTCAGCGCTATGTTGGGTTTGGGATAGACGGCGGGTTCACCGATTATCCTGAGCTATGGAAAGAGGCGGTGAGTGGAACGAAAAAATGACTGCCTGAAATCACTGCTTCGCGAATATCAGTCCAAGTCGAGTAGTCACCGCGAGCCGCAACGAGAGTCTGGGCCGCGCTCTCGATGATAGTCTCCGTAACGAATTTGATTACAGCTGACAAGTGAGATGGCTTTTCCAGATCGGTTAGACACCTGGTGCGCGGAATTGTTCCCGGGAGGTCGGGTGCCATTGCATAAGCTCAACGTCGCGGTTCCCGGATGAACCGCGCGAGAGAAATCCGCGAGGGCAACTGGAAAGCGCCACCGAACAGAGCGCGGATGATCACGCGAACTCTCCGGCGGCGCAGTCCAAAGCCTAGCTATTCGATATCGGAACCTGAATCGGGGCGGTCAACTCCATCTTTCCCCAGGAGATCTTGAGCGTCACGTCCTTTAAATTACCTTTCTGAAAAACCAGGTCGATGGTCAGCTTGTCCTTCGAGTCGGCTGCCTGCGCGACGATCATCGGCGCTTTGTGAGCGACGGGCGCTGCGCTCGATCTCTGACGCATCCACGTGAGCGGCCCGCGCTTTTCCCGGGTCGATGAACACCAGGCTCCAGGTTGCGCCGTCTTCCGATCGCTGCAGACCCAGGTACCATGCGCCGGCCGGGATGGTCGTGCCCGCAATCGTTAGTGGCATATCCGAGTCAAGCGTCGTCCAGAAGTTGCTCCCAAGCCGGTAGACCTTGCCCTTGGTCATCTTGTCGAAATTCGCGGTATCTTCATACTCCTTGCGCCACACCGGCCGGCCGTAGTCGATCGCGAATTGCCCGGCGCCCATATTCTTTTCGTTGTTCCAATACCCCACGCGTGTCGTTCCCCGCTCGGGTGAATCGCTGCCGAACGCGATGATCTTGGGCCGCGTCTTGTTCTCCTGCGCATAAAGCGCGGACACAAGGCACATCACGACAGTCATACAGAGTAGTAGTCTCGCAGTCGTAGATTTCATTGCTTTCTCCTTCTCCAAAATTAGAATAACTCGCGAAAGAGCATGGAGTTCAGGCTTTAGCCTGCGCTGTTTCCTATCGCGCCAGACCGGAACGCAGGCTAAAGCCTGAGCTCCATGCCCTTCCCCATGCTCTTTTGCTCAATGTCTATTCGTATCTCAAGGCGATCATCGGGTCTACCTTCGTCGCACGGCGTGCCGGGATGAAAGCGGCCCCTAGAGCCACTCCTGTCAGGATGATCGAAATGCTCGCGAAGATCACCGGGTCGGTCGCGCTTACGCCAAACAGCAGGCTCGACATCACCCGGGTCAGCCCAAAAGCCGTTACGATCCCAATTGCAACGCCAATTCCGGCCAATTGCGCGCCCTCCAACAAAATACTCCTTAGTACATCACCGGTTTTGGCGCCCAGCGCCATGCGAATGCCGATCTCGTGCGTGCGTTGGGTGACCGAGAATGAAATGACGCCGTAGATCCCGATTGCCGCAAGCAGAAGCGCGACCGCCGAGAATATCCCCATCATCGTCATGTTGAACCGTTGCGATTGCGCCGCCACCGAGTCCGCCATTACATCAGTCATCGTTCTAAGCTTTGTCACCGGAATCTGCTTATCCACCGACCAGATTTGATTTTTTACCTGGCCGGCGATAGCTTCGCTGTTGCCCCCAGTTCGCACCGCCAGATACATCCAGCGCTTCCAGGGCTGATCCTGCTGCGCGAACGTGTTATAGAACGCCGGCAACTCCGGAAGATTCAAACCGTAATGCCTGACATCCCCGACTATCCCGACAATGGTCATCCACCGTCGAGGAGTCCCCCTGGCCCAGGCTATGCGACTTCCGATCGGGCTCTCGTTTGGAAAATACTCTCGCGCGAAGCTCTCGTTCACCAAACCGACGGGCAGCGAGTCGGCTCGATCCTGTGCAGTGAAGTCGCGTCCCTGATGCACGGGAATACCCATCGTGCGGAAGTAGTCGCCGGCCACCGTGCGTGTTTCAAGATCGGGTTCTTCACCGGGTGCCAGTGGGGGACGCCCGTCGATGATGAAGTTGTGCATAAGGTTCTCAGTCATCGGCAATTCGCTGATCATCGCTGCCTGCGCACCGGGAATCGCGTTCACCGCTTCGAGCACGCGTTCGCGAAACTGTATCTGTTTTGGGATCTCCTTATATCGAGCCTCCGGAAGCTCGAGGCGCATGGTCAAAAGATTCTCAGGAGTGAACCCAGGATCGATCGCGCGCAGCTTCCAGATGCTCTTGATCAGCAGCCCCGCGCCGATCAGCAACACAAGTGCGAGCGCGATCTCCGAAACCACCAGTAAGCTGCGGGCACGATGCCTGCCGATACCACCGGTCGAAGCGCGGCCTCCTTCCTTTAGTGCCTCGTTGACGTCCAGCTTTGACGCGCTCAATGCCGGGATGAGGCCAAAAACGATGCCCGTCAGAATCGAGACCCCAAGCGTGAACGCGAGCACCCATCCATCGATGCCGATCGATGACAGCCGCGGCAGGTTTGCGGGTTTTAGCGAGGTCAGAAGATCGACCCCCCACTTTGCAAGCAGCAATCCGCCGGCCCCCCCGAGCACCGATAACAGCGTGCTCTCGGTCAGCATCTGTCTGATCAGACGGCCCCGGCCCGCTCCAAGCGCCGCCCGGATTACGATCTCCTGCCGTCTCCCGGCGGCACGGGTGAGCAGTAAATTGGCGAAATTCGCACAGGCGATCAACAGAACCAGTCCAACCGCGCCGAGTAGAATAAGCAGCGCGGGACGCGTATTGGCCACGATGCGCTCGTGTAATGAAAATAGCACAGTGCGGCGGCCCTTGTTTTCCTCAGGGTACTGCTGCGCCAGCCATTCGTCGATGCCCTGCATCTCTCCCTGAGCCTGGCTCAGACTGACCCCGGGCTTTAGCCGCAAGTAGGTGCGCAGAAAATGGACTCCGCGAAACTGGGCCGCGATAGGATTTACGACGCGCACCGAACCCCAAACATCGGGTATTTCTGTCGGCATAACGAAGTCCGCCGGCATGACGCCGATAACGGTGTAAGTCTTCCCGCTCAATTGAATCGCTCTTCCGATGATGTTCGCATCGCCGCCGAATGTTCGTTGCCAGAAGCCGTGAGCTAACACGACTACCGGGTCGCCACCGTAGCGATCCTCGTCGTCTGAAATCGTTCGCCCGATCGCGGCCTTGACGCCCAACGCTTTGAACAGATCCGCATTGATAAGCGCTGCCTGGACTTGAAGCGGTTCGCCGTCACCGGTGTAGTCCTGGGGCTGCATGACCGCGCCGCCGAAGTACTCAAAGGACTGGCTCCGAGACCTGACATCTTCGAGGTCGGGGAGCGACTGATTGAAACGCATAGTCACAAGGCGCTCCGATTCAGGGTAGGGGAGCGGCCGAAGCAACACCGAGTTCACCACGCTAAAGATGGCAGTGTTCGCGCCGATTCCAAGCGCAAGAGTGATGACTGCGATTGCGGTGAAGGCTGGCTTCCTTGTCAGCAGGCGCCCGCCGAAGCGGAGGTCGTGAAAGAATGTTTCCATAGTTCTCCTCTTTTGATGCGGGGCTAACCCGCCGATCGGCTCCGCCAGGCCGACGCGAGAGTGTGACGATGGCACAGTTGGCAGCGGGGATGCCCGCCACCACTAATCTCAAACTTTTCGCTTCAATGCTTCAGATGACGCTGCTCTAGTCTCAGCGCTCAACCACGAATCGAGCATTTGCTCATTCCCGCTGCTGATGGCGTCATCTGAATCTGAGCGAGCGCCGCGCCTCGCAGTTGGCGTTTGATTAGCCCGTAGATTGAGCGCGGGAGCGCGGCCATCTCCGTCGCAACCTCGATCGCTCGCGGCAGCAAACGCTCGGGCGGCTGAAGCTCGTCCAGAACCCCCATCGATAACGCGTCACCGGGACTGGAGTTCCGGGCTGTCAGCACCATCTTTCGTGCGACAGGATGGCTGAGTTCCGATCGAACGATCGCCATAGCGGCGACTGGAAAGGGCACTCCGACACGTATCTCCGCCAACCCGAGCTTGTAGTTGCCTTCCGCTCCAATGCGATAGTCACAGGCGAGGGTCAGGATCATGCCTCCCGCAATCGCGTGACCGTTCACCGCTGCGATAGCCGGAAACGGCAAACCGTACAATCCTCCAAACACGCGATTCAATTGCATCACCATCGCCTGTTGTTGCTCTCGATCGTAGGTTGGCAGGACTTTTAGATCGAGGCCGGCGGAGAAACAATTGCCCGCGCCGGTTACTACGAGGGCGCCGATGGCATCGCTGGTTTTGATGCGCTCCAGCGCGGTTGCAAACTCGCCCGCTAATCCGAGGTCAATCGCGTTGGCGGGTGGCCGATCGATTCGGAGCACCGCAATCTGACCGACCCTCTCGATCTGAATAGAACTCACGATCGTCTCCTCAACTGGTGTGCGCCATTTGGGGGCGACGCCTCTGCTCAGCTTGCTGGTCAGAAGCCGCCGCGGCGTACTCGCCGCCTACCGCGCTTCTCCGGCAAACTTTTCCGCATAATGGCTCGCCTTCAAAAAATCTCTGCAGTCCTTGATCAGAAGCATGTCGCGGACGGCCTGATTCTTATCGGCGGTGTTCCCGAAGTAGGCCTCCGAGATCTTGTAGCCCATCCAGTATCCCAGATCCACCGGTCGCCCGTTTCCGCCGCTTTTGCCGTAGAGCCAGCGCGATGAGTCCTTACCGTCCATTTCCTTCTGAAACTCCAACCAGAGATCGCGTTCGCGGGCGTTGGCCCACGAGTGAGTCTGTTCCATCCGCGCGATCAAGCTTCCCGAAATGAGCTTACCGAGAAAATCCGCGCTTCCCTCTTTTAGGCACGCGCAGAGCAGACTGTTCTGCACCGAATATTTTTGCTGAAAGTGGACCGATTCGTGAGCTACCAGCGGCGGGATATCGCTCTGAGGCATGATCGCATCCCGCTGCCAGTCGGTGAGTTCCCCGAGCGGCGTGTTTGCCGATCGGGTGAACATCTCGGCCCCCATCAACAGCCCGTTGCCGGATGATGTTCCGCCGCTCTGCAATTGGCCTATTACAAAATAGGTCTCGGGGAAGATCGCGTCCGGATAAAGCTCTTTGAATTTGCGAAACGCCGAGGTGGTTGGTGCCAGGTGGTTCTGAATCCGGATAGTGAGCGGACGGATTGCCTTGAAGAAGCTCTGGCGTGTCTCGATGGTCTTCACCAGCGTCTTTGCGTTTAGTCGGCCGCTCGCGGCCCAATCTTTCAAACCAACGGTGCCGGGGTCGATGTAATCGCGCTGAAAGATCGCGACTCGATCCTCGGCGGGTGCGGCCATGGCCTTATCATAGGCTTTCCAGAAGCGTTCGATGTCGGCGGTGATGAAACGGGTGTTGTTGGGATTGCTGTGAGTTTCGACCCACTTTGCGTGCTGCCCTTCGCAGGCCGCAAGAATCTTTGCCCAACGCAGATCTGTGTGCAGTGAATCCAGATCTCCGTCGAACGTCAGGTGGGTGGTGTTGCGAAAGCCCGCTTGAATTGCCTTGTCGAGAAACTGAAAGGCTTTCTCGCGATCGCCTGCAAGAGCGAGGGCGCAGGCAGTGTTGTACAGTGTGTCGAGATCGTTTGCGCCCCTGGCAACCCCTTCCTGAAGAAGCTTCGCCGCTGACGCATAGTCCTTATTTTGGTAAGCCGCCATTCCCTCCTTGATGAGGTCGACGCCGGGCTTGTCGCCGCTTTTGGATGATGCAGTCTGGTTGATTTGCCGGGCAACCGCCAGGCTGTCGCCTAAGAAGCAAACCAGCACGGTCATCGGCAGAATCAGGATAAGTCTCTTCATCATTGGTTCCTCGGTTGAACTCTTCCAAAGCAGAACCCACCGAAGAGCAACCTAAAGGTTGGACTCTGAACGTGTAAGGGAAGGTGTTCAGAGTCCAAGCTTCAGCGTGCTTACATTATTTAGGGACGAACCTTCGCGTCGGGTGTTTTCACCGGGGCGGCCGGTCGCGGCGGAAGCTTCACCGGCTTCGTCAGCTTGTTCATTATCTCGGCTACCGCCCGCTCCAGTTGCGGATCTTTGCCCTCGATCAGCGACTTGGGATCGTTGTCGACTTCAATATCCGGATCGACGCCGTAGCCTTCAATGATCCATTGGCCCTTTGAACTTGCGAATGCGGATTCGGGGACGAAGATCGAGCCGCCGTCGATCAACGTCCCTCGATTGCCGATGCCAATGACACCGCCCCACGAGCGCTTGCCGATCAGCGGACCCAGCCCGGCTTCGCGAAACATCGCCGGAAAGATATCCCCGTCCGAGGCGGAGTTCTCATCGAGCAGCGCGGCCATCGGTCCGATGAACGTTGCTCCTGGATAGGTGGTGGCTTCTTCCCCGGTGCGCGAATAATTGAGCGCGAGCACCTTTCTTCGCAACCGTTCGATGAGCATAGCCGATACATTGCCGCCGCCGTTTGCGCGCACGTCGACCACGAGACCCTCCTTTGCGATCTGGCCGTAGTACCACTTGATGAATTCGCGAATGCCAGCCGCGCCCATGTCGGGGATGTGAATGTAGCCGACACGCCCGCCGGTCATATCCGACACCCTCTTCCGGTTGGCGTTGACCCAATCCAAATAAAGAAGGTCACTCTCGTTGGTGATAGGCCGATAAGACACGGTACGCGCGCCGGTCATTGAGGGTTCTTTGTTGACCGTCAACTGCACAAGGCTGTCCGCCTTGTTCTTCAGGAGCCGGTAAGGGTCGTCATCCCCCTTTAGCTCCTCGCCGTTGATCGCAAGGACGTAGTCGCCAACCGAAACGTTGACGCCTATTTCGGTAAGCGGAGAGCGATAAACATCCTCTTCGTTTTCTCCCTGGAAGATCCGGGCTATCTTGTAGCGGCCGGCCTTTTGATCAAGCTCAAACCTGGCGCCCGGCAGCGCTACGCGCGGCCGTGGCGGAATTTGGAAGTCTCCACCCTCAACGTAGGCGTGTTGCACAGTCAACTCCGCAATCATTTCGCCGATGATGAAGTTCAAATCCGAGCGATGCGCAACGTATTTGAGAAGCGGCTTGTACTGCTGGCGCAACGCCTCCCAGTCATAGCCGTGCATATTGGGAACGTAGAAGAAGTCGCGATACCGGCGCCAGGCTTCGTTGAAGATCTGCTCCCATTCTTCGGAAGGCACTCGGTCGACGGCGAGTCCTGCGGTGGAGACTGCCTTTCGCGATGGCCCGCCCTGAGGGGTCGCATCGTAAATTGCCCATCCACCCTGAGCGACTACCAGCACCTTTGAACCGTCGTCGGAGAGCACCCAGCCGCGCGCACCCTCGACGAGGGTCGTTTCCTTCCGCTCTTTGATGGCGTAGATGTGAAGCGAGGGCGGCTTCTCGCCTTGCCTGCCGTAGTAGAACGCGGGGCCGATGCTGTACAGCAGGTGTCCTGTCTTGACCGACAGTCCATTGTAATTGTTCGCCTCGACCGGAACTTTGGCCACTCGCGACCCAAGGCCGTCGAAGTCGATGATCAGTTCCGTTGGAGGCTTTGGTGCCGCTTCTTTCTTCTCCGGCTCCTTGGATTTGTCGGCCTCTTCCTTGGTGATGGTGACTTCATCGCTTTCGGGCGGGAAGGGGTTCTTCACGTCCTTGCGAAGCGCCATCGCGAAGATGCCGGTGGTTCTGTTGCCGGCGTAGTCGAATTCAATAGAGGAAATCTGCGGGGCAAACTCGCGATCGCTGAGATAATAAAGATAGTTTCCCTGCGGGTCCCACGCCGGACCGTTTGCGTTAAATGTTTCCTCGGTGATTTTGCGAAGTTGGCCGTCACCGGCGCTCCAAATGTAGATCGAGTTGAAGCCGTTCGCGTTTGGCATGCTGAACGCGAGATGATTGCCACGCGGTGACCAGGCGTAATCGCGTATCTGGCCACGCTTCGAGTCGGCGATCTCGGTTAGCTTCTTGTCTCCAAGTGTCAGAACATAGACCTTTCCGTCCTTGTCGCTGAAGGCGATTCGTTTCCCGTCCGGCGCCCATTCCGGAGCATAGCGGAACGCTTTGCCGCCGGTAGTCAGTTGTTCCGCGGGAGTTGAGCCATCCTGTGCGATTACCCACACTTCTTCTTCTCCGGTCTGATCGGAAATGTAGGCAATCCGCGAACCGTCCGGCGACCAGCGAGGCCATTTGTCGTGTGCGCCCGATGAATGGGTGAGATTGCGCGTTGGTCCTTTCTCAATAGGCGCGGTGAAGATGTCTCCGCGCGCGCAGAAAAGGACTCGTTCGCCCTTTGGGCTGAGCGAGGCGTCTTCGATAAAGTTTGCGACCGAGATATGGCTCGGTCTTCGCGCCAGACCGTCATCGGGCACGGTGATTGAAATCGCAGCGTCCTTTTTGCCCTTTGTGTCGAAGATATGAAGCTCACCATCCAGTTCGTATGCGATGCGCCCGTCGTTCGACGCGCTTGGCCACCTGACGTCCCACGGCTTGTGCGTCGTCATCTGCGTAGTCTTTCCGCCGGATACGTCGTATGCATACAGATTGAAATGGCCGTCACGATCGGAATTGAAGTAGATTTTGTTGCCGACCCACATCGGGTCGCGGCTCGGGCGCGGATTGTCGCTGATCTTCTTCGCGTCGAGTGAGTGGAGATCGAAGATGTACAGTTGGTTCGCCTGCCCGCCACCGTATCGCTTCTCAGTCCTGAAGTCGCGCGATTGGGGCGAATAAACCATCTTTGAGCCGTCCGGTGAAAAGGCGCCGGAGCCCGCTTCTGGCATTGGCAGCGCCGTCGCCGGTCCGCCGGTTGCCGGAACGGTGTAGAGCCGCGCAACGGGCAGCGTCCAGGAATCGCGCTGTGATTTGAAGATTATCGATTTGCCGTCGTTGGTCCATCCGTACACTTGATTGTCGTAGCCCCAGCGCGGCGTAAGCGGCCCCTTCGCGGGATAAAAGGTGAGCTGCTTTGGTTCGCCCCCGGACGCGGAAATGACATAGACCTGTTCGTCGCCGTCGTACTGTCCGGTGAAGGCTATCCATTTTCCGTCGGGTGAAAACTTACCAAACACCTCGACGCCGGGATGCGCGGTCAATCGGGTGGCGGTCCCGCCCGAACTTGAAGCGGTCCACAGATCCCCGCCGTAGGTGAAGACGACCTTATCCCCGTGAACATCCGGGAATCGCAGAAGCCTGGTCTGCGCCAGGGCAGAGATCGGGATCAGTACAATCGCCAGAACGGCGGCGTACATTATTCGTTTCAGCATGAGAGCAATGTCCTCCTGTGAGAGTTACAGTTTTTTGTTCGTCGAAAATACATCCCTTTCAACGTTTGCCGTTGTAAAGGTGTTCACTTTACCAGGTACTTCTCTGGCAGCGGATTGTCCGGACCCTCGCCTTGCCAGAACACGGTGACTATCCACCATCGCTTGCCGTCATTCATCAGCTGAAAACTGTTGATGCCGCGGGCAAACGGTTTCGCGTCGTCTGATTTCCGACGAGACTCATAAGTACTAAAGACATGCGCGATGCTGCCGAAGCTCTCAGTGCGCCGCGCAATCTCTTTCTCGAAGAAACCACCCTCTTCGAGCATCTTTGATGAACCGTTTATGTAGTCTTCGACGGTCAGGACGCGACTGCTGATTTCGCCCGCTTGGCGCTTGATTGTTGGTATCAGCCTTGCGCCCGGGATGAACAGCGCGCGCATGCGGTCCCAATCACGCTTTCCCGCCGGTCCGGAGATCACGTCATATAGCGCGGCGACGATTGACTCCGCAGACGCGACATCGGATGGGTTTGCGGCCGGCGGTGAAGGCTTCTCCGTCTGAGGAACCGGAGTGAGCGCTGGTGCCGCCAGGCTCGCGCCCAATACTGTGGTGATCAGTACCACGAAAGCGGCGATGGCTCGCACGGTCGAGTATTTGTTCCAATGCATTAGATCTCCTTGCGGATGTCCGACAAACTTCAGTTTGTCGTCCGGTTTGCAAGCGCGTGACAACACATCGCTGTGACTGTCGAGTCAGCGACAAACTGAAGTTTGTCGGACTTTGCGCGGGTCGTCTGTTCATTGCTGTCGTCGGTCATCTCCACTGGCGACCGATGCAAGCATTCGGTTTAACTCAGCGCGATCGAACATACGGCCCTCGAAGATCACCGCGTTGATCTTGCTGGTGTTGTTGATATCTTCCAACGGGTTCGCGCTGAGCACCACAATGTCCGCGAGCTTCCCCTTCTCAATCGTGCCAACCGATTTGTCGAGACCGAGAAACATAGCCGGGTTTCTGGTGGCCGTCTGGATCGCCTCCATTGGCGTGAGTCCGGCCTTTACAAACAGGGCCATCTCGTCGTGAACACCCCATCCTGGAAACAACAGCGGGTTTGCGCCGAAATCAGAACCGGTCATCAGCTTCACGCCCGCGTGCTGCATCAGACCGATGATCTGCAGATACTTCTTCACCATTAGTTTCTCGGCGGCAAGCCGCTCAGGCGAGCGGTTCTTCAAGTGCGCGTTGTTCTTCGGGTCCCAGTAGTCTCGGACATAACGCGGCAGGTACTTCATCCGGTCCGCGTACTTCGCGGATTCGTCTTCGAATGAAGCGTTGTTCTGCCACGCGATCATAGTGGGTGTGATCCACGTGTTGTTCTTTACAAACTTTGCAAACAGCGCTTCAGCTTTCTTGTTATCGAATGTTGCCAGCAAGGTGTCGACATAGGCGCGGCGCTGCGCTAAGGGTGTCGCCCCCGCTTGTCGAAGCTCGTCGACCTTTTTCTTGATCGCGTCGCGATCGGAACACGCCTCGACTATTTGGAGAAGGTGTTCCTGGCTTGCCTGACCGGCATCGGAAGCTTCTTCAGGTGTAACCGAGTCGGGAACGTGTCCGGCGAACGGGATTTTGAGCTTTTTTGCTTCGTCTGCAATCGCGAAGTAGGCATCGCGCGGCAGGAGCGAATAGACCTTTACGAAATCGGCGCGTTGTTTCTTCAGATCACGGACTGCCTGCCGGCCTTCCTCCGCGGTCGAAATCGCCAGCGAGCCCGGCCACATAGGCTTTGGTCCATCGAGCAGCGGACCGCAGGCGTAGATGTGAGGCCCAACGGTTGAGGAGAACCGCGCTCGCCACTCCTGCAACAGCTTCAAGTCGCCGCCCATATCGCGAATCCCTGTCACCCCGTTAGCGATGAGCAGCGTGAGCAGCTTCTCCTCGTCTTTTGGCGGAGGATTCACTGGCCAGAACTCCGGATCATCGAGATGCGCGTGCATGTCCCACAAGCCCGGAATCACAAACGAACCTGTCGCATCGATGGTCCGCGCGTACCTGGGGAGTTTGATCGTGTCGCTTTTGGCGATCTCGGCGATACGATATCCGACGATTATCACCGTCATATCCGGTCTCGGTGGAGCGCCGGTCCCATCAATCACAGTGACGTGCATTAGTGCCAGGGAGGTAAGACCGGGTTGGCGCGACTGAGCAAGCGCGAGCACCGAGATCAAAATCGGCGCGACCAACCAGCAGACTGACTTCAGCTTCAGCATCCTGTTAAGCAGCCTTCTTCCTTTCAATCTCGGCGACGATTATCCGCATTGCGTCGCCGATATAGGCTCGCAGGTCCTTCTTCAACGCGCGCGCATTGTCAGTGTTGAACTGAACCGCAACGGCGATCTTGTGCTGGGGAAAGTATTCCATCTCTGACCGGTATCCGGGAAACCAGCCACCGTGCCCGTAGCTTATGCCCCACTCGCTCGGCCTGATCTGGACTGCCAGACCATACTTGTTTCCCACGCCACTGCCGCGCCCCTCTTTCGCATCGACTCCCGTCAGCAATTGATCGAGAGCCTGTTTCTTAAGGACGCTACCTTCGTAAAGACGCTTCGCCCAGCGAGCAAGGTCTTCGGCAGTTGAAGCAAAGCCTCCGCCGGTCCATTCCATTTGCGGGTTGATGATGAACTTTCCGTCGTCCTGGATCACCCGGCCTTCGAAACCGAACGGGCTGTTGGGCATCGAGTAACCGGTGATCACTCCAGGCAGAACCCGGCGATTCGAGGGAATTGTCCGTTCGAGTTTGAGCGGCTTCAGAATTCGTCTTTCGACTTCACCGTAGACGGTTTTCTTTGTGACCCGCTCGAAGATCATCCCGACCAGGATGTAGTTGGTATCCGCGTACGACCAGCCCTGCCCGGCGGGAAAAAGGGGCTTCGCGTCGAGGACGTACGCTATAAGTTCCTCCGGTTTCCAGATGCGATCGGGGTCTTTCCTTATCGCTGCGATGAATTTCTTGTCGAGCACGTGCTCGGGAATGCCGCTTGAGTGATTCATTAGCATTCGAAGCGTGATGTCCTTCGCGTTTGGCAACCGCGGAAACCACGGGTCGCTTCCGAACCACCGCTCGATCTTCGCGTCGAGGTCGAGCTTGCCTTCCTGAACAGCTTGCAGCGTCACCGCCGAAACGTAAGTCTTCCCGATGCTGCCGGCCAGCATTAGATCAGTTGGTTTTAGAGGGATTCCCTTTTCGACATCGGCGAGACCCACGGAAACCGAGCCCGATCGCCCGTCGGGCAGGACGAAACCAAGCGTTGCTCCGGGGAACGAGGCCGCCTGGTGAAGCTCGTTGAGCTTAGCCTGTAGACTCGCGCGCAGCGCGGCAGTCTCTGGGTCATCTACGGGAATTCTTAACCGCAGAGGACGCAGTGGAACGCTCACGGAATGTCTGTTCGACCCGCCGGCGCTCTTCGCCGCGAGCAGGGCTGGCGTCAGAATAAGGAGAATTATTATGAGCGGTTTTTTCAACATCGTGAGCAAAGGGTAATCCTTGCGCAACGGTTAGCAGTCGTCAACGTTAGCGCGCTTCAAGGTCCAGCTTCAACACCACTGGGTTCCGGAGCTTGTCCTCGCTCGCAAGCTTTGCGTTCGCGTCGACCAGGGACCATTGACTGTTTGCGATGAAATAGAACGAACCCTTCACCAACACCCCAAGCGTCGGTTCGAGAAACACCGGGTTGTTTGCTTCGAGAACCTGGAGTCCTTCTACCCGGCTCAGATCCTTGCTCAGCGTGACGCGAATGACACGTTGAGGGGTCACGCCGTTCTGAACACCGATCAAACTGCCCTTGTGAAAATACAGCCCGTCGATCCCCAGCAGGGTCGCGCCGGCTAACGGAGCAAAGTGAGCGACCTTCCTGGTCTTGACGTCGATGTCAAACAGCCCGGTTCCGTAGTCGGCCATGAATAGGTGATGCTCGTCGCTCGAAAAAGCCAGCCCCTGCGGGGAGCCGAACGCCGGGTGTTCGAGAAACAACTCGATCTCGTCTTTCTGGGCCGGAATCACATAGACGGCCGGAGACAGGCTGTCGGTCGTGAATACATCGCCGTTGGATTGAATGGTCAAATCGCCAAGCGCGTGCTTCTTTGTAGCATTCGAGAGCGCGTACTTCTTCAAAAGCTTGTTGGTGCGAAGATCGAATTTGAACACCGCCGCGGTGCCGTCCTCTTCCTTCTTGAAGTTGACCATCTCGGGGAACGCGGTGCTGGTCACCCACAGTTGACGGCGTTTCGCATCGACCGACATTCCAAGCACGCTCAGCAGCCCATCCTGCTCTGACGCAAACGTTTTCGTCTCGCCGCTCCTGCTGACCGCGAGAATCTTCCGCTTGTGGACGCTGCTCACAAAGAAGGTCTCGTTGACCGGATCGTAAGCAAGCCCTTCGGTAATCAGACCCTTCTCAGGGATCGTGAACGCCGTCGAACTCCTTACGACCGGGGCCATGCTGGCTTCGAACTGCTTGAGGATGAGCTTGAACCCCGGAGTGTCCTTTATCGAGTCGAGATCGCCGTCTTTCTCGGCGGGCATCACTACCCCCATCTCGGCGACTCGGCCAAGCGATGTTAGTGCGTCATCGCTTCTTCCGGCGAGCGCATACATGCAAGCGAGGTTGTAAAGCAGGGTCGGATGATCGGGAATAATCTCTGCCGCCTTCTTGAAGTTTTCGATCGCCGTCGGGTAGTCCTTCGCCCGGTACGCCGCGGTGGCTTGTTGCCGATAGTATCTTGCGGTCTTTGGTGGGTCGTCGTTAGCTAAGACCCCAAACTCCGGCAACTGTAGCACTACACCAGTCACACACAATGCAAGGCAACCTACTTTGAATCTGTTTAGGATTGATTGTGCCACCCGTACCTCCTGCCCTCTAAATCTGCAGTTAGTTCTTGCCCGAGATGATGAACATCCGTCCCGACTGGAAGCCGTTTATGCCACTCCAGGCCGAGGTGAGGAGAAAATCAATTGCGCCGTCTCCGTCCACGTCGCCAATCTCGGTGGCGTCGAAGCCAAATGTATCGCCGGGAATTCGGCACGTGAACGCCCTCATCAAGCTCCCATCCTTGCCTGAGAATAAATACACTTTTCCGCCCGACGGGGCCGCGCTCGAATGTTGCCACGCGCCAACGATCAGGTCGTCATAGCCGTCGTGATTTACATCTCCCGCATCCGCTGGACCGATGCCGAAGCCATCGTTCGCCGATTCTCCGGTCAGCGTCAACAACCGCCGCCCGTCAACCCCGGAAACGACGTAGATTCGACCGGTCGAATTTCCTTTTGCGTTATTCGAGAAATCGGATGCATATATGTCCGGCACTTTGTCTCGGTTGACATCGCCAACAACCGACAAAAACATCGCCCCGAGTTGCGCGCCGGTGTCGTCGGAATCGATGGTGAACTTCGGCTTTTGAGTCAGTCCCGGGTAGACATAGACCCGGCCTCCGTTCTTCGGTCCGGCGTTTGGCGCACCGACAATCACAAAGGCGTAGCGTTTGTCTTTGTAACCGGCGACGGCGCTGCCATAGGCATCTCCGGCTCTCTCACCGTCAAGTGTCAACAAAACCGAACCGTCCTTGCCGGAAAATACATAGACTCGCCCGGCGCCTTGCCCGGCGGCGTTGTTGCCGGGAGCGCCGACTATCACATCGCTGTGTCCGTCGCCGTTTATATCGCCAGTACCAGAAACGTGTCTCCCAAAGGCTTCGCTTGGATCCCCCGCGCCGAGCGTAAGGAGGATCTTGCCGTCCTTGCCGGAATAGACATAGGCCTTGCCGGCGCCCGGCGCCGAGGCGATCACATCGGGGACGCCATCGGCGTCGACGTCACCGGCAGCTTCAATGCCGATGCCCAGCCGCCCCCCTGACGGCCCCGTCTGCGTCCAAAGCAACTTGCCGCTCTTACCCGAATAGACGTAGACGCGGCCGGCCGGTTTCCCGTCGATCAAGTGGGTCGGCGCCGAGGTGACGAAATCGTTGACCCTGTCGCCATCTACATCGCCGATTCGTCGGGCGATCCAGCCAAACTGATCTCCCTTTGCTTCGCCGGTCCATTCGTGAATGATCCTGACCTTCTCGACAAACGGGTTGGCGAACTCTTCACGCTTTGGAATTAACTTGTCAAAACGAGGATCGCTCCTGAGGCTCTTTAAGTCATCGTCTGAGAGAGCCAGGCTCATGTCGAAACTGCCAGACTCACGAAGTTGCTGAAGCAGCTTGAACGCTTGATCTTTGTCATTCTTGAGCGCATACAGGCATGCTGAGTTGTACCTGGTCTGCGGCGCAAACTGCGGAGAGCTCATGACTTTCGAGTAGGCCTCAATCGCCTTGTCGTAATCGCCTTTGAAGCGATACGCGGTCGCCAGCACGTTCCAAGCTCCGGGCCGCGGCTGATTGCCCTGAGTCCTGAGGAACTCTTCGAGGATCTTGATCGCGCCGTCGTAGTCCTTCGCTTGAACCAGCGCCTGCCCCTTTCGAACTTCGTCTGGCGGCCCGTTTTGAGCTGAAAGAATAACTGCCGAACACAACAACGCGATCATCGGAACCGCGCAAACCAACTTGAAGAAACTCTTGTTCATTTTGCTCCCATTGCCTATGGATCTCTCCTTACTCGTGTCTGAGCGCCGTCATCGGATCTACTCTCATTGCGCGTCGCGCGGGAACGTAGCACGCCAAGAGAGCTACGGAGCTGAACAGAAACGAGATGCCCACAAAGGTAAGGGGATCGGTGGCGCTGACTTCGAACAGCAGGCTGAGCATCACTCGCGTCAAGGTGAACGATGCTGCCAGACCGATCACAATTCCGATCAAAGTCATCATCATCCCCTGCCCAACTATCAGCTTGAAGATGTCCCGTTGCCCTGCGCCGATCGTCATTCGCACGCCTATTTCGTGCGTGCGCCGGCTGACCGAATAAGAGATGACCGCGTAAATCCCGACCGAGGCGAGCAACAGGGCCAGCCCGGCGAAACCTCCAATCAGGACGGCGTTGAACCGCGGGCTCCTGAGCGCACCCGCGACCATTTGGTCGAGCGTTGAGACGTTGGTTGTCAACACCTCCTTGTCCAACGCCGACACTCGGCTTCGAACGGCGCTGACAATGCTTGCCGGATCCACTTCGGTCCGAAATACGAAATAGCTCGCCCACCGCGGCCTCTGCATGTATGGCCAGTAGATCTCCGGCTCAGGGGCGTCGGTTACTTCAAAACGCTTCACATCGCCGGCGACTCCTACAATCTCGACTGCCTGCTTATCGCGAACGAGCAGAATTTTCTTGCCAAGCGGATCCTCACCGGGAAAGAATCGGCGGGCCATGCTCTGATTGATGATAGCGACCCCGGGAGCGGCTGGGGTGTCCCGATCGGTGAACTCTCTTCCGGCTAGCAGCGGAATCTGCATCGTGTGAAAGTAGTCCGGCCCGACGTTGTAGTAGCGGGCGTGGGGGTATTCACCCGATGCCGGCACTGACTGACCCTCGACAAGGATGTCGATAGGCTCGTAGCCGCCGAACTGCGGCCCGGCTGATGTGGCACCCACCGACTGTACTCCCGGGATCGATCGGAACCCGTCGCTGGCACGCTGATAGAAGGCGGACACGTCGCTCTCGGTCTTGTATCGTTCCATCGGAAGGAACAGTTGAACGGTGAGCAGATTTTCAGGATTGAACCCGGGTTGCAGTGTGATGAGGCGTACGAAAGATCGTCCCAGCAGACCGGCGCCGACCAGGAGCACGACCGCTAGAGCTACTTGTGAGATCACCAGCAGTCCTCGCAGACTCGCTCCGCGCCCCGCCGTCGAACCTCTCTGTCCCTCTTTAAGGTGCTCGACCAGATTCACTTTCGACGCGCCAACCGCCGGCGCCAGGCCGCATGCGAGTCCTGTAAAAAAGGAAAGCGCCAGCGCGAAGACGACAACGCGTCCGTCCAGTCTTACCTGATCGAGGCGCGGGATGTTTCCCGGGCTGATCGACACAAAGAG
Source organism: Blastocatellia bacterium (assembly GCA_963737945.1). Taxonomy (GTDB): domain Bacteria; phylum Acidobacteriota; class Blastocatellia; order UBA7656; family UBA7656; genus Onstottus_A. The sequence continues at coordinate 143,418 of CAVTUR010000010.1, read as the reverse complement.
ATCGACGATCCAGAAGGCCAGCAACACGCCTAACGAGCCTCCCACGAGCGCGAGGACAATCGCCTCGGTAAGGAGTTGGCGAATCAGAGACAGCGGGCTGGCCCCAAGCGCAGAGCGAATTGCGAACTCCTTGCGGCGCACGGCGGAACGCGCGAGCATCAAGTTGGCGACGTTTGCGCAGGCGATCAGAAGCACCAACCCTACCGCGCCCAGAAAAACGAGCAACGCCGGACGCACGTCTCCCACCTGCGTATCCTGCAGCGATGCGATCGAAACGCCGTAGCCCGCATTGTCCTTCGGGTACTGCACGGCGAGTTGTTGTGCGATCGCGTCCATCTCTGTTTGCGCCTCTCTTATCGATACGCCTGGCTTCAGCCGCGCGTAAACCCGCCGGTTGCGAACGAAGCGTTCAAGGTATTGATCCGGATCGACAGAGACTGGCGCCCAAACATCGAATCGCCCGAGGCCGAGCGATTTGAGCGAGGACGGCAGAACCCCAACAATGGTGAAGCTCTCATTGTCGAGGGTCATCGGCCGCCCTATGACGCCCGCATCGCCCCCGAAATTCGATTGCCAGAAGCCGTAGCTGATAAGCACGACGTGATCGCGGCCGGGTTGATTGTCTTCTGGAAAGAAAAGTCGACCGGCGGCTGGCCTAACCGACAGGGCTGCGAACAGTGCAGGGGAGGCGATGCCCGCAGATACCGGAGTTCGGCCTTCGGGTGTGGTGATGCTGAAGCGCCAGTCTCTCCACGCCCCGAATTGCTCGATCGTCTTGCTTTGTTTCTCCCAGTCTTCAAGGTTGCGCGGAGAGACGACCGGAGCCCGGCTTGTCTTCTCAGGATTGTTTTCAGCCAGAACGATGAGTCTATCCGGCTCCGGGAAGGGCAAGCTGCTGAGTAAGACTCCATTGACGAAACTGAAGATTGCGGTGTTGGCGCCGATGCCAACCGCCAGGATGAGAACGACAACGACGCTGAACCCGGGATTGCGACCAAGGGTTCGAAGTGCATAGCGCAGGTCTTGAAAAATAGCTTCCATCATCCACCTCCCACGAAAAATCCAGCGTGATGATGAAAGTAAGATGCATCATTAAGAACGCGTCCAACCGGCCGTTGCTTTCCGATGTTCAAGTTGTGCCTGAGTTCCATAGTCCAGTCAACCGGAACGTGTTAGCGCTCACTACTCGTATCGCAGCGCTGCCAGCGGATCCACCCTGGTGGCCCGGCGAGCTGGGACAAAAGTGGCTGCCAGAGCCGCCCCTGTAAGAAGCACCGCAATAACTGCAAAGGTCAACGGATCAGTCGCCGTGACTCCGTAAAGCAAGCTGGCCATCACCCGAGTCAAAATCAACGCAGCTCCAAGTCCGATCGCGACGCCGGCAATTGTCAGCATCAACCCCTGTCTGATGACCAGCCTCAGCACATCGCCGGTCTGCGCACCCAGCGCCATGCGGATTCCAATCTCGTGAGTGCGCTGCTCGACCGTGTAAGCCATCACGCCGTAGAGCCCGACCGCCGCCAGGATTAACGCCAGGCCGGCGAAGACCCCGAGCAGCAACGTGCTGAAACGCGCTTGTGAAAGCGAGGTTGCCACCAACTCTTCCATCGTCGCGACGTCGGCGATCGGCTGCTCGCGATCAATCTCCTGGACTGCGCGGCGTATCGCTCCCACAAGGCTCGACGGCTCGGTAGCCGTGCGCACCGCCAGGTACATATAGTTCGAAGGGTCGGCGAACTTGCTCGCAAGCTCCTGCTTTTGCAGGGTGTAGATCTCCGGTTTCAGCGGTTGATTCAATCCATTTTCCCTTACATCGCCGATAACACCAACAATCGTGAAGCGCAGGAATCGAAAACCCGGTGGTAGAATGCCGGGCGGGACCATTTCCTCCGGCGGACCCAGATAAAGCCGTTTGCCGATCGGATCGGAATCGGCAAAAAATCTGCGCACCATCGTTTCGTTGATGACCGCGACTGGTAAGGAGTCTGGGGTGTCACCTTCGTTGAACGACCGGCCTCTTACGGTCGGAATTGCGAGCGTGCTGAAGTAGTCAGAGGTGACCTGCTGGTACTGCACGTTCGGAACGTCGTCCAGCGATTTCGGCGCCGGGCCATCCTCAAGCGTAAACATTTTCCCCCATCCGCTGTTGGTCAGCGGAAGCGCCGAAGTCGCGCCCGCTCCTTCGACTCCCGGCAGCGTTTGCACCCGCTCGATCAACTGCTGGTAGAAACCGGCGGTCAGCTCGGGCCGGTCTTTCGCGTACCTCGCGACTGGCAGCGCGATCTGCATGGTCAGGATGTGATCCGTTTTGAAACCGGGATTGACGCGTTGCAAGCGAAGCAGGCTGTTGATCATCAAACCGGCTGCGGCGAGCAGGACAAACGACAGTGCGACCTCAACCACGACCAGCGAATTGCCCAATACTCGACGCCGGGTCCCACCGGTAGCGCTGCGTCCGCTCTCCTTTAGTGTTTCGTTGAGATCGGTCTTCGAGGATTGCAGAGCAGGCACGAGACCAAAGACGACGCTGGTCAGAATTGCGAGCGCGAAGGTGAACGCGAGCACATCGCGATCAATCCCGATCTCGGCGAGGCGAGGCACGTTGGGGCCTAAGCCTACCAGCACATCCACGCCCCACGCGGCGAGCACCAGGCCGAGCCCGCCGCCGGCCAGGCCCAGCAACAGACTCTCAGTTAGCAACTGCCGAATCAACCGGCCGCGTCTGGCGCCGAGAGCGGTTCGAATTGCGATCTCGCGCTGTCGAGCCGACGCGCGGGCGAGCAGTAGATTGGCGACGTTCGCGCAGGCGATCAACAACACCAACCCCACGGCGGCAAGCAATATTAGCAAAGCCGTCCGTACGCTGCCGACTGTCGCCTCCTGCAACGGAATAACGTCGGTCGCGAACCCGCTAAATAGGGTGTCTTCCTGTTCGAGTTGACGAAAGACTCCATCCAGTTCGGCCTGAGCCTGCGCCGCCGCAACACCAGACCGGAGTCGACCGACGACGCCAAGCCAGTAGTTGCCGCGGGTGTTGTTCTCGGCGCCATCCGCCACCGCCAGCGGCGTCCACAGAGCGACGGTTGGCTCTGGGAATTGAAAGCCTTGAGGCATCACACCAACGATCTCGTAACGCTCACCATTCAGCGTCATCGTTTTATCGGTTAGGTCAGCCTCCGGGCCAAAGCGCCGCCGCCACAAGCCCGCGCTCACGATCACAACATGATGCTTTCCGAAGATCTCCTCCTCGGCTGTGAACGCGCGCCCAATCGCTGGGGGTACTCCAAGCAGATCGAAGATGTCCGCCGAGACCTGCGCGCCAGGCACACGTTCCGGCTCGGTCGTACCTGAGATATTGAAGCTCGTCGTGTTGAACCCGGCCATCATGTCGAAGGAATGATTCCGTTCGCGCCAGGCGCGAAAGTCGGGCATCGACGTTCCCATATTGGTGTAGCCCCGAGCGAGGTTCGTCGTATTGACCATTGCCAGTCGTTCAGGCTGAGGAAACGGGAGCGGACGAAGCAGCACCGCGTTCACCACGCTGAAGATGGCTGTGTTCGCGCCGATCCCAAGAGCCAGAGTGATGACTGCCACAATCGTAAATACGGGCTTCTTGAGTAGCATTCGCGCGCCGTAGCGCAGGTCTTGAATGAGATTCTTCACTGTCCCCCCCGGGAAGAAAGGAAGATGGAGGATGGAAGATGGAGGATGGAGGATGGAAGATGGAGGGTGAGAGGATGGAGGACGGAGGGTATCCTCTATCCTCTATCCTCTATCCTCTATCCTCTATCCTCTATCCTCTATCCTCTATCCTCATTCACATCGAAGTGACTCCATCGGGTCTACTTTTGCCGCCCTTCGAGCCGGTACGACACAGGCCCCCAGCGCTACTGCCGCAAGAAGCAGCGCGGTCAAGGCGAAGGTTGTCGTGTCGGTTGCGCTGACGCCAAACAGCAAGCTCTCCATCAGCCGGCTTATTGCAAACGCGGCCATCAACCCAAGTCCCACGCCCCCAAACACCAGGCTCATCCCTTGACCCACAACCAGCTTCAGCACATCCCTTGCCTTAGCCCCCAACGCTATGCGCACGCCGATTTCGTGCGATCTCTGTGTTACTGAATACGAAACAACGCCGTAGACGCCGATGGCTGACAGCAGCATCGCCACCGATGCGAACGCAGCGAGCAGCAATAAAGTGAATCGGGGCTCCGAGAGCGATGTGCTGACCAGTTGCTCCATTGTCATGACGCTCGACACTGCCAAATCGCGATCAAGCGCCGATACCTGGCCGCGAATCGCCGACGCGAGCGCCAGCGGATCTCCCTGCGTTCGCACCACAAGACTCATTCCTCTTGCGGGAGTCTGCGCTTGAGGAAAGTACATCGACGGACGCGCATCCAGACTCAATCCGAAGAACTTTACGTCTGAGATGACCCCGACAATCTCGCGCAGGTCTTTGCCCCCGCCAAACACAAGCCGCTTACCAAGTGGTTCGTCACCCGGAAAGTAGCGTCGCGCCATCGTCTCGCTTATCACCACGGCCTTGGGAGCGTCGGCGGTGTCAGCTTCGGTGAATTCGCGGCCACTCAGCAAGCGGATGCCCAAAGCGCGAAAGTAGCCGGGGGTCACAGAACTGTACCAGCCGACAGGACGATGATCCGGCTCGGCCGGCGGCTGCCCCTCGACCGCGAAGTTGCTATCGGTCCCTCCTCCGCTGAGAGGCAAGTTGGAAACGGCTCCGGCCGATTGAACTCCGGGCAGCGCAGCTACGCGGTCGAGCAGCTGTTTGTAAAACGCGGCCGATTGATTTCGCTCTGGGTAACGAGTGCGCGGAAGCGTGACGTCGACACGAAGCACGCCGTTTGGGTTGAAACCCGGATCGACGCGCTGGAGATTGACGAAGCTCTTGATCAACAACCCCGCTCCAATCAGGAGCGTCAGCGACAACGCTACCTCGGAGACGACCAGTGCGCTTCGAACGCTGGCGCCGCGGGTGGTAGCGCTCGAGTCTCGTCCGCCCTCCTTGAGCGCACTGTTGAAGTTTGCTCGCGAGGCCATCAGCGCCGGGGCCAGACCAAACACCACACCGGTCAACACAGCGATTCCAAACGTGAAAGCGAGCACAGTTGGATCGATTGAGACTTCCCCGAGCCTTGGCGTGCCCTTCGGCGCAAAGCTCACCAGGAGATCCACCATCCAGAACGCGATCAACAGGCCAACCGCGCCTCCGGTCAGCGCGAGCACCAGACTCTCCGTCAGGTGTTGTCGAATCAACCGAGCGCGGCTTGCGCCAAGCGCAGCGCGAATCGCGACTTCCTTTTCTCGAGCGGCGGCCCGAGCTAACAGCAGGTTCGCGACGTTGGCGCACGCGATCAACAACACAAGCCCGACCGCTCCGAGCAACACCAGCATCGCCGGACGCACGTCTCCGACCAACTGATCGTGAAGCGGCACAAGCGTGGCTCCCACGCCCTTGTTATCTTCGGGATACCGCTCCGCAATTTGCCCGGTGATCGCGTTCATCTCGGCGCGAGCCGCTTCGATCGACACGCCCTCTTTCAGTTTTGCAATAACTCGAAGGGTCACGCAGCCACGATCGCAGCCTGGGTTGGCGGCGAGCAACGGACCGATCGTTCTCCAGATCTCGGCGTTGTTCAAGATTGGAAAGCTGAGCCCTCGGGGCATCACGCCGATCACGGTGAAACTCTCGCCGCTGAGCGTCACGCTCTTGCCGACGATCGATGGGTCAGCGTCAAACCGCCTCTCCCAGAGGTGATTGCTGAGTACGACAACCCGTTCGGCGCCGGGCTTGTCCTCATCCGGTTTGAACGCGCGTCCAAGCGCCGGCTCGACTCCAAGCATCGCGAACGTGTCGTGTGAAACCGCGGCCCCCTGCAAGTCTTCGGGTTCATCTCGGCCGGTGAGGGTTGGTCCCCATCCGCCAAGCGCCGCCACGTGCTCGAACGATTGAGCCTGATCACGAAAGTCCGTGAAATCGCCGGGCGACGCCCACTCGCGCTCGGGTCCTCCTCGCTGCTGATAATTCTCCCAGATCATTATCAACCGCTGCGGATTACTAAACGGCAGGGGGCGCAGCAGCACCGAGTTCACCACGCTGAATATCGCTGTGTTAGCGCCAATCCCGAGCGCAAGAGCTAACAATGCCACCGCGGTGAATCCGCGATTCTTATAGAGCATCCGAACGCTGTAGCGCAAGTCTTGCCAAAAGGTCTGCATTTGTCACCTCGATTAGGGTTCCGAGTTCAGGGTTCAGGGTTCCGAGTTCAGAGTTCAGAGTTCAGGGTTCAGAGTTCAGGGTTCAGAGTACAAGCTTTAGCTTGCCAGCGACTAAGAACGTCCCGAACCCGGAACCTCCGAACGCTGAACTCTGAACCTCCGAACGCTGCCCGCCGCGCCTATTCGTATCGAAGCGCGATCATCGGATCCACCTTCGTCGCCCGCCGAGCCGGAACAAAACAAGCCATCAGAGCCACTACTGTAAGCAACAAGGCAATGACCCCAAACGTCAGCGGGTCGGTCGCGCTGACTCCAAAGAGGAATGTATCCAGTAGGCGCGTCACTGCCAGCGCTCCAAGCAGCCCAAGGCCGATGCCGATCACGGTCAGAATCAGTCCCTGTCCAATCACTAGTTTCAAAACATCATAAGTCTGCGCGCCCAGCGCCATCCGAATCCCAATTTCCTGCGTGCGTTGGGAAACGGTGTAGGAGATGACTCCGTAAATACCGGTCACCGTCAGAATCAATCCCGTCAGCCCGAACAACGCAAAACAAAGCGTGTAGAAGCGCTCCTCGGCTACTGTGTTGGAGATAGCCTGCGTCAGTGGCTGAACCCCGGTTACCGGCACAGTCTTGTCGCTGGACCGAATTTCATTGGTGAAGCTCCTGGTCAAAGATGAAGGGTCGTTCGTGGTGCGCGCAAAAAAATTACCCCAACTCCATGTATTCTGAAGATAGGGCAGATAGATTTCCGGTGTCGCCGCCTTGGTCAGACTGGAGTGGTGCACATCGCCGATGACGCCGACGATCTCCCATTGTTCCGGGTCGCCGTCATTCTGATTCGCGCCGATGTGCGAGATTCGTTTGCCAAGCGGTTCCTCATTCGCAAAGTAGCGCGCGGCCAGAGCCTCGTTGATGATGGCGGCTCCGACACCGTGCCCTTTGTCTTGCTCGGTGAAGTACCGGCCTTTTCGCAACGGGATCCTGATCGCCTGGAAGTACTCCGGGGTAACGCTACGCACACTGGCGGACGGCTCGTCCCCGGGTTCAGGCTTGGGGTGGCCTTCAATCCTGAAATCGCTCCCAACGTTGCCTCCGCTGAAGGGCATCGGCGCGACAAACGCGACGCTCTCGACACCGGGCAGGGCTTTGAGTTTCTCCATTGTTTGATCGATGTAGCGAATTCGCTCTTCGGGCTGGTCGTAGGCGTCTCGCGTCATACTGATCCGTCCCGTCAGAATGTTTGTCGGATCGAACCCGGGGTCTACATTCACCAGCGTCGTAAAGCTGCGAATCATCAGACCCGCGCCTATTAGCAGCACGAGTCCCAGAGCAACTTCCGTTACCACCAGCGAGTCACGCCACAAACGCAATGAACCGCGACTTGTGGTGCTCTTCGCTCCGGCTTTTAGGACTTCGTTTATGTCCGGCCTTGAAGCTTTGAACACGGGAACGAGGCTGAACAGCAGGGCGGTAATGACGGATACCGCTAGATTAAACGAGAGGACACGACCGTTGATCTGCACTTCGTCCAGCCGAGGCAGCTGGTCGGCGCCGTAATACCTGATCGCGCCCAACCCCCACATCGCGACGATCAACCCCACACCACCCGAGAGCAGGGAAAGCAGGAGACTCTCAATCAACAGGTGCCGAGCGATTCGCCACCGCCCGGCTCCAAGAGCGGCTCGGAGCGCAAGCTCTTTTTCTCGGGCGCTTGCCCTCACAAGCAGCAGATTCGTCACGTTCGTGCAGGAGATCAGTAGAATAAATCCCACGGCTCCCAGCAACACCCACAACGCGCGCCGCACATCCCGGCCCACGATCTGTTCATCCGCGCGCACCAGGTAGGCGGTGACGTTCCGGTTGTAGTTAGGATATTGCTGCTCGAGGTTCGCGGCGATGCCAGTCAGCTCGGCCTGTGCCTGGGTGAGGCTCACCCCCTGCTTCAGACGGGCGAGCGCCAAAAGAACCTGCGCGCCCCGTTCGTCAAGGTTCTGCCCCTCCCCCGCAATGGTGGTAAGGACTTCAATCTGTTTCGCGGCCAGGGGAAACTCGAAAGTTGCCGGCAGTATGCCGATAATCGTGAACTGACTGCCGTTCAACGAGAGCTGCTTACCCAAGGCTGACTCGTCCCCGCCAAATCTGCTTTGCCAAAAAGCATGACCGAGGATCACCACTGGTTGAGCGCCCCGACGCTCTTCCTCCGCCTGAAAATCACGACCTCGAAGTACCTTGATCTTGAGGAGCGAGAGAAAGTTTGCGGTGACTCGCATTCCCTGTATGCGTTCCGCCTCATCCTCATTGAGAAGAATAAAACCATTGGGCTTGTACCCGGCTATCGATTCGAAACTCTGATTCTGTGTCTGCCAGTCTTGTAACTCGAGGTAGGAAAGATATCCTTCGACTCGCTTGTCTTTGGACGTTCTCCAAATCGCGGCGACGCTCTCAGAATCGGCGATGGACGGAGGGTTCAAGATCAGCGCATTGATGACGCTGAAGATCGCGCTGTTTGCGCCGATCCCGAGAGCCAGCGTTATGACCGCAATCAAGGTGAACCCCGGTTTCGTTCGCAGCATGCGCACGCCGTAGCGAAGGTCTTGCCATATCGAATTCATTCAACACCTCTCTTACATGGTTCCGGGTTCAGCGTTCCGGGTTCAGCTTTCAGAGTCCTCGGAACTCTGAACCCCGAACTCTGAACCTAATTTTTACGCGCACAGCACCAACAGCGTTGCGTCGTCCTGGAATTCCCCGCCTCCAAAATTGACCACCGTTTGCACAATTCGGTCCCGCAGGCCATCGGCATCAAGCTCTCGATTTTGAATCAACAGTTCTATCAGTCGTTCTTCGCCGAACTCGTCTCCAGCGGCGCTTCGAAGTTCCGTAACCCCGTCGGTGAATAGCAACAGCCGGTCACCCTCTCTCAGATCAATCTCTTCGTGTTTGTAGGCCCAGCTCGGGAACGGGCCCAACACCGCACCGCCGGTCTCAAGCCGAATCATCGAGCCGTCGCGCCGCAACAGAACCCCAGGGTTATGCCCGGCATTTGTGTAGGTAAACTTTTTCCGTTCGGCGTCCACAATTCCGTAAAAGAATGTTATGAATTTGTCCTCGCCGGTGCTGCTCGAGACAACGCGATTGACCTTGGCGCACATTTCGGAGGGCGGAACCGTTTCGGATGCGAACGCGTGAACCGCGGCCTGCACGTTTGACATCAGCAGCGCCGCTGGCATTCCCTTGCCGGACACATCAGCGATGCACAACGCCGCCCTGCTATCGTCAAAGCTCACGACATCAAAGTAATCCCCGCTCACGGTGCGAGCCGGCCGCCATGCGCCGGAGATCTTGTAGCCTTTGATCTGAGGAATCTCGGTTGGCAGGAGCCGGCGCTGAATGGTTCGCGCTTCGACTAGCTCGCGCTCCTGTTCTTTTTTGATGATTTGCGTTTCCCGCAGCGCGCGACCCAACTCGATCTGCGTTCGCAGAATCGATAGCAGCCGGTTGTTCTCCCACGGTTTCAATACGAAGTCGCGCACCCCTCGCTGCATAGCTTCCACCGCAAGCTCGACGCTGCCCCACGCAGTCATCACTACTATCGGCAGCGTGCTGTCAACCGCTTGCACCCGCGACAGCAAATCAAGGCCTTCCTGCCCCGATGTTGTGTCGCGCGCGTAGTTCAAATCCATCAACAGCAGATCGAAATCGTGACTCTTGAGCGCCTCGATGACATCGTTGGGAGTGGAGACCCCTTCGGTCTGATAGCCTTCACCTTTGAGCAATAGGCGGAGGGCTTCCAAAACATCGGGCTGATCATCGGCAATCAGGGTTCGCGGTGCGGTAGAATTCACAGCTGACATCACAAATACCTCGGCGGTTGTTAGCCAAGCCGCGTGCCATACTGTTTTGGTCGGTAAATGCGAGAAAGCTTAAGCTTAACGTGGCGACTGATAAGCGGTTGTGTTCACATGCGGGAAAGCGATTTCCCAGAAGTAGTATAGACTTCCGCCCTGTAGGTTGTGGGACTTGAGCAGTCTTTCACTCGGCTTGCAATGATTGAAAGAAGAGCCGGCTCACCTGGCAGGAGAAACCTGACAGCAACGGAGACTCCACGAGATCGTCGCCGGTAAAATTGCGCCAGAACTTCAAGCTCCTACCGTCGTGACGATAGATCTCCAACTCTTGTTCCTGTCCGTTGACTATCCAGTATTCCTGAACTCCACGCCGGCCGTACAGCTTCAGTTTCGCTTGCCGATCGCGCTGTTGGTTTGAAGAGCCGGGTGATAGGACCTCGATAACCAGTTCAGGGGCTGAGTGGAGTTTGCGGTCTTCGCCCAGCGCCGTACGGAGTGTGGTCTGGCTGATCCAGACGAGATCCGGCGCAACATCGTCATCCTCGGCGAAGATGATGCCCGGTGCGGCGTTCACCACCCCGAGACCGGTCTGCTCGTTCCATTCATCGAGAAACCTGCTTAGGCGAACGCAGGTGTATTGATGGTCCCAAGATGGCTGTCGCGACACGTAGAGTTCTCCTTCGATCAACTCGTAGAGCTTGCCGTCCTCCGGCAAGACGTCCAAGTCCGAACTTGTTAGTTTGGGCAGAGTCTCCACGCTTTCAACTCCTGTGCGCCACTGATCCTTAAATTGCATTGATGCCCCGATTATATGCCGCTCAGAAAGAAACCGCCATCGACCGGTTCAGTTCCTATTCCTTCACTCGCATCGCAGCGCGATCATCGGATCAACCTTCGTCGCGCGGCGTGCCGGGATATAGCTGGCCAGCACAGACACCGCGACCAGCAACCCTGCCACGACCCCAAACGTCATCGGATCGGTTGCACTCACTCCATAGAGAAGGCTGGTCATCACCCGAGTCAACGCCAGCGCCCCAGCGAGACCGATCGCAACACCCGCGCCAACCATCGCCACAGCGCGGCCAATCACAAGCTTGATCACATCCGGCGATTGAGCGCCCAGCGCCACCCGAATCCCAATCTCGTGCGTTCGCTGAGTGACCGAGTACGCCATCACACCGTAGATTCCGACCGACGCCAGAACCAGAGCGAGGCTCGCGAAGACCGCCAGCGACATCGCGTTAAATCGCCGGGCCGAGACCGAATCCGCGACGTATTGATCCATCGTCTTCACGTCGGTGATCGGCTGGTCCTTGTCGACTGCCCATACCCCTTCGCGGATCGCCGGGATAAGCGATTTCGGATCCGACGCCGCCCGCACGACTAAAGTCATGGCCGACGAGGGAAACTGCGGATAAGGAATGTAAACACAGGGTCTCGGGCTTGATTCGAGGGCGGTGTCTCGAACATCTCCGGCGATTCCCACAATCGATAGCCACGGGCGGGTCGAGTCCTGGCCGCCGAGCTTTATGCGTTTGTCAATGGGATCCTGGTCAGGCAGAAATCGTCGCGCCCAACTCTCGGTGACGATGACTACTCCGGGTGAAGATTGATCGTCTCTATCGGTGAATCCTCGGCCTTGTAGAAGCGGGATGCCCAGAGAGTTGAGATACGCGGGGCTGATCATTCGTCTGTCGGCCACAAGATCGTCGGTTTCCGATGTAGCGACCCGGCCTTCGATTGAGAAGCCACCCGCGTACACGCCTCCACTCAACGGCGCCGATGAGATTAACCCTACTGACTGCACACCGGGGAGAGTCTCGACCCGATGGGTGACATTCTGAAAGAAAGCGATCTGCTGACTCGCACTCGGGTACTTCGAGCCGAGCAGCGCGATGTTCATGGTCAGCGTATGGTCCGATTTGAAGCCCGGATCGATTTTGAGCAGCCCTGCAAGGCTCTTGATCATCAGCCCCGCGCCGATCAACAGCACCATCGAAAGAGCGACTTCGGAGACAACCAGTACGCTTCGAACGTGGTTCGAGCGTTGGCCGCCTGACAACCCGCGAGAGCCTTCCTTGAGCGATTCGCTGAGGTTGATCTTTGAGGCTTGCAACGCGGGTGTGAGCCCGAAGAGCACGCTGGTCAACAACGCGATCGCGACCGTGAAGCCGAGTACCCGGGTGTCGACGCTAATTTCATACGCACGGGGCAGCGTTTCGCGGCTCAGCGATAATATCGCCTCGATGCCCCAGAGGCTCATGACGGTTCCAGTGATGGCGGCGGTCGTCGAAAGCAGCATCGCTTCGGTCAGCAGTTGGCGGACTATGCGCCCGCGGCTTGCGCCGAGCGCAGTTCTAATGGCGATCTCCCTTTGCCGTGCCGAGGACCGTGCAAGCAAAAGGTTGGCGATGTTCGCGCATGCGATCAACAACACAAGAGCAACGGCACCCATCAGCACAAACAACGCCGGCCGTACGTTACCGACTACTTGCTCGTTGAGCGGGACGACTTTTACGCCGATTCCCTGATTGCTGCCGGGATAACTTTGTTCGAGCCGCTCGGCGATCGCAGTCATCTCGGTTTGCGCTCGCTCGCGAGTCACACCGGGTTTGAGTCTCGCCATTACGCTGAGTTGATGATTGGCGCGGCTCTTGTTGATGAAGTCGTCGCCGAGAATCATAGGCCGCCATAGATCGGTCTGAGTGGCGACTCCGACGAAGAACGGCAACTCTTTCGCTCGAGGGAACTGAAAACCTTCTGGCGCGACGCCAATGATGGTGTAGCTCTCAGCATCGAGCGTCATTGTTTTGCCAATCACATCGGTTTGCCCGGCGAATCGGCGTTTCCACAGCGACCGGCTGATGACTATGACCTTGCCCGCGCCCGGCCGTTCTTCATCGTCACGAAAGGAGCGGCCGAGCTCAGGTTCGGTTCCCATCAACCTGAAAAAGTTCGCCGAGACGCTCGCGCCGCTGATTCGTTCAGGCTCGCCCGCGTCGGTGAGATTCCACCGCCCGACTCCCAGCGCCGAGACATACTCAAAGACGTTGTTCTGCTCGCGCCAATCCATGAAGTTGCCGTGGGTGACTGGCAGCGTATCGACGCCGATCTGGAATCGAGGATTGGTCTCCCAGAGCATCACGAGTTGATCGGATTCGGGATAGGGAAGCGGGCGAAGCAGCACCGAGTTGACTACGGTGAAGATCGCGGTGTTGGCGCCGATGCCCAGCACGAGCACGATGACGGCGACAGCCGTGAATGCAGGAGTCATTATCAGCGAGCGAAAGCCGTAACGAATGTCTTGAAGTATGGTTTCCATGGAACGCATGACGCACGATTTCAAGGTAACAGGAGCGCCGGAACGCGCATGGCGCGACGCTCGAGCACAGTAGGCGTCCTCACGGAACGCGATCGAAAACCTCGATTCTCGTCGCTCTTCCAGGCATGAATGAGGTAACGATGGTCATCGTCTTGCCATCTTCGGAGAGTTCCCACGTTTCAGTTATCTCGAGGAAGACCCGATTACCTTGCACTTCTAGAGGAGTTGAGGACCGAGATACGAGTTTGTGTCCCTGCCACTTCGTCTTTGATTTCACTTCATTTGATTTCGAATCACTTTGATTTAAGCCACCTCTCACCAGGGCTGTTTGAAGGGGCGACGAGTTCCTTTCGCCACGACCGTCAGTATAATAAATCCTCTCACTAATCGATTCTTTGCCCTTAGAGTTGGTTTTTCGCATTACTCTTAGCTCCGGCTCATTGTGAGTGATCGTAAGGCTCACCGAAGCGGGCGGCAGCGCTCGTCCATCCTTTGTACTTCTTGACTGATTCCGCTCCCACGCGCCAGATAGATCTGGCCTATTTTGGCCGGAACTGTTCTTGTTTTGAGCAGGAGCGAAAACCACACAAGATACTACCCAGAGCGTGAGAAGAAGTCTCTTACTGAACGTCATCTTTTCCAATTTCTTTGGGTCCGCATTGGTTACGGAGCGGTCAGCCTAAATGAATCCAGAAACTTTTTGACATTTGCCGGATCGCTGCCCGGGGCCGGAGCGGCTATCAACTGATACCCGCGTCGTCTTATGAAGTAGGCTCGGGCCATCGCAGTTCCTGCCGGAACCTCGATGAGTGTTTCCTTACCTGGATTCTTCCCAAACAGAATATCGGTCTCCTTCGCGACTTTGCCCCCGGCGCCCTTTGCAGTTGATTCTCCTACGGTTTTCAGAAAACCTTTCCCAAAGCTGTCACAAAACGACTGATTTTGACGAGCTAGTCCGGGAACTTCCAAATAGCTTGCCACATAGACGCCCGCTTCAGTTGTCAGGACAAACACGTGGGCCTCTCCCTTTCCCACGACCGGAAACTCCCTTACTTCAGTTTCCTCCGTCGGCGTGCCGGGAAGGAGTACCGAGAACCCCCCTTGTTTTGGCGAGAAAGGTTTCCACTCCGACTGTGTGGTGTTCTGATCTGGATGGGAGGCCTCAGAAACAGATTTCCCGCGGGCAGTTTGCTCCTGAAGCGGGCCGGCCATCAGGACTAGAATTCCTAGTGCGAGGGGAGCGCCATGTCTCTTCACGGTAATCCTCCACGGCGCATTGTAAGGCCTGCGAGCGGGATTTGTAACGTCTAAACTCGAAATCGAATACTGATTCTCACTTACAGAGTTCAGGGTTCAGGGTTCAGGGTTCAGAGTTCTGGGTTCGGGGTTCAGGGTTCTGGGTTCTGGGTTCAGAGTTCAGGGTCAGAGTACAAGCTTCAGCATGCCGACAAACCCCAAAGGAACCCCGAACTCCGAACCCTGAACTCCGAACCCTGAACCCAGAACTCCGAACCCAGAACCCTGAACCCAGAACCCTGAACCCTGAACTCCGAACCCTGAACCATCATTCGCATCTCAGCGCGACCATCGGATCGATCTTCATTGCCCGCTGGGCCGGGATGTAACTCGCTGCGAGAGCCACCGCGGCAAGCAACACCGATACCGACACAAATGTCAGCGTGTCGGTTGTTCCGACCCCGTAGAGCTGGCTCCCGAGGACACGCGTGGCTGCTAAGGCTAAAGCAAGCCCGAGTAACAGGCCAACAAACGTCACGGTGATTCCGTCACGCATGACCAATCCGAGGACGTTCCCGGGTTGGGCTCCCAGAGCCATTCTCACGCCTATCTCGCGAGTGCGCCCCGTCACGGCATAAGACATCACCCCGTAAATCCCCACCGTCGCGAGCACAAGAGCGAGGCCCGAGAACATGCCCAGAAGCAGCGTGCTGAACATGGTCCGCGAGGTCGCGTCCCGGCTGCGGTCGTCCATCGTTCTTACGTCAAAGATCGGAACGCTCTTGTCGAGCGAAAGGATTTCTCGTCGCACCGCTGCGACGATTTGTGCCGGATCGTTTGCTGTGCGCACCATCACAAATGAAGCCGGCTCCGTGGGCTGCGTATATGGAACGTAAACCTGAGGCGTGAACGCTTCCTCGACCTTCCCGTATTTCACATCGCCGACGATGCCGACGACCTCACCGAATTGGTTTCGTTCCCATCCGGCCCCGATCCATATTTCTTTGCCGATAGGGTCTTCATGCGGCCAGAACTTTCGCGCCGCGCTCTCATTGATGATCGCGACCAGTTTCGCGCCCGCGCGATCCTGTTCTGTAAACGTTCGACCGGTCAGCACAGGGACGCGGAGTGTCTTGAAGTAGTCGGGCGCGACGCTTTGAAGCCCGACGCCCAGATCATCGGAATCGCCCTCGGGTTGTCCTTTGATTCGCATGATCGTGCCCGCCGAGTTGTTTGACAGCGGGGTAGCCGATGCGACCGTAGTTGACTGGACTCCCGGAAGTGCGTTGACTCTTGCAATCAATTGCTCATCAAATGCGATTGCGTCTTCGGGCTTGTACTTCGGGAGCTCCACTCGCATCGTCATCACGTGATCGGGCGAAAAGCCGATCTGCAGGGCCTGCAATCGCGCGAAGCTCCTTATCATCAACCCCGCGCCGATCAGCAACACAAGCGTGAGAGCAATTTCGGTCATCGCCAGTAGATTACGCAGGCTGAGTCGCCGGAAGGTGCCTGATCTTCGACTCAAACCGTTTGAGCCCTCTTTGAGCGCCGCGCTGACGTCGGCCCGCGACACTTGGAGCGCCGGCAACAAGCCGAAAATGACGCCGGTGAAAACCGACAGCAACAGGTTGAATGCCAACACCTGACCGTCGATATTCGCCTTGCTGAAGTCGAGCACGCTTAGATAGCTGCCGTGCTGAGCCTGAACCGCGGGTTTGAAAGTCGATAGAAGGTCGACCCCCCACAGCGCCACGAGCAAGCCAGCGAGCCCACCCGCGAAGGCCAGCAGCACGCTTTCAGTCAGCAACTGACGAATGAGTCGTCTGCGACTTGCTCCCAGAGCCATTCTTACGGCGAGTTCTCTCTGGCGAGACACGCTGCGGCCAAGCAACAGGTTCGCGATGTTGACACACGCGATCAGCAGGACGAACCCCACCGCGCCGAACAAGACCAGGAACGATCTGCCGATGGCGGGGTCGAGCTTCGCTTCTTTCAAGGAGCTCAGCTTTATCGATTCGGATGGAAGCTTTCCGGCAAGCGAAGGAGGGACTGGGACTGCCTCCGAGAGTTTCGCGGCGACCATCCCCATTTCATTTTGGGCCTGGACAAGGCTGACACCTTGCTTTAGCCGGCCGATCACTTCGGTCCAGTGCGCGAAGGCCGTCGCCAGCCTTCGCGGAAAGGTCAGTTGAGGCGCCATCATCATCGGAACCCAGACTTCGGCGGTGCCCTTCTGGCCTTTGAATCCCTCGGGCAACACTCCGATGATCGTCAGCGGCACCTTATTCAAGCTGATCGTTTTTCCGATCACGCTCGAATCGGCGCCAAACCGGCTCTGCCAAACGCCGTGTCCGATAATCGCCACCGGATGCGCGCCGGGTGTTTCATCTTCTTCAGAGGTGAAGGTGCGGCCGATCGCGGCCTGTACGCCAAGCATCGGAAAGTAGCTCGCGGAAACGATCTCGGTGCTGAGCCGTTCCGGGTTCTCCGAGTCGGTCACCGCAAAGTTCTGATTGCTGACCGCCGCCACTTGGTCGAACGAGTCATTGTTATCCCGGAGGGCGGTGAACTTCGGATAAGACCACAACTCGGAGGCCTCAACTCCTTTGCCGGACTCATCCGTCTGGCGGAACACCTGCGCAAGCTGATCGGGGTTTTTGAAGGGGAGTGGTTTGAGCAGGAGTGTATTGACCACGCTGAAGATGGAAGTATTCGCACCGATGCCGAGCGCTAACGAAACGACTGCCACAGCCGTAAAGCCCGGGCTCTTGCGCATGCCTCGAACGGCGTACCGAAGATCTTGAAATAGAGTTTCCATAGGTCTCCTCGTTCGGTTCGGATATTCTGCCGCCTCATTGTTCGGAGCACGCCAACGTACCCCAAGGCAACTCCAAGGCGGTTTTCAATTCGCGTAGAGTGCGATGCCCCAGTAGTTGATCGCCGGGGGAAACGCGTTCCAGTTGTCGAAAGAATGAGAGTCGTCCGACTTGTAACGCAATTTGTATTTCCCCGCGGGAAGCGTAACGCTGATGTTGATCATTCGGTTCTTAGGCGCGCCACCCGCGGGCTTTGTTTCGGGTTGTTTCATCTCCCAGACTCGCTTGCCCGTTCTCTCGTCTTC
Organism: Blastocatellia bacterium; assembly: GCA_963737945.1. GTDB lineage: Bacteria > Acidobacteriota > Blastocatellia > UBA7656 > UBA7656 > Onstottus_A. The sequence goes on along the minus strand of CAVTUR010000010.1, from coordinate 125,648 downwards.
GATCCAGCCATAGTCAAACATCTCCCCGTCTTGGCCTTCGCCGACCGCAAACACGTGAACGCTCTGTTCCTGTGACAGCGTGAACTCGGCCGATTTATCGGCGTTGTCCCCGATTTCGACGATTTCGACGATTGGTTTTTTCGAGGCCAGGTCGCCCGGCAGACTCCATCCGTACAGAGCGCTGTAGGCTTTGAACAATTGCGACGAATCACCGGGTCTTCCGACGCTTGCGTTGAACCGCGACTCGTTCATCACCTCTTTGCGCACAAGATCGGCATAGGGCTTGCCCTCCGTCGCCTTTAGTTGCTGCTTCAGCTCCTCAACCGAGCCTTGCCAGTTTATCTCCGGCGCCGGGCCTCTGAATATTTCGGGAAGGATGAACGTCTTCAGGAATGCGAGCCCGACAGGTGAACTGGTGACGTCGCCGGCGCCGAGATCAGTCGAGCGGCTCAGATTGTCGGTGTTGGCCATCGCGATGAAGGTGATGTTGCGATCCGGTACCTTCAGGATGAGCGAGGAGTTGCACGTCCAATACCCGTAGTGCCAGATCAGTCGCGTGCCTTTGTAGTTCTGTGAAAACCATCCCAGCCCGTACGGAAGAGTCTCGCCTTTTGTGGAAACCATCGCGGTGAACGCGAGCTGCTGAGTTTCTTTGGTGAGGAATCGGTTCTGCTCGATCGCAATATCGTACTTTGCCATGTCGAGGACCGAAGACATCAGTCCGGCGGACACACTAAACCGGTTCGGATACTGCCCCTTTACGATGTTGAACTTGTCATCGAGCTGATACGGCTGAGCAAGCGTCTTCGAAACCAGATCGAAGCGCTGCCGCTGTTTCTCGGTGATCAACGGTTCGGTCAGCGGCGACTGGTGTCCATGAACGATCTTCCAGGTTCCCTCCTGCTTGTTCCACACCAATGAGACTCGCGAGGGCCCATCGCTCCGAACGCGTCCGTTCGGAAGAGTCACGGTCTGGGTAAAAATGCACGTTGTTAGAGCCGTGTTGTCGTAGACGGCTGCTTCAAGGTCGTTGACCTGAATGTTCACCTTAACGCCGGCGCGAAAATCCTCGCGAAGTCCGCTGACATCGACAAACGGAGCAAGCGATCCGCCGTCGCGCCTGAAAGCGTTCTGCTGGGGAGAGAGGTATCGTTCAAGTTGTTCAGTGTTGCTCGAGTTGATTGCGCCGACCATGTTCATCACGGCAGCCTTCACGTCGTCTTCCAATTTCTGTCCCGCTTTGTCTGGTGATTTGGTATGGGCGATGGGCCAGACATTTGGCGCCGTCTCCTTTAGATCGAGTGGATCGAGAATGTTTGCGATCAGGAGTTCGGCGAAGGACTTGCCGCTTGCTTTCTGAATGACCTTGTCGAGCTCCGCGAAACGATTGCCATTGTAGCTGTAGGCTTCGCCGGGGTTGCCTTCGGAGGTATGCGAAAACAGATGTTTGACCCGAATGACCCCTTCGCTTTCGAGTAAGATACCGTACTTGGAAACCGGATCATCGAGTTTGACCTTACCTTCCTGGACCAGCTGCATCAGGATGGTCGACGCAAAGGTCTTTGTGAGCGACGCGAGGTGATAGGAAGTGTGCTCGGTCGCTGGAATCAAGTTCTCGACATCGGCATACCCGAATCCTCTGGCCCAGACCACCTTTTGGTCCTTCACGATCGCACAGGACATCCCCGGGATCTTGAGGTGTTGACGAATGCCGTCGAGACGTTGCGCGAGATGCTCGAACCGGTCGTCGTCGGGGGTCGCAGCGGTAGGCACTTCCTCAAACCAGGCGCTAGCTGATATCCGCGGAGCGAATGCGCCCAGAATCATGGCGGTTAGCAAAAGCAGGCAGAGTTTTTCTTTCATGGAGCACCTCTTTGAGAAGACGAAGTCAGCACTATCAGCCAACTGGCGTGCCAGGCACTTGCGGAGGCTCAAACGTCTGATTCGGTTGGATTAAGCGTGGCCGCTTGATAACTGGAAGAACGCGGTTGTTCATTCCTGGGAACCAAGGTTGCGGAAACGGTCAGACGCTGTGGCGTACTTCTCCTCAATTTCTCCAGACCGGGTCCCGTCGAAATTAGATTCGCCTCTGTCGTCGGGTAGTGAATTCACTCATATCTCAACGCGATCATCGGGTCTACATTGGTCGCTCTGCGCGCCGGCACGAAACAGGCCCCCAGAGCCACTCCTGCCAGAATGACTGAAATTACTACGAACGTGAGAGGGTCGGTTGCACTGACTCCGAACAGCATGGTCTCCAGCAATCGAGTCAGGAAATATGCGCCCACAAGACCCACCCCTATGCCGATACACGTGAGCGTCATTCCTTGCCGCACGACCATCTTCAAAACGTCTTGCTGCTGTGCGCCCAGCGCGACGCGAATGCCGATCTCGTGTGTGCGTTGGGTGACCGAGTAGTTCATCACGCCGTACAGCCCGACGGCGGTCAGTATCAGCGCAAGCCCAGCGAAGATCCCCAGCAACAACGCGTTAAAGCGCGGTTGCGCGACCGCCGTCGCCAGATACTCATCCAATGTCTTGACGTCGTAGGCCGGCAGGTCCTTGTCCATCGCTCTCAGTTCGCTTTGAACTGCGCTCACGAGGGCTCGAGGATCGGTCTCGGTCTTCACCAACATCGTCATGTCGAATGTAAGTTGAGCATGGGGCTCATAGGCCTCAGGGTCGGCTTCCGCGTTCAGCTTCAGGTGCTTTACGTCGCCGACGACGCCGACGATCTCGCGCATCTTTGTGCTCGCATCGTCTTCGTCGTCGCTACTGATGCTCGGCTTGATGAGTTTGCCGACTGCGTCTTCGCCTGGAAAATACTGCTTAGCGAAGGCTTCGTTGACGATGATGACCGGGGGCGCCTTTTTGTCATCGCGCTCGGTGAAGTCGCGACCTTTTTTCAGAGGGATCCCCATAGTCTTGAAATAGTCGAGCCCGATTATGCGGATTTCGGTTGCCGGCAGCTCTCCTTTTGCGATGGGACGCCCCTCTGTCTCGAATGTCACTCCCATACGGTCTCCGCTCAACGGAAGCGGCATGATCGCGCTTGCAGACCGAACGCCCGGCAGCGATTCGAGACGAGCCTTTAGCTGGCGATAGAATTCGACCTGCTGCTGCGGTTTGTATCTTACCTCGGGCAATCCGATGCTGAAGCTCAGCACGTTGTGGGGGTCGAATCCCGGACTGACCTGCCGCAGGTGCCGGAGGCTCTGGATCAGCAGCCCGGCTCCGGCCAGCAGCACAATCGCGATGGCAACTTCACCGACCACAAGCGCAGCCCGAAGACGATTTTGTCCGGCGCCTTCGGTGGAACCGCGTCCGCCCTCCTTGAGCGATTCGGTCAAGTCGGTCCGTGATGATTGAATCGCCGGGACCAGGCCAAACACAATGCCTGTGATAAGCGAAACCAACAACGTAAACCCGAGCACGCGAACATCCAACCCGATCTGAGCTGCCCGCGGAAGATCATCTGTGCTCAGAGACACCAGTATGCCTGTGCCCCACAGCGCGACGAGCAGGCCGAGAGCTCCGCCTGCCAGCGACAGCAATATGCTTTCCGTCAGCAGCTGGCGCACCACCCGTAGCCGGCTCGCACCCAGGGCCGCGCGAATCGCCATCTCTTTGTGACGGGTCGTCGCTCGCGCCAATAGAAGGTTGGCAACGTTGACGCACGCGATAAGAAGCACCAGCCCGACCGCGCCAAGCAATATGAGCAGCGCCGGGCGAACATCGCCCACCAGACTATCGAGCGCGGGAACGATGGCCACTCCGCGGTGCGAATTCTCATCGGGATACTGCCGCTCCAGGTTGCTCGCTATCCCTTCCATCTCTGCCTTCGCCTGAGCGAGCGTAACTCCAGGCTTGAGCCGCGCGAGGACGTGCATGTAATGAGCCCCGCGTTGGGGAAACATCTCGGAGTCAACGGCGACCGTCGTCCACAAATCGAAAGGCGCGGCGTCGACGGGAAAATGAAATCCCTGCGGCATCACCCCTACAACCGAATAGCTCTTGCCGTTGAGCACCAGCGATTTCCCAACAATGTTTGGATCGCCGTTGAACCGGTGCTGCCAGAGCTGTTGACTCAAAAGAACGACGCGGCCGCCTTCTCCCGGCTTGTCTTCTTCAGTGCGGAATGGCCGCCCGAGGATTGGCGTCGCGCCGAGCAGGGGGAATAGATCTGCATTTACGACTCCGGTGTGCAAGCGGGCCGGCTCGCCATCGCCGGTGAGCACAAAGTCAGTGTCGCGGTACGTAGACATGCGTTCGAATACCGTGTTTTGGTCTCTCCAGTCGGCGAAGTCTGGATAGGAAACGGATGAGCGAGTGCCGCCGCGATCTGTGCGCGATTCGTAAACCACCATCAAGCGATCTGGCTCGGCGAACGGGAGCGGCCGCAGTAGGACGGCATTGACCACGCTGAAGATCGCAGTGTTTGCGCCGATCCCGAGCGCGAGCGCAATCACCGCGACTACGGTGAATCCGGGATGTTTGAGCAGCATTCTCGATCCATATCGCAAGTCTTGAAAAAGAGTCTCCATCATAACTCCTGGGTAGTTTCTGGTTTCTGGTTTCTAGTTTCTGGTTCCGCGTTCATCATTCATCATTCATCATTCTTGCCGCATCTATTCACATCTGAGCGCGACAAGCGGGTCTATGCTTGCCGCCTTCCGCGCAGGCAAGTAGCCTCCGATCAGGGTCGCGGCGCTCAGGAGCAACCCTGCTGCGACAAACACCAGCGGGTCGCCGACCTTGACGCCAAACAGCAGCGATTCCGTGAACCGGCCCAGCACATATGCGGCGGGCAACCCGACCACCAGGCCTATCAATGCCAGCACGACGACTTCTCGCAGGATCAGCCACGAGACGACCCCGCGTGTTGCCCCGAGTGCCATGCGGATTCCGATCTCGCGAGTTCGGCGCGTCACCGTGTAGGCCATCACTCCGTACAATCCGATTGAGGCCAGCACCGCCGCCAGCAGCGCAAAGCACATCGACAGAAAAGTCAGGAATTTGTCTCGGAAGAGCAACTCGTCTATTTGCCGTTCAACGGTCTTTACGTCGAACACCGGGAGATTGGGGTCTAGTCGTTCCACTTCGCGCCGCGACGAGGCTGCGATTACACCCGGTTCCTGTCGGGTTTTTACGTAAAAGGTGATATTGCCAACCGTTTTGGATTGAGAATACGGCAGGCAAATGAACGGCCCGCTGTCTTCGCGAACCGTGGCGTGTTTGCTGTCTTTTACGACGCCGACGATTTCGATATCCGGGTGAATTTTGTCGCCTGCGCCAAAGGCGAATCGCGCGCCGATGGGGTTACGGTTTGCGAAATAGCGACGGGCCATCGTTTCATTGATGATCGCGACCTTTTGACTGCTGGCGGTGTCCGACGGCTCAAATTCGCGGCCCTGAAGAAGTGGAATTCCCATCGTCGAGAAGAACCCTGGCCCAACGTCGTTTTGACCGACGTTCATGTTTTCGTCCTGTCCCGCCTGGTAGCCGTCGACGGTGATGTTGCTGCTCGAGTTGCTGTCGGTGAACTCAGGTATCACTGCCTCGCTGACCGCATCGACGCCCGGCTGCGCCGCGATATTCTGGTGCAGCTGATCAAACAACGCGATGGTTTTTTGCGGAGTGTAGCTGTTCAACTCGGGCTGGATGGAGAAGCTGACCAGATGATCAGGGCGCATTCCGAGATCGAGATGCTTGAGATTGTTGAGGCTCCTGGCAAAGAGCCCGGCGCACACCAGTAACACCGTAGTCAGGACGACCTGCGAAACAACCAACCCTTTGCGGAACCGCACCTGCGAGAGGGCACCCGATACGCTGGATCCTTGCTCGCGCAGCGTGCTTTCGAGGTTCAAACGGGTGGCCTTCATCGCCGGCATTACCCCGAATAGCAGTCCCACCAGAATCGAGAGCGCAATCGTAAACCCAAGCACGCGGACGTCGAGACTTGCCGATAGACCTACGGCGCCCATGCTCTCGGGAACCGAGCCGACCAACGCGCCCATCGTCCAGGCGGCGACGACCAGACCCACTCCGCCGCCGATCAACGAAAGCGTCAAGCTCTCGACCAGAAACTGCCGCACCAGCCGCCAGCGACCCGCGCCGACCGCCATGCGGATCGCGATTTCGCGCTGCCGCGCCGCGCCTCTGGCCATCAACAGATTAGCTACATTGGCGCAAGCAATCAGCAGCACCAACCCGACCATTCCCATAAGAACCAACAGCGGTTGCCTGGTGTCGCGCTGCAGAATCGCGCGTCCCCTGGATCCCGGATCCATCAGCATGCGCTTCTCGAGAAAGCGCTGCTGTGTTTCGGGTGAAAACCTCCCGGCCAGCGGCAGCTCCGCCTCGAGAATCTGATGATAGACCGGCGCGAAGGCCTCCTCTGCCTGTGCGGGCGTCAGTCCAGGTTTCAACCGGCCGATGATGGCCAGCCAATAGTCTTTGTGATCATTGAGCCCGTCCCAGTTCGGCGTCATCTTGGCCTTCATCGTGATTGGGATGAAGATGTCCGGCCTCTGGCCCACCTGTACTCCGGTGAACGATGCACTGCTTACTCCCACCACCGTCATGCCTACGCCGTTTATGATCAGCGTCTTATTTAGAACTCCGGGATCTGCGCCAAAGCGGCGCATCCAATAGGCGTGGCTCAGCACGACTGCCTGACCCGCACCCGGCGCCAGATCGTCGTCCTGGTTCAAGACCCGTCCCACAACCGGGCGGACACCCAGCACCTCGAAATAATTTCCTGACACCAATTCGCCGTTGGCGCGTTCTGTCTGACCCTCACCGGCGACGCTCAGAGCAACGGCAAAGCGCGCCAGCACCCCGGAGAACACGTTGTTGTTATCCCGCACCTCTTTGTATAGCGGATACGAGAAGGGGGACGCGCTGTCTCCGTCGCTCCACACACGTCCCGATTTAGGTCCGGGAGAACGCAAGACTACCAGTTCCTTTGGATTCTCGACCGGGAGAAGCCGCAAAAGGATCTGGTCGGTCAATGAGAATATTGCAGTGTTGGCTCCCAACCCAAGCGCCAGCGTTATCACTGCGACTACTGAAAACCCGGGATTCTTTGTAAGGGTCCGAATGCCGTATTTGAAATCTTGTATTAGAGTTTCCATGATCAAATTTCCGATTCCCGATTGGCGATTGCCGATTGCTTGCGATGAGCAGCTGAGATTCGCGACGCTGCCATGATTGCCACCAGTTCGTTAGCTTCCTTCAACAAGGACTCGACCTTGGCGGCCGGGAGAAGCCTTCCCTCGATGATCAATTCCATCCAAAATGCGCTCTCATCAGCTTCCTCCTCTACGACCCCTCATTGCCTCACTCTGACATCGGCAATCGCAAATCCTTCGGCATAGATTCGGCAATCGGCAATCGGCAATCGGCAATCGCAAATCAAGACTATTCATAGCGCAGCGCGACCATCGGATCCACCTTGATTGCCCTTAGCGCGGGCACGAAACAGGCTGCCAGAGCCACTCCCGAGAGTATCCCGGAAATCGCCGCAAACGTCGCCGGGTCTGTCGCGCTTACACCGAACAGGAGAGTCGTCATCAGCCTCGTCAAAGCGAACGCCGCGATCAGACCGATCGCTACGCCTATCAAGACAAGCGTCATTCCGTTCGCGATTATTAGTCTCAGCACATCCGCACTGCCGGCTCCCAGCGCCATCCGGATCCCGATCTCGTGGGTTCGTTGCGTGACCGAATATGAGATTACGCCGTACACCCCGACCGCCGCCAGCACCAGAGCCACTCCTCCGAACAACGCAAACAAGACCATGTTCAAGCGACGCTGCGCCATCATCCCCTCGAGCAACTGATCCATCGTTCGAATATGAGACACCGGTTGACTGGGATCGATCCCCCAAACCTGATCGCGCACCGCCGTCGCAATTACGCGAGGATCGGATTTGGCCCGGACCACAAGCGAGAGAAATCCAACGAACCGCCGTTGCGAGTACGGCAAGAACGTCTCGCAGCGAACATCGACATCCAGACCCGTGCGGCGCATATCACCGACCACGCCCACGATGGTCATCCACGGAGCATCTGAATCCGTGTCGCCGAATTTGAACCGCCTGCCGATAGGGTCTTCGCCGGGCCAGAATCGCCGCGCGAAGGTGTCATTGATTACGGCCACCTGCTGAGATTCGAGGCCGTCTTGTTCGGTCAACTCGCGCCCCCTCAGGAGGGCGATACCCATTGTCCGAAAGTAGCTCGGCGTTACGACATCGACTGGCGTTTCGATCTGCTCAGAAGCGGGCACGGGTGGTTTTCCTTCGACCGTGAAGTTGGTTGAGTTTGGCAAGGCATCGATAAAGATCGCGCTGATGGCACCGGCCGATTCGACCCCGGGCATCGCTTCAACTCTGTCGATGAGTTGGCGAAAGAACTGCGCGCCCGCGGGTCCTTGATACTTGGTCCTCGAGAGCTGGATGTTCATCGAGACAAGCCGATCGGGGTTAAAACCGAGATCGACTTTTTGCAGCCGGCTAAAGCTCTTGACCATTAACCCCGCGCCGATCAGCAGCACCAGCGAGAGCGCGACCTCGACCACCACCAGCGCGCTTCGTGCGCGGCGCCGCTCGACGCCGGCCGTTGAGCTTCTTCCACTTTCCTTTAGTGACTCGTTCAAGTCGGGTTTTGACGCCTGTAGCGCCGGCACAAGCCCAAACACCAGCCCGGTGAGTAGCGAAACCAACACGGTGAATCCGAGCACGCGGCCGTCGATTCCGATTTGATCCAGTCTGGGGATGTCTTCGGGGCTGAGAGCGATCAGCGCGCTCAGTCCCCACTTTGCGATCAACAGACCTGCCGCGCCGCCGGCCAATCCCATCAGCGTGCTCTCAGTCAGAAGTTGTCTTATCAGCCTCGCGCGATTCGCGCCAAGTGCGGTTCGAATCGCGATCTCTCGTTCCCGGCCCGCCGCGCGAGCCAGCAACAGGTTGGCTACGTTAGCGCAGGCGATCAGCAACACGAACGCGACGGTTCCCAGCAGCACCAGCAGCGCGGGACGAACTTTGCCGGTGACTTGCTCGTGTAGCGGAACCAGGTTCACGCCATAGCCTTCAAGCCCCGGGTACTGGTTTGCGAGATTGCTTGCGATCGATGACATCTCTACACGCGCCTGCTCGATCGAAACCCCCGGCTTGAGGCGCCCGATCGCGTAATACGCAAAGCTGCCGCGTGCCTGCCTGGCGTTGTCGCTGACCGCCAGCGGCACCCAAATCTCGGCATCCTTGTGAGGATACTTGAAGCTCGGCGGCATCACTCCGATGACGGTTCGCGAGACATCGCTTACCAGGATCTGCTGGCCCAGGATATTCGGGTCTCCGCCAAAACGCCGTTGCCACAGACCGTAGCTCAGTATGGCAACCTTGTCCTGTCCGATCTGCTCTTCCTCGACGGTGAAGACGCGGCCCAGTTGTGGATCGACGCCGAGCACTTCGAACAAGCTGGCGGTCGTCGCCGCTCCGAGTATTCGCTCGGGCTCGCCAACACCCACCAGGTTCAGGCTTATACCGCTGTATGCCGCCATTGATTCAAAGACCTGATTCTGGTCGCGATAATCAACGTAGTTGGGGTAGGAATGAATATCCTGATCGACGTTCATTCGCTTGTTGTCCATCCAAATCATCGCTAGCCGCGCCGGATCGCGATACGGAAGCGGACGAAGCAGGATTGAATTGACGATGCTGAAGATCGCTGTGTTTGCTCCGATGCCCAGGGCGAGCGCGGCGACCACCACGACGGTGAAGCCTGGCTTCTTTATCAGCATCCTGACGGCGTAACGTATGTCTTGAAGTAGTGTGTCCATAGTCACATCTCCGATTTCCGATTGGCGATTGCCGATTCCTTGCGGCGCGCGGCAGTAATCCTCGATGACGCCATGATCCCCACGAGTTCGTTAGCTTCCTTAAGTAACGCGTTTACCTTTTCCGGGGGGAGAATACCTCCCTCAATGATTAGTTCCATCCAAAAGGCGCTCTCATCTGCCTCTTCTTCTACGATCCCAATCTTGGCAATGAACTCGGCCCTTGATCGAGACCGACAGGAAGCTCGGTAGTTGGATCCGACTCCAGTTCCGCTTCTGACCAATTGATTCCCAATTGCCCTTCCGGAAACCGTCTTTGGAAGCGCATCTACCAGCGTCATGACTCTCAATGCAAATCTCTTTGTTCTCGCTTTCAGCTCTTCCTTATTCAAAATCTCTCTCGAAATCGGCAATCGCAAATCGGCAATCGCAAATCAATGTCACTCATACCTCAGCGCGATGATCGGATCCACCTTTGTCGCCCGCCGCGCGGGTATGTAGCTCGCCAGCAACGCGACAACCAGCAGCAACGCCGAAGTTCCGGCGAACGTGACCGGATCAATCGCGCTTACGCCAAACAGCAAGCTCGCAAGCAATCGAGTAATCCCAAACGCGGCGCCAAGTCCCAACACAACGCCCGCTGACACCAGGGTCACCCCTTGCTTGAGCACCAGCCCCATTACGTTCCCGCGCCCGGCCCCCAGCGCCATTCGTATGCCGATCTCCCTGGTGCGCTGAGCCACCGAGTAAGACATCACGCCATACAGGCCTATGGCCGCAAGGATCAGCGCCAGGACCCCGCCCGAGCCGAGCAACGTAGCCTGCCGCCGCTCGCCCCCAAGAGAGTTCTCGACGCGTTCGCTCAGCGTCTGAGCGGCCAGCACCGGGAGGTTCGGATCCAGTTTTTGCACCTCGGCGCGAAGCGCGGCGAACAATCCTTTTGCGTCCGATGACGTACGTATGTGCAAATTGATCTGGGAGACGTACTCTTGCTCCAGCGGTACATACATGAAAGGCCGGCGCGGTTCGGTCAGGCTGTTGTACTTGCTGTCTCCCACGAGACCGACCACCTCCCGAAAATCTTGATCGCCAAAGAGCTTGAGGCGTTTGCCGATCGGATTTTGATCCGGCCAGAAGCGTGCCGCCATTGCTTGATTGATGATCATCACTTTTGGCGACTGCTGATTGTCGGTTTCCGCGAAGTCGCGACCGCGCAGGAACGGAATCCCGAGCGTCTCAAAGAACCCGGTGGCGATGTTGTTTGTCTGCACAAGCACACCGCGTCCCCCGGGTGGAGGCTCCTGTCCCTCGATAAAGACGCTTCTCTGAAAGCCGCCGCCGAAGGGTCGATCACGAGCAATGGTTGCGTTCACCACCCCCGGCACGGAGCGAATTCGCTCAACCACCTGTCGATAGAAGTTTCTTCCCTGAGGCTCGGAGTAACCTTCGCGGCCGAGATTAAACGCCATCAGCACCACGTTCTCAGGATTGAAACCGGGGTTGACCGATTGGGCTTTTTGCAAACTGCGGACAAACAAACCGGCGGTGATCAGCGCGAACAGCGACAGGCCGACTTGCACAACCACCAGGGCCGTTCGCAGGTTTAGCCTGACGCCGCGCGAGCCATCGGGCATCGTGATATCGCCCTTCAGGGTCGGCACGAGACTGGGCTTCGACGCTTGCAGCGCGGGGGCGAGACCAAACAACAATCCGCTCAGAATCGAAACGACCAGCGCAAATATAAGCACTCGAGGATCGATGCTGGGTCCCTCCTGATTGGGTCCTCGGCCAAACGGAACGAGCGAACGCAGAAGGTCCTTCGACCAGATCGCAGCGAATAGACCGATGGTCCCCCCAGCGAGCGAAAGCATCAAGCTCTCGGTCATCAACTGTTTGATAAGCCGCGCGCGGCTCGCTCCCAGTGCCAAACGAATCGCTATTTCTCGCTTTCGTTTTGTCGCCCGCGCCAGCAGCAGGTTGGTTACGTTTGCGCAGGCGATCAGCAGCACGATGCCGGCGACTCCCATCAAGGCGCCGAAGGTCAGCCCCACCTGGCCGTTGCCATTCGGGTCTTTGCGAGCAGTGAGCAGCGGAACGAGTCTGACGTTGCGGCCCTCGTTGTCTTTCTTGTATTCCTGTTCGAGCTGTGAACCGAGCGCAGTCATCGAAGCTTGCGCCTGGGTTGTGCTGACACCTGGTTTGAGACGGCCGATCAAAAGCAGAAACAAACCTCGACGCTGGTTGTAGAAGTCAAAGCCGGGCTGGACGACATCGTGCATCATCATTGGAACCCACAGATCGGGTCCGCTTCCAATATCAGTGCCGGTGAAATCTTTTTGAGCGACGCCCACGACGTTGAAGTCGCGGCGATTGAGCGAGATGGTTTTGCCGACGATCCCCGGATCTCCGCCGAAATCGCGTTGCCACGCTGCGTGGCTCAACACGACGACCGGATGCGTGCCGGGCGTTTTGTCTTCGTCGGGAAGAAAAGTACGGCCGAGTTCCGCCTTTAGCCCGAGCACGTCGAAGTAGTTCCCAGAGACTACTTGCGCCCCCAGATTCTTCGATTCTCCGCCTGGGCTGCTGTAGCTCACGCTCGCGAACGTGTAGGCAAGGATGTCCGTGAACGCTTCGTTCTTGTCGTGATAGTCGACATAGTTGAGATGCGAAGTTGGCAAAGGCCCCGGGTTTTTGACGTCTGTCGTGAAGATAGAGACGAGTTGGGAAGGTTGTTCAACCGGAAGCGGCGCAAACAAGAACGCGCTGATCATGCTAAAGATTGCGGTATTGGCGCCGATCCCCAACACAAGCGATACCAGAGCCACGACGGTGAATCCGGGACTCCTGATGAGCATACGAAGCCCATAGCGGGCATCTTTGAGAAGCGTCTCCACGATCCAGCCTCCGGGTTATTAAGTTTTCCGCCTCTGATTACTGCGCCTGGTTGAACGGTTAAACTACGTTCCGTCGGGTTTAGTTCCCGGTTTCTGGGCAAGAACAGGAACTATGGCGATCTGTGATGGCTTGAACATGCTGCCACGGCGGTCAGCACGAACACAAACCAGGATAGGACGCTCCGACGGTCGGGCATTAGGCGCTGTGAGTTAATTGAATCCGAAACAAGTTGACCTGGTATGCCAGATATAGAATAATTGGGACCGTGGGAGAGGTCTCAAAGATCAAGGACTTAGATTGGGTAGGATCTTCGAGGAAGGACTTCAAAGAGTTTCCCGGCGAGGTGAGGAACGCGATGGGATATGCCTTACGCGGTCAGATGGGAAAGAGGGACGCAACTAATGAATAGCGAGGTTGGCGGTAACAAGACAAGAAAAGATCGGACGAAGAAGGTTGAGAAGGTTGAACGCGGCAGCGGAAACGTCTTTGCTGATCTTGGATTCCGTGACGCCGACGATCGGATGTGGAAGGCGCAACTCGCGATCAAGATCTCTCGGTTGATTCAGTCTAAAGGTTGGACGCAGGCTCAGGCCGCTGAACGTGTGGGATTGGATCAGCCAAAAGTATCGCAGTTGATGCGTGGCGGGCTTACGGGCTTTTCGGCGGACCGTCTGTTTGCCATCCTGAATCGTCTCGGCTACAACGTCGAAGTACGGATCTCTACGAAGGAGCAATCTCCGGGGAAAACTCGCACGCGTGTCCTGATCGCTTAGAGACTCTGTATGTCTTTCGCTAGATCTCAATTACCGGTAGCGATGTCCGTGATTTTAGGATTTTTGGGCTCATTCTCGTTTGTTACGAATCGAGCACCGCAGGGGCAGCTTGTCATATCGACCCGCGAGCAGATAGCCGACGAGTTCAAGAACGTTCCGTGCAAGAACGAGGAGCGCCAAAAGGCAGCCCTGGCCTTGTTCGAAAGGATGGGCGCTCGATCATCCGAGATCACAGTCGAAAAGCTAAAGAATGTCGAAAACGTAGTCGTTCGAAAGAAGGGAGTCTCAGACGAGAAGATCGTGATTGGGGCTCACTACGACAAAGTGGATCTCGGGTGTGGCGCCATAGATAACTGGACCGGAATCGTCGCAATGGCTCACGTATGTCGAGCTTTCCAAAGCGTCACCCCTAATAAGACGCTTGTGTTTGTGGCGTTCGGGCGAGAAGAAGATGGTTTGATAGGCTCCGAGGCGATGGCTCGCGCAATCCCGAAGGACGATCAGAAGCAATACTGCGCGATGGTCAATATTGACAGTCTTGGCATGGGCTACCCGCAGGTCACCGATGAGAACTCCAGCCACAAGATGGGTCTGCTTGCGGAATCTCTGTCCGAAAAAATGAAAGTGCCTTTTGGTCACTCATCGTTTGTGGGCGCCGATTCCGACGGTCATTCATTCAAATCGAGAGGGATCCCTACGATGGATATACACGGGTTGACGAGCCGCTGGCGATCGTATCTTCACAGCAGCAGCGACAACGTATCAAACGTAAAGATGGAGAGTGTGTATCTCGGATTCAGATTCGTTTTGGCGGCCGTGATTTCGATTGATACAGCCCGGTGTGACTCGTTTAGATAGATCAATCGAAAAAGAGTTTCATCTTAGTGCTACGCGGTAACGTTTTTCCTGACAGCCTCGTGCGCATACGGAATCACTACCTCTGCAATCAACATCCCGTCTTTCTTTATCGAAGCCACGCCGGCGGCGACCGCCGTGCGCACGGCCCCCACCTCCCCCGCCAACACCACCAGCCCTTTGCCTCCCGGTTGATTGCGGGCCTCGATCAGCTTGACGTTGGCCGATTTTACCGCGGCGTCTCCGGCGTAAATCGCCGGCGCTACCTCTTTGGTTTCAATGATGCCGATGGCCTCGACGTTGTCGACTTTAACGCGGCCTCGTATCGCGGGGAACAGCTCGCTGTGGACGTTGGGAATGATGAAGTGGTCCAGGATCATCCCGGCGGCGGTCTGAAGTCCCGCTCGCACCGACGACTCAACATCCGCCACGTTCCCGCCGATCATGATCAGATACTTGCCGCGAGGGATGATCGTCGTCATCAGTAGCTCGACGTCGGCCATCTTCATCATCGCGTCAGTAGCCTCGATGCCTTTGGCGATCGAGCTGCTCTCGATAAAACCGATACAATGATGGTGATCAGTAAGAGCGATTGCGCTCATTGGTTCTTCCTCTCACTTGTTCTGGATTGCGACAACGCCGATATTGGCGATTGTCGCGCCTTTGGTCATCGATGGCACGGCGCAGATGTACAGCACAACTCCCGCCGCGCCTGCGCGCGCTTCGGAGATTGTCTTGCCAACATAGTCGGTAACATAACCGACTTTCATTCCGTGCTCGACGTAGGTGCCGCGTTTGACCAGCGGGTAGAAGATTCCCGTCTGCTCGCTGACAATCGGCACGATCTTCTCGATCCAGACCGGGTGCTCGATCGGCGAAGGCGCGCCGGCCAGCATTTTCAGATAACGCATCACGCTCAAACAGCCATCGACGAGGCCGGAGAGGTCTTCGGGCTCGACTGTTCCGGCGTGGCCGGCTTCAGCGGTCAGCGAGGGCTTGCCACGAGTCGTGGCGGTGTTCTCGAGATACCGCGAGGCGTTCGGATCCTTGGGCCTGTCCGCCGAAATGATGATGTGATCCAGGCCAAAGGCCAGCACCATCTCGCGCGAGATCCGGTCCTGATTCTCGTTGCCGGTCTTTGTCCAATAGCTGTAGGGCCGCAGACTCTCGTCGAGATCGCCGCCGTGCAGATCGATCAAGTGATCGCATTGCTCGACCACTTGTTTAGTGATCAGATAGGACGCACGCTCGGTCTGAGTGCCGTCCATCTTGCCGGGATACATACGATTCATGCTTATGCCGTCGACAGGGTTGACGTGCGGGACCTTTCGCTCGAATGAAGGAACGTTGACGAGCGGCACGATGATCACGGTGCCGGATATCTCGGCTGGGTCGAGCAGCGCGATCAGCTTTTCAAGCGCGATGATCGAAGCGTATTCAGTACCGTGCGCGCCCGAAACCAGGGCGAGCACCGGTCCGGGCTTCGCTCCGTGAACGACGACGACGGGGATGCTGGTGGCTGCGTCGACTCCGGCTGGAACTGCGATGACGCCGGAAACTTTTTGACCGCGATTGGCTGTAGCCGTTCCGACAGTGAACGCTGCTCGCTCCTGAGCGACCGCCGAGCCGCCAACCACGAGAACAACAAGAACTGAGGTGACTATTGCCCGTGACATATATTCATAACCCCCGATTAGGCATCTCTTGGTGGACCGCATCGGCTTGACGGTTTCGCGCCTCGGCCACAAGCCAGCCTTCAGACAGGACCCATCAGGCCGCGAGAGTACCGCGAAATCCGGCGCATTGCAACGAGTGAATCGGATCATGAGTGATTGGATTCACAAGCGCCCTGCGCGTGCGGATCAAATCGATGTGCGGTTACTTGCTCTGACTAAGGCGGGTTTAATAGGATAGCGGCGTGGGCGATCACTCCAAGCCTTCAGGTTCGGTAGCGCAACCAGCGATCTCTATTAATAAGATCTCAAAACGCTATGGCAGATTAACTGCGGTCCGGGATCTGACGATGGATGTCGCTCAAGGCGAAATCTTCGGGTTCCTCGGTCTGAACGGCGCGGGTAAGACGACGACGATCCGGATCCTATTGGACCTTCTTCGGCCAAGCTCGGGGCAGGCAAGCATAATGGGCTGGGATTGCCAGTCTCACGGTCTCGAAGCGAGAAAGATGGTCGGATACCTTCCCGGGGAGTTGGGTCTGTACCGTGATATGACCGGTCGCGAGCTGCTGAAATTGCTTGCGCGTCTCGGCGAACAGCCTGAGCCCGAACACTATCGCGAAGAGCTCCTGGAGAGATTGGAACTCTCAGCGTCAGACTTGAAGCGCAAGCTTCGCGAATACAGCACGGGGATGAAGCGGAAGCTGGGACTGATTCAGGCGTTCCAGGGCGATCCACCTCTGCTGATTCTCGATGAGCCTACCGAGGGTCTTGACCCTCTCATGCAGGAGTCGTTCTACGACTTGTTGACCGAAGTAAAGCGGAGGGGGCGGACGGTGTTCATGTCATCGCACGTGCTCTCGGAAGTGCAGAGAGTTTGCGATCGGATCGGACTGCTTCGGAAGGGCGAACTTGTGCTTCTGTCGTCTGTAGAGGATGTCCGAAAGGCGGCTCCGCGTCGCGTCCGGGTGCAATTCAACTCGGATGTCGCTTGCTCACCCGATCTACAACCAGGCGACGAGGTGATCGAGATACAACCTCGGGTGTGGAACCTTCGCGTGCACGGCCGACTGGGTGGGCTGATAACCACGCTCTCGGGGCTTCCAATAAGAGACATCGAAATAGACGAGCCTCACCTGGAGGATGTTCTGACGAAGTACTATCGAGAAGACATCCAATGAAAGGCGCGTACGCACTTCTGCTGCATTCTCTCAAGAGAGTCAGGATGCTCGTCCTGGTGATTGGAGTGCTTTTGGCCGCGTTTCAGTTCCTGCTCATCCTGGTGGCTGGGTCAATTCAACGGACGAACTCATTTGACCAAATGTCGTCGCTGATACCTGATTTCATAAGAAATCTGATGGGACCATCATTTGTCGGTCTCATGTCTTTCGGGGGAATCGTCTGCGTAGGCTACTTTCACATCGCGGTGATGGGGGCGCTCGTCGGGTTGATAGTAGCTCTCGGGACCGAGCCGGCGTCGGAAATCGAAACCCAATTCATGGACTTGATTCTGTCACGTCCAATGGCGAGGCATTGGGTAATCACGCGGTCAGTGGCGCTGATGATGATCTGCACCGCATTTGTATTAGCGATGATGATGCTGGGCACGTGGGGTGGGCTGTACTCACTCGCGCCAAGAGACGCCACGTGGCCGAGCGCGAACCTGATCTGGTCTCTCGCGCTCAATCTCGGAGTGCTGATGCTCTGTTGGGGAGGCATGGCATTGGCGATCGCTTCGCGCGCTCGGCGACGCAGCGTGGCTGGTTCCCTGGCGGGAGTGTTGGCCCTAACGACTTATCTTCTAGACTACCTTGCGAGGGCGTGGAAGCCTGCGGAAACGATAGCCTGGCTTTCGCCGTTTCGCTATTACAGCCCGCTCGATCTGGTAATGGGTATTCAGATTCCCTCGCACAACTTGTGGGTGCTTGCAGGTATTGCCCTGTCTGGCTTTGTGCTTTCGTATCTTCTGTTTTCACGGCGGGACATCTGACCCCCCTGCGGCTTGTCGAACTCCCGACGAATCTTGCGGTTATTGACACCGATCGTGAGAACGCGTAGCGTCACATCGCTGCGCTTCGGGCTGGAACTGTTCAACGTTTGTCATCGAGAGGGTCCTTATGAACAAGCAGGATGCGTCACGGCGATTGTTTTTGATGAAATCGCTAACAGGCGTCGGCTCAGCGTGGCTTGCGATGAGGCTGCCGGAGATCGTCGCCGCTCAGGAGCACGCCCACCGCGCTATTCAGTCCGCATCGCCCGTCAAATTCGAGTTTCTCTCGGCTGAGCAGGCCACAGAGATCGAAGCCGTCGCCGCACAGATCATCCCTACGGATGACTCGCCCGGGGCTCGCGAGGCAAGGGTGATCTACTTCATCGACCGCGCCCTGACCACGTTTGATAAAGACAAACAGGCTGTTTACGTAAAAGGTCTCAAGGAGCTCCAGTCAAAGCAGAAGAAGATGTTCAAGAACGCGGCGAAGTTCTCCGATCTGAGCGCGGAACAGCAGATAAAAGTGCTGAAGGCCTTTGAGAAAAATGCCTTCTTTGAGTTGGTTCGCACACACACGATCATGGGCTTTCTTGCAGATCCCTCTTATGGAGGCAACTACGACAAGATTGGCTGGAAGCTGATTGGGTTTCAGGACGACTTCTACTTCAAGGCGCCGTTTGGTTACTACGATCGCGAATACAAAGAGACCTAATAAAGGGAGAAAGGGAGAAAGGGAGAGAGAGTCCGAGCATATTATTATGGGTACTCAACAGCCAAAGTATGAAACTCAGACACCGGTGGATTTCGTGATTATCGGAGCGGGCGCCGCAGGCGGGATCATCGCCAAGGAACTCTCCACCGCCGGTTTCAATGTTGTGGTCCTCGAGCAGGGACCTTACTTGAAAGAGAAGGATTTCGATCACGACGAGATCAGCAACCTCTGGAATTCGGCGCTTACCAACGACTGGAAGAAACAGCCCAATACTTTTCGCAAGACTCCGAGAGCGAAGGCCAGGGTTCAACCGGCTCTCGTGTACGGCCGAATGGTGGGCGGGGGCACCGCGCACTTTACAGCGAACTACTGGCGGTTTCATGAAATCGACTTCGTCGAGCGAAGCAAGCTTGGGCCGATCTCAGGGACCGGCTTCGACGATTGGCCGATAACCTACGCCGAGCTCGAGCCCTATTACACAAAGGCCGAATGGGATCTCGGCATCTCGGGACAGCCTGGGCCGTTCGACCCTCCGCGCTCAAGGCCCTACCCGCTCCCGCCGCTGCCGATCAAGTCCGCTGGGGCGCTTCTGGCAAACGGCGCTCGCAAGCTTGGCTGGCACCCGCAACCCTCGCCGATGGCGATCATCTCCCAGCCTTATCGAGGACGCAGCGCCTGTTCGCATTGCGGGTTCTGTGAGGGTTTCGGCTGTGAGATGAAAGCAAAGTCGAGCACGCTTGCGACCGTGATTCCGGAAGCGGAAAAGACCGGCCGTTGCGAGATCCGTCCGGGCAGCTATGTGCGCAAGATTGAGACAGACAACTCCGGCCGTGTGACCGGCGTGATCTACTTCGATGAGAAGATGACCGAGATTTTTCAGCGAGCCAAAGCCGTTGTGTTGTGCGCAAACGGAGCCGAGACGGCGAGGCTGCTCCTGATTTCCAAGTCGAATCTGTTTTCGAAGGGCCTCGCCAATTCAAGCGGCGTTGTCGGCAAGTATCTGATGTTCAACGGAGGTGGTTTCGCGACCGGGGCGTTCGAGCACGAGTTGAATGAATTCAAGAGCGTGGCGGTGACCCGAATAATCCACGACTTTTACGAGTCCGATCCAAAGCGCGGATTTTATGGCGGCGGCGGGATCGATACCCGATTCGATGTATATCCGATCGGCTACGCACTTGGAGCGCTGCCCCGCGAAACACCGCGTTGGGGCGCGGAATATAAGAAGGCTCTGAAACAGTATTACACCCGGTCGATGTTTACGTTCGGGCACACCACCTCGCTACCGGTCGAGCGCAATAGCATATCGCTGGATCCGGAAGCAAAGGACGCGTGGGGGCTGCCGGCGATGCGGGTGACTTACAAGGATCACCCCGATGATCTCAAGATCATGAAGTTCTTTTCAGACCGCGGAATGGAGTTGCTCGAAGCCGCGGGTGCGACGAAGCGGTGGGCGAGTCCCGTCGAGGAGCAGACGTTTGGGGTTCATTTGCTGGGGACCTGCCGAATGGGTAACGATCCAAAGCGATCGGTTGTGAACAAGTATCATCGGGCGCACGATGTCCCGAATCTATTCATCTGCGACGGCAGCAGCTTCGTGACATCCGGGAGAGGGCAGCCGACGTGCACGATCCAGGCCCTTGCTTACAGGGCTGCCGATCACATCGGCCGCATGGCGAAGAACGGTGAGATCAAGAGTTCGTGACGGAACCTCCAGGAGTTCCCTGGCTGGGTTTTGCGCATCGACCCCATGAGACCACCCGACATCATAGTGACGCCACGACTGCGTTTGCGCCCACCGGTGATGGCTGACGCCCGGTCAATTCTTGACGGGTACGCTCAAGACACGGAGGTCACAAAGTTCTTGACGTGGAGCCCGCACGAGGCAATCGACGACACCTACGAGTACCTGGAGCGCTGCGTGAACAACTGGAAGGACTCGCGCGCGTTTCCGTGGGTGGTGACTCGAAGGGAAGACGGTGCTTTGATTGGAATGGTCGAGGCTCGAGTCGATCGACATAAGGTGAACCTGGGCTATGTCCTGGCGAGATCACATTGGGGCCAGGGTTACATTCCTGAGGCGGTCAAGGCGGTCGTTGATTGGGCGCTGGGACAAGATACGATATACCGGGTTTGGGCCGTTTGTGATGTAGAGAACCATGCCTCCGCAAGAGTTTTGGAGAAAGTCGGGATGACTAAGGAGGGTGTACTGCGACGTTGGATCGTTCACCCAAACGTCAGCGCGCAACCCCGTGAGTGTTTCTGTTACGCGATTGTCAAGTAGTCTCAAGGGGCGGCCGAGACTGAACTCCGCGTGGGTGATTAGACCGGGTGCTTTTTCGCATAACGGAACGCGGTGTAAGCCGCGACCAGGTGACACACCCAACCGAACCAACCACCGGTGCCGAGCCAGATACCCGGTGTGACGATCAGCCAGAAGAGTCCGCGAAGAATCTTGCCGTTGTAGATTTGCCCAACGCCCGGGATAAAGAAGCTCAAAACCGCCGCGATGCCTGGTTCTCTCATTCTGCCTCCGCTGATGATACGATACCGATGCGGTACGAAGTTCAGCGGGTCGCGCGAAGAGTTCTTGTTGCTTAGACAAGACCACCTACAGAGCGGCAAAGAAATCAATGAGCCACCGAGAAGAGGATGAACGAATATATAGCATCGACTTACGGGGATCACCTGGCGGACGTTTACGATCAATGGTTCGGGCCCATCGAGGACGCGGCAATTGACAGGCTCGTCGAGCTTGCACGAGGCGGCCGGGTTCTGGAACTGGGGATCGGGACTGGACGAGTTGCGCTTCCCCTTGCCGCGCGCGGGATTGAAGTTCACGGCATCGACGCCTCCGATGCGATGGTCTCGAAGCTGCGGGCCAATGCGGGAGGCGCATCGATACCCGTTACCATGGGGAACTTCGCGGACGTGAATGTTGAAGGGGAGTTCTCGCTTATTTTCATCGCATTCAACACGCTCTTTGCTTTGCTAACACAGAAAGAGCAGGTGCGATGCTTTCGCAACGTAGCAGCTCACCTCGGAGCCCGCGGAAAATTCGTCATCGAAGCGTTCGTCCCGGACATGACCCGTTTTGTAGGCGGTCAAAGCGTGCGTGTCTATTCAGTGACGACCGAGCAGGTCAGCCTGCAGGTATCGCACCACGATTCAGTCTTACAGCGGCTCAAGAGCCAGTTCGTCGTGTTCGGGAACAACGGGCTAAAGCTGTACCCGGTTGAGATTCGTTACTGTTGGCCGTCGGAGTTAGATCTGATGGGCGAGATCGCTGGTCTAAGGCTGGTTCATCGCTGGGGCAGCTGGAGTCGAGCGGAATTCAACGCGGCCAGCGAAAAGCACATCTCAGTGTATGAGCGGTGATGCTAGAACGCACGAGTTGAAGGACCGCCTAGCGGCAGTCACCGCGCCCGGCCGGTATTTGAAGCCCGGTTTAGCCGAGCTCTCAACTCTCACCTCATTCGTTTACATCACGCCGATAGAACGCTGGGCGCGTGAGAGAAATGGCAAATGGAAAATGGAAAATGGCAAATGTACCTCATTGGTAATGGATCATTTTCCATTTGTCATTTGTCATGTGCCATTTTTCATTTCAGGAACTGCATTCGATCATAAAGGCTTGTGCGTACTAGAGTATGGTGGGGTGGGAAGGAACAATCGCATTGGATAAGGGGACGGCAGCCCGGCTCGATGACACGCTTGAACGGTCGGCCCTCGGCGATCAGTTTGCTTTCGAGCAAATAGTTCGTCAGCACCAGGGAATGGTCTTCAGCATGGCGTGCCATTTTCTCCGAGATCGGTCGTTGGCAGAGGAGCTGGCTCAGGAGGTCTTCCTGAACCTGCACCAGAACCTTCACTCGATCAAATCGCCCGAGCACCTCGTGTACTGGCTGAGAAAGGTGACCAGTCACCGCTGTATCGATCAATCGCGGCGGCTAAAGGTCCGGCCGCAAGTCAGCCTTGAAGACGTTCCGGAGCCGGCGATCGACGCAAGCGAGAATGATTTGTTCCTTTCTGAGATGCTGCGGCGAGTGGTAGACACGCTGCCGGAGAAGGCCCGATTGGTGGTGATACTTCGCTACCAGGAAGACCTCGATCCGGGGGAGATAGCCAGCGTGCTCGATATGCCGCTCAACACAGTGAAGAGCCACTTGCGGCGCTCGCTCTCCAGTCTGAGAGATAAATTGAGCCGCACGTTGGGGGAGGTAGCGATATGAGCCGTCTTGATGATGAACTGCGAAAAGCCTTCAGGCGCGAGCAGCCACCGGTTGATTTCACGACACGCCTGCTCGAGCGAGTCGCTCAGCAGCCGGCGCCGAAAGCGCCGTGGTGGCACCGGCTCGCGACGCTGCTCGATCCGCCAAAGCTGCGATGGGTGGCGATCGGGGTCACAGCATCATTGCTGCTGGCGATAGGGGCGGCTCAGTACAGCAGACTCACTCAGACTGTGGTCGACGATAGCGGAAAGATCGCGAAAATAGACCCCGCTCCGGCAGCAAGCGGTTCAGGTTCAGGTTCAGGTCCTGCCGATAAGGACCTGGCTCCCCAGGAACATGCGAATACGACGGCGACGCCTCCGCGGCGCATAAAGCGTGCGGTGCCTTCCTTTGCGAATCATCGGCTCGCGCAGGCTCGGCAGCAGCAAGACCGAGAGCTGCGGATTGAAGGCGAAGCCGCGAAGGAACAGTTGATGCTTGCACTCTCCATAGCAAGCTCTGCGCTGAGCGATGCGCAGAAGGCGGTCCACGGCGACGGCCTCGAACCCTAGCTCGAATGAAATCGGTAGTACGACTGGAGGAATCATGAAATTGCTTATTACCAAATCAATGAGAGTAGTCGCGGTTTGCTTGGCGCTCTCAGTTTTCGCGGCGGTTCCCGCCTATGCCCAGGACCCCGCAAAGATCGATATGAGCCATCTCGACAAGTTTACCGAACGCGCCGACAAAGTCATAAACGTCACCGTGGACGAACAGCTTTTGAGATTGGCCGCTTCGTTCCTTAGCGACAAGAAACCCGATGAGGCGAAGATCAAGGAGATGATCCTTGGCCTAAAGGGTGTCTTTGTTAAGCGCTTCGAGTTCGAGAAGGAAGGCGAATTCACGCTTGCTGACGTCGAGTCCATCCGCTCGCAGCTGAGCGCGCCCGGCTGGTCGAGTGTCGCCAACGTCCGCAGCAAACGCGAGGGCAACTACGATGTATCGCTGATGAGCGAAGGCAGCGTGATCAAGGGTCTTGCAGTACTGGCAGCCGAAGCAAAGGCGTTTACCGTTGTAAACATAGTCGGACCAATCGATCTTGCGAAGCTTGCCGAACTCGAAGGTAAGTTTGGGATCCCGCATTTCGGCCTCGAACAGATCCCGGGTGTGTCCGTCACCGACAAAAAGAAGGACAAGGACCCGGAACCGGAGAAACAGCAAGAGCCACAATCTGTAAGACGCGCTGAGAAGAAACCGCCAACGCTCGTACGCGACGAGAAACCCCCGACGGAGTAACCAGCGGTGACTACATCAAAGAGATTGCTTGTTCGACTCTCGATCATCGTTGCTCTGCTGACGCTCGCGCCCGTCGCTTCTCTGGCCGGCGATGAGAGCTTTAGCTCGGTGGTCAAGCAGATCAAGTCAAATTACCACGCAAAACAGCAGGGGTTTTTTGGAGCGATGATGCTTGCGAGGTTCGCGGTCAAGCTCATCAAGCCGGCCGGAGTCAAAAACTTCAAGGTCGTATTGCTTAGAGATCTCGACTATGCCGAAGCTCCGAGCCCAAGAAACGGCGAGTTCCATGCGTTCATTCAGAGCAAGATCGACCCTATATGGACGCCCCTGGTGCAATACAGTTCGCCGCGCGAAAAGCAATGGACATATGTTTATGTTACACGCGAGAAGGAAGATGTGAAGCTGCTGGTCGTCACGCTTCAGCAGAACGATGCGGTGGTTCTTCAGACGAAGTTTAGCCCTGAGAAGCTAGTCGAGTTCATGAACAACCCACAGATAATGGGGATCTCGCTCAGCGACAACAAGTCGAGAGATCGCGTTGCCCCTGCTGATGACTCAGATGATGATGACGGCGACGATCCAGCCAGACAGACTCCGCCAGCCGTAAAACCACCACAGTGAATTCCGCATCCGGATCCGGCCGGGTTCGCTCGCACCCGTGGTTGTGGCGTCTCGCTGCCTCGGCCCTTTTAGAGCGGGGTCGACAGCCCCATCTTTCGCAACAGGTCCGCGAATCTATCATCTGATCGGAGCCGGTCGAAGATCGGCTCCACCTTCAGGTAAGTCAGAATCCCGTGCCGTTCCTGATACGTCTTTTGCAATTGCACGAAGGCCTCGTCGATTTGCCCCAACCCGATGTGCACCCTCGCGATGCTGTAAGGCGACACGTAGGTTACCTTTGCAATCTCCTCCAGCCGTTCAAGAATCTTGCGAGCCGCATCGACCCGGCCGCCTGTCGCATGGACATAGGCCATCGCGGACATCGTCTCGCTGTCGTCCGGTAAGATGGCCAGAGCCTTGTTGAATTCGACTTCGGCCTCTTCAAACATCTGCTTCTCGCCGTATGACATGCCCAGCCGGCGGTGCGCGATCAAGTAGTCGGGATACAAATCGATGGTTTTGCGGCACTGCCTGATCGAGTCGTCAAATTGGCGTGCAAAGTGAAGGATTCTTGCGAGGTTGAGGTTTATGACCCGCGAGAGCGGATCCAGATCGAGCGCGAGTTTTACCTCCGCGAGAGCTTCGTCAAGTCGTTCACGCGCCGCCAGGTACAGAGCCAGCCACAGGTGAGATGTGGAGTAGCCGGGATTCAGCTCGATGGCTTTCCGCCAGCCTCGTTCCGCGCCCTCCCAGTCAAACTCCCGCCAAAGTTTCACCGCGGCCAATGCGGCGTGCGCCTCCGCGAGCTTGTCATCCAGGGTCAGCGCTTTCAGGGCAGTAGCCTTGGCGCGCAGGAGCGGGGTCGCGAGCGGCTTTTTGCCGTAGCTCGCCATCAGGTTGTAGGAATCGGCCAGCCCGGCGTACGCCAGCGCGAAGTTTGCGTCGCGTGTGATTGCGGCCTCAAAGTACTCGATGCTCTTTTCGATACCTTCGGCTGTTCGTTTGTTCCAATGGTAACGTCCCTTCAGGTAGAGCTGATAGGCGACGGAGTTGTCGGTGCAGCCTTTTGTCAGGCTCTTCTTCTGGGCGTTGGTGAGCTTTAAGCGCAAGTGCTCGGAGATTTCGGTTGAGATCTCTCGTTCGAGCGTGAAAATATCCGCCATTTCCCGAGTGTATTGTTCGCCCCAGAGGTGAGCGCCGTCGTTTGTATCAACCATCTCGAGCTTTACGATCAGGCTGTCGCCGCGTGTGAGCAGTCTTCCATTCAGCACCGCACGGACGCCTAGCTCGAGTCCGACCTGCTGAGCGTCCTGCGACTCGCGCCCCTGATAGCGGAAGACGGTGCTCCTGGCCATTACTCGCAACTTCGTAAGTCGCGAAAGATTGTTGATAAGCGCTTCGGTGACCCCGTCGCTCAGGTAATCCAGCGCCGGATTGCCGCTCTCATTCGCAAGCGGAAGAATCGCCAGCGAGTCGATCGTCTTTCGGGAGCGAGCCTTTGTTACGACCTGGGTGCGGCGTACAAGCCCGGCCGTCGCGTGTGCCGCTCCCGAATCACTGTCGCGCTGCAAATTCCGCAGATCGATCAACAAGTCGCGGGCGGACTGATAGCGTCGCTCGCGATCCTTCTCTAAACACTTGCGCACAACGCGGTCAAGATCCGGCGTCACCCCGTAGTTCAAACGCGCGATTGGCGTAGGCTCCGCGTGGATGATGTTGTCGATTGTCTCGACCGACGCATCCCCATCAAAGGGCCGGCGTGCGGTCAGCATCTCGTAGAGAACCACTCCCAGCGAAAAAATGTCCGACCGGTGATCTGTGGCTCGGCCGATCGCCTGTTCAGGCGACATGTACGAAACGGTCCCGGCCGCTGAGCCAACAGCCGTCTGCTGCCCGACTGGTTTAGTACGGTCGTCGCTGTCTGCCTCGTTTTGGGCGGTGGCCGCCGCGATTCCGAAGTCGAGCAGCTTGATAAGACCGCGCTCATTCACGATCAGATTCGAAGCCTTCACATCGCAGTGAACGATTCCGAGCGAGTGCGCTTCTGAGAGCGCGTCTGCGATTTGTGCGGCGAAATCTATTGCGTCACGCATCTCCAACGGCCCGCGTTTGAGTCTTTCCGAAAGCATTTCGCCTTCGACGTACTCCATCACTATGTACATCGAGCCTTGGTGTTCGCCGATGTCGTAGATGGCAGCTATGTGAGGCGAACGGAGCGCCGATGTGGCTCGCGCTTCGGCAAGAAACTTCGTGCGGCGCTCTGGGTCGTACTGATAGGACGCCGGCAGAACCTTTATCGCAACCTGCCGGCCCAGCCTCGTATCCTCGGCAAGGTAGACCTCACCCATGCCGCCGGCTCCTAGCTCTTTTACAATTCGGTAGTGGGAAATGATCTCGGAGATCACCAGCGGCATACCTCAGCCTGGTAAATGGGTTGAGCGGAGCACGTAGTTCGCAGCTTGGTCGTTTTAATGCCCAAATCTCGATCCCTCGATGGAGTGTTCGTCGGATATATTTTTACCACAGAATAGTATGACTACGAAGAGAGCAGAGACATTGGGGTCTGCGCAAGGTGAAGGGGTAGCGTAGACTGTCTAGTCTGCGCACGATGAATCACGCGAAAGATTGGCTGAGAATGGGGACCCGCAGACTGGACAGTCTACGGTACGGCGACGATGTCAGAGAAAAGGTAGCGTAGACTGTCTAGTCTGCGCACGATGAATCACGCGAAAGATTGGCTGAGAATGGGGACCCGCAGACTGGACAGTCTACGGTACGGCGACGATGTCAGAGAAAAGGTAGCGTAGACTGTCTAGTCTGCGCACGATGAATCACGCGAAAGATTGGCTGAGAATGGGGAGCCCGCAGACTGGACAGTCTACGGTACGGCGACGATGTCAGAGAAAAGGTAGCGTAGACTGTCTAGTCTGCGCACGATGAATCACGCGAAAGATTGGCTGAGAAGGGGGGGGCCGCAGACTGGACAGTCTACGGTACGGCGACGATGTCAGAGAAAAGGTAGCGTAGACTGTCTAGTCTGCGCACGATGAATCATGCGAAAGATTGGCTGAGAATGGGGACGCCGCAGACTGGACAGTCTACGGTACGGCGACGATGTCAGAGAAAAGGTAGCGTAGACTGTCTAGTCTGCGCGCGATGAATGATGCGGAAGATTGGCTGAGAATGGGGGCCCGCAGACTGGACAGTCTACGGTACGGCGACGATGTCAGAGAAAAGGTAGCGTAGACTGTCTAGTCTGCGCGCGATGAATGATGCGAAAGATTGGCTGAGAATGGGGGGCCCGCAGACTGGACAGTCTACGGTACGGCGACGATGTCAGAGAAAAGGTAGCGTAGACTGTCTAGTCTGCGCACGATGAATCACGCGAAAGATTGGCTGAGAATGGGGACCCGCAGACTGGACAGTCTACGGTACGGCGACGATGTCAGAGAAAAGGTAGCGTAGACTGTCTAGTCTGCGCACGATGAATCACCCGAAAGATTGGCTGAGAATGGGGACCCGCAGACTGAACAGTCTACGGTACGCCGGTGGGTAATGCCGGGAATTACGCCGTCACGAGGTCCTGGCTCCGGCAATAGCTCCACTTCCATTGCCGCCACTCCTTGACGAGACCAGCCTTCACCGGATTGTTCAGCACGTAATTCACAATACGGTGAAACTCTTCATCATCGCGCACGACGTGGTCGTAGCTTTCTTGTTCCCAGAATGTGCCTTTGCGTTCTAATGTGCGATTGGCCTCCCAGGCAGTGTACCCCTTCAATGATTTCATAATTGCGTCAAGCGGCGGATTCTTGCTCGTAAAGCGCAGCCCATCAGCCGTCAGAGTCTCACGCAGTTCTCTCTCTGTCAGAAAAGGCGCGAACACCGCGTGAACGTGGTTCGACATCACGCAGTAGCTGTCGAGGCGGTAAATCCTTCCGTCGCGGTAGTGCAGAGCATCGGCGACCAGCTTTGCCACTCGGTCGTCTTTCAACCAGGTCGGGCCGGTCTCTGCTTTATGTAGGATGTCTTCAAACCTCCCAAACCACTGCCGATGAAATTCTCGAAGCTTCTCAGCGTGCGTCTGGATCTCCGGTGAATCGTCCTTCAGTTTGAGCCGGTTGACACGTGCAGTCTCAATCTTAAGCCACTCCTTCTGTGCGGAGTACATACTTAGGATTGACTTCGGGACAGTGCCTGTCAGCCGAAACGTGACAAACAAGATCGCGTCCGGTGGTTGAAAATGAGGCAGCTTTCGCGCCGTCCGTTCCCTATAGATGAATTCGCCCAAATCGATACCTTTTCTGACCACAGATGGATTATTACAAAAATATTCAGAGAGCGGAAGTGCGCTCGCGAACGGTCTGGCGATGGCCGCAAGGCGCGGCTCCCGCAGACTGGAGAGTCCACGGTACGCCATCAGAGAAAAGGTAGCGTAGACTGTCTAGTCTGCGCGCGATGGTTGATGCGAGAGGATGGCCGAGCCTGAGCGGCTCCCGCAGACGGGACAGCCCACGGTACGCCGTCAGAGAAAAGGTAGCGTAGACTGTCTAGTCTGCGCGCGATGGTTGATGCGAGAGGATGGCCGAGCCTGAGCGGCTCCCGCAGACGGGACAGCCCACGCCGTCAGAGAAAAGGTAGCGTAGACTGTCTAGTCTGCGCACGATGATTGACGCGAAAGGATTGGCCGAGAATGAGGGACCCGCAGACTGGACAGTCCACGGTACGCCGTCAGAGAAAAGGTAGCGTAGACTGTCAAGTCTGCGCACGATGAATCACCCGAAAGATTGGCTGAGAATGGGGGACCCGCAGACGGGACAGTCCACGGTACGCCGTCAGAGAAAAGGTAGCGTAGACTGTCTAGTCTGCGCGCGATGGTTGATGCGAGAGGATGGCCGAGCCTGAGCGGCTCCCGCAGACTGGACAGCCCACGCCGTCAGAGAAAAGGTAGCGTAGACTGTCTAGTCTGCGCGCGATGGTTGATGCGAGAGGATGGCCGAGCCTGAGCGGCTCCCGCAGACTGGACAGTCTACGGTACGACTGAAGCAAACCCGCCGACTGGACAGTCTACGGTACCACCGAAACGGCCCCGCGGACTGGACAGTCTACCCTACGACGGAAGCAGGGTTGCACCCTCGCGCTGTCTCAACTGTCAGCCTTCGAAACCATGCGTGAGCGGGGTCCGAATCGACTCGTTCGTGCCACAGCATCGCCAGCCGAAAAGGCGGTATGGTGAAGGGAATCGGCAGCACTTGAAGCTTCAAGGCCTTGCTGAATCTCAGTGCCAGACGGCGGGGCAGCGTCGCGATCAGATCTGACTCGGCAACGATGAAGGGCACGCTGGCGAAGTGCGGCGCAAGAACTGCCAGCTGCCGGGTCAGTCCCTTTTGAGCGAGAATCGTGTCGATCACACCGGGTCCTTCTGATTTGTAGAAGACAGCAGCGTGCCGTGCAACCGAGTATTGACGGATCGAAATCTTGGATTTGATGGACGGGTGATTGGCGGCGGCGATGCAAACGTTGTCCTCTTCGAACAGCACCTCGGACCGCACGCTGGCGTCCAGCGACAACGCGTCCGGAAAGAATCCGATAGCCAGATCGAATGAATCAGACAGCGACGTGCGTGACGGGGGTTGAAAGACGTTCGGCGGCCGATGGATGCGAATGCTCACGCCGGCGGCTTGCTCGCGGAGCTTGCCGACCAGAAGAGCAAGCAGCACTATCTCGGCGTAATCACTGGTCAGGACGTGGAACGCGCGCCCGGATGCAGCCGGGTTGAACGCCGGTTTCTCGTCGAGCGCCGCGCGCAGTTGCGAGAGCGCCCCGCGGACGGCGTCGATCAGCCCCTGAGCGGCGGGCGTCGGCGTCATTCCACCTGGCGTTCGTACCAACAGCGGATCGTCAAACGTTCGCCGCAATCGCGCCAACGCGTTGCTCATAGCAGGCTGGCTCAACCCGACGCGGCGCGCGGCTCGGGTAACGTTGCGTTCCTCCATCAGAGCTTCGAAGGCCACGAGCAGGTTCAGATCGATCGATTGTAGATTCATAGCGTGAATGTGCGATATTACCACAATCCATAAAACGAATTCCCGATCGGTGCGTTAATAGGTGAAGAGGAGAGACTACTATGAAACACAATTCCGCTTCGGCGTTTTTGAGGCGAGCATGCGCGATCGCAGTTTTTGCTGCGCTTGTCGCCGTACCCGCCACGATTGCTTACCAACACAATCAACCCGCGCAAGCGAAAGCCGAGGTTCCGGCAACGCCGGAAGGGAAACTCGCCCGCGCGCTGCTTGACGCAATCAATACTGGCGACAAGGCCGCGATGGAGACATTCATGAAGGAGAATCTGTCGAATCGCGCGCTCAACGAGGATTCGGCGGACGAATACGCCACAAGGGCTTACCGGCTTTACTCGCAAAGCGGCGGATTCGATGTGATGCAGGTGCTGCCCTCGAGAGGCCCGGGCGAAGTTCAGCTCAGTCTTCGCACCAAGCGCGGGAGCCATTGGGCACAGTTCATGACACGGTTGGAGAAGGACGAGCCCGGCAAGCTCGATGGCTGGGGTTTTCGCGGCGCCGGCGATCCCGGAGCCGAGAAGGCAGACGTGTGGGCTACTTCCAAGATGAGCGAGGCCGATGCCATCAAAGAGATTGAGCGTCACGTGGCAAAGGCCGCGGCCGACGACAGATTCTCAGGCGTTGCGCTCGTCGCCAAAGGCGATCGGGTGATCTTCAACAAGGCGTACGGGCTTGCCGACAAGGCCAACAATATTCCTAACAAGCTCGACACCAAATTCAATCTAGGCTCGATGAACAAGATGTTCACCAGCGTCGCGATCGCTCAGTTGGTTCAGGCTGGCAAGCTCTCATACGACTCCACGCTTGCAAAGGTCCTCCCCGAGTATCCAAACAAAGAAGTCGCGGCGAAGATCACGATTCACCAACTGCTGACCCATACCTCCGGACTGGGTGATTTTTTCAAACCTGAGTTTTTTCAAAATCGCGAGAAGTATCGCAACCCGAAAGATTACTTCCCGATCTTCGCGAACGATCCGCTGAGGTTCGAACCGGGAAAGGGCTGGTCCTACAGCAACGCCGGCTTTATCGTGCTCGGCGCGGTCGTCGAAAGCGTCTCGGGTCAAGACTACTTCGAGTACGTGCACGATCACATCTTCGCGCCGGCCGGCATGAAGGACACCGCATCATACGCAGTGAGCGACATAGTTCCAAACCTTGGGACTGGCTATACGCGTCTGCAAGGCGGCGACCCGTTGGGGATCGAACCACGACGCAATAACGTAATGACTTTGCCAATGCAGGGAAGCTCTGCGGGAGGCGGCTACTCGACCGCGCCCGATCTCCTGAGGTTCGCCCAGGCGTTGCGCGCGAACAAACTCGTCAATGCTGAGCTGACGGAAAAAATCACCAGCGGGAAAGTGGACACCCCGATGGGCGGTAAATACAGCTATGGTTTCATCGACGAGATGATCGATGGCAAGAGCGTAAGAGGTCACAGCGGAGGAGCTCCCGGGATCAACTCTTATCTGAATATCTTCTGGGACGGCAGTTACACGGTGATCGTTCAGGGCAACTACGATCCGCCTGCGGCCCAGGATCTTGGAGGAAAGATCACTCGATTCCTGGCGAAGCAACCGTCGAGTGAGACGGCCGCAAAGGCCGCGAACTAGCGAGAATACCCACGCCGTAGGGAGTGCTGGCAAGTGCGCCGCCTGCGGCGTGGGTTGCAACCCTGTCTTATCTTCGAATAAGCCCATCAATCAGAGCTCCGGTTGAAGCCTGCTCGTTTCGAGGTTAAAGTGTCAGACCACAAGCGCGACGGAAAGGAACCGGCGAGACACTTCCTTGAGCAACGAACCAACTGAGCCTCGAATCCCGAGAGCGACCGATCGCTTCGTCTGCGTACACGGCCATTTCTACCAACCTCCCCGAGAGAATCCGTGGCTCGAAGATGTCGAGGTCGAAGACTCCGCCGCGCCCTATCACGATTGGAACGAGCGCATCACCGCCGAGTGCTACGCGCCGAACGCCGTTTCACGGATACTGGACGGCGACGAGCGAATCGTCGAGCTGGTAAACAACTACGAGAAGATGAGCTTCAATTTCGGGCCGACGCTGCTGTCCTGGCTCGAGCGGCATCGAAGCGACGTCTATCGACAAATCCTCGAAGCCGACCGGCGCAGCCTTACCGCCCGCAACGGTCACGGCAACGCGATCGCTCAGTGCTACAACCACGCGATCATGCCCCTGGCATCCGAGCGAGACAAACTAACTCAGGTACGATGGGGGATTGCGGACTTTGAGTTCCGTTTTGGCCGCAAGCCCGAAGGCATGTGGCTGTCTGAAACTGCGGTCGATCTCGCAACCCTTCAGATCCTAGCCGAACATGGAATCAAGTTCACGATTCTTTCACCCAATCAAGCGCAAGCTGTTCGTGCCCCCGGCGGCGAGTGGCAAGGGCTTTTCGTTGGCCGTATTGATCCAACGCGCGCTTATCGTTGCCGCTTGAGTAAGGGAAGGCACCTCGATCTGTTCTTTTATGACCAACCGGTCTCGCACGACATCTCGTTCGAAGGTCTACTCAAGAGCGGCGATCGATTTGCGGATCGGTTGATGTCCGGGTTCCACCCTGAGCGCGAGCACGCGCAGTTGATGCACATCGCAACCGATGGCGAGACCTTCGGTCACCACTCAAGGTTCGGCGATATGGGACTGGCATACGCGATCAACCGGATTGAACGAGCGGGGCTGGCTCGAATCACAAACTATTCGGAGTATCTCGCGCTCCACCCGGCGACCCACGAAGTGAAGATTCATGA
Source organism: Blastocatellia bacterium (assembly GCA_963737945.1). Classification (GTDB taxonomy): domain Bacteria; phylum Acidobacteriota; class Blastocatellia; order UBA7656; family UBA7656; genus Onstottus_A. Next base: position 91,967 of record CAVTUR010000010.1, on the reverse strand, counting down.
AAACACCTCGTGGAGCTGCGCGCACGGCGTAGACCGGTGGAGAAACGACTGCGGGTGCAACAGCAGGCAAACCCATTATCATCAGCGGTGGAGAGCGCCGCTTCGGCGTGCGCTCACTGCGCTCCAGGCAAGGCTGGACATCGTCTTCGAGCATGCCGGCGCCTCGCTGCTAAAAGATCCGTGGGTTGCGCTCGATCAGTACATCGGCGTGATCCTCGACAGGTCGGTTGAGACGTGCGAGGCGTATCTGGCGATACACGCGCGCAGTCCCCTCTCCGACCCTGACAAGGTAAACATCTGGCGGTTGCTCGAAATGCAACGCCACGCGGCGCTGATGTACACCAGCTGCGGATGGTTCTTCGATGACATCGCGAACATCGAGACCGTCAAGATCATAGAATACGCAGCCCGGGCTATTCAGCTCGCGCGGGATGTCGCGGGTGTCGATCTGGAGCGGCAATTCATCGCCGATCTCGAGAAAGCTCCCGGGAATAGTCCTGACATCGCCAACGGCGCCCGGGTCTATGAACAACTTGCTCGGCCGTCCATCTCGGATCTCAAAAAAGGCCTCGCACACTATGGGATCAGCTCGCTGGTTGAAGACTACACGGCGTCGGAGCGAATCTTCTCCTTCCAGTTCGAGCGCAAGGACTATCGCCGCGCAACAGCTGGCACGCGCACGCTGGCAATCGGCTCGGTCAATGTGCGATCGGTGATTACCAATGAGGAATTGGAAGGAATGTTTGTGGTGATGCACCTTGGCGGCTACGACTTTCACTCGGTGGTGCGAGAGGGATTGCCCACCAAAGACTACGAAGCGTTGAAGGATAAGTTGTGTCTTGGTCTGCGTGATGAATCGACGCGCGACCTGTTGCACGCAATAGACGCCGGCGTCGACGGTGAGATCTTTGCGATGAGAGATTTGTTCAATGACGAACGCAGAAAGATCGGACGGCTGTTGCTGAAGGACGCGCTCGAGAGATCGCGCGATCATTACCGGCGTATTTACGAAGAGAGCCGAGATGTGATGAGGCTGCTCGCGAGCATGAGGATACCGGCGCCGGAGAGTTTGCGACGGGCGATTGAATACGTGCTCAGCCAGAGGATCGAGCAAGCGTGCGCGGAGCTGGGGCGGGGAACACTGTCGGAGGATCAATTGAGCGAGTCGGCGGTTTCAGTCTTTCACGAAGCAGAATCTCTCGGGTGCAGGGTCGATGCCGCCGGCTTGAAAGCGGCTCTCGAACAGTTAGTCTACGCGCGGCTCGAGGAGCATCGATGCAATCACGATGGCGGGAGCGCCGAATCAGCGATTCACTTCTTGCGCCTTGCCGAACGACTGGGGATCGCTCTCGAGCTGTGGCGACTGCAGAATCTGTTTTGGGAGCTTCTGAACGCGTCACACAAGACCGCTAACACTACACAAAACATCATGACAGAGCTGGGTCATAGGCTCGGATTCAATGAACTCCTCGTACAACACAAGATCGAAGAAGGGCATTAGGTTGCAGCACTATTGGGAGGTTCACTCTTAGGCCGACACAGCCCGGACGCGATATCAACGCTGAGGCTTCAGCACGATCACCGCGAGCGGAGGCAACGTGACTTCAATCAGGCAAGGCCAACCGGCCCATTCTTCGCTGCGCGAGGTGACGCCTCCTGAGTTTCCCAGGTTGCTTCCGCCGTACACCCCGGCGTCACTGTTCAGTACTTCCTTGTAATACAGTTCCTCGGGCACCCCGAGCCGAACACCAAATCTCGGCACCGGCGTGAAGTTCAATGCGAAGATCAAGTAATCATCAGCGTTCTTTGCTTTGCGCATGAATGCAATGGTGCTGCCCCTGGCGTCCTGAAAGTCGATCCACTGAAAACCGGTGTGTTCGAAATCGACTTGATGAAGCGAAGGCTCGCTCGTATAGAGATTGTTAAGGTCTTTTACATACCCTAGGAGCTGCCGGTGTGAATCATACCCGAGCAGATGCCAGTCGAGACTGCGTTGATGATTCCACTCGATCCACTGGCCGAAGTCGCATCCCATAAACAGCAGCTTCTTGCCCGGATGCCCGTACATGTATCCGTAGAGGGCGCGCAGGTTCGCAAACTTCTTCCACGCATCGCCCGGCATTTTTTCCAAGAGCGCATACTTGCCGTGCACCACTTCGTCGTGTGAGATCGGCAACACGAAGTTCTCGCTGAACGCGTACATCAGGCTGAACGTCAGCTTCCCGTGATGATACTTTCGATCGATCGGGTCCATTGCAAAGTACTTGAGCGTGTCGTTCATCCATCCCATGTTCCATTTGAAATCGAATCCCAGCCCGCCGTCGTATGTCGGTCGCGTGACCAGGGGCCACGACGTCGACTCTTCGGCAATCGTGATCGCGCCGGGGTGCTGCTCGTGAACAAGCTCGTTGAACTTCTTTATGAATTCGACGGCTTCGAGATTCTCACGCCCGCCGTGGATGTTTGGCACCCACTGACCCTCCTTGCGCGAATAATCGAGGTAGAGCATCGACGCCACCGCATCAACCCGCAGCCCGTCGATGTGGTATTTCTCCAGCCAGAACAGGGCATTGCCCAGCAGAAAGTTGCGCACTTCGTTTCGGCCGTAGTTGAAAATCAAGGTTCCCCAATCCTGGTGCTCACCTTTGCGCGGGTCGGAGTGCTCGTACAAATGCGTACCGTCGAAGTAGGCCAGCCCGTGCCCGTCTTTTGGAAAGTGAGCCGGAACCCAATCGAGTATCACGCCTATGCCGTTGCGGTGGCAGTAGTCGACGAAGTACGCGAACTCGTGCGGCTCACCGTGACGCGAGGTGGGCGCGTAGTATCCGACGGTCTGATAACCCCAGCTTCCACCGTAGGGATGCTCGGTCACCGGCAGCAGCTCAATGTGGGTGTAGCCCATCGGCTTGACGTATTCGACCAGCTTGTGTGCAAGCTCGCGATACGTCAGATAGCGGTTGCCTTCTTCGGGCGCCCGCATCCACGACCCGAGATGGACTTCGTAGATTGAGAGCGGCGCATCCAGTCCGTTCTTAGCCTTGCGCTGCTGCATCCATTCGTCGTCGCGCCATTGATACTGGTTGATGTCGTATACGATGGCTCCGGTTTTCGGGCGGCGCTCGAAGTAGAATGCATACGGATCGGTCTTTTGAGTAATAAAACCAAAACGCCGCCACTTGATCTCGAACTTGTAAACGGTCTCCTCGCGGAGCCCGGGGATAAAGATCTCCCATATACCCGCGCCCGCGTGAAACCGCATCGGATGACGACGTCCATCCCACTGATTAAAGTCGCCGATAAGGCTGACTCGCTTTGCGTTAGGCGCCCACACCGCAAAGTGCACCCCGCGAACGCCGTCGATTACCCGTACGTGGGAGCCGAGCTTTTCAAAGTTTCGATAGTGAGTTCCTTCGGCCATCAGGTGGAGATCGTAATCCGAGAGAAGCGGCTGGAAGCTGTAAGGATCGTGAAACTCCCACGAGTCGCCGAACCGGTTGGCGGCTTTGAGCCGATAGGGAAATCTCTCGCGGCAATCGTCGAAAGTGAACTCGAAGAAGCCCTCGTCGCGAACCTTCTGCATCGGATGTTGGTTGTCTGGATGGGTCGCTTCGATCACCCACACTTGTTCGGCTCCGGGGATGTATGCGCGGACGACTATGGCCTTCATTCCTCCGGCCTCGGTTTCGTGCATGCCGAGTAGCGCGAAGGGATCGGAGTGGTCTCCGCTGACTATCTGGTCAACATCTGATGGCATAATGCAAACCTCAAATACGGAGGTTACTTTGTAGGCGACGAGCGATGTACTGTCAAGCAACGAGCAGCGCCGCGGAGGAGTGTGTGGGTCAACTCACAATCTGATTGCCGGCCGGGTCCTCGGGCCGATTCCAACCGCCAATCAACGAGGTTGGCATTCGTAAGATTTAGAGGTGCATCGCTGGGGGCACGGACTCTTGCTCGCAACAAGTTCATTATGTTAGTTTTAGACACAAAGAAAAACATTTTGGTTGTGGAGTTCAACGATGGAAAAACCAATACAACAACAAAACACGATACAAGACAGCTTTCTGAACAGTGCCCGGAAGGAACGAAGCAACATAACTATCTACCTGATGAGCGGCGTAAAGCTCACCGGGAGAATTAAGAGCTTTGACAAGTACTCGGTTATTTTGGAAGCGGGATCGCAAGAGCAGCTGATCTTCAAGCACGCGATCTCGACGGTATCACTGCCGCGCGGAGGCGCTCGCGACTATCACTACAGCAGGCCACCGGGGCCATCCGATCGCGAGCAGCACCCCGCGGATGCGACGCCAACCCCGGCGCCTCAAGCCAGCACGGCGGCTGCCCAGGAGAAGTCGTAAGGCCCCCGCAGCTAAGCAAAAAACTTTTGTCGCAATCTTTGGGCTGCCCTTCGGCAGCCCAACTAGTTTGGGGTTTGACTGTTTAGAGTCTGGCTTTTGGTTCAGAGTTTCGTCTGCCTGGACGAAGCGCAATCGATGGGTATTGTATCTTGAATCGCAGGGGTTTCTGATTTGTCGTTTCTGACTTCTGGTTCCGCTTTCGGAGTTCGACGTTCAGCCAAATAAGAGAGCTAAATGCGGGGACTATTCATTACATTTGAAGGGATCGACGGTTGCGGCAAGAGCACCCAGCGGGATCTGCTGGCTGAGCGGCTCAGGCAGCGGGGGTCCGAGGTGGTCGTCACTCGCGAGCCGGGCGGCACGATCATTGGCGAGGACATCCGCCGGCTGCTCGTCTCAGATGCGAGCGTGCACATCGCGCCAACCACTGAGCTTCTGCTGTATGTAGCCGCGCGCGCCCAGCACGTATCTGAGCTGATCAGGCCTGCAATGGATGCCGGCCGAATCGTCATATCGGACCGCTATACCGACTCAACGGTTGCCTTTCAGGGTTACGGCCGCGGGTTGGATCTGGAGATGGTAGAGAGCCTCAACAAATTCGCCACCGGCGGGTTGGTGCCCGATCTCACAATCGTGTTCGATCTCGATCCGGCGATGGCTCGCACGCGGTTGGGTTCACGTCCGGTCGGCGGTCTGCTCGGCGCGTTTGACGATCAGCACGCTGACTTTCACCAGCGAATGAGAGAGGGCTATTTGAGGATGGCTCTAAGGGAGCCCTTGCGCATCAGAGTGGTTGACGCGAGCGGCTCGGCTGACGAAACCCATTCATGCGTTATGACGCTGGTGTTGTCGAAACTGGAGAAGTCAGAAGCCAGAGGTCAGAGTAGAATGTCAGAGTCTACGAGGTCAGAGTCAGAGTCAGAGGTCAGAGGTCACGCCGACGCGTCAGACTGACTCATCCGACCTCTGACCTCCCCGACCTCTCCGACTGACTCTGAGTCTTCCCGAGCCTGCCATGCTTGACGATGAACTGGTAATTGAGACACCCGAACGGGTGGAGCTTCATTATGTGCTCGCCAACGTCGGCAATCGCTTTCTGGCGTCGGCGATCGATCATCTTATTCAAGCTCTCGTGATGATCGCAATCCTCGTAGCCGCTGGAGCGCTCAGCAACTGGAGGTTATTTGCTTCAATGGGGGTGTGGACCGCCGCTTTGACGGTGCTCGCGGTTTTTGCGGTTTACTGGGGATACTTTGTCGCGTTTGAGACTCTGTGGAGCGGGCAGACTCCTGGCAAACGAATGATGCGATTGCGAGTCGTGCGCGAAGACGGCAGGCCTGTCCGGTTCTTTGAGGTGTTTGTAAGAAATTTGCTCCGGGTTGCTATAGATGTTCAGCCGTTCCCCTCGTACGCAATCGGAGTCGTATCAATAATCTTCAGCGCAAGATCCAAGCGCGTGGGTGATTTCGTTGCCGGAACGGTGGTCGTTAAGGAACGCGCTACCGAGGCGCCCTCGCTCGACGACATAATCAAGGTTTCGGAGATCGAACAACAACGACTGGATCGCATGGGGCCCGCGCCTTTTGCAGCCGACACGCGCCGGTTGAGCGAGCAAGAGCTTCGCGCGGTTAAGACTTTTTTGAAGCGGAGATTCGAGCTACAGGAACCCAATCGAACCGCCCTTGCGGCGCGCATCGCTCAACCGATCTCAGAGAAGCTTGGTGTCACACCGGACGGGCTGTCGCCCGAGGCGCTGCTCGAAGAAGTGGAGCGCCAACATAGCGCTCAGTCGCGATATTTTGATTAAAATTTTACAGGTTTGCCGATTGCCGGCTCAACGTGTGACTCCGGCGATCTAACTCAACTCTACGACTTCCTTGTAGGTGGGAATCACCACATCCCAGCCAAGCTCCTGGATAATCCGATCGCGCAGCGCGGCTGCCGAATCAGGCTCACCGTGGACGACAAAAGTCTTACGTGGGGGCCGCTTGAAGCCACGAAGCCATCGCATTATCTCACCGGCGTCCGCGTGTGCGGAGAGGCTGCTGATGCTCTCAATGTGGGCACGGACAGGTATTGTCTCGCCATAAATCCTTACCTCTGTCTCGCCATCCTGAAGTCTCCGACCGCGTGTTCCTGCGGCCTGGTAACCCGCGAAGATCACTGAGCTCGCAGGGTCGGGAAGCCACTGCGCCAGATGATGAAGGACGCGGCCGCCGGTAGCCATCCCGGACGCCGAGATTATTATCGCCGAGCCCTTCTGGGCATTTAGGGCTTTTGATCCACTGCGACCCTGCACCAGGCTAAAGTTCCGAGTCGCCAGGGGATTCTTTTGCAGGTTCTGTACACGCTGCATATCGAGATCGTGATCCTCATGGTGCTTCGAATAGAGCCGAGTTGCCTCCACTCCCATCGGTGAATCCACAGCAACCGGAAGAACCGGGATTCGGCCTTCATCTTCGAGTTCACGCAGGTAGTAAACAAGCAGCTGCGTCCGGCCAACAGCGAACGCCGGTATGATGATCTTTCCGCCCCGCGCGGCCGTCGCATTCACTATTTCAGCAAGACGGTCTTTCGGACTTGTTTGATCGTGGAGCCGGTTGCCGTAGGTCGATTCGACCAGCAGATAGTCGGCTTCGCTCTCCGGCGCAGGATCGTTCAAGATCGGTTCATTGTAGCGACCGAGGTCTCCCGAGAACACTACTTTGACCGGCGTGCTATTCGGTTGGGCAATCTGTATCTCGATAAAGCTGGAGCCGAGTATGTGCCCAGCGGGTATGAACCGTGCGCTTAGGAGTTTGTTCAGAGGTATGTTCTCTTCGTAAGAAACCTTATGAATCAGTTTGAGCGCTTCGAACGCGTCCTGTTCGGTATAAAGAGGCAACGCCGGATGGTGCTTGGAAAAGCCTTTCCGATTTGCGTATTCGGCATCGTCTTCCTGCAACCTTCCGGAGTCCGGCAACAATATCTTGAGCAGATCCGCGGTTGCCGAGGTGGCGTAGACCGGACCCTTGAAGCCCTCGCGAACGAGCCGGGGCAAGTATCCCGAATGGTCGATGTGGGCGTGGGTGAGCAGCAGCCATGTTATTGACTGCGGACTGACCGGAAGGCTGTCCCAGTTGCGCAGTCTGAGTTCTTTGAGCCCCTGAAAGAGACCGCAGTCAATCATCGCCCGGCTGCCGCGGGCTTCGAGAACATACTTCGAACCGGTCACGGTCCCGGCCGCGCCTAAGAATTGAAGAGTCGCCATAGTGCGTTCACACTAACAAATGACATGACACCGGGCAAGCAACCTTGCCTGGTCAACGCCCGATTGAAAAAAACTCCTTGACAGGCAATCGATCCATAGTATGCTTAACGCTGTTAAGTGAGAGGACATCGTTAAATCACTGGTGATCATGGGATCGAAGCAGAGAAGAGAGCGTGAGAAGGAGGCGCTGCGGCAGGACATCCTGGACGCTGCGCGCGAACTATTTGTTAATGAGGGCTACGAGAACGTCTCGATGCGCAGGGTGGCCGAGAAGATCGAATACTCGCCCACTACCATCTATCTCTATTTTGAAGACAAGGCCGCTATGCTTTACGCCATTTGCGACGAGACCTTTGCCAGGCTCGCGAAGCGCATGGAAGCCATCACCAGGGAGGGCGATGATCCGATCGAGTGTTTGCGCAGAGGATGCCGCGCTTACGTCGACTTTGGTCTCAAGTACCCAAATCATTACAAGCTGACGTTTATCAACCACCCTCAACATCCTCACGACGAGAAAAAGGATCTTCGGGAAGAGTCGATGGGAATGAAGGCTTATGGAAACCTGCGTTCGGGCGTCGAGGCGTGTATCAAAGCAAAGAAATTCTGCGTTACGGATGTGGAAGCGGTTACCCAGATGATGTGGGCCGGCGGTCACGGGATCACCTCGCTGTTGATCTCCATGCCCAACTTCCCCTGGGTGAAAAAGACTGAACTAATTGACCTGATGATTGACACTTTGATCAAAGGGTTGCGGGCCTGAAATTTTTTTGGAACTTTGCTTAACGCTGTTAACGTACTAAGAGTCGTTAATGAAGCGAAAGGTGTAAACTGGCATAAGATGAGGAGGGAGAAGGCAATGAAAAAGCTGATCGGTTCTCTAGTCGTTGGAGTTGCTATGGCGGTGGGTTTGGCGGTTGCTTCACCGGCTTCTGCCCAGGAAGTGAGCCGCACGGTTACAATAACGCGCGACAGCAAGCTGGCGGGACAGGCAGTGACAAAGGGCGAATATAACATCAAGTTCGTCGAGGGTAAGGATGGCTCTCTGGTTTTGCTAAAAGGGAAGAAGGAAGTGTTGAAGGCCTCCTACAAGGTGACCAAGTTGGCTCAACCCGCGGGAAACAACGCGATTGCTTATGACGCCGGCGCTGATGGTTCCTTCCTGGTGAGGCGAATCGAGTTCAAGGGTAAGAGCGAAGCGATTGTACTTGAGTGAGCAGGTGAATCGGCGGTTGGAGCGGTAACTGGGTCTAGCGTTTGAGTCTGGAACGATTTTGTCCAGCCCTCCATCCGCTAGACAGCTATCTTCGATTCTGGGAAAGGGCGATCCCACAGATGGGCAGGTATGCCTTCTGTAGGATCGCCCTTTCTTCTCTCAAGCTAGACCATTGATCGACTTAAGCCACTCGAGGTCGCGTGGCACGCATCTGGCTCTTTGAAAGCGTTCGTGCTCAAAATGCGACGAGATGTGATGTTAACAGTGGATGTGCGGGCGGCGTTTGTAATTCTGCTAGCGGCGTGTAAACTCTAGTCTTGTGTTTTGCCGGAGCTGGATAAGTGGTTGCACCCTTATAGATCGGACTTTATTGAAACGGTGGCCTCCGAGATGTCGTATCAGGGAGTTGACTGAATCAGACACGAAATTGTCATCCTAAATGTGTAAGCGTGGATTTGAGTTTCGGTAGCAGGTGTCTGCACTTTGCTTTGAGAGGAAGAATTATGAGTTCACTACTAAGAAGGCTTCAAGAATCGAGCCGAATGGTTGCGGTCGCAGCGTTGACGGCTCTGCTGGCGGCGTTGTCTCCGATTGCGGTGCTGTCGCAGGACGGGGTCGTTGCGCTGCAGCAGGCGACTGGTCAGCAGAATACGCCCGCACAGAATTCGATCACCCAGCCGATTGCGGGTTCTCCTGAGGTTACCAGAGAGCGCGTCGGCATTAGACCGGGTGAAGTTCAATCGCTGGCGCTTCAGGATGCGATCGCGCAGGCTCTACAGAACAACCTCGATATCGAACAATTCCGTCAGAGCGTGCGCATAGCAGAATTTAGTCTGTTTTCGCTCCGTGGCTTTTACGACTATTCCTCGGCTGCTGACGTTGGATTTCGCAGTTCGATCAACCCGACCTCATCGTCGCTGAGCGGCGGAAACAGCGGGACGCTGAGCAACAAGTCGCTGTATTACAACTTCACCACGAGCAAGCAGTTTGAGCAAACCGGTGGAAACCTGCTTGCCGAATTTGATAACACAAGGGCGATAACAAGCAACATTTTTGCCTCGTTGAACCCCCAGTACAACACCACGCTTACCTTTACGTACACACAACCGTTGCTTCGCAACTTCTCACTGGACACGACTCGCCGCAGCATTCAGCTGGCAAAGAAGTCTCTCGATCTTTCGGATAGCCAGTTTCGGCAGCGAGTCATCGAGATCATAAACCAGGTTCAGAGGGCATACTGGGATTTGGTGTATGCGATCATGAATGAAAAGATCGCGCGCGATTCCGTCGACCTTGCGCGCACGCAGCTTGAAAACAATCGGAAGATGGTGGACGCTGGAACGCTGGCGCCGATCGAACTGCGCTCAACCGAGGCTCAGCTTGAAACGGCAAAAGGAAATGTGATCGTGGCGCTGCAGGGTATCACCACCGCGGAGAACAGTCTGAAGATCCTGCTGATGAAGGATCCCGATGACAAGATGTGGTACTCAGAAATAAGCCCCGTCGATAAACCAGTGAACGCGGACGTCGCGTTCAACCTCGAGGAATCAACGCGGTTGGCGCTTAAGAACCGGCCGGAGCTAGACCAAATGAGACTTCTGGCCGAACAGAAAGACATCGACATCAAGTACTACAACAACCAGCTCAAACCCCAGTTGGACTTCATTGGCACCTATACTAACACCGGACTGGCCGGGGCGCCGCAGAATGCTGTGGTCATCGGTGGTACCGGGTCAAACGTCCTCTCACGGTTTCAAGGAGGTTACTTCCAGTCGCTGAACAACCTGTTTGGCCAGGATTTTCGCACGTATCAGGTTGGAGTGAGGCTCAGCTTTCCCTGGAGCAATCGCACAGCAAAAGCAAACCTCGGGCGCTCACTCGCGGAGCAGAGACAACTCGATGCCAGGCAGCGTCAACTCGTAGAGTTGGTTCAGGTTGATGTTCGCAACGCGCTGCAAGCAGTCGTAGCCTCAAAGCAGCGCTACGAAGCGGCGAAAGCGGGCGAGATGGCGGCAGACGCTCAATACAACGGTGAGCAGGAGAGGTATCGGGCCGGTCTGTCAACCAACTTCGTCGTGCTCCAGCGGCTCACCGATTTGTCTGTCGCTCGTGGAACCGCGGTGCGCGCGCTAACGGACTACAACAAAGCCCTGGCGGATCTGCAAAGAGTCACCGGGATGACGCTAATGAGCAACAACGTGCAGATAACCTCTGCAGACACCAAGAAGTAAGCCGATTTTTCAGAAAGCCAAACGTTAAGGGGTGGCCTCAGTGCCACCCCTTACTTGTTGGAGATACAAACTGTTCGCGGAATTAGCTTAGCGCTCGGAACTGCGAACCTGTGAGCATCACCCCACTATGCTGTTGATCTGGTCACGGTCACCGGGGCCAAGATTCACGAATTCGACACTAAAGCCGATCTGAAATCTGTGATCGCTCACAACGCCCGCCGTACAGACATGGTGTCCGTTGGGCAGACGAAAACTCATAGTGATTCTTGATCCCGTGATCTCGGGAACATAGCTCTCGACAAACACCCCATCGGCGGTCAAGTTAACTATCCGGCAGTCACGGCCGCTTCCATTCATTTCACAGCGGGCTCTCAAGAAGTTCCGACTCTCGGTCCGATCACCCGCTGGTGCACATGCACTCACAGCGCTCATAGGCCTTTTTCTCCTTTCGCGAAGTCAGGGCTGCTGCGTCACCTGAACTCTAGCCCGACAGAATACACTACCAGTGGGTTTCTGTTCAACAGTCTGGTGCGCCCTGGCCAAGGTTTTTGAGCATCAAATCGAGCTTGGAATTGTGTTGATATACATCGCCGCTGCGGTACAATTTGGAGCCTGCTGTCGTCGTACGTCATATGAAGGTTGCTTGTTAATCGACTAATGGGAGTATTGGCAGCAGAGCAGAAGCAGACCGACACCCACAGTTCGGTCGCTGGCTGATCACCCAGCCGGGGATCGAGACAACCAGGAGATTAGGCGGATGGCCGGTATCACATACGATGAAGGCGCTCATCTTCTTCGGCGTATGGGATTTGGCGGAAGTCCCGACGATATAGAAGGGATTACTTCCTTAGGGCGGGAGGGTGCGGTCGACTTCCTCATCGATTATGAAAAGATCGACAATAGTCCGATGGAGGATCTGCTGCAGACCAGTTTTGATTTCTCGAATCCGGATGACTTTCCCAGATTCAATCGAGGTGAACTTCAGCGATGGTGGTTTACCAGGATGACCTATACGCGTCGTCCATTCGAAGAGAAGATGACGCTTTTCTGGCATAACCACTTCGCAACCTCCGCATCAAAGACCGGCGATCTGTTCATCTATAATCAAAACGTCCTGCTACGCGGTCGCGCGCTCGACCGGTTCGACGATCTGCTCTTAGCCGTCTCACAGGATCCAGCTATGCTCCTCTGGCTCGACGGCGTCACCAACATCCGCGGCAACCCCAACGAAAACTTTGCCAGGGAGTTGCAGGAACTGTTCACAATGGGGATCAACGACGTCGTGACCGGCGAACCAAACTACACAGAGGGAGATGTGAAAGAGGTCGCGCGGGCATTCACCGGATGGAAGTTCTTTCACCCGCGGTTCGATCCGAATCCTTACAGCTACCAGTTTGTCCTGGTCGATTCCGAGCACGACAACACCATCAAGACCATATATGGCGGCACCCAGTGGGCGCACACTGGAAACCTTGACGGCGGTGATGTGATCGCGATCATTAGCGCGCGCCGCGCAACCGCTCGTTACCTGGTAAAGAAGCTCTTCGAGTTCTTTGTTTACCCGTTGGACGCCAGCGACGCTGATAAGGCAACCATCGAGAAGTTCGCCGATGTCTACATCACCAGAAACCATTCGATCAGAAAGCTGGTCCGCGCCATATTCGCGTCCGATGAGTTCTTCAGTCAGCGCGCGCGGTTTGCGCTTGTGAAGTCACCGGTCGAGATCATCGTCGGCGCCATACGTATGCTCGGAGCCAGATACAATCCGGGCACATCCGCGCGAGAGGGGGCCTCGGACAACACTCTCGCTGCGATTTCGATATTTCTGGGTCAGGACCTGTTCAATCCACCGGACGTATCCGGCTGGAAGCTCAACCTGGGGTGGATCAATACGTCCACGCTGCTCAACCGATTCACCTATGCGGATCTGCTGGTGGTCAACCGCCCGCGTGATCTGACCGCGCCCGGGCTGTGGTTGTCGCACGACCAATTGAGATCTTTTGCGAAGAAGAAATCGAAGAAAACCGTAAGGAGACTGTTATCAACACTCGGCCCGCTCGAAGTCGATAGTGAGATGTTCTTTGCGCTTCGAACCTATCTTGAAAGCGACGATCAGGGTAACCCGATCGGTTTTGCGCTGGACGATGTGAACGTGGATAAGAAAGTACGCGGGTTGATTCATCTGATCATGTGCCTGTCCGAGTTTCAGCTGAACTAGAAGGGATACGATGCCGGTAACGAGAAGACAGTTCATCAAGCGCGGTGCCGGAATGGTGACGGTCGGCATGGTGCTCCCAAGGTTCTGGCTTTCTGAAGCGCGAGGCGAACAGCCGGAGTTCAGCCCAACGCGCAAGCTCGTAGTGATACAACTGATTGGCGGGAACGATGGGCTCAACATGGTTGTGCCGTACACCGACGCACGTTATTACACCCTCAGGCCAACGCTCGCCTTCAGGGACACCGAACTCAGGACCAAAGATGGCCTCTCGACCATCATCTCAGATCAGTTCGGACTTCATCCCTCGATGGGCGAGATCAAGCAGCTCTATGATGCGGGCCGGGTTGCGGTCGTGCTTGGTGTTGGTTACCCCAACCCGACTCTCTCCCACTTCCTGTCGATGGACATTTGGCACACCGCTAATGCCAACGGTTCGGGGAGCCGAGGCTGGCTTGGCAAGTACGCGGATCTAGCGCTGATCGGCCAGTCGAACCTGACGGCGGCATCGATTGGAAGCATTGATTTGCCGAAGAGTCTCGGGGCCGACAGATTCGTGGTCCCCAACATCATCAATTTCGGGCTTTACAATTTCCTTACCGATCCGGCTTACCCGGGAGACTTCAACAATCAGATAAATACCTTCAACTTCGCGGCCACCCGAAGTATGTCCACCGCCGACTTCATCGGAGCGATCAACAGCGTTGCGTTCGAATCCGTCAGAGGCGCACAGCAGGTCCAGAGATCGGTTGCCAGCTACACGTCGTCGATTTCCTATCCGGCAAACAATCCGCTTGCCACGGGGCTTCAGATGGTAGCCCAGTTGATATCAACCGTGCCCGAAGCATCGTTGCTCTACGTTCAGATGGGTGGTTTCGACAATCACTCGGATCAGATTGGGGATAGACAAGCCGATCGGAGCAACAAGCAGGTTGGAGATCACGCGAACTTGCTGAAGTGGTTCTCCGAAGCGGTCAATCTGTTTTACGAAGACATGACGGAGCACGGCCTGGCTGACGATGTGGTTGTCATGCAATGGTCCGAGTTCGGTAGGCGACCGGGCGAGAACGCCTCGTTCGGGACAGATCACGGCACTGCGGCACCCATACTAGTCGTGGGCAACCCTGTTCGTGGTGGGCTCTACGGCGAGCAGCCTTCGCTTGCGGCTACCGAGCTCGATCCGGCCGGCAATGTAAAGTTCAAGGTGGATTTTCGGGAAGCATACGCGACAATTCTGGACCGCTGGCTTGCGACTGACTCGAGGGAGATACTCGGCGCTCAGTATTCGAACATAGGGTTTCTGGGTTGAGGTATAATGACCTCGCCGCATGGTTCTCTTAGCTGGTCAACAAGGACAAGATAGTAACCAGTCACAATCATGCCCAGAGAGATTCTACAACTAGGCAATCCGGTGCTCTGGCAAAAATCTGCAGTGGCAGACGTTGGGTCCCATCAGACACGAGACTTGGTGCGCGATCTGAACGCGACGCTGGCGGAGTTTCACGAGTCGACCGGGTATGGCAGAGGAATCGCAGCGCCACAGATTGGGGTGCTCGAACGGGTGATCTTTATCCGGATGCAGCCAGCGGGGTTCTGCGGTCCGCTCATCAATCCGGAGATCGCATGGTCGAGCGAGAGAAGGATGGAATTGTGGGACGACTGTTTTAGTTTTCCCGATCTGCTGGTGCGCGTTTCGCGAGCCGCCCGGGTTAGGGTTGAGTACCACGATGAGCGAGGCTCGAAACAGACCGTCGAAGCCGAAGGCGACTTGTCCGAGCTGCTTCAACACGAGATCGATCATCTTGACGGAATACTGGCTGTCCAGCGGGCGATTTCGCCCCAGGCGTTCGCCACACGGGCGGAATGGGAGCGTTCCCTGAGGGGGTAGAGTCTTCAACCAGTGGTAGAGTTCGAGAAACCAGTCAGATTTTCAAACTTTTGGCTGCACCCATCAGTCTGAACAGGCGGGATTGAAGCTCAATCCCCTTTTTGCTACGGCGAGATCAGGCGGCTGAGAAAAACGATCTTCCCCCGAACGCACGTTTTGCGGACGCTGAGCTTTAGAACATCGCCACACAAAACGCATAGGGATGTGGCTGCTGGCGGCCCTCGTGACCGTCAGCTAACTCAAGGAGGAGAGAACTAAATGGCGAGCCTAAGCTACGAAGAAGGTGCTCACTTGCTCAGGCGAGCGGGTTTCGGGGGCAGCCCCGAGGACATCGATGACCTCGCTGCGCGCGGGCGCGAAGGCGCCGTCGATTATCTGATCAATTACACCCAGATTGACAACTCGGCTATGGAGGCCTTGCTCGCCACCAGCTTCGATTTCTCGACCCAGGACGGGATTACCAACGGTGAAATTCGCCGGTGGTGGTTCACCCGCATGGTGAGAAGCAGGCGTCAGTTCGAGGAGAAGATGACCCTGTTCTGGCACAACCACTTCGCGACATCCAGCTCGAAGGTGCAGGACTTCTTCATGTATTTCCAGAACCAGCTCCTTCGACAGCGTTCATTGGACCGGTTTGATGATTTGCTGCTGAAGGTTTCGCAAGACGCCGCGATGCTCATCTGGCTCGACAACATAACGAACGTCCTTGGCAAAGCCAACGAGAATTTTGGTCGTGAGCTTCAAGAGTTGTTCACGATGGGAATCAAGGATGTCGTCACCGACGAGCAGAACTACACCGAGGACGATGTGAAGGAGGTCGCGCGAGCATTTACTGGTTGGAACTACCAAAGGCGGCAGCCGTTTCCCTTCCAGCTTATTGCAAATCAGCACGACAACGGTACCAAGTCGATCTATCCAGGCACACCGTGGGCACAGACCGGCAACCTCTCCGGTGAGGACGTGATCACGATTATCTGCGCGCGTCCTGCGACCGCTCGGTATCTCACCTGGAAACTATTCAACTTCTTTGTATATCCGGTCACCAACAGCAGCGCTGACAAGGCCACAATTGACAATTTCTCAAAGGTCTACCTGAAAAACAATCATTCGGTAAGGGAACTTGTCCGCGCTATTTTCACCTCCGACGAGTTCTTCAGCGAACGAGCTTTCTTCTCCCTGGTAAAGCAGCCGGCCGAGCTGGTTGTCGGCGCGATTCGCATGCTCGGTGGCACCTACAATCAGGGCACCAACGCAAGGGGATCAAACATCCTGTCGCAATTGTCACGGAACATGGGGCAGGATCTGTTTGCTCCGCCGGATGTAGCCGGCTGGGACCCCAACCTCGCGTGGGTCAACACCGCGAGCATGCTTGAGCGATTTAACTTCGCGAATGCTCTCCTCAGCAATCGCAACACGACCAATCCGGGCATCTTCGTCACCACCGATCAACTCAGCAGCATCACAAAACCGGCCGCCAAGAAGACGGCTAAGAGGTTCCTTGCGAGGCTGGGACCGCTGGTCGTTGGCGAGGCCCTCGGAACGTTGCGCACCTATCTGGAAACCGGTGACAACGGGCAGCCTGTGACCTACGTAAAGGATGATGCAACGGTCGATAAGAAAGTCCGCGGGCTTGTTCACCAGATCATGTGCCTGCCGGAGTTTCAGCTGAACTAGGAGGAGAGTTATGGCGATCAACAGAAGACAGTTCATAAAGCGAAGCGCGGGCGCGGTAAGTGTCAGTCTGATAGTGCCCAAATTGTGGATGGGGGGCCTGGCGCAAGGCCAGGTAGTCGACCCGAATCCGAATCGCAAGATCTTCGTCGTGATCCAACTTGGCGGCGGCTGCGACGGCTTGAACACCGTAGTACCCTACACCGATTCACGCTATCAATCCCTGCGCCCTACTATCGGCTTTAGAGACACGGAGCTCAAAGACGAGACCGGAGCCTCTACGATTCTCGGCGGCAGCTCGTTTGGACTCAATCCGGCGATGGGCGAATTGAAATCGCTCTATGACGCCGGCAAGGTAGGGGTGGTGCTCGGCGTCGGTTATCAAAACCCGAACCTGTCGCACTTCTTCGCGACCGACATCTGGTCAACGGCTAACACGACCGGCGCCGGCAACGGCTGGCTGGGCCGGTATGCGGATCAGGAGCTGCTCGGCAAGTCCGGGCTGTCGGCGGTGTCAATAGGAGGCGGTGGGTTGCCCAAGGCCTTCTACGCCGACAAAGTTGTGATCCCGAGCATCGCTCCAGCGGGCGGCGCCGACCCCTTTGTGAACTATGCGTTCCAAACTGACCCGCGGTTCGGCGGGGACAAGAACAACCAGCTAAACACCTTCAAGGCAAACAGCACGCGAAGCTTCCCGGCAGGCAGTTTTGGTGCTGCCCTGGCCGAGGCCGGGTTCGGCGCGGAAGAGGGCGCCGCGCAGCTCAGGACTGCAGTCCAGGCTTACACACCGGGCGCGACCTATCCAACTAACAACCAGCCTTCTTCGACCGCTGTGAGCTTCGCATCAGCTCTGAAGATGGTTGCGCAGATCATCACCACAATTCCGGACGCCAACCTTCTCTACGTGCAGTTGGGTGGCTTTGACCATCACTCTCAGGAGATTGGCACCGCTGCCGACAACTTCCGTGACAAAACAAAGGGTGCGCATGCGACGCTGTTGAAGGCACTCTCGCTTGGGGTGAAGACATTCTATGACGATCTGGCTGCGCACGGGGTCGCCGACAATGTGGTGATGATGGCCTGGACCGAGTTCGGGAGGCGCCCCAACGAGAATGCTTCAATCGGAACCGATCACGGCACAGTTCAGCCGATCATAGTGGTTGGCAATCCGGTGCACGGGGGGATCTACGGCGAGCAACCCTCGCTGAATGATCTGGACAGCGCGGGCAACATGAAGTTCAAGGTTGACTTCCGCTCGGTCTATTCGACGATTCTTGATAAATGGCTGGGTGGCGATTCGCAGTCGATACTCGGTGCGAAATACGACAACCTGGGGTTCCTCGGATAGTGGGAAGAAGCGAGCGAGGCGATGTTCAAGGTATACAGTAAGGAAAAGCTGCAGGCTTTTGTGCTGATCTTGTTTGTGACTGCGGTCGCATACGCTAAGATCACCGGTCCCGATGCAGGATACACCAATGCCCCGGGCGATCTGGGGAACTGCACCGCGTGTCACGACACCTATCACGATCCAAACGTCGGACCCGGTAGCGTGCGCATGACTGGCATCCCAACGGTTTACAACCCGGGGCAACAGTACACCCTGGCAGTGATTGTTCAACAGAATAACCGTCAGCGCTACGGCTTCCAGCTTACGGCCCTTGATAAGAACGGGGGCAAGGCCGGTACTCTGGCACCCGTTGGCACCGACACACGGGTCAACGAGGAAACCGGTGCAGGCGGTAGGGAGTACATCGAGCATACCGAGGTGGGGACTTTTCCCAACGGCGCGGCCAGTCGATCATGGCAAGTAAGGTGGACTGCTCCTTCAACTGACATCGGCCCAGTTCGCTTTTGGTTCGCCGGCAACGCGGCTGACGGCAATGGAACTAATCAGAACGACTATATCTACACGAGCAGCGCATCCTCGGATTCTCCGACCAGCCTGGTGACAGTAGCTCTGGAAACCGATCTTGAAGGTTTTGTGCTGGCCGCCGGATCTCACCAGACCATCGATTGGAGCATCACCGGTCTGTCTAATGTAGACAACATCGAAGCGCGTTATTCAACCGATGACGGAGCTACGTTCCCAATAACCAACTTGATTCTCTCGACGACCGACGCTTCGACAACAAGCGTTGACTGGATCGTTCCCAATAAACCTTCCACACACGCAGTGATGCGTATCCAGGTCGGCAAGAAATCCGGCGACGCGGTGGAGGTGCTTAGCGGTGTATTTACGATACTCGGCGACGGGACCACGGCTGTGCCGGAGATAACCGATGTTACTGCCAAAGTAAAGAAGCTTTTTGTTTTTGGGAATAACTTCCAGGTTGGTTCGTTCGTCGAGATTAATGGTATTGACGTGGGAACGCTAAACGACGACGATGATCCCGAGCACTTTCTGCGATGCAAAAAGGGGTCGAAGAAGATAGAAGCCGGAACGACCGCGATGATCGTGGTGCGTAACCCTGACGGGACCGCCTCCGCACCCTTCAGCTTTCATAAGCCGCTCGAGTAACAACCCCCGGTTTTTGTGACTGCAACTTGCGGCGGTGGGCGGGGGCAAGCCACCCTTCCCGACTCTGAAACTGGTCCGAAACCTCGTGCGGGGGCAAGCCACCCTTCCCAACTTTGAAACTGGTCCGAAGCCTCGTGCGGGCGCAAGCTGCTTTCGGACCAGTTTCAGAGTCGGGAAGGGTGGCTTGCCCCCGCTTGGTGCACGGTCCGCCCGCGCCTTCGGTTCCCCTCAACGTGCCTTGGAACCCCGGGGTCGAGCGACTCCACATCCAGCGGCTGGCGCCAATCCGTTCCAGGATCGCCGGTCGGATCCACCTGGCCCAAACTCTTCCCCTCACTCCCCGCGGTTGGCAGGCAGCTCGATCATGAATCGCGCGCCTCGCGGCTGATTGTCTTCGACCCACACCCGGCCTTTGTGATCGGCGATGATGTGGCTAACGATTGCAAGCCCGAGCCCGGTGCCTCGAGTCCGGGTTGAAAACTTTGGCAGAAATAGTTTGTCGCGATCGCGGCGGCTGATCCCGTGACCGGTGTCGGCCACAATGAGCCGCACCGAGTCATTCGCCCTCAGATAAGATGATTCCAGGGTAATTGACCTCGCGCCAGAGTCTTTGTGGTGGCCGCTCGACCCGTTGCCGCCGTCTCCGCCATCCGGGCTCAGCGATTCCACGGCGTTGTCGATCAGGTTCACCAGCACTCGCTTGATCTGTTCAGTGTCCAACCACAGCGTTGGCAGGTCATCTGCCAGGCGACAGTCCATGCGTATGCCGTCAAGCCGATCGGCATAGAGGCTTACTGCATCGCGCACGACGTCATTCAATGAGGCTTCGATGGGCCGTGCTTCCGGCAGCCGGGCGAATCGCGAAAACTCCTCAACCATTCGCTGGAGCGCAGCCACCTCACGCACGATCGTCGCGGTGCCCTCGCGGACAACTTCATCAAAGCGCGGGTCCGTTTTGCCGTCGATGCCCCGCTCGTAGTTTCGCATGATCCGCTCAGCCGAAAGTTGAATGGGAGTAAGCGGGTTCTTGATCTCGTGGGCCATCCGCCGAGCGACCTCGCCCCAGGCAGCGGCTCGTTCTCCCTGGATCAGGTCGGTGAGATCTTCGATCACGATCACCAGACCCTCGATCGTGCCCTCGGTAGTTCGAAGCGCAATTGCAGTTGTGGCGGTCGACAAGGAGCTTCCGTCAGCGCGTCTGAATTCTATTTCACCTTGTGCGATATCGCTCCGGCGGGCTCGCCGGCAGAGAGCAGCTAGTTCTTCGCCCTGGCGTTCATCGGCCACCCGAGCGATCGGAGTCCCGTCTTCAGGCTTGTCTTTGAGACCGAGCATCCACAGCGCCGAGCGATTGATCGTGGCGATGCCGGCGTTTTCGTCCGTCGAGATCACTCCGGTTGACAAGGATTCCAACACGGTCTCGATGTACCGGCGCCGGTTGTCCAAAGCGAGGTTGATCCGGCTGAGATCATCGGCCGCGTGTTCGAGGCGCTCCCGATTTTCGGCTAGCATCGCAGCCATCTGATTGAACGACTTCACCAGAACGGCAAGCTCATCCTCGGCAACGACCTCGACCGGCTGAGCGAAGTCGCCTCGCGCCACTCGATCCGTCGCCTCCGCCAGCGCCTGGATGGGTACGGTGATGCCTCGCGCGACGTACAGCGCGAGCCAGCTTGCGGAGAAGATAAGCAACAACGTGACTGCAGCCAGCAGCAAGATATAGATTGCTTTTATGCGTTTGATCTTACCAAGCATGCTGTGAAAATTTTCGTGCTGCGCACTTATGGTTGCGGCGCGTTCGGTGAGTTCGGGCGGGAATTCGCGCGCCACAATGAGCAAACGCGGACCTCCCTCGCCGCCTGAAAGACGGACCGCGGCGATAACGAATATGGCGTTTGGGCTGTCACCTTCATCGCTCCCGCTAAAGGACTCCGCGCCGGCGCCAACTTCCTGTTCGGCCGCGCTCAGAGTTGCTTCGATATCGGGTTCGATCTGCTTTTCGCCTCGCTCAATTGTTTTTCGCCCGGCCGGGAGCACTATCCGCACCAGGGCCAGATTGTGATCTGTCATTCCCTGCTCGATCCTGGACTTGAATCCGGGACTGTCGTAGTCACCCGGCTGATCGGACGGAATGCTTCGGGAAAGGGCGCGGGCGCTGCCCAAAAGGTCCGCTTCTTCTTTCTTGAAGTAGCTCTCTTCGATTGCCCGCGCGTCGTCAACGATCTGCCGCGCGGGTTCGCCGAACCAGCGGTCGATGCTGCGGTTCAGGAGCCCGAAAGCAAAGAAGAACAGCAGCAATACCGGCAGCAGCGATAGACCTATGGCGTAGCTCACCAGCCGCGACTTGAATTTCGACCCGAGCCTCGCCGCTCTCCGCTCGCGGACGAGCTTGAGAACATTTCTCAACAACACGAACAACAACGTTACGAACGCGAGGAAGTTGAGGGTCGAGAGCGCGTACAAGAGCAGAGTCGCGGCTGCAGTGTCCGGGGTGACAAACGGGGTGAGGTTGAAGCCGCCCTGGGCGATGAGCGAGAGCATCAGCAGCAGCAGAACTATCGAGAGAATGATTACCTTGGTGAGGCGTCGCCGGCCGCGTTCGGTCAGGCGGGAGGCATCTGAGCTGTGCGGTTCTTTGGTCACTATGAACGTCCGCGGGCGGCTTTTCGGTCGTGTCCCCACCGCCTTCCGGAGTTGATTATAGCTTGGGCGAGACGATTGCCAAGTTCGGAAGCTGGCGCCCGCTCGCCTCAGGACTCCCGAATCACCTCGATCACCGCTTGCGCGGCGCGCTCCGCGGCTGAGCCTCCATCCGCGGCGAGCAGCTCACTAACGCGTTCAAGGTCACGCCGCATAAGAGCGAGACGGGCCGGATCGGAGAGTACGGCGGCTGCCTCGAACGCGATCTTCTCTCCCGTCGCGTCGCGTTGCATCAGTTCGGGAACGATGCGGCGGCCGGCAATCAGATTCACCATCCCAAAGGTGTCAAGATGAATAAGCGGGCGGATCAAACGCCAGTTCAACTCCGAGCCACGGTAGATGATGACCATCGGAGTGCCTGCGAGCGCGGCTTCCACGGTAGCCGTTCCGCTTGCGACGACTGCAAATTCTGAGTGGCCCAGCGCATTGTAGGTGTCTCCCTCGATGACGGTCACGGATAGCTCCTCGGGTTCGCCGCGATCGCGAGCTGCAAGTTGTGCTTCGTGGACCGCGCCCTCGACATCCCCCCTGCGGACGGTCGAGGCGAGAGGGACCAGGAATTGCCGATTGCCGATTGCCGACTGCCGATTTGATATTTGAGAGTCGGCGCTTTGGCTGTCAATTCGCAGAGAGCAATCCGCAACCCGCAATCGAACCGCGGCGTTCAGCATCACCGGTAAGTGATAGAGGATTTCCTTATGCCTGCTTCCGGGCAGGAGGGCGAAGATCGGCCGCGCCGGGTCCAGCCCATGACGGTCGCAAAACTCTTCGCGCGAAGCCGTCGTGTGAACAGCCCCCGACAAGGGGTGACCGACGTAGCGCACTTTGAGCCCTGCGCGTTTGTAGAACTCCTCTTCAAACGGAAGGATGACCAGCATGCGATCGACATCGCGCCGCAGAGCGCGAATCCGATATCTGCGCCAGGCCCACACCTGCGGGCTTATGTAGTAGATAACTTTGAAGCCTTCGCGATGAAGTTTTCTTGCCAGCCTCATGTTGAAGTCGGGCCAGTCAATCAGCACAACCGCCGAAGGACGCCGCGCTCGCGCGGCGCTGAGGAGAGTTCGATAGGCACGATATAGACTGCCGATCGCGCGGGCTACTTCAGCCACCCCCATAATCCCGACGTCGCGCGCGTCGACGAGGGTCTCTACTCCAGCGGCACGCATCTCCTCGCCGCCTGAGCCAAACAGTTCGAGCCTGATTTCCGGATTGACTTGGGTGAGCGCTCGAGCGAGTAAGGCACCGTGCTTATCACCGCTTGCCTCACCGGCGACGATCATTATCGATAATGCAGGGGAAGGTGTTTTGACCGGCGATTGATGCTCTTGGCCGTTTCGCTCCATCTGGTGGTAGGCCCGGATGCCGGGCGCCATCTTGTAGCGCCCGCGCGCCCAACACCTGATTGCTACGGATTGCGCAACACCTTTGAGCTGCTGTCGGGTTTCTTCTTATCTTTGTCCTTGCTTTTCTTATCTTGCTCGCAGGGGTCTGAGTTTTCCCATCGGCGGGTGCGCCCGGTTTGACCTCGACATCCTGTCCCGCTTGCGTGGCGGCTCGGCGCGGACGAGCGTCAGGCGCGTTGCTGGTTGTCGTCGCGCCCGGGGTCACCGGACCGACCGCCTTGATACCGCCAGCCTCCTGAGCGCGGTCGACGATCTCGTCAGTCTTAAGATCGCGATCGATGATTACACCTTTATTCGACGTCTCGATGTGCGGCCCCAGAACGAATCCGACGAGGCGCGATGGAAGCCCCTTGCCGTCGGCGGGCGCCTCGGCGACCTTTGCCGGATCAGAATCAGGTACCGGCTTGCCCCACTTCGTTAGAGTCTCCTTGGCCCGTTCGGCGAATTCCGAATGAGGATAGTTTGCGACTAGTTGGGCCAGATTCCGGCTGGCGGTTTCGGTGTCTTCCTGCAACTCCATCGCCCTTGCATGCAGGAAGAGCGCTTCGTCGAATCTGGAGAAGTTGGGATACTTACTGAGAATCTCTTCGGTACGCATTTGCGCTGCCTGAGCCGACTCGCGAATATCGAAGTAGAAGCGCGCGACCTTGAGCTCGTGCATCGCCAGTATTTCCTGCACCTGGTTCATCAGCTGCTCCACCTGTTCCTTGGAGTCAGTATTGGGATATCGGCGAAGCAACTCCTTCAGTTGGCGCTCAGCGAGTTTCGCGTGCGTCGTGTCCCGGTCGGCGGCCATCACCTGCCTCAGATGAACCTCGGCTATCTTTAGCATTGTCTCGTCCGCCAGTTGATCGTCGGGGAAAAACTGAATCCAGTCTCGATATTCGACCTCAGCCTGGGCGAGCCCTTTCGAGCCGCCCTGCAGATAGTACGAGTCGGCGATAGCGAGCTTCGCCATTTTTACCAAAGGGCTCTCGGAGTAAGTGTTTATGTCCGTGTTTAAGAGGATGCGGCCCTCATCAAAGTTGCCCTTGCGAATGGCATCCACACCCTGGCGGAAGAGTTCGCGATCGCGACCAGGTCCCTTAGCCTCCTCCAGCGTCAGCTTTGTTTTCGCCTTGCCACCGCACGCGGCAAATGGGAGCGCAAGCGCCAGAACTACGACAAAAGTCTTAACTACATTCATGCTACATGGGCGACCGCTCCCCAACGGAAAACGGCCATTCTCCTTTGATTAGCTTGTTGGGCTGGTCTCGTATTCTAATGCAGTGAGCACGGGTTTCAAACTGTTAGCGGCTCTAACGCCTTTTGGCGGAGCTCGCGGGTTGCTGACTCCGGATCACCCTTGCCGAAGACCGCAGAACCCGCAACTATCCATTCGGCGCCGCGGCGGATGACCGAAGAAACATTGTTCAACCCTATTCCGCCGTCGACTTCTATATGTATGCTCAAGCCGCGAGAGTCAATCATACTCCGCAGCCGACTTATCTTGTCAAGCGTGGTGGCAATGAACGACTGACCCCCAAATCCCGGATTTACCGACATAAGCAGCACGTAGTCGACGAAGGGCAGTGCCTCTTCGATTGACCCAAGCGGAGTTGCCGGATTGAGCACCACCCCCGGGCGGCAACCCAGATCGCGGATCGCGGTCAGCGTTCGATGAAGATGGGTTACCGCTTCCACGTGGACCGAGATCATCGACGCTCCCGCGCGCGCGAAATCATCGATGTAAAGATCGGGATCGGTGATCATCAAGTGACAATCGAGCGGCAGGTTGGTCGCCCGTCGCGCGGCTTTGACGACCAGGGGCCCGATGGTTATGTTTGGCACAAAATGGCCGTCCATCACATCGACGTGGATCAGACCGGCGCCGCCGCGCTCGGCTGCCTCTATTTCTTCGCCAAGGCGCGCGAAATCGGCGGATAGGATTGACGGAGCTATCTCGATCATTGCGTCACCCTCACGAGAGATCCGATGAGGCTTCTTGCAGGGTCAACTATAAAGGTGCGCACCCGAATCCGGCGCCCGTCGGGCGCGGGATGCGGGGGTAAGACTTGACTCTTCGTCTGAATCGGTCCGCTGCTCACCACTATGGTCAGCACGGAGTCTTTCTTGACTGATGCCCTTGGACCGGGGCGGGTCTCGATCACCGAATTCTCGGTGATGCTCGAATCGCTCCGGTGCTGGATCTTTACTCTCAATCCGGCTTGTTCCGCCAGCTTCTGTGCTTCGGCCTCGGGCTTGCCGACGACGTTGGGAACCTCAGTGTTGCCGCTCCGGAACAGAGTGTAGATTGTGACTATCGCGCTCAAAGAAAAGGCAAGGGCTAACACGATGACCATTCCGAGTCGGCGCGAAATGGTCCATGCAATGTTGCCAGGCTCGGCGCGGCCGGCGCCACTCGAGGTACTCATAGCCCGCAGTCTAGCACCGGCACAGAAGGAGTTTCAACTTTCAGGGGATGTTGGGCAGCTCGGAGTCTGCCCGCAACCAAAACCAGGTGTTTCCAGCCGCGTTCAATCATCTTATGGCAGACCCGGGAGATTCGGGTATCGCAGATTCGTCAGCCCGCGAGGCTCTTCCAAAAGCCGCTCAGCCATCCGCTCTCTTGGCCAGTCAAGCGCTCCAACTCTCCCGCGTCGAGCCACACACCGTTGCATTTGTTGCAGCGGTCGATTTGCACTTCTTCGAAGATGATCTCAACAAGCGCGCCGTCACACCTGGGGCAATGCATGACCGATGCCTGGGCCTGTTCTCGTTGCTCTTCTTCAGCGCGCTTCGCGCGCAGTTTCTCGATAAGTTCCTGCTCTTTCCGTCTGAAGTACTCGTTCTCGAGCGATTTCTCGCGCTCCTCCCAGATCTTCGACATCGTTCGTCCCCCTGTGTACGGTTTGAAAGACTTCTGTTCGTGAGCTGCGGTTGTTACCCGGCCGCTTTTGAACCCACCTCGACGATCTGAAGCTCACTATGCTCTCGCCGGACGCGCAACACTTTCTTGTCAAACTTGCCGACGCTTGTCTTTGGAACTTCGTCGATAAACGCCCATCGTTCGGGCACCCACCATTTCGCTACTCTCTCGGAGAGGAATGCGCGAAGTTGATCGACCGTCGTAGCAGCTCCGTCCTTCAGCACCACACAAGCCAGTGGTCGCTCGTCCCACTTGTCATCGGGCACTCCGATCACCGCCGCTTCGATCACATCGGGATGAGCCATGAGCGTCGTCTCGAGCTCGACCGTCGATATCCATTCGCCGCCTGATTTGATCACGTCCTTCGCTCGATCGGTGATCTGAATAAATCCCTTTGTGTCGAGCGTGCCCACGTCCCCGGTTCGCAACCAGCCGTCGTGAAACTTCTCGGGCGAGTCATCGCCGTAATAGGCCGCCGTGATCCACGGGCCTCTTACTTCAATCTCTCCGACCGCCGCACCGTTCCAAGGCAGCACCGTGTCGCCGTCCATCAATCGAATTTCAACACCAGGCTTGATTCGGCCGGTCTTCGAGCGCCAGTCCATAAGCTGTTCATCACAGCATCCCTTGGGCGGATAGGCAATCGCGGCCAGCGGGCTGGTCTCGGTCATGCCCCACGCTTGAATGATCTTCACGCCGAAACGCTCCTCAAATCTCTCCATCAAACTGCGCGGCACCGCTGAGCCACCGCAGATCACCATGCGCAGCGAGGAGAGATCGACAGGATTGGTCTCGGCGTAACGCAGAACCTCGTTCCAAATCGTCGGCACCGCGCCCGAGAACGTAGGCCGCTCAGTCGAAATCAAGCGGCACAGCGGCTCAGCTTGAAGAAAGCGGTTTGGCATGATGAAGTCCGAACCGGCCATCCATCCACCATAGGGCAAGCCCCACGCGTTCGCATGAAACATCGGTACGATTGGAAGAATCCGGTCGTGCTCGGTCAACGCGAACACCGAACCGGCGCATTGGGCGAGTGAATGAAGAAAGGTCGATCGATGCGAGTAGACCACGCCTTTCGGATTGCCTGTGGTCCCGCTGGTGTAACACATCGCCGCCGCGGAGCGCTCGTCGAGTTCCGGCCATTCGAATCCCGGTTTTTCGGCGTCGAGGATCTCCTCGTAGCGAAGCACATCTCCCAGCGCTGACGCATCACCGTCACCGACGACGATGTAACGTTCGACGGTCTTCAAATCTTTTGCAACTTTCGCAAGCAGCGGCACGAGCGAATCATCCACTATGATCACGCGGTCTTCGGCGTGGTTGATGATGTAAGTGAGTTGGTCCGGGAAGAGCCGAAGATTGAGCGTGTGAAGAACTGCACCCATGCACGGAATCGCGAAATAGGCCTCGAGATGTTCCTGATTGTTCCAGAGAAAGGTTCCAACGCGATCGCCCTCCTTGATGCCGAGGCGCTCAAGCGCAGCCGCGAGGCGCTCGGCGCGGTCGCCGACTTCCGCGTATGTTGCGCGCCGCGAGCCGTCTCCCATGAAGGTCACGACTTCGCTATCGGAGTGAACACGTCGTCCGTGTTCGAAGATCTGATTGATCGTCAATGGACGATCTTGCATGGTGCTAAGCATGATAATCTCCCTGATGATCCAAGGTTTGGATACCACTCCGATGAGGCAGGTTGGATTATCTTAGAGACTCGGTGCCAGAGCAACCTCGATCAGGGTTCTCTAGGAACTAACCGCCGAGGACACAGAGGACTGCTCAGATGTAGCCAGGTTCCGTCCAGCCGGTAAGAGCGTCGCGAGAAGCAATGCTGCGAGCCCTGCGAGCGCTGCGCCGAAATAGAAGGTGGCGCTGGAATCGACACGATCCCACAACACACCCCCGATATAACTCGCAGCGATCTGTGTCAGACCCATCACCATTGAATAGATTCCTATCACGGTCGCGCGTCCCGCTGTTCCTCCAGTGTCTACGGCAAGCGCTTTGCCGACACCGTCCGTCAGGGCAGGGAACAATCCGTACAATGCAAACAGCGGCCATACGAGCCAGCCCGCGCCGGCGGCTCCAAACCCGCCGTAGCATACCGCATAAATCGCAAAGCCGATGATCAGCACGTTGCGTCTGCCGAAGCGATCACTCGCGGCGCCTGCGGGCATAGACGCAAGCGAAGCTACCGCGTTGTACAGTGTGTAAGCCAGAATCGTCCATTTGCGGTCCAGTCCCAGTTGTTCCGAACGAAGGATCAGAAACGCATTGGCCGAATTCGCCAGCCCAAACACCGCGGTGACCAGCAGCAGGCGCCTGTACTCAGGAGTCGTGCCCGTAAGTGAGAACTTGAGGTTGCTCGCAGTCTTGTCAGCATGGCGGTGGCGCTCACGCACCGTGAGTATCAACAGTGCTGAGAGAGCCGCCGGTATACCCGAAATCAGAAAAATGCTTCGCGCGCCAAGTCCCGCCCAGCCCACAAGTACGAGCGCGATAAGGGGACCGATAACTGCGCCGGCGGAATCCATTGCGCGCTCGAAACCGAATGCGCGGCCGCGATACTCCGGAGGCGTGGACTCCGCAAGCAGGGCGTCGCGGGGCGCGTTGCGAATTCCTTTGCCGAATCGCTCGGCGAAACGAGCGCCCAGAACGACCGGCCAAACCTGTGCGGCGGCGATCATCGGTCTTGTCACCGCGGTCAACGCGTATCCGGCGAACGCGATCGGTTTGCGCCGGCCCAATCGATCCGAGATATAGCCTGAGATTCCCCCGATTGCGGTCGAAGCTCCCACCGCCACGCCTTCTATCAACCCAACGACTGCTGCCGGCGCGCGAAGGGTCTCGGTGAGAAACAGCGGAAGGATGGGATAGATCATCTCGCCGCTGATATCGGAGAGCAGGCTAACCAGCCCAATGATGACTGTGCTTCGAGAGAGCCCGGTGAACAGAGAGGGGGGGAGGGCAGAAGAGGAGAAGGGGAGAAGGGGAGAAGGAGAGGAGGATTTTCTATTTTTCATTTTCTATTTAATATTTTCCATTTTCCATTTTTCGATGCATTCTGATGCCCTTATACGCACTCCCAAATGACAAATGACAAATGACAAATAGAAAATAGAAGATCCTCCCCCCTTTCTCTCGCATTCCTATCTGCCATCAAGGGTCAGGTTTTTGATAAAGAACCACGAGCCGGATGCTTCAATATGGATGTTGCCGACACGGGTGCGCGCGGCTACCACGTTGGCAGGGTACCACAAGTAAATCTGAGGCAGTTCTTGCGAGACTGTCTGTTGAATCTTCGAGAAGAGGTCGAGCTTGGCGGAGCGCTCGTTTGCTCGTTCGGCTTCGACGATCCACCTGTCAACCTGCGGGTTGCAATATCGCATTCGGTTTTGGCCGCCCCTATCCGTGAGCGCTCTGGCCACCATGAAGTAGTATTCTTTCGTGGTCACTTCCGGAGTGTATTCCTGGTCGCTCCTCGGCTTGATCTTCAAAGCGCCAGTGCTCGGACAATATTCTTTCCGCGCGAGTATCGAGTCGATCCTCCCAAAGAGAGCTTCCATCTGTGAGCCGTCGCTGGTTGTGCGCAGCTTTGCGATCGCGTCGTTGAATTCCGGATCCTGATAGCGGCTGTGATAAACAAACTGAAACACGTCCGTTAGCTGATTAAAGCCGATGCCGATCAGATAGTAGAGATCGAACTGCGCTTTGCCGAGCTTGTCAAATAACGTTGCCGGTTCCAGCGACTGGAGCTCGAGATGTATCCCGACTCTCCTCAACTGATCCTGCATGATCGCGGCGATGTTTCTTGAAAGCTGCGTCGTTGTCGTGAGCATCGTCAGCGTGAGCCGCGGGAGCGGCCCGTCGCCGTCCGGATCCGGAAAGCCTGCTTCGTCGAGCAACTGTTTTGCGCGTTCCGGGTCGTGATCGTAAACCGTCACCGCCTGATCGTAAGCCCAGTGTTCCGGCGGCATTATCCCGTTAGCTTTTCGCGCCTGATCCCTCAGAAGGCGATGAATGATAACGTCGCGATCGATACCGTAGGCGACTGCTTGCCTGAGTTTTTGGTCCGACAACAACGAGGTCGGCGAAACGTTGACTCCCAGGTATCCAATGCTCGCTCCATCACCCAGGATCACCTGCATGTCACGGCGCTGGCCGAGCGCCCGAATCGTCTCGGGATCGAACTGCGCATTGTAAGCGAGATCAACTTCGCCGCTCATCAACTCGGCCTGCCGCGTGCTGTTGTCGGTAACGACCTTGATATGAACTCGTGGGATGTTGGGAGGGCCGCCCCAGTATCCGGCATTCGCTTCGAGTTGAACGGCAGAGCCTTCTGTGTATGAAACAAACTTGTAGGGCCCGCTCCCAACCGGAGAGCTGATCATCTCGGTCCCCGCGCCTTCTGGAATTATGCCAATCGCGGGCAGGTTTCCAATGAAACTGTAGAAGGGCTCGCGTGCGTGAAAGACCACCGTCAGGGGATCCGGCGCGTCGATTGAGGTAATTTTGTCGACCGCTCCGCGAATCGGAGACTTGAGCGCCGGCGAAAGCAACGAATCGAAAGTGTACTTGACATCTGTAGACGTGAGTAGTTTCCCGTTGTGAAACATTACACCCGGGCGAAGGTGAAACGTAAAGGTTCGGTGGTCCTCTGATTCTTCGAAGCGTTCGGCGAGCGAGGGCACAAACTCGAACTTCTCGTTTTTGACTACCAGCGTATCGAAGATCAACTGCATGATTCGGGCCGAGGTTTGGAATGTTGTTGAGAAGCGCGGGTCAAACCCTCGGGGCGCGACTTCGATGGCGATAACCAGCGTGCCGGGTTCGGCGCCGCGCCGGCAGCCGCTTAGTGGAAAAGTGAGGAGCAGCAGAGCAGAAAGCAGAAGGAAGAAAGCGGAAGGGAAAGGCAGACGGCGAAAGGGGAAGGCAGACGGCGGAAGGATTTCCCATTTCCCATTTCCCATTTTCCATTTGTGATTTGTCATTTTGGAGTGCAGCTAAGCGAATCGGCGAGCATCGGAAAATCGCAATTGACAAATCTCAAATCTCAAATCTCAAATCTCAAATAAAGAAAATAGAAAATCCCTCGGCCTTCCGCCTTCTTTCACTTCGAGTGCTGCAATGTGAGATTTATTTCGCCGATGCGTTCTCGCAGCCGCAAGACCGCTTGTTCGCTGAAAGCGTGAGGCGGCGACAGCATGGACTTGATTCTCGCGAGATGATCGAACGAGCGGTTGATGTGCGCCTTTGTGATTCGGCCTTCCTTTGCGGCATTCACCATAGCTTCCCAGGTCGCCGTTGCGCGCTCGGGAGAGCGCGAGTCCGCAACCATCACCATGTCGATCCCCGCTTCGATGGCCATCACGGCAGCCTCTGAGAGGTCCCGCGTCCCGGTGATCGCTCCCATTTCCAGATCGTCGGTTATCGTGAGCCCCTTAAAGCCAAGCTCCTCACGAAGCAACCCGGTGACGATGTTCTTAGACAACGACGACGGCAGCGGTGCCGGACCGTCGAACGCCGGATAGTGGCCGTGCGCGATGATCACCGCGTTCAATCGAGCGTTGATCTTGCTGAATAACTCGGTATATGGGGCGACCTCGTACCTCAGAATCTCTTCGCGCGTTCGGTCGATCGTCGGCAGCTCGGTGTGTGAATCGATCACCGCAGCGCCGAGACCGGGAAAGTGCTTGCCGACGCCGACAACTCCACCGTGCTGTAAACCCTCCAGATAGGCTCCCGCCAATCGCACGACTTCGGCGAGATTGCTGCCGAGGTACCGGCCTTTCAGCCCGTTGTTTGCCCCGTCATCCGAAGCGATATCCAGCACCGGCGCGAGGTTCACGTTAAACCCCAGTGTGCGAAGCGCCTCGGCAGCGATTTCACCCATCCGCCCGGCGATCGAAGCTTCGCCGGATGCCCGTAACAGATCGGCGGAGGGCATCGGACTATAGATGTGTTTTAGCCGGTCGACGCGCCCGCCTTCCTGATCGACGGCGATAATCGGAGGAACTTCAATAAGCGACCGAATCGTCGACGTGAGCTCCGCGACCTGTTGCGCGCTCTCGATGTTGAGACTGTTGAGCAGGATGCCGCCAGGCTGAATGGTCTGCAGCAAGCTGCGGGTCATCAGATCAAGCTGCGGGCCTGGTAAGCCAATTATTAAGAGTTGTCCAATCCTGTGTTCGAGGTTCATTTTTCAATTTTGGATTTTGGATTGTGGATTTTGGATTTGCGATTCCGGATGAAAGCAGGAATCCAAAATCCAAAATCTAAAATCCAAAATCAATATCATCCTCTACTTTCGAACAGCGCCTTTAGGCTCGTATCGTACGGTTCGCGCGCGACCCCGGCGTCAGTGATTATCGCCGATACGTAACGATGCGGCGTCACGTCAAAAGCCGGGTTGGCAACCTTCACGCCCTCCGGCGCGACCTGCTGACCTCGGAAGTGCGTGACTTCTTCGTCAGCGCGGGCTTCGATCGGAATCTGATCGCCGGAGCTCAGCGACAGATCGATGGTCGAGAGCGGCGCCGCTACATAGAAAGGGATGTTGTTTTCGTGCGCGGCAACCGCAACCATGTAGGTTCCGATCTTGTTGGCAACGTCACCGTTCCCAGCGACGCGATCGGCCCCGACGATCACGCAATCGACTTCACCCGACTTCAGGAAGTGACCGGCCATGCTATCGGTTATCAGGGTAACCGGAATGTTCTCCTTTGCCAGTTCCCACGCCGTGAGCCGCGCGCCCTGAAGAAACGGCCGAGTCTCATCCGCGTACACGCGCACCTTTTTGCCGGCCTCGACCGCCGCGTAAATAACGCCAAGCGCCGTGCCGTAACCTGCCGTCGCAAGTGCGCCCGCGTTGCAATGCGTCAGAACAGTCGCGTTGTCGGGGATGAGATCGGCGCCAAAAGCTCCCATCCGCTGATTGCTTGCGACATCCTCGCGATGGATATCCAGCGCCTCGTTGACGAGCTGCTTTCTTATTTCGTCGATCGAGTCTCCAGCGCGACGGCCGTGTTTGAACGCCCATCGCATTCGTTCGACGGCCCAGAACAGGTTCACCGCGGTTGGTCGAGTCACGAGCAATCGCTCGCAGACCCGATGGAAGTCTTGCTCGAACTCGTCCACTGAAGACGCCTCGGAGTTCTTCATCCCGAGGGCGACACCCATCGCCGCCGCGACGCCGATGGCAGGCGCGCCTCGCACGATCATGTCTTCGATGGCGATGGCCACTTCGTCGTGGGTCTTGAAGATCGGATAGAGTTCGTGGGAAGGAAGCCGCCGCTGATCGATCATTACGACGCCTTCGTCGGTCCACTCGATAGTCTTTATCATTGTCGAGAGGATGATAGCGAAAGGAAGTCGGAATTGGCAACGATCGAACTCGGCTCGGCAGGGTAATGCGAAATCGCGATTCCTGTCGGTCGCCGCTACTCAGGTAACATCCACCACTCAGTGGAACGAACACGATCAGACGGTCTGCGCATTGCGGCTACGGGCGCCAGGGCTGTCCCGTGACGTGAGGATACAGAGAGACATCGCGCAGGTTGAAATCAGACCATAACCGCGACTACTATCTCACCAAGTTCGCGACAAAAAAGGCCGCAGCTAAAGCCCGACCATCCATTGTGGTGAATCGCGCATGCCTAAAAGGCAGTCATTAAGAGTTCTACCGACAGCGTACCGAGTTAGAGGGCTGATCGTCTGCGTGCTCTGTGCGACCGCGCTCTTGACGTCTGGTGTTGCGGTGTTTGGCGAAGAGCGAATCCAGCGCCGGTTCGATCGGATTCCCGGCACTACTACGGCATCGGTTTTCAGCGTGGCCCAGGACAACGAAGGTTTCTTGTGGGTGGGTATTGAAGGCGGCGGTCTGGCGCGGTTCGATGGGCGCGAATTCAGGCTTTGGGCACCGGACCAGCTTACGACACATATTTTGTGGGGGAGGGGCGTGGGTCCCGAACTCATCTTGATTGTCGAGCCTGACCCAGGCTCGCAAACCGGCAACACGCTTATGCGAATTGCTGGTGATGGCGCGGCACCGATCCCCGGTCCCGGCGGTCAGCCCTGGACCGATGTGAGGGACGCGGCATACGACCGACTTCAGAGGCTATGGGTCGCTCGCCCAGACGCGCTGTTTCTCCGCGACGACTCCGGTGAGTGGAGTCGCATTCGCCTCGGCCAGTTCGACGCCGAGCGAATCCGCAGGCTGGCCCCGAATCGCAGCGGAGGGGTTTTTGTAGTCACTGCCGGGGGAATATTGTCGTTAGACCAGAACGGCGCCGCGTCACGAATAGCCACGACTCCATCGGCGGGTGACGTCATCGATAGGGGTGACGGTTCTATTTTCTATGCCGAGATGAAGGCGGCAGGTTGCCACATTTTTGAGCTGCGAGATGGGCGAAGCGCTGAGCTGCTGTTTGTTCCCGCCAGGTTTAACGCATTCGTGTTGAGGGGAAAAACAGTCTGGGGGACGACCGATCGCAACGCTGTCGCACTCAGGCCTGGAAAGGAGCCGGAAGTGCTTGGCTCAACGGAAGGCATAACCGGGGGGGCGTTCCTGGTTGACCGCGAGGGAAGCGTCTGGACAGGAACCGCACAGGGGCTGGTCCAGATTCCTGAACCCGAGACAGTCATTTGGGGCGAAAAAGAAGGTCTGCTAGTGGCCTCGACGCGCTATCTTCTGCGGACCGAGGAGGGGCTGTGGGCTTCAACGTGGGGGGGTCTATACCGCCTCGTTCGGGTGACGGGCAAATGGAAATTGGTACTGGAGGAGCCGGAGCACAGGTGGCCGTTGGTGTGCGACGGAGCGGGCGGTCTCTGGGGAAAAGAGCAGGACGAGTTTATCCATCGGGTCGGTGGACGTTTTATACATTACAAAGCTCCAAACGCCGGAGTTTTGTCGGCGAGCGCTCGATCAGGGGACGGCTCGGTATGGTTGGCTACGTCCAGCGGGTTATTCAAGACCGGCGGCGGGGAGGTTGCTCCGGCGCCGGCTGCCGCGCCAGATGCCGGCCAGGGTGTTGAACAGGTCCTGGAGGACTCGAATGGTGTGTTGTGGGTGACCGCCGGAAACCGAATCTGTCACGCCGAGGCGGCCTTGGTTGCCGCAGGCCAGCCAGTAACCTGGTCGTGCGAGGACGTCGAGGGAGTTCAGGAGTTTTGGAAGCTGTTGCAGATTCCCGGAGGAGAAATCTGGGCAGCGGCCAGGAACGGAGTGTGGCGGCGCCAATCGAATGGATGGAGCCTGATCCCGGGTTCGCGGGATCCTGCTTCGCGCTTGATCCAGAACATTGTTCCGTCGACGTCGGGAGGGGTCTGGGTGCTGGGCTCCGGATTTGCGGTTCGGGTGCTTAGCCGGCCTGACCAGCCCGAGGGCTGGGAGGTCCTCGAACAACTGTCCATCTGGCAGGGCATGCCTCCAACCGGCATCATAGACCTGATTGAAGACGCGGATGCGACGCTCTGGTTAGCTACCGGCGCCGGCATTGTCCGCATAGGGCCGGACGCCCGGCGCGCTCGCCCGGAGCCTCCTCGCATAAAACAGACCGCGTTCGTAGTAAACGGACGCAATCTCGATCCCCTCATCAGTCCGCGACTCAGTTATGACAGCAATCAGATTGAGATCCATTTCGCGGCGCTATCGTATCGGAGCGAGGGCCTTCTAAGGTACCAGTATCGCCTGCGGACTGATGACCCGTGGATTGATTCGAAAGCCGAGGAAGCGGTGTTCCGATTTTTCGATTTGCGACCCGGCCGCTATTCGGCCGAAGTGCGGGCGTCACTCGACGGTGCTAACTGGTCACCGAATCCGGCGAGGATCGATTTTCAAGTGTTAGGCCCGTGGTACCTACAGTGGTGGGTGATCGCCGGCGCCCTCCTCTTGCTGGTTGGAGTGCTATTTCTCGCGCACCACGCGAGGGTTGCCGGGCTGGTGAGGCTCGAAAGGCAGCGGGCGTTGATCGCGATGGATCTTCACGACGAGATAGGTTCGGGGCTTGGAAGCATCGGCATTCTGTCGGGGGTCGCGGCCGCGGAGGGCATACAGGAGGATCAGCGTCGGGACATGATCACTCAGATTGTGGACACCACCGCGGAGATGGGCAGCGCACTGACTGATATCGTTTGGTCGTTGCGACCCGATTCGGCGACCCTGGAGGGCCTTGCTTACCGATTAGCCCAGCGCGCTTCCCGGTTGTTCCCCGATGGCAGTCCGGTATTCAGTACCGAGTTTCCATCCAGATGGCCTGAGGGCGATCTTTCGCTGGCGGCGAGGCACAATCTGCTGTTGATCGGCTCGGAAGCTCTGCACAACGCCGCACGCCACGCAAACGCCAATCAAGTTGTCCTTGGGTTGTCGCAAATGGGTCGCGGTTGGCGGCTGTGGATCGCCGATGACGGTTGTGGAATCAGAAACAGCGATCCTAATTGCGACGGCGTCGGGCTCGGTATGATAAGTATGCGGAAGCGAGCGGAGCAAATCGGCGCCGAGATAAGCTGGTCCTCACCTGAAGGACGGGGCACCACGGTGACGGTCGTGTTCTCGCCCGAAGCGAAAGAGAAACGCGCGATGTGAGCCTCCCAGCTACCATAATTATGCGATTGATCGCGCCCGCCTGTCGTCGTACTCTCTGAGGCGCAATCCGCGGTCCAGGGGGACGAGTTTGGATCTCAACGTCGCGATAATAGAAGATGACCCCAGATATCGCTCCAGTCTGGAGACGCTGTTCAGGCACGCTCGAGGGTTTTCGCTTGCCGGCAGCTTTGGTTCACCCCGGCGGGCGCTGGACGAACTCGATCGAATGATCGAGTCAGGTCAACCCTCGGGGTGGAGACTGGTGTTGATGGATCTCGAGCTGCCAGGGATCAGCGGGATCGAGGCGACGAAGGAGCTGAAAGCCCGACTCCCTGAGTTGTCCATCGTCGTGCTCACGGTGTTTGAAGACCCGGTGACCATCGTGAAGGCGATCATCGCCGGCGCCGACGGTTATCTGCTCAAGAAGACACCGGCGGTGGAGCTGCTCTCACAACTTCGAATGATCGCCGCCGACGGCGCTCCATTGACCGCGGGGGTGGCGCGAACTCTTCTGGCGCTGGTGCGCAAGAGTCCTTCGCTGGCGACATCCGAAGCGACGGGCGCCCCGACAAGGCTCGATCTTACAAATCGAGAGCAGGAAGTGCTGCAATGCCTGGTTCGTGGTTTATCTTACAAACAAGCGGCCGAGCAGCTTGAGGTCGGCGTTGAGACTATCAGGACCCACATCCGGGCGATCTATAAAAAGCTCCAGGTTCACAACGCCGCGGAGGCCGTCGCTCGAGCAATCAGAGAGAAGCTTGTCTGAACACTTTCCCCGCAGGCCCGTCACCCAGCATATCTAACATGTTTATGTGATACCAACGGTCCAAAAGCGAGGATACCATCATCACGGTTAGGCCGCCGGTCAAGGTCGCGCCATCTCAGGTGAGAAGCGACTAGCTGTCCCGCAATCGCCAAACGAGATATTGCCGCACATCGAGTTGCTGCCGGCGGTGGACAAGTTCGACCTGGGTCTCGTGCCGGATGCAAACGGCGGCTGGGAGTTATAAATCAAGATTGACTTTATGGCATCCACACCCAATGGCCCCAACCCTGCGGTGGTTGCGATGCTGCGCAACCCGACCGAGATGCAGGTTTCGATCATCGGCGCCGGCGCAGCCGGCGACGGCGGTAAGTTCCACGCGGATAGGTCGAAGTTTGAAGGCCGGGTTGTTAAGTGATCTGAACCTCGACAGCGAAGCGGGTATCTAGCAAAAGACGCAAAGCCGCGCAAGAGCGACACCAAGCCCGTCGCTGAAACTTGGTTCGCAGTTTCTGAGGAAGGAGCTTCTCAATGCTCTTAAGAATTTGCAACAGCTCTCCCGGCAAAGTCCTTCGATTGATTTTGCCGGCGATCGTTCTGATCTTCTCCGTAGGGACGGCAAATGCGCAGACGTCGTCATTCACCTATCAAGGCAAAGCGAGTGACGGCGGCGCGCCGGCGACAGGCAGCTACGACTTCGAGTTCAAGCTTTTCGATACAGCTGCGGTCGGCACGGGGGTGCAACAAGGCCCGACGGTGCAACGCCTCGCGGTCGCAGTCGCCAACGGCATCTTTGCGGTTCAACTGGATTTCGGCGCCGGTCCGTTTCCGGGCGCCGACCGGTTTCTGGAAATCGCGCTCAGGCCAGCGGGGGTTGGCTCGTTCACGATTCTCTCTCCTCGACAGCCGATGACGTCGACGCCTTATGCGTTGAAGAGCCTCAACGCGAAGAGCGCTGACGGGCTATCGGTCGCCTGCGTGAGTTGTGTGACGAGTAGTCAAATCGCCGGGGTCAGCGGCAGCGTTGTCACGGGCACGATACCTGTTGCGAGCGTGCCGGCCGGAAGCAGCAGTTACATTCAGAACGCTGTGAGTCAACAAGCGGGGAGCAACTTCAACATCAGCGGGGATGGCACGGCCGCCGGTACGCTCTCCGGCAATGTTGTAAATTCGGCTACGCAATTCAACATTGGCGGCGCGCGGGTGCTGAGCATCGGAGGCTCATTCAACGCTTTTGCCGGGGTGGGGGCAGGCGACAGCAACACAGCGGGAACGTCTAACGCTTTCTTCGGAGCTTTAGCTGGAAATCAAAATACGACGCCAAGTGACAACTCCTTCTTCGGGGCTGGTACGGGCTTCAGTAACACGACGGGCCAGCAGAACTCTTTCTTTGGATCTCACGCCGGCCAAAGCAACCAGACGGGCAGCTACAACTCCTTCTTCGGAACCTTTGCTGGTGACGGCAACACCACCGGTGGCTCGAACTCTTTTTTCGGCACATACGCCGGTGTTTTGAACAACACCGGCGCTAGTAACGCCTTCTTCGGTTATCAGGCTGGGCGGCTCAACATCATCGGTGGCAGTAATGCATTCTTTGGATTCAATGCCGGTCGAGATAATACCGCGAGCTCCAATTCCTTCTTTGGCGCCAGCGCCGGCGAATCCAACGCAACAGGTTCCTCCAACACCAGCGTCGGGTATCAAGCCGGGCAGGCTAACACAATCGCCAGCGGAAACTCGTTCTTTGGCGCCGGCGCGGGTACGAACAATACTCAAAGCAACAACTCCTTCTTTGGCGCCGCTGCCGGCTTCGCAAACACCGGCGGTTCGGGCAACGCCTTTTTTGGATACAGAGCCGGCGCAGCCAATACAGGCTCGCAGAATTCCCTCTTTGGGGCACAAGCCGGGGAAAACAACGTGGATGGGCTCCGCAACTCCTTCTTCGGTTACCGCGCCGGCCAAGCCAATATAACAACCGGCGACAATGCCTTCTTCGGAGACCGCGCCGGCACCGCTAACACCGCGGATGGGAACTCGTTCTTTGGATCCGCGGCTGGTCAAAGCAACACAGTCGGTTTTGCGAACTCGTTTTTCGGTTGGTTCGCCGGTAATACCAACTCAATGGGAGCCAACAATTCGTTCTTTGGCGCATTAGCGGGAAAAATGAACGCGGGAACCGCAAACTCGTTCTTTGGAGCGGGCGCGGGGCGGGAGAGTACCACCGGAGGGGACAACTCATTTTTCGGCGCCGGTGCCGGCGCCCAGAACACGGGAGGCTCAAACAATTCCTTCTTCGGAAGCATCGCAGGCCAGAATACATCAAACGGGTATCAAAACGCTTTCTTCGGAGTGTCTTCAGGCTATTCGAACACAGAAGGTAATGACAACGTGTTCGTTGGACTGAATGCGGGATTCACGAATACCATCGGCAATCACAACACTGTCATTGGCTCAGGCACGGACGTTGGCGCAAACAATCTAGCGTTCGCTACGGCAATCGGCAGCGGCGCGGTTGTTTCATCAAGCAAAACGATTGCACTCGGTCGAAGCAGCGGCGCGGATACGGTAGTCATCCCGGGAGCGCTAAGCATAGGCATTCTCGGAGCGGCGACCGCGACCCCACTGTGCATTGGCGCCGGCGGCATAGTCTCTTCGTGCTCGTCAAGCCTGCGTTACAAGACAAACGTCTTGCCGCTGGACTCGGGGCTCGAGGTAATCCGTAGCCTGCGCCCTGTTACCTTCGATTGGAAGGCGACGAACCAGGGGGACCTGGGACTGATCGCCGAGGAAGTTGAAAAGGTCGCACCGTTTCTGGTTACCCGCGATAAGGCCGGCGAGATCCAGGGCGTAAAGTACAGCCAGCTTGGCGTGGTGCTGGTCAACGCTATCAAAGAACAGCAAGCCCAAATTGCTCGGCAGCAGACCCGGATGGAAACTCAGCAGACTCAGATCAACAGTCTCCTAAAGATCGTCTGCCTTGATCACCCGGGCGCCGATCTTTGCAGGACGAATAGCAATTAGAATTGGGACTCGGGCAAGCTCTGATACCGACGCCATTGTGGTCGTGGTATAGCCGCTTGAAGCGCACCCAGATTCCGCTCTAGGCTACAGCGTTCCTCCGTTCGCCCGCTCGTTGGGGCTTCTCGGCAATCCGATCCACGGCTAACACGATTATGTGATACCAAAGGTTAGCCGCTTGGGCGTAGTATCAGCTCGCTGGAACAGAGCGTGACTCAACGCTCTGCCGATTCGACCGGAACCTGGTCGATTCGAAGACTAACCTGTCCACGACTACGACAGACTTCAACCGTGGAGGGGCCCCCCCATGCTACAAGATTTTTTCTACTGTTTCTTACGACATTCGATGGCGATGAAGAGAGGCGCATTGAGGATCCTCAGCGGTTTCAGTGCGCTTGTTATGGCGTCTTCGTTCGGTGCACATCCAGTGTCTGCGCAGGAGACGAACCAACCTCAAGGGGCGCAGGCAGTATCCCAGACGGGGCTCCTGCCGGTCTATGGAATCGACTTTAACTTTGATCCTACCTGGGTTGATGGATCTAAGTTCCCCAGTCAGGCTTCGCAATACTCGAACTCTGGTGTCAACAATTCCTTCCAACAAGTTTGGGATGGGCTGAGGTCCAGCGGATTCAACGTAGTGCGTTTTCAGCTCAATGTGCGTGACGACGCTTCTGCAGCGCTCCGCCTCGCTAATTTATGCGTTTGGGCCAAACAGAACAACGTCAAGCTGATCCCGGTGCTGCTTGGAGCCGAGAGAGGAAAGTTCCCGGAGAAGGACTTCCCCCGGAACGTGGCGACTTTCATCAACGGTACCATTACCGCGTTGAGGAGTGGCGATGGCCAGTCGCTCGCCGCATATAGTCACGTGTTGGCGTATCAGATCGAGGATCAGGTCAATCACGCGGGTTTGCACCAGCCCTTTTATCCACAATATGTCGCGCCGCTGGTGGCGCAAGTCGCCGCTCAGATACGCCAGACGGAACAATCCGCTCTGAAGGGTGTGGAGATGAGCTCTACACCCCTGCTGGTCAACTTCTCGTTTGACTTCGAGTTGATTCTGAAGCAGGCCATTGCTGGCGCGACGATGACTGACGACGCGTATGCGCAGGCTTACGACAGGTTGAAACAGATGTTTTTGGCCGTCGCCGCGACACCAGACATCGACCTGATCGATGTGCAGTGGCTCGCGGGCTCCCTGAGCGCCGGCAGTCCGGAGAAGTTTGCGCCGTTGCTCGGAAGCCTCACCGCAGATCTTTCGGGCAAGCACTTCATTTTCACGACCGGCTTCTCGACCGCCTTTCGATCCGACGAGGACCAGAAGAGATTCTTTGCGCTAACCTCGGTCAATCTCGCCGATTACCGCGCTGGCGCCGGGATGGACTCGCCCTTCCTCGGCGTCATGTTTCGCGATGCGCTGAAGAGCAATGAGCAGAATCTGGCGCCGCCCAAGCCCGAGACCCCGACCGAGATGGCGCGTTGGAACTGGCAGGCCAAAGCCTACCAAATGATCGACACCTGGAGCACTAAGAATCCATCGCCGGATATGATCTGGTGGCTGCGCAAGGTTGAAGGCAACCTGGGCCTGTTTACGTTGCAAGCGGATGGTTCCGGAAATCCCTCGATCGCCGCGGGCCCAGCTCAGGAGACCCTTCAGCAATTCGCCACCGCGGTAAGCGAGTCGTCAACAGCGGGCCCTTCAGTCACTCCGAGCGCCGTCGCCCCCGTTGATCCCGTAGCGGTGCCGGCGCAGCCGGAAACTCCTCCTGCCACCGGCATTCCTCCAGCAAGCGATCCTTCTATATCCGGGGCGCCCCCCAGCAGCCCGAGCTTCAAAAACCTTGCTAAGGAGAAGGCCCAACAAGGCATGGCTACATTGATGGATCGTGTGATCGAGCGGCTGGGGAGCAAGCTCGGTGGCGCCGGAGGCGGTAGTCCGAGCGGAGCTGTCGGGCCTGGTGTTGATTCCGGCGGGGCCGGTCCTGCGCCTCCAACGCCACCGAGCATCAGCGTAGCCAGCGGCGATGTCGTGATAACGCCGGCCGCGCCTCACGCGGGTGACAGCGTTGGTTTCAGTATCTCGTTACGCAATCCGGGGAGCCCTGACGCGACGGGGCTTGTGGTAGCGCTTGTCGACGAGACGGGAAGTCTGCTCGGGGTTGACACTCAGTTGACCGATGTGGTGGTTGCGGCCGGAGCAACACAAATCGTAGCTCTCAATTGGATCGCCGGCGAGCCAAAGACCTATCAGCCCGAATTGAAGGTATTGGACTCGACTCTCACAACCCAACTCGCAAGTCTAGCTCTCCCCCCACTGGTGGTCAGCGCGGCGCCGGGAAGAGCTGGCGGCGCTATCAGCACCAGCGCCGCTATCAGAGCGGCTATCTCGCCGGCCGTCGCCTCCTCGATCATGCTTCCGATCGGACTGCCGCATGTTCGCAGCATTAGCCTCGGAACCGGACCCGAAGGGATCACAGCAGGAGCGCCCTCTCCAATTACCGTCGCGCTATCGAATCCATATGGACGGCCGCTCTCGAATGTCACGGCCACCCTGCTGGTTGATGGGCGGCCGGTCGCAGCCAAGCTGCTCGGAACTTTGCTGCCGAAGCAAGACCGTTCCGTCCTTTTCCCGGGCGTTGTATTCGCGCGCACCGGCGCGCAGCAGGTGCGCGTGCAGCTGGAAAGCCGCGGGACAAAAACATTGACAGGTTATGTGGCTCGTCAGGTGATGATTG
Organism: Blastocatellia bacterium; assembly: GCA_963737945.1. GTDB lineage: Bacteria > Acidobacteriota > Blastocatellia > UBA7656 > UBA7656 > Onstottus_A. Next base: position 48,520 of record CAVTUR010000010.1, on the reverse strand, counting down.
GCCCAACCGCCGGCCCAATAGCGTCGATTCCGAATCCGCGACCTGTAGCTTCGCCGCCGGCGTCTCCCAGTCCGCCTGCTGGTGCTCGTCCAACGGTCCGACCGCTGCTGCCCTCGCTGATCGGCGGAACGACCGGTAGGACAAGCAGCGGTCCATCATCGAGCGCCTCGTCTGGTTCAACCCCAACCAGGCCAGCGCTTGCTTCTGGAGCTAAACCTGGCGCGATCGTATCGCCGGTCAACAGGCTGCCATCGGGCGTCAATACGGTAATAAGTCCGAGCGCGTCGAAAGGGGGTAGCAGCAACGAAATACGGCCGGCCCCTCCGGTGGCGCGAGTGGCGACCGCCGTCGGCAAACCCGATCTCACGGTTCAGTGGGTAACTCCCCTGCGCGAAGTCCTCCATGGCAGCAACATTCTTGTCACGGTCAGAGTCAAGAACATTGGTACGGCGAAAGCTCCGGGCACTGCGTCCGCAAGGGCAGACGGATACATGATCGACATCATGCTCTCGATCGACGAAAGAGTCCCGGACGTCGCCGCTACATATTCTGCCTCGTTTAAGGAAGACGCTCTGCTGGGGGGAGGCCGAATAAGTGGAACGAGAGACATCAATCCGGGCGAATCCCAGGAATACACCGCTCGAGTCGCGATCCCAGCCGATACACCAAGACCCAGGAAGCTCTCACTCTTCGCGCGGGTCGATTCCGGCAACAAGGTTGCGGAGCTCAACGAGCGCAACAACGTTTCGAGCCTGGGCGTCACGGTTCGTTGACCAGTAAGCGGAAGCCTGACTCCCAGCCTTTCGCGCTGACAGATGATGATCGACGTGGTTGTGATTTTAACTACCAGGAGGGATTGATATGTCTGAACGCGGAATCATACGGCTAACGAGAATTCTGCTTGTTTCGGTGCTGGCGGTCCTGCTTGTGGTGACTCCGGTACTCGCGCTCAAAGGTGATCAGGGAAAGCCTCAGCAGCCGGCGAAACCTCAGCAGGCCGGCGCCAAGCACAAGGCGACCGTTGAACGGAACCTCGGTATTCTGCTTTCTAAAAAGCCATACAAGGATCCATTTGTGCCGGCGTTTGTCCACGCCGTCAAGCGGTACCTGGCGGGAGCTCAAAACGTCACGGAGTTTGACAAGATCATCCAGGCTGGTCTTCGCAGCCGAAAGAACCTGGACCGCGCAAAACTTCAAACGCTTGTGACCCGTTGGGACGCGCTTCCTCAACAGTTCAAGGCGAACTACTTTCCCTCGTCCATGATCAACCTCGATGTAAGGAGGCCCATCGACCTTAAGGAACTGGGCGGGCTGATGCTTCAAGCAGGCGCAAGTTTCAAATTTCCACCACGAGGCATGCCGATAGACCGGCAGCGTTGGGGGAACACGATCAGACCAACTCCCGAGATCACGTCGGTGAGAACCTCCGGGCTTGATTTCGCACTAGTGCTGCAGCCGGGAAGGGAATTCGCATTGGTTGGAAGGAATTTCTCGCCGACGGCGGCTCAAAATCGGATACAGATACTTCGCGAGCGTGCTGGCGCTGTGGGGCCAATGTATTTTGACATCCTGAATGAACTGACTCCGGGTTCTGCCAGCGCAACAGAACTGAGGGCCATCGCTCCCGCAGCGCTTGCGCCGGGCAACTACTGCGTGCGCGTCGTGGTGGACGGAATCAACAGCAACGTTTGGCGAGCGTATGTCGTGGCGCCACCCGTGCCCGCGCCCACCCTTGATACGATCTCCCCCGGCTCACAATATCCGGGTAAACGAGTTGTGCTGACCGGTTCTCGGTTCGCAGCCGATTCGATCGTTGCACTCGAATTCCTGGAGCGCGACGGCGTGTCATATACGCGGATCGGCAGACCGGCGGTGCGGCTCCTCGGCGCCACGCAGCTCGAGTTCCAGATCCCTCAGGAGACGTGGCCCGGGGACTATCGTCTGGCAGTCCGAAACACCGGATCGTCTCTTAGTCTTTGGAGAACGTTCAAGGTCCTCGCGCCGCACTACCGCGTGGCGTTCGAGCAGATTCGATGTATGGATGAGTCCGATCCGGAATGGGCCGGTGATGATGAAGTCTACAGTATGTTCACCGGAACGACTGAGGGCGTCAGTCTTGGGAAGAGGACTCGCGAGATTTCAGGTTTCTCCGACGGTGTACTCAAGAGCTACGGCGCATCAGACGGAGCCGCGTTCCGCCCGGACGGATCGGCGGAGCCTGTAAAGGCATTCTTGATCATCAGCGCCTCGCTGTTCGAGGGAGACGACTCAGAGGCGGCTGCGGTGGTGGATCTAACCGAGGTGTTATCGAGTATTGGAGGATCGCTTGCAGGAGCCATCGCGATCCTATACGGTGCGACTGCTTTGATAGGGGGCGCGATCGCAACTATAGCAGGCCTCGTTATCCTCGGCATTGGAGCACTGATCGCGTTGTTAACAGCGGGCGACGATGCGCTCGGTCAACAAGTTGCTTCGTATGCAGCTACGAACCTTCAAACGCTGACCGCAGCTAGCGGTGACACCTCGAACCGAATGTACTTCACCAATGACGACGATACAGGGAGCTATCAGATAACCTACAGAGTCGTTCGCTCCGAACCGTAGCCTGAATTCCGAACCCTGATCAGTTCCGTTTGGCGCCGCAACTCTCGTGAATGGTTGCGGCGCCGAACTGACATCAGGTAAACGTCTTTGGCTGGCCCACGCTATGCCGGTGGCTGACTCTTCCTGCCCGCGAGTATCACCTCGCGGCCCGCCAGGTAAAGGAGAATGGTAACACCGCGAACGGAATCAGAGACAGCAGATCGGCGTTGGGCCCGTTGAAGAACGGGTTGTGCGCTCCCGCCCACTTTTCAATACTGCCGTTGAACTCTCCAAAACTCGGCACACCGGCGATGAACGCTACGACTATGCCCGCAAGCGCGCCGCCTGCAATATAGCCCGACGCCATTAACACGCCAGCGCTCTTGTCCCCTTCGGCGACCAGTTGTTCCTCGGTGAGACTGTGATCCTTGAACTTCCTGGCAATGTACTTGTCGACCAGCCACCGAATCATTCCTCCGATGAAGATCGGGCTGGAAGAGGAGAGTGGCAGATAAACGCCGACGGCGAACGCCAGCGAAGGAATGCCGGACATCTCGAGGACGATGGCGATCATTACCCCAAGCATCACCAGCCCCCATGGCAGCTTGTGGTTCAAGATTCCCTTTATGATGTAAGACATCAACACGGCCTTTGGCGCGTCAAACTTGGTCACCGTCGTCCCGTCGGGTCTGATCTTGTGGGTGCCGTTGATACCCGGATCGGCGAGATAGACCGCTGCGCCCTGCTCGTTGACCAGATACCTTCCCGGAGGGCCTCCGACGTCATCGGTCTTGTTCCAGGTCCGATAAGCGTTTCCATCTGATTCGCCTTGTTTCCCCTCAAGCTTCTCGGCGGGACCCAACTGTGAGGTGTTCGCGGTCAAACCATCCGGGAAGTTGTTCTGGACTTTGTAGACTGCCCGTCCGGATTGATCCACCAGATACTCGCCAGGATCCAGCGCCGAAACCGCGGCCGCATCCGGCTTCGTTCTTCAGCAGCCGATAGCTCCCCGGGGTCGTGGGCTTCGCGTCCCCCGAATATGACCGGAAGGCCGGAGGCCACGCCGGCATCAATATCCACCGGTGTCTCTACGGCCTCAAAGCTGGTGTGTGGAAAATAGATAGTGGACGAGTTGTTGAGCTTTAGCAGGATGGGTCCGAGAACTATCGCGGAGGCCAGCGCCCCGATCAGAATCGCAGTCTGCTGGTGCTTCGGAGTCGAGCCGACCAGGAAGCCAGTCTTCAAGTCCTGCGAGGTCGTTCCGCCGTTGGAAGCCGCAATGCAAACGATGCCGCCGATCGACAACGCCGTTACGTAATAGGTTGGGCCTGTCCATCCAACTATCAAAAAGATCAAACAGGTCAATAGCAGAGTCGCGACTGTCATCCCCGATATCGGATTGGACGACGAACCGATTTCTCCCGTCAGTCGCGATGAAACGGTGACGAACAGAAAACCAAATGCGACGATCAGAATTGCCCCGAGGATGTTCCACTGCAGATTGAGCTGTGGAAAGATCATAATCATCGCCAGCAGCACGAAGATGCCGCCGACAACAAACTTCATCGACAGATCCTGATCGGTGCGCGGCGCTCGTGCCGCCTGCTCGCGCCCGCCTCGGAAATCGCTGATTCCGCCTTTGAGCCCGTGCCAGATCGTCGGGAGCGATCGAAACAGGCTGATGATGCCGCCCGCAGCGACGGCGCCGGCCCCGATATAAAGCACGTACGCGCTTCGAATCTGACTGGGGTTCATTTCGCTGATCGGTATTGTCCCCGGCGCGAGGGCGGTCGTTGACCCTTCACCAAAGAACTTGATTGCGGGTATCAGCACGAGATATGCGAGCACGCCGCCTCCGCACATGATCGACGAGATGCGAGGCCCGATGATGTAGCCGACCCCCAGCAGAGCAGGAGAAATTTCAGCGGCAATCGATCCCGCCTTAAACGGCGCGGAGAATATTTTTTCGGGAGTGTCTTTCCAGGCCTTGAACGCACCCATGGCGGTCTGATAAAGGAATCCAATCCCCAGCCCAGTGAATATGGGGAGCGCACGAACCTCGGCGACGACGCCATCCTTGGCTGATTGCGAAGCCGCGGCGCGCGACTCGTCGGACGCGCCCGCCTTTAGAACCTCCGCGCACGCGGTTCCCTCGGGGTACTTCAAATAGCCGTGCTGTGAAACTATCAGCGCTCGACGCAACGGGATCATCATGAGTATCCCGAGCAGTCCGCCGAGTATCGCAACCAGCATCACCCGGGTGATCTCGAGATCGAATCCAAGGATCATGATCGCGGGCATAGTCACGCCGACGCCGAACGCGATCGACTCCCCGGCTGACCCGGCGGTCTGAACGATGTTGTTCTCCAATATCGTCGCGTTTTTGAGGCCGAGTTTCGAGAACAGCCGAAACAGGGTGATTGAGATGACGGCTACTGGAATCGAAGCGCTGACGGTCAATCCGACTTTGAGAACCAGATAGAGCGAGGATGCGCCGAATACCATTCCCAGCAGAGTACCGACGATGATCGGCAAGACGGTAAGCTCACGCAACTGCACGCCGGCGGGAATGTACGGCCTGAATGCTGCCAGAAAAGGATTGTCGGAATCAGCCGTGGTTGGAACCGCGGCACCGTTGACCGTTTCACTCGACATCAGAAATGACCTCCGAGAAGTTTGAGCTAACGGCGAACTGCGCGTTCGGCCGTGTGCTTCGAGTTCGATGCTGCTGGGATCGGTTGGGGTTCATTGTGGACGCGAGTAAGAATGAATGTCAATTGGAAAAGGATTTGATGAACACCGCGTGGGGGTGACCTATCGGAGAGGCATGACGCCGCAAGGCCCTGGCCGGATTGCCAATTCTCAATAGAAGGCGGTTTGAATCGCACTTATCAGCTTAAGGCCTTGCCTCTTGGCGTGCTTTGCGGGACTTGGCGTCTTTGCGCGAGGTATTTGTTCTTCCGTAGCTGCTGACACAGCAAGATCCCGAAAACATGAGTTACGGAATGATTGCGCTCGAAATGCTATCGCACTTTTCCCTTGCAGATGCCTGCATTCGCATTCATCGAGCAGACGAGGTTTTTCAGAGCGTCAATCTGCACCTGCTGACTTTCAATGAGCTTCTCCTGCCGGGCGATCTGTGCTTGTTGTTCCTTGACTGCGTTGATCAACACGACGCCGAGGCGATCGTACTTGACGCCTTCTATTTCCCCCTTTTGGTTGCGGGTAATGAGCAACGGCTCGACCGCTGCAACATCCTCGGCGACAAGACCAATATCACGCATGCCGCCGTCTTTCCAATTAAACGAAACAGGGCTTAGGCGGCTAATGAGCGACAAGCTGCTAGCAAATGCATTGATGTTTTTCTTGTATCGTATGCTCGAGGAGCATTCTGCCAGGACGATCGGCGATGTGGACGGATTCCAGCAAAGATGGTTAGTTCCTCCGGAGCCGATACTTGAGAGGGAGAATCGAATTTGACCGTATGCCTCCAATTTGCCGTTGACCCGGACGGTGTTGGAAGGGGTTCCTAGAGCGATCTGACCGCTTTCGGTGGCAAAAGTGTCTGCCCCGATTGCAGTTGCGCCAGATACGTTTGGGGATACATTTGTTCGGTAGCCGATCAACGTGTTGTCGCTGCCGGTGTTGGCTATCTCTCCTGCTCTGTATCCAATAAAGACATTATGCGACTGGTCAGCCGCTCCTTCGCCAGTCCGATTTCCGACATAGGTATTTTGACTGCCGGTCGCATTGGTCCATCCAGCTTCGAAGCCGAGAAAGGTATTATCCGAGCTTAGGCTGTTCAATCCGGCGCCGACGCCAAAGAACGAATTGAATTGTCCGCCGACGTTGTTAAGTCCCGCTTCGGCCCCAAAGAACGAGTTACTGTACGCAGAGGCGGCCGTTTTCATACCCGCCTTGGCTCCGAAGAACGAATTGAAGCTGCCGTCTCCCTGAAGCGAGCTACCGGCGCTATGTCCGAAAAAAGAATTGTAGAAACCTAGTGCGCTTGTGACTCCGGCGGAGGCTCCAAGAAATGTGTTGGCGCTCGAATCGGCAGAAAGAAACAAGGCGCGCTGGCCGGCGATGTTAAACTGCGTCCCAGCGTTAACGCTTCCAGAAAAGGTCCCGTTGCCGACTACCTCAAGCTTCTGAGTCGGCGCTCCATTTCCGATGCCGACATTTCCGTTTTCCAAAAGGGTAAACCTGCCGCCGGGAAGAAACGGTGCATCGACTTTCAAGGACCCGGTGGAACTGAGCGAAAGGCTCGGCGTATCTGGCAGAATGAAGCCGAGGCCTTCGATGCGAACGCCGCCGCTAAAGTGACCGGAGTTGATATCAAAGCTAGACAGTGGTTGAGGGGTGGTTGAGTTTTGAATGTAGTTGCTGCTTCCTGCGGGCACACTCGCGACCGGTATCGTCCCCGTCACCGCGCTGCCGTTGACACTGGAAATCTGACTGCTGGTGACACAGCCCAGGCAGGTCAAGCTGTCTGCTGCCGTCGCGTCCTTGCTCCTTATCGCATACGGATTCGAGGTCACCGGCTGACGAGGCGTTAGAGGTCTAAATGCGCCGCCACCCGTCGGTCGCACGCTTATGTCGAGAAGCCGATCGGAACCGTCAAAACATTTTGAGCAGGGAACGCAGGTTGGACACGCGTTGAAATCGAGTTGCACGGTGAAGATGCCATTGCTGACCTCGACATCAGACAGCGGGACGGTCGAGCCTTGTTGATAACCGCCTGCGTCTATCAGTCTAAACTCGAAATCATAGTGGCCAGTAAGAGGCCCGTGATTGTCGGCAAGCTTGCCTTGATACGTAAACGCTGTTGTTTGCGCCGGCGCCGATGCGCAACAAGCGAGAATGACGAAGAAACCCAACCTCAAAGGCATCCTCACGATGCCTCGACCCAATGATCTTGAAACGAAGTTGTTGATGTGTGTCATCGCTCCTCCCTGGACACCCTCCTTCACCGCAGTTGCTTTGAAATCAGGACGGCTCCTACTAACTAATGCGCAATGCGCGACGAAAGTGGCTCACTTCAGCGAAAGGAGAGATGGCAGGGAGACGGTGCCGGGCTTGCGATATTGCGATTCTTGATTATCCGGGCAGTTGCTTGGCGCGGCCCTCTGCTGAATTGCAATACTCGGTGTGGCACCATTTGCTCTCTTGGGGACTCTCATGTCTCTCCCTGCGTTTATCGTTTATCGTCGATTTCCGGCTTTAGGGCGTCGATGTAAACGAACCAATCGTTCCAAAGCCTCAAGAGCTTGGTGCTGGCGGCTGAATTGGTTCTGTTGTCGCTCGAATTCGCGTTGCTGAGTATCGATCTGTTGAACCAGTCTGTTCAGTTGTTCTGTTTGAGCAGCCACTTGCGTTTGTTGGGCAGCAAACTGTGCCTGTTGTTGCTGTTTGAGGGCGGCGTTTTCTCTCTTGAGAGCGTCATTTTCCTGCTGCAGCTCCTTGACGGCCTGCAAAGTAAGCAGCGGGAGTTTGGCGTAATTCCCTGCCTTGTAGCCCTGCTCATCTTCGGTCACCAGCTCGGGCATCACCTTTTCGACCTCTTGCGCAATCAGGCCCGCTTCGAGTGCTTGGCCGAAGTTGCGATCGGGATAGTCTTCCGCTCGCCATCGAAAATGCACCGGGCGCAGTTGCACAATTCGAGACAGCAGATTGGGAAATGGAGTGATGTCGCGTTTGAATCGCGCGTCGGATGAACAGGTGCCAACAATCGCGCCGCCGTTGTTGTTCTTCAGACAGCCGTTTGTTCCTGATGTTCCGACGCGGATATCTCCTGCGACATGGAGTTTGTCGGCAGGAGTAGTTGTGCCTATGCCGATATTGTCGCTTGCAATATCAATCCAAAAGTCATTGTGACCTAGTGCGTCATTGAAGATTTGGAAGTGTCCGCCGGTAACGGTTGCTACTGACCATTTCGGCTGATTGCCGAGAGCGAGGGCGAGACCTGCATTGGAATCAGATTCAACGCGAGCTCGGATGATGCCGGTGCCTGAAACGTGCAACCTGGTGGCAGGTGTCGTGGTGCCGATACCGACGTTGCCTAAAATAATGCCGGTGCCTGAAACGTGCAACTTGGCAGCAGGTGTCGTGGTGCCGATGCCGACGTTGCCTGACTCATCAATCCTCATGAGTTCGCTCTCGGCGCCGGTCCCGGCCGTTTTCTTAATGAATTGGAATCCGCCAGTGAAAAAACCGAGGTCTGCTCTCAGCAAGAAACCGGGAAGAGCAACATTGAAGGCTCCTTCCCGACCAGTATTGATACCGAAGTTTATGAGGTTGCCATCTCCCTCTGTGCTAATGCCTGAAAATCGATTGGAGTTAAATATTGCATTCTGAAAGCTAAGTACAAAATTAGTGTCACCGGTGACGGGACCGCCATACCTGATCCGAAATTTGCCATCTCTGTCGATGGTCAGCCTATCCTCGCCTGTTTCCCCCGGAGTATCGTCGCGAATAACGAAAGACCCCGGGGTTGCATTGTCTCCAAAACTCGCGATTCGGAATCTCCTTCCCTGATTGCCCGTGTGGGTCAGATAGATGGCCGGCGAGTGTCCTGCCGCGTTCGACTGGATCTCCATCCCGTCGGACCCGTTCGGCGCGCCGAATCGAATGTCCGCCGTGCCGCTGACGATATTGAGTTTTTGCGCAGGAGAGCTTGTTCCGACTCCGAAATTACCGCCGACAACGCCATTGCCGCTGATGTTGAAGTTGCTTGCCGCTTGTTGACCCGTCGTATTCTGAATGTAATTCGCACTGCCTCCCGGCAGTTCCGCGGATTGGATGGGTGAGCTGGTCCAGGTACTGCCATTGCTGCGCAGGTAATTGCCCGCTGCACCTGCGGCGCTTAACCCGGTGCCCCCATTCGTGCTGCCGAGGGTTCCCGTAAGATCGCCCGTTTGTAAAACCGAGCTAGTCCAAATCGAGCCATTGCTGCGCAAGTAACTACCGGCTGTTCCCGAGTTGCCGAGCCCGGTGCCGCCGTTCGCGGTACCGAGGGTTCCGGTAAGATCGCCTGCTTGCAATGCCGAACCTTGGTACCGGGAGAAGATAAGGAGCCGAGAATCAACGAATTGCTTTGTGTCGCAAAAGCATTCGCGCCGATGGCGGTGGCATTATTGACCCCGGAATTGACCTTTGCAGCAAAGCCTAGCAAGGTGTTGTTCTCACCGGTTGGGTTTGCGCCGATGAAATTTGTGCCACTGCCGATAAAGGTATTGCCACCGGCGGTGGTGTTTGATACGCCAGATATGTCACCGATGAATGTATTACTTATTCCGGTGGTGTTCGCTTGACCAGCTCTATAGCCGAAAAAGACATTCTCAAACCCGCTGGTATTCGCCTGTCCGGCGCCAGCCCCCAAAAAGGAGTTGAACTTGCCAAGAGGATTCCCAAGAATCGAATCAACAGTCGTGTTTACTCCCGCACCTTCACCCGCAAAGGTATTCGAGGCGGCAAAGATCGTGCTGACGCCGTCATTGAACGGCCCGTTGAACGTCAGATTCTGGGTCTTGAGCGCATAAGGCGTCGAGGTGATCGGCTGGCGCGGGCTGAGCATCGTATACGATCCACCGCCAGTTGGCCTCACTGCGATCTCCAGAAATCGCGCTGCCCCGTTGAAGCAAGTGCTACACGGCCCGAAATCGAGGGTCACCGTGAAGATGCCGGTGGTGACCGACACCGTAGGCGGATTCATGCCGATTCCGTCAAAGGTCAAGGTCGCGCCGACTTGGTTGCCGCTTGCCAAAGCGTCAAACAATTTGAATTGCATATCGTAAGCGCCGTTTGCCGGTAAGGAATTGTTGCTGAGCTTGCCTTGATAGGTGAACGCCGTGGACTGCGCGAATGATGGACCGGCACTGACCAGAATCAGAAGCAAAACAAAAACCCACATGTGTTTCATATCGAGTACTCCTCATTCTCTAATGCGCAAGAAGCGTTGAAACGAGCTCAATCCGGCCGCGAAACGCTGCGGATGTTGGGACTGAGAATCCCGAGCCACCGATGTTTTATTTTGGTAAGCGGCATCAAGCGCGCGCTGTTGCTCGCTCATGACTGGCACCGACTCCAGCGAATTGACACAGACAAGAACCTTGCTTTCGTCAACTTCGTACGTCGCTGCCTGAGGTGATTGAAAGTGGCTCAGATCAGGTGTGGAAAGCATCGAGGGCGCGGGCCTGCAATAGTTCAACTCTTGTTTCTACCCGAAGAGAGGAGAGAGTCCTCGGCGCGGACGAGGTCTCCTCAATGCAATTTGCAAACATCCGCGGCGGGGTGATCGGCGCAGACGAGGGCTCTCAATGAGTCAAATTCTTGCTGTCGTTGCTTGAGAGTCTCGATCGCTTGTTGTTGTTCTTCGATCTGCGCCCGCTGCTCTTTGATCTGTGCCTGTTGTTCGCGGATAGCATTTATCAACACGATGCCGATGCGGTCGTACTTGACGCCCTCGACCTCGCCGTTGTCGTTGTGAGTGACGAGCAGAGGCTCGACCTCAGCCACTTCTTCGGCGACGAGGCCCATATCAAGCATTCCGCTTTGTTTCCAGTTGAAAGACACCGGGCGCAGGCGGTTGATGAGAGACAGACCTGGTTTGAATGAGCTGATATTTTCCTTGTAGCGGATACTCGAGGAGCATGTAGCGAGTCGAAAATTTACATTCTGGCAAACCGAGGTCGAGCCACCTGAAGCAAGCAGCAGACTCACGCTGCCGTTTACGTTAAGTTTGTCATTTGGGTTAATGTTCCCAATGCCGACATTACCGCTTGCTGTAATGGCGATAATATCGCCCAGCCCGGCGCGCCAGAATCGTGCGATGTTTGCCTGAGAGTACCAATTCCAATCATCATTCGACGACGCACTACCGCGATTGCGAAATTTGATACCGGCCCCGGCCCCTGTCGACAGGATCTCGTTGACTCCATTAACATGCAATGCACTCTCTGGTGCGGTGGTGCCGATGCCAACATTCCCGCTTGCTGTAATGGCGACAATATCGCCGAGCCCCGCGCGCCAGAATCGTGCGATGTTTGCCTGAGAGTACCAATTCCAATCATCATTCGACGACGCACTGCCGCGATTGCGAAATTTGATACCGGCCCCGGCCCCTGTCGACAGGATCTCGTTGACTCCATTAACATGCAATGCACTCTCTGGTGCGGTGGTGCCGATGCCAACATTAGTACCGGCAGTCGCACCATTGATACCGCTAATGCCGCCGAGCACCAGCGCGTTACTCTGTGTAACTTGCGCATTCGCCCCGATGGCCGTCGCATTACTGATCCCGGAATTGATCTGTGTGGCAAACCCGACCCCAGTGTTGTTATCGCCGATTGGATCTATGGAGTTGAAATCCGAAAGAAAGCCGATAAAGGTGTTATGACTACCAACAGTGTTACGTTGGCCAGCAAACGTGCCGAAGAAGGAATTCAACGCACCGCTGGTGTTTTGTCCAGCCCGATAGCCGAAGAAGGCATTGCTACTGCCCGTGCTGTCTTGTCCAGCCTGATAGCCGAGGAAGGCATTGAAACCGCCGGTGGTGTTTTGTCCAGCCTGATGGCCGAAGAAGGCATTGAAACCGCCGGTGGTGTTTTGTCCAGCCTGATAGCCGAAGAAGGCACCGCTACTACTGTTAGAACTTTGCCCAGCCTGATAGCCAAAGAAGGCATTTTGAGAGCCGATGATGTTGGACTGTCCTGCACCGGCCCCAAAGAACGAATTTTGCTTGCCAACAACACTCACCAAAATCGGATCGGGTGTTGTATTCACACCTGCGCCCTCACCACCAAAAGCATTCGTTGTGGGAACGGTACTGATGCCATCATCGAACGGCCCATTGAAGGTCAGATTCTGGGTCTTAATGGCATACGGCGTGGAGGTAATCGGCTGACGGGGGCTGAGCGTTGCGAAACTGCCGCCACCGCTTGGTTTCACCGCGACTTCCAGAAACCGTGCCGCACCGTTGAAGCACGTCGGACAGACGCCGAAATCCAGCTGCACGGTGAAGATCCCCGTACTCACCGCGACATTCATCAGCGTCAAGGTTGCGCCTTGTTGCAGGCCAATATTGGGTGTGTCAAACAAGCGGAACTCGAAATCACAATTGCCGGTCACTGGCGCGCCGCTGTCGGCAAGTTTCCCCTGATAGGTGAACGCCGTCGTTTGCGCCAGCGAGGCGGCGCCGCTAACGAGAAGGAGCACCACACCTAGCAGTAATCTGTTTCGCATATCAACACCTGTCCTTTTGCCATATTTGCGCTACCGGAGCCTCATCGTTGGGTCACCAAGCAATATCCACGAACGGCGAATGTCTGAGTCACCCACACTCGCTTTCGCCTGGCGCATCAAATCCCCCAGGGACAGGGCGCGGCCTCTGCTGCTGAAAAGCAAACGATAAAGCTCTTGATTCATCACCGTTTGCTCTTGCGGCAGAGTCAACCCGGACGACGCCCACACTGCAACGGCGCCGCCGCCCCCTGATTTCAACAAGCTCTCTGCGAGCGACTCATTCATCGCATCCTGGAAGTAACCGTTCAAACAGGTCATCATCACAAACAATGACAGCCGGTCTCGGTTCGTGAATAACTGCGCATCCCCAACCGTGAGCAGGTTGCCTCGCCATACGTTAGCCGAGCCGTGCCCGCTGTAGTTGACGATCTTCTGTCCGCGGTTGATCGCGTCAAACAGGTAACTCCTTGCGGTCGGGTCATCGGAAGTCGACCGTAAGATCTCGGTCACACGCACCGCCGACGGAATCAGCGGCCGCAAGCTCGTCGCCGCTTGCTCGAAGTCGAAGCCGTCGTTGCTGTCGGCAACAAGAGCGACCTCACTGGATGGAGAAGACTCGTCATAGGCGATCAACTTGCTGATAACCGTCGAAGCCTCTTGCGCGTTGCGAACCGGGAGACGGCCGACGCTGAGGTCCGCAATGCCGTCGCCGTTGAAATCCGCGAACCAATCGTCGCTCGCCGTCTCGAGATAGCCTGTGTCGATCAACTTCGTTGGCACAAGATCGTTGTCTCCCAGCCCGAGATAGTTGCGCGCATCGTAAGAGGCGTCGCCGGCGAACAAAGCAAACCGAGGCTTGAGCTTCCAACTTGTCGTGGCGTACCAGAGGAAGTCCCGGATCGACTGCGGTGATTTATCGCCGAAACTGAACTCATCGTAGATGTCTTCAATGTCGACCAGCGAGGTCTTCAGACCCTGCTTGCCACGCAGATCAACCAGCGGTCTGAAAGAATCGAGCAGACTTGCCTCGCTGATGATGATGAAGTCGGCCGCATTTGCAACGTCGCGCAGGTGAGAGGGCGAGTTGGCTTTTATGCTCGAAGCGTGCGAGGCCTTGCTGTTGACCAGAGCCAGCAGCCTGCGTTCGCCGGCTGCGATCTCCCCAGTGCCTGAACCAAACCCCAGCGAGCTCGGAGCGGTGACGATAGCCGAGTATCCTTCCTTTGTTTGATCAATCGAAACCGGCAACTCCTGAACATCGCGCTCGCCAGTGACGTCGAAGACTCTAATGTCCTCGGCCGAGAAACCATTGATCGTGACCGTTTCGCCGGGCTTCGCGGTGAAGCTGAGCGAATCGTTTTCAGCCTGATAGCTGTGCTGATAAGTGATTTGAATCGAATCAACCAGGCTGATGTCGCTCGGCCCGTTGATCGACTGGAGACTGACGACGTTCTCGCCTTCCCGGAGAAGCGTTTGCGGAACTTCAATCTTCTGTTGTCCCTTCGACTGTCCGCTGAAGAACAGCTGGCCGATTGAAGAGCCGTTCAGCATGACGCTGACTTGATGGGCGAGACTGGTGACACCTTGAACGGACACCTCGATGGTAGCGCTGTCTCTGGTTGATCCGGCAAGGGCGTTCAGCGTTACTATCTGATCAACCGGAGAGCCGGTTACGACTGCACCAAAGAAGTTCTCCTCATCGCCGTTCCTCAACGCCGAGAAGTAGATCATCCGATCTCGCCGTTCGACTGTGTACGCAAAGCTATCGCCGGCGGGATAGCCTTTTGCCATGGGAGCCTTGTTGATCCTCAATCCGGGTTGCGAACCTCCCGCAAGCCAGTAGACTCGCGCGTTGGTCGAAGGAGTGTTCAAGCCGGCGCCGTAGAACTCGACCGCGTCATTCGTATCCAGTCGGCCGTCATCTTCGCCTGAGATGAACATCGGCAGCTCGATCCCATCGACGAACATTCGCAGGCTGCGCGGATCGATCTTCGGATCAAGCCCGGCGTTGATCAGCTCCGCTTGAGTTACGCGATACCACCCGGCGCGCCGCACTCCAATCTTGACCGCGCGAGACGACGCCACGGTTGCTTGTTGAAGCAAGGCGGGCGATGAAGGGGACTGATTAGATCTCGGTAGAAGCGCGAAGGGTTCGACCGCGTGCGTCAAATCGGCATCCCTCACCTGTCCCAGCTGACTCAACGATTGGGCAAGCGTGCGAGCAGGAGGCGTGCCGCCAATCTGCTTCGCATAGAACGGACCGTGCCAGGTCGATGTCCCGTTCAGGTCGATGTCTTCGAGCCAGAAAGCCGAATCTTTACCTGCGTCTTTAGAGTCGACCCAATACGCATAATCTCGCCCGGCAGTCAGCACCGTCCCGGAACCTGCGGTCAGAGCCGATCCGGCGACGAGCTCTTGATTGAGCAGCGTTCGACTGCCGCCCTCCTGGCGATAGATGCGGAAACCAAGATTGTCGACTTCAAAACCAGTCTTCCACTCGAGCAACGCGCCGTTCTCGTAGCCCGTGGCGTCGAATGTGATGAGCCTCACCTCAGTTGGACCCGAAGGTCCGGCGATCGCCCACGGAGAGAAGGCTGTTATGCCGGACTCCTCCACCCAGTTCTGCGTCGTGTCGCGAGTGGCGGACCCGGCCGGGGAAACCCAGCTGGAACCGTTGTATCGCCACAGCTCGAGGGTCGATTCGCTCAGGGCGTTCAGCTCCGAATCCTTGTAGCGGAGCCGCATCGTCGCACTGAACGCCGACCCCCCGTTGGGGGTGATCGTGTAGGTTCGAGAAACCGTGTTGGCCGGGAAGCCGGCAGGCGTCGACTTCACCAGGTTCACCGTCACATCGCTTGGAGGCGTTCCCGAATCAAACCGAATCGTGTTCAAAGGGTTGCCAAAGCTCAAGGCCGTTCCGTTTGTGAACCCCGTTCGTTTGACGTTTCCGATCACATCACCTGCGCCAATGGAAGATCCGCCCGCGGGCATAGTCAACGTAAACGCGCCGGTAGTCAGATCGGTAACGAGATTCAATATCCCGTTGACCGCCGTATCGCCGGCCAATGACAGGCCAGCTGCGTTGTTGGCCGTGAGGTTCTGGTAGGCGATGTTTGAGGTGACCACCTGCGCCACTGCTCCCTGGTAGATGATCGTGGTGCCTGCCACGGTGAAAGTCCCGCTGTTGAAGATCGGGGTGCCCGCTCCGGTGAGCGTCAGAGTTTGATTGCTGGCATCGAACGAGCCGCCGCTGTTGATCACCAGCACGCTGATGGAATGATCGCTGGTTAGGGTCACGCTCGCTCCGCTCAAGATGGTGGCAATGCCCGAGGCGAACGTGCCTCCGCCGGTGAGCGAGTGCGAGCCGGGGTTGAACTCGACTGAGTTGATTGACACCGGTGCCGTTCTGAGTGAACGACGAACCACCGACCGCCAGCTTGCCGGCACCGGTTATTGTTCCGGCAGAGACGACGTCAGCAGCAGTCGAGAGTTGTAGCGACGAGTTGATAGTGAGCACGCGGCTCGATTGAATCGTCATCGCGTTGATCGACGAAGAACCCGCGCTGATCGTAGGTTGATTAGTCACTCCGGCTGTCGGAATCAAACAATCGTTGAAAGTTGTTGGTACGGCATTGGGAGTCCAGTTCGATGGGATGTTCCAGTCGGAGCTGGCTGAGCCGTTCCAGACCAACATCATCGCGCCGACCACGAGGGTGTAGTTCCGCGAGGCGGAGCAGTTGTTGGTGTCGGTAGCGGTTACGGTGATGGGGAAGCTGCCCACTTGAGTGGGCGTGCCCGAGAGCGTCGCGGTCCCGGAGGTAAAGCTCACACCGGTCGGTAATGCGCCACCCAATGAGAAAGTGACTGGAGCATTGCCTCCCGTTTGGGTGAATACTTGAGCGTAGGCGGAGTCCGCGGTCGCACCGGGGATCGTTGGAGGATTCACGGTGATGGTCTGACAATTCACAGTCAACGTGAAGCCCGAGGTCGTAGCCACTCCGCAGTTGTCGACGGCGGTAACGGTTACAACGTGCGTTCCGCCAGGCCGGGCATTGCTTATGGAAACGATACCTGTATCCAGGTCAATGCTGAGAATGCCAGTGTAGGTTGGCGAAGTGGCGCTCAGATTGACCAGGCTGCCGTTGTCTGACGGAGCGAGGCTTGGCGTGACGGTTGTCGAGCCCAGAACAGAAACAGTCGTGTTCGGATAGATGCCAAGCGCCGGAGCGGCATTGGCGGTCACGTTGATGTAAAGAGTGACATCGCCGGTGGCGCCGTCCGAGTCCTGCACCCGCAGGAGCACGGAGTTGTTCCCCAGGTTCGCGTTGCAAAGCGCGGCGACTTGCGCGGTGATAACACCGTTGCTGTTGGTGATTCCGGTGATCGAAATGCCCGTTGGCGCCGAAACCACCGAGACCGTAAGATAGCCAATCGGATCCTGGCCGTCATCGACGATAGCAATCATCGCGGAGGTCGCGGTGCTGCCTTTCTGGCGGATTTGGTTGCCGGCGGCAAGCGTCGGCGCGGTGTTGCAACCGGTGAAAAAGACATACGCCGAGCCTTGATCCGGGTTTGGCCCGACATCATCAAAGTCAGCCCCGATCACAACAGTGTCCCCGTTGATCGCTACCGCGCAGCCGAAGTCATCATCCGCGGCGCCGTCCGACGCAATGAGCTTTTGTCGCTCGGTCCAGCCGACTCCGCTGCGGACGAACACGTAAACCGAGCCTTGATTGGTGAACGCCACATCGGCCAAATGGGCGCCCACCACAATCGTGTCTCCGCTGATCGCCACCGAGACTCCGAACCGGTCGGTCTTGCCGGCGTCGCTTGCGACAAGCTGTTGTTGCAGATTCCAGGTTGTACCGGTTCGGAGGTAGACATAGGCCGAGCCTTGATCGGTGTCGGTCAGATCGACGCCCTGGGCCCCGACCACGATTGTGTCCCCGCTGATGGCGACCGAGACGCCGAATTGATCGAGTGTGAAACCATTGCTGACGATGAGCTGCTGTTGTTGGCTCCAGGTCGTCCCGGTTCTAACGAACACATAAGCCGAACCTTGATCTTGATGAGCGGCGATGACCTTGTGCATGGCGCCGGCGACGATGGTGTCACCGCTGATGGCGACCGAGAAGCCGAACTGGTCATTGGCTGCGGCGTCGCCCGCTGTGAGCTTTTGTTGTTGACTCCAGGTCGAACCGGTTCTCAGGAACACATAGGCTGAGCCCTGATCGGAGGAGACGACGTCGTCGGTGGGCGCCGCAACAACCAGGGTATTGCGGCTTATGGCGACCGAGTAGCCGAACTGGTCATCGGCGGCGCCGTCATCGGCGGTGAGTTTTTGCTGTTGCGTCCAGGTTGTGCCGCTGCGAGCAAAGACATAGGCTGAGCCCTGATCGGGGTTGGGGCCCACGTCGGCAGCGTAAGCCCCGGCGACGATCGTGTCGCCGTTGATAGCGACCGAGACACCGAAATTGTCCCTCCGGGCGCCGTCACTGGCCGTTACCATTTGTTGCTGCGTCCAGTTGATTCCGGTGCGGACGAATACATACAAAGAGCCCTGCTCGGAGTTCGCCCCAACAGTGTCGTTAACCGCTCCGACTACCGCGGTGTCCCCGTCGATGGCGACCGAAAAGCCGAAATTATCACCCGCTTCGCCGTCTGGGGCGATGAACTTTGTCTGCTGGTCCCAATTGCAGACGTAGATGTACGCCGAGCCTTGGTCGACGTTCGCCCCGACATCATCGAGTAAAGCGCCGACCACCACCGTGTCCCCGCTGATTGTGACCGAGTAGCCGAAAGCTATCACCCGCGGCGCCGTCTGAAGCTGTGAGTTTTGCCTGCTGGGTCCAGGTTGTACCGCTGCGGATGAAGACATACGCAGAGCCTTGAGTGGACGGAGCCCCAACCACCACGGCGTCCCCGCTGATAACCACCGAATAGCCGAGCAGACCAAACGCCGCGCCGTCTGAAGCGGTGAGATGTGCCTGCTGGCTCCAGGCCGAGCCACCGCGGACGAAGACATACGCAGAGCCTTGTGCGATGGTCGCCCCGAAAGGAACTCCAATTACCACCGTGTCCCCGCTGATGGCCACCGACTGGCCGAATAAATCACTCGCCGCGCCGTCTGAAGCGGTGAGTTGCGCCTGCTGGGTCCAGTTGGTTCCACTGCGCACAAAGACATACGCCGAGCCTTGATTTGTGTTCGCGCCGACATCATCGAGATAAGCCCCGACCACTACGGTGTCACCGCTCACCGCCACTGAGATACCAAAATCATCACCCGCCGCGGCGTCTGAAGCGGTAAGTTGGGCCTGCTGGGTCCAGTTAGTTCCACTTCGGACGAAGACATACGCCGAGCCTTGATTTGTGTTCGCGCCGACATCATCGCCATACGCCCCGACGACCACCGTGTCTCCGGTCATGGCAACCGAAGAGCCGAAGCGTTCACTCGCCGCGCCGTCTGAACCTGTGAGTTTTGCCTGCTGGGTCCAGGTCGTGCCACTGCGGACGAAGACATACGCCGAGCCTAGTGCGATGCCCGCAAAGATGTCGTTGTCCCCGACCACTACGGTGTCACCGCTCACCGCCACCGAGATACCAAAATCATCACCCGCCGCGGCGTCTGAAGCGGTAAGTCGGGCCTGCTGGGTCCAGATAGCGCCACTGCGCACGAACACATACGCCGAGCCTTGTTCCAAATTCGCCCCGACATCATCGTGGCTGGCCCCGACCACCACCGTGTCCCCGCTGATGGCGACCGATGTGCCGAAAAGGTCAGACGCCTCACCGTCGCTTGCAGTAATCTTGGTCTGTTCTCGCAATAGGGGGTCAATTCGCAACGGATACTCTGCCTCTCCATCTTCGACCACCAACGAAAGTCGCCTGTTCTCCAACGCCATGTGAGAGTCAAGCTTTCGACCTTTCGCGTCCCACGCCTCCAGCTTCTCGTACACCAACACGGTTCGTCCGTCGCTAAAGCCAACTTGCTGCCCACTCTCGCCAGCTTGCGCCTGCAGACCGCCTGACACCTCTAGCACAAGTCGCAAGGGCGCCTTGATTGCCGATTGCCGATTGGCGATTGCCGATTCGGGACGAGCATCAAGCGTGAACCCGTGCTCGATACCGCGTGCCGAATTCTCGTACCACTCAGTCAGTCTGGAGTCTGGAGTCTGGGGTCCGGAGTCGCGGCGGATCTCGACGCGGTTGCCGGCCGTCCCTATCTCGCCTGCGCCGAGTGCTGAAAGATTGTCTCCGTTGCCCCAGGCGACCAGCTTCAACCCCAGCTGCCAGGACTGTTGCGCGTCGTCAGACATCGGCAGCACGCGCACGTCACCCGCCGAGACGTAGGCGCGCATGTGATTGGCCGGGTTCTTCATCTCGAAGGCGCCTTCCATTCCATCAATACCCGTGTTGGTCACCCATTGCGGTCCGTAGCGCGCGGCATGCATCGCTTCCTGCAGAGACGAGTAGAGTCCCTGTTGTTGCAGATGCGAGATCGCTTCATCGCCGCGCAGAGAAGGCAACTCGGTCTTTGATCCTCGAGGCGTGTTCACCGGAGCGCTTAAAGCCCGAAGCGGCTGCCCGTTCAGGATCAACCCAAAGAGCGAGAGAGCCACCAGCACCACCGAAACAAGGACCATCGGGCGGGCGCGCAGCCCGGTCCTGAATGAAGCGTGCGGACGAAATCTGAGATCTTTCACTGAGCGGTCTCCTTCAGGGTTGAGTCCGTTTGCAGCATCGAAGCGCGTTTGAGCGCGGAAGGGCACCCTAGGACGGCTCCCCAGGAGAGCTCCCGCACTGGTTCAAAGGCTTGTCCTGTTCATCAAGATCAGCCCACTCTCCGGTCACCAGTTGCCTGGCCGTTAGCTTTTCTTGCGGCCCGCAGGCATCCCGATCACCTTGAAATACCTGGGCGCACTGCGCCTCTATTGTTGAATGCGTAAGAGAGGTCAAAACTGGCTCAACAGCCGTTGCCGAGCACAGCTCGAATCGCCAACCAGGCGCGGACTCGAAGTTTGACGTGCAATCGGTTGACTGCGAATCTGCGAAAGTCTAGTCTTCGAGCAATCCGCTGTTCTAGACGCGGAAAGGGGGCACCTGCATATGAGTCGAGGACCCCAGGATGTTACGGCGATACTGATCCAGTGGAGCGAAGGCGATCGGGCGGCCCTCGATCAGCTTATGCCGTTGCTGTATGACGAGTTGCACCGGATCGCCGAGCGCCAGTTCCGTCGCGAATCGCCTGACAACACACTGCAACCAACTGCTCTGGTCAACGAGGTCTATCTTCGCATCATCAACCAGCGCGGGGTGAGCTGGCAAAATCGCGCTCACTTCTTTGGCATAGCCGCCAGGATCATGCGGCAGATACTGGTCGATCGTGCCCGCGCCCGGAACGCCGCAAAGCGCGGCGGCAGGGACTACAAGCTCGATCTGACAGTGGTGAGCGACGTACCCGCCGAGCGATCGCAGCCGGATCTTCTGGCGTTGGACCAGGCGCTTGAACGGCTTGCGGAATTTGACGAATCGCAAAGCCGGATCGTCGAACTCAAGTTTTTCGGCGGGCTCTCGATCGAAGAGATTGCCGAAGTGACCGGGGTCTCACCGGCAACGGTCAAACGCGAGTGGGCGCTCGCGAAGGCGTGGCTTTTTCGCGAGTTGAGCTGCTAGCCATCTCTCACCGCTGCAGTTCCGAAAGGTGTGAAGGAGTAAGCGTTTCGTAGTCCCGCCTTCAGCATCTACTTCTTCAACTCCGCTTTGACCGAACCATTGTTAATGTCAGGCTCGCCGCTAGAGGTGAGCCTCGTTGGGTCAGTGCCTGTAATAGACTGCTCGTCGTATTGGGTTTGATCTTGCCAACACCGATACAGAATACGAATCCACTTGAAGGCCAGCGCTCTGATGGTCGCGTGATAACGTTGCCCAACTTTCTCGCGATCGTAGTAGGCCTTCGCCCAGACGGACCAGTGAATCGATTGCGCGGCGTACTGTGAAAGGTTTGTTTGAGGAACCTTGGGCAGGCGTAGCGTCTGTGCACCCACTTGGATTTGCCACTTTGTTCGGTCACTGGAGCTATGCCCGAGAATCGCTGAATGTCGGAGGCGGCATTGTAGCGATCCAGCTCAGTCCCAAAGGCTACAGTCAAACGAGGGGCTAATACCTTGCCGGCGCCAGGAAAGCTCTGGAATACGTCCATGAAGGATGCTCAGCAAATATCTTTGAGATCCGTTCATCACATTCCTCAATGGCCGCCAATAAGCAACGGAGTGCCCCACAACTGCGCTAGCCATCATTGTCGAAGGCTCAATTATCGCTTCATCCGTAATCAGTGGGTGGATGCTGCTAACTATCTTCAACCGTTTTTCAATTACCTCTCTGCGAATTGACCATGCTTTCTATAAAACTCTCGCAACTGCAAGGGTTCGGCGGTCTTGAGCTGTGCGACAGTCGGCCAGTTAGACAGGAAATCACGGCCATATTGGTGTTGAGACCACCTGCGAGTTCTAAAGCCTGCGGATAATAGCTTTTGAGCAGGCTCTTGAGGATGTTTGTACACCCAGAAACTCTATCTACTAACGTCCGGCGGTTCTCTACCAGCATCCGTAGCAGCCTGGTTTGTTTGTCCTCCGCAATCCATTGTCGCAATCGATTTCTGTGCATTATCACCAGCTCGAGAATCAAGTCTGCGTCGGTCTGATCACAGCTTGCGTTGTTGAGACTGAATGCCTCGCGGTACTTTGCGAGGGTTTTCGGGTTAATCGGGTAGATCTCCAGGAACTCATACTGCATCAAGTGATAAACAACCGCGCCTCTGGATTGCTCTATTGCGACAGCTACCTTCTCACCTTTGAACCTTTGGAACAGACCCGCTGCCCACTCTGCAAGCGCTTCCGGACGCTGTTCGATTTCTTCTCCCTCACTATCGTTTGACTCTGCCGTCTGTAGCCTGATCACGTGCTTTTGATCTGCCCAATCAATTCCGACATACGCTGCATACTTGTCGTTGTCCTCACTGCTAGCCATTGCTTTGTTCCTCCACTTCCTAGAATCGCAACCCCAGGACGCGCTTGGCTTTGATCCGCGAAGGCCTTATAGTTGAGTCATTGGTGAACAACGTCTGAGTGATTCGTTTTGAATCAAAGCGCAGCGTCACGCTCGAATGTCTGAAGGAAATCGTCTAGCAATAGGCGGCACAATTCGTAACGTGACGCTGCGCGTCCTGTCGTTGCAGTTCTTCCTTACTCCTCCTTCGCCTCGGTTGCAAATCCTGGCGGCTGATGATTGACTTGTTGACCCTACGGTGTACCTATAAGGCGGCACCCGGCAAATGCTCGAGCGAAAGGCCTGCCTGAAGGCGGAACTACGAAACGCGCGCGGGCTCGTCAATTCTTTCACACTTTCTTCCGGAGGGGGAATCATGGACTCTGATCGATGGTCGCAAATAAAGCCTCTATTCTATGCCGCTGCTGAACTGCTCCCCGAAGAACGCGGCGGCTTCATCAGATCGCAATGCGACGGCGATGAAATCCTGGCCTCGGAGATAGAATCGCTGCTTGCCGCCCACGATCAGGCCTACTCCTTTATCGAAGCCCCCGCGATCGACAATCAACCCGCCGCATCGAACCGGGGAGACGTTCACGGGACGCTCATCGGTCCCTATCGCATCGTTCGCGAAATTGGAGAGGGTGGGATGGGTGCGGTTTATCTCGCCGTTCGCGCCGACGAGAGTTTTGAAAAGCAGGTGGCGGTAAAGCTGATTCGCCGCGGATTGGGCGCTGATTTCATAGTCCGGAGGTTCGTAGCCGAACGACAGATACTCGCCCGCCTGGAACACCCGAACATCGCTCGGTTGATTGACGGCGGCACAACCGAAGACGGGTGTTCCTTATCTGGTGATGGAGTACGTCGAAGGCAAACCTCTAACTGAGTACTGCAATCACAAAGGCCTTGTGACCGATGACCGGCTGGAACTTTTCCGGCAGGTTTGCGGGGCTGTAAACTACGCGCATCAGAACCTGGTGGTGCATCGGGACATAAAGCCCGGCAACATTCTGGTGACCGACGGCGGTGAGCCAAAACTTCTGGATTTCGGTATAGCAAAGCTGCTTCTGCCTGATGTCGAGTCGGACCAAACCGCGACCGGCTTTGGCGGAATGATGACCCCCGACTATGCAAGCCCCGAGCAGGCAAAGGGTGAACCGATCACCACCGCGAGCGATGTTTACTCGCTGGGCGTGCTTTTGTACGAGCTTCTCACCGGGATTCGACCATATCGAATAACCGGCGACTCTCCGCTGGAAATCGCGCGGGTGATTTCCGAGCAACAGCCCGCGAAGCCGAGCACCGCCATCCAACGGAGCGAGGCAACCGGCCACCGCGACACGGATTCCACAAGTGCGGAACACTCGCGCGCCAACAGGCTCCGCCGTCAACTTGAGGGTGATCTCGACAACATAGTTCTCAAGGCGATGCGGAAGGAGCCTGAGGGCCGTTATAGTTCAGCGCAAGAGCTCTCAGAAGACATCCGCCGGCACCTCGAAGGCCAGCCGGTAAGCGCACGCCCGGCTACTCTCAGCTATCGCGCGACAAAGTTTGCCAGGAGAAACAAGGCCGCGGTCGCCTCCGCTGTTATCATCGTGTTATTACTGGCAGGGGGCGTAGTAGGAATTGCGCGACAGACAATCATCGCTCAGCGGCAAAAGGCGCGCGCGGAAAAGAGATTCAATCAGGTTCGCAAGCTCGCCAACTCTTTCATGTTCGAGTTTCACGATGCCATCGAGACGTTGCCCGGCGCCACCGAGGCGCGAAAGCTCGTCGTCGGCGAGTCGCTCGAGTATCTGAACAGTCTCGCCGATGAAGCCTCGGACGACCCGACGCTCCAGGAAGAACTCGCTACTGCTTACTTCCGATTGGGAGAGATTCAGGCTCTTTCGAGGGCCGGAAATCTGGGGGACAACAACGGTGCGCTTGAAAGCCATCGCAAGGCGCTTGCGCTCAGACAGATGTTGGTCTCCGTCGCGCCAAATGACTTCCGACCACTTCTGTCGCTGGCCGCCAGCTATGAACGGACTGGTACTTTGCTCAAGCGAACCGGCGATGTTGAGACCGCGATCGAATATGTTCGCAAGGCGATTGAGATTTCTGAGGATCTTCTACAATCCAACGCAGCCGATTTGCCCGCGCGGCGAAGTCTCGCCAGCGCATATTTTGGATTAGCGCAGTTACTAGCGAGAAGCAATCCATCCGAGGCGCTCGAAAACTACAACAATGCTATTCACGAACATGAGATTTGTCTCGCCGAAGACCCCAGCGATTCGTCGATGTGGCGTAACTTGTCGCTACTGTACAAAAACGCCGGCGCGCAGATTCACAATGCCCACGACAAAGATGCGGCACTAATCCTGTACCGCAAGGCGCTGGTGATAGATGAGGCAGCGCTCGCCGCGGTTCCGAATGATACCGAGACGCGAATGGCGCTATCGTTCAGCTACGGGTCGATCGGCAGCGCTCTGGCGGACAAGGGTGAGTACACTCCCGCTCTGGAAAACTACCGGAAGGCGCTTGAGCTTCGCGCGTCGGTCGCAACCGCGGATCCAAAGAACGTCTTCGCACGCGATTCGGTCGCCAGAGCGTACGAGCGAATCGGCGGAATCCTTCAGGAGATGGGTGATGTCGACGCCGCGCTGGGGAACTACAAGAAGATGCTTGCAGTTCACGAGTCGGCCAATGCGCTGCAAGCGCAAGCCGCCGACTGCGCAAAGATCGCAGACCTCTATTCAAAGCTTGCCTCGGAGGCTCCAGGCGGCCGGAAAAGCCGGTTCGCAAATCTGCGCAATGCTGCCTCCTGGTACCATAGGAGTCTCGATCTTCGAATGCGCACCAGCGATTCGGTCTCTGAAACCGAGGCCGGTGAGAGGCAGAGAATCACTCGCGAGATCAGTAGTTGTGAAACCGCCCTCAGCGGCGCGATGCAAGCTCGCCGGTAGCGGGCCGCCGTCTGTAAGAGGCTATACGCGAAAAGCTGTACACCGCGTCTCAATCCCCGATTCGTTTCGCCGCCCCGATATCCGTTCGGTAATGCAGGCCGTCAAACTTGATGCAGTCCATTGCCTCGTAGGCCCGCGCTTGAGCCTCCTGCAGTCCATTTGCGCGCGCAGTCACGCCGAGCACCCGCCCACCTGAAGTGACAATGCGGCCCTGGTCGTCGCGGGCGGTGCCAGAGTGAAAAACGACTACGCCTTCAACCGACTGAGCTTCGTTCAACCCGGCGATCGGTTTGCCTTTTTCAAACTCTCCCGGATACCCCCCCGAGGCGGCCACAACACAGACCGAAGAATCGGCGCTCCATTCGATCGATGTTGACCCGACACGGCCGTCGATCACCGCGTCAAAGATTTCCACCAGATCGCTTTCAAGCCTCACCAACACCGCCTGGGTTTCGGGGTCTCCCAGCCGCGCGTTGAACTCGATCAGCTGCGGGCCGCCTGCGGTGAGCATCAACCCGGCATAAAGAATCCCGCTGAAAGGGTTGCCTTCCGACATCATGCCTATAAGAGCTGGTTCAATTATCTCGCTCGCGACGCGAGCCAGCGTCGCTTCGTCAATCAAGTCAGGAGTCGAGAACGACCCCATGCCTCCAGTGTTCGGACCTCGATCGGCGTCAAATACCCGTTTGTGGTCCTGCGCGGGGACGATCATCTTGTAGTCGCGCCCGTCTGTGAAGATCATCACCGATGCTTCGCGTCCGACCAGACATTCTTCAAGCAGCAACCGCGAACCGGCTTCTCCAAAGACGCGCTCGACCATCATCTCCTCGATTGCGGCGTCAAATTCCGCCTGATCGCAGGCGATGCGCACGCCCTTGCCTGCGGCGAGACCGTCAGCTTTTACCACGACTGGAAACTGGAATTGTTTTCTCAACGCCTCGCGAGCGACTTCCGGTGAATCACACGCTGCGAATCGGGCTGTGGGAATCGAATGGCGACTGGTGAACTCTTTGGTGAATATCTTGCTGCCTTCGAGTCGAGCCGCTGCTGCGGTCGGCCCCACCATCCGAAGTCTTCGCGAGGCAAACGCCTCGGCGACTCCGGCGACCAACGGCGCTTCGGGACCGATTACGCTCAGGTCAGCGCGGATTGACTCGGCGATAGTAGCGAGAATGTTCGGGTCATTTACGTTGGCTTGCAAGCAAGTGGCGATTTCAGCGATGCCGGCGTTTCCGGGCGCGCAATAAAGCTCGGTAGTGTGCGGGCTGCGGGCGAGTTTCCAGGCGAGGGCGTGTTCGCGACCCCCGGAGCCGATTACGAGGATTCTCATGGCGGAGCGATTGTATAGTCGCGCGGCAGTTCAGGCAAAGTGGCTACAGAATCGTTCTGTGCAGTCTTTGCGAACTTTGCGGTCCTTGGCGTCTTTGCGCTGTGTATTTTCTGGATGCATCGCAGAAATACCCAGCGCAAAGACGCAAAGGACCGCAAAGCTCGCAAAAAGATCCAAAGGACCGCAAAGGGCGCAAAAACGCTCAGCCGGCCACCCGGTAGATCTTGCCCTTGAAAACGACGGTGACTTTCTTTCCGAGCGAGAAGAACTCCGCCAGCCTCGGCTCCCTGGCGATCAGGTTGAAGAACTCGTCGCTGCCGAATTGCAATTCGACCTTTGGCAATGTCGACGAGTCTTTGAACTGTGTGTCAATCCACTCCTCGCCTTTCAACTGGAAGGTCTTGTCGCCGACGGTGCGAACACTGGTGACATAGTTTTCCAGGCTATCGATCTTGTCCGAACGCTTCATCTTGTTTTCGGCTTTGCTGTACGCGACCGCCGACTCGCCTGTTACCGTCACACTGTCCGACACGCTTCCACCCTGACCTGGAGCCCGTTGGGCCATTCTATCCAGGTCGCGGCGCTCTTCCATTGGCAGGTTTCGCCTTCCCATCACGTGTGTATCTTCAGTCACGAGGAAAGAGGTGTACGGAGTTACAATCCCGTAACGAGTGCCGAGCTGAATGATCTCGTCTTTTAACTCTCGGTTCTCGCCGTTCAACCGAATCGCTTCGAGCAGGTATCCAACTCTTCGCGTAGCCCACAAGCGCCCGAGAAACGCGTTGTCGCTTCGCTCCTCCGGAAAGCTCTGTTTGTTATACGTGAACACTTCTTCGCGAGCGCCGACCTTGCCGGTCAAGCGAATGGTCGCTGCATTGGAGTTGTTCTTGTAGCGCCCGACGATGACCAGTTGCGAGTTCTTGAACAGATCGCCAAGCACGCGCGGGTACATCAAATCGGTCTCGACGCCGCCAAAGTCCAGCTTCAAATCCGACAGCACCGGATAGTTCACCCGCGCGAAGAAGTTCGATACTTTGACTTCGAGATCTTCCTGCGGTTCGATGTAGTCGCTGACGGCCCGATTGTCCGCCGACAGCTTGTCGAGCAGGTTGGTGTTCACGTCGTAGCCGACACCGAACGAGAACAACCGCACCCCGGCGCGATTGGCTTCCGCGACATTCTTTACAATCTGCTTCACATCGGTGGGGCCGACCGTGGGCAAGCCGTCGGTCAGGAAGACGATCATCGCCGGGCGATCGCTCTTTTGAAACTGCTTGAACGCGGCGACCAACGCATCGTTGATGTTCGTGCCGCCTTCGGCGCGCAGATTCTCTATAAACTTGAGACCGGTTTGCTTACCGCTCGCCCCGGCGTCGATGAGATTGGCTTTCATCAGATGCTCTTCGCCGGAGAAGGAGATTACGTTGAAGCGGTCGTTCGGGTTTAGCGACTCGACCCCAAACTTCAGCGCGGCTCTCGCTTTCTCCATCTTCTCGCCGCTCATCGAACCAGAAGTATCGAGGATGAAGATAATGTCTTTGGCGACCCGTTGCTGCTCGCCGATGTTTGACTTTGGCGAGATGAGCATCAGGAAAAAGCCGTCCTTGCCCGGCTCACGATGCGTCAACAGAGATATGCCGAAGTCTTTTTCCGAAAGCGAGTAATAAAGCAGAAAATCCTTCTGTGAGTCTTCGCCTTTGCCCTCGAAGCTCAGCCGAGCTCGGCGTTCGCCATCCCTGCTGACGGAAATCTTGTGCGACGGCGAGAAGATGTTTTTCAAATCAATCGGCGAGTTGATTTCGACGCTTGCGGCGATCTCTCGAATCGGCTGCGGCTGAATCCGGCGACCGGAGCCAAGCTCGTAGCGATAGCTCACCGTGCCGCCTTCGTTCTTGAGCACCTGAGAGTAGGTCAGTTCGATCTTCTTGGTGCTGCGAGGCTCGATCGGAAAGACGCTGGCTTGAAACAAATCCTTGCCAACGTATTCGAGCAAGACCCGGATCGATTTGCCTTCGCACGATTTCATTGTAGATGCGTCTTGCTTTGTCTTTCTCGACGATCTCGGCGGCCATCCGTTTGTCGCCGTCGTAGATCGCGAAGTCCGTAATCGATGCGCTCTCGGGGATCGGGAAGAAGTAGGAGCCTTCGAGCCGGTAGGGGGTGTCGTTCTCGAAGACCTGCTCGACTCTTGTGGTTGCAACCTGCGCTTCGATTCGGGTGGTGATCTTTACCGATTTGATATTGAGCACCCGAGGGATCGGCATCGGCCGGGGAATCGGTCGCGGCGGCGGTGGGCAGCGATGGCATTCATCGGGAATGATGATGCCCTGTGCATTAGCGAGACTGCAGGCGAAAAGCAGCACGGCAAAGAGAGCGAGGATTCTTGTTTTCATGGGCACACTCCTGAACTCGATCGACCAAAACGGGTCGTCAGTTTTGTTTTTCTTCTGAACGAGCCGGTCGACAGTTTTGTTTTTCTTCTCACTCTTCTGAACGCCGCAGCGCCCCACTCTTGCGAGCTTGTTGGTCTTCTTCGCGAGCGTTGCGGTCCTTTGCGTCTTGGCGCTGTGAATTCCCCTACTCCTTCAGCCCGTTGACAAGTCTCACGATCCCCTCTTTGATCAGAGCCACATTGAAATTGATCAGCAAGCCGAGTCTCTTTTCAGAGAATCGAAGATACGTGAGTACCTGTTTCTTGTGAACGGGATGGAGCGTCTCGATCGACTTCACCTCGACGATGACTTTGTGTTCTACCAACAGGTCACACCGGAAGCCCGCCTCGAAGTGCACCCCGTTGTACACGAGAGGTATCGGTTCCTGGCGATAGACGGATAGCCCGCGCCTTGTCAATTCAACTTGCATTATTTTTTCGTAAACCGATTCGAATAAACCTGGACCGATGTCACGGTGGATGCGGAAGGCTGTGTCGACGATGATTGTTGCAATTTGGTTTTCAGTCATGGGTTAACCTCAAGGACAGGATTTGGTTTACCCAGGACAAACCAGTGCGAAAAAGGAATTCGTAGCTTAATACAGTTCGAACGGGAATTCACAGCGCAAAGACGCAAAGGACCGCAAAGCACGCAAAGGACTCAGACAAAGGGATGGAGCTATGCCGTGCCGCCGGTCATCATCAGACCGATCTCTTCTTCGGTTACTTGTTTCGGATCGACCTCGCCCACTATCCGCCCTTCGAAGATTACAACTACTCGATCGCTCAGGCTCAATACTTCATCCAGTTCAGCCGACACAAGCAATACCGCGGCTCCCGCGTCGCGAAGCTCGATCACCTTCCGGTGAATGAACTCGGTCGCTCCGATATCCACTCCGCGAGTTGGCTGCGCCACCAGCACCAACTTGGGCCTGATGTCGAACTCACGCGCGACGATCAGCTTCTGTTGATTGCCCCCGGATAGCGCTCGCGCAGGCAACGTGATGTCTGGCGGACGAACGTCGTACTCGCGCACCAATCGTTCGGCTCGTTTTACAATTACATCGTTGTTCAACAACACCAAACCGGAAATCGGATGCTCGCGATGCACCCCGAGAATGCTGTTGCCGGCCAGATCGAATGTGAGAAGCAGCCCGCGCCGATGACGATCTTCGGGTATATGCGCGATGCCGAGACGCTTGCGTTGGCGCACGCCGAGCTGGTCAATGCACTTGCCCTCCAGCAGCACTTCACCGCCGGTCGCCTTGCGTAAACCCGCGAGGATTTCGATCAGTTCGGTCTGCCCGTTGCCCTCGACGCCCGCGATGCCAAGTGTTTCGCCGCCGCGCACCTCGAACGAGACATGTTCAAGAACCGGATTACCCTGCGCGCCGCGAAGAGTAAGCCCTCGGACGCTCAGCACTGCGTCCCTGGGCGTGGCCTCATCTTTTTTGACGCGCAGCAGGACCTCGCGACCGACCATCAGTCGCGCAAGCCCCTCAGCCGAAGCCTCGCTCGTCGCCAGGTTTCCGACCACCTTGCCGTCGCGCATAACCGTGATGTTGTCCGACAGCGCCAGCACTTCGGCCAGCTTATGCGTGATTATGATTATCGTTTTGCCCTGTTCGCGGAGACCGCGCAGGATCGCGAACATCTCGGCGACTTCCTGCGGCGTTAGCACCGCGGTCGGCTCGTCGAGTATCAGGATTCGCGCGCCGCGATAAAGCGTTTTCAGTATCTCGACGCGTTGTTGTTGGCCGACCGACAGATCGGATATCAGCGCATCGGGATCGACCTTCAACCCGTATTGCTCGGATAACTCGCGAACCCGCGCCCGCGCCTTGCGATAGTCGATTGAAAGCCCGGCCGTTGGCTCGCCGCCTAAGACAATGTTCTCAGTCACGGTGAGGGGTTCTACGAGCATGAAATGCTGGTGCACCATTCCCAGCCCGAGTTTTATGGCGTCCGCGGGTCCACTGATCGCGCGGGTCTGCCCGTCGATCAGAATCTCACCCTCATCGGCGGTGTAGAACCCGTAGAGGATATTCATTACCGTGGATTTGCCTGCGCCGTTTTCGCCGATGATCGCGTGAATCGATTTGTCCGGAATGGCGAGACTGATGTGATCGTTGGCGAGGACCGCGGCAAAGCGCTTGGTGATTCCGCGCATCTCGACCGCGAAGTTTGGATTGGCGCTCATATAGTGTTGGCGAAGGCGCTCCGGACCCCGTTAGCGAGCCGCGACGGTAGACCTGATGAAACGGCGTTATGATAATTGAACGAAGCTGGGATGGAAAGCAGAAGTGGCGCAAGCCGCAAGCTTGCGCCATCTGAAGTCTTTAGCGGTAGGGCAGGCGGCTGGCGCTGCACGGAGCGTTATTTGAGCAGTTTCGCGGAAACTACAACCACAAGGCCTTTGTCGCCCATCGTCGTGCTGCCTACAACGACCTTCTCTCCCTGTCGCAAACCGACCGGTGATCGGAACCCCACGTTCTGATACTGAACCGAAGCTCCCATGTTTAGAGGTACTTTCATGTTGAACCTGAAATCGCCTATCTGAACCGTTGAGGCTCCGGCTGCGGAGTCGATCGAGATCGAATCGAGAGAATACTCGTAAAAGATCGGATTGGGTGGCGTTGGCACTGAAGAGAAGACGGTCGATTCGGCGACGCCGCTGTTCGAGACCGTGCCGCGGCCTTCTTTCGCTCGGTGAATCCCCGATGTCATCAGCGTGTATGACTTGTATTTGAGCGCCGATTTCAACTGCCTGACGACATCACCCAGCTCCGCGGGGTAGTCTTCGGAGCCGCCGGCGGTGTTTGAGGCGATCAGCACGTGAACGCTGAACTCGATGTCCGGGCGCGGAGCTTCAGGCGTATCCAGCCGCTTTATCGCTTCCTCGATCGCCGCGATGTTTTCGGGGAAGTCACGCACGGTCAATGTTCTGAACTCCCGATCGACCGACGTGGTGGCGCCTTTGAATCCACTGCCTAGCGGCCGAATCACCTGAAGCATACCTGCCGGGTCGCGGTACTTAATCTCGAATATCTTTCCCTTGAATCCTTTTTCTTCGACGTATTCGGGGGCCTTCGCCGCCGGCGCGCTGGGCGTGGGTGTCTGGACCGCTTGAGCTGGCGTCATCGATGCTGCCGCGGCTGCTGGACGCGACGTTGGAGCGAGAGTCGCTTGAGAGAACGTCGCCGGAGCAGGAGCTACCGCCGGACGCGGAGTTGGGGCGAGAGTCTGGGCCGCTTGAGCAAACGCCACCGTAGCAGGAGCTACCGCCGGACGCGGCGTTGGAGCGAGAGTCTGGGCCGCTTGAGCAAACGCCACCGTAGCAGGAGCTACCGCCGGACGCGGCGTTGGAGCGAGAGTCTGGGCCGGCTCAGCAATCCTTGCCGCCGCCACCGCTGGCTGCGCGGAGGGTGCTGGATTCTGGGCCGCGCGAACAAAAGTCATCGGTGCAAGCGCCACAGTTAGTGCGAGCGATAAGCCTGTTACGGCGGCTGTCGCAATTCCGTTTCTGAGAGACATGAGACCTCCTGTTCTTTCTTTCACTAGTCTGTCTTCGGACTTTCAACTTCCCTTGGTGCGAACCAGATAATGCGAATGTTTGGGTCGCTGGTTTGTATCTCGATTCGCAGCGTCCCGGGCGAATCATTGACGTCGCCAGGGATGTTGTCTGCACGCTCAGGCAGGGGAGCTCCCGATTCTACGGGCCGGGTTGCCCGAGCGAATAAATTGGGTTCGACTGCTTGCCCCGTTTTGTTCGCAGTCCCGCCACGTGCCCGGAACCTTGCGTTCCTATTCGCATGATGCGGTTTGGTAAAACCGGCTACTGTAGCCGCAACCGTGTCCGGAGTCCGGGGCGGTTTGTTTACCGGTGGGTTCGGGCTGACCGGCGGCTGCTTAATCGCCTCGACTGGCTGCGGTATCACGCTCATTCTGGTCTGATAGAGATAGAACACAACCACACCGAAGATAATCAACATCGCGGTCGACAGCGCGAGAACCTGTCTACGACCCCATTGCTGCCTCAGAGACGAAAGTAGAGAGGGCTGCGCGTTGGTCTCGGCAATCCGTCTCATTACGCCAGCCTTGAGTTCGTTCAACGACGCTGTTTCAAAGTCAGGTGGCTCGCTTGAACGGATCCAGGCCCGGCTCTCTTTGTACTCATCAGCCAGCCAGTTGCATCGGCCGCACCACTCGATATGCGACGTGATCCGATCTGCCACGCCGGACGCGAGATCGTCTGCGACATAAAGAGGTATGAGCTTTTCAACGCGCCTGCATTTCATTTCTTTACCCTCGCCGCGTTCGATTCAAGACGCGGTCCCTGTACTGCTTAATTTTCGCGCGGGCCGAGCTTATCTGGGTTCGCACGGTGGTCTGGCTCGAGCCGAGAACGCGCGCAACTTCTTCGGTCGATAATCCTTCGAGATCCCGGAGGACCAGAGCCGCTCGCTCCCTGGACGACAGAGTGTTCAAAGCGTCGTCAATCATCGCGCGCTGTTGCGACTTGATCGCGTTTGCTTCGACGTCTTCGCTGCTAGCCATTGCTTCAAGTGTGCCGGCCTCTCGCTCGCCTTCAAACGAAGCGAATTGGTGGCGGCTGCCTCGTTTGCGCATATGATCGCGGCACACGTTGACGATGATCCGATACAACCACGCCGCGAAATCCTGATCGGAGCGAAACCCTTTCAGATACTTATGCACACGGAGGAATACTTCCTGTGCTGCGTCATAGGCGTCCTCACGGTTGCCCAGCATTCGCCAGGCGGTTGAAAGAACTTTGCGCTGATAGGCGTCGATCAATTCTTCAAACGCCGCCGGTTCGCCCGCTTTTGCGCGTTCAACGACCGCGGCTGGTGAGAACGTCGCAGTCTTCGACGAGATGTCGCGCAACCCAAATCTGTCGGTCATCAGAGCTATGTCAGCAACCTCACCCGGCATTCGTTGTCATCCTCGTTCCTATTAAGATCTACTTCGGCTTGAAGGAAAGCGTTGAGAGAAATCTTGAGTCGTATGCTCAAACGCGTTTGTCGCTGGCGGGTTCAGATTGGCTGTCTTTGCGAGCTTTGCGTAATTGCGAGCCTTGTGGTTCTTTGCGAGCTTTGCGGTTCTTAGCGTCTTTGCGCTGAGTATTTGTGCGCGGATGGCGGGAAACACCTCGCGCAAAGACGCCAAGAACCTTCACCGCAAAGCTCGCAAAAATACTATTTGGCGCGTGGGTTTAAGTATTCCTGCTCGATTGCGTCGATCATCGCTACGCGGCGGCGATGGCGGTCCTCAGTCAATTCTGTCCCGAGCCAGGCGCTCACTATCTCGCGAATGCGATCGGCCGAGATCATCTTGCCTCCCAGAGTCAGCACGTTAGCTCCGTTGTGTTCGCGGCTGTTTCGCGCCGACGCCTGGTCATAGCACATCGCGGCTCGCACTCCGGGCACCTTGTTGGCCACCATGCAGGAGCCGATACCCGCCCCATCGACCATGATCCCCAGATCGCACGTGCCGCCTGCGACTGCCCTTGCAACCAGATGCGCATAGTCCGGATAGTCCACGGCTTCGGTCGAGTGCGTGCCGAAGTCCTGATAGTCGTGACCGAGATCCGCAAGAAGCCTCTTGATCTGCTCTTTCGTTTCGAAGCCGCCGTGGTCCGCGCCGAGCGCGATTTTCTTTTTGTGTGCGGCCCTACGCCGGCGGACTCTCTCGATTTGGATGCCGCGTTCCCGCACGAGATCCTGGGCGAGCGGGGTGAGCATCGCGTGTTCGTCGATGCGCAAGGTGTCACCGGTGACCGCCGGGCGAATCTCGTTTTCGGTGATCACATGCTTGGCTCGCTCATCGATAACGCTCATATGATTTTGGATTTTAGATTTTGGATTTTGGATTGTCGAACGATTTTGGATTTTAGATTTTGGATTTTGGATTCGCGACTTCGCCAATTCCGAGCCCTAACGACACCCTCAGTCCCGGCTTCCAATCCAAAATCCAATCCAAAATCGGTCGACAATCCAAAATCCAAAATCCAAAATCCAAAATCGACCTTGGTTTGACACTGCAATCGCGCTTTCGTATATTGCACGCTCAACCAAATCAAATCCGTTTTTGAGGAGCCCCGATGAGTGCTACAGAACGAGCCTCTTTCATGCACGATCCCAACCTCAAGGTTCTGATCGACGGCGAACGATTGCAGACGCGGGTTCGTGAAATGGGTCAACAGATCACTCACGACTATGCGGGTAAGAACCTTCATCTAGTGGGAGTGCTGAAGGGCGCGTGTGTGTTTCTGTCGGACTTGATGCGGTCTATAGACCTGCCGCTCTCTGTAGACTTCATCGGGATCTCGAGCTACGGCGCCTCGACCAAGTCGTCGGGCGAGGTACGAATAACCAAGGATCTCGATGTGAGCCTCGCGAACAAAGACGTGCTCGTGGTCGAAGACATCATCGACACCGGATTGACCTTGAACTACATGGCCAATATCTTCCGTTCGCGGGAGGTCAGCTCGCTGGCGATCGCCGCGTTGCTGGACAAGCCTGAGCGCCACGAGATTCAAGTCGATGCGAAGTACATCGGCTTCACTATCCCGAATCACTTTGTGGTGGGTTATGGACTGGACGTAGGCGAGTTGTATCGCAACCTTCCGTTTATTGCGGTGCCCGAAGCGCCCGAAAATCTGCTGAAGAAGTAACTACGAATCCGGCTATCAAAGGTTAAGTGGTGTTTGGTCATCGTCTGCTCTAATGGATCAGGCGTTCATCGCCCTTGCCAGAGCAGCGCCCCAGGTGAAACCCGCCCCAAACGCAAGTATGAGCAGACGCGAGTCGGGCGTTATCCTCCCTTCGCGGCGAGCTTGCGATAGCGCCAGAAATGCCGAGGCCCCGCTGGTGTTTCCCAGGCGATCCACGTTGATCACCACGCGATCGCTGTCCACGCCAAGCTTCTTACCAAGCGCCGCAAGCAGGTTCGCGTTCGCCTGGTGCGGGATTACTAAATCGACGTCATTCGCGGACAACTCGTTTCTCACCAGGATGCGATCTGCAGCGTTAGATAGCTTACGAACCGCCTGCAAGATCACCGTCCGTCCTTGCATCGAGCCTCGATGCATACGCGAATCAATGTGCGACTCGTCCAGCCATCGAGCGCCGTTCGCTGTACCCGGCGCTCGTACCATCAGGTCTTCCGCAAAGCTCCCGTCCGTCTCGATCAGGATGTCCTCGATCTTTACGAAAAATTCTCTCGATCCGTCTTTCGGTTTGTCGGTTATTACAATCGCGCCCGCGCCGTCGCCAAAGAGCATGCTCAGATCCGCGCGTCGAGGGTGGAGATCGAGCCCCTTTGATTGAGCCTCGGCGCCGACACAAACCACCGTCCGCGCCGCACGCGACTCGATTAACCCCCTTGCGAGTTGCAGACTGTAGAGAATCGCCGCGCAACCTGCTCGAATATCGATCGCGGGAATGCCGCGGCAGCCTTCGAGCTTGTGCTGAACTATCGGCGCGATCCCCGGAACCTGGTAGTCGGGTGAAAGCGTGCAAGCGATCAGATATTCGACGTCCTCCGCGCGGGTTCCCGCGTCGTTCAAAGCGTCTCGCACCGCGGCGACCGCGAGATCGGAGGTCGCTTGACCGGCCTCAACCCAGCGACGCTCGCGGATACCTGAGTTTGCTTCGATCCAGTCGGCCGCGACCCCGAGCAAGGGGGCGAGCTCCGCGTTTGTGACTACCCGGTCAGGCAGAGCTTCGCCGTAGCCGGTGATATAGCAACTCATCCCGCAGCTCGGATTCGGTCGATAAACGCCTCGACCCTGGCGATCGTGTCGAAGTTTTCAGGCCGGAGATCGGCGTCGTCGATCTTGATGTTGCACTCGCTTTCAAGGAGCGTGACGAAATCAACCAGGGTGAAGGAGTCGAGCACGCCGGATTGAAACAGTGATGAGTTGCGATCGGGCAGCTCGGTGCGCGCGTCCTTTGCCGCTTGATCGAGAAAAACCATTACGCCTTGTGTGAGCATTCTATGTCTCCTTGTGGAACAGTGACGAGTCACGGGTGACAAGTGATAAAGTGACGAGTGACAAGCGAGAGTGACAAGTGACAAGTGACAAGTGACAAGAGGCCAATTCCTAACTTGTAATTTCTCGCTCGTCACTGAGTGTTCGTTCCCACTTTGTCACTCGTCACTTGTCGACTCGTCACTTGTTTGTAGTTTTCAAATGCCTTCATCATCGCGTCATACAAAAACGACCCAACGATCTCTGCTCCCTGGGCCGTCGGATGGGTGTAGTCTCCGCCCATCAGACGAGGCCTCGCTTCGCACCAACGAGCAACCGTGCCTTCACCACCCATCGCGGTGAACTCATCAAAAAAAGCGCATCCCGTCTCCGCGGCTATGCGGCGCTGATACCCGATCAGTTTTGGAATCATCGGTCGCGTGACTATCCCGCCGCCCGCGCCTCGTGCGCCCCGATCCATCGGACCCAGCAGCATTATCGATGCGCCGGGCAGCGCGGTTCGTATCCGGCGAATCGCTTCTTTGGTATCCAACTCGTATTGATCCATCGGGAGTTTTTCGAACTGACTCTCGTTTGTGCCGTACCCGATGATGACCAGATCCGGGTTGCGATGCCGCAACTGTTCCGCCCAATGGTCAGCGTCCACGTAGTGAGCCAGGAGACCTATGAATGCGCCGTTGACGCCCAGCGAATCGTATTCGACTCCGGCCCGGCTGGATTCAAGCGTCACTCCAAACATCTGCACCGTGCCGTTCCCAACCAGTTTGATCGTCAGCGTGTGCGGGCCTTCCGAAACGCCAACTCGATGAAAGCCGGATCTTATTTCGTCGCCCGCGCTCGACACTCGCTCGACGAGTTGATTGTCGATCTCGACGTCGAAGTCCCCACCGCCGGGACGGATCAAGAAGTACAGATCAAACGCGGAGACGCTGCGCCCAACTTCGCCTTCGGGCGCCGTGCTGAAGCTCGCGCTTGTGCCCGCCGCCGAGGCGGTGAAGCTCACTCCGCCCAGCCCGTAGAAATGCTCGCCGTCGCGATATAAACATTGGATCACTTGCCCACCCGCGGCTCGCCTCACGAATGACACCTGAGTGCGCGTACCAGCCCCACGGCCGATCGATCAGGATGAACCCGTGCCCGGCGTCCCCGAATCTGAGCTGCAGTTTCCGCCGCACGGTTGAAGTGATCCCGTCATTAGTGATCGGCGAATCGCCGTAGTGGCAAACCCGCGTCTGCCCGCCTTGAGTCTCGGTCCTCGACAGCGAAGCAAAGAAGCTGTCGAGAGCGTGACCCGATGGGTCTTCGATCTCCCCGGCGTTCCGTGGTTCTGGGATGGCGATGCGGGTGCATCGGTTAACAGCGTTGCAGATTGAGCCCGCTAGTTGCTCCTGGTTCACCCCCAATTCGATGAATGAGGCCAGCCACGCTGTCAGGTATGAGGACGCGATACCGGCCCAGGGATGGAATCGCGTAGGGCACTAGCGTAAGCAAGACGAACATGAACAGGACCTGCGCCGTCTTGCCTGGAAGCGGGATCTTCGTAACGAGCCAAACAGGAATCGGCTGTTTGATTCGCGTTATTCTCTGCATCGAATCATCCCCATCGGCAAAAGTGTACGAACGGCTGCCGGCCCGTACAGAACCAGCAGCCGCACTAGAATCGCGAATAAATAAACGGCGCGACATCGCTGCTCGCGACAGAGTAGAGCCCCAGCGCCAGCGCGAATAGCGCACAGGCCTGAACGGGCGCCGGCAGCCGCACAAACCCGGTTCGCGCGATCTCAACCCAGGAATCAGGGATCCAGTGCGCGATGAAACCCAGCCCGATGATAAGGGTTAGGGGCAGCGCTAGGTTAGATGTGTCCGCCGTGAACGTGAGAAGCTGACGGAGCACTGCAATCGCGCGCTCGACGGTTTCCGCTCTAAAAAAGATCCAGGCAAAGCAGACAAAATGAAATGTTATGAGGACGCTCAAAGACCGCGACCATCTGTCGTTGCGCCTTGCCAGTCCAAGTCGCTTGCGGAGCACCGCCCATGCCCGAACGGTTGCGAGCCCGATTCCGTGCAGCAGCCCCCACAGCACAAACGTCCACGCCGGTCCGTGCCATAACCCGCCGACTAGCATCGTCATGACCAGACTGCCGTAGAGCGCTATCGAGCTGCGAGCTCGCGGGCCGGTAATCGAAAAGAAGACATAGTCGCGAAGCCACGTTGACAGCGAGATATGCCACCTTCGCCAGAAGTCCGGAAGATCAACCGCTCGATACGGCACGTTGAAATTCGCCGGTAATGTGAAGCCAAGCAGCATCGCCGAGCCTATGGCAATGTCGCTGTAGCCTGAAAAATCAGCGTAGATTTGCAGCGCATAACCATAGATCCCTGCCAGCACTTCCAGCGACGAGAATCGCTCGGGAAAATCGAAAACACGCTCGACAAGGTTGGCACTGAGATAATCGGCGATCGCTATTTTCTTTATGAGCCCGATCGCGATCAGGAACAGCGCCTGTCCGCCTGTTTCGCTATCAAGCATCAGCCGCGCGCGAAGTTGGGGCAGCAGGTGTTTGGCTCTCAGGATCGGACCCGCAACGATCGTCGGGAAGAATGAGACGAACGCGAGATAATCGGAGTAGCTTTGTGCCGCCTCCGTGTCTTTGCGATAAACATCGATCACGTAGGCCAGTGATTGGAAGATAAAGAACGATATGCCGATCGGCGCGACGATGTTCAGATGCGAGTCTGGGATTGAGAGACCGAATACTGAAAGCCCGCTGGACACAGACTCGATAAAGAAATCGGCGTATTTGAAGACGCAGAGTGCGCCGATGTCTATTGAGAGAGAGACCAGGAGCAACCGTCGGCGCCGGAGTCGATCATCCGTGCGGTTCATCAAACGAGTAGTCGTGAAATCAATCGCAGAGATCGCGACGAGCAACAACAGCGCTCGCCCGCCCGTGACCGCGTAGAAGAAACAACTCGCGGTAAGAAGGAAAGCGATTCGCAACCGAACGCGCGAGGCCACCGCCCAGTAGCCGAAGAAGACAGCTATTAGAAAGACGTAATATGTTCCGCTGGTGAAGAGCATCACTTGACGGACCTCTCCCGGGTCATCGGACTACCGGCTTCGGAAACGGTCTGGAGGAACCCATTCATCAACTGTGAGTAAAGCCAGTCGGCGGCCAATCGATATCCCGCCGATGTGAGGTGAACTCGATCCGGCTGGGCGAGCGGCTGGGGTTGTGTGGCCCATCGATCGATTGAACCTGAGCCGCCCATCGCATTGAACAAGTCGTAGAACGCGGCGCCCGCTTCAAAAGCGGCCTGGCGCTGTGCTTCGACAAGCGCAGGCATTGGTGCGATAGTCTTCCACCTGGTGGCTATTCGCACTGCGCGATCGGGCGGGCCGATGACCAGAATCGAGGCGCGCGGGGCGGCCTCGTGAAATTGTCTCAGCAACGCGGCGAAGCTGATCTTGTATTCCTCCAGATTCAGATCCGGGTCGCTGACTTCGTTTGATCCGTACGCCACGACTATCAGATCAGGGTCGCGTCGCAGGAGACCTGCAGCGAGTAGGTCCCATTCCCAGCGCAGCGGGCGGCTCGCTCGCGCGCCGTTGATCCCCATCGCATCATAGACAACGCCTGCGGAGTTGCGCTCGATTGCGATTCCGAAGATTCGTGTTCGGCCGGCAGACGTCGTGCGAAGTTCTACGGTGTGAACCGAGCCGATCTCCGCGACGATTTCTATGCACGCCGACTCGCTGACCCGGGAGGCAAGCGAGACGTTGTGCTTTTGTTCAACTCCGTCGAGCAAGACGCTAAGCGATCCGCCCCCTGGTTGCTTCAGCGCATAGATATCGAAGTAGCTCCCTGCGGCGGTCACCGTAATCGATTCGCCGGACGCTCTGGTGCTGAGGCTCACGCCAGCGAGACCCAATCTGCCATCCGCTGCGAGTGAGGCCTGAGTGAGGCCGTCGGTTTTCCAGCCCGCGCTCGCTTGGCTTGTGACCCCGGGGCGCGAGTAGCCTTGCCAAGGGCGGCCCGGCAGAACGAACCCTGCGCCCGCTTCACCAAAAAAGAGTTGAAGCTTCCGTCTAAGCGAGCCGGTTAGAATGTCCGCGGCAACGTGCGAGTCTCCGTAGTGAACGATGCGGGTGACCCATTCGCCCTGATAGGCTCGCGCGAGGGATTCGTAGAAGCCAGGCATTGCGTGGCCGCTCGGGTCCTCGATTGGTTGAGGGTCACGATTGGCCGGCCGGTACTGGGAGGCCGCCGCTCCATGGCCAAGCAGGAGAGAGAGCACCAGACAAACAAACCCCCGCGATATGTGAGGCGCCGGATTGACCAAGGAGTGGAAAACCATAGATTTCATGACACGAAGCTCCGTCACGCCAGAAACCGGATCGCAGCTCGTGAAATACCACCCACGGCAGTGGGATAGGGTCTGGACATTTTCCCCGAAGGGGCTCCGCCCTCCAGCCCAGGGTTGCTGTACTCGGCTACCCTGGGAGATAGGGCGAGCGAGTTACCAACCCCACCGGGGTTGCGGCAACCCTTCGCCGCGAACCCAATCTGGATGAGTTTGTCCCGAATCGTTCTCGATTAAAGAGTTCATACGCT
The DNA here is from genome assembly GCA_963737945.1 of Blastocatellia bacterium. Lineage (GTDB taxonomy): Bacteria > Acidobacteriota > Blastocatellia > UBA7656 > UBA7656 > Onstottus_A. Next base: position 6,315 of record CAVTUR010000010.1, on the reverse strand, counting down.
CTCGACGTGAGGCCAGGCCACAACCCCGATGGGGTTGGGAAAACTCGCTCGCCGTCTTTCCCAGGGTAGCCGAGTACAGCAACCCTGGGCTGGAGGACAGGTCCCCTTCGGGGAAAATGTCCAAACTGTAGCCCCCACTGCCGTGGGTGGTATTCGCGAAAGCAGCAGGTCGCTACATCGGATCGGTGCTGGTCTCAGTGTCTCGATCATGCAATTGGATTTTGAGGCATGGTGAGGTCCCGCGTTAGGAGGGAACCAACAGCAGCGCTGGAGGCGGCTACGCAATCCAGCACTGTGGCTAACCACATTGACCAACCTTGCGGGCGAGCTTAGCATCGAAGCGGCCACGGTTCGTGAGCTGTATTCCGAACGGCGATTTGATTTGTGCGTTTGATGGAAAGCACCTGCAGTGAAAACGGCGGCCTCTCGGTCAAACCAAGTTTTCGAGAGACTTCCTCCCGTGCGCGATTGCGACGTCCTCAGTTCGAAACAGGAGAAAAGTCATGCATAGGATAAGAATTATTTTCGCACTGCTTACCGTTGGTGCGCTCGTTCTTGGGGTTACCTCTTGCACGAGTCGCCAGAAGTCATTGGGATCGTCCGCGCAGGCAGTGAGGCCTGCGGAAATGGACCGGCTGCGGGTGCCGAGACCCGAGGGAGAATTCAACACCGAGGAATATGGACGAATTACCGAGAACGAATTCCTCGAAGCCGTAAACAATCCGCTCTCGACGTTCTCAATCGATGTCGATACTGCTTCCTATAGCAACGTGCGTCGCTTCATAAACCAGGGCCAGCTCCCGCCTGCGGACGCCGTTCGAATCGAAGAACTGATCAACTATTTCAAGTACAACTACCCGGAGCCCGAGGGCAATGAGCCTTTCTCGATCTCCACCGAGCTGGCCGCGTGCCCGTGGGAACCGGCCCACAAGCTCGTTCACATCGGGTTGCAAGCCAAACGGATTCCGCTTGCTGACGCGCCCGCCAATAATCTCGTCTTTCTCATTGATACATCCGGTTCGATGAACTCACCGGACAAGCTCCCGCTGCTGAAATCGGCCTTCAGGCTTCTGACCGATCAACTGCGGGAGCAGGATCGAGTCGCCATCGTGGTCTATGCCGGCTCGGCCGGTCTCGTGTTGCCCTCAACGTCAGGGAGTGACAAGAAGGCAATCTTGTCGGCGATCGACCAGCTTGAGGCGGGCGGCTCGACGGCGGGAGGAGCAGGGATCAGTCTTGCGTACGAAGTCGCTCGAGAGAGCTTCATCGGGTCGGCCAACAATCGAGTGATCCTCGCGACCGACGGCGATTTCAACGTTGGGGTATCGAGTGACGGCGAGCTGCTTCGATTGATCGAGAAACAACGGGAGTCCGGTGTGTTTCTCACCGTGCTGGGATTCGGCACAGGGAACATCAAAGACTCAAAGATGGAATTGCTGGCCGACAAGGGGAACGGAAGCTACTCCTATGTCGATACGATCCACGAAGCGCGAAAGGTGCTGGTCAGCGAGCTCGGCGGCACACTCAACACGATCGCAAAAGACGTCAAGATTCAAGTTGAGTTCAATCCGGTAAGGGTTCAGGCTTATCGCCTGATCGGCTACGAGAATCGATTGATGCGAGCCGAGGAATTCAACGACGACAAGAAAGACGCGGGCGAGATGGGCGCCGGTCACTCGGTCACTGCTTTGTACGAGATCATCCCGATTGAAGTCCGGGCAAAGCTACCGCACATCGATCCGTTGAGATACCAGTTTCGGAATGCAAAGGCCGAAGCCTTCGAGAGCAATGAGATGATGACGGTGAAGCTCAGATACAAAGCCCCGACAAAGGACGCTGGCAGCGCTATGTTTGCGAAGTCGGTGTTGGATGAAGATACCGGCGTCGCATCGGCGTCGGAGAACGCTCTCTTTGCCGCGGCGGTGGCGGAGTTCGGGATGTTGCTGCGGGACGCCAAATCAAAGGGTCAGTCGTCGTTCGAGAACTGTCTGGCGCTGGCGCGAGAGTCGAGGGGCGATGACTCCGAGGGCTATCGCGCGGAGTTCATCAGTCTGGTTGAAAAACCGCCGCAACTTAAAGCGCGACAACCGGCAAGCGAGGCGCGAATGATAAAGAGACTGCGCTGAAGGTCGAACGTCCCCGCCATCGGCGCTTTCCCGAACGAAAACGGCGGGCGCTGTGGTTACCCACGTTGATCAACCCGGTTACCATGCTTAGCATCGAAGCCGTCATCATTCGCTCGCTCTGCCGGACGAGCAGGCAAGGAGGTCTCCTCGATGCTAAGCAATCGATTGCGCATGATAGGACTTTCGGTGACGGTTGCGGCAGGTTCGAGTTTGATTGCGATCGTGACGCCGACTCTGGAGAAGTCAGCCGCCAGCCGAGCTCCAGCCGCCGAAACCGCGTCTCACGCCCAGGGGCTTGGCTCTTCAGCCGACGAGTCCACGGCTGTCACCTCGAAGGCAACGAACATCTCTCCGCCCGTTTCCAGGTCAAGAGTCAACACGGACGAATCGGGTTGCGCGCTCCTCGCCCAGGATCATCCGCTCAGGACGAAGCTGAACGGCAAAAGGCTCCCGCTTGACTACTGGAATCTTGAGAAGGGTGATGAACGCAACCTTTTTGCCGAGGCCAAGATCGTTCCGCTATCCGATGGCCGCTTGCTTTGTGGGCTCGGAGACACGCTTTACATGCTCAACTCAAAGAGGCGAGTGGAATGGAAGTATGTGCCTTCGTCTTTTGTAATGGATTTCGCGCTGGTTGAATCAACGGGCCTGGTCTACGGAACCGCGGCCGACAATGTTATGTTCATCCTGGACGCGTCGAACGGCAAACATCTGTATAGTAACGGGCGCAACGGCCAGGCTGCGTATGGGCAGACGGTGCCGTTCGGCAAGGACCTATGCCTGATCACCGATAGCCTTGTCGGCTACAGAGAGGCTCTTGAAGAATGGAATGTGCGGGAAAGCAGAGATGGTCGAAACAGACGGGATAACGGCCTGGCGGGGTACGGAGGCACTCTGGTCGGCCGACTTTCCACCAGACGCTGACCTGGTGGTGAACGATGACAAGATCTATGCCGTCACCAGGACCGACAAGAGTATCTATGTGCGTGAGGTCATTCCGCCGGGGCGGTGAGCAAGCTTGGCGGGCGGGGTGTTCAATAGTCCCTCTCGTAGTAGTCTCGCATCGGTCACCGGAGTTTTCCTGTACGTGACTTCCTGCAAAGGCGTCGCAATGAAGAGAACAACCGACGTTGGGCCCCTCCTCCTGATCAGTTCGCTTTGGGTTGCGGCCCTCGCTCCCGGGCAGAACCTTGGGTCCTACGCTCAGCGTGCGACAGATGCACAGCCGACCGGGACCATGGGGATGAGCGTCAAGTCCGTCAGCGGCGACCATGATCTCCGTCCGCTCGTACATACCGTCGCCAGGCTAAAGCAAGTTCACACTGACAGCTACGACGCGAACATTCCCCCCGCCGCGAAGCCGTTGCTGACGACGCTCAAACATCAGTTGCGTGATCTGATCGGCGAGATTCTGGCCTCAGAGGCCAGCGACGCGAGCGCTCAGCAGATCGAGGCGCGAGTCATCGAGGAATTGAGGCACTCTGGCTTAGACGTCAAGGAGCCCCTGTGCCATGTGTACGACCAGAACGAAGTTGACAAAGGCTACGACTACGGAGACATATACAACATCACCGTCGAGCGGCCGGATTCGGACTTCTGTATCAACAATCTGATCGGGGTGACGACGAGTATTGGAGTGCTCTGCGGCGAGGATGCGTCGTTATACCTTTTCAAGCACGACGGCATGCAGTGGCATCTAATACTGCAGGATGAGATGAGCGACTATGACGACATAAGCGGCGCACAGGGAAAGTTTCAATATTGCATTTCACAACCAAATGAACACGGAGATTTCTTCGTCCTCGCCGCCAATGTGAACCCATGGTGCACGTCAAACTGGCAAAGCCTGCGTTACGCGGTGTTGCGACCGGGCTCGAACCCGGAGGAACCTCGGATCCTCTTGTCGGACCGACGAACGATTTATTTGGGCGTTGAGCCTCCCTTATACGATCTCAAATTCACCGGCGACGGTTTTCGGCTGACCTTTCACAGTGACTCGATCATGGACCTATTTAACCGAGGAGCGGAAGTGGATATGGACGATGAGTGCAGCAAACGAAATCTAGAGTACGCAGTTGACGGCGATCGTGTCACCCTTGTGCGCGACAGCCAGCCCCACGTCAAATAGGAGTAGCGACCGTTTGTGTCAATTCTCATAGCCGAAGACAACGTCGCTCAACGACGCTACCTGCGCGAGCTTCTGGAGCGCGAGTTCACAACGCACCTTCCGGTCATCGAAGCTGCGGACGGCGAAGAGACCATCGAGCTCGCGCTAAAGCATCGCCCCGAGCTGTGTGTGCTCGATATTCAAATGCCGCGGCTCTCCGGTGTGAAGGCCGCGCGGACGATCTGGCGGAGCTTTCCCGCCGCACGCATAATCTTCTGGACTCAGTTCCCGCACGAGATTTACATCAACGAGATTCGCAAAATCATAAAGTCGGTTCAGCCGCCTCCCGCCTACGGCTTTATACATAAGAACAATCCCGAGACTCGCTTTATTCGCTTTGTCGCCGCCGTGCTCGAAGACGGCGCGGATATGATCGACCCGGCGTTCAAGGATTCTTTCAAGCGACCGCTGCTGACGGAGTTTGAAGCCGAGGCCTTGTACTATCTCGCGCTCGGGCTGTCGAACTGGGCCATCGCGCGAAAGTGCAGCTTGAGTCTTCGCGGAGTCGAGAGCCGGCTCGCAACGCTGTACGAAAAGCTGTTCGCGTCTTCGCCCGAAGGCACACCCAATGAGGCTTATGACAAGCTTGCCTACAACGTGCGAACTCGAGCGTTCTTCGAAGCGCTCCGGCGCGGCTTGCTCAACAGCGATGAACTTGAAAAGGCGGCCCTGGAGTTGGAGAGTTGGATTGAACGAGACCGCAGGCGCTACCTGGACGAGCCGAACCGCACTTAAATCGAGATGCTTAGATCTGCGACCCGAACTTGCCACAAAGCCCATAAGACTCGAAGGGCGCCTTGGTGTGGCTTGGTGTCTTGGTATCTCTGTGGCGGCCGCCTTCGCGGTCGCACGCCCCGCATCCGTCTCCGCCGTTCCAGGAACAATCGTCGCGTCGCCCGGCTCGAATCCACATCAATGGGGCGCGGTCACCCTGTTTCACGGACTGCCGTCCGATCACGTTCGAGCAATCGAGCAGGGTCCGGACGGTACGATGTGGTTTGGCACCGACAGCGGACTCGTCAAGTACGACGGGAGACGCATTCAAAGACTCGCGACAGACGGACCGGCGGCGGCTCGAGTGCTCGCGCTCCAACTCGATCGCGATGGAGTTTTGTGGATCGGAACCGATGCCGGCGCGGCCCGGGTGATCAACGGCGAGATCAAACCCATACCGGAAACGCGGAACAGCGCAGTGACCGCCATCATCACTCCTGAAGCCGGCCGCGCGCTGATGACAACCGAACAGGGCGAGATCTTTGATTGCGCAACTGCCCCTGACGGCTCTTCAGCGCTTCATAAGATCAAACCCGAAGACCATCCGCTGCTCACCATTGAATCACGGGGCCACGCACCTCTTCGGCTAACCAGCCTCGCCTTGATTGACAAAACCCTGATAGTCGGAACGCGCAGCCGGGGATTGCTGCGCGGTGTCACCAAGCGAAAGGTCAGCGGCGGCACAAGGAGCGACACGGTCGCGACTGCCGTGACGCCTTCCTCGGCCTCAGCAAGACTTGCGCAAAACTCGGCTTCGCCTTCTGGGATTACCTCGGCTCACGCCTGGCAGTGCCAAACCAGCCCGAGGTCCCATACTTGCCAGCAATCGTCAGGCATCGTTGCGCCACCGCCTGACTGCCCCGACTTTTGCCCCTCTTACGGGTTTACGATCTGCGCGGCGCGCCGCCGATGAGGCGCTTGAGCCGAAAGCGGCGGTCGATCTCGGAGCCGTCTTCTTGCCTTGCCGCGATCCGCACTCTGAAAAAGCGGTGACCTAGGTCACCGCTAGCAAAGATTGCATATGGCATACTTACACTCGAACTTTTTCTGCCGCTGCCATTTCAAACGCGCGAGCTGAGCTCGACTTTGGCCAAAATTTGAATGGGTTAGCGATAGTTCGAGGCGCAAAACACGGGGTGCATCAATTTCTTTACGGTCACGGCCAAGCCGAGACAGTAAGAAAAATCGCCGTCGTATCTGTTTATCCGCAAATGCGCTCTCCTCCGCGTTATCTAAATTGGCCAAAGT